>NZ_JBIVQP010000002.1:193598-1629898 GCF_044755245.1 Streptomyces sp. NPDC092369
GGGGCCGGGGGGCGGGGGGGGGGGGGGGGGGCCCCGGCCCCCCCGGGGCGGGGGGGGGGGCCCCCGGGGGGGGGGGGGGGGGGGGTCCCCCCCCCCCCCCCCCCGCCCTGTTTCACTCTCTCAACTCAGCGTCCTGGCACGTCACTTCACCGAGCCGGCCATCACGCCCTGCACGAAGTGCCGCTGGAAGGCGAAGAACACCACCACGGGCACGATCAGCGACACGAACGCGCCCGGCGCGAGCACGTCGATGTTGCTGCCGAACTGCCGTATCTGCGACTGGAGTTCCACGGTCAGCGGCTGCGAGGAGGCATCCGCGAACAGCAGCGCCACCAGCATGTCGTTCCACACCCACAGGAACTGGAAGATGGCGAGGCTGGCGATCGCGGGCCGGCCCACCGGCAGCACGAGCCGGGTGAAGATCCGCCACTCGCTGCCGCCGTCCATCCGGGCGGCCTCCAGCATCTCCTTGGGCATCTCGGCGAAGTAGTTGCGCAGCAGGAACACCGCGAACGGCAGTCCGTACGCCACGTGGAACAGCACCACTCCGGGGATCGTGCCGAACAGCCCGAGCTCGCGGAAGAGTTTGGCGACCGGCAGCAGGCCGATCTGCACGGGCACCACCAACAGCGCGACCACGATCAGGAACACGGGCTCGCGGCCGGGGAAGTCCAGCCAGGCGAAGGCGTACGCGGCCAGCGCGGCGAGCACGACCACCAGGGTGGTCGCCGGAACCGAGATCAGCACGGTGTTCCAGAAGGCGCGGGTGATGCCCGCGTTCTCCAGCAGGGCCGAGTAGTTGTCGAGGGACAGCTGGCCGGGGCTGGTGAACGCGGTCCACCACCCGCTGCTGGACGAGTCCTTGGTGGAGCGCATCGAGGAGAGCAGCAGCCCGGCGAGGGGCGTGAGCCACACGAGCCCGATCACCACGAGGAAGACCTGCACCACCCCGTTGCCCAGGCCGCGCCTGATCGCGTTCATCCCTGACTCCTTCGGAAACGCCGGACGTTGAAGGCCATCGCCGGGATCACCAGCACCAGGAGCAGCACGCCCAGCGCGCTGCCGAGCCCCTGGTTGTTGCCGCCGCCGAAGGACACCAGCCACATCTGGGTGGCGAGGACGGCCGCGTCCTGCGCCACCGGCCCGGGCGCGATGAGGTACACGAGGTCGAAGACCTTCATCACGTTGATCACGAGGGTCACGAACACCACCGTGAGCACCGGCCCGAGCAGCGGCACCGTGATGAGCCGGAAGATCTGCCACTCGTTGGCGCCGTCCATCCGCGCGGCCTCCAGCGCGTCCCGGGGCAGGGCGGCGAGCCCCGCGCCGATCAGCACCATCGCGAACCCGGTCCAGATCCACAGGTAGGCCCCGATGATGGCGGGCGTGACGAGGGTCGGGCCGAGCCAGGAGACGCCTTCATAGGGCTGCGCGAAGTTCGAGCCCGGCAACCGGACCGCGTAGGAACCGGCGTCCAGGCCGGTGAAGCGGAAGGAGCCGTCGGAGGCGGTGCTCGTGCTCGCGACCGTCTTCCCGTCGCGCACCGCCTCGACCTTCATCCGCGGCAGCCCGCTCTCCTTCGGGTCGACGACACCCTGCTTGCCGCCGCCGCCGAGTGTGAAGTCGAGGTAGACCACGCCCCTCAGTTCACCGGCGGACGCCGTGCGGCCCGCCGCCCCGTACGCGGGCTCCGCGCCGCTCGGCAGGTCCTTCGGCGCGACGCCCACCAGGCCGAGGCTCACCGAGTCGCCCGGTGACACGCTCGCGGTCGTGCGGTACGAGCCGTCGGGCTCGGCAGAGAGGCCCTGGCCGGTGCGGGCGCGGGCGGTGGGGTACTCGGACGTGCCCTTGAAGGCGTCGTTCACGCCGACCACGGCCGCGTTCAGGACGCCCTTGTCGGGGTCGTCGTCGTAGGCGAGCCGGAAGATGATGCCGGCGGCGAGGAAGGACACGGCCATGGGCATGAACAGCAGCAGCTTGAAGGCGGTCGCCCAGCGCACCTTCTCCACCAGCACGGCGAGGATCAGCCCGAGCCCGGTCAGCAGGGTCGGCGCCACCACCACCCAGATCGCCGTGTTGCGTACGGCGGTGAGGGTGGCCGGGTCGCGGAACATCTCGGTGTAGTTGTCGCCGCCCACGAAAGTGCTGCCGGACGCGTCGAAGAAGCTGCGGCCGATGGAGAACAGCACGGGGTAGACGACGAGCGCGCCCAGCAGGAGGAGCGCGGGGAAGACGAAGAGCAGGCCGATGATCCAGGCCCGGCGCCGGGCGCGGCGGGCGCGCTCGGCGTGCGGGGTCGCGGGGGGCGGACTCGTCTCTTTCACCAGGGTCGCGGTCACGGCCGTCAGCCCTTGTAGGCCTTGGCCGCCGCGTTCTCCAGCTGCGCCGCGGTCCCCTTCGGGTCCGAGGGGTCGCGCAGGAAGTCCTGGAGCAGCTTCCACTCGCCGGCGCCCTTGGTGCCGCCGAAGGCCGCGGGCGCCTGGTCCGACATGTCGAAGCGGACCGAATCCCCGGCCGAGACAAGGGACTTGGCGGTCGCGCGGGTGACGTCGTCGCCGTAGGAGGCGAGGTCGAGCTTCTTGTTCGGGGACAGGAAGCCGCCCGCCTTCGCCCACACGGCCGCCGCCTCCGGGGTCGCGAGGTACTCCAGGAGCTTCATGCCGGCCTTGGCGTTCTTGCCGTCCTTGAGGACGACGGCCGCGTCGCCGCCGCTCACCACGGGGGCCGAGCCGCCGTCGACCGCGGGGAAGGGGAAGAAGTTCGCGTCGGTGCCGATGGTCTTGCCGAACTGGTCCTTGGCGACCCCGGCGACGAAGTCCCCCTCGTAGACCATCGCGGCCTGCGGCTCGGGGCCGAACACCTTCTCCACCGAGCCGGGGAAGTCGGTGTCGAGGGCCTCCTTCTGGCCGCCGGCGATCAGCTGCTTGTCCTTGAAGAGTGTGCCCAGGGTGGAGAGCGCCTTGACCACGGACGCGTCGGTCCACTTCAGCTTGTGGGTGGCGAGGGCGTCGTACTTGTCGGGTCCGGCCTGGGAGAGGTAGATGTTCTCGAACCAGTCGGTGAGGGTCCAGCCGTCCTGGCCGCCGATCGAGAAGGCGGCGAGACCGGAGTCGGAGACGGTGTGACCGGCCTTCAGCAGGTCGGCGTACGTGGTCGGCGGGGTGACGCCGGCCTGTTCGAGGGCGTCGGGGCTGTACCAGACCGTCGACTTGTGGGCGGCCTTGAAGTAGAGGCCGTAGAGGGTGCCGTCGACGCTGCCGTAGTTCTTCCACACGGGCGCGTAGTTGGCGTCCACTGACTGCCGGGTGGTCGTGGAGAGCGGCTTCAGCCAGCCCTGCTCGGCGAACTGCTGGAGCACGCCGACCTGCGGGACCATCACGACGTCGGGTGCGTTGCCGCCCTCTATCTTGCTGCCGACGACGGTGGAGACGTTGTCCCCGGTGGACGTGAACGTCGTCTTGGCGCCGGTCTTGGCGCTGAAGGCGTCCAGCACCTTCTGGAAGTTCTTCTGCTCGCTGCCGGACCAGACGCCGGCCACGGTGACCGTCTGGCCGGCCAGCGCCTTGTCGCCGCCACCGGCCGAGACCGGGTCACCGCTGCCGCAGGCGGTCGCGCCGAGCGCGAGGACCAGGGCGGTGCAGCCGGTGAGGAGGGTGGTACGTCGTCGCATCATCGTTGATGTCCCTTCGGGGGATGGACAGGTGACGGAGAGTCAGGGATCAGAGATCGTTGATCCACCAGGCGGCCGTCGCGCCGGGAAGAACCCCGGCCGGACAGGGACCGCTGGACAGCAGGGGGGTGCCGGAGACCGGCGCGGGCACGGGAGCCGTGCCGAAATTGACGGCGCAGACCAGGCCGTCCCCGCGGACGAAGCCGAGGACGCCGGGCGGGGTCTCCAGCCAGCTGAGCGAGCCCTCGCCCAACTGGGGCAGCCCCGACCGCAGTTGGAGGCCGTCGCGGTACAGGTGCCAGAAGGAGCGGGTGTCGGCGAGGGCGCGGTCGGTGGCGTACTCGGCGAAGTACTCGGGCTGCGGCAGCCAGGGCCGCGCGCCCTCCGCGCCGGACGTGAAGCCGAACGGCGAGGCCTGTCCCGACCACGGCAGCGGCACCCGGCAGCCGTCGCGAATCCGGGCCCGGCTGCCGGTGCGCCGGAAGATCGGGTCGGTGAGCACGTCGTCGGGCAGATCGACGACCTCCGGCAACCCCAACTCCTCGCCCTGGTAGATGTACGCGGCCCCGGGCAGCGCCATCATGAGCAGCGCGGCGGCCCTCGCGCGGGCCGCCCCCAGACCGCTGCCCTCGGTGGCCGGTTCGCCGTAGCGGGTGACCGTGCGGACCTGGTCGTGGTTGTTGAGGACCCAGGTGACCGTGGAGCCGGTGCCGGCGATGTCCTGCATGGCCTCGGTGATGACCTTGCGGAAGGCGTCGGCGTTCCAGGGCGCGCTCAACAGGTCGAAGAAGAAGGCCTGATGGAGTTCGTCGGAGCGGACGTACCGCGCGTGTTCGCGGGCCGTCGGGACGGAGACCTCGCCGACGAGAAGCCGTTCGTCGCCGTCCCGTGCCGTGTACTCCTCGCACACCGCGCGCCAGTGCCGCCAGACGTCGTGCACCTCGGGCTGGTTCCAGGCCAGCGGGTTGACCGAGTCGCGGGTGCGGGCGTCGGCCTCCGGGTCCGGGGAGTCGGGCAGGTCCGGGTGCTTGAAGAGTCCTGCGGCGACGTCGATGCGGAAGCCGTCGACGCCCCGGTCCAGCCAGAAGCGGAGCGTGCGGTCGAACTCGGCGGCGACCTCGGGGCTGCGCCAGTTCCAGTCCGGCTGCTCGGGCGTGAACATGTGCAGGTACCACTGGCCGGGCCGGCCGTCCGCCTCGGTGACCCGGCTCCAGGCCGGACCGCCGAACATGGCGTGCCAGTTGTTGGGCGGCTCGGCGCCGTCCGCGCCCCGGCCGTCGGCGAAGTGGAAGCGGGCCCGGGCCGCGCTGCCGGGTCCCGCGGCGAGCGCCTCCTGGAACCAGGGGTGCTCGTGGGAGCAGTGGTTGGGGACGATGTCGAGGAGCACCTTGACGCCGAGCCGCCGTGCGGCGCCCATCAGCAGGTCGAACTCGGCGAGGTCGCCGAAGAGCGGGTCCACGTCGCAGTAGTCGGCCACGTCGTAGCCGTGGTCGTGCTGCGGCGAGGGATAGAAGGGGCTCAGCCAAATGCCGTCGACACCGAGCTTCTTGAGGTACGGCAGCCCGGCCCTGACCCCGGCCAGATCGCCGACGCCGTCGCCGGTGCTGTCCAGGAAGCTACGGACGTACACCTGATAGATCACCGCGTCCCGCCACCAGCGGTACTTACTCAGCATGCATGCATGTTAAGTAGGCGTGTCGCGAGGGTGTCAACGAGTAGGCAGAGGTTACTGGGGAGTTGGTAAGGAAAATGGTGATTTAGTTGGCCACAGAGAAGCGAAAGGAGATCGCCACGTTACCTAACAAGTAACTATGACGAGCGTCGACCGACGACAGGGCTGCCTAGCGCCCCGGAATGGCGGCCAGCTCCTCCGCCAGTCGCTCCACCGCCGCCCTCGGCGTCACGTGTCCGGCCATCGCGTCCTGCACGACGGCCTGCACCGCCAGACTCACCTGGTCGTAACGGGGGCTCTTGGGGCGGGACTTGGCCGTCTGCAGGGCCTCGCGCAGGGTCGGCAGATACGGGAACCGCCGGATCAGCGCGGGGTCCGCGTACAGCGCGGCACGTACCGGCGGCAGCGCGCCGCGGGTGAGGACCTGGCGCTGGACGCGCTCGCCGGTGAGGTAGGCGATCAGGCGCGCGGCCGAACCGGGGTGCCGCGCATGGGTGTTGACGGCCAGGTTGGAGCCGCCGAGGACGCTGGCCCCCGGCCCGTCGGACCCGGGCAGCGGTACGGCGCCGATCTTCCCGGCGACCGGCGAGCCCTTGGCCGACGCGCCGACGTACGCGTAGGGCCAGTTCCGCAGGAAGAGCAGCCGGCCGTCCTGGAAGGCCTGCTTGGACTCCTCCTCCTTGTACGTCAGCGCCGCCTTCGGGATCCATCCCTCCCGCACCCCGCGGGCGAGGAACCCGATGCCCTCGCGGGCCGCCGCGGAGTCGATGGTGACCTTGGCGCCCTCTTCGCCGAGGATGCTCCCGCCCGCCGAGTAGACGGCCTCGGCCGCGTTCACGGTGAGCCCCTCGTAGGGCAGGAACTGGCCCGCGTAACCGTCGAGTCCGTACTTCGGCGCGATGGTCCTCGCGTCGTGCTCCAGCTCGGCCCAGGTGCGCGGCGGCGGGACGCCCTCCTTGGCGAGGACGTCCTTGCGGTAGAGGAGCAGGCCGGCGTTGGTGACGTACGGGACGGCGTACAGCCGCCCGTCGTAGGTCGCCGTGTCGCGGACCCCCTTGAGGAAGGTGTCCAGCGGGAACCGCTCGGGCGGCAGCGGACGGATCCAGCCCGCCTCGGCGAACTCCGCGGTCCAGCTGACGTCGATGTTGAGGACGTCGAACCGGCCGCGGTCGCCGTCGCGCAGGTCGCTGGCCATCTGCGCGTGGGTCTCGTCCGCGGAGTCCGGGAGTTCGACGAGCTCGACCCGCTCGCCGGGATGCGTGCGGTTCCAGCCGTCCAGGACCGGGCCGAGATAGCCGGTGAGGTCCCCGGCCGTGGCCAGGGTCAGCGGGCCGCGGTCGTCGCCGAGGCCCTCCTCGGCGTGCGCGCCCGAAGCGACGTACCCGCTCAGGACCACCACGAGGACGAGGAGGCCCCTACCGGCGGCACGCATCCACCGCATAGGTTCCTCCCTGTACAGCGGCGCCGGGCATCTTCGCCCTGGGTCCGAAGCCATGTATACCTGTTAGGTATGGGCGATACTAGGGCTTGGAGCACATCACACAGACAGGAGGACTGCCCACGTGCGCCTGCCCCTCCTGGCTCTCCTCGCGCGCGGCCCGGCCCACGGCTACGAGCTGAAGCAGGACCTTGAGCAACTGCTGGGGTCCGCGTACCCTCAGCCGAACGTCGGCCAGATCTACGTGACCCTCGGCCGCCTCGAGAAGCAGGGACTGATCGAGGGCGAGGACGTCGAGCAGTCCAGCCGGCCCAACAAGAAGGTCTACCACCTCACCGAATCCGGGCGGGAAGAGCTGCGCGTCTGGTTCGAGGAGCCCGAGGACGAGCCGCGGGTGCGGGACGAGTTCTTCATGAAGCTGGCGCTCGCTCCGCAGTCGGGTCTCGCCGACCAGATCGCTCTGATCAACAAACAGCGACGCCAGTACCTGACCGCCATGCGCGGCCTGTCGAAGCTGGCCGCAGCCGAGAACCGCGACAACCGCATCGCCCACCTGCTCATCGAGGGCGCGATGCTGCACCTTCAGGCCGACCTCGATTGGCTGGAGCGGTGCCAGGAAGAGCTGGAGGAGCTGGAGTGAGCGACGGTCCCGCTCCCGTGCTGCGCGCCGAGGGCCTGGTCAAGACGCACTACGGCGAGGGCGCCCCGGCGCATGCCGTGCGCGGGGTCGATCTGCGCGTCCGGCGGGGCGAGTTCGTGGCCGTCACCGGTCCCTCCGGCGCCGGCAAGTCGACGCTGCTGCATCTGCTGGGCGGACTCCAGCGGCCGGACGGCGGCAGCATCTGGCTGGACGGCGCGTGCGCGAACGCGTGGAGCGAGGCGCGCTGGGCCATGGAGCGCCGCAAGCGGATCGGGATCGTCTTCCAGTTCTTCAACCTGGTGTCGAATCTGTCGGTCGCCGACAACGTGGAGCTGCCCGCGCTGCTCGCCGGGACCGCGCCGAAGCAGGCGCGCGCCGGGCGGGAGGAGCTGCTGGCCGAGCTGGGCCTGGTGGGCAAGGAGCGGAGCATGCCGGGCGAGCTGTCCGGCGGCGAGCAGCAGCGGGTCGCGCTGGCCCGGGCCCTGGTCAACCACCCGCCCCTGCTGCTGGCCGACGAACCCGCGGGCAGCCTGGACAGCAAGGGCACCCGCGAGGTGATGCGGCTGCTGTCCCGCTTCCACCAGCGCGGCCAGACCATCGTGCTGGTCACCCATGACGCCCGGCTGGCCAGCGCCGCGGACCGGGTGATCAGCTTCTTCGACGGCCGGATAGCCGACGACGCGACGCTGGACGGCGTGCCCGCACCCGGCGCCGGCATCTCCGGCGTGCTGGAACTCAGGGACTGACATGCGGCCGTACGACGACCCCCGGAAGGGCTGAGCCGCATGCGGGCCACGCTGCGCTGGGCGCACTCCGATCTGCGCACGCACCGCGGTGAGGCGCTGTTCCTGGTGCTCTCCACCGCCGGGATCGTGGTGTCGCTGCTGCTGGCCACGGCCCTGTTCGGGTACGCCACCAACCCCTGGCAGCGGGTCTTCACACAGACGCACGGCGCGCATGTGTGGATCCACACGTCCGCATCCGCCCGCGCGGACCGCCTCGCCCGACTCGACGGAGTCGGCTCCGTCGCCGGCCCCTACGCCACCGAGTCCGCCACACTCGCCTCCCGCGGCGCCCGCGCCTTGGTCGAACTGCGCGCGACGCCCGAGCGGTTGCCGAGCGTCGGCCGCCCCCTGATCGTCTCCGGTGACTGGCTGGACCCGGCGACACCCGACGGCGTGGTCCTGGAGAGCCACCTCGCCCGCGCCCTGCTCGCCGAGCCCGGGGACACCCTCACCCTGCCGGGCACCGCGCGGAAGGTGACCGTGCTGGGCGTGGCCGACAGCGCCGAGTCGCGCTACAGCCCGGGCGACCAGCCGGGCCTCGTGTGGACCTTGCCGCCCGCCGTGCGCGACCCCAACGGCCAGGTCATAGGACTGCGCCTGACCGATCCCGGTGACACGGACTACGTCGTCCCGCGCGCCGTCAAGGCCCTGGGCGGCGCCGACGCGATCGGTGAGGTCGACACCTGGCAGCAGGCGCGCGCCGAGGCGCAGGGCGACAACCGGCTGCTCGGCCAGGTGCTGGCCCTGTTCGGACTGGGCGCCCTGGTCGCCGCGGGCCTCGCGGTGCACGGCGCGATCGCC
Organism: Streptomyces sp. NPDC092369; assembly: GCF_044755245.1. Lineage (NCBI taxonomy): Bacteria > Bacillati > Actinomycetota > Actinomycetes > Kitasatosporales > Streptomycetaceae > Streptomyces > Streptomyces sp. NPDC092369. Next base: position 202,605 of record NZ_JBIVQP010000002.1, read on the forward strand.
ACCCGCATCCGCGGCCACCTGCGGGACATCTCGGTCCTGAAGGCGATCGGTTTCACGCCGGGCCAGGTCGTCCGCGTCTTCCTCCTCCAGCACATCGCCTACGCCCTTCTCGGGGCCGTGGCCGCGGCGACACTGACCCAGTCGCTGGGCAACCGGATCCCGGGCCGTCTCGGCGACGCGATCGGCGTCTGGCAGGGCCTGCCCGGCCATACTCCGGCCCTCTTCGCCGTCCCGGCCGGCGCGGTCCTGTTCATCGCCGCGACCACGGGCCTGGCAGCCTGGCGAGCGGGCCGGGTGCCGCCGGTACCGGTACCGATCCCGTCGGTACGAGGGATGAGGACGCTGTCGACCAGGACGGGACGGGCGTCCGCATCGGAGCGCACGCGGCACGCGCACCCCCAACCGCAGGCACGCCTGCCCCGCCGCACCGACCGATCCAGCGGCCGGCTCTCCGCCGTGGCGCGGCGGGCGATCGCCCTGCGGGTGCCGCCCGCGTTCGTGCTGGGATGGCACACCGCGTTCGCCCGTCGGCTGCGGTCGCTCGCCACCGTGGCCCGGCTGGCGCTGCCCCTGCTGCTGATCGTCGTGGCGATGAGCGCGTGGACCACCATCGACCGTTTCCACAGCAGGCCCGAGCAGATAGGTCTCCCGGCCGCACTCACCGTCCGCGCGGACGCGGGCCTGAGCGACCGGGACACCCGGGCCCTGCTGGCCGGGGACGAAGAGGTCGCCGACGCCTACCCGGGCGTCAAGATGGCCGCCCTCGTGCCCAACCAGTCCGTCACGATCGCCCTGCGCGGCCTCGGCACCCGCGCGGACCCCTACCCCTACGCCCTGGCCGAGGGGCGCCGCGCACAGTTCAGCCACGAGGCCGTGGCCGGTCAGGGCCTGCTGTCGCTGCTGAACGCGCGGATCGGCGACTGGGTGCGGATCACCGTCGGCAGCCGGCCGCAGATCCTGCACATCGTGGGCCGCAGCATCGAACCGGAGAACGCCGGCCGGGTCGTCACCACCTCGCTCGACACCCTCCGCGAGATCGACCCCCGCCTGACGCCCACCCTCTACCAACTCCGGCTGCGCCCCGGCGCCGACCCGAGGGAGGTCGCCGACCGGCTGACCGACGCCGGGCACGGCCACCTCGACGTGCACGCCGTGACCAACCCGGCCGACGGGCTCTCGCCGCTGCGCGGAGTGGTGCTCGGCCTGATCCTCGTGCTCGCCCTGATCGGCCTCATCGAACTGCTCACCGCGATCGGCGGGACCGTACGCGAGGGCGAACGGGACCTGCTGGCGCTCAAGGCCATCGGTCTGTCCCCGCGCCAGATCACCGCCGTCACCATGACGGCCACCGGCTGCACCGCTCTGGTCGCCGCCCTCGTCGGGACCGCCCTCGGCACACCGCTCGCGCACTGGCTGATCAACGCCCAGGGCCGGTCGAGCGGCATCGGCGCGGGGATCGCCCAGGGACCGTCGCCGGTCGTGCTGGTGCTGTTCGACGCGGCGGCGGTCCTGGGCGCGGCCGGCCTCGCCGCACTGCCGGCGGCCCGCGCGGCACGGCGAAGGCTGGCGGACACGCTGAGCGCGGTGGCCTGAGCGCGGAGGACTGAGGACGGTGGAGTGAGGGCGGCGGTGTGAGGGCCGGGGCCTCAGCTCACCGTCACCGACGGCCGCGCAGCTCCCGGTACTTGGCCACCAGGGCCTTGGTCGACTCGTCCAGTCCCTCGACCGCCGCGCCCTCCGTCAGCGCCGGCTCCACCCGCTTGGCGAGGACCTTGCCCAGTTCGACGCCCCACTGGTCGAAGGAGTCGATGTTCCACACCGCGCCCTGCACGAACACCTTGTGCTCGTAGAGGGCGATCAGCTGACCGAGCACCGACGGGGTCAGCTCGCGGGCGAGAATCGTCGTCGTCGGGTGGTCGCCCTTGAACGTCTTGTGTGGCACCAGCTCCTCGGGCACCCCCTCCGCGCGCACCTCGTCCGGCGTCTTGCCGAAGGCCAATGCCTGCGTCTGGGCGAAGAAGTTGGCCATCAACAGGTCGTGCTGCGCCTTGAGCCCCTCGTTCAGCCCGGCCACCGGCTCGGCGAATCCGATGAAGTCCGCCGGGATCAACTTCGTTCCCTGGTGGATGAGTTGGTAGTAAGCGTGCTGCCCGTTCGTCCCCGGCGTGCCCCACACCACGGGCCCGGTCTGCCAGTCGACCTCCTGCCCGTCCCGGCCCACGTACTTGCCGTTGGACTCCATGTCCAACTGCTGCAGATACGCGGTGAACTTGGAGAGGTAGTGGCTGTACGGCAGCACCGCGTGCGACTGGGCGTCGTGGAAATTGCCGTACCAGATACCCAACAGGCCAAGGAGCAAAGGCACGTTGGACTCGGCGGGCGCGGTCCTGAAGTGCTCGTCGACGATCCGGAAGCCGTCGAGCATCTCCCGGAAGCGGTCCGGGCCGATGGCGAGCATCAACGAGAGCCCGATGGCCGAGTCGTAGGAGTACCGTCCGCCGACCCAGTCCCAGAACTCGAACATGTTCGCCGTGTCGATGCCGAACTCCGCGACCTTCCCGGCGTTCGTCGACAGCGCCACGAAGTGCTGGGCGACGGCTTCCTGACCGGCCTTCAGCTCGGTGAGCAGCCAGTCGCGCGCCGAGGTGGCGTTGGTGATCGTCTCGATCGTGGTGAAGGTCTTGGAGGCGACGATGAACAGCGTCTGGGCCGGGTCGAGGTCGCGGATCGCCTCGTGCAGGTCGGCGCCGTCCACGTTCGACACGAAGCGGACCGTGAGATCGCGGTCGGTGAAGGCGCGCAGCACCTCGTACGCCATCGCGGGGCCGAGGTCGGAGCCGCCGATGCCGATGTTGACGACGTTCCTGATGCGCTTGCCGGTGTGGCCGGTCCATTCGCCGCAGCGGACCCGGTGCGCGAAGTCGCTCATCCTGTCGAGGACGGCGTGCACGGCCGGCACGACGTTCTCCCCGTCCACCTCGATCACCGCGTCGCGCGGGGCGCGCAGCGCGGTGTGCAGGACCGCCCGGTCCTCGGTGACGTTGATCTTCTCGCCGCGGAACATGGCGTCGCGCAGCCCGAACACGTCGGTGGCGGCGGCCAGTTCGCGCAGCAGCCGCAGGGTCTCGTCGGTGACGAGGTGCTTGGAGTGGTCGACGTACAGGTCACCGACCTGGAGTGTGTATCCGGCGCCGCGGCCCGGGTCGGCGGCGAACAGCTCCCGCAGCCCCAACTCCCCCCATTCCTCGCGGTGCTTGACCAGCGCGGTCCACTCGGGCGTCCGGTTGAGCCTCGTACGGCCGTGTGCGTTCATATCGGACTTCAGCCTTCTTTCGTACCTCGCCCCGCTGCCGGTCCCAACCTAGGGGATCAGCGCGTGACATGAGCTGTCGTGGCGTCCTCGTGCGACGCACCCACCAGTACGTCCGCCCTGCCGGTGGGTATCAGCGCGAGGACCGACAGGACGAAGAAGGCGGCGGTGAGCAGCGCGGGCGTGTTCGGTCCCCAGACGGTGGCGACGGCGCCGCCGAGCAGGGCGCCCAGTGGGGCGCCGGCGACGGCCAGGGTGCGGAAGGCGGAGCTGACGCGGCCCAACAGCTCGGTGGGAGTGCGCTGTTGCATCGACGTCGTCGTGTTGACGTTCCACACCATGCCCATGAACCCGAACACGGCCAGTGCCCCCGCGAGGGCCGTCAGGCTCCGCACACTGCCCATGACGACGAGCGCGCCGATCTGCACGACGCCGGCGAGGAGCACGGCCCGGGTCGGCCCGAGCCGGGCGGTGATCCACCGGTTCGCCACTCCCCCGGCCAGGCCGCCGACCGTGTACGCGGTGGTCGCGGCCGCGTAGCCGGCGGTTCCTGCGTCGAGCCAGCCGGTCACCAGGATCACCAGGGTGGCGATCAGGGCGCCCATGCCGATGTTGCACAGGGCCGTCGCCACGCACAGTCCGCGCAGGGGGCGGTCGCGCCACAGGGTGCGCAGTCCGTCCGCGATCTCCCGGCGCAGGGTGCTGCCCGCCGGTCTCGGCGCTCGGTCGGGCGCCGCGATCCGCAGCGAGGCGACCAGCGCGGCGGCCGCCAGGAAGGTCCCGGCGTCGGCCACGAAGGGCACGGCGGCCCCCGCGACGAGCAGCAGCGGCACCACGGGCGCCCCCAGCAGACCGCCCGCGATCCGCTGTCCGGTCATCAGTCTGGCGTTGGCACTGCCCAGCTCCGCGCGGTCCACCAGGGTGGGCAGCAGCGCCGTCGAGGCGTTGTCGAAGAGGGTCTGGAGGGTGGTCAGTACGAAGGCGAGGGCGATGAGCAGCGCGATCGACGCGTGACCGAGCGCGACGGCTCCGGCGAAGGCGGCGACGAGCAGTCCCCGTACCGCGTCCACCGTCCACATCGCGCGGCGCTGGTCGACCCGGTCCGCGACCGCGCCGCCGAGCAGACCGAAGACGATCCAGGGCAGATAGCCGCAGGCGGTCACGGAGGCGATGAGCAGGGGCCGGTCGGTCAGCGAGGCGGCGAGCAGGGGCAGCGCCGAGCCCCGCAGCGCGTCTCCGAAGCGGGAGACCACGGCGGCCGTCCACAGCCGTCCGAATCCCCCGCGCCATGCGGGCGCGCGCACGTCCCCCGTCTCGACCGTCGACACCGCTCCCCCTCACGATTCACGTCCGCATCAAGCGGTACACGAACCGTAGAGGTCAGCACTGACAACCGGTCCGGAGCCGACCGGTCTTCGGGGGCCGAAACAGGTCCGACCCGACACCCCTCGGTGCCCGGCCGGTTCCCAACTCCTAGATCTCGCCCCGCAGTTTGGCGAGCGCCTCGGCGAGGATCGCCTCGCCGTCCGCGTCACTGCGCCGCTCCCGTACGTACGCGAGGTGCGTCTTGTAGGGCTCGGTGCGCGGCGGGTCCGGCGGGTTGTCCCGGTCCTGTCCGGCGGGGAAGCCGCAGCGCGGGCAGTCCCAGGTGTCGGGAACCTGCGCGTCGCTGGCGAAGCTGGGCTGCGTCTCATGCCCGTTGGAGCACCAGAAGGAGATGCGCAGACGCGGCGCGGACTCGCCGCGCTCGGCCTCGCCCATCGGCCCCGCCCCGACCCGGCTTCCTCGGATCGCGTTGCCACTTGCCACGGTCGTAACTCCCTGCGTGATGGTGCCGCGAAGCGAGTCGGCGTTTCGCTTCGTTGCGAGCGCCTCAGTCTACGTAAGGCCCAACGCGCGTCCAGTGATTGGAGTTACAGCCCCCACACCTAGACGCAAGCCCCATGATAGGCCGCGCTCAGCTGCGCGTACCGAACATGGGGCCTTACGTGCGGAATGCGTGCGGAATGAGCGCCCGGCTCAGTTGTTCGTCTTCATCAGGATGCCGAGGACGATGATGCACGCGAACCAGGCGAGACCGATGACCAGGGTGATCCGGTCCAGGTTGCGCTCGGCGACCGAGGAGCCGCCGACGGACGACTGCATGCCGCCACCGAACATGTCGGAGAGGCCGCCGCCCTTCCCCTTGTGCATCAGCACCAGCAGCATCATCAGCAGGCTGAAGACGATCAGGGCGATCGAGAACCCCAAAACCACGGCTGGACCAACTCTCTCGGATTCGGATGAACGACGGGGGCACAGCCAGGCTGTGCCCCCGCAAGGGTACGACGGATCGCCGCCAGGGCCTACCTACTGGTCCCGGAAGCGCACGATCTTGACGAACTCGTCGGCGTCCAGGGAGGCACCGCCGACCAGGGCGCCGTCGACGTCGGGCTGGGCCATGATCTCGGCCACGTTGCCCGCCTTGACGGAGCCGCCGTATTGGATGCGGACCTGGTCGGCCAGCTCCTGCGTGTACAGCTCGGCGAGCTTGCCGCGGATGGCCTCGCAGACCTCCTGGGCGTCCTCGGAGCCGCAGACCTTGCCGGTGCCGATGGCCCAGACCGGCTCGTAGGCGATCACGATCGACTCGGCCTGCTCGGCCGTGACGTCCTTGAGGCCGCCCTCGACCTGGCCGAGCGTGTGCGCGACGTGGTTGCCCGCCTCGCGGACGTCCAGCTCCTCGCCGACGCACAGGATCGGGGTCAGACCGTGCTTGTAGGCGGCCTTGACCTTGGCGTTGACGATCTCGTCGGTCTCGGCGTGGTACTGCCGGCGCTCGGAGTGGCCGACGGCCACGTACGTGCACTTCAGCTTGGCCAGCATCGAGCCGGAGATCTCGCCGGTGTAGGCGCCGGAGTCGTGCGCCGAGAGGTCCTGGGCGCCGTACTTGATCTTGAGCTTGTCGCCGTCCACCAGGGTCTGCACGGAGCGCAGGTCGGTGAAGGGCGGCAGCACGGCGACCTCGACGGCCTCGTAGTCCTTGTCGGCCAGCGCGAAGGCGAGCTTCTGGACGTGCGCGATGGCTTCGAGGTGGTTGAGGTTCATCTTCCAGTTGCCCGCCATGATCGGCGTGCGTCCGGAAGAAACAGATGGAGCCATTGCGGTCAGTCCTCCAGTGCGGCGAGACCGGGGAGCGTCTTGCCCTCGAGGTATTCGAGGGAGGCACCGCCACCGGTCGAGATGTGTCCGAATGCCTTCTCGTCGAAGCCCAGGATGCGGACGGCCGCGGCGGAGTCGCCACCGCCGACGACCGTGAAGGCCGGGGAGTCGACGAGGGCCTGGGCGACCGCCTTGGTGCCCTCGGCGAAATCGGGGTGCTCGAAGACGCCCATCGGGCCGTTCCAGAAAACGGTGGCCGCGTCGGTGAACTTCGAGGCGTACAGGGCACCGGTCTCGGGACCGATGTCCAGGCCCATTTGGTCGGCCGGGATCGCGTCCGCGGCGACGGTGGCCGGGTCGGCCGGAGCCTTCGTCTTCAGGTCGGGGAACTGGGCCGCGACCACGACGTCCACGGGGACGAGCAGTTCGACGCCGTTCTTCTCGGCGCGCTCGACGTACTCGGTGACGGCGGGCAGCTGGTCGTCCTGGACCAGGGAGGCGCCGATCTCGTAGCCCTTGGCCTTGAGGAAGGTGAAGGCCATGCCGCCGCCGATGAGCAGCCGGTCGGCCTTGCCGAGCAGCTCGTCGATGACGGCGAGCTTGTCGGAGACCTTGGAGCCGCCGAGGGCGACGACGTAGGGCCGCTTGACGTCCTCGGTGAGCTTCTTCAGGACGTCGACCTCGGTGGCGATGAGGTAGCCGGCGTAGTGCGGCAGCCGGGCCGGGAGGTCGAAGACGGAGGCGTGCTTGCGGTGCACCGCGCCGAAGCCGTCACCGACGTACACGTCGGCGAGGGCGGCGAGTTGGTCCGCGAACTCGCCGCGCTCGGTGTCGTCCTTGGACGTCTCGCCGGCGTTGAAGCGCAGGTTCTCGATGACCGCGACCTGGCCGGGCTCCAGGCCGCGCACCGCGTCGTGGGCGGCGGGGCCGGTGGTGTCCTGGGCGAACGCGACGGGGGCGCCGAGCAGTTCGGCCAGGCGCTCGGCGGGCTGCAGCAGGGAGAACGCGGGGTCCGGGGCGCCCTTGGGGCGGCCCAGGTGGGAGGCGACGATCACCTTGGCGCCCGCCTCGACGAGGGCCTTGATGGTGGGCAGGACGGCGCGGATGCGGCCGTCGTCGGTGATGAGGCCGCCGGCCAGCGGGACGTTGAGGTCGGCGCGGACGAAGACCCGCTTGCCGTCCACGCCTTCGGAGAGAAGTTCGTCGATGGTCTTCATGGGAGAAGGCTCCTGAGGAGGGCTCTGGATCGGACGAGGGCTGAACACGCGCGTGAGGGCTCGGGCGGCGCGGCCGTGCGCTGCCCGAGCCCTGCACTCACATCGAGGTGCCTGCTTCGGCGATCAGAGCTGCTCGCCGACGAAGACCGTGAGGTCGACGAGGCGGTTGGAGTAGCCCCACTCGTTGTCGTACCAGCCGAGGATCTTCACCGTGTTGCCCTCCTGGACCATGGTCAGGGAGGAGTCGAAGGTGCAGGAGGCCGGGTCGCCGACGATGTCCGAGGAGACGATCTCGTCCTCGGTGTAGGCGAGGTAGCCCTTCAGGTCGCCGTCCTCGGAGGCCTTCTTGAACGCGGCGTTGACCTCGTCCTTGGTGACCTCGCGCTGCAGGGTCACGACCAGGTCGGTGGCGGAGCCGGTCGGGACCGGGACGCGCATCGCGATGCCGTCGAGCTTGCCCTTGAGCTGGGGCAGGACCAGCGCGGTGGCCTTGGCGGCACCCGTGGTGGTCGGGATGATGTTCTCGGCGGCGGCGCGCGCGCGGCGCAGGTCCTTGTGCGGGAAGTCCAGGATGCGCTGGTCGTTGGTGTACGCGTGCACCGTCGTCATCAGGCCCTTGACGATGCCGAAGTTCTCGTCGAGCACCTTCGCCATCGGCGCCACACAGTTGGTGGTGCAGGACGCGTTGGAGATGACGTGGTGGTTGGCCGCGTCGTACTTGTCCTGGTTGACGCCCATCACGATGGTGATGTCCTCGTCCTTGGCCGGAGCCGAGATGAGGACCTTCTTGGCGCCGCCGGCGATGTGCTTGGCGGCGTCGTCCTTCTTGGTGAAGATGCCGGTCGACTCGATGACGATGTCGACGCCCAGCTCGCCCCACGGGATGTCCGAGGGGTTGCGCTCGGACAGCACCTTGATGGTGTGACCGTCGACGGTGATCGTGTCGGCGGTGTGCGACACCTCGGCCTTGAGGCGGCCCAGGATGGTGTCGTACTTCAGCAGGTGCGCGGTGGTCGCGGTGTCACCCAGGTCGTTGACAGCCACGATCTCGATGTCCGCACCCTGCTCCAGGAGCGCGCGGAAGTAGTTACGTCCGATACGACCGAAGCCGTTGATGCCTACGCGGATCGTCACGAACCGATCTCCTCGTTGGTACGCCGACTATGCGGTGCCGGCGAGCTGTTTTGGGATGTCCCCGACCACCCACGACCCTACCTCCCTGCGGCCCCCGTGGTGACATCGAGATGCCCCATACACGGGCAGGCGGTCCGTACCCGCCAGTAGGGGTACGGACCGCCCGGGCCGTCAGACCGGATCACTCGTTTTGACTACGGTCTGCTAGTCATGGTTGACCAGGGAGTTCACCCGGAAAGTCACCCTTCCAGGGCGGCGAGGGCCTTCTTGACGAGGGCGTTGCGGTCGGCCGCCGCGGTGACGTGCTCCAGGCCGAAGCCCAGCAGCACGGTCCGGTCGGTGGTGACCCCGCCGTACGTCTTGAACAGGGTGCCGGTGCGCGCCCAGTCCTTGAGGACGCCCGGGCTGCCCGCGGGCGGTCCGGAGGCGCTCCAGGCGCCCAGCGACGTCTCGAAGCCCTCGGTCTGGGTGGCGGCGCCGCCCACGACCAGCGAGGCGTCGTCGGCCAGCACGCCGTGACCGCCGCTGCCGGGGTCGGTGACGTAGCTGATCGAGACCTCGATCTTCTTGCCCGCGTAGGCGCTCAGGTCGAAGTTGACCTGCTGCCAGCCGGTGGAGGCGCCGGTGAGGGCGTTCCAGGTGCCGGAAGTGCCGGTGTTGGTGCAGGAGCCCGCGGCCAGTGTCAGGTAGTGCCTCAGCCAGGGGTGCTCGCCGATGTAGAAGCCGGCGCCGCACTCGGCCGGGACGGTGGTCCTGGTGGCGCCGCCCTTCTCGGGGAGCGTGGTCCAGTCCTCGGCCCCGACCGTGTGCACCTCGACGATGGCGTTGTCGTAGCCGGGCTCGGTGTCCCACAACAGCTGGGTGCGCAGGGCCGGTTGGTCGGCCGCGGTCACCGCGCCCAGGTCGATGGTGCGGGTGAGGCGCTTGTACGCGTCGTCGGTGTGCACGGCCGCGGCCATGTACGAACCGGCGTACGGGCCGTACGGGTTGACGGTTCCGGCGAACTGGCCCGCGCCCGCGCTGGCGAACTGCGGGTAGGTGGCCGGGGACAACTCCTCGGAGGTGACGCCGTAGGTGCCCGCCCGGTCGAGCGGGTTGCCGGCGGCGGCGCCGAGGGCTCCGCTGAACCCGCCGAGCTTGCCGGAGCCCGTGAAGCCGGTGGCCCCGGGGGTGGACGTACGCGAGTAGGCGCCCAGGTAGTACTGGCTGAAGTCGTTCGACAGGGTGCCGTCGCCCAGGTTGACGTTGCCGCCGGCCTGTTCGCCCGCCTCGATCAGCTTGCCGCCCTCGTTGAGGAAGGCGCGCAGCTGGAGCTGGGTGGCGATGCCGGGGGTGCTCGCGCCCGTGTAGTGCACGACGGTGGCGAAGTGGTCCAGCACGCCGAGCGCGTCGGGCGCGCCCTGGGTGGCGACGTCCCACACCAGCGCCTTGCGGCCGTTGGCCTTCAGCGCGTCGACGTAGGTCTGCGCCTGCGTGGCCGCGGTGCCCTCCTCGGCGACGACCAGGGTGTCGGCCTTGGCGCGCTGGGCGACGGTGTAGGTGAAGTGCTCGCTGGAGACCTTCTTGCCGGCCTTGGTCTCGCCGGTGAACCACACCTCGACCTTGTCGCCCGGGACGCCGTCCTTGACCTTGGCCCGGTACTCGTCGAAGTGCAGGTTGTCCTCACCGCCGTAGGTCTCGCCGCCCTTCCAGGCCTTGAGCGCCATGTCGAGCGTACGGCCGCCGTTGACGCGGTACTTGAGCTCCTTGTCGCGCACGGCCTTGCGGACGACGACGGAGACTTCCTGGTCGGCGCCGCGCGAGTACGAGGTGGTGAACTTCGCCGGGGTGAAGTCGGCGGCGCTCAGGCCGACCGAGGAGGACGGCGTGTCCGGGTGCTTGGCGGTCTCGGCGACCGACAGTGCGAACGGGACGTTCTTGGCGAACTCGTCCTGGATCAGCTTCTCGTCGTCCGGGAAGTTGAACCCGGACTGGCAGTCGGCCGCGTTCCACTGGTCGTTCGGGTCGATGTTCGAGGCGGTCTGGCAGGTGGACATCTCGGGGGTGAACATCGACATGCCGTTGACGTTGCCCGCGTGTCCGTCGGCCTCGCCGTTGGTGGTGTACAGCTCCGAGGAGACCTGCGGGTGGTAGCCGGGGATCGCGGAGTTCTCCGGGGTGCCGGCCAGCGCCTTGTAGATCACGTCGTCGGGTGTGGGGGTGGCCACCTGCCATCCGACGCCGTAGAGGAGGAGTTCGGCCGCGGAGTGGTAGTTGATGCCGTACGAGAAGCCGATCCGCTTCTCGAAGGCGTCGAGCGCCTTGGTCTCGGGCTCGGACGCGGGGCTCGCGCCGCGGTAGGTCTCACTGGTGGGGTTGGGGGACGAACCCTCGTCGTCGTAGCCCCACTTGTAGGCGAAGTTGCGGTTGAGGTCGACGCCGTCGCCGGTGGAGATGACGCCGTCGCCGTTGACGTCCCGCAGGTTCTTGCGCCACAGGCGGTTGGCGGCGTCCTTGAAGGTGTAGTCGTAACCGTCGGGGTTGGCCGAGAGCACGAACCACAGCTCGGTGGAGTCGACGATCTTCTTGACGCGCTTGTCGGTCTTGTAGTTGTCCAGGTAGTAGTGCATCAGGCGCCGGGTCATCTCCGGCGTGATCCACTCGCGCGCGTGCTGGTTGGACATGTAGAGGACGGACGGCTTGGCACCGTCCTTGGACTTCTTCGCGCCCTTGGTCAGTTTGAGCGCGAGGATGTCCTGGCCGTTGACCGTCTTGCCGATGGAGACGACCTTGGTGAGGCCGGGGTTGTCCTGACCGGCCTTGACGATCTCCTCCTTGAGGCCGCCGGCGCCGCTGTACGGGCGGAACACGCCCTCGGCGGCCGCGTCGACGCGCTTTTCCGCCTTGGCCGACAGTGTGTGCTCGGTGAGATCGACGCCCTGCCCTTCCAGCTTCCGTGCCTGCTGGTCGGTGAGGTAGACCTCGACGGGCGCCTTGCCCTTGTCGGGCACCGCCTCGCCGAGTTCGTGGCTGTCCTGGCCGGCGGCCAGCAGCAGGGGTACCTGCTGCTTGGTGACGTCGGCGCGGAAGACCTTGACCTCGTTCGGGTCGGACGTGGCCGGGCTTCCGCTCTGGGCCTGGGCGACGGGCGCGAGACTCGCACCGCCGATCAGAAGCGCTCCGGCAGCGAGGATCGCTCTCGCTCTGGGTCTCATGAACCCCCCTAGCAATCTTTCGTCACGGTGACGAACGGTTGCCAGGCTCATGCCAGTTCACAGCCGAGTCAAGGGGGCCTCAAAGACTGGTGAAGCAGAACACCCGAACGCCGGTGCCGATCACCCAAATGGCCATCGGCACCGGCGTGTTGCGCTTGCGGCGAGTCAGCCGACCAGGTTGTCGGCCATCTCCTCCGTGATGCTGGACTCCGTGCCCGGGATGCCGAGGTCGGAGGCGCGCTTGTCGGCCATCGCGAGCAGCCTGCGGATCCGGCCCGCCACCGCGTCCTTGGTCAGCGGCGGGTCGGCGAGCGCGCCCAGCTCCTCAAGGGAGGCCTGCTTGTGGTCCATGCGCAGCCGGCCCGCGGCGGCGAGGTGCTCGGGGACGTCGTCCGCGAGGATCTCCAGGGCGCGCTGGACGCGGGCGCCGGCGGCGACGGCGGCCCGGGCGGAGCGGCGCAGGTTGGCGTCGTCGAAGTTGGCGAGACGGTTCGCCGTGGCCCGCACCTCGCGGCGCATCCGGCGCTCCTCCCAGGCCAGCACCGACTCGTGCGCGCCGAGCCGGGTGAGCAGGGCGCCGATCGCGTCGCCGTCGCGGACGACCACCCGGTCCACACCGCGCACCTCACGGGCCTTCGCGGCGATCGACAGCCGGCGGGCGGCGCCGACCAGGGCGAGCGCGGCCTCGGGTCCCGGGCAGGTCACCTCCAGGGAGGAGGAGCGGCCGGGCTCGGTGAGCGAGCCGTGCGCCAGGAAGGCGCCGCGCCAGGCGGCCTCCGCGTCGCAGGTGGCCCCCGAGACCACCTGCGGGGGCAGGCCGCGGATCGGCCGGCCGCGGCCGTCCACCAGGCCGGTCTGGCGGGCCAGCTGGTCCCCGCCGGCGACCACGCGCACCACGTACCGCGAGCCGCGGCGCAGTCCGCCGGGTGCCATCACGATCAGCTCGGAGCTGTGCCCGAAGATCTCCAGGATGTCCCGCTTCAGGCGCCTGGCCGCCATCGCGGTGTCCAGCTCCGCCTCGATCACGATGCGCCCGCTGACCAGGTGAAGGCCGCCGGCGAACCGCAGAATCGCGGAGACCTCCGCCTTTCTGCAGCAGGTCCGGGTGACGGGGAGCCGGGAGATCTCATCCTTCACCGCTGCCGTCATCGCCATGGGCCGATCCTTCCATGCATCCGAAAAATACGGTCGTACGCGGCGGCCAGCAGCTCCGGGTCGTGCCTCGGAGTTCCGTCGCTCCGGGCCACGGGGGCCAGCTCGACCGCGGCTCCGAGCCGCTTGGCGGCCTCGGTGAGCACATCGCGATCGGGCACGGCGGCCTCGTCGGCCAGCACCACGTCCAGGGCGAGTTTAGGGGCGTGTCGTCCCAAAACCTCCAAATGACGCTGCGGGGAGAAGCCGTCGGTTTCTCCGGGCTGCGGCGCGAGGTTCAGCGGGAGGACCCGGCGGGCCTTCGTCTGGGTGAGCGCGTCGAGCAGTTCCGGCACCAGCAGGTGCGGGATGACCGAGGAGAACCAGGAGCCGGGGCCGAGCACCACCCAGTCGGCGTCGAGGACCGCCTCGACGGCCTCGGGGACGGCCGGCGGGTCGTTCGGCACGAGGTGCACGGACTGCACCTCGCCGGTGGTGAGCGCCACGGTCGCCTGGCCGCGGACCGTGTCGACGTCGTCGGGCCGGTCCGGGTCGTGGCCCTTGACCAGGGCCTGCAGCTCCAGGGGCACGGCGGACATGGGCAGCACGCGCCCGTGCGCGCCCAGCAGCTTGCCGACCAGGTCGAGTGCCTGGACGTGGTCGCCGAGTTGCTCCCACAGGGCCACGATCAGCAGGTTGCCCACGGCGTGTTCGTGCAGGTCGCCCTTGGACTGGAAGCGGTGCTGGATGACCCGGGCCCAGGTCTGTCCCCAGTCGTCGTCACCGCACAGCGCGGCCAGCGCCTTGCGCAGGTCGCCGGGCGGCAACACGCCCAGCTCGTCCCGGAGCCGGCCGCTCGAGCCGCCGTCGTCGGCCACCGTGACGACGGCGGTGAGGTCGCCGGTGATCCGGCGCAGTGCGGCGAGCGAGGCGGACAGGCCCATGCCGCCACCCAGAGCGACGACCTTGGGCTGGGCGCCCCGGCGGCGCGGCTTGCCGCCGCGGGCCTCGACGGGCCGGGTCGTGCGCCCCTCGGGCACCGTCCTGCGCAGCATGCCCAGCCGCGGACTACGTCCTGTCATTCCCGTCCCATGTCCCGGTGCACGACCACCGTCTCCACGCCCTCGGCCACCAGGCGCGCGGCGAGCTTCTCCGCGGTGGCGACCGAGCGGTGCTTGCCGCCGGTGCAGCCGATCGCGATGGTCACGTACCGCTTGCCCTCGCGGCGGTAGCCGGCCGCGATGAGCCGCAGCAGTTCGGCGTAGCGGTCGAGGAACTCCTTGGCGCCGGGCTGGTTGAAGACGTACGCCGAGACCTCCTCGTTGAGGCCGTTGAAGGGTCGCAGCTCCGGGATCCAGTGCGGGTTGGGCAGAAAGCGCATGTCGGCGACCAGGTCGGCGTCGACCGGGAGGCCGTACTTGAAGCCGAAGGACATGACGGTGGCCCGCAGCTCGGGCTCCTCCTCGCCGGCGAACTGGGCGTCCATCTTGGCGCGCAGCTCGTGCACGTTGAGGCTGGAGGTGTCGATCACCAGGTCGGCGTCACCACGCAGTTCGCGCAGCAGCTCGCGCTCGGCGGCGATGCCGTCGACGATGCGGCCGTCGCCCTGGAGGGGGTGGGGGCGGCGCACCGACTCGAAGCGGCGGACCAGGGCGTCGTCGGAGGACTCCAGGAAGACGATCCGGCGGGTGACGCCCCGGCTGTCGAGGTCGGCGAGGGATTCGCGCAGGTTGTCGAAGAAGCGGCGGCCGCGGACGTCGACGACGACCGCGATGCGTGCCACGTTGCCCTGCGAGCGGGCGCCGAGCTCCACCATGGTGGGGATCAGCGCGGGTGGCAGGTTGTCCACGACGAACCAGCCGAGGTCCTCCAGACACTTCGCGGCCGTGGACCGTCCTGCCCCGGACATGCCGGAGATGATCACCAGCTCGGGGATGGCCGCGTCCGCGGGCGCGGTCGTCTCGCCGGTCGTGCCCGTACTCACCTGTGCTCCGTCTCCGCCTTGGTCCTGTTGCGCGGTGTGCTCATCGTTCTTGTTCACCTTCATGTCTCCTGCCCCCGTCGTTCGTCCGGGGCGCCCGTCGTCACGGGCTGCCCGCCGGAACCCAGCGTGCTCGGTTCCTCTTCCATGATCTCTCCAGTCGCCGTGTTCACAGCGGGTGCGGCCGGGGCCGCCTGGGCGAGTGCCACGGCGATCGTCTCGGCCGTCTTGCGGCCTATGCCGGGCACCTCGCAGATCTGGTCGATGGTGGCGGATCGAAGTTTCTTCAGCGAACCGAAATGCTTAAGAAGAGCCTGCTTGCGTGCGTCTCCGAGACCGGGCACCTCGTCCAGAGGGCTGGAACGGAAGCGCTTGGCCCGTTTGCTGCGCTGGTAGGTGATCGCGAAGCGGTGTGCCTCATCACGGACGCGTTGCAGCAGGTAGAGGCCCTCGCTGCTGCGGGGCAGGACCACCGGGTCGTCGTCGTCCGGCAGCCAGACCTCCTCCAGGCGCTTGGCGAGACCGCACACCGCGACGTCGTCGATGCCGAGCTCGTCCAGCGCCTTCTTGGCGGCCGCGACCTGCGGCTGGCCGCCGTCGACGACGACGAGCTGGGGCGGATAGGCGAACCGCTTGGGGCGCCCGTCCTCCTCGGTGAACGTGTCCTCGCCGTCCGCCCATTCCCCGGTCTTCTCCTTGTCGGCGAGGTAGCGCCGGAAGCGGCGGGTGATCACCTCGTGCATGGAGCGGACGTCGTCCTGGCCCTCGAAGCCCTTGATCTGGAAGCGGCGGTACTCGCTCTTGCGTTGCAGGCCGTCCTCGAAGACGACCATGGAGGCCACCACGTCGTCGCCCTGGAGGTGCGAGATGTCGTAGCACTCGATCCGCAGCGGGGCGCTGACCAGGTCGAGGGCCTCGGCGATCTCCTCCAGGGCGCGCGAGCGTGTGGTGAGGTCGGAGGCGCGCTTGGTCTTGTGCAGGGCGAGCGCCTGCTGGGCGTTGCGCTCCACGGTCTCCATCAGGGCCTTCTTGTCGCCGCGCTGCGGGATGCGCAGGGACACGATCGACCCGCGGCGCTCGGTGAGCCACTCCTGGACGGGCCCGACCGGTTCCGGCAGGGCCGGCACGAGCACCTCCTTGGGGACCGAGTCGCCCTTCTCCTCGCCGTAGAGCTGCTGGAGGGCGTGCTCGACGAGGCCGGCGGTGGTGACCTCCTCGACCTTGTCGGTGACCCAGCCGCGCTGGCCGCGCACGCGTCCGCCGCGCACGTGGAAGATCTGGACGGCCGCCTCCAACTCGTCCTCGGCGACCGCGATCAGGTCGGCGTCGGTCGCGTCCGCCAGGACGACCGCGCTCTTCTCCATGGCCTTCTTCAGCGCCCCGATGTCGTCGCGCAGGCGGGCCGCCCGCTCGTACTCCATCTCCTCGGCCGCCGCCTCCATCTGCTTCTCCAGGCGGCGCAGATACGTGCCCGTGCGGCCGGCCATGAAGTCGCAGAACTCCTCGGCCAGTTCGCGGTGCTCCTCCTCGGAGACGCGGCCGACGCAGGGGGCGGAGCACTTGCCGATGTAGCCGAGCAGACAGGGGCGGCCGGTGCGGGTGGCGTTCTTGAAGACGCCGGCGGAGCAGGTGCGGACGGGGAAGACGCGCAGCAGGAGGTCGACGGTGTCGCGGATCGCCCACGCGTGTCCGTACGGTCCGAAGTAACGGACGCCCTTGCGCTTGTGACCGCGCATCACCTGCACGCGCGGGAACTCCTCGTTCATCGTCACCGCGAGGTACGGATAGCTCTTGTCGTCGCGGTACTTGACGTTGAACCGCGGGTCGTACTCCTTGATCCAGGAGTACTCCAGCTGGAGGGCCTCGACCTCGGTGGACACCACCGTCCACTCCACGGACGCGGCCGTGGTGACCATCGTCCGGGTGCGCGGGTGCAGGTTCGCCAGGTCCTGGAAGTAGTTCGCCAGGCGCTGGCGCAGGCTCTTCGCCTTTCCGACGTAGATCACCCGGCGGTGCTCGTCACGGAACCTGTACACCCCCGGAGAGTCCGGGATCTCACCCGGCCTGGGGCGGTAGCTGGAGGGATCGGCCATGTCTCACACCCTACTGGCGCGGACTGACACAGCGACGAGCCTGTGGACAACCCCCGGGCAGTCCTAGCGGGATTCCAGGAAGGTGAGAACGGCCAGGACGCGGCGGTGGTCGTCGGTGTCCTCCTGGAGGGCGAGCTTGCCCAGAATGCTGCGGACGTGTTTCTCGACGGTGCCCTCGGTGACCCACAGCCGGCGGCCGATGCCGGCGTTGGAGCGGCCCTCGGCCATCAGCGCGAGCACCTCGTGCTCGCGGGCGCTGAGGTGCGAGAGCGGATCGTCGCGGCGCCGGGCGGAGAACAGCTCCTGCACGAGGGACGGGTCGACCACCGAGCCGCCCCGGCTGATCCGTTCCAGGGCCTCGATGAACTCGTCGACGACGGTGACACGGCTCTTGAGCAGATACCCGACCCTCTGGCCGCTCCCCAGCAGCTCCAGGGCGTCCTCCACCTCGGCGAACGCCGACAGGAGGAGGATGCCGGTGTCGGGGTGGCGCTCCCGGATCGTGCGGGCCGCCTTCAGGCCCTCGACGGAGTGGTCGGGCGGCATCCTGATGTCGACGATCGCCAGATCGGGGCGCTCGGCGGCGACCAGTTCAAGGAGCCGGACCGCGTCACCCGCCTGGCCCACCACTTCGTGGCCGACCCGTTCGCACAGGCTGGCCAGTCCCTCTCTGAGCAGCACGTCGTCGTCGGCGAGGACGACCCGTTTCCGCGCGGGCCGTTGCGATGCGGCGTCCATGGTTCCGGCTCCCCGCTCCCCTTGCCCGACCGATTGCCCGACCGATGCGGTGCGCTCAACAGCCTGCCCGACCGCCGGAGTTCCGGCTAGCGGGAAGCGGGATTGGCGGCCTGCCATGACGACACGGGGCTCTTCGCGAGCGATTCTCGTAGCAGTGCGGACTGACGGGGACCGGCCGGTTCGGGCGCACTGCTGAGCCGGCGGGTCGTGGATCGAAGGGCTGCGGGAGATGCGGCGGACGCGGATCGAGAAACGACGGTGGTCGGTCCGCGTCCGCCGTTGCCCGCCCCACACGCACGCGTGGAGCGACCTCCTGGACCCAACGGACCCTGACCCGGTGCGCGCCCAGCGGCCGGAGAGGCACCCACCGGCCGCACGGCCGGAAGAGCAGGCGGCCTCGACCGCCTGTCCCCAGAGCCGGACGGACGCCGCTCCGTCCGAAGGACCGCCCGGACGTACGCACGTCACCGCGTCGAAGGCTCCCCCGGCCTCGACGACTCCCCCCGCGTACGGCCGGGCGGTCACGCGTGCGTGGCAGGACCGTCGAGCGGCAGTCGTACGTTCATGGTGGTGCCCTTCCCCGGGGGGCTGCTGACGTCGAGCGTGCCGCCGATCGCCTCGACCCGGTCGACGAGCCCGATCAACCCGGAACCGCGGCCGAGTGCGGCGCCGCCCACGCCGTCGTCACGGATGGTCAGCTCCAGGACGTCGGCCCGGATCTCCGCAGCGACCTCCACCGCACTCGCGTGCGCGTGCTTGGCCGCGTTGGTCAGGCACTCGGAGGTGACGTAGTAAGCGGCCACCTCCAACTGCTCCGCGAGCCGCTGCGCGGGCAGCCGGAGGTCGAGTTCGACCGGCACGGCGGAGCGGCGGGCCAGGGAGCGCAGGGCGGGGCCGAGGCCGCCCTGCGACAGGATCGCGGGGTGGATGCCGCGGGCCACCTGGAGCAGGTCCTGGAAGGCGTCGTCGAGGCCCTTGCCCACGTGGGCGATCTGCCGGGCGAGTTCGGACGACCGGTCGGTGATCATGGACTCGGCCAGCCGCAGTTCCAGTTGGAGGGCGACGAGCCGCTGCTGGACGCCGTCGTGCAGATCGCGCTCGATGCGGCGCCGGGAGGCGTCCCCCGCGGCGACCACACGCGCGCGTGAGGCCGCCAACTGGGCGCGGCTGTCGGACTTGGCGACGGCGGTGGCGATCAGCTCGGCGAAATCGTTCAGCTGCGACCCGGTCCCGTCGGGCAGCGGTTCCAGCAGCGAGGACGCGACGACGACGCCCCACAGCCGGCCGTCCACGTCGATCGGCGCCCCCACCGAGTTGCCCACGCGCGCGGCGGCCCTGGTGCGGGCCACTTCGTGCGCCGTCGCCTCTCTCTCGGCGCTCCCGTCCCCGGCGGCCGCCGTGCGGGCGGGCGAGGCGCCGAGGACCGTGAGGGTGCCGTCGGACTCGTAGCGCAGCACGGCCGCGCCGCTGACGTTCAGCAGGTCTCCCACCTCGTCGGCAACGGTCCCGAACACGTATTCCGGCGACTCGCCGTGCGCCACGCGCGTGGCGACCCGGCGCAGTGCGCTCTGTTCGCGCGCGCTGCGCCTGCTCTCGGTGACGTCGCGTGCGGCGGCGTAGAGGAGGCCCTCCTCGGGGACCGCCCTGGCGCTCCACTGCAGCCAGCACTCCGTGCCGTCCTCGCGCAGGCAGCGGTTCTCGAACTCGGCGATTTCGACGCCGCCGGCCAGCCGGTCGAGGGCGAGCCGGGTGGCGTGCCGGTCCTCGCGGTGGACGAACTCGATGGACGGCTTGGCCAGCAGTTCCTCGCCCGAGTAGCCGAGGGTGCGTTCGAAGGCCGGGTTGACGCGCTTGAAGTAGCCGTCGACTCCCGTGATGCACAGCAGGTCGGGCGAGAGGTTGAAGATGCCCTCCAGTTCCCGTTCGGCCTTCCCGCGCCGGCCGTGCGTCGCCGCGAAGGACGCCATGGTGCCGTTCATGCCGACGAGGAGTTGAGCCCAGGTGCCGTCGAAGGAGAGGACGTCGGCGCGGTGTTCGAGCCGGTTGTCGTCGATCGCCGTGTTCATGGACCGGATCTCGGCGGCCAACTTCTCGGTGGTGACCCGCAGTTCGCGGAAGGTGTCGGCGACGTCGCCGAGTTCGTCGCGCCCGACGTAGTGGATGTCGTACGACAGGTCGCCGGACGACAGGGCCCGCGCGCCGGCCGCGACCTCGCCCAGCGGCCGGGTGATCGAGCGTCGCAGGGTCAGCGCGAGGACGGTGACGAAGGCCAGGACGGCGAGGGAGACGGCGAGGTCGCGCACCGAGCGGACGCGGGCGCCGCGCAGGTCGTCCGCGGACGTGTCGGCGAGTTCGCGCGCGGTCAGGTCCTGGATGCCGCGCAGCGAGTCGATCCGCGCCGTGGAATCGGCCAGCCACAGGGAGTACGACGGCCAGGCGGCGGCCTTCGGGGCGGGCGCGGCGAGCAGGTCGCGCACCTTGCGCACGGCCCGCCCCGGGGCATCGAACTGGGTGCTGTACAAGTCGGCCCGCAGCCGGTCGGAGGTGTTCTGCCGGAACTCCCGCAGCTGAGCCTCCTCCACGGCGGGCCAGCCTCCTGTGGCCGTGGGGCGCCGGTCGGGCGGCGAGTCGAGCAGGACGGCGATCTCGGCCTGCTCCCGTTCCGCGGCCTCGACGGCTCCCAGGATCGCGTTGTGGGCGTCGGCCGCCCGGCCCGACGCCCGGGTGGGGCGCCCCGCCTCCAACGCGCCGACGGTGTCGAGGAGTTCGTCCTCGACGCCCTGGTACTCCTGCGCGAGCGCGTGGGCGGTGAGCGAGCCGGTGCCCGTCTGCACCCGGACCGCGTGCAGTCGGCGGCCGACGGCGTCCAGCCGGCCCGCGACATCGCCCTCCGGCCAGGAGACGGCCCGGTCGGCGGCCCGTGTCAGGGCCCGGCCGGTGGCCCGCTCGGCCGCGGACCGCGCGGCCGTCGTCCCCCGCGCGGGGCGCAACCGGGCCTCCACGGCGGCGATCCGCTCCTGCGCGACGGCGTCGCAGACCGCGGTGGTCGCGAACGACACCTCGGTCGCCGTGTGGAACCGCCCCAGCGTCCGCGCCTCCCCCCACTGCGCGACCCCGCTGAACGCGGTGAACGCCAACAGACCCGTCACCGGCAGCAGCACGAGAAGCATCAGCTTGCGGCCGACCCGGAGACGGGCGAGGAAAGGGACCCGTCCGTGCCCGAGCACGCGGTCACCTCGGTCTCTCGGTCCCGCAGGTTCTGAGCGGCGCATGGTCGGACCTCAGCGGCCGGTCGGCGGGTAGTACTGGTGATCGGCCAGATCCTTGCGGCCCTCACATGTCGTGTCCCCGTGCGCCCGGTCGGACTTGTGGTCGTCGCTCCCACCGCCACAACCGGCCGGCAGCAAGACGTCCGCCAACAGCCCCGAACCCTGGGCGCGGCGGCTCCGACGGACTCCCGCACAGCTCGGCGACGCCTTCATCGCGCACCCCCACTCGACCGGACACCGCGGCCACCCCAGGGCGCGTCCATGCTACCGGCCGTGACGCGACGCTGCGCTGGGTAAACGTGAACCCACTTGTCCGGCACAGGACTTCAGCGCATTCCAGGTGACCGGTAACCCGGCTCGCGAAGTTCTTCCGGCTAGCCGGAAAGCGCGATCAGCATCCGATTGGCACGCTGTCTGCATGTCCATGCGCTGTCTCCTCGTAGATGACAGCATCCGATTTCTGGAGGCCGCGCGCACGCTCCTGGAGCGCGACGGAATACCCGTCGTGGGCATGGCCTCGACGGGTGCCGAGGCTCTCGCGCGGGCCGCGGAGCTGGTTCCCGACATCGTCCTGGTGGATCTCGACCTCGACGGCGAGAGCGGGCTCGACGTCGCGGCGGACCTCTCCCGCAGCGTCTCCGCCGTGATCATCCTGATCTCCACACATGCCCTGGAGGACTTCCAGGAGCTCGTGGCGGCCAGTTCGGCCCGCGGCTTCCTGCACAAATCCCGCCTGTCCGCGCAGGCCATCCGGGAAGTACTGGACAACGACGGGACGCAGGGACCGACTTGAGACCACCGATCGCGTCTCGGCCAGGAGTGTGCGGCGGTTGAGCCTCAGGTGTTGTCGGGACTTGGTCAACACGCTTCAATGCGGGGGAACTCGGGGCCTCGAACGACGGCGTACGGATGTGAAGACGTGCCCCGACGCCGTCGGCACGGCCCCGACCACCCGCGTGAACCGGTCTGACCAGCCGAAGTGAGCTTTCACAGAAAGGCCCTCTGCATGCCGCACGCCACACAGCACGCGGACGTCGCCGCCCTCGCCACCGCGGAACTGGACTCCGCCCTGCGAGGCGGCCCCTTCCACGTCGCGCTGCGCGCAGCGATCGCCGCCCGCGGACTGCCGCTGCAGCGGGTCCAGCACCATCTGTCGCGCTACGGGGTCAAGGTCGGCGTCACGAGCCTGAGTTACTGGCAGCAGGGCGCCCGGCGCCCGCAGCGACCCGAGTCGATGCGCGCGGTACGGGCCCTGGAGGAGATACTCCAGCTGCCCGAGGAGTCCCTGATCCGACTGCTCGCCGAGCCGGACGAGCCCACCTGCGAGCAGCGCCCCGCGGCCCGCACCTACCGCTCCCTGGTGGCGGCCTCGGGAGTCCTGGACCGGCTGCTGGCCGAGCTGAACCTGCCGCCGGACGGCGGGCTGCACACCCTGGGCCACCACGAGCGGGTACGGATAGGCGCGCACCGCGAGCTGGCGGGGCGCGAGTCGCACCACATCGTGCGCGCCCACAAGAACGGCGTCGACCGCTTCGTGGCCGTCCACCACGGCGACCCGGGGTGCGTGCCGGAACGGATGCGGGTGCACGCGCTGGAGAACTGCCGCACGGGACGCGTGCGCGTGCATCACGACACCGGTGTGCTCGTGGCCGAGCTGCTCTTCGACACCCGACTGAGAGCCGGCGACACCTTCCTCTTCCGCTACGGCGTCGACGACGGCACGGGCGGTGTGTGCCGCGAGTTCGTGCGCGGGTTCGGTCCCGCCGGCGGCCAGTACGCGCTCCAGGTGTGCTTCGACGAGCAGGTGCTGCCGACCCGCTGCCACCGCTTCGCCCAGCACTCCGCGGCGGCCCCGCGCAGCGGCCGTCAGGAACTGCACCTCAGCGGCCTGCATCACTCGGTCCACCTCGTCGAACCGCGGGTGCGGACGGGGATCGTGGGGATCGGGTGGGACTGGGAGTAGTCCGGCGCGGGCACCGAGCAGTTCCAGGGCCGGCGGGAAGCCTGCGGATCGCCCTGAACACTCGCGGCTAGCGTAAACGCTTACGTAAGCGTTTACGCGGGCCGCCGGATGAGATACGTTCCCGCCCGGAGGGCCTGTGCGAGCGGCCCGGAAGGGGGAACACGTTGGCGACCATGGTGGACGTCGCGAAGAACGCGGGAGTGTCGGTGGCCACCGTCTCCCATGTACTCAACGACACCCGGCCCGTACTCCCCCACACCCGCCAAGCCGTCCTGGACGCCATAGACCGGCTCGGCTACACCCCGAACACCCTGGCCCGTTCCCTGGTGACCGCCCGCACCCAGTCCATCGGGCTCGCGGTGTCGGCGATCAGCAACCCGTACTTCACGGAGATCCTCCAGGGCGTCGAGGCCGCCGCCCTGGAGCACGGCTACAGCCTCCTGATCGCCGATCCGCACGACGACCCCGCGCACGAGCGCCAGGTCGTCCAACTCCTGCACGAGCGGCGGGTGGACGGCATGATCGTCGCGCCCTCGCCGGATCCGCGTGAACTCCTCGCGTATCTCGGGCGCCACGAGGTGCCAGCCGTGTTCCTCGACCGGTTGATCGGCGTCGGGGCGGGGGGCGGTCAGGGGGACGGCACCCCGCCGGAGGGCGCGCACTCGGCCGCCGTACCCCGCCACGACCAGATCTGCGCCGAGAGCGCCGAACCGACCACCCGTCTGGTGACCCACCTCGCCGACCTGGGCCACCGCAGGATCGCCTTGATCGCCGGTCTGCCCGGACTCAGCACCACCCGCGAGCGCATCGCCGGCTACCGGCACGGGCTCGCCGCCGCGGGGCTCCCGTACGACGAACGCCTCTTGGTGCACGGTGACTCCGAGGCGGCCGGTGCCGAACGCGCCACCGACGCGCTGCTGTCCCTCGCCGTGCCACCCACCGCGCTGGTCACCGCCAACAACGCGATGACGATCGGCACGCTGCGTGCGCTGCGCGAGCGCGGGCTGTCCGTGCCCGAGGACATCGCCCTGTGCTGCTTCGACGACTTCGCCTGGGCGGACCTGTTCACACCCCGGCTCACCGCGATCGCCCAGCCCAGCAAGGAGATCGGCGCGCAGGCGGTCCGGCTGCTCCTGGACCGTGTGGCAGCCCCCGACCGGCCCGCCCGGACAGTGCGGCTCGCTTGCACCTTCGTCCATCGCACGTCGTGCGGCTGCCCCGAGCGGCCCACTCCGCCCGAGAAAGGAACCGACTCGTGATCGTCGTCGCCGGTGAGGCCCTGATCGACCTGGTACCGCAGGGCACGGGTGCCCTCGCGGGCCTGCAGCCGGCGCTCGGCGGCGGCCCGTACAACACGGCCGTCGCCCTCGGCCGCCTCGGCTCCCCCACGGCCTTCTGCTCCCGCACCTCGCGGGACGCCTTCGGCGATGCGCTGCTCGACGGGCTCCGCAAGGCCGACGTCGACGTGTCGGCCGTGCAGCGGGGCGCGGAGCCGACCACGCTCGCGGTCGCCACGATCGACGCGCACGGTTCGGCCGCCTACTCCTTCTATGTCGAAGGCACCGCCGACCGGCTGTTCGCCGCTCCCCCGGCGCTCCCCACCGGGACCCGGGCCGTGTCCTTCGGCACCTGTTCGCTCGTCCTGGAACCGGGGGCGACCGCCTACGAGTCCCTAATGCGCACGGCGGCGGCGCAGGGCGTCTTCACGGCGCTCGACCCCAATATCCGGGCCGGGCTCATCCCCGACGCGGACGCCTACCGGGCCCGGTTCCGCGGCTGGCTGCCCTCGGTGTCGTTGCTCAAGCTCTCCGAGGAGGACGCCGAGTGGCTTGGCGGCAGCCCGCGCGAGTGGCTGGCGGCGGGCCCGGGGGCCGTCGTGATCACGCGGGGTGGCGCCGGGCTCACCGCGTTCACCAAGGACGGCGCCGAGTACTCCGTACCGGGCGCGAAGGTCGAGGTCGTGGACACGATCGGCGCCGGCGACACGGTGAATGCGGCGCTGTTGCACGGCCTCACGGTCCTGGACGCGGTCTCCGCGGAGGGGATCGCGGCCCTGGACGGCGACGGCTGGACCCGATTGCTCGACTTCGCGGCCCGCGCGGCGGCGATCACCTGCTCACGGGCGGGGGCGGAGCCGCCGTACGCGCGTGAGGTGGGCGAGATCTAGCGCGCGAGGTCGGGGGCCGGCGGTACGCGGCGCGGGAGAACACACGGCGCCCCGCGGGGAGTTACCCGCGGGGCGCCGCCACCGCATGTGTTGCCGTACGTGACTCCGTACGTGTTCAGGCCTTGCGGGCCCGCGTGGTCTTCTTCGCGGGTGCCGCCTTCTTCGTGGTGCCGGTCGCCTTCTTCGCGGCGGCGGTGGCCGTCGTCCTGGCCGTCGCCGTCTTCTTGGCCGGCGCCTTCGCCGCGACCGCCTTCTTGGCGGCCGTCTTGCGGGGAGCCTTCACCGGGGCCGCCGCGTCGCTGATGCGGTCGGCGTCGAGGATCTCCCGGAGGAACTTGCCGGTGTGGCTGGCCGGGACGCCCGCGACCTCCTCGGGTGTGCCTTCCGCGACCACGAGGCCGCCGCCCGCGCCACCCTCGGGGCCCATGTCGACGACCCAGTCGGCGGTCTTGATGACGTCGAGGTTGTGCTCGATGACGATGACCGTGTTGCCCTTGTCGACCAGGCCGGACAGGACCGTCAGCAGCTTGCTGATGTCCTCGAAGTGCAGCCCGGTGGTCGGCTCGTCCAGGACGTAGACCGTGCGACCGGTGGAACGGCGCTGGAGCTCGCTGGCGAGCTTTACGCGCTGCGCCTCGCCGCCGGACAGCGTGGTCGCGGACTGACCGAGCCGGACATAACCGAGGCCGACGTCCTTGAGGGTCTTGAGGTGCCGGGCGATCGCGGGGACGGCCTCGAAGAAGTCCGTGGCCTCCTCGATCGGCATGTTCAGGATGTCGGCGATGGACTTGCCCTTGTAGTGGACCTCCAGGGTCTCCCGGTTGTACCGGGCACCGTGGCAGACCTCGCACGGGACGTAGACGTCCGGGAGGAAGTTCATCTCGATCTTGATCGTGCCGTCGCCCGCGCAGTTCTCGCAGCGGCCGCCCTTGACGTTGAAGGAGAAGCGGCCGGGCAGATAGCCCCGCACCTTCGCCTCGGTCGTCTCGGCGAACAGCTTGCGGACGTGGTCGAAGACACCGGTGTACGTCGCCGGGTTGGACCGCGGGGTGCGGCCGATCGGCGACTGGTCGACGTGCACGACCTTGTCGACGAGGTCGTCGCCCTCCACGCGCGTGTGCCGCCCCGGCACGTTCCTCGCGCCGTTCAGCTCGCGCGCCAGGTGCGTGTACAGGATGTCGTTGACCAGCGTCGACTTGCCGGACCCCGACACACCCGTGACGGCCGTGAAGACGCCCAGCGGGAAGGAGACGTCGATGTCCTGGAGGTTGTTCTCCCGGGCGCCGTGCACGGTGAGCCGGCGGGAGGGGTCCAGCGGGCGGCGCACGTCCGGCAGCGGGATGGCCTTCTTGCCGGACAGGTACTGCCCGGTCATGGACTCGGCGTTGTCGAGCAGTTCCTTGAGGGAACCGCTGTGCACGACCTTGCCGCCGTGCTCACCGGCGCCGGGGCCGATGTCGACGATCCAGTCGGCGACCTTGATGGTGTCCTCGTCGTGCTCGACGACGATGAGCGTGTTGCCCATGTCGCGCAGCCGTACCAGGGTCTCGATCAGCCGGTGGTTGTCCCGCTGGTGCAGGCCGATCGACGGCTCGTCGAGGACGTAGAGGACGCCGACGAGACCGGAGCCGATCTGGGTGGCCAGGCGGATGCGCTGGGCCTCGCCGCCGGAGAGCGTGCCGGCCGCGCGGTTGAGGGAGAGGTAGTCCAGGCCGACGTCGACCAGGAAGCGCAGCCGCTCGTTGACCTCCTTCAGGACGCGCTCGGCGATCTTCTTGTCGCGGTCGTTGAGCTTCAGCTCGCCCAGGAAGTCGGCGCAGTCGCTGATGGACATGCCGGAGACCTCGGCGATCGACTTCCCCATGACCGTGACGGCGAGGACGATCGGCTTCAGGCGCGTGCCGTGACAGGTCGGGCAGGGCACCTCGCGCATGTAGCCCTCGAAGCGCTCACGGCTGGCGTCGCTCTCGGACTCGCTGTGCCGCCGCTTGACGAACGGCACGGCGCCCTCGAAGGGCGTGGTGTACACCCGCTCGCGGCCGTACCGGTTGCGGTAGCGCACCTCGATCTGCGTCTTGTGGCCGTAGAGCAGGGCCTTCCTGGCGCGCTGCGGCAGACCGGCGAAGGGGATGTCGGTCCGGAAGCCCAGCGCGTCCGCGAGGGCGCCGACCAGCCGGCCGAAGTAGTCCTTGGTGTGCCCGTGCGACCAGGGGTGGATGGCGCCCTCGTCGAGGGACTTGTCCTCGTCCGGGACGATCAGCTCCGGGTCGACCTCCATGCGCGTACCGATGCCGGAGCAGTCGGGGCAGGCGCCGAAGGGCGAGTTGAAGGAGAAGGAACGGGGCTCCAGCTCCTCGAAGGACAGGTCGTCGTAGGAGCAGTACAGGTGCTCCGAGAACATGCGCTCGCGCTCGGGGTCGTCCTCGGGGAGGTCGACGAAGTCGAGCACGACCATGCCGCCGGACAGACCGAGCGCGGTCTCGACGGAGTCGGTGAGGCGGCGCTTGGCGGAGTCCTTCACCGTGAGGCGGTCGATGACCACCTCGATGGTGTGCTTCTCCTGCTTCTTCAGCGTGGGCGGGCTGGAGAGCTGGACGGTCTCGCCGTCCACGCGCGCGCGGCTGTAGCCCTTGGTCTGCAGGTCGGCGAAGAGGTCGACGAACTCGCCCTTGCGCTCGCGCACCAGCGGGGACAGCACCTGGAAGCGGCTGCCCTCGGGCAGCTCCAGGACGCGGTCGACGATGGCCTGCGGCGACTGGCGCGAGATCGGGCGGCCGCACTCGGGACAGTGCGGCTTGCCGATGCGCGCGAAGAGCAGGCGCAGGTAGTCGTAGACCTCGGTGATGGTGCCGACCGTGGAGCGCGGGTTGCGCGAGGTCGACTTCTGGTCGATGGAGACCGCCGGGGACAGACCCTCGATGAAGTCGACGTCCGGCTTGTCCATCTGGCCGAGGAACTGACGGGCGTACGAGGAGAGCGATTCCACGTAGCGCCGCTGGCCCTCGGCGAAGATCGTGTCGAAGGCCAGGGAGGACTTGCCCGACCCGGACAGGCCCGTGAAGACGATGAGCGAGTCGCGTGGCAGGTCGAGCGAGACGTTCTTCAGGTTGTGCTCGCGCGCGCCACGGACGATGAGACGGTCGGCCACGCCGGTCCGCACCTTTCTTGAGAAGAAGTGACAGGGGCGAGGCCCCCGTCCTTCTTCAGACTAGGGGGAGCCACTGACAACGCCGGTCGGATTCCGAGTTGCTCAACAATCCCCGACCATCCAGCATGCCCGACGCCGCACCCGACCATATAGCACGTGCATTCGATTTACGGCACAGCTTCACCACCTTCACCCAAAGGAGTGGCGCGGCTAGTGTCAGCAGCATGATTGATCACGCTCATGACCTGGCATCTGTACGTGACGCGACCGACCGGCTGCTCACCGCAGCCGCCAAACTGGACAACGTTTCGACGGCCGAGCCGTCACGGCTTCCGGGCTGGACACGCGGCCACGTCCTCGCCCATCTCGCCCGCAACGCGGACGCGCTCGTGAACGTCCTGGAGGGCCGCCCCATGTACGTCGACGGGGAGGCCCGCGACGCCGACATCGAGCGGGACGCGCCCCGCCCCCTCGACGTCCAGCTCGCCGACCTGCGCGACAGCGCGGCCCGCTTCCAGGAGACGGGCGCCGCACCCGCCGACTGGTCGCGCACGGTGGAGCTGCGCAACGGCGTGACCGACTCCGCGGCGCGGGTGCCGTTCCGGCGCTGGATCGAGGTGGAGCTGCACCACGTGGACCTCGGTATCGGCTACGAGCTGGAGGATCTGCCGGCCGAGTTCACCGAGCGGGAGACCGACTTCCTCGCCGAGCGGTTCGCCGGGCACCCCGACGTACCGCCGACGCGGCTGACGGACGGCACGCACGCGTGGAGCACGGGCCGCGCGGCGGACGCCCCCGCGATCACCGTCACGGGTCCGCCCGCCGACCTCCTCGGCTGGCTCGCGGGCCGCCGCGACGGCTCGGGCCTGACGGTCGAGGGCGGGGCACTGCCGGGGCTTCCGCCGCTGTAGACCGGGGCTTCCGCCTCCGTGAGCCGAGGCCTCCTCCTCCGCAAGAGGTGCACGATTCCCGGGCCGCCCGCCCGCTATAGGCTGACCGCCATGACGTACAGCGGACAGGTCACGGTCGGCGGCCCGGCGGACGTGCACGAGCTCCCGGACCTGATGATCACCAAGATCGCGGTCGGCCCGATGGACAACAACGCCTATCTGCTGCGCTGCCGGGCCACGGACGAGCAGCTGCTGATCGACGCGGCCAACGACGCGGACACCCTGCTCGGCACGATCGGCGAGGACGGCATCACCTCCGTCGTCACCACCCACCAGCACGGCGACCACTGGCAGGCCCTCGCCCGGGTCGTCGAGGCCACCGGCGCCCGCACCTACGCGGGCCGCGCCGACGCCGTCGGCATCCCGGTGCCGACCGACGTCCTCGTCGACGACGGCGACACGATCCGGGTGGGACGCGTGGAACTCACCGCGCGCCACCTGGTCGGACACACGCCGGGCTCGATCGCCCTCGTCTACGACGACCCGCACGGGCATCCCCATGTGTTCACCGGCGACTGCCTGTTCCCGGGCGGCGTCGGCAACACCCGCAAGGACCCGAAGGCGTTCGCCAGCCTGATCCACGACGTCGAGACGAAGATCTTCGGCACGCTCCCCGACGAGACCTGGGTCTACCCGGGCCACGGCAACGACACGACGCTCGGCACGGAACGCCCGCATCTGCCGGAGTGGCACGCGCGCGGGTGGTGAGACGGGCGGGTGGTGAAACGGGCGGGTGATCAACACGGGCCGGGCGCAAGGCAGATGAGCACGCGCCCGGCGTGAACCATCACCCTCACGCCCCACCCCCGCGCCCCCAACGCGCCCCGTGTGAACGCTTCACACGCGCCGACCCCATGCGCACGCTCGCGACCCACCTCGTTGCGTAGTCAACTGGTAACAGCCCCGCACAGGATGACGGCTCCTGAGCGGTACGGGCCGCCGGTCCATCGATCCCCGCCCTCGGCCGGCGGCCCGGCGGCTGCCCACGGACTCCCGGGGGGGGCGAAGACCGGGGAGCGGGGGACGTTCACAAAACCGCAACACCGCTTCCCACTATGCGGACATTTACGGTCGTGACCTCGACAAACGGGACGTCCGGCTGTCACTCTCCCGCCATGCATCTTGCCCCTCGCGCACTCCACCGTGCCGTCGCCGCCGCCACCATCGCCCTGCTCGCCACCGCCGTCGGCTGCGCGCCGCAGCCGGAGGACAAGGCGAGCGACAACGCCTCGACGTCGACCGGTACGGCCTGCGCCAAGGGCAAGTTGGCCACCAAGACCTCCGGCAAGCTGACGATCGCCACCGACGAGCCCGCGTACGAGCCGTGGTTCAAGGACGACAAGCCCGCCAACGGCGAGGGCTTCGAGTCGGCCGTCGCATACGCCGTCGCGAAGCAGCTCGGCTACGACAAGAGCGCCGTGACCTGGCAGAGCGTGCCCTTCAACAAGGCGTTCGCGCCCGGTGAGAAGACCTTCGACTTCGACATCAACCAGGTGTCCATCAGCGACGAGCGCAAGAAGGCCGTCGACTTCTCCTCCGGCTACTACGACGTGCGCCAGGCCGTCATCGCGCTCAAGGGCAGCAAGGCGGCGAAGGCGACCAGCATCGCGGACCTCAAGGGCCTCAAGCTGGGCGCCCAGGTCGGCACCACCAGCCTCGACTACATCACCGACGTGGTGAAGCCGACGCAGCAGGAGGCCGTCTACGCCAAGAACGACCAGGCCAAGTCCGCGCTGAAGAACGGCCAGGTGGACGCCATAGTCGTCGACCTGCCGACCGCCTTCTACATCACCGCGGCCGAGGTCACGAACGCCAAGATCGTCGGGCAGTTCGAGAACCAGGGCGGTACGCCGGAGCAGTTCGGGCTCGTGCTCGACAAGGGCAGCGCGCTCACCTCGTGCGTGACGGACGCCGTGGACGCGCTGCGCACGGACGGCACGCTGGCGAAGATCGAGAAGCAGTGGCTCTCCGACGCCGTCGACGCCCCGGTCCTCAAGTGACGGTCACCAAGGACGAGTCCGGCCGGGAGGGCGCGGACGGCGACGCTGACATGCCCGCCGGGGGCGACGGCTACGTCCCCTCGCAGCGGCGGATCGAGCGCGAGCGCCACAAGCGCGCGCGTACCCGCCGCGCGACGGCGATCGCCGCGCTCTCCACCCTCGTCACGGGCGTCGTCCTCTACCTGGTCGTCGTCAACGCGCCCGGCTGGCCGCGCACCAAGGAGACGTTCTTCAACGGGCAGTACGCGCGCGAGGCGTTCCCCAAGGTCCTCGAAGGGCTGTGGCTGAACGTCCGTCTGCTGCTGATCTGTGGTGTGGCGGTGCTGATCCTCGGCATGCTGATCGCCATCGCGCGCACGCTGCGCGGCCCGGTCTTCTTCCCGCTGCGCGTCCTTGCCGCCGCGTACACCGACTTCTTCCGCGGACTTCCGCTGATCATCAACCTGATGATCGTCGTCCTGGGTGTCCCGGCGCTGCGCCTCCAGGGCGTGACCGTCGACCCGGTGTGGCTCGGCGGCACGGCGCTCACGCTGACGTACTCGGCGTACGTGGCCGAGGTGTTCCGCGCCGGCATCGAGTCCGTGCACCCCTCGCAGCGCGCGGCGGCCCGCTCGCTGGGTCTCACCAACCGGCAGGCACTGCGCCACGTCGTGCTGCCGCAGGCCGTGCGCCGTCAGGTGCCGCCGCTGCTCAACGACCTGGTGTCGCTGCAGAAGGACACCGGGCTCGTCTCGATCGGCGGCGCGATCGACGCCGTACGGGCCGCGGACATCATCGTGGGCCGCAGCCTCAACTACACGCCGTACATCGTCGCCGGCCTGGTCTTCGTGGCGCTGACCATCCCGATGACGCGCTTCACGGACTGGGTGACGGCCCGGATGGACCGCCGGCGGGCCCAGGGAGGATCGATATGAGCGACGCGCCCGCGCACGCCTCCGTGCTGCGCATGGAGTCCGTGCGCAAGACCTTCGGCGGCACGGTCGTGCTGCGGGACGTCGACCTGGAGGTCGCCCCGCACACGGTGACCGCGCTGATCGGGGCCTCCGGTTCCGGCAAGTCGACGCTGCTGCGGTGCGCGAACCTGCTTGAGGACATCGACGACGGCGCGATCTGGCTGGACGGCGAGGAGATCACCGACCCGCGCGCGGACCAGGACGCGGTACGGCGCCGTATCGGCGTGGTCTTCCAGGCGTACAACCTCTTCCCGCACATGACCGTGCTGGAGAACATCACGCTCGCCCCGCGGCGCGTCCACGGGGTGTCCCGCGCCGAGGCCGAGGAGCGGGCCAGGGAGTTGCTGGAGCGGCTCGGGCTCGGCGGCAGGGCGGGCGAGTACCCGGACCGGCTCAGCGGCGGCCAGCAGCAGCGCGTGGCGATCGTGCGGGCCCTCGCCGTGCGGCCCCGCCTGTTGCTGCTCGACGAGATCACCGCAGCCCTCGACCCGGAGCTGGTCGGCGAGGTCCTCGCGGTCGTCCGCGACCTCAAGGCGGACGGCATGACGATGGTGCTGGCCACACACGAGATGGGCTTCGCGCGGGACGTCGCCGACCAGGTTTGTTTTCTGGACGGAGGGGTCGTCCTGGAGCGCGGCAGCGCCGAACAGATCTTCGGCGACCCGCAGGAGGAGCGCACACGGCAGTTCCTGCGGCGGATCGTGGAGGCGGGCCGGCTGTAAGGGGCGCGCGCCATGGGCATCGGTGCTTACGGCGGGACGTGCGGCCGTACGCCTCCGGGCGTCTACGCCTCCGCCTGCGCCGGTCCCGCCAGCGCCGCCACCCGCTCCACTCCGAACACATACCCCTGCACCCCGCACCCCGCGATGACCCCGTCGGCGCGCAGCGAGACGTAGGAGTGGTGCCGGAAGGACTCGCGCTGGTGGATGTTGGAGATGTGCACCTCCAGTACCGGCAGGCCGTCACAGGTGTTGAGCGCGTCCAGGATCGCGACGGACGTGTGCGAGTAGGCGCCGGGGTTGATGACGATCCCGCAGTGGTTCAGCCGGGCCTCGTGGATCCAGTCGACCAGCTCGCCCTCGTGGTTGGACTGACGGAAGTCCACCGTGCCGCCGTGCGCGGCCGCCGCCTTGACGCACAGGGCCTCGACGTCGGCCAGGGTGTCGCGGCCGTAGATCTCCGGCTGGCGCTGGCCGAGGAGGTTGAGGTTGGGCCCGTTGAGAATCATGATCGGGGCGTTGGCCAGGGTGCGGGGCACGGTTCCTCCGGTCCGGTGAAGTCGGCTGCTGGGACCCGGTTTATCACGATGCGACGCGCGCGGGTCCGCCCGTACCCTCCCGCCATGACGACGATCTCGTACCCGCCCAAGCCCTCGCCCGGCGACCGCATAGCCGTCGTCTCGCCCTCGTCGGGCCTGCCCGGGATCCTGCCGCTCCCCCACGAACTGGGCCTGGAGCGGCTGCGCGAGGAGTACGGCCTTGAGCCGGTCGAGTATCCGACGACCCGGAAGATGGGCTCGACGCCCCAGGAGCGCGCCGACGACCTCCACGCCGCGTTCGCCGATCCGACCGTCAAGGCGGTCATGGCGTCGATCGGCGGCGACGACCAGATCACCGTACTTCCGCTGCTGGACCGGGAGTTGATCCGGGCGAACCCGAAGCCGTTCTTCGGTTACAGCGACAACACCAACCTGCTCGCGTTCCTGCGCACCACCGGGATCGTCGGCTTTCACGGGGCGGCGGTGATGACCGAACTGGGCCGGCCGGGCGCCCTGCACCCGCAGACCGCCGGCTCCCTGCGCGCCGCGCTGTTCACCTCGGGCGCGTACGAACTGCGGCCCGCCGAGCGCTGGAACGACGTCAACCGCGACTGGGCCGATCCCACGACCTTCGACGCGGAACCGCAGACCCGCCCCGGCACCGGCTGGACCTGGGAGAACGCCGACCGGGTGGTCGAGGGACGCAGTTGGGGCGGCTGTCTGGAGATCATCGGCTGGCTGCTCATGGCCGACCGCGAGATCGCGCACGACCAGAGCGCGTACGACGGTGACGTGCTGTTCCTGGAGACCTCGGAGGAACTGCCCAGCGCCGACGAGGTGTTCCGCACCCTGCGCAATATGGGCGAGCGCGGGTTGCTGCGACGGTTCTCCGCCCTCCTGATGGGCCGCCCCAAGACCTGGTCCTTCGCCCGCCCCAACAGCCCGGAGGAAGGCGCCCGTTACGCCGCCGGACAGCGCGAGGCGGTGCTGCGGGCCATGCGTGCGTACGCCCCCGACGCCACGATCGTCTTCGACGTGGACCTCGGCCACACCGACCCCCAACTCGTCATCCCCTACGGCGGTCTCGTCCGCGTCGACGGCCCCGCCCGGCGCATCACCGTCACGTACTGACACCCACCGCGCGCCCTCGCGCCCCCGTAACCCGCGATCACCGTGGGTAGTTGACGCGGCATGCACGATGTACGCACCGTAAGGGCCCCTTCCATGCTGCGGCTGGCGGCCGCCTCGCTCGCCGGGACCGCCATCGAGTTCTACGACTTCTTCGTCTACGGGACCGCCGCCGCGCTGGTCCTGGGGCCGCTGTTCTTCCCGACGTTCTCGCCGCTGGCGGGGACGCTGGCCGCCTTCGGGACGTTCGGCGTCGGCTTCGTCGCCCGGCCGCTCGGGTCGGTGCTGTTCGGGCACATCGGGGACCGACGCGGGCGCCGGCCGGTCCTGGTCGCCTCGCTGCTGCTGACCGGCGGCGCGACGGTCGCGGTCGGCTGCGTACCGACGTACGACACGATCGGGGTGGCCGCGCCGGTGCTGCTCCTGGTGCTGCGGTTCGTGCAGGGGCTCGGGCTCGGCGGGGAGTGGGGCGGGGCCGTGCTGCTGACCGCCGAGCACGCGCCGGCCGAGCGGCGGGCGCTGTGGTCGAGCTTCCCGCAGATCGGGCCCGCCCTGGGCTTCCTGCTCGCCAACGGTGTGGTGCTGGCCCTGTCGACGGCGCTGTCCGACGCGCAGTTCGCCCAGTGGGGCTGGCGCGTGCCGTTCTGGATCGCGGGGGTGCTGGCCGCGGTCGGGCTGTGGCTGCGGTCCTCGCTCGTCGAGAGCCCCGGCTTCCTCGAGATCGGCGACCACGCGCGCGTGCCGCTCGTGGAGGTCGCGCGCGACCACTGGCGCCTGGTCCTGCTGACGGCCGGGGCACTCGCCGTCGGCTACGCGATCTTCTACACCGTCACGACGTGGTCGCTGGCGTACGGGACGGAGCGGCTCGGGGTGAGCCGTACCGTCATGCTGACCTGCATCATGGCCGCGGTGGTGGTGAAGGGTTCGCTCACCCCGGTGGCCGCGCTGCTCGGCGACCGCTACGGGCGCCGGACCCTGTGCCTGGCCGGGTGCACGGCCGCCGCGGTGTGGATGTTCCCGATGGTCGCGCTCCTCGCGACCGGGCAGCCGCTGCTGATGTTCGCCGGCTTCCTGGGCGCGCTGCTCGCGTTCGTCACGATGTTCGGGGTGATCGCCGCGTACCTGCCCGAGCTGTACGAGCCTCGGGTGCGCTGCACGGGAGCCGCCGTCGGCTACAACCTGGGCGGTGTGCTCGGGGGCGCGCTCACGCCGATCGCGGCGACGGCGCTGGCCGAACAGGGCGGGCGGGTGCCGTGGGGCGTGGGCGCGTATCTGACCGGAATTGCCCTGCTGAGCCTCGGATGCTTCGCGCTGCTGCCCGAGACGCGGCCGGTGCCGAAGCTCGTGGCCGAACCAGTCATGGAGTGACCAGAAAAGTCACGGGCTGATCGGAAGCGGTCATGGATTGATCGCCAGCTCCAAGTAGGCCGCAAACAGCACCAGATGGACCCCGCCCTGCAGCGGTGTGGCGCGGCCCGGCACGACGGTCAGCGAGCTCACCACCACGGTCAGGGCGAGCAGCACCATGTGGGTGGAGCCGAGGCCGAGGACGAGCGGGCCAGACAGCCAGATCGACGCGAGGGCGACGGCGGGGATGGTCAGGCCGATGCTGGCCATGGCCGAGCCGAGCGCCAGGTTCAGGCTGGTCTGCACACGGTCGCGGCGAGCGGAGCGGAGTGCGGCGATGGTCTCGGGGAGCAGCACCAGCAGGGCGATGATCACGCCGACGACGGCGTGGTGCAGTCCGGCCTTCTCCACGCCCGATTCGATGGTCGGCGACACGCCCTTGGCCAGGCCGACGACACCGATCAGGGCGAGGCCGAGCAGGCCCAGGCTGATGCGCGCGGTGCGGGCGGAGGGGGCGTCGGCGTGGTCGTCGCCGGTGATCACCTCGCCCTGGCGGGTGATGGGGAGGAAGTAGTCGCGGTGCCGCACGGTCTGGGTCGCCACGAACAGGCCGTACAGGATCAGCGAGGAGACAGCCGCGAAAGTGAGCTGGACACCGGAGAACTCCGGGCCGGGCTTGCTGGTGGTGAAGGTCGGCAGCACCAGGCTGAGGGTGGCCAGGGTGGCGACGGTCGCGAGGGCGGCGCCGGTGCCCTCGGGGTTGAAGACCGCGAGGCCGTGGCGCAGGGAGGCGACGAGGAGGCAGACCCCGACGATGCCGTTGCAGGTGATCATGACAGCCGCGAAGACCGTGTCCCGGGCCAGGGTCGAGCTCTTGCCGCCGCCGTCCGCCATCAGGGTGACGATCAGGGCGACCTCGATGATCGTGACGGCGACGGCGAGCACGAGGGAACCGAAGGGCTCGCCGACCCGGTGGGCGACGACCTCGGCGTGGTGCACGGCGGCGAGTACGGCTCCGGCGAGGACGATCGTCACCAGCGCGACGACCGCCCCGGGCAGGTCGCGTCCCCAGGTGAAGGCGAGCAGGACGACCGCGAGCACCGGCACGAGGACGGTCCACCGCGTGGTGAGCGACCTGAGCCCAGTGATCATGCAGCGATCGTCGCAGAGGCGTTCGGGCCCCGCACTCCGGCGGTGTGGGGCCCACACTCCGGCGGTACGGAGCCCGAACTCCGGCCGTGCGGGGCCGGAACGCCTCACCTGGGCCCGGAGCGCCTCACTCGAACCCCGCGCGCGTCACTTGAGTTCGGTCATCTCCTCGACGTCGCAGTCGATGAAGGACGGCGGCCTCGTACACAGCGCGGCCATCTGCTGCGCGAACCTGGTCGTCTCGGGGTCGTCGCTGTTGGCCATGGCTTCCTCGTGGGAGTTGAACTCGATCACCACGAGGTAGCGGCCCGGCTGATTGCGGTCCTTGAGCACGAGACGGTGCGTGGGACCGCCGGGGCGGTCCGCGAGCCGCTGGTCGGTCTCCTCGGCCAGCTTGCGCATCTCCTCGATGCGGTCGGTCTCGAAGTCGACGATCTGCACGAACTTCGTCGGTGCGTCCACGATGCCTCCACCCGGTGGTGCGTCCCCGGGCGGGAACGCTCACGACTCAACGAAGCACCGGGAGTGCCCCTCGGCAATTCGCCGAGGGGCACTCCCGGTGGTGGTTGTTCCTACGTCCGTCGTGGTCAGGTCTGGATGCGATCCTTCGGAGCGCTTTCGCTCGCCTCCTGCGCCGCCTCGGCCGCCGCCTGCTTCTTGGAGGCCATGAGGCTGGTGATCGTGGTGACGATCAGGACACCGCAGATCACGCCGAGGGAGACCGGGATGGAGATGTCCGGGACGTGCACGCCGGACTCGTGCAGGGCGTGCAGCACCAGCTTGACGCCGATGAAGCCGAGGATGACCGACAGGCCGTAGCTGAGGTGGACCAGCTTCCTGAGCAGACCGCCGATGAGGAAGTACAGCTGCCTCAGGCCCATCAGGGCGAACGCGTTGGCCGTGAACACGATGTACGGGTCCTGGGTCAGGCCGAAGATCGCGGGGATCGAGTCGAGCGCGAACAGGACGTCCGTGGTGCCGATCGCGAGCATCACGACCAGCATCGGGGTCATCACCCGCTTGCCGTTCTCCTGGATCCACAGTTTGGTGCCGTGGTAGCGGTCGGCGACACCGAAGCGGCGCTCGGCGGCCTTGAGCAGCTTGTTCTCCTCGAACTCCTCGTCCTCCTCGTCGGCCCGGGCCTCCTGGATGAGCTTCCAGGCGGTCCAGATGAGGAAGGCGCCGAAGAGGTAGAAGACCCACGCGAAGCTGGCGAGGATGGCCGCGCCGGCCGCGATGAAGATGGCCCGCAGGACCAGGGCTATGAGGACGCCGACGAGCAGCACCCGCTGCTGGTACTGCGAGGGCACCGAGAATTTCGCCATGATCAGGACGAAGACGAAGAGGTTGTCGACGCTCAGCGACTTCTCGGTGATGAAGCCGGCGAAGAACTCGCCGGAGGGCTGGCCACCGCTGAAGACCAGCAGGCCGAGGCCGAAGAGTCCGGCGAGGGCGATCCAGACGACCGTCCAGATCCCCGCTTCCTTGATCGAGACGTCATGCGGCTTGCGGCCGATGAAGAAGTCGATGGCGATGAGGGCGGCTAGGCCCACGACGGTCAGGACCCAAAGGGTCGGCGAAACATCCACTGCGCCTCCGGCAGTACGTAACGGCAAATGTCAGCGTCGTCGCTGCCGGAGGTCTCTTCCACCCACGTGTGGGCCGACGCCCCGGGATCTGGCCTGATCCGTATTGACGGGTACGCCGCAAGTGTCAGGGAGTACTCCCCTCCGTAGGAAGAACAGTACCCCAATCACCAAGAAAAGGTAAAGCGATTGGCAAAAGAAAGGCAAAAGAGCTGGTCAGAGGCTTTCACCGTAGCCTGGTCCGGGCCTCGGCAACCCTGGCGAGCACCTGCTGGAGCACCTGACTGCCGGGCGGGACAAGCGCCGGCTCGTACGTCCAGGCGTGCCCGACCCAGGGGTCGGCGAGATGGTCGTCGGGTATCGGGGTGAGTCGCAGCAGCGAACGCCACAGCGGGTCGAGCAAAGGCCCGTACGCGGCGGCCTCCTCCCGGTCCGCGACCATCATCAGGTGGACGCCCACGGCCGGGCCCTCGTCGGCGAGGTAGCGCAGCTGGGTCACGGCCCGGTCGTCGAAGCCGTGCGGGAAGTCGTGGACGATCAGCAGCTGCTCCGCCGTGTCCAGGCCGGGCGGCAGGGCGTCGGCCATGCCGCCGCGCACCGCCATCTGCACCAGGTCGACGCGCTGGGTGAGCCGGGCCAGGACGTCGGCCACCCCGGCGGCGCCCGGGGCGGGCGGGGTCGCAAGCACGCCCGACTGCACCAGCGGCGCGAACGCCTGCCCGCCGGAGCCGGCCGGATCGATGACGTGCACGCCGAACTCGCCCGCCGGATAGACCGCGAGCAGCCGGGCCGCCAGCGCCACCGCCGTGTCCAGCGCGAGGCGGCGCAGGTCGTGGGAGTCGGCGAACGAGTCGTCCGGCAGTCCGGCCTGGCCGCTGTCGATCCACAGACCGCGCTCCAGCGGCAGCCGGACCAGCATCGGAATGCGCAGCAACTCGCTCTCGGGCAGGTGGAGATCGCCCAGGCGCAGGGCCATGGGGATCTCCATCGGCACCCGGTAGCCGTGCCACACGGGGTTGTCCCAGCGGGCGAAGGCCGGCGGCAGCGCGGG
The DNA here is from genome assembly GCF_044755245.1 of Streptomyces sp. NPDC092369. Lineage (NCBI taxonomy): Bacteria > Bacillati > Actinomycetota > Actinomycetes > Kitasatosporales > Streptomycetaceae > Streptomyces > Streptomyces sp. NPDC092369. The sequence continues at coordinate 242,513 of NZ_JBIVQP010000002.1, forward strand.
CTCCACGACATCGGCCTCGGCCGCGAGCTGGCCGAGGTCCCGGTCCAGGGAGGCCCTGGCCTGGTCCACCAGCTGCGCGTGCTTGGCACGGGCCGCCTCGCGCGCCGCGTCACCCTGTCCACCGATCCGGCTGCGCGGGTCGGACAGGGCCTGGTCGAGCTCCTTCTCCATACGGGACTCGGCGAAGTCGACGGCACTGCGGTACGCGGCCGTGGTGCGGGCAAGGTCCTCGAACATGCCCCAGATCTGGTTGTAGAGCCGCTCGTCCATAGACCAGCCGTTCGCGTCGCCCGCGACGGGCTGCGCGGGCTGCCCGGGCCGGGAGGGCGGTGCGGTCGGCGGCGGCGAGGGCGGAGCGCCGGTCTGGCGCCGCGGGTGGCTGTAGTCGACCGGGCCACCGGCCGTGGGGGCGGCGGGCTGGGTGACGGTCGAGGGATCCGCGGGCGCGGGCCCCGCGGGGTACCCGGGCTGCGCACCCGAAGCCGCGTACGGCGAGGTGGCGTGCGGGGGTACGGGACCGGGGGCGCCCTGGGGCGCGGAGCCGGCCTGGGGTGCGGGACCGGACTGGTCCGGGCCGGGCGCCGGGGCGGCCGTCTGGCGCGTACGGTCGCCGTCCGCCGTGCGCTGCGGAGGCGCCTGCACCGAGCGGGCCAGGCCCTGCGCCACCGCGTCGTTGATACCGCTCGCGAGCCGGTGGGCCTCGGGCAGGCCCTGGTCGGTGAGGAGTTCGGCGAGTCCGCCGGCGTAGCCCTGGCCGACGGCGCGCACCTTCCAGGCGCCCTGCCGGCGGTAGAGCTCCAGGGCGACGACGGCCGACTCGGTGTCCAGACCGGTGATGGTGTAGCTGGCGACCTCGGTGCCGTCCAGGCCGGTGACCGCGATGAAGGGGGCGGCGACCGCGCCGAACCGGACCGGGCCGCCGACCCCGACGGGCAGCGCGAGCAGCACACAGACACGGTGCACCGCCTCCGGCACGGCGCCCAGGTCCACCGCGAGGCGATGGCCGGCCGCCGCCTGCTTGGAGACCTCCAGGCCCGGCAGGGTGGGTGCGCCCGGGTGGGCCACCCACTCCACGCCGTGCACCTTGCCGTTCTCGTCGCCCAGAGTGGCCGAGGCCACGATGGGCGCGCCGGCCGAGACCCGGATCTCGAGTCGGGCCTGGGAGAGCGGGTGGTTCTGTCCCCGCACCAGCTCGGCCGTCATCGCCTTAGTCCCCCTGTGTCGCTGGTGTTGCGCTGGTCCGTCGTGTCGTGTGCCGCTCGCTCGGTCGCCGGTCCGTCTACAGGTGCGGCAGGATCGACGGCATCAGGTCCTGGAAGGTACGGCCGTTGGCCGGGGTGCCGATGGCCGTCAGCGTCCAACCGGGGCCGGCGCGGTGCACCTTGGCCATGATCTGGGCCGTGTACTGGCCGCCGCCGGCCAGCGTGTAGCGGGCCAGCTCCTGGCCGTTGGTCTCGTCGACCAGGCGGCAGAACGCGTTCTGCACCTCCTGGAAGGTCTGGCCCGTGAAGGAGTTCACGGTGAAGACGATCTGGTCGATGTGGACCGGGACGCGCGAGAGGTCGACGAGGATCGCCTCGTCGTCGCCGCCCTGACCGACACCGCCCACCAGGTTGTCGCCGGTGTGGCGCACCGAGCCGTCGTCGCTCACCAGGTGGCGGAAGAAGACGACGTCGACGGGCTGCTTGTCCGCGAACAGGACGGCGGAGGCGTCGAGGTCGATCTCCCGGGTGCGGGAGCCGAACAGGCCGCGCCGGGGAGCCGCCTGCCAGCCGAGACCCATGCGGACCGCGGTCAGGCTGCCGCCGTCGTTCTTCTGCAGACTGATGGCCTGACCCTTGGTCATGTTGACGGTCACGTGCCGATTCCCCTCTCGAACTGTCCCCTGTTGCCGCGGCGTCCGCGGTTGTCAGAACCCTACGCACGGCAACTGACAGTGCCGTACCCCGGTCCGCACTTTGTGTCGGTCTTGCAACACAGCGCGTTCGCATCCGGGATACGGCGTGGTCAGGCCAGCCCTGCCTCACGCATCTGCCGCAGTTCCTTCTTCATCTCCGACACCTCGTCGCGCAGCCGGGCCGCGATCTCGAACTGGAGGTCCGCGGCGGCGGCGCGCATCCGAGCCGTCATCTCCTCGATCTGGCCCGCGAGTTCGGCCGCGGGACGGTCGGTGGGCACCGTCTCCTTGGCCTTGCCCCTGGCGGCCTTGCCTGCGCCGGCCGCCTTGCCGCCGAGGGAGGGCACGGGCGCCTTGGCGCCCTTGCCGTCCTTCCCCTTGCGGTAGCCGGAGCCGAGCAGCTGCTCGGTGTCGACGTCCTCGCGGGCGATCTGCGCCACGATGTCGTTGATCTTCTTGCGCAGCGGCTGGGGGTCCAGGCCCCGCTCCTCGTTGTACGCGACCTGCTTCTCCCGGCGGCGGTTGGTCTCCTCGATGGCCTTCTCCATCGCCGGGGTGATCTTGTCGGCGTACATGTGGACCTCGCCCGACACGTTGCGAGCCGCGCGGCCGATGGTCTGGATGAGGGAGGTACCGGAGCGCAGGAAGCCCTCCTTGTCCGCGTCGAGGATCGCCACCAGGGACACCTCGGGCAGGTCGAGGCCCTCACGCAGGAGGTTGATGCCGACCAGCACGTCGAACTCGCCGGAGCGCAGCTCGCGCAGCAGCTCGACGCGGCGCAGGGTGTCGACGTCGCTGTGCAGGTAGCGGACCTGGATGCCGAGCTCCAGGAAGTAGTCCGTCAGGTCCTCGGCCATCTTCTTGGTCAGCGTGGTGACCAGGACGCGCTCGTCCTTCTCGACGCGGCCCCGGATCTCGTGCACCAGGTCGTCGATCTGGCCCTCGGTGGGCTTGACGACGACCTGGGGGTCGATCAGGCCGGTGGGGCGGATGATCTGCTCGACCACGCCGTCCGCGCGCGAGAGCTCGTACTTGCCCGGGGTCGCCGACAGATAGACCGTCTGTCCGATGCGCTCCTGGAACTCCTCCCACTTCAGCGGGCGGTTGTCCAGCGCGGAGGGCAGGCGGAAGCCGTGGTCGACGAGGGTGCGCTTGCGGGAGGCGTCGCCCTCGTACATGGCACCGATCTGCGGGACCGTGTTGTGCGACTCGTCGATGACGAGCAGGAAGTCGTCCGGGAAGTAGTCGATCAGGGTGTTGGGCGGGGAGCCGGGCTCACGGCCGTCGAAGTGCATCGAGTAGTTCTCGACGCCGGAGCAGGAGCCGATCTGGCGGAGCATCTCCAGGTCGTAGGTCGTGCGCATGCGCAGGCGCTGGGCCTCCAGAAGCTTGCCTTGCTTCTCCAGCTCGGTCAGCCGCTCCCCGAGCTCCTTCTCGATGTCGTTGGCGGCCCGCTCCAGGCGCTCGGGGCCTGCGATGTAGTGGGAGGCCGGGAACACGTAGAGGTGCTCGTCGTCGCTGATGATCTCGCCGGTGAGCGGGTGGAGCGTGGACAGGGCCTCGATCTCGTCGCCGAACATCTCGATGCGGACGGCCAGTTCCTCGTAGACCGGGAAGATCTCGATGGTGTCGCCGCGGACGCGGAAGGTGCCTCGGGTGAAGGCCAGGTCGTTGCGCGTGTACTGGATGTCCACGAAACGGCGCAGCAGCTGGTCGCGGTCGATCTCGTCGCCGACCTTGAGGGGGACCATGCGGTCCACGTACTCCTGCGGAGTACCGAGGCCGTAGATGCAGGAGACCGAGGCGACCACGACGACGTCGCGGCGGGTGAGCAGCGAGTTGGTCGCGGAGTGGCGCAGCCGCTCCACCTCCTCGTTGATCGAGGAGTCCTTTTCGATATAGGTGTCCGACTGGGGGACGTAGGCCTCGGGCTGGTAGTAGTCGTAGTACGAGACGAAGTACTCGACGGCGTTGTTCGGCAGCAGCTCGCGGAACTCGTTGGCCAGCTGGGCGGCCAGGGTCTTGTTCGGCGCCATCACGAGGGTGGGGCGCTGGAGCTTCTCGATCATCCACGCGGTGGTGGCGGACTTGCCGGTGCCGGTCGCGCCGAGCAGGACGACGTCCCTCTCGCCGGCCTCCACGCGCTTGGCCAGCTCGGCGATGGCCGCCGGCTGGTCACCGCTGGGCTGGTAGGAGCTGACGACCTCGAAGGGCGCCACCGTGCGTTCGATGTTGGAAACGGGCCGCATGACACCAACCGTACGACCCGCCACTGACAACGCGGTCGGATCAGCGGTTCTGCGGGGTGCGTGAGCCGCGCTCGCTCATGTGGCGGCGGATGCGCGGCGACGAGTGGTGACCCCGGTGGTGGATGTCGGGGTGGGGGTGGGCCGGCACGCCCGGCTTGTGCTCGACGGGGGTCCGGTCGGGTTTGGCGACCATCAGCGGGTCGAACAGCACGACCACGCCGGCCAGCAGCAGGAAGGCCAGCGGACCGACCAGCATGAGGGCGAGCAGGCCCGTGGTCGAGTCGCCGGTGGTGGGGTCACCCGTGCTGTGCAGGTGGACGCTGAGGGCGGCCATGCCCATGTAGTGCATGCCGGTGACGGCGAGCCCCATGACGAGACTGGCGCCCACGCTCCACAGGATGCCCTTGACCTGTCCGGCCGCCCAGAGCGCGGCGGTGGCGGCGGCCATCGCGACGACGACCGAGGCGGCGACGGTGAGGGTGTTGTACCGGAGGGTTCCGTCCAGGCGCATGCCGGCCATGCCCAGGTAGTGCATGGAGGCGATGCCCAGACCGGTGATGGTGCCGCCGGTGAACAGGGCCGCTCCGGACGCGCCCTTGTAGCCGACTATGAAGATCCCGACGCCCACCATGAAGACGGCGACGGCGAGGCTGGCGAACGTCATCGGCTTGTCGTAGTGGATCGGCGCCTGTTCGACCGTGAAGCCCATCATGGCGACGAAGTGCATGGTCCATATGCCGGAGCCGATGGCCGCCGAGCCGAGGGCGAGCCAGCCGGGGCGCCAGGAGCCCTGGACGCTCATGGATCTGGTGGTGCAGCGAAGGCCCAGAGCCCCGCCCAGGCAGGCCATGAGATAGGCCACCAGCGGTGTGACGAGTCCGTACCTGAAACCGTCGACCGTGCCTTGCATGCGCGGCTGTCCTTCCCGCCCTCTTGGTGTCGCTGAGTCCCCGAAATGCGCCCCCTCCCAGGACCGCCCGAGCGGCCAGGGTTGACGCAGAGAGTATGACCCCCACCGGAATGGTCGAACGATTTTCCGGCAAAGAAACACGCCCTTGCCCCAGTTGTGCGGCCCTGGTGAGCGGGCTTGGACAACTCCGTTCAATGTGTGGTCATTGTGCATCGCACCGCTCATCACCCTCTGCTGTCACAGTTGATCCGTCCGTGATCTCCCGACGCGAGGAGTACGCATGTACGCGCGCGTAGTCGCCGCTTTCGCCGCCGCGCTCCTGGGGGCCACCGCCCTGCTGCTGCCCACCTCCGACGCCCGGGCGCGCGTTGTCGGCGAGCCGCCCTCGGTCGTCGCCCACCGCGGTGCCTCCGCCCTGGCGCCGGAGAACACCCTGGCCGCCGTCGACGCCGCGGCCGGGCTGGGCGTCGACTGGGTCGAGAACGACGTCCAGCGCACGAAGGACGGCGCACTCGTCGTGATCCACGACGACAGCCTGCGGCGCACGACCGACGTGGAGGAGGTCTTCCCCGGCCGCTCTCCGTGGAAGGTGAAGGACTTCACCGCGGCGGAGATCGCCCGCCTGGACGCGGGGAGCTGGTTCGCCCCCCGTTTCGCAGGGGTGCGCGTGCCCACCCTCGATGAGTACATGCGCAGGGTGGAGGACAACGGCCAGAACCTGCTCCTGGAGATCAAGAATCCGGAGCTGTACCCCGGGATCGAGCAGCAGATTCTGAAGCTCCTCGGCAACGAGGGCCGGCTCGATCGGCCGTATCCGGACGGCCGGCTGATCGTGCAGAGCTTCAGCGCGGACAGCCTCAGGCTCGTCCACGACCTCGCCCCCGGCGTCGGCACGGCCTTCCTCGGGACGCCTCCGGTGGCGGACCTTCCCGAGTACGCGGCCTTCACCGACGGGATCAACCCCTCGTACGCCTCGATCTCGACCGACTACGTCTCCGCCGCCCACGCGCTCACCGGGCCGCACGGCAGACCGCTCGCGGTCCTCGCCTGGACCGTCGACGACGCGGCGACCGCCCTGCGAGTGACCGGCTACGGCGTCGACGGCGTCATCAGCAACAAGCCGGACGTGGTCCGGGCGGCCCTGCGCGAGCGGTGAGTCCGGTCCGGCCCCGGGGAGCCGGCACCGGCCCGGCGTCCGCTCCCCGGGCGTTGTCAGTGGCGGGTCGTACGGTGGGGCGCATGGACAGCCATGGGCAGTACGAGCAGCAGGTCGTGTGGGCGGTGGTCGACTCCGGGATCGGGCCGCTGCTGCTGGCCGCGACCCGGGAGGGCCTGGTCAACGTGGTCTTCCACGCCACGGACGCGGTGCGGGACCATGCGCTCGGTCGACTCGCGTCGCGGCTCGGCAGCGAGCCCGTGGAGGATCCGGACTCCCCGCTGCTGGCCGAGGCGATAGCCCAGTTCGAGGCGTACTTCGCGGGCGAGCGGCACGACTTCGAGCTGCCGTTGGACTGGTCGCTGATCTCCGGCTTCAACCGCCAGGTGCTGCGCGAGCTGGCGGCCGGCGTCAAGTTCGGTCACGTCGTCGGCTACGGGGATCTGGCCCGGCGGGTGGGGCAGCCGGGCGCGGCCCAGGCGGTGGGCACGGCGATGGGCTCCAACCCACTGCCCATCGTCGTGCCCTGTCACCGGGTCGTGGAGAGCGACGGCGGCATCGGGGGCTTCGGGGGCGGCCTGGAGACCAAGCGGCAACTGCTCGCACTGGAGGGCGTCCTGCCCCAGCCGCTGTTCTGAGACCGCCGGGACCGCCGTCCGGACCGCTGTTTTGAGAAGGGTGCGGGACAGACCGCGCGAGGGGTGGTCGGAAGCCGGGGGCGGTAGCAGACTCCGCCGTGCGTACAGCCACGGGCATCCGCGAACTCGGAGCCGAAGGGACGGCGATCACGCATGAGCGGAAACAGGGCAGTCGCATATCTCAAGCCGGGTGCGGTGGAGGTCAGGACCATCGACTACCCGACGCTTGAACTCCAGGACGGGCCCGGGGTCGCACCGGACAACGTCGGCCGCAAATGCCGGCACGGAGTGATCCTCAAGGTGCTCGCCAGCAACATCTGCGGAAGCGACCAGCACATGGTGCGCGGGCGGACGACCGCGCCCGAAGGGCTGGTCCTCGGACACGAGATCACCGGAGAGGTCGTCGAACGGGGTCCGGACGTCGAGTTCATCGACGTCGGCGACATCGTCTCCGTACCGTTCAACATCGCCTGCGGCCGCTGCCGCAACTGCAAGGAGGGCAAGACAGGCATCTGCCTGAACGTCAACCCGGCCCGCCCCGGGGCGGCTTACGGGTATGTCGACATGGGCGGCTGGGTCGGCGGCCAGGCCGAGTACGCCATGGTCCCGTACGCGGACTTCAACCTGCTGAGGTTCCCGGACCGGGACGAGGCGCGCGAGAAGCTGCTCGACCTCACCATGCTGTCGGACATCTTCCCGACCGGTTTCCACGGTGTGGTGTCCTCGGGCGCCGGCGTCGGCTCGACGGTGTACGTCGCCGGGGCCGGCCCGGTGGGTCTGGCGGCGGCCGCGTCGGCGCAGCTCCTGGGCGCCGCCGTCGTCATCGTCGGCGACCTCAACGCCGAACGCCTCGCCCAGGCGCGGAGTTTCGGCTGTGAGACCGTCGATGTCGCGCAGGGCAACATCGAGGAGCAGATCGCGCAGATCCTCGGGGAGCCCGAGGTGGACGCCGCGGTCGACGCGGTCGGCTTCGAGGCACGGGCCCACGGTCCGGACGCTCCGGAGGCACCGGCGACGGTGCTGAACTCGCTGATGGGCATCACGCGCGCGGGCGGTGCGCTGGGCATCCCCGGGCTGTACGTCACCGATGACCCCGGCGGGGTCGACGAGGACGCGAAGTCCGGGACGCTGAAGGTGCGGCTCGGCCTCGGCTGGGCCAAGAGCCACCGGTTCACCACCGGTCAGTGCCCGGTGATGAAGTACAACCGGAGCCTGATGCAGGCCATCCGGCACGGGCGCGTGCACATCGCCAAGGCGGTCAACGCGACCGTCGTCGGCCTGGACGACGCACCGCGCGGCTACGCCGAGTTCGACCAGGGCGCCAGCCGCAAGTACGTGCTCGATCCGCACGGGGCGCTGCGGGGCGTACGGCCCGTCTGAGGCCGTGAAAAGGAAGGGTGCCCACGCGCGCGTGGGCACCCTTTTCAGTGGCGCTGCCTGAGGCTGTTGTCCGTGGCCGCCGCTAGTCGTAGTGCCGGGCTTCGAAGACGTTCCCGTCCGGGTCGCGGAAGTAGAAGCTGCGGGTGGCGTTGCCGCGGGCGCCGAAGGAGTCGTAGGAGATCTTCGAGACGGGGACGGCGCGTTCCTCCAGGCGGTCGCGGAGGGTGTCGAAGTGCTCGGCGGGCAGGGCCAGGCAGACGTGGTTGACGGGGTGGCCCGAGCTGTCGGCGGCGCCGGGGAGCATCTTCATCCGCTCCGCCATGGAGTGGGGCATGAGGTCGATGATGGTCTCGTCGTTCAGTCGTACGGAGGGGAACGGGATGCTGCCCTCCGTGAACTCGGTGAGCCGCACGGGGCGCAGGCCGACCGCCTTGTCGTAGAAGTCGGCCGAGGCCACCGGGTCGGTCACCCACAGGACCACGTGGTCGAGACGTGTCGTGTTGTCCGTCATGCCCCTCAGGCTGGTGTCGTCTCCCACAGGCCGCAAGTGTTTGACCGGCTCTGTCGGCTGCCAGAGATGAGGGAAGAACCGATGACAGGAGTGAGGCGCGTGGTGCTGGTGGTGTCCGAAGAAGTGCGGGCGGCGATCGACGCGCGTCGACCCGTGGTGGCCCTGGAGTCCACGATCATCGCGCACGGGCTGCCGCGTCCGCGCAATCTGCAGGTGGCGCTGGAGCTGGAGGACGTCGTACGGCGGGAGGGGGCCGTTCCCGCGACGATCGCGGTGCTGGACGGGCAGCCCCGGGTCGGGCTCGACAAGGAGCAACTGGAGCGGGTCGCCAACGAGGACGGGATCCGCAAGCTGGGCCATCGGGACCTGCCGCTCGCGGTGGCGTCCGGGGCGAGCGGCGCGACTACCGTGTCGGCGACGGCACTCCTGGCGGCCCTCGCGGGTGTGCGGGTGTTCGCGACGGGCGGTCTCGGCGGTGTGCACCGGGAGTGGACGGTCACGCAGGACGAGTCGGCCGACCTGGGGTTGCTGGCGCGGACACGGATCACGGTGGTGTGCGCCGGCGTGAAGTCGATCCTGGACGTGCCGGCGACCCTGCAACGGCTGGAGACGCTGGGCGTCGCGGTGGCCGGGTACGGCACCGACCGCTTCCCCGGCTTCTATCTGTCGGACTCGGGACATCCGGTGGACTGGACGCTGGACAGCCCCGAGCAGGTCGCTGCGGTCATGCGGGCGCAGGACGCGCTCGACGGGCCCGAGTCGGCGCTGATCGTCGCCAACCCCGTGCCCGAGGACGAGCAGCTCGATCCCGAACTCCACGCGCGTGTGCTCGCCGACGCGCTGCACGCGTGCGAGGCGGAGGGCATCACCGGCCAGGCCGTCACACCGTTCCTGCTCGGCTACCTGGTCGAGCACACCGACGGTGCCTCGCTGACCGCGAACCTGGCCGCGGTCCGCGGCAACGTACGGCTGGCGGCGCGGATCGCGGCGGCCCGGGCCGCGGCGTGACCACGGCACCCGGCGGGGCGCTGCTGGTGGTCGGGGACGTCGTCACGGACGTCGTCGCCCGCCACTGGGGGCCACTGGCCGCGGGGACGGACACGGCGGCCGAGATCCGGACGGTGGCGGGCGGGGCGGGCGCCAACGTGGCCTGCTGGGCCGCGCATTGGGGCTGCCCCGAGGTACGACTGCTCGGACGGGTGGGCACGGACGCGGCCTCCTGGCACGAGCGGGAACTGACCGCGAGCGGCGTACGGCCCCGGCTCGTCGTCGACGAGGAGGCGCCGACCGGGACGGTGATCTGCCTGGTCGACACGGGTGCTTCCGCCGAGCGGACGTTCCTCACGGACAGCGGCGCCTCGCTGCGTCTGGATCCCGGCGACTGGTCGGACGCGCTGCTCGACGGTGTGGCCCGGCTGCACCTGTCGGGCTACCTGCTGTTCTCCGAGCCGAGCCGCGCACTGGTCTCGGTGGCGCTGGCGTCGGCACGCGCGCGTGGTGTGCCGGTGAGCCTGGACCCCGCGTCGGCGGGCTTCCTCACGGAGTTGGGCGTCGACCGTTTCCTGGAACTCGTCGCCGGAGTGGACGTCCTGCTGCCCAGCCGGGACGAGGCCTGCCTGCTCACGGGGCTGCCCGACCCGGCCGACGCGGCGGCGAAACTGAGTCGGTACGCCCCGCTGGTGATCGCCAAGCAGGGCGCGGAGGGCGCGTTGGTCGCCCGCGCCGGAGCGGTGCGCGCCCACGTTCCCGCGACCCCGGCCACGCCCCGGGACACAACCGGGGCCGGGGACGCCTTCACCGGCGCGTTCCTCGCCGCGCTGCTCACGGGCGCCGAGCCCGAGGACGCGGCGCGCGAGGGGTGCCGTGCGGGAGCGCTGGCGGTCGAACGGGTGGGCGGCCGACCGCCTGGGCGAGGTGAGGGCGGGCGAGGGTAAGGGGGTGAAGTGGGGGTCGGCGGAGCTTAGGAGGCAGGCGGGGGTCGGCGGAGCTCAGGAGGCAGGCGGGGGCCGGCGGAGCCGAGGAGCCAGTCGGGGGCTGGCGGAGCTGAGGCATCGAGGCCAGGACTGGCGGAGCCGAGCCAGCGCGGTCAAGACAGGCGGAGCCAAGGCGGCACGGTCAAGACCGGCGGAGCCGAGCCAGCGCGGTCAAGATAGGCGGAGCCAAGCCAAGCAGGCCTGGACCGGCGAAGCCGAGCCCGCACGGTCAAGACGAGTGGAGCCAAGGCGGCGCGGTCAAGACCGGCGAAGCCGAGCCAGCGTGGCCAGGGCCGCCTGGCCCAGGCGGTGAGGGTGCGGGCGGATCCAGCGACCGCCCAACTCCCCTCCCCTCCCTACGCCTTGCGCCCCCACGCCGAGATCATCGGGGCCGTGGCCAGGTCCATGTCGCCGGCCGCGATGTTTGCCAGGTGGCGGTCGATGTCCTCGTCGGTCGCGATGCCTGCGGTGACGAGTTGCTCGCGGATCTGGCGGATCGTCGCGGATTCGAGGGCCGTGCAGGCGGGTGAGGCGACCGGGAAGTAGGCGTCAGCCTCGACGCGGCGCAGTCCGGCCTCGCGGAGCAGCCGCGGGAGTGTGCGGCCGTAGGAGAGGTCGGCGCCCCGCTCGGCGAGGAGTTCGCGGAAGCCCTGCCGCAGCCGGTTGGCGAGCCGCTCTTCGGGACCGTGCTCGTCGGGGCTGGTCAGGGGCTGCAGGGCGGGGTCGGCGTCCTCGATCAGGAGGTGGCCGCCGGGTCGCAGGGCCTTGATCATCGACTCCAACGCCCGTTCCCGGTCCGGTACATGGACCAGGACGAGCCGGGCGTGCACCAGGTCGAAGCCCTCCCCCGGGGGTTCCTCGGCGCCTACGTCGTGGACGCGGACCGCCACCGGCGGGCGGGCGGCCGGGGTCAGCCGGGAGGTGTCGATGTCGGTCGCGACGACCTTGCCGGTGGGGCCGACCTTCTTCGCCAGCCAGGACACCACGGAGGTGCCGCCGGCACCGACCTCCCAGCAGCGCCAACCGGGTCCGATGCCGAACCGCTCGAGGTGGCGGAAGGTCGTGGGGTCGAAGAGGGTGGCGAAGGCGTCGAAGCGCTCCTGGGCCTCGGACTGCCGGTTGTTGAGGAGATATCCCTCGGTTCGCGTCATGCCGCGATCATCCCAGTTGCCCGGCTCGGCGGAAGCGGGCGACGCGGCGAAACCCTTCGTCCACAGGCGGGAACAAAGCGGAACATTCTGTTTCCACAGGCTTACCCGCCCCTCACGCCGACCTGGCAAACTGGCCGACCAAGGCGGAGGAACGCGGCGCGGGCCGTCGTTCCGTGCGTCAGATCCGGGAGATCCACGCAAGGAGATCCGAATGTCCATGGCAGGGAATCTGCGGAGGGTCACGAGCCTCGGCGGGGTCGGCGGCCTCCGCAAGGTGGCACGGCTGGCTCGACGGCGCCCACGCGTCGACCTGAGCCACCATGCCCGGTCTCCGCTGGGCTCCTCGGTGGTGAACTGCGTGACGTACCGGGACGGCGAGCGGGTGCCGGTCGGCAAGGATCTGGTCGACACGGTGGAGCAGGTGCGCAAGCAGCGCGACGGATTCGTGTGGCTGGGGCTGCACGAGCCGACGGACCAGGAGTTCGCCGGCATCGCCGAGCTCTTCGACCTGCACCCGCTGGCCGTCGAGGACGCGGTCGAGGCCCATCAGCGCCCGAAGCTGGAGCGCTACGGCGAGACGCTGTTCGCGGTGTTCAAGACGGTCTGTTACGTCGAGCACGAGAAGCTGACGGCGACGAGCGAGGTGGTGGACACCGGCGAGATCATGGTCTTCGTCGGCGAGGACTTCGTGATCACCGTGCGGCACGGCCGGCACGGCTCGCTGGGCCCGCTGCGCGAGGAGCTGGAGGCCAGTCCGCAGCAGCTCGCCAAGGGGCCCGCGGCGGTGCTGCACGCGATCGCCGACCACGTGGTCGACGATTATCTGAGCGTCACGGACTCCGTCCAGGGGGACATCGACCAGGTCGAGACGGACGTGTTCGCGGAGAACGGCGCGCGGGCCGACCCCGGGCGGATCTACCAGATGAAGCGCGAACTGCTGGAGCTGAAGCGGGCGGTGGTCCCGCTCGCCCGGCCGATCGAGGATCTCGCCACCCGGCCGATCCGGGTGGTCGACCCGGAGATACAGGCCTACTTCAGGGACGTCTTCGACCACCTCATGCGAGCGAAGGAGCAGATCGCCTCCTTCGACGAGCTGCTCAACTCGATCCTGCAGGCCCACCTCGCGCAGGTGACGGTCGCGCAGAACGAGGACATGCGCAAGATCACCGCCTGGGCCGCGGTGATCGCGGTCCCGACGATGGTCTGCGGGGTGTACGGCATGAACTTCGATCACATGCCGGAGCTGCACTGGAGGTTCGGGTACCCCCTGGTCATAGGCGTGATATCGGTGTCGTGCCTGGTGCTGTACCGCGGCTTCCGGCGCAACGGCTGGCTCTGAGGGGGCCGGTTCCGAGGCGCACGGTCGCCGCGGGGTGGGTCAGCGGGGTGGGTCAGCGGGGTCCGGTCCTGGCGTAGACGCTCTCCGCCCAGGAGGCGATCTGCTCCTCCGTCAGATGCTGGGCGAGGTCGGCCTCGCTGATCATGCCGACCAGACGCTTGTTCTCGATGACGGGGAGCCGGCGGATCTGGTGGCTCTGCATCTCCTCGAGCACGTCGCCGACGTCGGCGCCCGAGTCGATCCAGCGGGGGGTGCCCTGGGCCATCTCGCCTGCGGTGATCTTGGCCGGGTCGTGGCCCATGGCCACACAGCCGACGACGATGTCCCGGTCGGTGAGGATGCCGCAGAGCCGCTCGTTCGCGTCGCTGATGGGCAGGGCTCCGACGTTCAGCTCACGCATCAGCTGGGCCGCGCGGTCCAGCGTCTCGTGGGCGGGGATCCACTGGGCGCCCCGGTGCATGATGTCTCCGGCGGTGGTCATGGAGTACCTCCTGATGCCGGGCGGCCGGCGCGGCACGGGGGGTACCGCTGGTCCCGGCGCCCTACATTCTCGCCGCGCGAGAGGACGGACGCACCCGGAACCGGGCGGTAACGGCGGAGCCGAACCGTGCGGGCGTACAGGCAGGGGCGGGCGCGAGCACAGCGGCAGGCGCGGGCGCAGAGGCAAGGTGGCGTTCAGACCGAGAAGCCCACGATCTTCGTCGGGATGACGCGGATGATCACGCGGACCTCGTCGCCCTTCTCGGCGGGCGGGTCGATGCCGAGGTACTTGCGCGAGAGCTCGTACGGGAGGCGCTTGTCCGGGTCCGGAAGGATCTCGGCGGTGCCGCGGATCTCGACCGATGTGTAGGGGTCGGCGAGGTCGAAGACCGAGACGCTGACACGGGGGTCGCGGCGGAGGTTGCGCACCTTCTGACGCCCGTCGGTGGAGGAGAAGAGGACGGTGTCGCCCTCGCGTTTGATCCAGACCACGGAGTTCTGCGGGGCGCCGTCGGGGCCGAGGGTGGCGATGCCGGCGAAGTTCTTGCCGTCGAGGAGGGCGCGGACCGGTTCGTCGAAGGAGATCGTCATGACGTCAGCGTACTTATATGCACGTGCATTTAAAAGAGATGCGCCCGGGCGACCGCACAACGACGGTTCGGGCCGCTCAACGGTTCGGCCGTTCATGCGCTCCATGCCGGATGGCGCGGGTCGTCGGCGCGGACCAGGACGTCGGCGGTGGTGGCGGGGTCGGTCTCGTCGGTGTAGCGCTCGTAGGCGGGGAGGGTCCAGTGGTCGGCTTCGGGGGTGCGGCGGCGCAGGGCACCGGGGGTGAGGAGGACATGGACGGTCAGGTCGAAGGGGAACCAATGGCGCAGCAGGAGGGGGCCGTGCAGCAACAGGAAGCCACCTGGCGGGAGTTGGACGTGAGGGCTGCGGGTGGCACGATCGGTGACCGGGTCCCACAGGTCGGGCAGGACGCGTCCGTCGCCGCCGGGTTCGAGGGGGCCGAAGACCTCGCGCCACAGGGCGCCGGTGTCGAACCAGCCGTCGTAGTAGGCCTCCACGTCGTGGCGGCCGTACTCAAGGCGCAGCGAGGCCGGGCGCAGGAAGCCCTCCGTGCCGACGGTGAGCGAGGGGCGGCCGTGGATGCGCAGTGCCTGGCCCACGCGTTCGGCGAGTTCTCCCGGCCGGGCCGCCGGGGCGCCGTCGAAGGCGATTCGCGGCCAGGGGCTGCCGTCGGCCGGCTTCAGGTCGAGCAGGCGCTCGGCGAGGAGGTCGCCGAGCCGGTCCCAGGTGATCGCTTCGAGTCGCACACGGCCCATGATGCGCCAGGCGATGGGTAGGGTGCGGGGCCCCACGGCCGGAGTTGGGGGCACGGGCCCCCAGGGCGGGGTCGTGGACCGGCCAGAGGGAATGACATACGTATGGCGCGCCTCGCAACTCCCCCGCATCGCACCGGACTTCTCGTCATTCAGCCGCTCAGGAGACGGTACTGCGCGGAGTGTCAGGCGGGGCCGTTGGCGCTGCTGGTGCTGGAGGAGGGCGCGCCGAGGTGTCTGGACTGTGCCGACCTCGCGCATCTGGTGTTCCTGCCGCGCGGCGACACCGCGCTGACGCGCCGGTCGCGGGAGGAGAGCGGTCTTTCGGCGGTCGTGGTGCGGTTCAACCGGCGCAAGAGCCGGTACGAGCGGCAGGGCGTCCTGGTCGAGGAGGCGGGGCTCGCCCGGGCCGAGCAGCGGTGCCTGGCGGACGCGGAGGCACGACGACGGCGCCGGATACGGGACGCGCGGCGGCGGTCGGCCGAGGACGTGCGGTTCGCGGAGGCGTTCGCGGCGGAGATACGGCGGCTGTTTCCCGGATGTCCGGCGGAGCGGGCGCGGGAGATCGCCGGGCACGCGTCGGCACGGGGCAGCGGGCGGGTGGGCCGGAGTGCGGCGGGGCGGGCACTGTCCGAGGGGGCGGTGGTCTCGGCGGTCGTGGCATCGGTACGGCACGTGGACACGCCGTACGACCAGTTGCTGATGAGCGGGGTGGCCCGGCACGAGGCGCGGCGGCGGATCGGGGCGGCGGTGGAGGACGTGCTGCTGGGGTGGCGGGCGGAGGGGGCGGTCGGCTGACCATGCCGGTGTGCCCCCGGGTGAGGGAGGGGGATGGCGGGGGCGGAAGGGTGCCCCCATGTGTTTGGTCAAGGCCGAAGGCCACTAGGTTCGTGTGGTCGAGGGCGGGCTGAGCCGTAGGGGTGGGCATGAGTGATGGCCAGGTCACGATCAAGCTGACGGGTGACGAGGCACTGGTGTTTTCGCACTGGCTGGAGAAGCTCCAGATGACGGACCTCGGCCAGGTTGTCGACGATGCGGCGGTCTGGGCGCCGATCCATAGGATCGCCGGAACGCTCGATAAGACGCTTCCTGGGCTGTTCGCATCCGACTATGACGAGCGGCTTGAGGCGGCTCGTCAGAGGCTTCGGCCGGAGGACTGATCGAGCGGTCTGAACTCCTCACGTGGCTGCGGCGGGTCGGGGTTCGTAGAAGGTGCCGTCGCGGAGCATGAGTTGCGGGTCGCCGGGGCGAGGCCCGCATAGGCGGCGAGGTGGCCGGCGGTCGGGAAGGTGCTGCCGTCGCCAACCTCGATCAGGATCCGCGCGCCGGTCCTGATGCCGATGCCCGGCATGGACGTCAGGACCTTCGAAAGAGGGTGGGTCTCCAGCAGTTCCTCGATCCGCCCCCGGCCGGCAGTTTGCGCTGGTCAAGCACGGCGGTCAGCGAGCGGGTCAGGCTCGGGACGATCAAAGGGGCTGCCTCGGTGCCCGGAACAGTGACGGTCTGCTCGTCCAGGGCAGCAAAGATCTCCTCGACCAGCCGCTGGGCCATCCTCGGCGCCTTCGGCCGTAGCAACGTGACGAGGTGGCGTCGGCCGGCCCTGCGGATCTGGGACGGTGAGCCGAATCGCTCCAGCAGGGCCAGGACGGCCGGGTATTGCAACCGCGGCCCCAGCACCCGCTCCAGCGAAGGATGGATCCGGGTCAGCAGGCCGTGCAGCCGGTTCGTGACGCGGGTGACCTCGCCGGCCAGGTCGTCGTTGAAGCCGACGATCATCTCCAGCTCGGCGATCGTCTCGTCCTCGCCGTCGATGGCGCGCAGCGTGTGAGGCATCGCCCGGGAGGCGTCCGCGATGATGAACGCGTCCCGTGCATCCGTCTTGGCCTCGCCCGGGTAGAGGTCCGCGATCCGGCGCATCGTCAGTCCGGGCAGGTAGGCGATGGGGCAGCCCATGGCTCTCGCAACCGCCAGCGGCAGGGCCCCGATTGAGGCCGGCTGGTCGACCACGACCAGGACCGTTCCGTGCTTGGCCTCAAGTTTCGCGAAGAGCTCGCGAAGTTTGGGTTCGGTATTGTGCGGCCGCTTGTCGAAGGCCTTCTTCCCGGCCGAGGTGACGGCGGTGGCGTGGTGTTCGCCCTTGCCGACGTCCAGTCCAAGGAAGACGTCGATGTCGCCGGTGTCGATCACGTGCAGGCCCCTCCGGTCACGCCTTTCGTCCGGCCTGCCAGGGCATCGAGCTGCCACATCCACGTTACGGAGAGCTCTTCCGGCTCGGGTGAAGCCGGTGCTCAAGCCCCTCATCAGCGGTCCGTCGATGCCTCCGGGCCCGGTGACACCCCCCCCGGATCATGAACAACAGGAGGGGAAGTCATGCCGGACCCGAAGGCCGGAGGCGCCGTTGCCGAGCCATGAAGCCGGTAACGGAAGGGGGGAGGCCCCCCAGGGTGAGGCCCTCAGGGTTGGGGGAGGTCGGCAGCAGTCAGGTGAGTCGGGGTGGACGGTCGCTTATGTTCGTGAGGTCTTTGGGCATGGTCACCGGGGAGGTGCGGGGCTTCACTTGAGGTGGTGACGGGTGGTGCCGGGTTCGGGCTCGGCCGATACGGGGAGTTGACGTTCGGATGATCGATGGGCCGTACTTCGTGCTGGTGGTGCTGGGGGTGCTCGGAACCGGGCTGGTCGCCGGGGTCTTCTGTGGGTTCTCCACGTTCGTGATGAGGGCGCTGGCCGCGTTGCCGAAGGCGCAGGGCGTGGCCGCGATGAACTCGATCAACGTGTGCGCGGTGCAGCCGCCGTTCATGCTCGTGTTCCTCGGGTCGGCGGTGCTGTGCGCGGTGATCGCGGTGGTGACGTTCGTGGTGTGGCCGGACGAGGGGACGGTGGAGCTGCTGGTGGGCAGCGCGCTGTATCTGTTCGGCACGTTCGGGGTGACCATGGTGGCGAACGTGCCGCGCAACGACGCCCTGCTCAAGCTGGAGCCGGGCACCCCGGAGGCGGCGACGTACTGGCCGACGTATGTGCGCGAGTGGACGACGTGGAACACCGTGCGCACGGTCGCCTCGTCCGGCGCGGCGGTCTCCTATGTGCTGGCGCTCACCTGAGGGGGCGCTGAGAGCTTTCGGGCGGGGAGCTGGGAGAAGCCTGGGAAGAGGGGGCGGAAAGCGCCGTCCGTTCACTCTGCGCGGGTGGCCGATGGGCCGTATCGTGGCCGAAAGAGTGCCGCCCGATGACGCACGGCCTGTCGCATGCGGACGCAAGGAAGACGGCCATGGCCGATCCCAAGGGATTCATGACCACGCCTCGCAGAGACTGGCCCCGCCGGCCGGTCGAGGAGCGAGTCCGGGACTGGGACGAGGTGTACGTCCCGGGAGCACTGCTGCCCATCATCGACAAGCAGGCCGATCGCTGCATGGACTGCGGGATCCCGTTCTGCCACGACTCCTGTCCGCTCGGCAATCTGATCCCCGAGTGGAACGACCTGGTCAGCCGGGACGACTGGCGGGCCGCGGCGGACCGGCTGCACGCCACGAACAACTTCCCGGAGTTCACGGGGCGGTTGTGCCCGGCGCCGTGCGAGGCGGGGTGCGTGCTCGCCATCAACCAGCCCGCGGTCACCATCAAGAACGTCGAGGTCGCCATCGCGGACCAGGCCTGGGAGTTGGGTCTCGCACCGCCCCGGCCGCCGGACCGGTTGTCCGGGCGGACGGTCGCGGTGATCGGGTCGGGGCCGACCGGTCTCGCCGCGGCGCAGCAGCTGACCCGGGCGGGGCACACGGTCGCCGTGTACGAGAAGGACGACCGGCTCGGCGGGCTGATGCGGTACGGCATCCCGGAGTTCAAGATGGAGAAGCGGCATCTGGAGCGGCGGATCGAGCAGATGCGGGCCGAGGGGACGAAGTTCCGTACGTCGACGGCGGTCGGGCGGGATGTGGGGGCGGCGGAGCTGCGGGCGCGGTACGACGCCGTGGTGATCGCGACGGGGGCGACCGCGTGGCGGGAACTGCCGGTGCCGGGGCGGGAGTTGGCCGGGATCCAGCAGGCGATGGAGTATCTGCCGCTGGCCAACCGGGTGTGCGAGGGGGACTTGGCCGACTCCCCGATGTCCGCCGCCGGGAAGCACGTCGTCATCGTCGGCGGCGGTGACACGGGGGCCGACTGTCTGGGCACCGCGGTGCGTGAAGGGGCCGCGTCCGTCAGCCAGTTGGACATCTACGCCCAGCCGGGCGCCGAGCGAGACGAGGACGCCGAGCCCTGGCCGACGTATCCGAAGATCTACCGGCTGTCGGCCGCGCACGAGGAGGCCGGGGAGCTGCGGACGGCGCCGGCGGCGCACGCGGACGCGCGGCTGTTCGCGGCGTCCACGCTCCGCTTCACCGGCGACGAGAGCGGGCATGTGCGGTCGCTGCACCTCGTCGAGGTGGACGCGGCGCGGCGGCCGGTCGCGGACAGCGGGCGGACCCTGCCCGCCGACCTCGTGCTGCTCGCGCTGGGCTTCTCCGGGCCCGACCGGACGGACGGGCTCGTGGACCAGTTGGGCCTCGCGATGGATCCGCGCGGGACGATCACGCGGGACGCCGGCTTCGCGACGAACGTCCCCGGGGTGTTCGCCGCCGGGGACGCGGCGCGCGGGCAGTCGCTGATCGTGTGGGCGATCGCGGAGGGGCGGGCGGTGGCGGCGGCCGTCGACCGCCATCTGACGGGGAGTTCGCGGCTGCCGGCGCCGATCGGGCCGTACGACCGGCCGATGACGGTGTAGAGGCGGACCCCGCTCCCGCGAGACCGGGCCGCCCAGGACACCTGCTCGATCCCGCGAGACCGGGCCGCCCAAGGCACCTTCTCAATCCCGCGAGACCAGGCCGCCCAAGGCACCTCTGCAATCCCGCAAGACCAGGCCGCCCAAGCCACCTCCACACTCCCGCAAGGCCCGCCCGCCCAGAACCTGCTCAGCGCCGCGTGTCCGTCCCCGCCACCTTCGCCGTCGACAGCGCCACCCGGTTCCACGTGTTGATCGTGAGGATCAGGGAGAGCACGTGGGCCAGTTCCTGTTCGTCGAACTGGGCGGCGGCCTGCGCGTAGACGTCGTCCGGGACGCCGCCGTCGGCCACCAGGGTCACCGCCTCCGTGAGGGCGAGGGCGGCCTGCTCGCGCTCGGTGAAGAAGTGCCGGGCCTCGCGCCAGACGGGGACCATGTGCAGCCGGTCCTCGCTCTCGCCGGCCTTGCGGGCGTCGTTGGTGTGCATGTGGAGGCAGTACGCGCAGTGGTTGAGGTGCGAGGCGCGGATCTGGATCAGCTCGACCAGGGCCGGGTCGAGGCCCTCGCGGGCGGCGGCGTCGAAGCCGATGAGCGCGCGGAAGACCTTCGGGGCGGACTTCGCGAGGTCGATGCGAGATGCGGTGTCGCTGTCGGTGCCGGTGTGAGTGACGGTGTCGGTGACCTGGGCGTTCGTGTTCACGTTCATGTCCGCCTTCGCGTTCGTGTTCGTCGTCATGTGACAAATCTACGAGCCGCAAAGACCCCCTGTAGGGTGCATTTCCATGGCGAATTCGTGGGTCAATTCGGCGGAGCGGATCGGGGTCGATCTGCACCTGGAGCTGTCCGGGAGCGGCGGCCGGCGGGCCGCGCTCATCGACGCGCTGCGCGCGGCCGTGCGCGACGGCCGGCTCGCCCCCGGCACCCGGCTGCCGCCGTACCGCTCGCTCGCCGCGGACCTCGGGGTCGCCCGCAACACGGTGGCGGACGCGTACGCGGAGCTCGTGGCGGAGGGGTGGCTGACCGCGCGCCAGGGCTCGGGCACGCGGGTCGCCGAGCGGGCCCGGCCACTGCGGAGCGAACAGCGGGCGCGACCCCCGCGACACGCCGGGCACGGCCCGGTCACGGCACCTCCACGCGCGCGTGCGCCCCGGCACGACCTGCGGCAGGGCACGCCCGACGCGTCGGCGTTCCCGCGTGCGGCCTGGCTCGCGTCGTACCGGCGGGCCGTCCAGCAGGCGCCGAACGAGGTGTTCGGACCCGGCGACCCGGCCGGGCGGATCGAACTGCGGGAGGCGCTCACGGAATACCTGGCACGCGTACGTGGCGTACGGACGACACCCGACCGGATCGTGATCTGCTCCGGCTTCGCGCACGGGCTGCGGTTGCTGTTCGGCCAGGGCGGCGGCGGGGTGCTGCGCGGACCGCTGGCGGTGGAGGCGTACGGTCTGGGCTTCCATCGGGCGCTGCTCGGGGTGGCGGGCGTGCGGACCGTACCGCTGTCGATCGATGAACACGGAGCGTGCGTCGAGGAGTTGGAGCGGGAGCGGGCGGTTTTGCTCACGCCCTCGCACCAGTTCCCGACCGGTGGTCCGCTGCACGCGGAGCGGCGGTCAGCGGTGATCGACTGGGCGCGCGCGCGTGGTGGGGTGGTGCTGGAGGACGACTACGACGGGGAGTTCCGCTACGACCGCAAGCCCGTCGGGGCGCTCCAGGGCCTCGACCCGGAGCGGGTGATCCTCCTCGGTTCGGTCAGCAAGAGCCTGTCGCCGGCGCTGCGCCTGGGGTGGATGGTGCTGCCGGAGCGGTACGTCGAGGGCGTGCTCGCGGCCAAGGGCGAGCGCGAGGCCTGGGCGAGCGTCCTCGACCAGCTGAGCCTGGCCGACTTCGTGTCGTCGGGGTCGTACGACCGTCATGTGCGGCGGATGCGGCAGCGGTACCGGAGCCGGCGTGACCGCCTGGTCGCGGCGCTCGCCGCGCACGCCCCGCACATCGAGGTCACCGGCGTCGCGGCGGGACTGCACGCGGTGCTGCGGCTGCCGCCCGGCACGGAACGCTCCGCCCTCAAGGCCGCCACCTGGCAGGGCGTCGCCCTGGACGGCCTCGCCGCCTTCCGCCACCCGGACACGGACACGGACATGCCGACCCGGGACGGCTTGGTCGTCGGGTACGCGACACCCTCGGAGCACGCTTACGGGGCGGCTCTGGAGGCGCTGTGCGGGGTGCTGCCGCCGGGGGAGGCGACGGGGGTCACAACCGGCGAATGAGCAGTCGTCCGTCGCCCCCGCAGGGCACGACCGAGGCGCGGCCCGCTATTCCCCTGCGGCCGGACGAGATGTCGTACGCCCCCGCTCGGACCTCCGGAGGAGACCGCTTGTACTACCCGGGGACGAGCCGTCCGCGCCCGCTCTCCTCCCGGGTCACGAAATCCGTCGTCGGGAGGCGGGAAGGTGGCTTCCCGGCGTCTGGAATCGCAATGGCGGTGGGACCATCGGCGTAGGAGGCGAGTTGTCGTCGGGCCGGAGCGGTCCGGTCGCCGGCCCGCCCCCATCCTTCGTTCCGTCGTCAGGCGCAGGGCCACCCCCGCGCGTCCCCCCTGTTGGCGGTCGGTCCTGGAGGGTGTTGATGACGACGCTCGACGAACGTCATGGAGAGGGTGCGCGCGACGGGGACGGTCCCCGGGGCGAGGTGGCCCTGGAGCGGATCGAGGCGCGCGAGGCGGAGGGGGCGTTCCGCCCGGCCGCCGTCCCGCTCGATCACCCCATCGCCGCGTTGCCCCGACTCGCCGGTTCCAAGGCGGCGAACCTCGCGCGTGCGGCGCGGGCCGGACTGCCCGTGCTCCCCGGGTTCGTGATCCCCGAAGGTGCGGACGGCGACACGGTCGCCCTGCGCCGGGCCTGGCAGGACATCTCCGACTCGGGTGCGCTGCCCCTGGTCGTACGGTCCTCGTCGCCACAGGAGGACACGCAGGAGTCGTCCCTGGCAGGCCAGTTCGACTCCGTGCTCGACGTGCGCGACTGGCCCGCTTTCCGTACGGCGGTGCAGACCGTGCTCGATTCGGCGCATCGGCCCGACGGGTCCACCGCGCCCATGGCGGTGCTCGTGCAGCCGATGCTGGCGGCGCGTGTGGGCGGGGTGATGTTCGGCGCCGATCCCGTGGAGGGACGCGCCGACCGGATGCTGGTGAGTGCGGTGCGCGGCGGGCCGGACAGCCTGGTGAGCGGTGAACAGGCGGGAACCAACTACTGGTTGAGCCGGCGGGGGCGGTTGCTGCGTACGGAGCCACCGACCGCCGACGCGCTGCTCACGCCCGCCGAACTACGCCAGTTGGCACGGCTCGCGCGTCGCGCCCGGCAGGTGTTCGGGGGTCCGCAGGACATCGAGTTCGGGTTCGCCGGGCGCGGGAGCGAGAGTGGGGCCGGGAGCAGGAACAGGGGCGTGGACGGTGAACGGGCCGAGCGGCTGTGGCTGTTCCAGAGTCGGCCCATCACGGCGATGGCGGTACGGGCGCCGCGCGGGGCCCGGTTGCTCGGGCCCGGGCCCGTCGCGGAGACGCTCCCGGAGCAACTCCAGCCGTTGGAGCAGGACTTGTGGGTCACGCCGATGACCCGCGGGCTGACCGCCGCGCTCGACATCACGGGCAGTGCGCCGCGCCGGCTGCTGCGGTCGGTACCGGTGGTCACCACCGTCGGCGGATGGGCCGCGGCCGACCTGCGCCTGCTCGGCGCGGCGGCGCCCCGGCACCGGTGGCTCGCGCTGCTCAACCCCGCGCCGGGGGCGCGGCGGCTCGGTGCGGCCTGGCGGGTCGGCCGGCTGACCACCGCGCTGCCCGGCCTGGCCGCGGACCTCGTCGCCGACGTCGACCGTCACCTCGCCCAGATCCCGGCGCCCACCGGGCTCCCCGCTCCCGACCTGGCCGCCGAGCTCCGCTGGACCCGCGCGGTCCTGGTCTCCCTGCACGCGCAGGAGGCCCTCGCGGGCGCCCTCCTGCACGAGCCCGAGCCCTCGACGACCCGTACCGCGGCGGGCGCCGCCCTGACCGCCCTCGCGGAGACCCGCGCCAGAGGCATTCCGGACGACCAGGCACCCACCGCGTCCCCGACGATCCTCGCCCTGACGGCACCGGCCCTCCGAGGACGTGGGCGGTTGCCTCAGGGCGACGCGTCGAACACCGGCGACGGCCTCAACCGGTATCCGGGCAGCCCGTTGCCGCCGACGGCCGCGCCTACGCCAGCGGCCTCCCTGCCCACGCCCCCGTCGGCCTCCCTGCCCACGACCTCGCGGGCCCTCGCGCCCACCCCCCTCGCCGTCCCCTCCCTCGCACCCGCCCCCGTCACCGTCTCCACCGCCGCCACTCCCCCGCACACCGCGCGCCCCACCCCACCCGTCTCCCTTCTCTCCCCGCTCTTCCCCACTCCCTCCCTCCCGCCCCGCGAAGCCCTCCGCCTCCGCGTCCGTTGGGTTCAGGAGCTGCAGGTACGGCTGGTCCGGGAGGCCGCCCGGCGACTGGGGCTGGCCCCGGACCGTGCGGGGCTGCTGCGCTGGCCGGAACTGGCCGCCGTGCTCGACGGCGACCCGCTGCCCGAGGATCTGCACGCGCGCGTGCCGCAGCCCGAGTCGCCGCCGTTGCCGGATGCCTTCCGGTTGGCGGAGGGGACGGTGGTCGCCGAGCGCACCGAGGGTGCCGGTGAGGGCAGGGGCGTGTCCGGTGGGCGGGTCGTCGGGACGGTCTGGGACGGGACCGGGCCCCGGCCGCCGGACGCCGTTCTCGTCGTACGCACCCTCGACCCCGCACTGGCGCCGCTGCTGCCCCAACTCACCGGCCTGGTCGCGCAGACCGGCAGCCCGCTCTCCCATCTCGCGGTACTGGCACGGGAGTTCAGGCTGCCCGCCGTCGTCGGCGCGGCCGATGCGGTACGGCGCTTCCCGCCGGGGTCGCGCGTCTCCGTGGACGGCACCACCGGCGACGTACGAACAGGGGACGGACGATGAGACGGATCGCGTATCTCTTCGGGAGCCTCGCCGCCGCCGGGGCCGGGACCTATCTCGTCGTGTACCTGTACCGCTGGCAGTGGCAGCGGGCCATCCTGTGCGGGATCCTGCTGCTGGTCGTCGAAGTGATGCTGCTCGGCATCGTGTTGCTCGGGCGGCTGGCCCGGATCGAGGAGCGGGTCAAGGAAAGCGCCGAGCAGCAACGGGAGTTGACGAGCCGTCAGGAAGACGTGTTGGTACGGCTGCGGCAGGCGCCCGTGGAGCGGGAGAGCGCCCGGTTCCGCTGGCTGGAGGACACCGCCGACCGGACGTACGTCTTCGTGCCCGTCCTGATGGTCACCGGTGTGCTCCTGTCCGGGCTCGCCTGGGTGGTGCAGCGGATCGCGTCCGCGACCGGTCGTCCGGCCGAGCGGCGGCTCGCGGGACGGCTCACCGTCCTCACCGCACCGGCTCCGGGCACGGTGGGTGAGCTGGAGGACCGGCCCGCGCTGGGCGGCCGGCGTTCCAAGGGCTACACCGCGCGCGTGGCCGCCGTCGCCGTCGTCGGGGCGGCCCTGCTCGCCGGGCTCGTCGTCGGGCTCGCCGACCTCACCCAGACCCGGGAGCAGCACGAGAACGACAACGAGGCGACCTCCGTACTGCTCCAGGTCGACATGCGCGGCAGCGGCATGACCGCCGAACGCCGGACGCTCGCCGCGCAGCAGGTGT
Source organism: Streptomyces sp. NPDC092369 (assembly GCF_044755245.1). Classification (NCBI taxonomy): domain Bacteria; kingdom Bacillati; phylum Actinomycetota; class Actinomycetes; order Kitasatosporales; family Streptomycetaceae; genus Streptomyces; species Streptomyces sp. NPDC092369. The sequence goes on from NZ_JBIVQP010000002.1 coordinate 267,966, forward strand.
GGGAGCGCTGCCGGGACGCCACGTCCGTACCGCTGAACCACGCGACCCTGGGCGACCTGGGCGACGGCGTGTACGCCGGGGTGGTACGGCCCGCGCTCACCGAGCACGACCGGATGCGGCTGCGCGGCTGCCTTGAGGACACGACCCTCGACCGCGCCCATCTCACGGTGGTCGGCATCGGAGACGCGGACGCGGACGACGACTGAGCCGGCCCGCGCCCGCCGCCCGAGCCTGAGCCCGGACCCGGACCCGGGCCCGGACCTGGGCCCGCACCCGATCCGTATCCCCAGCTCACCCCGCACACCCGTACGTACACGGACAACTCACCCCTCACCCACTCGGGTTACCATGCCAAAGCGCCCCCGTCCCCTAGCCCCCCGGGTCGCCCATGGCTGTCGCCCTCGTTCCCCCGCCCCGATCCGCCCTGCCCGGGGCCCGCCTGCCACGCCGTGCGGTGCGGATCCTGCTCGCGGTCGTGCTCGGTTACGTCGTTCTGTGGGCGGCCGGTGCGCTCGGCGTGCTGGCGCTGTCGTACTGGGTGCGGTCGGAGACTCCGCCGCCGCCCGGGACCCGTACCGTGCAGGGCATCCATCACTTCCAACCCGTGGACACCGAGGGGCGGTTGTGGCGGGGCGCGGCGCCGTCGCCCGCCGGGTACCGGGAGCTCGCGGGGACGGGTTTCACCACGGTCGTCGACCTGCGCGCGGAGGACCTGAGCGCGGCCCAGCTCGCCGAACCGGGCAAGGCGGGGCTGGATGTCGTACGGCTTCCCGTCCGGGACGGTCAGACACCGAGGCCGGAGCAGGTGCGGCGACTGCTGGACGTGGTCGCGCAGGCGCCCGGGCGGGTGTTCGTGCACTGCGGTGCGGGGGTCGGCCGTACGGGGACGATGGCGGCCGCCTATCTCGTACGGACCGGGGAACGGTCGCCCGAGGAGGCGGTCCGGCGCAATCTCGCGGTCGGACCGCCGTCGATCGAGCAGATCTACTACGCGCTCAGCCTAGGGACGGGCCGGCTGGAACAACCGCCGTTCCCGGTGGTGGCCGTCAGTCGGCTGGTGGACGCGCCACGACGGATACTGTCGTGGTTCTGACTCCATAGCAAGATGTAGCGATTAGTGATCAACTCAGTGCCGTACCAAGGGACTTGCGGGGGGTTGGTGGGGGGTTGTCGGTGGGCGGGTGACGAAACTCAATGAGCCGGCGAACCGGTCTCAGGACAGCAGGAAGTCGGCCTCACCCGCCTTGGCGCCCTCGATGAAGGCGGTCATCTCGTCGGTGGTGTAGATCAGCGCCGGTCCGTCCGGGTCGGTGGACTGGCGGACGGCGATCCGGCCGTCGGCGAGCTTCATCGCCTCCAGGCAGTTGCCGCCGTTCCCGCCGCTCCACGGCTTGTGCCAGCCCTCGCTTCCCAACTCCCGCGCGGGCATGCCGTTGTAGACCTGCTTGCGCGGCTTGATGCGATCCATTCACAGCTCCTTGCGGAAATCCCGGAGGATCTCCTTCGTGCGATGTGCCGTAGCGGCCTGCGCCGCCATGCGGTCCATGACCTCGAGATGGGTCGCCACCTCTGCGCGCGCGTCCAGGTAGACGGCGCCGGTCAGGTACTCGCTGTAGACCATGTCCGGCAGTTCTGACATGGCAAATCGGAACAGCACGAAGGGCCCGAACGTGCCGGGGTGCGGCCCGTTGGAGAAGGGCGCGACCTGCAGCGTCACATTGGGCAGCTTCGTGGCGTCGAGCAGCTTGTCGATCTGTGCACGCATCACCTCCGGGCCGCCGACGTGGCGGCGCAGCGCGGTTTCGTCGAAGACGGCCCAGAAGCGGGGCGCGTCGGGACGGGTGAGCAGATCCTGGCGTTGTATGCGCAGGGCGACGTGGCGCTCTATGTCCTCGGGCTGGGTCTGGCCTATGGCGCCCGACGTGAACACCCCGCGCGCGTAGTCCTCGGTCTGCAGGAGTCCGGGCAGGAAGTGCGGATCGTAGGAGCGGATCAGGCCGGCCGCGCCCTCCAGGCTGACGTACATCGAGAACCAGCCCGGCATGATGTCGTGGAAGCGTTGCCACCAGCCGGGTTTGTTGGCCTCCTCGGCCAGCAGGACGAAGGTCTCGGCCTCCTCGTCGGAGACGCCGTAGGACTTCAGGAGCAGCTGGAGGTAGGGGATCTTGAGCGAGACCTCGGCCATCTCCATGCGGCGGACGGTGGCGGGGGCGACGCGCAGGACGCGGGCGGCCTCCTCGCGCTTGAGTCCGGCACGTTCCCGCAGGTCCAGCAGGCGGCGACCGAGGACGACCTGGCCGACCGTCGGCGCGGACCGCGGTTCGCTCACGGCTCCACCTCCACTGAGTCCCTTGATCGGCCGGGCGCGGACGGGTCCGGTCGACGCCAGAAGCATGCTGACAGCCCTGCGGCGCCATTCGAAGACCTATTCGAAGATCTGTACGGATATGTACGGATCTCCGGTGATCCCAACTGGCGCCGCTCAACGTGCTGTTGAGCAGTGTGCCACGACCGTCCACACCGTCACACCGCACTCTGCATTTTTCAGAGTGACACTTGCCAAGTGTTCACGGCGGGGCGATAGTGGCAAGCGTGATTCCGTCCGCGCCCTTAGGAACAGACGCCGCCGCAGGCCCCCTCGGCCTCGGTGCCGCCGCGGGAGCAGCGCCCCACGGGGCCGCCGCTGCCGAGCGCCGGTTCCGTTTCGAGCTGGCCGCCCATCCGGGTTCCCCCGCACAGGCGAGACGTCTGGCCAGGGCCCGGTTGACCGGCTGGTCGGTGTGCGAGGACATCTGCGACACGGCGGTCCTGGTGATCTCCGAACTGGTCACCAACGCCATCGTGCACACCGCGAGCAGCCTCATAGTCTGCGAGCTGCACGACGGTGCCGACCTGGTGCGCATAGCCGTGCGTGACGAGGGCTGCGCGCCGGGTGAGCCACACCCGTCGCCGGTCCGGCCCGAGGAGGAGCACGGGAGGGGATTGCTTCTCATAGACGGCCTCTGTCACGCCTGGGGCGCCCAGGAACACGGTCCCGGCCTGCTGGTCTGGGCCGAGCTCCCCCGCAAGGCCGACTCCCCCCGCCACGACTGCGGCCCCTGCAACGACCTCGGCTGGGGCGCCCGCCCCAAGCCCGGTCCCGCGGACGGTCCGGACGAGGAGGGCGAGCCGGAAGGACACCACTCGCTGCCGCTCGGCGGAACGGGGGGCTCGGCGGACGTCCGAACCCCGTCCCCCGACGAGCGGGCCGACGGACCGGGGGGCGTGGGGGCCTCTCGACCCGACGGCGAGCGAGCCGGTGAACCCGGGAGCGGCACCGACACCGCCGGCCCCCAGGCCCATGAGCACGGTCGGGAGGCGGGATCCAGGGGGGTCCCGCCACTCGACGCACAAGCTCGACAGTCATGGGGCGTGGGGGCTCCACGACTAGGAGGTCAGGCTCCGGGCTCGTGGAACGCGGAAACTCCACGGCCCGGAGGTCGCACTCCGGAAGCGTGGGGTGCGGGGATTGCTCCGCGGCCCGGGGATCAGTCTCCGGAACCGTGGAACGCGGAAACTCCGCGGCCCGGAGACCGGACTTCGGAAGCGTGGGGTGCGGGAACTGGTTCGCGGCCCGGAGGTCAGGCTCCGGGCTCGTGGACCGCTGAGACTCCTCGGCTCGGAGGTCAGGCTCCGGAAGCGTGGGGTGCTGAGACTCCTCGGCTCGGAGGTCAGGCTCCGGAGTCGTGGGGTGTGGGAGCTCCGCGGCTCGGAGGTCAGGCTCCGGGGTCGTGGGGTGTGGGGGATCCTCGGGTCGGCGGTCAGGCCTCGGGAACCTGGGGCGTGGGGGCCCCTCGGGTCGGAGGGACGAGTGACGTGGGGGTTCCTCCGACCGACGGTTCCGGCCGGGATCGGGGGCGGCAGTGAGCGGGACACCCGGCGGCGGCCGGGTACTGAGCCTGGACACGCTGGTCCGTGTCCAGCGGGGGCTGAGCGTGTCGGCCGGATCGCGGCGACTGCCGCTGCCCGTCGGCATGACGGCTCCCCTCGGCTGCGACGCGGTGGCGGCGCCGGCCGAGTTCGGTCCGCTGGTGCTGCCACGGCTGCCACGAGTGGGGTGCGTCTACGCCGACGAGGCGCACTGGTGGTGGCTCGTGCCGTCCGACTCCGATTACGCCCTGGAGTGGCCGGCGCCCGCGCAATACACCGCCGGGGCGGTAGTTCCGGACGCCCCGGCGGTCCCCGGCCTGATCCACAAGCCGGACGGCACACTCCCGTACACCCCGCCGATCCCTCTGTACCTGGCCCTGTGCCGGGTCACGGGGACCACGCCGACCTGGTCACGGCCGGTCAGCGCCTGACGCTTCGCCGAAGAGGCCGGGCGGGTGGCACAGGGGGCCGCTCCGCCGGAAGGCCTCGCCGGTGGTTCCTTCGGCTTCGCTCGGGGAAGCCGAAGGAACCACCGAGCGCGAAGGCACTACTGACCGCGAAGGAATGCCGAGCGCCCCGCACGGCGTACGCGTACGCGCGAGCACCGACACCGGTGGCGGATACGCCGAGTCGGCCCTCCCTCTTCCTTCTCCGTCCCGCACGGCGTACGCCCGCGCGTCCCTCCCCTCTTGTCCCGCGCCCTCCCCTGCCCATCCCCGTCCCGCGATAGTTGCCCTTCATCAGCGGGGCTCGGCGGATCGGGGGAACAGGGCGTTGGCCAAGAAGCAGGACAAGGGTGATCCGGAGGTCTCCGAGTCGGAGCGGCTGCTCTTCGGCGGACCACTGCGGTACGACATGGGCTGGAACCAGTACCGCGAGGCGTTCCTGGAGCTGAACTTCCGGGCGATGGTGACGCGCCTGCCGGCCCTGATGGGGTCGAGCTTCCGGCTGGCGTGGCAGGCCGACCGGCGTGCCGCGCGGGTCGTGATGGGCGCCGAGGTGAGCCGGGGCGTGGCGCAGGCGGTGGGTCTGCTCGCCGTCAACAGCGTGCTGGGGCGGCTCATCGCCGGCGGCCCGATCGCCGACCGGCTGCGCGACGCGGCCCCCGCACTGGCCGCGATGGCCGCCGTGACCCTGTTGGGGGCTCTGCTGCGCGCCGCCTCGACCTACGCCACCGGGCGCCTTGAGCCCAAGGTGGAGCGCGTGGCCACCGAGCTGTATCTGGAGCGGGCGGCGGCCGTGGAGCTGGCCGCGATCGAGGACCACGCCTTCCACAAGCTGCTGGACACCGCCCAGTACGGCGCCGGCGCGGCCCGCCGGATGATCTCGTACGCCACCCGGGTCGTGAACGCGGGCATCTCGCTGATCGCGGCGGCGAGCGTGCTGACCGTGCTGCACCCCGCCCTGCTCCCGCTGCTCGCGACGATGACCCTGCCGAGCGCGTGGAGCGCGCTGACCAACGCCCGGCGGCGCTACGAGTCCTTCCACACCTGGGTCCAGCACGCCCGCGCCGGACATCTGATCAGCGGGCTGCTGACCGAACCGGAGGCCGCGCCCGAGATCCGCGTGCACGGCGTCGGCCCCTTCCTGCTGCGCCACTTCCGCGCCATGTCGGAGACGGCCGAGGCCGAACAGGCCCGACTGGCCCGCCTGGCGGCGCGCACCGGGCTGATCGCCGCGGTCTGGACGGGCCTGGCGACGGTGGCGACGTACACGACACTCGGCGGTCTGCTGCTGTCCGGGACGATGGCGCTGTCGGTGGCGGGTACGGCGGTGATCGCGATCCGGACCGGTTCGTCGAGCCTGGACAGTCTCGTCCTGGAGGTCAACGCCCTCCACGAGGAGGCTCTGTTCGTCGGCGATCTGCAGAAGCTGTACGTCGAGGCCGCCGAACGCGCGATCCCGATCGGCGGGGACCCGCTGCCCGAGGACCCGGCGGAGATCCGCTTCGAGAACGTCACCTTCAACTACCCCGGCGAGTCCACCCGCCCCGCCCTCGACGACATCACCCTCACCCTGCCGCTGGGCCGGATCGTGGCGCTCGTAGGCGAGAACGGCTCCGGAAAGACCACCCTCGTCAAGCTGCTCGCGGGCCTGTACACCCCCGACCGGGGCCGCATCCTGTGGGACGGCGTGGACGCGGCGACCGCCGACCGGCACGCGCTCGCCGACCGGGTCGCGATGCTGGCCCAGGACTTCAAACGCTGGCCGTTCACGGCCCGCGTCAACGTCGCCATCGGCCGCTCCTCCGCGCCCCTCACCGAGGAGCACATGGCCACCTCGCTCACCGAGGCGGGCGCCGAGGACGTGGTCGCGGACCTGCCGCGCGGCCTGGACACCCTGCTGGCCCGCAACTTCAGCGGCGGTCACGAGCTGTCGGGCGGCCAGTGGCAGCGGCTCGGCATCGCACGGGCCGCCTACCGGCGCGGGCGGATCCTGATCGTGGACGAGCCGACGGCGGCCCTGGACGCACGGGCCGAGCTGGAGGTCTTCGAGAAGATCCGCGCCCTCGCCTCGGCCGGGCAGACCGTCGTCCTGATCACCCACCGGCTGGCGTCCGTACGCCACGCGGACCTGGTGCACGTCCTGGACCAGGGCCGCCTCGCGGAGTCCGGCACCCCCGAGGAGTTGCTGGCGGGCGGTGGCATCTACGCCGAGCTGTACCGGCTCCAGGCGGAGCAGTTCACCGCGCCCGTCCCTGCCCAGTCCGTCCAGGCCGTGCAGAAGGGGAGCTGACGTCAGGCCAGCGCGTCCACCGCCGCCTCGCCGCCGCGCACGACCACCAGGAACGTGTCCGTCGCGAGGTCCATCACGACCTCCGCCTGCAGCCCTTCCATGCGTCGCGCCTGCGCGAACTCCTCGGCCGGCCACGAACCCCGCGGCCCGCCCGCGGGAAAGCGCTCGAGCACGGTGCGCCCGTTCACCATCCTGCACCTCCAGAAACGTCGTCTTGCGGGAGTTCCTGTAGGAGTTAACGCCGAACCAGGGGTGAACGCCTCGCCAAGTTGCGGTTCTGAGACGTAGTCGACACACGGACACTGCGGAGTGTGAGAGTCCCGTCACGAATCGATCATCATTCGATCAACGACCATACGGAATGTGTCAGTCCTCGTACTCGTCGTGATACCGGACGCGTTCGCTCCCGGCCGGCGCCCCGAGCGCCGAGGCCCGCCCCACGGGCAGCTCCCACTCCTCCTGACGCCCCAGCGCGGTCAGATCCAGGAAGCTCGTGGTCGAGCCCAGGCCATCGAGACCGCGCGCGTACGTCGAGTACGTGTGGAAGACACGCCCCCCGTCCCGCAGGAAGCAGCTGATCCCGGGCCGGTCGAACAGCTCCCCGTTCTCCTCCAGGGTCGCCTCGAAGTCGTGGTTGAAGTCCCCGCCGCACGCCGAGTACCAGGGCAGCGTCCACCCCATCCGCGCCTTGAACGGCAGGATCTTCGTGTACGGCGCCCGGGAGACCGCCGCGAACGTCGTGCCCCGCGCCTTCAGATGCGCCAAATGCCCGATCTGGTCGAGGAACCCGGAACAGCTGCGGCAGCCGGCGTCCCACTCGGGCGCGAACATGAAGTGGTATACGACGAGTTGGGACCGCCCCTCGAACAGATCACCCAGCGCGGCCTTCCCGTCGCCTCCCTCGAAGACGTACTCCTTGTCGATCTCGACCATCGGCAGCCCGCGCCGCTCGGCGTTCAGCGCGTCCCGCGCGCGGGTGGCGGCCTTCTCCTTGACCAGCAGTTCCTCGCGCGCCGCGCGCCACTGCTCGCGCGAGACGATCTCGGGAAGCGACATGGCCCCTCCAGTTGCAACGGTCCGTTCCGCAGAGGTGACCGAGGGGAGGAACGGAACTCATCGGTGCCGCCGAAGTTTTTCTCGCCGGGTCAGGAAAGCCCCGGGGATCCGGGAGTTCGGGAGTACGTCACCGGCAGCGCCGTGAGCCCGCGGGCGCGCAGCGACCGGCGCCAGGTCGGTCTCTCTTCCGCGAGGGCGAGTTCGGGGAAGCGTTCCAGGAGGGCGGCCAGGGCGATCTCGGTCTCGGCGCGGGCCAGGGGCGCGCCCAGGCAGTAGTGGATGCCGTGGCCGAGGGCGAGATGGCCGGAGGCGTCGCGGCCCAGGTCGAGGCGGTCGGGGTCGGGGAAGCGGTCGGCGTCGCGGTCGGCGGCGGACAGGGAGACCCACACGGTCTCGCCCGCCGGGATGGTGACGTCCCCGATGGTCACGTCCTCGACGGGGAAGCGCCGGATGCCGAACAGGGCGGGGCCCTCGTAGCGGGCGAACTCCTCGACCGCGCCCGGCAGCAGGGCCAGGTCCTTGCGCAACTCGGCCAGCTGGTCCGGGTGTTGGAGCAGGGCGAGCACCGCGTTGCCGATGAGCTGCACCGTGTTCTCGTACCCGGCGAAGAGGATGAGGAAGGCCAGCGACATCAGCTCGTCCTCACTGAGCCGGTCGCCCTCGTCGCGCACGGCGATCAGGTCGGAGAGCAGGTCGTCGGCGGGCTCGCGGCGCTTGTCCGCGAGGAGCCCGGTGAGGTAGCCGAGCAGTGCGACCACCGCCTGCTTGGCGGCCTCGGGGCGCGCCGGGTCCGGTGCGATCAGGGCGTCGGTCCAGACGCGGAAGTCGAGGCGGTGGGTGTCCGGGACGCCGAGCAGGTCGCAGATGACGGTGATGGGCAGCGGGGCGCAGTAGGCGGCCACCAGGTCGGCGGTGCCGTGCGGGCCCAGGGCATCGAGGAGCCGGTCGGCGGTTTCCCTGATGGGCGTGCGCAGTTGCTCGATCCGGCGGGGTGTGAAGGCCCGGCTGACGAGTCGGCGGACCCGCGTGTGGTCGGGCGGATCCATGTTCAGCAGGTTGGCGTCGAGCGCGGGCGGCAGCGACAGTCCCTTGTAAGTCCCCGCCGTCGCATGCCGCTTGTCCAGCGAGAGCCGCGGATCGGCCAGTGCCGCCCGTACGTCCTCGTACCGCGTGACCAGCCAGGCGGGCGTGCCGTCCGGGCCGGCGATGCGGTGCACGGGCGAGGTGTCGCGCAGCAGCCGGTACGCGTCGTAGGGCTGGTCGAGAAGGCCTTCGGCGAGGTCGTCCATGGGGTCAGCCTATGGGGAGCTCCGGGTGGCTCCGCCGGCGGTCCGGGATGCCTCAGGTGTCGTAGTCCTGGATGCGCCGGCCGTGTCCGCGGTCGAGCAGCGCGGGCAGTCGCTCCTCCAACTCGCGTACCACCGAGGGGACATCGAGGGTGAGGAGCTGCCGGTCGCGCATCAGGATCCGGCCGTCGACGATCGTCGTGCGGACGTCGGAGGAGCGGGCGCTGTGCACGAGGGTGGCGGCGAGGTCGTGGACGGGCTGGGTGTGCGGTCCGGTGAGGTCGACGAGGACGATATCGGCGCGGCGGCCCGGGGCGAGGGTGCCGAGGGTGTCACCGAGGCCGACCGCGCGGGCGCTCTGTAGCGTTGCGTGGTGCAGGGCCTGACGGGAGGTCAGCCAGCGCGGATCGCCGGTGGTGGACTTCTGGATGAGGGCGGTCAGGGCCATCGACTCCCACACATCAAGGGAGTTGTTGGAGGCGGCGCCGTCCGTGGCGAGTCCGACGGGGATGCCGAGGTCGTGCAGGGCGCGCACGGGAGTGGTCGTGGGCCAGCCGAACTTGAGGTAGCCGCGAGGTGCGGTCGCCACCGCCGTACGGCCGCTCGCCCGCTCCAGTACCGGCAGGTCGCGGTCGATGATGCCGGTGCCGTGCGCGATGAGGACGTCCACGTCGAGGATGCCGGTGCGGGCCAGGATCTCGATGGGGGTGACGCCGTGGCGGGCGAGGCTGGCCTCGGTCTGGTCGCGGTTCTCGGCGGCGTGGAGGTGGACGGACAGGCCGTGCTCGCGGGCGAGTTCGGCGGTGGCGGCCAGGTCGGTGTCATCGACGGTGTAAGGGGCGTGCGGGGCGAGGGCGGTGGTGATGCGGCCGCCGGCGCTGCCCCGGTGCCGTAGCGCGAACTCCAGTGATTTCTCCCGGCCTTGGGCACCCTGCGAGGAGAAGTACGCCTCTCCCAGGTGTGCCCGCAGCCCGCACTCCTCGACCACGGCGGCCACCGCGTCCATCGAGAAGTAGTGGTCCGCGAAGCAGGTGACGCCGGCCCGGATCATCTCGGCGCAGGCGAGCCGCGCCCCCAACTCGACGTCTTTCTCGGTGAGGTTGGACTCGATGGGCCAGACGACGTCGTTGAACCACTCCTCGGTCGGCAGGTCCTCCGCGACTCCGCGCAGCGCGACCATCGGCGCGTGGGTGTGGCAGTTGATCAGCCCGGGCATGGCCACCTGCCCACGGGCGTCGATGCGCTCGACGGCCGGCGTCCCCTCGACCGCGGCGGCGGTGGTGACGGACTCGACGAGCCCGTCCCGTACGACGAGGGCCGCGTCCTCCTCGAACCCGATCCGTTCTTGATCGTCGTGCGTGAGGACGGTGCATCCGGTGATGATGACATCGGCGGGAGACTCGGTCATCCCGCCAACGTACGACGCGGTCGTCGGCGCGTGTGAGCCGAACCGCGCATCCCGTCACGGCCCTGTCCAGGATTCGCCCGGGCGGGGACCCTGGCCTCACCACGACCTGCCCGACGGCTCCGGAAAGAGGCCCGGCATGCTCCTCGGCACCTGGAACCTGGAGAACCTCTACCGCCCCGGCGGCCCCTCGGGCCCCAAGGACAAGGCCGCGTACGACACGAAGCTCGCCGCCCTCGCCGCCGTGCTCACCGCCCTGGACCCGGGACTGCTCGGCGTGCAGGAGGTCGGCGATCCCGAGGCGCTGGAGGACCTGACCGGGCTGCTGGACGGCACCTGGCACACCGCGCTCTCCCGGCATCCTGACGGGCGGGGCATCCGGGTCGGCTTCCTCAGCCGGACGCCGCTGGAGGTGCTGGCCGACACGAACGCGTTCCCGGCGACACTGCGTCCCGTGCAGGAGGACGACTCGGGCGCGCAGGTCGGGGCGGCGGGCCGGGGCTTTCTCGCGGTGGAGACGGTCAGCGAGGCCGGCCCGCTGCGGGTGGCCGTCGCCCACCTCAAGTCGAAGCTGCTGTCCTACCCGGGGAACCGTTTCTTCCCCCACGACGAGGGCGAACGCGCCCGTTACGGCGCCTACGCCCTGTACCGCCGCGCCGCCGAGGCCACCACCCTGCGCGCCCTCGCCGACACACTCCTGTCCGGCGACGGCCGCGAGCGGGACGTCGCCGTACTGGGCGATCTGAACGACGAGGTACAGGCGGCGACCACCCAGATCCTGCTCGGCCCGCCCGGCTCGGAGCTCGGCACGGCGGGCTACGACCGCCCCGACCAGGGCGACGCGCTACGGCTGTGGGACGTGGCCCCGCTGATCCCCGCCGACCAGCGCTACTCCCGTATCAACTCCGGCCGCCGCGAGCTGATCGACCACATCCTGGTCAGCCACCGCCTGGTCCACCGGGTGACGGCGGCGGGCACGGGCGTGCCGGGCGAGGGCACGCTGCGGCTGCCGTCGGTGGGGCCGGATCCGGCGGAGCGGCGCGGTGCGCCCGGGTCGGATCACGCGCCGGTGTGGGTGCGGGTGGGCTGATCCGGTGCGGTGACGCGGATCTTCGACTGGCCGTGCGGGAGTTGCTCCCAGTCGTCCATGAAGCGTGCGGTCAGGCCGTATTGGGCCGCGAGGGCGAGGAGCGTCTCGGTGCGGTAGTAGAAGTCCTCCCGCAGGACCTGGTGTTCCTCCCCCTCCGTACGGTCGAAGGTGAAGTCGAACCAGCCCCCCGGCGCCAGCACTCGCCCCACATTGGCCAGGCACTCCTCGATGACGGGCAGCGGGGAGTGCGAGAAGACGCTGTGCGCGTGGACGACGTCGAAGTGGGCGTCGGGCAGGAAACCGAGGGTGAGGTCGTGGACGGGAGTCAGGGTGGGGAGCCGTTTCTGCAGCCCCATCTCGACGACCGTGTCCTGCGCGGCGACGAGGATGTCCGGCGAGATGTCGATGCCGTAGTAGTGGCCGGGCTCCAGATGCCGGATGAAGCGCCAGCCGCCGCGCAGGTTGCCGCAGCCGATCTCCAGCATGCGGTGCTCGGGGCGCAGTCCGTGGCCGACGAGGTAGTCGAACTGCAGGGCGCCGAGCGCCAGCCAGCGTTCGCGGTTGCGGCTGCCGACCGCGTTGTCGGGGTCGGCGCGGGTGTCGGAGCGCATCACCGCGCGGTAGTAGGAGACGTGGTCGGGATGACGGTGGCTGAGCCACAAGTCCCGGGCGGCGCGGGCCAGATGGCGGGGCACCCGGTCGGGGTGGCGCAGGGCGTAGGCGACACGGTGGCCGAGGGCGGCGCGGTTGGCGGTGAGGTTCCTGGCGGCCATGGGCGGGTGCCTTTCGGGGTGGCGGTGCGTGCTCTGCACCCAGCCTCGGGGCGTGGACACGGCTCATGGCTCGACCGACAGTCGCTGGTCCGCGGCCCCTTCGGGCGAGCCGGATGTCAGCCGATCGGCTGATGCGCCGCCTCGCCGGGCGCGTTAGACACGGAGGATGGAACACTCCGAGGCAACCGCTCCGACCGACCCGACCGCTCCGATCGATCCGGACGAGCGCTGGCTGGTCGCGACCGTGCACGCGGCGTTCTTCCTGCTGCTCGGCTCCTCCTTCGTCCGCTTCCTGATGCGCGACGGGCGCGGAGCGCACACCGGTTGGATCGTGACCCTGTTCGCCGCCTTCTGCCTCCTCTACGTCCTCGGTCGCGCACTGACCCCGGCGCCCCGCCCCGGTTCGGCACCGACCGCGCGTCATCTGGTCTGGCTCGGCTCGGTGTCGGCGGTGTGGGCCGTCCTCGTGGTCGTGGCGCCAAGCGCCACGTGGTGCGCGATGCCGTTGCTGTTCGTCGGGGTGCACACGCTGCCGCCACGGATCGCGGTACCGCTGGCCGCCGTCCTCACCGCGCTGGTCGTCGCCTCCGAGATCCGTGTCGCGCACGGCACGCTCAACCCGAACATGGTCGTGGCCCCGCCGGCCGTCGCCGCGGTCGCCACCGCCGTACTCGTCCATCTGCAACGGCAGTCGGTACGCCAACGGGTCCTGATCGACGACCTGGTCCGCACCCGGCGCGACCTCGCCGCCACCGAACGGCGGGCGGGCGTGCTGGCCGAACGGCAGCGGCTGTCCTCCGAGATCCACGACACGCTCGCCCAAGGCCTGTCCAGCCAGCGGATGTTGCTGCAGGCCGCGGAGCGGGTGTGGGAGTCGGATCCGGAGGCGGCCCGCGCGCATCTCGGCAAGGCGACCGGCATCACCTCGCGCGGCCTCGCCGAAGTCCGCAGGCTCGTCCACGACTTGGCACCGGCCGACCTCGCCGAGCACTCCCTGCCCGGGGCGCTGGCAGCACTGGCGGAACGGGAGAGCGGGCCGGGCCTGACGGTGGAGTTCCAGGAATTCCGGGAGTTCCAGGAGTTCCGGCCGGACGGCACCCAGGGCTCGCTCCCGGAACGGTCCGAGGCGGCCCTGCTCCGCATCGCCCAGGGCGCGTTGGCCAACGTCCGCGAACACGCGGCGGCGACCCGGGCCGCGCTGACCCTGACCTGGCTGGACGACCAGGTCTCCCTGGACGTCGCCGACAACGGACGGGGCTTCGACACGACCGCAGCGACGCCGACCGGCGAGTCCGACCGGGCGCGCGGCCATGGCCTGCCGGCGATGCGGATCCGGGCCGGCCAGGCGGGCGGGACGTTGACGGTGGAGTCGACGCCGGGTGAGGGGACAGTCGTGTCGGCGGCGATTCCTTTGGCGGCCAACGTCCTTGAGGAGCAGGTCTCTTGAGCACACCTGAAGGAGCCCGTCCCGTGAGCGTCTCCGAGGCAGCCGGTCCGACGGACAAGCCCGTCCGTCTCCTCCTGTGCGACGACCACGCGGTCGTACGGGCCGGACTGCGCGCTCTGCTGTCCAGCGCCGAGGGCATCGAGGTGGTCGGCGAGGCGGGCAGCGGGGAGGAGGCACTGGCGCTGGCCGCGCGGCTCGGGCCGGACGTGGTGCTGATGGACCTGCAACTGGGCGAGGGCATGGACGGAGTGACGGCGACGAGAAGACTGACGTCCGCCGAACCGGCTCCGCGCGTCCTGGTGTTGACGATGTTCGACACGGACGCGGACATCACCCGGGCCATCGAGGCGGGCGCCACGGGCTATCTGCTGAAGGCGGAGCGCCCGGAGGAGCTCTTCGCGGCGATCCACAGCGCCGCGTCGGGCCGTACGGCCCTGTCGGCGCCGGTCGCGGACCGCCTCCTGGCCCGTATGCGCAGCCCGCGCCCCACCCTCTCCGACCGCGAGCACGACATCCTCGGCCAGCTCGCCCGCGGCCTCGGCAACCGCGAGATCGCCCGGGCGTTGTTCATCAGCGAGGCCACGGTGAAGACCCATCTCGGGCGGATCTACGGCAAGTTGGGGGTGGAGACACGGGCGGGCGCGGTGGCGGTGGCGAAGGAACGGCGGTTGTTGCGGTGACGGGGGTCAGGGGGCCGGGTCGGCAAGGACCGGGGAGGCCAGGTCGCGGGGCTGCCCGGCAGCGAGGATTGCTATCCGGCGAGGGGCACCGCGGGCGGCCGTAGCCCCCGTAGCCCCGTCCGCTCCTGCTCCCGCTCCAACTCGTCGAGGAGTTCCGCGAGTTGTTCGCTGTGCCGGGCCGACAGGTGGCCGGAGTCGTCGAGGTGGACGGCGCAGGCGGTCGTGGTGTCCACGAGCCGTTCGAGGGTGGCGACGACCTCGTCGGCGCCGGCCGAGTGCCGGGCCAGGGCGGGGAGTTCGGCCGCGGACAGAGCGATGGCGGTGCGGGCCTCGGCGAGGGCGCGGTAGGCCTCGCGGCGCAGGGTCCAGCGGGCGGCGCGGTCGTCGGAGCCGCTCAGTACGTGGTCGAGGTAGGCGTGCGCGGCGCCGCCGGCCCGGGTGAGCCGGGCCCGTACCGTCCCGCCCCGCTGCCCCGGCATCGGCAGATGGCCGACGACGAGCACGATGGCGCAGGCCAGCAGCGTCTCGCCGATCCGGCCGACGGAGGCCTGCGGTTCCCCACCGACCATCACCAGGGCGAGCACGAGGACGGTGACGACGGCGGTCTGGGCGGCGAAGTGGCGGGTGGCGACGGGGATGAGGGCACCGCTGAGGGCGACCAGCGCGATGAGTCCTTCGGGCCGGGGCAGCACGAGGGCGAGCCCGGCGAACAGGAGGGCGCCCAGGACGGTCCCGGCGGCCCGGCACAACACCCGGGAGGCGAGCGGCCCGAGGTCGGGCTTGACGAGGAAGACGGCGGTGGCGGGCAGCCAGTACCAGTGCTCGTGCTGCCCGTACCAGCGGGCGTGGTGCAGGGCCTGGGCGACGGCGACGCTGGCCCCGAAGCAGAGGGCGACCCGCAGTCCGTACTCCCGTCCGCCGGCCCCGAAGGCGACCTTGAACAGCCCCCGGACGGACCGCCGCCGGGTGTGCAGGTCGGTGCCCCTCCCCCGGTCGAAGGCCTCGGCGGCGTGCAACAGCGCGTCGTCCAGGGCCCGTAGCGCGGGCGCGGAACGGTGCGGCGCGGGCAACGGCCCCGTGTGCGTGCTTTCCCGTACGGCGGTGGCGAGCCGGCGCGGCCCTTCGGAGGCCCGTCCGGCCACGGCCTCCCCGCCCCACGCGAGCGCGGTCGCCGCCTCGGCCAACGGCAGCGCGGCCGCGTACTGCGCGTGCAGCCGCCGCTCGGACGAGGAACTGGCGTACCGCCGCAACCGGGGCCCGGCCAGGGCGTCCTGCGCATGATCGAGAGCCGCGGTCAGGGCTGCCCGCCGGGCGATGGCTTCATCGGTCCCGACGGCGTCGAGGAGTTCGGCGACGGCGTCGTACACGGCCGCGACGGCGTCACGTTCGCCGTCGAAGCGGAAGTCACCGGCGGTGGCGCCGGGGGTGGGCAGCACCAGCCGCAACGCCACCAGCCACCCGGCACCGGCGAGGAAGGCGAGGGCGCGCTGCCACCCTTCCTCGGGCAGGGGCATCCCGGCACCGATGGCGGAGGCGACGAGCAACTGCGTACCGGCGCCGGAGGCGACGGGCCCAACTGCGCTGACACCACCGGCGAGCAGCCCGACGCCGGTGAGCAGAAGGGTGAGCACCACGGCACCGACATGCTCTCCCGCATACGTCCCCACGAGCATCCCGCCGGCCCCCGCGAGCGCCGGCACCCCGATCCGCCGCACGGACGCCCGCCGGCTGCCGGGCCGGTCGTTGATCCCGGCGAGCATGGCGGCGATGGCGGCGACGACACCGAGGGAGGTGCGGTCGAGAAGGACGGCGACGAGGAGAAGGGGCCCGGCGGACAACGCCCCGCGGGTGACGGCGCTCCAGGGGACGGGGCCGCGTTGGGCGCGGAGGGCGTGGGCGAGCCAGGGGGGTACGGCGGGCGCGGTGCGGGACACGTTCTTCACCGTAGGACGCGTGAGCGGAGAGAACGGGACGTCGGCATTTCAGGAATGTGACGATCGGCGGGGAGGGCGAGTTCTTTATGAACGAAACCCTGAAGCGCCCGCACCGGACGGCAAAAGAAGGCGGACCCGGGGGCGTAGCCTGCCCCCGGGCCCTGTGAGGCCGCCCACATTCACACGCCGGTCCGTTCAAGGGTCCAGGTCAGTCATCATGTCGTCGCGTCCTGCCTTTGGACCACCGCACATCGAGCTGCGCGGACTGGACTTGAACCAGTATTTCGACGCCGTGGGGGCCTGGGCCCGGTGGATACGGCGATGGACGGCGAATACTGAGTCTGGAGCGAGAGTCTGAGATTGATTCATCACGACAAGCTTCAGCATCAGCTTTGCGCTCTTCGCGCACCCCGGTCACAAGGACCGGGGAGTCTTGAATTCAGGAACCCTGAACTTCCGGCTACTGGAAAAGATAACCGAACACGGAGTCCCCGACCCGCTGATCGACGACCTCGACGCCATTGGCCTCCTCCCGCGCGAACTTCACCGCCTGCTGCAACTTCTCGACCCGGTCGAGGAGTTCGTTGACGCGGCGGGCGGGCAGCGCGCCGGAGAACTTCACGGTCGTCCAGTACCCGACGGGAATGTCCTCGTAGTACACCTCGACCTGCGCGGGATGCTTCTCGGTGGCCTCGGCCTTCACGTGGTTGCGAGGCACCTTCTTGGTCCGAAGGGTCCGTACGGCCTCGGTCTTCCACGCGTCGGTCGACGGATCCTGCACCCAGAACTCGGAGGCGTCGAGAACGGGCAACCTCCGCACAAAGGCGTTGAGTTCGACGAGCTGCTTCTCCAGAAACAACAGATACGACACGGGCACATCGGCGACGACCACACGCCCGTCCACCGTCACATCCGCCCGCGCCTCGCAGTTGGCCCAGTCCTTGGTGGCGGTCACGTCGAACAACCGCGTAAGCGTCGCCGCGGTCTCCTTCAACACCCCTTCGGCCTGCACCTGCACCCGGGTCGACTCGGGCGGCAACTGCTCACCCTCCTCGTCCTTCGACTGATACGTCCGCGAGATACCGGCCAGCAACGCGGGCTTCTGCAACCCGTGCTGGGCAGCGGTGAGATCCTGGTGGGCCTTGGACTTGATGCCCTTCTCGACTGCGATGATCTGATTGAGTTTCGCCACGAGAAGGAAAGTAGCAACGTCAACTCCCGTAAGGCGAAAGGTTTTCCGTCACTCGCCGAATGAATCGGCGACGGCCCGGAAAAGCGTCTCGGCATCGTCGACCGCCCGGGCCAGGACCAAAGGCTCCGGTTCTGCGCCCCATCCCGATCCCAATCCACCGAGCACCCCGTCGAGACCCCGCAGCCCGGCCCGCTCCAACAACCGCTTCTCGTTGGTCACCCACTCCCCCCGCGCCGCGAGCAAGCCGTGCCCGGTCTGCACGCCGGCCGTCGCGACGGCCCCGACGACCTCGGTGAGCCGACCGCTCGGAACGTGATTGGCCTTGGCGTAGGCGAGGGTGATGCGGGCAGTCCCGTACCAGCGCGCGGCAGCGGAGACCCGCAGCGCCTCCGGATACCGGTCCGGCCGCGGCACTTCCCCCTCCCCCCGCAGCACCTGATTGATCGCCAACTCGGCGACGATCAGGTAAGTGGGAATCCCCGCGAGATGAAACAACAACGGCTCCACCCGGAACCGCCCCTCCTCCGCCTCCGCCACCTCGTGCTCGACGACATCGAGATCGCGATAGTGCACGTCGACCCGCCGCCCGTCGACGGTGAGCCAGGCCCCGCCATTGAAGACCCCGCCTCCCCACCCGCCGACTTCGGAGACCTCCCCCTCCCACCCCACGGCACGAAGATCCTCCGGATCGAGGGCACCGCGGTAGTAGACGGCAAGGTCCCAGTCACTGTCGGGACGATGCGTGCCCTGCGCACGAGAGCCGCCGAGGGCCACGGCACGGACGCTGGGAAGGGCGGCCAGGCGATCGGCGACCGTATCGAGGAAAGCCCGGTCGTCTCTGCTCATGTCACCGCTCACGTCAGCCATGACAGCAGCCTGCCCCTCGCCCGACCGTCAGTGCCACGCGTTATCAGTGCACGCGGTGG
Organism: Streptomyces sp. NPDC092369; assembly: GCF_044755245.1. Classification (NCBI taxonomy): domain Bacteria; kingdom Bacillati; phylum Actinomycetota; class Actinomycetes; order Kitasatosporales; family Streptomycetaceae; genus Streptomyces; species Streptomyces sp. NPDC092369. The sequence goes on from NZ_JBIVQP010000002.1 coordinate 286,400, forward strand.
CAGGGTCGTCGTCGTGAAAATGAGGTGAGGCCCGAGCACCCGCCCTCTAGGGTGCCCGCATGCGCAGCGACTCGGATCCCGAAGTGGTGCTCCGGCGGGCCACCGCCCCCGACGCCCGTCCCGCCGCCGACGTCTGGCTTCGGTCCTTCGCCGCCGCTCTGCCGACCGTCGTCAGTCCGCGGTCCGCGGACGACGTGCGGGGCCACTTCCGGGACGTGGTGGTGCCGTTTCGGGAGACGTGGGTTGCCGATGCAGGGGGGACTGTCGTCGGGGTGATGGTCGTCAACGGGGACGAGCTCTCGCAGCTGTATCTCGAACCCGACTGGCGTGGGCGCGGGATCGGGGATCTGTTCGTCGGGCTGGCCAAGGAGCGCAGTCCGCGGGGGCTGGCCCTGTGGACCTTCCAGGTCAACAAGCCCGCCCACCGCTTCTACGAGCGGCACGGCTTCGTCGCCGTCGAGTACACGGACGGCAGCGGGAACGAGGAGCGGGAGCCGGATGTGCGGTACGTGTGGCGACCGTAGGGCGCGCGCCCGGTTGCCTCAACGGGCCTTCCCCGTCGCCGCGTTGCGCGCCAGCTCCAGCGCGTACGTCGGCCACCACTGGCCCGCCGCCGGCCCGCCCCGGCACGTGCCGTCGGACTCGCCCGGACGTTTGATCCACAGGTAGGCGTCCAGAAGGGCGTTGCCCGTGCGGGTCGTGGGTGGAGTGCCCAGGGCGCGGCCCGGGGGATTGCACCAGGCGTCCGTGCCGGTGGCAGCGGCGTTCGGGCCGTTGCCGTTGCGGCTGGTGTCGATGACGTAGTGCTTGCCTCCGAGATCCTTCGACAGCCACTCGCCGTACGTCGAACTCGCCGCGTTCGTCTGGAAGTTGGAGACGTTCAGCGCCACGCCGTCGGCCCGGGCCACGCCCGCCGACTTCAACGCGGCGACCAGGCGCCAGGCCTCCGGGATCCACGCGGAGTTGCCCGCGTCGAGGTAGACGTGGGTGTGCGGCTGCCGCTTGAAACGGTCCACCGCGTAGGCGAGCAGCGCGTACCGCTCGGTCGCCGCCACCCGCGTGCAGCCCGCCACCACCTGCGCCACCGCGTCCGGTTCGACGATCACGTACGCGCCCCGGTCGCCCAGCGCCGTCGCGAACTCATCCGCCCAGGCACGGTAGTCGGCCGCCGTGGCGGCACCGCCGCCCGAGTACTGGCCGCAGTCGCGGTTCGGGATGTAGTACGCCACCAGCACGGCGAGGCGGCCCGCACGCTCGGCCGCGGTGGTGCGGGCGCGGACCACCGGGCCGGGGTTCGGGCCGTTCAGCCACTCCGCCTGGGGATGGTCGGCGATACGGTCCATGAGGGCGGCGTCGGCCGTCCGGCCCTCCCCTCGCCACTGGGCGGACTGCCGGGCCGCGCGGGAGTCGGGGTCCGTCCACAGGTCAGCGGACGGCTCCGCGGCACTGTGGGAGGCACCCGTGCAGCACAGGCCGGCCAGCAGCACGGCCGGCAGCATTCGCGGCACGGACCGGGACCTCGGCCCCGGTCCCGTCAGTCGAGCGGGCAGGTTCCTGAACACTCGCTTCTCCGTCCCCGGCGCGACTCACTCGCCCTGACGGGAGTCTGCGGGTACGGCTCCGCAGTGCCCGGCGCCTCACCGGGCAGGTCGTCGGAAAATCACCCCGACGGCGGTCGCAGCCGCTCGCCGGCCGACGCCGTCACAGCATCGGCAAGTCCGCTCCCCGGCCCCCGATGCCGATACGCCCAGGCCGCCGCCTGCGCCGACAACTGGACGAGGTTCGGCTCCGAGGTGTCGGCATCAAGGTGTCGGTACTCGACCGCAGTAAGGATGACGACGCGTTCGGGCAGGCCCAGGTCGTCATGGAAGCCGGTCGCGAGGATGTCCGCGGCGGCCTCGGCGGCCGCAACCCCCGCCGCGTGGTGGGCGTGGACCAGTGCTTCGAGTTCGCGGAGGTAGGCGATGTACGCCCGGACGTCCCGCGGAGTCATCAGCGGGCCGTGGCCGGGGACGACGACCTCGGGGTCGAGGGCGAGGACCGTCTCGCAGGCGGCCACGATCGCGGACAACGGGCCGTCCCAGTGCACGGGGTGGTCGCCGGCGAACAGTACGTCCCCGGCGCAGACCACCCGTTGGGCCGGGAAGTGGACGATCAGGTCACCGGCCGAGTGAGCCGGTCCCACCTCGATCAACTCGGCCTCGATGTCGCCCACTTGAAGGTCGTACCGGCCGGAGAAGGTCGTGGTGGGCGGGACGGTCTCCACGTCCTCGTACCGGTAGCGGCCGAAGTGCTCGCGCGCGTACCAGCCAAGCGGTTCGTCGGGCGGTGTCCCGTGGGTGAGGAAGTGCATCTGCTGGGGTGACGGTTCGCGGCACAGGTGCTCCGCGCTGGCCCGGGTGGCGATGATCTCGGCGCCGGGGAAGCAGCCGTTGCCGAAGGTGTGGTCGCCGTTGACGTGGGTGTTGACGATCGTCCGCGCCGTGACGTCGGCGGACAGCGCCCGACCGGCCGCCGCGATCAACGCCTCCGTCATCGGCCGGTCGTAGGGGGTGTCGACCAGCGCCGCCTGCTCGCCCGAGGTGATCAGCAGACAGTTCGCGAAGCCCCAGGTGCCGACGTGCTGCGGCGCCCACAGATGGAGGCCCTCGGCAACCGGAACGAGTCCGTCAGGAAGGTTCATGCCCTCATTCTGACCGCAGGCCCTTACGTCCCCTCACCCCCCGCCCCACACCCGCCGCTTCACCAACGGCCGCGCATAGCCCCCCGCCCGGCTCGTCGACAACCCCAACTCCACCAGCGACTCGGCGAGTTTGACCGCGGCCCCCACGCCGTCCACCACCGGCAGGCCCAGTTTCTCCCCAACCACCCTCTGCAGCCCGGTCATTCCGGCGCACCCAAGGACCAGGACCTCCGCCCCCGCCGCCCGCACCCGCTCCGCCGCCGCCACGAACGCCTCCTCCGTGCGGTCAGGGTCGCCCAGGTCAAGGACGCCGAGCCCCGTGCCGACGACGGCGGCGCAGTTGCGGCCCACGCCGGCCAGCTCCAGGCTGTCCTCGATCTGGCCGCAGGACCGCTCAAGGGTGGTGACCACGCCGTAGCGCCGCCCCAGCAGACACGCCAGGTGGGCCGCCGCCTCCGTGATGTCGACCACGGGTACGTCCACCAACTCCCGTACGCCTTCCCGCCCGTGCTCCCCGAAGCCGGCCAGCACGACGGCGTCGTAGGCGGGGCCTTCGTATGTGCGCAGCAGGTCCATGACGGCCGCCGCCGAGAGGTAGCTGTCGAGCCAGCCCTCCGCCGACTCCGGGCCCCAGGTGGGGGTCAGACCGGTCACGGAGGTGCCCGGGCCTGCGGCGGCCCGGGCACCTCGTACGATCTCCTCGGTCATCTCCTGCGTGGTGTTGCAGTTGGTGACGACGATCCGCACTCCGCTCAGACCCCCACCTCGACGGCCGGTTCGGCGCCGCGCTCGGCGCGCTCGCTGCGGCAGATCAGCAGGTACAGGCCCGCCCCCAGTGCCGTGCCGATGAACCAGGAGTACGGGGCCACATCGCTGAACGTCTTCACCAGCGCGAGCACCGCCGCGACCGCCGCCGACGGCAGGAAGGCCGCCAGCGCCTTGGGGTTGACGCCGTTCCGGTAGTAGTAGCGGGAACCGGGGCGGGCGTCGAAGAGTTCGTCGACGTTCACCCGGCCGCGCTTGACCCAGTAGTAGTCGACCATGATCACGCCGAACAGCGGGCCCAGGAAGGCGCCGAGGCCGCCGAGGAAGTAGTTGACGACCGTGGGGTTGGAGAAGAGGTTCCACGGCGTCACGACCAGCGCGGCCACCGTGCTGATCATGCCGCCGATCCTGAAGGTGATCTTCTGTGGCCAGACGTTGGCGAGGTCGTACGCCGGTGAGACGAAGTTGGCGACGATGTTGACGCCCATGGTGGCGACGGCGAACGTCAGCGCGCCCAGCACCATCACCCAGGTGTTGCCCACCTTGGCGACCAACTCCGCCGGGTCGGTGATGGCCTGGCCCCAGACCTCCAGCGAGCCGGCCGTGACGATCACCGAAACGACCACGAACGCGGTGGAGTTGATGGGCAGGCCCCAGAAGTTGCCGCGGCGGACGGTCCTGTAGTCCGGCGCGAAGCGGGAGAAGTCGCAGAAGTTGAGCATCAGCGTGCCGTACGTCGCGAGGATCAAGCCGATCGCGCCGAACCACTGGCGCCACTGCTCGCCGACGGATACCGGGTGCGGGGTGGAGGTGAGCGAGAGACTCCAGCCGGCCTTCGACAGCACCCACACCGCCAGCGCGATCATCACCAGCCAGATCGCGGGACCGCAGAAGTCCTGGAACTTCCGTACCGACTCCATGCCCTGGCTGATGATCACCGCCTGGATCAGCCACAGCGACACGAAGGAGATCCAGCCGAGGGCGTCAAGTCCCAGGAAGGAGTGGTGAGTCCAGGATTCCAGGCCCGGCCAGGCGGCCAGCAGCATCACGTTGACGGCGACCGAGGCCAGGTAGGTCTGGATGCCGTACCACATGATGGCGATCACGGCCCGGATCAGGGCCGGGATGTTGGCGCCCCAGACGCCGAAGCTGATGCGGCTGACGACCGGGAACGGGACGCCGTGCGCCTGCCCGATCCGCCCCATCCAGTTCATGCCGACGTAGATGAGCACGAAGCCGACGAGCAGGGAGGTGAAGACCTGCCAGACGTTCATGCCGAGGACCAGCAGGCCGGCGGCGAAGGTGTAGTTGCCGAGGTTGTGGACGTCGGACATCCACATGGCGAAGAGGTCGAAGACCTTCCAGTTCCGCTTGCCGGCGGGGGCGAGGTCTTCGTTGGTGAGCCGGGGGTCGGGGACGAACGCTGGGGCGCCGGTGGCTTCGGCGCGGTCGGCGAGGGACACGGGGCCTCCATGAGCGACGGGGCTGGGGGACGAAGGAGGACTGCTTGCCGGGTCGTTTGGTATACCAAACTGCCGACATGGTCCCGCCGTCAAGCGTTCCGACCGATGTCCGTCCCGTTACGTCTCCGTAAATGCACCCTCACCCGCCGCCGCGGGAACACCCGCACGTCAGCGAAGATGGGGCCATGGGCGCCATGACGAAGATCGAACCCCTCGGTGCGGTGCGCGAGCGGGTCCTGGCCACGCTGCGGCAGGACATCATCGCGGGCCGGCTGCGGGCCGGGGACCGGCTGGTCGAGCGGGAGCTGGCCGAGCGGTTCGGCGTCTCCCGGGTGCCGGTCCGGGAGGCGATCCGGGTCCTGGTCGCCGAGGGCTTCGTCCTCTTCGAGTCCGCCCGCCGTACGGTCGTACGCCGCCTCACGCCCACCGACGTCAAGGAACTCTTCGAACTGCGCGAGGCGCTGGAGGTCTACGCGGCGGGCCTCGCCGCCCAACGGGCCACCCCTGAGGCACTGACGGAGCTGCGCGAGCTGCTCACCCAGGCGGCCACGGCGACCGAGGCCGGCGACGGCGAGACCATCACGGACGTCAACACCCGCTTCCACGACCGCATCCTCGCCCTCGCCGGCAACAGCCTCCTGATCTCGGTCATGGAACCGGTCGACGGCCGCCTGCGCTGGCTCACCCGCCAGAACGAGGAGTGGCCCCAACTCCTCACCGAACACCAGGAGTTGTACGAGGCGATCGCCTCCGGCAACCCGGACCGGGCCCGCGCCCACGCCCTGGAACACGTACAGGCCAACTACCGCTCCACAGTGCGGCATCTGTTCGGGGACGCGGAGGCGGACACCTGACGAGGAGGCACCGCACGACCCGGGCGACCCAGGCCCTAGGCCCTAATCCCTAGGCCCTAATCCCGAACCGTCAGGCCGGCGGCCGAACCCGCCGTGCGCAGCACGTCCCGCAGCATCTCCGGCGTCAACTTCCCCGTGAACGTGTTCCGTTGGCTGACGTGGAAGCAGCCGAACAGGTCAATCCCGTCGCCCCCGTCAGTCCCGTCGCCCCCATCCACCCCGTCGAGCCGCACGCGCGTGCCGTGCCCGAAGACCGGGCGCGGCCGAGGAACCGTCCAACCCGCCCCCGCGAACGCCGGCAAGGACGCCTGCCACCCGAAGGCGCCGAGCACGACCACCGCGCGCAACGTCGGTCGCAGCAAACGGAGTTCATCGACCAGCCAAGGGCGGCAGGTGTCCCGCTCCCCCGGGGTGGGCTTGTTCTCGGGTGGCGCGCAGTGCACGGGGGACGTGATGCGCACGCCGTGCAGGGCCAGGCCGTCGTCCGCCGAGACCGCCGTCGGCTGGTTCGCCAACCCCACGTCATACAGGGCCTGGTAGAGCACGTCCCCGGACCGGTCGCCGGTGAACATCCGGCCCGTGCGGTTGCCGCCGTGCGCGGCCGGGGCGAGGCCGATGATCAGCAGCCGGGCGTCCGGCGGGCCGAAGCCCGGTACCGGCCGGCCCCAGTACGTCCAGTCGGCGAAGGCGGCGCGCTTGACGCGGGCCACCTCCTCGCGCCAGTCGACCAGCCGGGGGCAGGCACGGCAGTCCGAGATGCGCAGGTCGAGTTCGGCGAGAGGGTCCACGTCACCACCGTAAGACCCTCCGCGCTACGTCCACGCCGCCCCGAGCGCCACGAATCCGCAGATCAGGAGGAACAGGATCGCCAGCAACGGCCATACGAACCGCAGGTACCTGTCGTATCCGATCTTGGCGAGGGCCACGCCACCGATCGTCACCGCCGTCGTCGGCACCCACAGGTTCATCCAGCCGCTGGCCGCCTGCCAGGCGGTGACGACGAGGGCGCGGGAGACACCGGCGAAGTCGGCGAGCGGGGCGAGGATCGGCATGGCGAGGGTGGCGTGGCCGGAGGTGGAGGGGATCAGGAAGGCCAGCGGGAGGTCGGCACGACAGAGCCCGGCCCTGCGACCGCCCTCGTCCAAGAGCTCCGCACCGCACGGTCGTCGCGACGCGGATCGGCTCCTTCCGCCACGACCCTCCCACCCGTGACCTGACCGGCGTTCCGGAGACGGATCACGACGTCACACCCGCGTACTAAGGTCGACGGCATGGCTTCGGAAGCAGAGGTGGAGAAGGACGGGCAGGCCGCCGCCGTGGCCGGGGCGGACGGGTCGGACACGGACCCGGAGGCGGCCGACGCGGACGGCACGATCGTCGACCGAAAGGCCGCGAGCGCGCAGACGGCCGTCGTCGACCCGAAGGTGGCCGCCGCGATCGCCGCCGCCGAGGCGGCCGGGCCCTCGGACGGCGTGTCCGTGCGCATCGACAGCTGGATCTGGTCCGTACGCCTGGCCAAGACCCGCTCGCTCGGCGCGAGCGCCTGCAAGGGCGGGCATGTGCGGGTGAACGGCCAGAACGTGAAGCCGTCGCACACCGTCCGGGTCGGCGACGAGGTGCGGGTGCGGCAGGAGGGCTGGGAGCGGGTCGTGATCGTCAAGCGCCTGATCCGCAAGCGGGTCGGCGCCCCGGTCGCGGCCCAGTGCTACGTCGACAACTCCCCGCCCCCGCCGCCGCGCCAGTTCGTCGGCGCCCCGGCCGGCATCCGCGACCGCGGCACGGGCCGCCCCACCAAGCGCGACCGCCGCGAGATGGAACGCCTGCGCGGCCTCATGGACTCGGCCACGGCAGCCCGCACCACCCGGTCGGAGGGTGACGGGCCACGGGATCAGGGACCTCAGGAGCGGTGACGTGACGGCCGTGCCGTGACATGGGTCGGTGGCGTCCGGCGGGCCGAGCAGGCCCGGGCCGGACGCCGCCGTCTTCGTCGGGTCACGCCCGCAGTCCCACCAGTCGCAGCAGATCCGCGTTGTGCCGGCGCCGGGCCCAGGCGATGAGGACCAGGGGGACGATCAGGATGATCGGGGTCGCCGCGTTCTCGCCGTTGAAGACGGTGAGCTGGACGACGAACGCGCCGACCATCAGGGCGCTCAGCGCGACGGCCGCCACAGACTGCAGCACCGGGATCAACAGCGCGATGCCACCGGCCAGTTCGAGCGCGCCGATGACGTACATGCCCGTGCTGCCCCAGCCGATCCTGTCGAAGGAGTCGACGGCCGCGGAGTTCGCGATCAGCTTCGGCAGGGCGCTGGCGACGACGTAGAAGAGGGCGAGCACCACCTGCAGGGTGCGCAGGGCGATCCGGGCCCGACGGCCGCGCGTGGTCTCGGACTCGGCGATGACGGGACGGCGAGCGGCGGCGGTGACGGGGGCGGTGGTCTGGGACATCGTGGTCTCCTGTGATGAGCGGTTCCTGTCGCTTTCACAGAGGTAGACCGGGCCTCGCCCCGTAACTCATCGCGGACCGCGGAACGTTGTCGGACCCGATCGGACCGGATCGGACTGGAGCGGAAACCACCCGTGCCCGATGTACCAGTGGCCGCCCGCCCGCAGATGGTCCCCGACGGCCCGCTCCACGGCCGTCCGCCGGGGCAGGTTCTCGACCGCCAACTCCGGGTCCCCGAACACGAACTGGACCGGTTCGGAGTCGGACGGTTCCACGTCGGCACGGGCGAGCCGGAAGCGGTCCTGGAAGCGGACGATGTTGGAGTACTCGGGCAGGTAGTCCCTCAACTGCGGGTCCAGCAGCCAGGAATGGCAGAGCCCGGCCCGGTACTTCTCCTCGGGATAGTGCCGCGCGAAGAACTCCCGGGCCAGCGCCAGCGAACGGTCGCAGGCGGCCGGTGACAGCGGGCCGAAGAAGTCGGGGATGTGGAGGTTGAGACAGGCCGTGCCGGCCGTCGCGTCCAGCCCGGCCGCCGCGACCGCCCGCGCGGTGCGCTCCCCGAGCCGGGCCCGCTCGAACTGCAGCCGGCCCAGCTGGTACAGCTCGCCCCGGAAGTGATGGGTCAGCCACCAGGGGGCCTGCACGCCCAGCTTCCCGTACCGCCTGCGGTGCACCACCATGTTCCGCCCGAGGTCGGCGAGGGTGCGCCGGGACACCTCGTCCGGCACGCCCCGGGCGCGGTGGTACGCCCGCGTGTACGGCAGGGCTGCCACGAACACGAACACCGGGAAGCAGCGCTGCAGGTCCCCCGACGGCCAGTCGAGCTCGGGCAGGTCGACCGCGGTGCCGATCTCCCCCATCCCGCGGACCAGTTCGTCGACCGACGCCTCCAGGAACCGCAGCAGTTCCGGGTCGTCGGTCACTCGCCTGCCGATCTGGACGAGTTCGTTGATGTCCTCGTGGGGTACCGCCAGGTCGAAGAGCGTCTCGGCCAGTTCCTCGGCTACCGGAAGCACGTGATGAACCCCCTGCACGTCATGGACCCGTGCAGACCCTTATGGACCCGCATGGACCCTTATGGACCCGTTGTGGTGGACCTCCGCACCGAAGAGTACGTTGCAGAGAGGAACGGTGATCAGCGATGCGTACAGGCAGTGAACCGACGACCGCGCGCAGTGCCCTGCGGGCCCGCTTCTGGCTGACCGTGTGGGGACTGGTCTGGACGGTCTTCGGCACGGTCGCCTTCGCCCTCGCCGGCCGTCCCGGGTGGGCGCTCGCCTGCGGGGTGCTGTGGCTGGTGATCACCGTCGACCTGGCGTTCGTCCTGCGGCACATCAGGCAGGGCCCGCACTATCAGCCGGGCCCGGACATCCCTCCGTACCGGCCGCCGGAGAACCGCCGGCGGTAGCCCGGGAAGGCGTACGGAAAGCCGTCCGGAACGGCTCCAGGAAACGCTCCGCGTCAGGACTCGAAGTCGGCGTGCCGCAGGTACTGCGGGTTGGGGTCCAGCGCGGCGGCCAGCCGGAAGTGCCGCTTGGCCAGATCGGACAGGCCCCGGCGCTCGTAGGTGCGGGCCAGCGCGAAGTGCGCGTACGCGTTGTCCGGCTCGCGCTCCAGGACGATCGTGAACTCCAGCTCGGCGGGCCGCAGTTGCGCGGCGGCGAAGAAGGCACGCGCGCGCAGCAGCCGGGCGGCGGTGTTCTCCGGGTGTGCGGCGATGACCGAGTCGAGCAGCCTCACCGCGCCCCGCGGGTCCCGCGCGTTGAGCAGTTGCTCGGCGGCACGGAAGTCGATGACATGCGTCTCCGGAGTACGTCCGGTCGAACCGCTGATCTCGGGCACGGCACAGTCCTTCCCTGTCTCAAGCAGTTCAACGCCCCGACAGCGAGCCGCTATTCCTCGGACGCCCGCTCCGCCCGCTCCGTCCCGTGCGCCCCACGTGTCAGCTCCGCCCACACGTCCTTCACCCGGCGCTCCAGATCCGCCAGCGGTACGTCGTTGTCGATGACGACGTCCGCGATCGCCCGGCGCTGCTCCCGCGTCGCCTGGGCGGCCATCCGCGCGCGGGCGTCCTCCTCGGTCATGCCGCGCAGCCGCACGAGCCGGTCGAGCTGGGTCTCGGGACTGGCGTCGACGACGATCACGACGTCGTAGCGGGGAGCGAGGCCGTTCTCGGCGAGAAGGGGCACGTCGTGGACGACGACCGCGTCGTCGGGGGCGGCCTCTTCGAGTTCATGGGAGCGGGCACCCACGAGCGGATGCACGATCGAGTTGAGGACGGCGAGCTTCGCCGGGTCGGAGAAGACGATCGAGCCCAGCTTGGGGCGATCGAGACTGCCGTCCGCGGCGAGCACGTCCGCGCCGAAGGCGTCCACGACCGCCGCGAGACCGGGCGTACCCGGCGCCACGACCTCGCGCGCGATGCGGTCCGCGTCGATCAGCACGGCCCCGCACGCGACGAGCAGCCGTGACACCTCACTCTTGCCGGCGCCGATACCACCGGTCAGTCCCACCGTCAGCATGAGCGGCAGCTTAGGGCCTTGTCAGGCGGATCATGCGGGCGGGGGGGGGCGCCCCCCCCCCCCCCCCCCGCCCCCCCGCGGCGCCGCCCCCCCCCCCCCCCCCCCCGCCCGACCGACCCGCTAGTTGTCGCCCTCGCGCTCCGCGAGGAACCGTTCGAATTCGAGCCCGATCTCGTCGGCGGACGGGATGTCCACCGGCTCGGCGAGCATGTTGCCCCGGCTCTCGGCGCCCGCGACCGCGTCGTACTGGTTCTCCAGGCCCGTGACGAGGGCCGTGAGCTCCTCGTCGCCCTCCTGGATCTGCCGGTCGATCTCCGTCTGCGTGCGGTGCGCGTCCGTGCGCAGGCCATGGGCGAGAGTGGGCAGGACCAGCCCGGTGGCGGCCGTGATGGCCTCCAGGGCGGTCAGGGCCGCGTCCGGGTAGGGGGACCTGGCGATGTAGTGCGGCACGTGCGCGGCGACGCCCAGGACGTCGTGTCCGGCCTCCATGAGGCGGTACTCGACGAGGGACTCGGCGCTGCCGGGGACCTGCGCCTCGTCGAAGGGGCTGCGGTGGCCCGGGACGAGGTCCGTGCGGTTGCCGTGCGGGGTCAGGCCCACGGGGCGGGTGTGCGGTACGCCCATGGGAATGCCGTGGAAGTTCACCGCCAGGCGGACGCCCAGCCGCTCCACGATCTGCTCGACGGCCTTCGCGAAGCGCTCCCACTCCACGTCCGGCTCCGGGCCCGACAGCAGCAGGAAGGGCGCTCCGGTGGTGTCCTGGACCAGCCGGACGTCGATGGTGGGCTCGTCGTAGTCGGTCCACTGGTCCCGCTTGAAGGTCAGCAGCGGGCGGCGGGCGCGGTAGTCCACGAGCCTGTCATGGTCGAATCTGGCCACGACCTGGTGGGGCAGCGAGTCGAGGACCCGATCGACGATCTGGTCGCCGGTCTCGCCCGCGTCGATGTATCCGTCGAAGTGGTAGAGCATGACAAGACCGGCCGACTCCTGCGCGAGCGCCATGTCGACGACAGCCAGGCCTTTCGGCTCCCATGCGTACAAACCCTGCGGATCAAGCACAGTGACGCTCCTCCTCGTGTTCGTACTGCACAACACGCCCAGGGACACGGGCATTCCCACCCGCGCCCCTGATCAGGCCTCTCTTACTGCCTTTTCATGCCCTGCCGAGCCGCCTCATGCGGAGAGCACGCGCGTGTGCAGGGCGGTCACCGCCTTGCGCGCCGAGGTGAACGCCCCGTGCTGCCAGGCGTCCGTGTAGCTGAGCCAGTCGCCGGCGAAGTACACGCGCCCGGTCGGCTCGTTCAGCGGCTTGTAGCGGGGGTCGTCGGGTCCGCCGGGGGTGCTGTGCCAGGCGGCCTCCAGGTGGGGCGTCTGCCGCCAGTGGTGCGAGAACGAGGACGCGAGTTCGCTGCGGTACTTCTCCCCGTAGATCTTCACGCCCGCGGCCACCGCCCGTGCCTCGCGCGCCTTGGGCGTGAGCTTCGCGTAGCTGTCGGCGTCGTCGCCGTAGTTGTAGTACCCGACGAGGACCCCGCGTTCGCCGTGGAAGCCGTACGAGGGATGCCAGATGTGGGTGACGTCCTGGTCGGTCTCGGTGATACCGCCGTAGATGCCGTGGTCGAGCTCCCACCAGCGGGACCGGTACTCCAGCCCGATCTTCGCGGCCGACGACGGCTTGATCGCCTCCAGCGCGGACTGCACCCCGGAGCCGAGGTTGTGCGGCACCTTGGCGAGGATGTTGGGCGGCAGCGCGGCGACGCAGTAGTCGGCCTCGACGACCTTCGTACGACCGCCCTGCGCATACGTCACCGACACCCCGCGCCCGGTGTCGCTGATCTTCTTCACGACCGCGCCCGTACGTATCCGATGGGCGCCGACCGCCTTGCTGAGCGCCTTGGGGATCTGGTCCATGCCACCGACCGGCTGGAACATCAACATGGCCTGGTCGAAGCCGAATTCGAAGGAGAAGTACCGCCCCACGCCGCTGGCGAGGACCTCGGAGGCGCTCGGCACGTCCCCGAGCAGCACACCGGGGGTGCCCGCGGCGGCCGGAACGGTCGTGTACCCCCGCCGCTCTCCGCCCTCGTACGTCAGGGTGTCGCCCAACTCCCCCCAGTCCTTGAGGAATTCGACCAGCCGCTCCTGGTCGGTCGCGGTCAGCTCCTTGTCGAGCGCGCCCTTGTCTGTGGCCTTGGCGAGCAACTCCGATACGTAGCCGTACACATCGGCCTTCGCCGTGCGGTACCGCACGGGCTTCGTCATCCCGGCGGACTCGTTGTAGAGGTACGCGTCGGCGTTGACGTTGGTGAACACCTCGATGGGAACGCCGAGTTCACGACAGTAGTCGAGGGTGACCATCCACTGCGGGATCCGCGCGGGCCCACAGTTCATGTACTGCCCGTCGTGAAAGCGGGCGGTCTGCGTGTTGCCGTAGAGGTCGGTCGTGGAGTCCCCGCCCCGCACGGTGAAGTTACGCCCGCCGGTCCGCCCCCTGGCCTCCAGAACCGTACAGTCGTAGCCGGCTTTTCCCAGCTCGTAGGCGGTGGCCAGGCCGGCGATGCCACCGCCGACGATGACGACCTTGGCGGCGGTCCGTCCGGTGAGCGTGAAGTCGCTCGTGCCGAGGGCACGAAAGCTCTGATCCCGTCCGGCCGCCTGGGCGGAGGGGGCGAGACCGAGGGCCCCCATGGTGGCGAACATCGCGCCCGCACCGCCGGTGATACCCACGTTGCGCAGGAACGCACGCCGACTCTGAGTGTGTGCCATGTGTTCGGCTCCCCTTCTCCGCTCATGGATGACCGGGGAAGCCTGGCAATGGCCCGTTACGGCCCATCGGTTACTGGTGTATCCCGCGAGTTTCTGCAAGAGCGGTGAGCGGGACGCGCCCGGAAAGGGGCGCGGGGAACTGCGCGCTCGGCCCTCACCGGGCCGGCAGCCAAAATGACTGAGGGACCGCACCTCGAAAGGTACGGCCCCTCAGTCAACTGCTAGGCCTCAGCGAGCCAGCGTTCAGCTCTGTCCGCCGGCGAGCTTCTCCCGCAGCGCGGCAAGCGCCTCGTCGGAAGCAAGCGCACCGGAGGTGTCCGCACCCTCGGAGGAGTACGAACCGCCGCCACCGCCACCGGCACCCGCCGCGGCCGGAGCCGCCGCGTCGCCACCCTCGGCGGCCGCCGCGGCGTCCGCCTCACGCGACTTGATGACCTGCTGCTGGTGCTGCTCGAAGCGGGTCTGCGCCTCGGCGTACTGGTTCTCCCACACCTCACGCTGGGACTCGTAGCCCTCGAGCCAGTCGTTGGTCTCGGGGTCGAAGCCCTCGGGGTAGATGTAGTTGCCCTGGTCGTCGTACGACGCGGCCATGCCGTAGAGCGTCGGGTCGAACTCGACCGAGGCCGGGTCGGCACCGAAGGACTCGTTGGCCTGCTTCAGGGACAGCGAGATCCGGCGACGCTCGAGGTCGATGTCGATGACCTTGACGAAGATCTCGTCGTTGACCTGGACGACCTGCTCCGGGATCTCCACGTGGCGCTCGGCCAGCTCGGAGATGTGGACCAGACCCTCGATGCCCTCGTCCACGCGGACGAACGCACCGAACGGAACCAGCTTCGTGACCTTGCCGGGCACGACCTGGCCGATCTGGTGGGTCCGGGCGAACTGCTGCCACGGGTCTTCCTGGGTCGCCTTCAGCGACAAGGAGACACGCTCGCGGTCCATGTCGACGTCGAGGACCTCGACGGTGACTTCCTGGCCGACCTCGACAACCTCGGAGGGGTGGTCGATGTGCTTCCAGGAGAGCTCGGAGACGTGGACCAGACCGTCGACGCCACCCAGGTCCACGAAGGCACCGAAGTTGACGATCGAGGAGACCACACCGGAGCGGACCTGACCCTTCTGGAGGGTCGTGAGGAACGTCTGGCGGACCTCGGACTGGGTCTGCTCCAGCCAGGCACGGCGGGACAGGACCACGTTGTTGCGGTTCTTGTCCAGCTCGATGATCTTGGCCTCGAGCTCCTTGCCCACGTAGGGCTGGAGGTCGCGAACGCGGCGCATCTCGACCAGGGAGGCCGGGAGGAAGCCACGGAGGCCGATGTCGAGGATGAGACCACCCTTGACGACCTCGATGACGGTACCGGTGACGATGCCGTCCTCTTCCTTGATCTTCTCGATGGTGCCCCACGCCCGTTCGTACTGGGCGCGCTTCTTCGAGAGGATCAGGCGGCCTTCCTTGTCCTCCTTCTGGAGAACAAGGGCTTCGATCTCGTCACCGACGGCGACGACCTCGTTCGGGTCGACGTCGTGCTTGATCGAGAGCTCGCGGCTCGGGATGACACCTTCGGTCTTGTAACCGATGTCGAGGAGAACCTCGTCCCGGTCAACCTTGACGATGACGCCGTCGACGATGTCGCCATCGTTGAAGTACTTGATCGTCTCGTCGATAGCGGCGAGGAATGCTTCCTCGTTACCGATGTCGTTGACCGCAACCTGCGGGGTGGTGGCGGTGGTCTCGGTGCTGCTCGTCATGTGGGAAAGGGCTCCGGTACGGACATTGAAGTCGTAGGTACTGCTACGCCGGGAGCCCGTGTCGCTCTGAAGAAGCCGGACAGCCTAGGAAGCGCCCCAACAGCAACTGGAGAACCAGAGACTGGAGATGGCGCCTCGACAACCGAGGGGACATACAACAGATGCGAGCGCAGCCTGCTACGTCTGAGGAGCGCAGGCCCGCAGCGCAACTTGTAGCATACGGGGGCAGCCGGACAGGGTCAATGCGCGAAGGCGCACACCCGGGGCGGATCGCCGCATACCCGGCACAAGAACTGTCTCCGGAGGCCACGCGGGCCTTGGGACACCTCTTCCGTGACACCCGCAGACGCCCGCGGGCGTCCCGGATCGGAGGGAAGAGTACGACGAGGGAGCCGATCATCCAAGAGTCCGAAGCGGCCGAAGCGTTCGACGCGCAGGAGCCGGAAGCGACCCGGCGTCAGGCCGACGTCACCGAGAGTTCGCGGGCCAACCGGGGCTGGTGGGACCGGAACGCCGACGAGTACCAGGTCGAGCACGGCACCTTCCTCGGTGACGACCGTTTCGTCTGGAGTCCCGAAGGGCTCGACGAGGTGGAGGCGGAGCTGCTCGGCCCGCCGGAGGAGCTGAAGGGGAAGGACGTCCTGGAGATCGGCGCCGGCGCGGCCCAGTGCTCGCGCTGGCTGGCCGCCCAGGGGGCCCGCCCGGTCGCCCTGGACATCTCCCACCGCCAGCTCCAGCACGCGCTGCGCATCGGCTCGCCGTTCCCCCTGGTGTGCGCCGACGCGGGCGTCCTCCCCTTCGCGGACGGCTCCTTCGACCTGGCCTGCTCGGCGTACGGCGCGCTGCCCTTCGTCGCCGAACCGGTGCTGGTGCTCAAGGAGGTGCACCGGGTGCTGCGCCCGGGCGGCCGGTTCGTCTTCTCGGTGACGCATCCGATCCGCTGGGCGTTCCCGGACGAGCCGGGCCCCGAGGGCCTGTCGGTGTCCGCCTCCTACTTCGACCGCACGCCCTACGTCGAGCAGGACGAGGAGGGCCGCGCGGTCTACGTCGAGCACCACCGCACGATCGGCGACCGGGTCCGGGACGTCGTGGGGGCGGGCTTCCGGCTGGTGGACCTGGTCGAGCCGGAGTGGCCGTCCTGGAACACCTCGGAGTGGGGCGGCTGGTCCCCGCTGCGCGGGAACCTGATCCCGGGCACGGCCGTCTTCGTGTGCGTAAGAGACTGACCGCGTGATCCGTTACGACGCGCTGGACGCCCTTCCCGTCCGTGGTGCGCTGCCCGCGCTGGGCGACGCCCTGGCGGGACACGGCACGGCGGTCCTCGTGGCGCCTCCGGGCACCGGCAAGACGACCCTCGTCCCGCTCGCCCTGGCGGGCCTGCTGGGCGACGGGCCCGCGCGCCGGGTCGTCGTGGCCGAGCCGCGCCGGATCGCGGCCCGGGCCGCCGCCCGGCGGATGGCGTGGCTGCTGGGCGAGCGGGTCGGCGAGAGCGTCGGGTACACCGTGCGCGGCGAGCGGGTCGTCGGGCGGCACGCACGCGTGGAGGTCGTCACGACGGGTGTGCTGCTGCAACGGCTGCAGCGCGACCAGGAGTTGGCGGGCGTCGACGTGGTGGTCCTCGACGAGTGCCACGAGCGGCATCTGGACGCGGACACCACGGCGGCGTTCCTGTGGGACGTGCGCGAGACGCTGCGCCCTGAGCTGCGCCTGGTGGCCGCGTCGGCGACGACGGACGCGGCGGGCTGGGCCCGGCTGCTGGGCGGTGCGCCGGTGGTCGAGGCCGAGGGCACCTCATACCCGGTGGAGGTGGTGTGGGCGCCGCCGGTACGGCCCGTACGGCCGCCGCACGGCATGCGCGTCGACCCGGCGCTGCTCACGCATGTGGCGTCGGTGGTGCGGCGGGCGCTGGCCGAGCGGGACGGGGACGTGCTGTGCTTCCTGCCGGGCGTGGGTGAAATCGCGCGCGTGGCGGGGCAGTTGGGGGATCTCGGTGACGTCGAGGTGCTCCAGGTGCACGGGCGGGCGCCGGCCGCCGTGCAGGACGCGGTACTGGTGGCGGGCGCGCGGCGCCGGGTGGTCCTCGCGACCTCGGTCGCGGAGTCGTCGCTGACGGTCCCCGGTGTGCGGTCGGTCGTCGACTCCGGTTTGGCCCGGGAGCCGCGGGTCGATCACGCGCGCGGGCTGAGCGCCCTGGCGACCGTACGGGCCTCGCAGGCCGCGGGACGGCAGCGCGCGGGGCGGGCCGGGCGGGAGGCGCCGGGGGCGGTGTACCGCTGCTGGGCTGAGGCGGAGGACGCGCGTCTGCCGCGTTTCCCGGCTCCGGAGATCAAGGTGGCCGACCTGACCGCGTTCGCCCTCCAGACGGCGTGCTGGGGCGATCCGGACGCGTCCGGGCTGGCCCTCCTCGACGCACCGCCCGCCGGCGCGATGGCGGCGGCGCGGGCGGTGCTCACAGCGATCGGCGCGGTGGACTCCGCCGGGCGGGCCACGGACCGGGGAGTGCGGCTGGCGCGGCTGGGGTTGCACCCCCGACTGGGGCGGGCGTTGCTCGACACCTCGGGTGCCGGCGCCGAGGTCGTGGCACTGCTCAGCGAAGAGCCACCACGGACGTACGGGGACGATCTCGCCGCCGCACTGCGGGCCGCCCGGCGCGGCGGCGACGCGTATGCGGGGCGTTGGCGCACCGAGGTGCGGCGACTGCGGTCCGCCTCGACGGAGTCCGCCGACCCCCGCGCCCGGCATGTCGAGGCTCCGCCGAGTGGCGCCCTGGGCGACGACCACCTCGTGGGTCTCGTCGCAGCCCTCGCCTTCCCCGAGCGCGTCGCCAAGGCCGAGGGCGGCTCGTATCTCATGGTCTCCGGCACGCGCGCGGAGCTCGGCGTGGGCACCGGCCTGCGCGGCGCCCCCTGGATCGCCGTGGCCGTCGCCGACCGGCCCGTCGGGCGAGGGCACGCACGCGTGCAGCTCGCGGCGACCGTCGACGAAGAAGTCGCCCGAGCCGCGGCCGGGGCGCTGCTCGATGTGCGCGAGGAGGTCCACTGGGCCGACGGGGACGTCGTCGCACGCCGCGTGGAGCGGCTGGGGGCGATCGAGCTGGCGGTGCGGCCCCTGAAGAAGGCCGACCCCGTCCTCGTACGCGAGGCGCTTCTGGAAGGGCTGCGGCAGGAGGGGTTCGGCCTGTTGCGGTGGACTCCCGACGCCCTCGTACTGCGTCAGCGGCTCGCGTTCCTGCGGCTGCGGCTCGGGGAGCCGTGGCCCGATGTCGGTGACGACGCTCTCCACGCGCGCGTGGACGAGTGGCTGGAGCCGGAGCTGGGGCGGGCCCGGCGGCGGGCCGATCTCGGGCGGATCGAGGCCGGGCAGGCGCTCGGGCGGCTGCTGCCGTGGGCTTCCGGACAGGCCGGCCGGCTGGACGAGTTGGCGCCCGAGCGGATGGCCGTGCCGAGCGGGTCCAGGATCCGGATCGACTACGGCGATCCCGAGCGGCCCGTGCTCGCGGTGAAGCTGCAGGAGATGTTCGGGCTCCAGGAATCCCCCGCCGTCGCCGGGGTGCCGCTGCTCGTGCACCTGCTCTCCCCCGCGGGGCGGCCCGCCGCGGTGACCGCCGATCTGGCGTCGTTCTGGCGGGACGGCTACAAGGGTGTGCGGGCCGAACTGCGGGGCCGGTATCCGAAGCATCCGTGGCCGGAGGACCCGGCCACGGCGGAGCCGACGCGGTACACCAACGCGCGGCTCAGGCGGTGACCGGTTCCGGCGCCGAGGACTCGGCCGGTTCCGGGTCGGCCGGGCGGCGGCTGCGCGCCTCCAGATAGAGGGAGAGGGCCAGGAGGAGGACGCCGAGGCCCAGGAAGCCCCAGGGGAGGTACGAGGTCAGGAGCAGGACCAGGGTGCGGTTGGACTTGACCAGGTCGACGGTGTGCTCGATGTAGTCCTCGCGCATCTTCACGTGCCCGGAGAACGCGGTCACCTTGTCCTTGTCGCCGAGCAGCGTGCCGCCGCGCAGCTCCTCCTTGTGGATCTCCTCGCCGTAGACGGGGGCGCCGGTGGTGGGTTCGACCCAGAACTTGCGGACCGTGGTGTACCAGCGGGTGGTGCCCGTCTTGGCGATCGACTCGGCGGTGATGCCCTCGACGGGCAGGATCTTGGGGAAGGCGACCTTGGTCCAGGGGATGGTCTGCTCGAAGTAATAGACCTTCAGGCCGCGGAAGTTCTGCGTGCCCTCGTAGTGGATGGGGGCGCTGGTGCGGGTCTGCGCGTCGAAGTAGACGTAGTCCCGCTTCTCGGTCAGGAAGGGCCACTTGAACTCGATGCCCTGCCGTTTCACCGGATCGTTGTCGACCATCTCGCCGGGGGCGTGGACGGGTTCCTGGGAGTGGGCGTCGAAGATGTAGCGCTCGGGGAGCTTGGAGACCATCCTGCCGTCGGGGCCCTGGACATAGGAGAGGCTGTCCCAGACGACAACGTCCTTGCCGTACGACTTCTCGACCTTGTCGGCGGCCTGCACATTGCCCTTGAGGGTCTGCACGATGGTGACCTTCGGGACCTTCTTCGCCGTCATCGTGCCGTAGTCGAGAAGGGTCGCGTCCTTCGCCTCAAGGACCATGTCCTGGTACTGATTTGCCGGGATCTTGGCCAGGCGCGGGAAGGCGTACCAGCGCAGCAGCGGGGACAGCGCCGTGCAGAACACGGCGAGGGCGAGCAGGACCAGACTGGCCTTGCGGCGCATCTCGGCCTCCCGGGCGGACGGCTACGGGTGTGCGGGGACCGTCGTCAGCAGCGGTTTCGGGGACGTCTTGCCGGCCGGCGAGCCCATCGCGGTCATCGTGAGGACGAGCGCGAACGCCAGGGCGAGACCGGTCGCGGCGGCGATCAGGGCGCGCATGCCTGCCTCCCGACGGACTGGAGCCGATGGACGAACGGGAACTGATACATCGTCAGGTCCGGCACCGTAGCAACGGGTGCGCGAGATGAGAACAGGTCGTGCGCACACAACGACGGCGCCCCTTCGGCGAAAGGGCGCCGTCGTGGTCGTACGAGGAGCCGCTAGGACCCGGTGCTCTCCGAGGCGCTCGGCGACGGGCTGGGCGAGGGGGACGTCTCGGCCGGTGCCGTCACCGTCAGGTCGACGGTGAGCGTGGCGCCGCCCGCGGTGGTGATGCGGAGCTGGTAGGTGCCGGCGGTGTCGTCCGCGTAGAGCTTGGGCAGCTTGATGAGGCCGTCGGCGTCCGTCGTCAGGCCCGTGAGGGTGCGTACGGACTTGCCGTCCGCGTCCTTGAAGTAGGGGCCCTTGTCGTTCTCGGTGGCGTCGTCCGCCGACTTGATGAGGGTGGCGGTGGCCGCGACCTTGCCCGCGACGGCGTCCTTGTAGGTGGCCTTCACCTCGACCTGGTCGGCGAACTCTCCGCCCGCGACACAGGTCAGCGCGGTGGTGCTGGTGCGGACGAGGGTGTCGGCGACGCGCTCGGTGACGGTGGCCGTGTAGCCGAGGGCGGAGACAGAGCGGCCCACGACCGTGGCGCGGACGGTGAAGTCGCCGGTCTTCTCGCCCGCTTGGAGCGCGGGCGCGACGGCCACGCCGGACGCGTTGGTGACGACCGTGGCCACGCTCTCGCCGCCGGTGAAGGTGGCGTCCGTGGTGCCCACGATCGTGAAGCGGACCCGGACCTTGGCGACCGCCTTGCCGGCCTTGGTCTCCGCCTTGGTGCTGATCTTCTTGGTGAACGCCTCGCCCGCCGTCGCGGTGAGCTTGGCGGTGCCCGCGTCCTCCAGGTGGTCCACCGTGTCGGTGGGCGTCTGCGGAGGCGTCGTGGGCGGGGTGCTCGGGTCGGTCGGGTCGGCCGGCGGCGTGCTGGGGTCGGCCGGCTTCGACGGCGTCGTGGGAGGCGCCGAGGGCGTGTTCGACGGCTTCGGGTCGGGCTGGTCGTCGTCGCTGCGGTTCGACGGGATGGTGCCGGTGCCGTTCGGGATCTCGTGGGTGCCCTTGCGGTAGTACTCCAGCCACGACAGGACCGTGTGCAGATAGTCCTGCGAGTTGTTGTAGCTGAGGATCGCGTGGTTCAGGTCGGCCTGCACCGACAGGTCCCAGCCGTTGCGGCACAGGTAGTGGCCGGCGGCGAGGGCGGCGTCGTAGACGTTGTTCGGGTCCTTGACCCCGTCGTCGTTGCCGTCGCGGCCCGCCCACGCCCAGGTGGACGGGATGAACTGCATCGGCCCGACGGCCTGGTCGTAGGTGCTGTTGCCGTCGTACCGGCCGTTGTCCGTGTCCTGGATGAGCGCGAAGCCGTTGCCGTCGAGCTGCGGGCCGAGGATCGGGGTGATCGTGGTGCCGTCGGCGGTGACGTTGCCGCCGCGGGCCTGGCCCGACTCCACCTTGCCGATGGCGGCGAGCAGTTGCCAGGGCAGGTTGCAGCCGGCCTTCGACTGGGCCAGCTCGTCCGCGGCCCTCTTGTAGGCGTCCAGGACGGTCGCGGGTATGCCGGCCTCGCCGTCGCCCTGCACGACCGGGGTGCCCACGGTCGGACTCGGCGCGGGGTTGGGGCTGTTGAGCGGCGGGAGGTCCGTGTAGTACGGGGAGTTGCCGGTCGCGCCGCCCTCGTCGGAACCTGTGCCGGTGGCTTCGGGGGAGGACTGGGCGTCGGCGGCGCTGGTTCTGCCGTGGTCGTCGACCGTGGCTCCCGGTGCCTGGGACGCGGACAGCGCCGCGACCACGACCGCGGCGACCGCGGTGGTCGCCGCTCCCTTGCGCAGCCTCATGCCGAATTGCGCCGCCATAGAGTGAACCAGCCCCTCCGTTGGACGCGCCCGTGCGTCCGTCGCTGTCTGCCGCGGGCCTGTTGGGCCCACCCTGTTGTGACGATCAACCCGGTGCGTCGGTTGCCCTCGTCACGGATATCGGTGCTTTTCTCACCTGTTCGACCGCGCTCCCCCGGGTTCCACCGGCACGCCGACCCAGGCGACACTACGACAACTTCTTTTGCACGGGCACCCGTTCGTGCCCGATTTTCACCGGTTGGCCATATGAGGTTGGTGCCTTGGTGCGGCCCGCATACTGGATCGCGGCGATCACCCCTGCTGACCAGGAGCTCCCTTGCCGTTCACCCTGAGCCACGCGGCCGCCGTCCTGCCCGCCGTGCGCGCCGACGGAACGGGCCGGGGCCGACTGGTTCCGGCCGTGCTCGTGGCCGGTTCCTTCGCACCCGACATGACCTACTACGCGGCGAGTGCCCTCCCCGGGGCCATGGAATTCGGCGAATTCACGCATTCCTTCACGGGCGTCCTCACCTTCGACGTCCTGGTCTCCTGGACGCTGGTCGCCCTGTGGCTGCTCCTGCGCGAACCACTGGTGGCCCTGCTGCCCCGGTCCCGGCAGTCCCGTCCCGCCGCCCTCCTCCGGTGCGGCACGCCCCCCGCGCGCGTGGGCCCCGCTCTCCTGGCCCGGTGGTACGTCTCCGCGGTGCTCGGCGCGCTCACACACGTCGTCTGGGACGCGTTCACCCACCACGACCGCTGGGGCGTACGGCTGCTACCGGCACTGGACCGGGAGCTCGCGGGCACCCCGCTCTTCCAGTACGTCCAGTACGGCAGCTCGCTGGTGGCCGCGATCGTGATCGCCGTGTTCCTGCACCGCATGCCCACCACGGCCGGCCCCTCGGGCGTCCCCGCCCTCTCCGTGCGCGACCGTTGGTGGGCCGCCGCCGTGATCGGGGGCTGCGCGCTGGTCGCGGCGGTGCAGCGGGCGACGCGCTGGTGGGCGTACTGGGGCTCGACGGCCAGGCTCTGGGAACTCATCCCCACGGTCTGCTTCGGCGCGGGCGCGGGACTCGTGCTGGGGTTGCTCGTCTACGCCGTGGGGGTACGGGTGTGGCGGCCGGCGCCGGACGCGGAGGGCTTGGCGGGTGTGCTCACGGGGTCGAGTCGTCGGGGCGGGGACCGGCCAGCCGGATGAGGTGATCGCCCAGCAGACCGGCCCAGAGCCGCCAGGCGGACGGCTCTCCCGAGCCGGCGCCGAGGGCCGCTCGGGGCAGCCCGCGCCCCAGGACCAGAGCGGGTTCGGCAGGGATGCGGGCGGTGCTCGCGTCGGCCGCGAAGACCGGGACCGGGGTGGACGTCGGGCGGGGGCTCGCATCGGTGCTCGCCTGCGCTGACGCCGTCCGGCGGTGGAGCGTGCGTATACCCATGCCCGCATCCTTACGGGAGGACACGGACGGGGGCGCTTCTGCGGGGGCCACGTGAGTGACGGGCCCTGCGGGCGCGCGTCGGCGCCGGGCTCTGTCGCAGAGCCCCGCACCGACCCGCCCCTGCCGCCGAACCGCCGGAGGCTAGTGCGCGGCCGACTCCCAGTCCGGCCCCACGCCCACCGACACGTCCAGCGGGGCCCTCAGGTGCACGGCGTCGGCCATTTCGTGGCGGACGATCTCCTCCACCGCCGCGCGCTCGCCGGGGGCGATCTCCAGGACGATTTCGTCGTGGACCTGGAGGAGCATGCGGGAGGTGAGGTCCGCCGCGCGCAGGGCCTTGTCGACGTTCAGCATGGCGATCTTGACGATGTCGGCCGCGGTGCCCTGGATCGGCGCGTTCAGCGCCATCCGCTCGGCGGCCTCGCGGCGCTGGCGGTTGTCGCTGTTGAGGTCGGGGAGATAGCGGCGACGGCCGAACAGGGTCGCCGTGTAGCCGGTCGCCCGGGCCTCGTCGACCGCCCTGCGCAGGTAGTCGCGGACCCCGCCGAAGCGCTCGAAGTAGGTGTCCATCAGGACCCTGGCCTCGCCCGCGTCGATGTTCAGCTGCTGGGAGAGCCCGAAGGCCGACAGGCCGTACGCCAGGCCGTACGACATCGCCTTGATCTTGCGGCGCATCTCCGCGTCGACGTGGTCCTTGTCGACCGAGAAGACCTGCGCGGCCACCGTGTTGTGCAGGTCCTCGCCGGAGGTGAACGCCTCCAGGAGTCCCTCGTCCTCGGAGAGGTGGGCCATCACGCGCAGTTCGATCTGGCTGTAGTCGGCCGTCATCAGCGACTCGTAGCCCTCGCCGACCACGAAGCCCCGGCGGATCGCGCGGCCCTCGTCGGTGCGGACCGGGATGTTCTGCAGGTTCGGGTCGGTCGAGGAGAGGCGTCCGGTGGCCGCGACCGTCTGGTTGAAGGTGGTGTGGATGCGGCCGTCCGTCGCGATGGTCTTGATCAGGCCCTCGACGGTGACGCGGAGCTTGGCCTGCTCGCGGTGGCGGAGCATGATCACCGGCAGCTCGTTGTCCGTCTGGCCCGCCAGCCAGGCCAGCGCGTCGGCGTCCGTGGTGTAACCGGTCTTCGTCTTCTTGGTCTTGGGCAGGCCCAGTTCGCCGAAGAGGACCTCCTGGAGCTGCTTGGGCGAGCCCAGGTTGAACTCGTGCCCGGCCGCCGCGTGCGCCTCCTTCACCGCCTGCTGGACGGCGCCCGCGAACATCTGCTCCATGGCCTCCAGATGCGCCCGGTCGGCCGCGATGCCGTGCCGCTCCAGGCGGGCGAGCAGGGCCGAGGTCGGCAGCTCCACGTCACGCAGCAGCTCCGCGGCGCCGACCTCCTGGAGGCGGCCCTCGAAGGCCTCGCCCAGGTCGAGGACGGCACGCGCCTGGATCATCAGGGCCTCGGCCTCGGCACCCTCGTCGGTGCCGAACGCCAGCTGGCCGTCCGCCGCGGCCGCGGGGGTCAACTCGCGGCCCAGGTACTCCAGGGACAGCGCGTCCAGGTCGAAGGAGCGGCGGCCCGGCTTGACCAGGTACGCGGCGAGCGCGGTGTCCATGTCGACGCCGGCGACGCTCCAGCCGTGCTCGGCGAAGACCCGCATCGCACCCTTGACGTTGTGGAAGACCTTGGGCTTCGCCGCGTCGGCCAGCCAGCCGGCGAACGCCTTCTCGTCGGCCTCGTCCAGCTGGGTCGGGTCGAACCAGGCGGCCGCGCCGTCGGACGCGGCGAGCGCGACCTCGGCGACCGAGCCGGTGCCCAGCGCCCAGGTGTCGACCGTGGCGACCCCGAGGCCGGCGGTGCCGTGCTCGGTGAGCCAGCCGGGCAGCTCGCCCGTGCCGAGCACCGTGCCGTCGACCTCCACGCCGTCCGCGACGACCGGGGTGCCCTCGGCCTCCTCGGCGCCCGGGTCCACGGCCAGCAGCCGCTCGCGCAGCGAGGGGTTCCTGATCTCCAGGGTGTCCAGGACCAGCGCGAGCGCCTTGCGGTCGTAGGGCTCGCGCGCCAGGTCGGTGACCGCCTTGGGCAGCTCGACCGTGCGCACCATCTCCGTCAGGCGGCGGTTGAGCTTGACCGCGTCCAGGTGGTCGCGCAGGTTCTGACCCGCCTTGCCCTTCACCTCGTCGACGCGCTCGACCAACTCGGCGAAGGAACCGAACTGGTTGATCCACTTCGCCGCCGTCTTCTCACCGACTCCGGGGATGCCCGGCAGGTTGTCGGACGGGTCGCCGCGCAGGGCCGCGAAGTCGGGGTACTGCGCGGGGGTGAGGCCGTACTTCTCCTCGACCTTCTCCGGGGTGAACCGGGTCAGCTCGGAGACGCCCTTGGTCGGGTACAGCACCGTCGTGTGCTCGGAGACCAGCTGGAAGGAGTCGCGGTCACCGGTGACGATCAGCACCTCGAAGCCCTCGGCCTCGGCCTGGGTGGCGAGCGTGGCGATGACGTCGTCCGCCTCGAAGCCGTCGATCGCGAACCGCGACACGTGCATCGTGTCCAGCAGCTCGCCGATCAGCTCGACCTGGCCCTTGAACTCGTCCGGGGTCTTGGAGCGGTTCGCCTTGTACTCGGTGAACTCCTCCGAGCGCCAGGTCTTGCGGGAGACGTCGAAGGCCACCGCGAAGTGCGTGGGCTCCTCGTCACGCAGGGTGTTGGCGAGCATCGACGCGAAGCCGTAGATCGCGTTGGTCGGCTGGCCCGTCGCCGTCGTGAAGTTCTCCGCGGGCAGCGCGAAGAACGCGCGGTACGCCAGCGAATGCCCGTCCATGAGCATCAGCCTGGGACGCTTGCCGCCGGCGGTTTTCTCGGTCTTCTTCGCTGCTGTCTCTGCCACGCCCCCGATCCTGCCACGCCGCACTGACAGTCGGCCCCGCCCACCGCCGACGACGGCACGGACGGACGACCCCGGCCGTCCGCGAGCACTGCCGGTGCCGTCTACACCGACCGGGCTCCGGAGCTGTCGGCGACGGGTGAGAGGATCGATGAGGTACCCGACGTGCGCGTGTGTGAGGAGAGTGGGCGATGGCCACCAAGCCGCCTCAGGGCGATCCGGTCCAGGACGCCCCGAAGGTCGTCGAGCCCAAGCACGCGGCGGCGGGACTGCCGGCGATCGGGCACACCCTGCGCATCGCCCAGCAGCAGATGGGCGTCAGGCGCACCGCGTTGACGCTGCTGCGGGTCAACCAGAAGGACGGCTTCGACTGCCCGGGCTGCGCCTGGCCGGAGCCGGACCACCGGCACGCGGCGGAGTTCTGTGAGAACGGCGCGAAGGCGGTGGCCGAGGAGGCCACCCTGCGCCGGGTCACCCCGGAGTTCTTCGCCGCGCACCCGGTCGCCGACCTCGCGACCCGCAGCGGCTACTGGCTCGGCCAGCAGGGCCGCCTCACGCACCCCATGTACGTCCCCGAGGGCGGCACGCACTACGAACCGGTGTCCTGGGAGCGCGCCTTCGACATCGTCGCCGAGGAGCTGCACGCCCTCGCCTCCCCCGACGAGGCGCTCTTCTACACGTCCGGCCGCACCAGCAACGAGGCCGCGTTCCTCTACCAGCTCTTCGCCCGCGAGTTCGGCACGAACAACCTGCCGGACTGCTCCAACATGTGCCACGAGTCGTCCGGTTCGGCGCTCAACGAGACGATCGGCATCGGCAAGGGCAGCGTCCTGCTTGAGGACCTCTACAAGGCCGACCTGATCGTCGTCGCCGGCCAGAACCCCGGCACCAACCACCCGCGCATGCTCTCCGCCCTGGAGAAGGCCAAGGCCAACGGCGCGAAGATCATCAGCGTCAATCCGCTGCCCGAGGCGGGCCTGGAGCGCTTCAAGAACCCGCAGACCCCGCAGGGCATGCTCAAGGGCGCCGCACTCACCGACCTGTTCCTGCAGATCCGCATCGGCGGCGACCAGGCCCTGTTCCGGCTCCTCAACAAGCTGATCCTGGAGACGGAAGGCGCCGTCGACCGGGCCTTCGTCGACGAACACACCCACGGCTACGAGGAGTTCGCCGACGCCGCCCGCGCCGCCGACTGGGAGCAGACGCTCGCCGCGACGGGCCTCACGCGCGCGGAGATCGAGCAGGCGCTCGCCATGGTGCTCGCCTCCGAGCGCACCATCGTGTGCTGGGCGATGGGCCTGACCCAGCACAAGCACTCGGTGCCCACCATCCGAGAGGTCGTCAACTTCCTTCTGCTGCGCGGCAACATCGGCCGCCCGGGCGCGGGCGTGTGCCCGGTGCGCGGCCACAGCAACGTGCAGGGCGACCGCACGATGGGCATCTTCGAGCGCCCCGCGCCGGCCTTCCTGGACGCCCTGGAGAAGGAGTTCGGCTTCGCCCCGCCGCGCGAACACGGCTATGACGTCGTCCGGGCCATCGGCGCCCTGCGCGACGGCGTGGCGAAGGTCTTCTTCGCGATGGGCGGCAACTTCGTGTCCGCCTCCCCCGACACGGAGGTCACCGAGGCGGCCATGCGGCGCGCCCGGCTCACCGTGCACGTGTCGACCAAGCTCAACCGCTCGCACGCCGTCACGGGCGCGCGGGCGCTGATCCTGCCCACCCTCGGCCGCACCGAGCGCGATCTGCAGGGCGGCGGCGAGCAGTTCGTCACCGTCGAGGACTCCATGGGCATGGTGCACGCCTCCCGGGGCCGCCTGGAGCCCGCGAGCAGCCACCTGCTGTCCGAGCCGGCCATCGTGTGCCGCCTCGCCCGGCGCGTCCTGGGCGAGGAATCCCGCACTCCCTGGGAGGAGTTCGAGAAGGACTACGCGACGATCCGCGACCGCATCGCGCGCGTGATCCCCGGCTTCACCGACTTCAACGCGCGCGTGGCCCGCCCCGGAGGCTTCGCCCTCCCGCACGCCCCCCGCGACGAACGCCGCTTCCCGACGGCCACCGGCAAGGCCAACTTCACCGCCGCGCCCGTCGAGTTCCCCCAACTGCCCGAGGGCAGGCTGCTGTTGCAGACCCTGCGCTCGCACGACCAGTACAACACCACGATCTACGGCCTGGACGACCGCTACCGCGGCATCAGGAACGGCCGCCGGGTGGTGCTCGTGAACGCCGAGGACGCGCGCGTGCTGGGCATCGCCGACGGGTCCTACGTCGATCTGGTCGGCGAGTGGAAGGACGGCGTCGAGCGGCGCGCGCCGGGCTTCCGGGTCGTGCACTACCCGACGGCGCGGGGATGCGCGGCCGCGTACTACCCGGAGACCAACGTCCTGGTGCCGCTCGACGCCACCGCGGACACCAGCAACACCCCGGCCAGCAAGTCCGTGGTCGTCCGTCTGGAACAATCGACCACCGACTGAGCGTTTGCTCAGCCGACAGGTCCCCGCGTCAGGCGTACGAGAACGGAGCCGGCCCCATGGGCGAGCAGCAGCACGTGAAGTTCCCGCAGGAAGTCATCGACGAGTACGCGGCGCTGGGCGTCGACCTGCCGGCTCTGTTCTCCGCGGGGCACCTGGGCACCCGGATGGGCGTCCAGATCCTGGAAGCCTCCGTGGACCGCGTCGTCGGCACCATGCCGGTGGAGGGCAACACCCAGCCGTACGGGCTCCTGCACGGCGGCGCCTCCGCGGTGCTGGCCGAGACCCTCGGCTCGGTCGGGTCGATGCTGCACGGCGGCAGCTCCAAGATCGCGGTCGGCGTCGACCTGAACTGCACCCACCACCGCGGCGCCCGCTCCGGCCTGGTGACCGGCGTGGCCACGCCCGTGCACCGGGGGCGCTCGACGGCGACGTACGAGATCGTGATCAGTGACGAGGAGGGCCGGCGGGTGTGCACCGCGCGGCTGACCTGTCTGCTGCGGGACGTGCGCCCCGGGGACGGGGAGCACGTGCGCGCCGCCGGCTGACCGGTACCGCCCACCGGCACAGCGTCTTTCCAGCTCCGGCGCCCTGACCTACCGTTTCCCCATGGGGCTGCGGTCATGAGCGGCATCGGGCCCGTCGAACCCGTCAACGGGCCCGAGGCGGACGAGAGTGACGACGTCATCGGCTCCGACGCGCCGCGTCTCGCCGACCGGTTCAGGGACCGTCGTCCCACAAGGAGCCTCGCCGAGCACTGGGGCGCGCTGCCGCCCAGGACCCGCGGGGTCGTCCTCGCCGCGGGTGTGATCGCCGTGGCGGCGGCCGGAGTTGTGCTGCTGCCGACCGCCGGCGCCCCCGACCGGGCCGAGCCGCCCGAGCCCCTCCCGTATCCCGCGAACGTCACCGTCTGGGAGTACCTGGGACGCACCGCCCCTCCCGCCGCCCCCGACTCCCGTGCCACCAGCGGCCTCTTCCGGTTCGCCGTGTCCGTCGACCACGGGCCGCCGGTCACCGTGCGGGTCGACGGCGCCGCCTTCCCCGGCCTCACCGCACACGTCGCACCCGAGCGGAGTTTCACCGTGCGCGCCGGGACGCCCCGGCGGATCACCGTCGAAATATCCGTATCCGACTGTTCGGGACTGCCCCGGAACGCGGAGCTACCTTTTCTTGACGTAACGCTGCGTAACACACGCGCAATACAACGCCACAGCTTCATCTTCGACGGCGGGTACGCCCGGGACCTCTCCGAGCTCCTGCACGGGGCCTGCGGACCGGCAACCTTGCGACCAGGCCCGCGGCCAACCGGAAGTGCGGGTTCTCAGAATGCGGACTGAGCAGAAAATCCGCCAAAACGGCTGAGAGCCCGCTTTCGCCGGGCTTCTCCCGCATCACGGCATAACAAGAAAGTCACAAGCGCGGCTACGGCGATGCCGCCGCCTACAGACGGGCTTAGAGTCACGGCCAGTCACCGCTCCATCGGGAGTTCGGTACCAGAGGCATCTGCCGCCCTCACCCAGGCGAGCGGGCTGCGAAAGGACTGATTGTGCGACAGCGTTCCTTGGTGATACTTACCTCCGTTCTTGCGAGTGGAGCTCTGACCCTCACCGCCTGCGGGTCCCGAGACGACAGCGGTGACAAGAGCGACGGCGGCACCACGACCTACACGATCGGCGTGGACGCCCCGCTCTCCGGCGAGAACTCCACCACCGGCCTCGGCATCCAGTACGGCGTTCAGGTCGCCGTCGACGACGCCAACAAGAACAACTGGGTCCCGGGCGTCAAGTTCAAGGTCAAGGCCCTGGACGACAAGGCCCAGCCCGCCAGCGGCCAGCAGAACGCCACGGCCCTGGTCGGCGACAAGAGCGTCATCGGCACCGTCGGCCCGCTGAACTCCGGCGTGGCCCAGTCGATGCAGCAGGTCTTCGCCTCCGCCAACATGGTCGAGATCTCCCCCTCGAACACCAACCCCGAGCTGACCCAGGGCAAGAACTGGCAGACGGCCAAGAAGCGGCCGTACAAGACGTACTTCCGCACCGCCACCACCGACGAGCTGCAGGGCAGCTTCGCCGCCGACTACGCGTACAACGGCCTCAAGAAGAAGAAGGCCTTCGTCGTCGACGACAAGCAGACCTACGGCGCCGGCCTCGCCAAGATCTTCGGCGAGAAGTTCAAGGGCCTCGGCGGCACGGTCGTCCAGACCGACCACGTCAACACCGGTGACAAGGACTTCGGTTCGCTCGTCACCAAGATCAAGAACTCCGGCGCCGACCTGCTCTACTACGGCGGCCAGTACGACGAGTCCTCGCTGATCACCAAGCAGCTCAAGGACGCCGGCGTGAAGATCCCGCTGTTCGGCGGTGACGGCATGTTCGCCTCGACCTACATCGAGACCGCGGGCAAGGCCTCCGAGGGCGACCTCGCCACCTCCGTCGGCGTCCCGGTCGACACCCTGCCGGCCGCCAAGCAGTTCGTGGACACCTACAAGGCCAAGGGCTACAAGGGTGACTACGGCGCCTACGGCGGTTACTCCTACGACGCCGCCTCGGCGATCATCAAGGCGCTGAAGGCCGTCAAGGACGCCAACGGCGACAAGCTGCCCAGCGACATCAACGACATCCGCTCCAAGCTCATCCCCGAGGTCCAGAAGTCGGACTTCGAGGGCATCACCGGCAAGGTCTCCTTCGACCAGTACGGTGACACCGGCAACAAGCAGCTCACGGTCTACCAGGTCACGAACGGTGAGTGGAAGGCTGTCAAGACGGGCACCGCGGGCTGATCTGTCAGCCCCAGCACGTCGCACCACGGGCCGCGCGGAAGGAGGATCCCGACCGCGCGGCCCGTTTCCACACCCAGACCTTGTACACGCCCCGTGCACACCACCACCGAATCTGTGCACACGACCCAGCGACATGGAGGCCATGCGGTGAACACCCTGCCGCAGCAGCTGGCCAACGGGCTGCTTCTAGGCTCGATGTACGGGCTGATCGCCATCGGCTACACGATGGTGTACGGCATCGTCCAGCTCATCAACTTCGCGCACGGCGAGATCTTCATGACCGGGGCCTTCGGCGCCCTCACGGTCTACCTCTACATCCTCCCCGACGGCACCAACCTGGCCGTCGCCGTCCCCCTGATGCTGATAGGCGGTGCGATCGTCGCCGTCCTCATCGCCGTCGGAGCGGAACGGTTCGCCTACCGACCACTGCGCGGAGCACCACGCCTGGCACCGCTCATCACCGCCATCGGTCTCTCCCTGGCCCTCCAGGAACTGGTACGCAACTTCTACCCCGGTGCCGACCGCGCCCGCGCCTTCCCCGGCCTGGACACCACGCACGACATCGGCTCCGTCACCATCAAGGACGCCGACATCTTCCTCGTCGTCGCCGCCATCGTCTGCATGTCGGGCCTCGCCTGGTTCGTGCGCAAGAGCCGGACCGGCCGCGCGATGCAGGCCACCGCGCAGGACCCGGACACCGCGCAGCTGATGGGCATCGACACCAACCGCATCATCGTCATCGCCTTCGCCATCGGCGGTCTCTTCGCCGCCGTCGCCGCGGTCGCCTACGGCCTCAAGTACGGCAGCATCGACTACCGCATGGGCTTCCTGATGGGCCTGAAGGCCTTCACCGCGGCCGTCCTCGGTGGCATCGGCAACATCTACGGCGCCATGCTCGGCGGTATCGTCCTCGGCGTCGCCGAGACCCTCGCCTCCGCCTACATCGACGGCATCCCCGGCATGGACAAGCTCGGCGGTCAGAGCTGGGCCAACGTCTGGGCCTTCGTTCTTCTCATCCTCGTGCTCCTGTTCAGGCCTCAGGGGCTGCTCGGTGAGCGCGTCGCGGACAGGGCGTGATCAGCGTGACCGAGACGACCAAGACCCCGTCCGCGGACACCGCCACGCGCGGTCTGATCCCCCTGCCCCTGTCCGCCGCCCGCGCGCTCCTCCTCGTCGGCGGCATCGCCACGGCGGCCTCCGCGTTCCTGAAGTGGACGTGGACCTCCGAGTTCCCCGGCGACCTCACCGTCACCGGCTACCCGGGCGGCCTGCAGTGGCTCACCTTCACCGCAGGTGTCCTCACCGCCCTCTTCGCGCTCGCCACGTACGGCATCCGCGGCCTCGGCTGGCTGCTGCCCGCCCGTAACAACGCGCCCCTGGTGCTGCTGGCCCTCGGCGGTTTCGGCACCACCTGGTACACGGTCATCGCGATCGCCACCAAGCTCGACGGCCTCGCCAACCTGGAGCCCGGCGGCTGGGTCGCCGCCGTCGCCTCCCTGCTGCCCGTCCTCGGCGCCCTCGCCCTCCCGGAGCAGCACGGCGAGACCGTCAAGGACACGCTCAAGGCGTACATCGCCAAGCCCGACCGCATCCCCGCCGCCGCGCCCACCTCCGCCTGGATCCAGCGGGCCGTGATCACGGTGGTCAGCATCATCGGGCTCGCCGTCTTCACCTACGGCATCGACACCGAGTACGGCGAGCTCTTCGTCGGCTACCTCATCGTCGTCGTCTTCGCGCTGTGGGCGATGCACACCGCCGGTCTGGTGGACCGGTTCTCCCAGATCGTCGCCGCGAACCGCAGCTTCGCCCTCGCCATGGGCTTCGTCGCGGCCATCGCCTTCCCGTTCACCCAGACCGACGACCACTACGCCAACATCGGCGTGAACATCCTGATCTTCGGGACGGTCGCCCTGGGCCTGAACATCGTCGTCGGCCTCGCCGGCCTCCTGGACCTCGGATACGTCGCCTTCCTCGGCGTCGGCGCCTACACCGCGGCCCTGGTCTCCGGCTCGGAGTTCTCCAAGTTCTCCGGCGTCCAGTTCCCCTTCTGGGCCGCCGCCCTCGCCGGTGCCGCCGCCTCGCTGATCTTCGGCGTGCTCATCGGCGCACCGACCCTGCGGCTGCGCGGCGACTACCTGGCCATCGTCACCCTCGGCTTCGGAGAGATCTTCCGTATCGCCGTGAACAACATGGACGGCCAGTCCGGACCGGACATCACCAACGGCCCCAACGGCATCCCGTCCATCCCGGACCTGTCGTTCTTCGGCTTCAACTTCGGCAACCCGCACGACATCGGCGGCATCACCCTCGGCCGCTTCGCCAACTACTACCTGCTGATGGTCCTGATCATGGCCCTCGTGGTCCTGATCTACACCCGGGCCGCCGACTCCCGTATCGGCCGCTCCTGGATCGCCATCCGCGAGGACGAGACCGCCGCCACCGCCATGGGCATCAACGGCTTCCGGGTCAAGCTGATCGCCTTCGCGCTCGGCGCCTCCCTGGCCGGCCTCGCCGGTACGGTCAGCGCGCACGTGACGTACAGCGTGGTGCCCAACCCGTACCAGTTCGCCGGTTCCACCCCGCCCAACTCGGCCTTCCTTCTCGCCGCCGTCGTACTCGGCGGCATGGGCACGGTCGCGGGCCCGCTGCTCGGCGCGGCGCTGCTCTACCTGCTCCCGGAGAAGCTCGTCTTCCTCCAGGACAAGTCGCTGCTCGCCTTCGGCATCGCGCTCATCCTCCTGATGCGCTTCCGCCCCGAGGGCATCATCGCCAACCGCCGCCGACAGCTCGAGTTCCACGAGACCGGCCAACTCGACGTACCAGACACCGAAACGCTCAGCGACGAGCCGGCCGTCACGAAGACAGGGGCGTAGGAGCCATGACGACACCTGTACTCGAAGCCCGCGACGTCACCATGCGCTTCGGCGGCCTGACCGCCGTGCGTTCGGTCGACTTCACCGTCAACTCCGGTGAGATCGTGGGTCTGATCGGCCCGAACGGCGCCGGCAAGACAACGTTCTTCAACTGCCTGACCGGCCTGTACATCCCGACGGAGGGCACGGTCTCCTACAAGGGGACCGTCCTGCCGCCGAAGCCGCACCTGGTGACGAAGGCGGGCATCGCCCGTACGTTCCAGAACATCCGGCTGTTCGCGAACATGACCGTCCTGGAGAACGTCCTGGTCGGCCGGCACACGCGGACGAAGGAAGGCCTCTGGTCGGCGCTGCTGCGCGGGCCCGGCTTCAAGCGGGCCGAGCGCGCCAGCGAGGAACGGGCCATGGAACTCCTGGAGTTCATCGGTCTCGCCCACAAGCGCGACCACCTCGCCCGCAACCTCCCCTACGGCGAGCAGCGCAAGCTGGAGATCGCCCGGGCACTGGCGTCCGAGCCCGGTCTGCTGCTGCTCGACGAGCCGACGGCCGGCATGAACCCGCAGGAGACGCGGGCGACGGAGGAACTCGTCTTCGCCATCCGCGACAAGGGCGTCGCCGTGCTCGTCATCGAGCACGACATGCGCTTCATCTTCAACCTCTGCGACCGCGTCGCCGTCCTCGTCCAGGGCGAGAAGCTGGTCGAGGGCACCTCCGAGGTCGTCCAGGCCGACGAGCGGGTCATCGCGGCCTACCTGGGCGAGCCCTTCGAGGGCGACCCCGGGGCGGCCGACGCCCCGGAGAACGCCGCCGCGGAGGCCGGCGCCGTCGCGGACAGCACCCCCGGCACCACAAAGGGAGACGTCCAGTGACCACGCTGCTCGAGGTCGAGGACCTCCGCGTCGCCTACGGCAAGATCGAGGCCGTGAAGGGCATCTCCTTCAAGGTCGAGGCCGGCCAGGTCGTCACCCTCATCGGCACCAACGGCGCCGGCAAGACGACGACCCTGCGCACCCTCTCGGGGCTGCTGAAGCCCAGCGGCGGCAAGATCACGTTCGAGGGACAGCCGCTCAACGGCGTCGCCGCGCACAAGATTGTCGCGCTGGGCCTGGCCCACTCCCCCGAGGGCCGGCACATCTTTCCGCGCCTGACCATCGAGGACAACCTCCGGCTCGGCGCCTTCCTCCGCAAGGACAAGGACGGCATCGAGAAGGACATCCAGCGTGCCTACGACCTCTTCTCGATCCTCGGGGAGCGGCGCAAGCAGGCCGCGGGCACCCTCTCGGGCGGTGAGCAGCAGATGCTGGCGATGGGCCGCGCGCTCATGTCCCAGCCCAAGCTGCTCATGCTGGACGAGCCCTCCATGGGTCTGTCGCCGATCATGATGCAGAAGATCATGGCGACGATCGTCGAGCTGAAGTCCCAGGGCACGACGATCCTGCTGGTCGAGCAGAACGCGCAGGCGGCCCTGTCGCTGGCCGACCAGGGTCACGTCATGGAGGTCGGCAACATCGTCCTGTCCGGCACCGGCCAGGACCTGCTGCACGACGAGTCGGTACGCAAGGCGTACCTGGGCGAGGACTAGCCGCCCCTCGCACGACCACGGAGGCCCGCACCCTGTCAGGGGGTGCGGGCCTCCGTCATGTCCGGCCAGGGGTTGTCGTCCGGATCAACCCCTCGGGCTCAGCCCTTGCTGTTCTTCTTCTCGTCGGCGTCCAGGATGACCGCCTCGGCGACCTGCTGCATCGACATCCGGCGGTCCATGGAGGTCTTCTGGATCCAGCGGAACGCGGCGGGCTCGGTCAGCCCGTACGCGGTCTGCAGGATGGACTTCGCGCGGTCGACCAGCTTCCGCGTCTCCAGACGCTGGCTGAGGTCGGCGACCTCCTTCTCCAGCTCCTTCAGCTCGGTGAAGCGGGAGACGGCCATCTCGATCGCCGGTACGACGTCGCTCTTGCTGAACGGCTTGACCAGGTACGCCATCGCGCCGGCGTCCCGGGCCCGCTCGACGAGGTCGCGCTGCGAGAACGCGGTGAGCATCAGGACCGGGGCGATGCGCTCCTCGGCGATCTTCTCGGCGGCGGAGATGCCGTCCAGCTTGGGCATCTTCACGTCGAGGATGACCAGGTCGGGCCGGTGCTCGCGGGCCAGCTCGATCGCCTGCTCGCCGTCACCGGCCTCGCCGACGACGCTGTAGCCCTCTTCCTCCAGCATCTCCTTGAGGTCGAGGCGGATCAGCGCCTCGTCCTCGGCGATGACGACACGGGTCGTCAGCGGAGGCACGTGCGACTTGTCGTCGTCGGGCGCGTCCACGGGCTGGGGCGACTCGGGGGCGGTCACGGGGGCTCCTCGTTCAGGGCGGGGTGCTGCTGACAAGAGCCTACCTAGCTGCGATATGGTGGACGCGCGGAGGGTCGGGGGAAACCTTTGATTCCGCGAGCCCCGGTAGCCCAATTGGCAGCAGGCAACGGATTCAAAACCCGTACAGTGTCGGTTCGAGTCCGACTCGGGGCACTTTTCCTTCGAAACGAAGGTCAGGAGCGGAAGCGGACGTCCACGTTCTGGTGGACATCCGCTTTTTTCGCGTGTCGCCGGGACAGCTCTCGCACAGTGTCCACATGTACGACATGAGCACACGCAGGCGGGTACTCGCACTGGTCGCCGAGGGCCGCAGCCTGAATTCCGTGAGCCGGGAAACCGGAGTCTCGCGTGCGGCGATTCGCTCCTGGCAGCAACGGCTTGAACCGCTGCCCCGCATCGCCTCCCCCGACGCCGGACCACCCGCCGACCATCACGCCTACGCCTACCTGCTGGGGCTCTACCTCGGTGACGGCTGTATCAGCGCGCACCCCCGAGGGACGGGCCATTACCTCAGGATCGCCTGTGCCGACGCATGGCCAGGGCTGATCCAGCTGTGCCGCGAGGCCATCACCAAAGTGCGCCCCGGCGTCGGCGTCCACTGCCTCCAGAAGGTGGGATACACGATGGTGACCAGCTACTCCCGGCACTGGCCACGGCTCTTCCCCCAGCACGGGCCCGGCAAGAAACACGAGCGTCCGATCGCCCTCGCCACCTGGCAGCAGGACATCGTCGACGCCCATCCATGGGAATTCATCCGCGGACTCATCCACTCCGACGGTTGCCGGGCCACCAACAGCACGACCCGTCTCGTCAACGGTGAGCGGAAGCGTTACGAATATCCCCGATACTTCTTCACCAATCTCTCTGCGGACATCAGGCGGCTCTACACCGACACTCTCGACAGGGTCGGAGTCGATTGGAAGCGGGCGAACGCCTACAACGTCTCCGTCGCCCGCAAAGCCTCCGTCGCCCTCATGGACACCCACGTGGGCCCCAAACACTGACCCCGCCCCGCGAGTCGCTACTTCGGGCTGTCGTCCTCGCCGATGTGGTGCACCCGGACCAGGTTCGTCGCGCCGGAGACCCCGGGCGGGGAGCCCGCCGTGATGACGACGATGTCGCCCTTCTCGCAGCGGCCGAACTTCAGGAGCAGTTCGTCGACCTGGTCGACCATGGCGTCGGTGGAGTCGACGTGCGGGCCGAGGAAGGTCTCGATGCCCCAGGTGAGGTTGAGCTGGGAGCGGGTGGCCGGCTCCGGGGTGAAGGCCAGCATCGGGATCGGCGAGCGGTAGCGGGACAGCCGGCGGGCCGTGTCGCCGGACTGGGTGAAGGCGACCAGGAATTTGGCGCCGAGGAAGTCGCCCATCTCCGCCGCCGCGCGGGCCACCGCGCCGCCCTGGGTGCGGGGCTTGTTCCGCTCGGTCAGCGGCGGCAGGCCCTTGGCGAGGATGTCCTCCTCGGCGGCCTCGACGATCCGGGACATGGTGCTGACGGTCGCGACCGGGTACTTGCCGACGCTGGTCTCGCCGGACAGCATCACCGCGTCCGCGCCGTCGATCACCGCGTTCGCCACGTCGCTCGCCTCGGCCCTGGTGGGGCGGGAGTTCTCGATCATCGAGTCGAGCATCTGGGTGGCCACGATGACCGGCTTGGCGTTGCGCTTCGCCAGTTTGATCGCGCGCTTCTGGACGATCGGGACCTGCTCCAGGGGCATTTCGACGCCGAGGTCGCCTCGGGCGACCATGATGCCGTCGAAGGCGGCGACGATGTCGTCGATCGCGTCCACGGCCTGCGGTTTCTCGACCTTGGCGATCACCGGGAGGCGGCGGCCCTCCTCGTCCATGATCCGGTGGACGGCGTCGATGTCCTTGCCGCTGCGGACGAAGGAGAGGGCGATGACGTCGCAGCCGATGCGCAGGGCCCAGCGGAGGTCGGCCTCGTCCTTGTCGGAGAGGGCGGGGACGGAGACGGCGACGCCGGGGAGGTTGAGGCCCTTGTGGTCGGAGACCATGCCGCCCTCGACGACGGTGGTGTGGACGCGGGGGCCGTCGACGGCGGTGACTTCGAGGCAGACCTTGCCGTCGTCGACCAGGACGCGCTCACCGGGGGTGACGTCGCCCGCGAGTCCGGCGTAGGTGGTGCCGCAGGAGCTGCGGTCGCCCTCGGCGCCTTCCTCGACGGTGATGGTGAAGGTGTCTCCGCGTTCAAGGAGTACCGGGCCCTCGGTGAAGCGGCCGAGTCGGATCTTCGGGCCTTGAAGGTCGGCGAGGATTCCGACGCTGCGGCCGGTCTCGTCCGAGGCCTTTCGCACGCGCTGGTAGCGCTCCTCGTGCTCGGCGTAGCCGCCGTGGCTGAGGTTGAGTCGGGCGACGTCCATTCCGGCTTCGACCAGTGCCTTGATCTGGTCGTACGAGTCGGTGGCGGGCCCCAGAGTACAGACGATTTTTGCTCGGCGCATGATTCGAGCCTAGGCCTTACCGGCCAGTAGAGAATTGGTCGCGTATGACCACTCAACAACCTTTGAGTGAAGGGCTATTGACAAGTATTGAATTGTGCGGAGGGGCGCTCCGATGAGCATTTTTCAGCCCGCCGCGCTTTTCTACAACCGGGGCGGTGTCATGGTGAAGCGGGCGTTGACCTGGGCGAGGACGTGCTGGCGCTGGGGTTCCAGGTCGAGGGCCGGGGCTCCGGCGTCCTCGGCGGCGGCCCCGTAGGCCATGGAGCGCATGCGGCCGGGCGACTGCGGATACGGCTGGGCGTTCTCGGCGCCGATGTCGGCCAGCTCGACGAGCGCGGCGAGGCCGGCGCCCAGGGCCTCGGCGTATTCACGGGCACGCTGGACGGCCTCGCGCACCGCCTGCTGCCGGGCCTGTCGGTGGACGGGCGAGTCAGGGCGCAGGGCCCACCAGGGGCCGTCGACGCGGGTGAGGTCGAGGTCGGCGAGGCGGGTGGTGAGTTCGCCGAGCGCGGTGAAGTCGGTGAGTTCGGCGGTGATGTGGACGCTGCCGTGATAGGTGCGCACGCGCTCGCCGCGACCACGCTGGGTGAGTTCGGGGGTGATGGAGAAGTGTCCGGTCTCCAGCCGCTCGACGGCGTCCCCGTACGTCTTCACGAGCTCCAGCGCCGTGGCGTTGCGGCGGGTGAGGTCCTCCAGGGCGGCGCGGCGGTCCTTGCCGCGGGAGGCGACCGTGATGCCGATGCGGGCGATCTCGGGGTCGACTTCGAGTCGCGCCTCGCCGCGGACGGCGATGCGGGGGGCGTCGGGGGTGCCGTAGGGGACCGCGGGCTGGGAGGTGTCCGGCGACGGGGTGCTCGAAGCGGTGGTCATACGCCCAACTCTGTCACTTCTCAGCCGGGTACGGCCCGGGAGCGCACAGGTTAGGTCACCAGATCGCAACCTCAGGGACCTGTTGCCGTCGGTCGTGGACGCGTCAGAATCTACGCGCGTTGTTGACCGTTCCCCGAGGAGAGCCAGAGATGCCCTTGAACCGCCGGAAGTTCCTGAAGAAGTCCGCCGTGACGGGCGCCGGGGTCGCGCTGGCCGGCGCGGCGGCGACGCCCTCGGCCGAGGCAGCGGAGAGCGCGATGAAGAAGCCGGCGAAGGCGAAGCGGTACTCGCTCACCGTCCTGGGCACCACCGACCTGCACGGGCACGTCTTCAACTGGGACTACTTCAAGGACGCGCAGTACACCGACGCGGCCGGCAACGCGCAGGGCCTGGCCCGCATCTCGACGCTGGTGAACGGGATCCGCAAGGAGCGGGGCCGCGAGAACGTGCTGCTGCTGGACGCGGGCGACACGATCCAGGGCACCCCGCTGACGTACTACTACGCGAAGGTCGACCCGATCACCGCCAAGGGCGGCCCGGTGCACCCGATGGCGCAGGCGATGAACGCGATCGGGTACGACGCGGTGGCGCTGGGCAACCACGAGTTCAACTACGGCATCGAGACGCTGCGCAAGTTCGAGGAGCAGTGCCGCTTCCCGCTCCTCGGGGCGAACGCGCTGGACGCGAAGACGCTGAAGCCCGCCTTCCCGCCGTACTTCATCAAGAAGTTCTGCGTGAAGGGCGCGCCGCCGGTCAAGGTGGCCGTGCTCGGTCTGACCAACCCGGGCATCGCGATCTGGGACAAGGCGTACGTGCAGGGCAAGTTGACGTTCCCGGGCCTTGAGGAGCAGGCCGCGAAGTGGGTGCCGAAGCTGCGGTCGATGGGCGCGGACGTGGTCATCGTGTCGGCGCACTCGGGTTCGTCCGGCACGTCGTCCTACGGTGACCAGTTGCCCTACGTGGAGAACTCGGCTGCGCTGGTCGCGCAGCAGGTGCCCGGCATCGACGCGATCCTGGTGGGCCACGCGCACGTGGAGATCCCGGAGTTGAAGGTCACCAACGCCAAGTCCGGGAAGACGGTGGTGCTTTCGGAGCCGCTGGCATTCGCGGAGCGCCTGTCGCAGTTCGACGTCGAGCTGGTCTTCAGCAAGGGGCGGTGGAGCGTCGAGTCGGTCGCCTCCAAGGTCCTCAACACCAACACGGTCGCCGACGACCCGAAGATCACCCGACTCCTCTCGGACGAACACGCGAAGGTCGTCAGTTACGTCAACCAGGTGGTCGGCACGGCCACGCAGACGCTGACGACGGTCGAGGCGCGCTACAAGGACGCCCCGATCATCGACCTGATCACCAAGGTCCAGGAGGACGTGGTCAAGGCGGCCCTGGCGGGCACCGCGTACGCCTCGCTGCCGGTGGTCGCGCAGGCCTCGCCGTTCTCGCGGACCTCGGAGATCCCGGCGGGCGAGGTGACGATCCGGGACCTGTCGGGTCTGTACGTGTACGACAACACGCTGGTCGCGAAGGTGCTGACGGGTGCGCAGATCCGGGCGTACCTGGAGTACTCCGCTGAGTACTTCGTGCGGACGGCCGCCGACGCGGTGATCGACACGGAGAAGCTGACCAACGCGAACAACCGCCCGGACTACAACTACGACTACGTGTCGGGGTTCCGGTACGACATCGACATCGCGCAGGCGGCCGGTGCGCGGATCAAGAACCTGACGTACAACGGGGCGGCGCTGGACGACGCCCAGCAGTTCGTGCTCGCGGTGAACAACTACCGGGCCAACGGCGGCGGCGCGTTCCCGCACGTGGCCTCGGCGACCGAGGTGTGGTCGGAGTCGACGGAGATCCGCACCCGCATCGCGGAGTGGGTGACCGCGAAGGGCGAGCTGGACCCGGCGGACTTCGCGTCGGTGGACTGGAAGCTCACGCGGAACGGGACGCCGGTCTTCTGACGTTCGGTCAACTGGTGGGCGGTGCTTCGGACATGGGGTGTCCGAAGCACCGCCGTCCCGTCAGCGCAGGGTGCGGGTGAACTGGTAGGCGCTCTGGGAGGTGCCGCTGCAGGTGTCGGAGAGCTGGCCGTTGGTCGCGCAGGCCTTGTCGCGGCCGAGGGACCAGAAGGAGAGCTCCTGGATGCCCTTGCTGGCCGCGAAGTTGGCGAGGGTCGTCGCGTTGGCGGTGGTGAACACCTCGGCCTGGGTGTCGTTGACCCCGATCATGGGGGTGTTGCCCTCCATGGCCCACAGCTGCGCCGAGGTCTTGGTCGTCCAGATCCGGCCCAGCTGGTCGTGCAGGGCCGTCGCCGCGTCGGTGGCCGCCTTGCCCATGTCCATGGCCGGCCCGTAGTCCATGGTCATGATGTTGACCAGGTTGACGGTCAGCGCGTTGCTCTTGGCGTTGTTGAGCAGGTTGATCGAGTTCTGCTCCAGGCCGGTCGGGTTGACCGGCAGGGTGTACTGGACGTCGAGCTTGCGCCCCGCCGCCGCGTATTCGGTCTGCAACTGCTGCAGGGCCTTGTTGCGCCGGTCGTTGGCGGCCGTGTTGTTGAGGGTCGAGCCCTCGATGTCGAGGTCGACACGGGTGAGGTTGAGTGTGTCGATGACCTTCTTGTACTGGGCCTTGAGGGTGGAGACCGACGTACAGGCGAGACCCAGTTCCGTGCCGGAGGCGCCGCCGAAGGAGGCGATGACGTCCCCGCCCGCCGCGCGCAGCGAGTTGATGGCGGAGGTCCAGGAGGCGTTGTTGATGGCCGTGTCGCCGTTGAACGTCGCGTTGCAGCCGTTGCCGGCGATGACGAAGGCGAGGGTGAAGTACTTCTGGCCGGTGGCGTTGCGCGCGTTGGCGAGGGCGGAAGGCGAGTTCCAGGTCTCCGCGTAGGGCGCGGAGTAGCGGGCGGGGAAGCCGGGGCCGGGGTTCGCCGCCGCCGGGGCGGCGGACGCCGAGGGGGCGAGCACGGCGGCCACCGTCGCACCTGCGGCAGCGGCAACGGCCAGCGCGTATCGGCTGTTTCGACGCATGAGTCCTCCAAGATGCGGCGCACACGGCGCCGGTGGGGGTAGAGGAAGTCACGCCCAGTTCACGAACCTGAACAACCTCTGTTCATGTGAACGGACTGTGAGCCATTAAGGCCTAGACCAATACCCCCGTCAACCCATGAGTCAGAAAAGGAGCGTTGGCGTCGACGCCGGTCCTCCGGCGATCAGGCCCTAGAGGTCCAGCAGCGTGATGTCGACGGCGTCCGCGATGGCCTTCGCGCCGGCGTCGTTGACGTGCAGGCCGTCGCCGGAGTCGAACTCCGCGCGGATACGGTCCCGTTGGTCCGGGTCGGCGACGGCGGCGGCCACGTCGACGACGCCGTCGAAGGGGTGCTCGTCGCCGAGCAGCCAGGCGTTGACCTCACGGCGTGCGACCTGGCCGGCCTCGCTGTCGTAGCCGGGGTAGACGGTGCCGGCGTACGGGCCCAACGTGCTGCCGATGACGGTGAGTCCGGCGGTGTGCAGCCGGGCCGCGAGCATGCGCAGGCCCGCGATGAGGTCGGCGGAGGTGGGACGAGCTGCGGGGTCGGGGTACGCGAGGGTGCCGGGCAGGCCGAGGTCGTTGAGGCCGATGTGGACCAGGACGTGGCTGACGCCGGGCACCGCGAGGACGTCTCGGTCGACGCGCGCCAGCAGGTGGCCGCCGACCCCGTCGATGAGCAGGCGGTTGGCGGAGATGCCCTGGTTGACGATCCAGCCGCGGGTGAGCCGGCGGCCGAGTTGGGCGGGGAAGCTGCTGTCGGTGCCGGGGGTGGTGGCCGCGCCCTCGATCCAGGAGTCGCCGAACGCGACGGCGATCCGGGTCCCTTCGGGGGCCAGGACGTCCACCCCGGTGAGGTAGTGGCCGGTCGACAACTCCTCGGCGCCCTCCAGGACTTCGGCGGAGAGCCGGTCGCCGGGCACGGCGTGGCCGATGTCGTAGGGAATCGCCGAGTATGTGCTCAGGCCGGTGTCGTCGGGCAGGTAGAGGCTGACGGTGAGCTCCTCCCCCGCGCTGACCGGCAACTCGACCGGGTCGCTGACGAGTTCCTCGCCGACCGGGATCGTGGTGTGCTCGGCGCCCGCGAAACGCAGGGGTGTGTCGCTGGTGGGGTCGATCCGGCTGCCCCGGGTGCGGACGGCGAGGTGGGCGCCGCCGACGCGCAGGGGCTCCTTGCCGTAGCGGTTGCTGAACCGGACGCGCAGCGCCTCGCCGCCGCCGGCCAGGCGCAGGGACTGGCGCACGGTCCGGTCGGTGAAGCCGCGGGTCTCGAAGAGGGCGAAGGCCTCGTAC
Organism: Streptomyces sp. NPDC092369; assembly: GCF_044755245.1. Classification (NCBI taxonomy): domain Bacteria; kingdom Bacillati; phylum Actinomycetota; class Actinomycetes; order Kitasatosporales; family Streptomycetaceae; genus Streptomyces; species Streptomyces sp. NPDC092369. Next base: position 330,813 of record NZ_JBIVQP010000002.1, read on the forward strand.
GGGTCGATGACGGCGGAGCGGTGAGCGGCGATCCAGGTCGAGGTCATGGCGGCCCAACGCCCCCGCCGGACGGATTCTTCCCCCGTCGGCCTTTTGCGCCTTTTCTTCGCCGGCGCCTCGCCCCGATGTCACCGCGCCGGTGGTGTCACGTCCCCTCGACGAGCGGGGTGAGGACCTGGGCCTGGCGGGCCTGCGGGATGTGCGGTTGGCGCTGGTCGAGGCCGAAGGTGGTGAAGGCCGTGCGGTTCGGCAGCGCGTAGGCCTCCTTGCCCGTCAGGGAGTTGAGGATGGTCGCGCTGCGCCAGGCGGCGAGGCCGAGGTCGGGGGTGCCGACGCCGTGGGTGTGGCGTTCGGCGTTCTGGACGTACACCGAGCCGGTGACGGCGGGATCGGTCACCAGCCTGAACTGCTCGTCGATTCGCGGGCGTTCGCGGCTGTCGCGGCGCAGATAGGGGTCGATGCCGGCGAGGATGCGGTCCAGGGGGCGTTCCTGGTAGCCGGTGGCGAGGACGACGGCGTCGGTGGTGAGGCGGGAGCGGGTGTTCTGCTGGACGTGTTCCAGGTGGAGTTCGACCTTGGTGGCGCCGATCCGGCCGGCGGTGCGGACGCGGACGCCCGGGGTGAGGACGGCGTCGGGCCAACCGCCGTGCAGGGTGCGGCGGTAGAGCTCCTCGTGGATGGCGGCGATGGTGTCGGCGTCGATGCCCTTGTGGAGCTGCCACTGGGTGGTGCCGAGCCGGTCGCGGACGCCTTCGGGCAGGGCGTGGAAGTAGCGGGTGTAGTCGGGGGTGAAGTGCTCCAGGCCGAGCTTGGAGTACTCCATGGGCGCGAAGGCCTCGGTGCGGCCGACCCAGTGCAGTCCCTCACGGCCGGCCGGGCGGGCGCGCAGCAGGTCGAGGAAGACCTCGGCGCCGGACTGTCCCGAGCCGACGACGGTGACGTGTTCGGCGGCCAGCACCGTCTCGCGGTGGGCGAGATAGTCGGCGGCGTGCACGACGGGCACGGCGGGCGCCTCGACGAGCGGCTTCAGCGGCTCGGGGACGTAGGGCTCGCTGCCGACGCCGAGCACGATGTTCCTCGCGTACGTCCGCCCGAGCGCCTCGGCCTCGCCGTCGGCGTCTAGCTGGGTGAAGTCGACCTCGAAGACGTCGCGTTCGGGGTTCCAGCGGACGGCGTCGACCTGGTGGCCGAAGTGCAGTCCGGGCAGACTCTCGGCGACCCAGCGGCAGTAGGCGTCGTACTCGGCGCGCTGGATGTGGAAACGCTCGGAGAAGTAGAACGGGAAGAGCCGGTCACGGCTCTTGAGGTGGTTGAGGAACGACCAGGGGCTGGCGGGGTCGGCGAGGCTCACCAGGTCGGCGAGGAACGGGACTTGGACCCGGGCCCCGTCGATGAGCAGTCCCGAGTGCCAGCCGAACACGGGCCGCTGCTCGTAGAAGGCGATGTCGAGTTCGGCGAGCGGATGGGCGAGGGCGGCCAGGGAGAGATTGAAGGGACCGATACCGACACCGACGAGGTCACGGGGCGCGTCGGGTTCGGGGTGCGGGGGGTTGGGGGTGGTGCTCATCGGGGGGTGTTTCCTTCCGCGGGTGTCTCTACGAGTTCTTCGACGACCTTGAGAAGCGCGGCCAGGTCGGCGGACCGGGTGGCGGGGTTGAGGAAGGTGGCCTTGAGCCAGAGCCGGTCGTCCATGCGGGCTCGGCCGAGGACCGCGCGGCCGTCGGTCAGGAGTCTGCGGCGTATGGCGGCCACGGCGTCGTCGGTCGCGTGTGCGGGCCGGAACAGGACCGTGCTGATGGTGGGCCGGTCGTGGAGCTCGAAGCCGGGGTGGTCGCGGACGAGGGCGGCGAACTCGCGGGCGTGGTCGCACACTTGGTCGACGAGCGCGCCGAGTCCGCTGCGGCCGAGGGTCTTGAGGGTGACGGCGATCTTGAGGATGTCGGGGCGTCGGGTGGTGCGCAGCGAGCGTCCGAGGAGGTCGGGCAGGCCCGCCTCGGTGTCGTCGTCGGCGTTGAGGTAATCGGCACGCTGGTTCAGGGCGGCGAGGTCGCGGGGGTGGCGGACCGCGAGGAGTCCGGCGGCGACCGGCTGCCAGCCGAGTTTGTGCAGGTCGAGGGTGATGGTGTGGGCGCGCTCCAGACCGGCGAGCTTGTCGCGGTGACGGTCGCTGAAGAGCAGGCCACCCCCGTAGGCGGCGTCGATGTGGAGGCGGGCGCGGTGGGCCGAGCAGAGGCCGGAGATCTCGGGCAGCGGGTCGATGAGCCCGGCGTCGGTCGTGCCGGCGGTGGCGGCGACCAGGCAGGGGCCCGGCAGGGCGGTGAGGGCCGCGTCGAGGGCGGCGGGGTCGAGGGTGCCGGCGGGGGCGGGCACGATCACCGGTTCGGGCAGGCCGAGCAGCCAGGCGGCGCGGGCCAGCGAGTGGTGCGCGTTGGCCCCGCACACCAGGCGGACGTCGGCGCCCTGGGTCTCGCGGGCGAGCAGCAGCGCGAGCTGGTTGGACTCGGTGCCGCCGGTGGTCACCAGGGCGTCCGAGACGCCGGCCGCCAGGGCCAGCTCCCGTGCCACCTGGGCCTCCAGCTCGGCGGCGGCCGGGGCCTGGTCCCAGGAGTCCAGGGACGGGTTGAGGACGCTCGCGGCCAGGTCGGCGGCGGTGGCGACGGCGAGCGGCGGGCAGTGCAGATGCCCGGCGCACAACGGATCGGCCGGGTCGGCGGCCCCTTCGGCCAGCGCCCGCACGAAGGCGTACAGGGCGTCCGGATCCCCCTCGTCCGGCAGTACGTCCCCCACGGCCTCCCGCACCCGCGCGGCGACCGTGTCCGGGCCGCCCGAGGGCAGCGGCCCGCCCCGCGCGCGCGTGCCGTCCCGCAGCGCGTCGAGCACGGTGTCCAGCAGAGGCCGCAGGGCGCGGGGGCCTTCGGGACCTGAGGCGAGGGGCGGCGTGCTCATGCGGTGACCTCCGGGGCGCCGGGCAGAGGGAGTTCCAGCTTGTACGCGGATGCGATGGCGCGCCCGAAAAGTTCAACGATTCAAACCCGAAAGAAGGTACTTCCGTACGAGGAAAACGTGTGGGGGTGGGCCGAATCGTGCCCTCGGCCCACCCCACCGTCCGTCGGTTGTCCGTCGACGCGTCCCGCCGGCTAGACCTCCCGCACCCGCAACGCCCGCGCCAGGTCGTCCAGTTCGTCGACCAGCCGCCGGCGCAGGGCCGGTGTCAGGTCGGCGGAACGCAGACACTCCTCGCCCGCCCGGAGGTTCTCCTCGTCGACGGCGTACCCGGGGAAGGCCCAGCGGCCGACGGCGACGGCGATCGCGGGGCCCCGGCGGGCGGCCACGGCGACGGCGTCCTCGTAGTAGCGCGGGACGTACTCCCGTACGAGGTCCGCCTGTTCGGGCTGCCAGAAGCCCTGGGCGGTGGCCGTGAAGAGGTAGTTGGAGAGGTCGTCGCCGGCGAACATCGCGTCCCAGGCGCGGCGCTTGGCCTCGGGGTCGGGCAGGGCCGCGCGGCAGCGGGCGGCGCCCTCCTGGCCGGTGGCGGAGGGGTCGCGGTCGAGTTCGGCGGCGATGGCGGCCTCGTCGGTGGCACCGAGGACGGCGAGCCGGCCCAGGACCCGCCAGCGCAGCTCGGGGTCCAGCTCCGGGCCGCCGGGCACGGTGCCCTCGGCGAACCAGGCCGCGATGGTCTCGGGTTGGGCCGCCACGTCGATGAAGTGCCGGACCGCGATCAGCCGCAGGCCCGCGCTGTCGCCGTCCTCGGTGCGGCGGATCAGGTCGCGGCACAGGTCGGTGAGGGTGGCGAGGGCGACCGGGCGGGCCTCCGTGGTGATGTAGCGGTCGGTGACCTGGCCGGAGGCGAAGGCGAGGACGCCCTGGACGAGGGCGAGGTCGGTCTCGTACGGGAGGTGGGCGCGGGCGGCGTCCAGGTAGGCGGTGGCGGGCAGTTCGCCGTCGCGGACCGCGTCCCGCAGCGCGTTCCACACGACCGCGCGGGTGAGCGGGTCGGGCAGTCCGGACAGGCCCGCACGGACGGCCTGGAAGGACTCGGCGTCGAAGCGGATCTTGGCGTAGGTGAGGTCGCTGTCGTTGAGCAGCAGCAGCGCGGGCCGCTTGCCCAGGGGTTGCGGGGCGCTCTGCGGGATGTCGAGGTCGAGGCGCTCGCGCAGGACGAGGCGGCGGCCCTCGTCGGCGGTGTCCTGGTCGTAGAGGCCCACGCCGATGCGGTGCGGGCGGCTGCCGGTGTGCTCGACGGTGAGGGCGCAGGTGCCGTCGTCCCCACGGGCCACAACCGGGGTGAGGGTGTCGACGCCGGTGGTGCGCAGCCAGGCGTCGGCCCAGGCGTGCACATCGCGTTCGGTGGCGGAGGCGAGGGAGTCGATGAAGTCGGCGAGGGTGGCGTTGGCGAACCGGTGACGGGCGAAGTGCGTGTTGATGCCCGCCAGGAAGTCCTTCTCGCCGAGCCAGGCGACGAGTTGGCGCAGCGCGGAGGCGCCCTTGGCGTAGGAGATGCCGTCAAAGTTGAGGAGGGCGGAGGCCGTGTCGTCGACGGCATCGGGGGCGACGGGGTGGGTGGACGGGCGCTGGTCGGCGTCGTAGCCCCAGGGCTTGCGGGCGACCCCGAAGTCGGTCCAGGTGTCGGAGAAGCGGGTCGCCTCGGTGAGGGTCTGGTAGCCCATGTACTCGGCGAAGGACTCGTTCAGCCAGATGTCGTCCCACCAGCGCAGCGTGACGAGGTCGCCGAACCACATGTGGGCCATCTCGTGCGCGATGACCATGGCGCGGGTCTGCCGCTCGGTGTCGGTGACGGCGGAGCGGTAGACGAACTCGTCGCGGAAGGTGACCAGGCCGGGGTTCTCCATGGCGCCGGCGTTGAACTCGGGGACGAACGCCTGGTCGTAGGAGTCGAAGGGGTAGGGCTCCTCGAACTTCTCGTGGTAGCGGTCGTAGCACTGCCGGGTGATCTCGAAGAGTTCGTCGGCGTCCACGTCGAGGTGCGGCGCGAGCGAGCGGCGGCAGTGGATGCCGAAGGGCAGGCCGCGGTGTTCGGTGCGCACGGAGTGCCAGGGTCCGGCGGCGACGGCGACGAGGTAGGTGGAGATCAGCGGGGTGGGGGCGGCCCGCCAGCGGCCCTCGTCGAGGTCCTCGGTGATGCTGTTGGCCAGGACCGTCCAGCCTTCGGGGGCCTTGACGGTCAGCTCGAAGACGGCCTTGAGGTCGGGCTGGTCGAAGGCGGCGAAGACGCGCTGGACGTCCTCCATGAAGAGCTGGGTGTAGAGGTAGGTCTCGCCGTCGGTGGGGTCGGTGAAGCGGTGCATGCCCTCGCCGGTGCGGGAGTAGCTCATGACCGCGTCGACGGTCAGCTCGTGCTCGCCCTCGGTGAGGCCGCTCAGCGGGAGCCGGTTCTCCTCCAGTGTCCCCGGGTCGAGGGGCTGTCCGTCGAGGACGACCGTGCGCAGTTCGGCCGGCTTGAGCTCGACGAAGGTGTCCGCGTCCGCGCGGGCCGTGAACCGGATGACGGTCCGGGAGTCGAAGTGCTCGTCGCCGACGGTCAGATCGAGGTCGATCGTGTACCGCTGGACGTCGAGGAGCCTGGCACGGGTCTGCGCTTCGTCGCGCGTGAGTACGGACATGCAGGACATGCTGCCTGATGGCACCGACAAGGCACAGAGGAGGGCCGGTACGCGTCCTACGTCCGGTACGCGGATCAGCGCCCCGCTATGTCCGTTCCTGTGCGGTCGTCCGCTGCTCGCCGTCGCGCTGCGGCGGGACGTGGGGGTCGGGATGGGGGCGGGCCGGGCGCGGGGTGTCGGGACCGTGGTCCTTGACCAGGGCGCGCAGTTCGCGGACCTCGCTCTCCAGGGCCAGGTGGCGCTGGTGGGCGTCGTACAGGTAGCGGACCTTGGTGCGCAGCGACCAGGGGTCGACGGGTTTCATGACGAGGTCGGCGACGCCCAGGGCGAAGGCGGCGGCGGTCAGTTCGTGGTCGGTGCCGAAGCCGGTGAGCAAAATGACCGGGATGTGCTGGGTCTGTTCCAGACGGCGCAGGTAGCGCACCACGTCCAGGCCGCTGACGCCGGGCATGCGGACGTCGAGCAGCAGGAGACCGACGTGTCCGCGCAGGACCTGCTTGAGCGCCTCGTCGCCGCTGGTGGCGCGGCCGAGCCGGTAGCCCAGCGGGGCCAGGGCGCTCTCCAGCGCGTACAGCGTGTCCTCGTGGTCGTCGACAATGAGGATCTTGGCGTCCGACGGCATGGCCCGGTGTCCCTCCCGCGTGGCCCACCAGTTTAGGTGCGGGTCGCTGACGGCGTGTGTCCGTCGCCTGACAAGGAGTGCACAGAAGCATGCACCGCCGGGGCCCGTCTGTCACGCCCCTTTCGGTGTCCCCCGGACATCTCCCTAGGTCAATTCCCCGCGCGCGGGGAGCCGTTCACGGCGTCCTCGGCGATGCGCTCGTGGTGGCGGATCACCTCGCCGATAATGAAATTCAGGAACTTCTCAGCGAACGCCGGGTCCAGCTTGGCGCTTTCGGCCAGCGCGCGCAGGCGCTCGATCTGGCGGGCCTCGCGGGCCGGGTCGGCGGGCGGCAGTTGGTGCGTGGCCTTGAGGATGCCGACCTGCTGGGTGCACTTGAAGCGCTCGGCGAGCATGTGGACGACGGCCGCGTCGATGTTGTCGATGCTGTCGCGCAGCCGGGCGAGTTCCTCGCGCACGGCGGGGTCGACGTCACCGGTACCGGTGTTGCTGGTGGTCATGGGCGTCCACCCTACGTGACCTGGGTTCACCGGTTCAGCCCGATGACCTTCGCGGAGCTGGACGTGGACCGGGGGCTCGTGCGGTACGCGGTGACCGTGCCGGGGCCCCGGCGGCCGTACCCGCTGACCGCGCGCGGGCTGCGCGATCTGGCGGTGGTGTACGTCGACGGGGAGCGGGCCGGGGTGCTCGCCGAGGGCGAGGAGCGGCTGAAGGAGCCGGTCGCCGGGCACGCGCGCGTGGAGCTGTGGGTGGAGTCGCTGGGGCGGGTCAACTACGGCCGCGCTCCGGGGAACCCGAGGGCGGGACGGTGCCCCGGGGTTGTGCCGGGGCACCGTCGAGGTGCGGGGCGCCGGGGGCGCCCGGCTCGAACTGCCGGGCCGGACCCGGGGTTCGCGTGGATCAACGGGTTCGGCCTCGGCCGCTACTGGTCCGTCGGCCCCCAACGCTCGCTGTACGTGCCCGCGCCCGTGCTGCGGGAGGGCGTCAACGAGGTGTGGGTGCTGGAGGTGGAGGAGGCGGGGCCGGAGGGGGTGCGGCTGCGGCCCGTGCAGCCATGCCGTCGCGCCCGTCCGGAGGCTCCGGCGTCCCGTCCCGAGAACCCCTGCGTTCCCCTAAAGGGCGTTCGCCTAAAGGGCGTTCACCGCCTTCGCTATGTCGGCCGCGAAGGTGCTGACCTGCGTGTACACGCCGGCCACTCCGGGGCGGGCGCAGCCGTCGCCCCAGCTGACGATGCCGACCTGGACCCACTTGTCGGCCGCGTCCTTGCGGAACATGGGGCCGCCGGAGTCGCCCTGGCAGGTGTCGACGCCACCCTGGGGGTAGCCGGCGCACAGCTCCTGCTGGGGCACCAGCTCGTTCCCGTAGTGCCAGCCGCACTGTGTGTCGGGGACGAAGGGGACGTTCGCCTTGAGGAGCTTGGTGGAGCCGGTGTTGGCGTTCTCCTTGGTGTCGCCCCAGCCGGCGATGGTGAAGACGCCACGGTTGTACCGCGTGTCGGTGGCGATCTTCAGGGTCGGCAGGTCGATCGGGCGGGCCAGCTTGATCAGCGCCCAGTCCCGGCCGACGCCGTTGTAGCCGGGGGCCTGCTTGACCTTGGTCGACTTCACCTTGATCGCGGCGGTGGAGGTGAGGTCGGCGACCCCGGCGGTGGCGGTGATGCGGGTGTTGCTCCCGGAACCCGACACGCAGTGGGCGGCCGTCAGCACGACGTCCTTCTTGTAGAGCGCCCCGCCGCACCCCATGGAGAGGTGGACCATGAACGGGAACTCGCTCGACCCGGCGGGCGTTCCTCCGACGACGGGTGAGGGCGCGGCCTGCGCGCCCACGGGCTGGAGGCCGGCCGCGGCGAGGGCGACGACACCGACGGCCGCGGCTCTGCGCCCCAGGGCCGAGCGGGTTCTCCTGGGCGGGGTGGAGGTCAACGTGGATCCTTTCGTGGCAAGTTGGGCGGCCCGCATTATGAAGATCGAACGGACTCTTTGACAAGGGGTGATCTCACGTCCGGGCCAGGGAACCCGACCCGGGAGAATCGGCTCGCCTCGCCGTAGAGTGGAATCGGGTTCACGGCGTCTGAAGGGGGTCGGACGTGGCGCAGGACGGACCGGTCGAGCACGGCTACCCACACCTGGAGACGGTGCGGGCCGCCGTCACCGCGCTCTACAAGCGCCTGTCGTACGACACCGTCCAGACCTTCTCGACCAGCGTGCTCCCCGCCGACGTGGCCTTCGCCGACACCGACGACCTGCATCTGGGCGCCCAGCGCGTGGCCCGCGAACTGGTCCGGCACTACCGCCTGCCCGACGCCCGGATGATCGTCGGCTTCCGCGAGATGACCCATGCCGCGAACGTCGAACTCGCCGCGGGACCCGAGTACTTCATCGAGCTGAACGACCGTTTCCGCACCCACCGCCGGGACATCGGCGCGGCCCTCGCCCACGAGGTCATGCACGTCTATCTGCACCGCCTCGACCTGTCCTTCCCCGGCACCCGGGACAACGAGATCCTCACGGACACGGCGACGACGTATCTGGGCGCAGGCTGGCTGCTGCTCGACGCCTACCGGGAGGACGCGGCCTCCTCCCAGAAGCTGGGCTACCTCACCCCGGAGGAGTTCGGCTACGTCCTCGCCAAGCGCGCCCTGGTCTTCGGCGAGGACCCGTCGATCTGGTTCACCAGCCCCCAGGCCTACGAGGCCTACACCCGAGGCATGGCCAAGGCCCGCAGCGACGAACAGCAGCCCCCGCTGACGGCGGCGGGATGGGCGGGGCGGCGCCGGTACGCGCGCGATCGGCGGCATGCGCAGGCCCACCACACCGGCCCGGCGTCGGGCTCCGCGGCAGGCTCGGCCGGTTCGAAGGTCCCGTACTCCTTCATGCCCGACGGCGCTTCCGACGGCCACGGCCCGCTGCGGGTGTCGTTCCCGTGTCCGACCTGCCACCAGCGGATCAGGGTGCCGGTGAAGGGGAGGGTCAGGGCGCGGTGCGGGCTGTGCCGGACGGTGTTGGAGTGCGACACGTAGAAGGGCGGGCCGCGCCTCTCCGCGATCCGTGGACGGCCAGGCCGTGTTTCTCCGCGGTGCGGCTCTGTGTGGCGACTGGGAATCCGAGCGATCCGTGGACGGCGAGCCATGCCTCTCAGGGGACCGTCTACGCCCCGTACACCGCCCCCGGCACCCCCGCCTCCGCCAGCAGCTTCAGCGCCGTCTCCCCCGCCTCCGCCGGGCTCCACCGCGCCCCCTTGTCCGCGCTCGGCCCCGGCCGCCAGCCCTCCATGACCGTGATCCGGCCGGCCTCCGTCTCGAAGACCCGGCCGGTCACCCCGGCGCTCGCCGCCGAGCCGAGCCAGACGACCAGCGGGGAGACGTTCTCGGGGGCCATCGCGTCGAAACCGGCGTCCGGGGCGGCCATGGTCTCGGCGAAGGCGCGTTCCGTCATGCGGGTGCGGGCTGCGGGGGCGATGGCGTTGATCTGGACGCCGTAGCGGGCGAGTTCGGCCGCGGCGACGAGGGTCAGTGCGATGATGCCGGCCTTGGCCGCGCTGTAGTTCCCCTGCCCGACCGAGCCCAACAGCCCTGCTCCGCTACTGGTGTTGACGACCCGGGCGGTCGGTGCGCGACCCGCCTTGGCCTCGGCCCGCCAGTGCGCGGCGGCGTGCTTGAGCGGAAGGAAGTGGCCCTTGAGATGGACGCGTACGACGTCGTCCCAGTCGTCCTCGTCGAGGTTGACGAGCATCCGGTCGCGCAGGAAGCCCGCGTTGTTGACGAGGGTGTCGAGCCGGCCGTACGCCTCCAGGGCGGCGGCGACCAGGGAGGACGCGCCTTCCGTGGTGGCGATGTCACCGCCGTGGGCGATCGCCTCACCGCCGGCCGCGCGGATCTCGTCGACGACCTGCGCGGCCGGGCTGTCCGGGCCCGGTGAACCGTCCAGCCCGACGCCCAGGTCGTTGACGACGACCCGCGCGCCCTCCGCAGCGAAGGCGAGCGCATGGGCCCGGCCGAGCCCGCGCCCGGCACCGGTGACGACGACGACCCGGCCGTGACAGATTCCGCTCATCTCACGCCTCCTTCTGGGGAGTTGACGTCTCCCGATCGACGGACCTCTCGCTGTCGCCCTTCGTGTCGGCGCCCTCCTTGTTGGCGGTGGCCGCGTCCAGGAACGCCGGCGCCTCCCCGCCCCCGTGCACCAGCAGGCTCGCCCCGCTGATGTACGCCGCCGCGTCGGAGGCGAGGAAGACGGCCGCAGCGCCGATGTCGGAGGGCACGGCGAGCCGGCCGAGGGGCACCGTGCGGGAGACCGCCTCGATGCCGTCCTCGCCGCCGTAGTGCAGATGGGACAGCTCGGTGCGGACCATGCCGACGACGAGCGTGTTGACGCGCACCTCCGGCGCCCACTCCACGGCCATGGACCGGGCCAGGCTCTCCAGACCGGCCTTGGCCGCCCCGTACGCCGCCGAACCGGGTGAGGGGCGATCGCCGCTGACGCTCCCGATCATCACGACAGCACCTCGCGCGCGACGGAGCTGCTCGTACGCGGCGAGCGAAGCGCCCAGCGCGGTGGTGAGGTTGAGCTCGATCACGCGCGCGTGCCATTCGACCGGGGCCCGGTCGAGCCGCCGGTAGGGCGCCCCGCCCGCGTTGTTGACGAGCGCGTCGAGCCGGGGCAGGCCGGCGAAGAACTCCCGTACGGCGTCCGGGTCCCGCAGATCGAGGGGGACGAACTCCGTTCCCTTGAGCGGCTGTTCGGGCGGTCTGCGTGCGCAGATGACCACCTCGGCGCCGGCCTCGACGAAGGCCCGCGCGATCCCGGCCCCGACACCTCGGGTGCCGCCGGTGACGACGGCGACCTTCCCGTTCAGATCCATCGCCGCTACCCTCCACCTAACAAACGTTTGGTGGAAAGGTAGCTGATGCGCGCATGGGTGTCTCCACCTCGTCCCCGGAAAAAGGGCCCGAAAAAGACGGCATCGCGGTCGTCACGGTCGACTTCCCGCCGGTGAACGCGCTGCCGGTGAGCGGCTGGTTCGCTCTGGCCGACGCCGTGCGCTCGGCGGGCCGTGACCCACGCACGCGTTGCGTGGTGCTCACCGCCGCGGGCCGGGGCTTCAACGCGGGTGTGGACATCAAGGAGCTCCAGGCCCAGGGGCCGAGCGCGCTGGTCGGCGCCAACCGCGGCTGTTTCGAGGCCTTCGCGGCCGTGTACGAGTGCGAGGTTCCGGTCATCGCGGCGGTGCACGGCTTCTGTCTGGGCGGCGGGATCGGCCTGGTCGGCAACGCGGACGTGATCGTCGCGAGCGAGGACGCCACTTTCGGGCTGCCCGAGCTGGATCGCGGCGCGCTGGGCGCGGCGACGCATCTGTCCCGGCTGGTCCCGCAGCACCTGATGCGCGCCCTCTACTACACCTCGCGCACGGCGACCGCGGCCGAGCTGCACGCACACGGCTCGGTGTGGCGGGTCGCGCCGCGCGCCGAACTCCTGGATGCGGCCTTGGAGTTGGCCCGGGAGATCGCCGCCAAGGACGGGGAGCTGCTGCGCCTGGCCAAGGCCGCCATCAACGGCATCGACCCGGTCGACGTACGCCGCAGCTACCGCTTCGAGCAGGGCTTCACCTTCGAGGCGAGCGCGGTCGGGGTGGCGGACCGGGTCCGCGACACATTCGGTGCGCGGAAAGAGGAGGCGTAGGCGTGAGCGACAAGACGATGACCGCCGAGGAGGCCGTCTCCCGCCTGGAGAGCGGCATGACCCTCGGCATCGGCGGCTGGGGCTCGCGCCGCAAACCGATGGCCCTGGTCCGGGCGTTGCTCCGCTCGGAGATCACCGACCTGACCGTCGTCTCGTACGGCGGCCCCGACGTCGGCATGCTGGCCGCGGCCGGCCGGATCCGCAGGCTGGTCGCCGCCTTCGTCACCCTCGACTCGATCCCGCTGGAGCCGAACTACCGCGCGGCACGCGAGCGCGGCGCCTTCGACCTGACGGAGATCGACGAGGCGATGTTCATGTGGGGCCTGCGCGCGGCGGCGAACCGGCTGCCGTTCCTGCCGGTGCGGGCGGGCCTCGGCTCGGACGTGATGCGGGTCAACCCCGGCCTGCGGACGGTCACTTCACCGTACGAGGACGGCGAGACGTTCGTCGCGATGCCGGCCCTGCGCCTCGATGCCGCCCTGGTGCACGTCAACCGCGCCGACCGGCTGGGCAACGGGCAGTACCTGGGCCCGGACCCGTACTTCGACGACCTCTTCTGCGAGGCCGCGGACACGGCGTACGTGTCGTGCGAACGGGTCGTCGACACGGCCGAGTTGACGAAGGAGGCACCGCCCCAGTCACTGCTGATCAAACGGCACACCGTCACCGGCGTGGTCGAGGCCCCCGGCGGCGCGCACTTCACCTCCTGCGCTCCCGACTACGGCCGGGACGAGGCCGCACAACGCGAGTACGCGACCACGCCCTGGCCGGAGTTCGCCGAGCGGTACCTCACCGCGCCCGATACGTCGCCCGAGACCTCGCCCGAGACCTCGCCCGAGGGGGCCGCCTCATGACCGTCACCCGAGCCCCGCTCGCTCCACCCACGCGCGCCGAGTACTGCGTGATCGCCTGCGCCGAGGCCTGGCGGGACGCGGGCGAGATCCTGGCCAGCCCGATGGGCCTGATCCCGTCCGTGGGGGCGCGGTTGGCGCGGTTCACCTTCTCGCCCGACCTGCTGCTGACCGACGGCGAGGCGACGATCGTCCGCCCGGACGGAACACCCGAGGGCTGGTTGCCGTACCGGCAGCATCTGGCCCTGGTCGCGAGCGGCCGCCGGCACGTGATGATGGGCGCGAGCCAGATCGACCGGTTCGGCAACCAGAACATCTCGTGCATCGGCGACTGGGAGCGGCCGAAGCGGCAGCTGCTCGGGGTGCGCGGTGCGCCGATCAACACCCTGAACAACCCGACCAGTTACTGGATCCCGAAGCACTCCCGGCGGGTCTTCGTGGAGAAGGTCGACATGGTCTGCGGAGTCGGTTACGACCACGCGGACGGCGCCCGTCACCACCGTATCCCGCGTGTCGTCAGCGACTTGGGCGTCTTCGACTTCGCCACTCCGGACCACTCGATGCGGCTCGCCGCGCTGCACCCCGGCATCACCGTGGACCAGGTCAGGGAGGCGACCGGCTTCGACCTTGCCGTCCCGGACGAGGTCCCGGCGACCCGTGAACCCACCGCCGAGGAGCTGCGGTTGATCCGGGAGGTCATCGACCCGGCCGGCTCCCGGGCCAGGGAGGTCGGTTCGTGAGGGAGACCGCGCTCACCCGCCTTGTCGGGGTCCGGCATCCGATCGTGCAGACCGGGATGGGCTGGGTGGCGGGCCCGCGACTGGTCTCGGCGACGGCGAACGCGGGCGCGCTGGGTGTCCTCGCCTCCGCGACCATGACCACGGACCGGCTGCGCGAGGCGATCCGGGAGGTCAAGTCCCGTACGGACGCGCCCTTCGGGGTCAATCTGCGGGCCGACGCGTCGGACGCGGGCGACCGGGTGCGGATCATGATCGAGGAGGGCGTCCGGGTCGCCTCCTTCGCCCTCGCGCCCTCCCCCGAGCTGATCGCCGAGCTGAAGGCGGCGGGCGTGGTCGTGATCCCCTCGATCGGAGCCCGGCGGCACGCCGAGAAGGTCGCGGCTTGGGGGGCGGACGCCGTGATCGTGCAGGGCGGGGAGGGCGGCGGGCACACCGGGGAGGTGGCGACGACCGTGCTGTTGCCGCAAGTCGTGGACGCGGTGGACATCCCGGTGGTGGCGGCGGGCGGCTTCTTCGACGGGCGGGGGCTGGTCGCGGCGCTGGCGTACGGGGCGGCCGGGGTCGCGATGGGCACGCGGTTCCTGCTGACCTCGGACTCGACCGTGCCGGACGCGGTGAAGGCCAGGTATCTGGCGGCGACGGTGAAGGACGTCACCGTCACCACGGCGGTCGACGGCCTGCCGCACCGCATGCTGCGCACGGAGTTGGTGGACTCCCTGGAGAACTCGGGCCGCACGCGGGCCCTGTCGCACGCCGTCCGCCGCGCGGCCGGGTTCCGCAAGCTGTCGGGACTCACCTGGCGGCAGTTGGTCCGCGACGGACTCGCCATGAAGCACGGCAAGGAGCTGAGCTGGAGCCAGGTCCTGCTCGCCGCGAACACTCCGATGCTGCTCAAGTCGGCGATGGTGGACGGCCGTACGGACCTCGGGGTGATGGCCTCCGGGCAGGTCGCCGGGGTGATCGGGGACCTGCCCTCGTGCGCCGAGCTGGTGGACCGGATCATCAAGGAGGCGGACGAGGTGACGGAACGGCTCACGGCCGCTCGGTGACCGCGCGGCTCATGACCGTGCATCTCGGAGCCGCTTGATGACCGTGCGGCTCAGAGCCGTTCGATGATCGTCACGTTCGCCTGCCCCCCGCCCTCGCACATCGTCTGCAGGCCGAACCGGCCGCCCGTGCGCTCCAGTTCGTGCAGCAGGGTCGTCATCAGCTTGACGCCGGTGGCGCCGAGCGGGTGGCCGAGCGCGATCGCGCCGCCGTTGACGTTGACCCGGTCGGGGTCCGCGCCGGTCTCCTTCAGCCAGGCCAACACCACCGGCGCGAACGCCTCGTTGATCTCCACAAGGTCGATGGCGTCGATGGTCATGCCGGTCTTCTTCAGAGCGTGGGCGGTGGCGGGGATGGGCGCGGTGAGCATGCGGATGGGGTCCTCGCCGCGCACGGAGAGGTGGTGCACCCGCGCGCGGGGCGTCAGTCCGTGTTCCCGTACCGCCCGCTCCGAGGCGAGCAGCATCGCCGCCGCCCCATCGGAGACCTGTGAGGAGCAGGCCGCGGTGACGGTTCCGCCGTCGATGACCGGCTTGAGTGCGGCCATCTTCTCCAGGGAGGTGTCCCGGCGCGGCCCCTCGTCGACGGTCACATGGCCGTAGGGCACGGTCTCGCGCTCGAAGCGGCCCTCGTCGATGGCCGACAGCGCCCGCCGGTGCGAGCGGAGCGCGAACTCCTCCTGGTCCTCCCGGCTGATCCCCCACTTCGCGGCGATCATCTCGGCGCCGGCGAACTGGTTCACCGGCCGGTCCCCGTACCGCGCCCGCCAGCCCTCGCTGCCCGCGAAGGGGCCCTGCGTGAAGCCGAGGGGCTCGGCGGCCTGCCGGGTCGCGAAGGCGATCGGGATCTGCGACATGTTCTGCACACCGCCCGCGACCACCAGGTCCTGGGTTCCGGACAGCACGCCCTGCGCCGCGAAGTGCACGGCCTGCTGCGAGGATCCGCACTGCCGGTCGATCGTCACGCCGGGCACCTCCTCGGGCAGCCCGGCCGCCAGCCAGGCGGTCCGCGCGATGTCCCCGGCCTGCGGCCCCACCGTGTCCAGGCAGCCGAAGACGACGTCCTCAACGGCGGCCGGATCGATGCCGGAGCGCGCGACCAGTTCCTTGAGCACATGCGCCCCGAGATCGGCCGGGTGGACCCCGCTCAGTCCCCCCCTGCGCCGCCCGACGGGCGTCCGGACCGCTTCGACGATGTAGGCCTCGGCCATGCCAACTCCCCAAACTCGCCCTTGAGTTATGTGCGTACGGCGATCCCGTCCAGCACCATCGACAGGTACTGCCGGGCGATCTCCTCCGGGCTGTGCTGTCCGCCGGGCCGGTACCAGGACGCGGCCACCCACACCGTGTCGCGCACGAACCGATAGGTGAGCCGGACGTCGAGGTCGGCCCGGAACACCCGGGCGGCGACCCCTCTCTCCAGCGTGGACAGCCACGCCTTCTCGAACTTGCGCTGCGACTCGGCGAGGAACGCGAACCGCTCCTGTGCGACGAGCTGCTTGCTCTCCTTCTGGTAGATCGCGACGGCGGCGCGGTGCCGGTCGATCTCCCGGAACGACTCGGTGACCAGCGCCTCCAGCGTCTCGCGGGGCCCGAACTCGGCGTCCAGGACGGCGTCGTAACCGCTCCAGAGCTCGTCGAGGAAGGTCCGCAGGATCTCCTCCAGCATCGATTCCTTGGAGTCGAAGTGGTAGTAGAGACTGCCCGCGAGCATGCCCGCGTGGTCCGCGATCTTGCGTACGGTGGTGGCGTTGTAGCCCTGCTCGGCGAAGACCTCGGCGGCGGTGTCGAGGAGTTCGCGGCGGCGCGCGGGGGCGGCGGTCACCTGGGGCTTCTTCTTGGTCGGCACGGGACCATTGTCCAGCTAGGGGCTGTCGTTTGGATCAGCCTGGCTGTGAGGTGCGGTGGCTCTTGGCCGAGCCGAGCGGGGTCTGGTGCGTGCGGCTGCAAGGCGGAGGAGGGAGTCATGGCGGAGCCATGGCGAGTGACGACAACGCCGCAGATGCGCGTGCCAGACCCCGCGACGCCGGGCTGATCCAAACGACAGCCCCTAGGCATGCTGGCTGCTGACGGAGACGATCTCGCCCGTCATGTACGAGGAGTAGCCGGAGGCCAGGAACACGATCACGTTGGCCACCTCCCAGGGCTCCGCGTACCGCCCGAACGCCTCGCGCGCGGTGAGCTTTTCCAGCAGCTCGGGCGTGGTCACCTTCGCCAGGTGCGCGTGCATGGCGAGGCTCGGCGAGACCGCGTTCACCCGCACCCCGTACGCGGCGGCCTCGATCGCCGCGCACCGGGTCAGTGCCATCACGCCCGCCTTGGCGGCTGCGTAGTGCGCCTGTCCGGCCTGGGCGCGCCAGCCCACCACGGAGGCGTTGTTGACGATCACCCCGGCGGTGCCCCCGGACCCGGTCCCGGTCTCGCGCATCAGCCGCAGGGCCGCCCGGGTGCAGCGGAAGGTGCCGTTGAGGGTGACGTCCAGGACCCGGCCCCACTGCTCGTCGGTCATGTCGACGAGGTCCGAAGTCCCGCCCAGGCCCGCGTTGTTGACGACGACGTCGAGCCGCCCGTGCTCCCGTACGGCTGTGTCGAAGAGCGCCCGCACCTGCCCCTCGTCGGTCACGTCGCACGGCTGCGCGGTGACGGCGTCCGCGCCGAACTCCCCGGCCAGCTCCGCCTCGTGCTCCTTGAGCCGGCGCACATGCGCGTCGCTGATCAGCACGCGCGCGCCCTCCTCCAGGAAGCGCCGGGCGGTGGCGCCGCCGATGCCGGCTCCGGCGGCGGCCGTGACGACCGCGGACCGCCCCGCCAGCAGCCCGTGTCCCGGCTCGTACGCCGGACTCTCGACGCCTGTCATGGGCCCACGCTAACCTACCAAACACTTGTTAGGGAAGGATGGCAGCCCATGGATCTCGCCTTCACGCAGGACGAGGAGGCCTTCCGCGCGAAGGCCCGGGCATGGCTCGCGGACCATGTGCCGCGCACCGCGCTGCCGTCCCTGGAGACCGAGGAGGGCTTCGCGGCGCACCGCGCGTGGGAGGCCGAACTGGCGGCGGACCGCTGGTCGGTGGTCAACTGGCCGGTGGAGTACGGCGGTCGGGGCGTCGACCTGATCTCCTGGCTGGTCTTCGAGGAGGAGTACTGGGCGGCGGGCGCACCGGGCCGGGTCGGGCAGAACGGGATCAGTCTGCTCGCGCCCACCCTCTTCGACCACGGCACGGAGAATCAGCGGGCGCGTGTGCTGCCGTCCATGGCCACCGGCGAGGTCGTCTGGGCGCAGGCCTGGTCGGAGCCCGAGGCCGGTTCCGATCTGGCCTCCCTGCGGTCCAAGGCCGTGCGCACGGACGGGGGTTGGCTGCTGAGCGGGCAGAAGACGTGGTCCTCCCGGGCCGCCTTCGCCGACCGCGCCTTCGGACTGTTCCGCAGCGATCCGGACACCCCGAAGCCGCACCAAGGCCTGACCTACCTGATGTTCGACCTGCGCGCGCCCGGCGTCACGGTCCGTCCGATCGGGCGTCTGGACGGGAAGCCGGCGTTCGCGGAGCTGTTCCTGGACGAGGTGTTCGTGCCGGACGAGGACGTGATCGGCGAGCCGGGCGCGGGCTGGCGGATCGCCATGTCGACGGCGGGCAACGAGCGGGGGCTGATGCTGCGCTCCCCCGGCCGCTTCCTGGCGGGCGCGGGACGGCTGCACCGGCTGTGGCAGGCGCAGGGTGCCCCGGAGTCGGTACGGGACCGGGTCGCCGACGCGGTGATCGGCGCCCGTGCCTACCGCCTGTTCACCTACGCCCACGCCTCCCGTTTCCTCGACGGCGAGTCCCTCGGCCCGGAGTCCAGCCTGAACAAGGTCTTCTGGTCGCGGTACGACATCGCGCTGCACGAGACCGCCCTCGATCTCCTCGGCGAACAGGGCGAGTTGACGGAAACCGAGTGGGCCGAGGGCTACGTCTTCTCCCTCGCCGGCCCCATCTACGCGGGCACGAACGAGATCCAGCGCGACATCATCGCCGAGCGCCTGCTCGGCCTGCCGAAGGGACGCCGTTGATGCGCTTCCTGCTCGACACGGAACAGCGCGCGTTCGCGGCTTCCCTGGACGCGATGCTGGCGTCCGCGGACACCCCGTCCGCGATCCGGTCCTGGAGCGCCGGCGACCACACACCCGGCTTCGACCTGTGGGGCCGTATCGCCGGGGCGGGGGTGTTCGCGCTGGCGGTGCCGGAGGCTTACGAGGGCCTGGGGCCCAGACCTGTCGAACTGGCCGTCGCCTTCGTGGAGTTGGGCCGGCACGCGGTGCCGGGGCCGCTGGTGGAGACGGTGACGGCGGCGGCCCTGCTGACCGAGCCGGGCCCGGCGAAGCGGTATCTGCCGGCGCTGGCCTCGGGCGAGACGGTGGCCACGCTCGCCACCGCGGGCGGCTACGCGCTGGACGGGGACGCGGCGACCGCCCTGTTCACGCTGACCGACGGGGAACTGCGTCTGGCCCCCGGCCACGGTCCCGTACGCGCCTCGCTCGACCCGGCGCGGCGACTGACCCTCCCGGCCGCCGGCGGCGAACTCCTGCGCGCCGAGGCGCACTTCGGCGAGGCCCTCACCTGGGCCCGGCTCGCCACCGCCGCCCAGGCCCTCGGTGTCGGGCTCGCCCTGCTCGACCGGACCGTCGCCTACGTCAAGCAGCGCCTGCAGTTCGGCGTCCTCATCGGGTCGTTCCAGGCGGTCAAGCACCAACTGGCCGACGCCAAAATCGCGTTGGAGTTCGCGAGACCGCTGCTCTTCGGCGCCGCGCTCACCCTGGATCCGGCCGATGTGGCCGCCGCCAAGGTCGCGGCCTGCGAGGCGGCGTACACGACGGCCCGTACAGCACTGCAGTTGCACGGCGCGATCGGCTACACCGCGGAGTACGACCTGTCCCTCTGGCTGACCAAGGCCCGTGCGCTGCGCACGGCTTGGGGCGGCCCCGCTGAGTGCCGAGAGACAGTGCTCAGTGGTGGTGGTCGCCGCTGGTGAGTTCCCTGTACTCCTCCGGTGTCGGCTTCGCGATCCGTGACTCGGGCCCGAACATCGCCCGGGCCAGCTGGGCCCGTACCCGCTGGGAGACCGTGACCTGACGGCGTACACCGTTGGCGTCGACCATCGGGCCGATCCCGTAGGCCGGTTCCTGCTCGTGCTGGGTGAGGGTGTGCAACTGGTCCTGCGGGAGTCGCTCGTGCACCTCGACGAACTCCCCGTGCGGCAGCCGCCGGATGACCCCGGTCTCCCGTCCGTGCAACACCTTGTCCCGGTCCCGGCGCTGAAGCCCCATGCAGAACCGCTTGGTGACCAGGAAGGCCAGCACCGGCACCACGAAGAAGGCGATCCGCACGAACCAGGTGATCGCGTTGATGGACAGATGCAGATGCGTGGCGACGATGTCGTTGCCGCCGCCGATCAGCAGCACTCCGTACAGGCTGAGCCAGGCGACGCCCAGGCCGGTGCGCACGGGCGCGTTGCGCGGCCGGTCCAGGATGTGGTGCTCACGTTTGTCGCCGGTGATCCACGCCTCGACGAACGGGTAGACGCCGAGGGCGAGCAGGATCAGCGGGAAGAGCGAGAAGGGGATGAGGACACCCGGGATCAGCGTGTGGCCCCAGATGTTGATCTCCCATCCCGGCATCACCCGGATCAGCCCCTCGGAGAAGCCGAGGTACCAGTCCGGTTGGGCGCCTGTCGTCACCAGGTCGGGCCGGTAGGGGCCGAAGGCCCACACGGGGTTGATGCTGGCGATACCACCCATGATCGTCAGGACGCCGAAGACGAGGAAGAAGAAGCCGCCCGCCTTCGCCATGTAGACCGGCAGGAAAGGCATGCCGACGACGGACTTCTGGTCGCGGCCGGGCCCGGGGTACTGGGTGTGCTTGTGGTAGAAGACCAGGATCAGATGGGCGACCACCAGGCCCAGCATGATCCCGGGCAGCAGCAGGACATGGACCGGGAAGAGCCGCGAGATGATGTCGTGCCCCGGGAACTCGCCGCCGAACAGGAACATCGACAGATACGTGCCGACGATCGGGATCGACAGGATCGCGCCGTCGGCGAAGCGGATGCCGGTGCCGGACAGCAGGTCGTCGGGGAGCGAGTAGCCGGTCAGCCCTGTGATGATGCCGAGCATCAACAGGGTCCAGCCGAAGATCCAGTTGACCTCGCGCGGCTTGCGGTAGGCGCCGGTGAAGAACACCCGCATCATGTGGATGAGCATGCCGGCGATGAAGACCACGGCCGCCCAGTGGTGGATCTGCCGGATCAGCAGCCCGCCGCGCACATCGAAGCTGATGTCGAGCGAGGACTCGTAGGCCCGGGTCATGACGACACCGTTGAGGGGCTCGTACGAGCCGTGGTAGACGACCTCGACGCCGCTGGGCTCGAAGAACAGGGTGAGGTAGATGCCGGTCAGGATCAGGATGATGAAGCTGTAGAGGCAGATCTCGCCGAGCATGAAGGACCAGTGGTCCGGGAAGACCTTGCGCATGTTGGCCTTGGCCAGGCCGTAGAGACCGAGCCGTCCGTCGGCCCAGTCGGCGAGCTTCTCGCCCTTCCCCGCCGAGGCCCCGCGGGCCGAACCACCCGTCTCCGCAGCCCCGTTGACCGATCGCGCCCCGTCCATGCAGCAGCCTCCCCGTCGGATCGACATCAGGGTGGCACGGGCGCGGGACTTAGCCAACGGTGCGTGCGGCCCGTGCGACCGGCCGACCCGTTTTCCTGGTCACGCCAGGCGTTCGCTATTTTGTTCGCCGCCGTCCCAACCGGCTCGCTCTTCCGCCCCACCCCTCCGCCCCATCCCTCCGTCCACCCCCCTGTCCGAGGAGCCGGCCGTGGATTCCGAGTCCGCCGTCACCACCTGCTATCGCCATCCCAAGGTGGAGTCCCACGTCCGGTGCACCCGTTGCGAGCGGTACATCTGCCCGGAGTGCATGCGGGAGGCCGCCGTCGGTCATCAGTGCGTGGAGTGCGTACGCGAGGGCGCGCGGTCGGTGCGCGAGCCGCGGACGGCGTTCGGCGGCCGGATCTCGACGGTGCCGCTGGTGACGTACGTGCTGATCGGGCTCAACGTGCTCGCCTACGTGGCCGAGGTGGCGCGGCCGGCGGTCGTGGACCGGTTCGAGATGCTGGGCCGGGGGCTGGTCGGACCGGACGGCGGGCACTACGTGTGGCAGGCGGCGTATCCCGACTCCTTCCACGCCGAGGGGGTCGTGGGCGGCGAGTGGTACCGGCTGCTGACCAGTGCCTTCCTCCATCTCCCGCCCACCGGTGGGTCGTTCGGGATCCTGCACATCGTGATGAACATGGTGTCGCTGTGGAACATCGGGCGGGTCGTCGAGTCCCAGCTCGGCCGGGTCCGCTACCTCGCCCTCTATCTCCTGTCCGCCCTCGGCGGCTCGGTCCTGGTGCTGCTGCTCGCCCCCGACACCCCGACCCTCGGCGCGTCCGGCGCGATCTTCGGGCTCGGTGCCGCCTACTACGTCATGGCCCGCAGGCTGGGCGCCGACATGGCGACCGTCAACCGCTTCATGGCCGGCCTGCTGCTGTGGCTGGTGATCTCCGCGGGCCTCACCTCCTGGCAGGGCCATCTCGGCGGTCTGCTGGCCGGCAGCCTGGTGACGGTCGCCTACGCGTACGCCCCGCGCGACCGGCGCCGCCCCCTCGTCCAGGCGGGCGCGTGCGGGGCGCTGCTCGTGCTTCTGGTGGTCCTGGCACTGGCGCGGGTCGCGGAACTGAACGTGTGAGCGGCCTGGCACGGTTGGCTCAAACACGTGGCCTAATCTGTACGTCATGAGACGTGCCGGTTTCCTCGTGTTCGCGGCGATCCCCGTCGTTTTCGCGGCGGGGGTCTACTTCCTGCCCGAGGAGACGCCCGCCGCCTCCCACGGCACATCGAGGAGCCCGTCCTCCGTCGCCTCGCCGGACGACAGGGCGCTCGCCGACCTGCCGCCGGGGCTCGCCGCGCCCGCGAAGAAGGAGCTGGCGCAGAAGCTGGTGGCGAGCGCCGAGAACTCGACGCTGGACTGGCGCAGCGCCTACGGCTACATCGAGGACATCGGCGACGGCCAGGGCTACACGGCCGGCCTCGTCGGCTTCTGCTCCGGCACCCACGACCTGCTCACGCTGGTCGAGCGCTACACAAAGGCCCACCCGGACAACGGACTCGCCGCCTATCTTCCCGCCCTGCGCAAGGTCGACGGTACGGACTCGCACGAGGGCCTGGACCCCGGTTTCACCGCCGCCTGGAAGGCCGAGGCGAAGCTGCCCGCCTTCCGCGCGGCCCAGGACGAGGAGCGCGACCGCGTCTACTTCGACCCGGCGGTCCGCCAGGCCAAGCTCGACGGCCTGGGCACCCTGGGCCAGTTCATCTACTACGACGCCATGGTCTTCCACGGCCCGGGCAACGACGCGACCAGCTTCCACGGCCTGCGCGAGCGCACGCTGCGGGAGGCGGACACCCCCGCCCAGGGCGGCTCGGAGAAGGCGTACCTGGACATCTTCCTGGACCTCCGCCGCGCCGCCATGAAAGCCAAGGACGCCGACCTCGACACCTCCCGCGTCGACACGGAGCAGCGGCGCTTCCTGTACGACGGGAACCTGGACCTGAAGACCCCGCTGACGTGGCAGGTGTACGGGGAGACGTACAAGGTGCCGTAGCGGGCGGCCGGTTCACCCTGTCCGCGGCCGGACATGCGGCGGCGCCTGCCCTTGTGTCCGGTCGGGGACAGGTCGGGCAGACGCCGTCAGTCCTCCGTACGCCTTTGTACGGACGTCTCTTGATGAACCGTCAGACCATCAGCGCGCGGTCCGTCGGGCGGATCGGCGCGGGCAGGTCGCTCGCGCCGGCCAGGAAGCGGTCGCAGCCGCGGGCGGCCGAACGGCCCTCGGCGATCGCCCACACGATGAGCGACTGGCCGCGGCCGGCGTCACCGGCGACGAAGACGCCCGGCACATTGGTCTGGAAGTCGGCGTCGCGGGCGATGTTGCCGCGCTCGTCGAGGTCCAGGCCGAACTGGTCCACCAGGCCGTTCTCGCGGTCGGTGCCGGTGAACCCCATGGCGAGGGTGACCAGTTGGGCGGGGATCTTGCGCTCGCTGCCCGGCTTCGGGGTCAGCCTGCCCTCGACGAACTCGACCTCGGTGAGGTGCAGCCACTGGACGTTGCCGTCCTCGTCGCCCTCGAAGTGGGTGGTCGAGACGGAGTAGACCCGCTCGCCGCCCTCCTCATGCGCGGAGGTCACCTTGTAGAGCATCGGGAAGGTCGGCCACGGCTGGGAGACCGGGTTCCGCTCGTCGCCCGGGCGGGGCATGATCTCCAACTGCGTGACGGAGGCGGCGCCTTGCCGGTGGGCGGTGCCCACGCAGTCGGCGCCGGTGTCGCCGCCGCCGATGACCACGACGTGCTTGCCCTCGGCCGAGATCGGGGAGGTGACGTAGTCGCCCTCCTGGACCTTGTTCGACAGCGGCAGGTACTCCATCGCCTGGTAGACGCCGGTCAACTCCCGCCCCGGGACGGGCAGATCACGGGCGGTGGTGGCACCGGCGGCGATCACGACGGCGTCGTAGCGCTTCCTCAGGTCGGTCGCCTTGAGGTCGACACCGATCTCGATGCCGGTCCGGAAGCGGGTGCCCTCCGCGCGCATCTGCTCGATACGGCGGTTGATGTGCCGCTTCTCCATCTTGAACTCGGGGATGCCGTACCGGAGCAGGCCCCCGATGCGGTCCGCGCGCTCGTAGACGGCGACCGTGTGGCCGGCCCGCGTGAGCTGCTGGGCGGCGGCGAGACCCGCCGGGCCCGAGCCGATCACGGCGACGGTCTTGCCCGACAGCCGCTCGGGGATCTGCGGGGCGACGTCACCGGTCTCCCACGCCTTGTCGATGATCGAGACCTCGACGTTCTTGATGGTGACGGCCGGCTGGTTGATGCCGAGCACACACGCCGACTCGCACGGAGCCGGGCACAACCGCCCGGTGAACTCGGGGAAGTTGTTGGTCGCGTGCAGCCGCTCCTGGGCCGCCGACCAGTCCTCGCGGTACGCGTAGTCGTTCCACTCGGGGATCAGGTTCCCCAGCGGACAGCCGTTGTGGCAGAACGGGATGCCGCAGTCCATGCACCGGCCGGCCTGCTTGCTGATGATCGGCAGCAGCGAACCGGGGACGTAGACCTCGTTCCAGTCCTTCAGCCGTACCTCGACGGGACGGGACTTGGCGACCTCGCGCCCGTGGTTCAGGAAGCCCTTCGGGTCAGCCATTGATCGCCGCCTCCATCATCTTCTCGGTGATCTCGGACTCGGAGAGTCCCGCCTGCTCGGCGGCGTCCTTGGCGGCGAGCACTGCCTTGTACGTACTGGGGATGATCTTGGTGAAGCGCTCGACGGCGGTGTCCCACTCGGCCAGCAGCTTCTCGGCGACCGTCGAGGCGGTCTCCTCCTGGTGACGGCGCACCACGTCGTGCAGCCACTGCTTGTCGGCGTCGTCCAGCTCCTGGATCGCGCCCAGGTTGCCGACGTTGACGTTGTCGCGGTTCAGGTCGATCACGTACGCGATACCGCCGGACATGCCGGCCGCGAAGTTGCGGCCCGTCTCGCCCAGGACCACCGCGTGACCGCCGGTCATGTACTCGCAGCCGTGGTCGCCCACGCCCTCCGAGACCACCGTGGCACCGGAGTTGCGGACACAGAACCGCTCGCCGGTACGCCCGCGCAGGAACAGCTCCCCGCCGGTCGCGCCGTAGGCGATGGTGTTGCCCGCGATGGTGGAGAACTCGGCGAGGTGGTCGGCGCCCCGGTCGGGACGGACGATGACCCGGCCGCCGGAGAGGCCCTTGCCGACGTAGTCGTTGGCGTCGCCCTCCAGGCGCAGCGTGACACCGCGCGGCAGGAAGGCTCCGAAGGACTGGCCCGCCGAGCCGGTGAAGGTGATGTCGATGGTGTCCTCGGGCAGTCCCGCCCCACCGAACTTCTTCGTCACCTCGTGGCCGAGCATCGTGCCGACCGTGCGGTTGATGTTGCGGATCGCGACCTGGGCACGCACCGGCTGGGCGTCGGTGGCGCTGGACGCGGCGAGGGCGTCGGCGGCGAGCTTGATCAGCTCGTTGTCGAGCGCCTTCTCCAGGCCGTGGTCCTGCTGGATGACCTGGTGCAGCGCGGCACCCTCGGGCATCTCGGGCACGTAGAACAGCGGGGCCAGGTCGAGGCCCTGCGCCTTCCAGTGGTTCACCGCGCGCTCGACGTCGAGCGCGCCGGCCTGGCCGACGGCCTCCTCGATGGTGCGGAAGCCCAGCTCGGCGAGGATCTCGCGGACCTCCTCGGCGATGAACTTGAAGAAGTTCACGATGTACTCGGCCTTGCCGGCGAACCGGTCGCGCAGCACCGGGTTCTGGGTGGCGATGCCGACCGGGCAGGTGTCGAGGTGGCAGACGCGCATCATGACGCAGCCGGAGACGACGAGCGGCGCGGTCGCGAAACCGAACTCCTCGGCACCGAGCAGCGCGGCGATGACGACGTCACGGCCGGTCTTCAGCTGGCCGTCGGTCTGCACGACGATCCGGTCGCGAAGTCCGTTGAGCAGCAAGGTCTGCTGGGTCTCTGCGAGCCCCAACTCCCAAGGCCCACCAGCGTGCTTGAGCGAGGTCAGCGGCGAGGCACCCGTACCGCCGTCGTGCCCGGAGATGAGGACGACGTCCGCGTGCGCCTTGGAGACACCCGCGGCGACCGTGCCGACACCGACCTCGGAGACCAGCTTCACGTGGATCCGCGCCTGCGGGTTCGCGTTCTTCAGGTCGTGGATCAGCTGGGCCAGGTCCTCGATGGAGTAGATGTCGTGGTGCGGCGGCGGCGAGATGAGCCCGACACCCGGCGTCGAGTGACGCGTCTTCGCGACCCACGGGTAGACCTTGTGGCCGGGCAGCTGGCCGCCCTCGCCGGGCTTGGCGCCCTGCGCCATCTTGATCTGGATGTCGTCCGCGTTGACCAGGTACTCGGAGGTGACGCCGAAGCGGCCGGAGGCGACCTGCTTGATGGCGCTGCGCCGGGCCGGGTCGTAGAGCCGGTCCGCGTCCTCGCCGCCCTCACCGGTGTTGGACTTGCCGCCCAGCTGGTTCATGGCGATGGCGAGGGTCTCGTGCGCCTCGCGCGAGATGGAGCCGTAGGACATGGCTCCGGTGGAGAAGCGCTTGACGATCTCGGAGACGGGCTCGACCTCGTCGATGGAGATCGGCTCACGGCCGCTCTTGAAGCCGAACAGGCCGCGCAGCGTCATCAGGCGCTCGGACTGCTCGTTCACGCGGTCCGTGTACTTCTTGAAGATGTCGTAGCGGTTGGCCCGCGTGGAGTGCTGGAGGCGGAAGACCGTCTCCGGGTCGAACAGGTGCGGCTCACCCTCGCGACGCCACTGGTACTCGCCGCCTATGTCGAGCGCGCGGTGCGCGGGCGCGATGCCGGAGGCCGGGTACGCCTTGGCGTGCCGGGCGGCGACCTCCTTGGCGATGACGTCGATGCCGACGCCGCCGATCTTGGTGGCGGTGCCGCTGAAGTACGTGTCCACGAAGGTCCGGTCGAGGCCGACGGCCTCGAAGACCTGGGCGCCGCGGTAGGAGGCGACCGTCGAGATGCCCATCTTGGACATGACCTTCAGGACGCCCTTGCCGAGCGCGTAGATCAGGTTGCGGATGGCCTGCTCGGGCTCGATGCCCGGCAGGAACGTGCCCGCGCGGACCAGGTCCTCGACGGACTCCATCGCCAGGTACGGGTTGACCGCGGCGGCGCCGAAGCCGATGAGCAGGGCCACGTGGTGGACCTCGCGGACGTCGCCGGCCTCGACCAGCAGGCCCACCTGAGTGCGCTGCTTGGTACGGATGAGGTGGTGGTGGACGGCCGCGGTGAGCAGCAGCGACGGGATCGGCGCGTGCTCGGCGTCGGAGTGACGGTCGGACAGGACGATCAGCCGGGCGCCGTTCTCGATCGCCGCGTCGGCCTCGGCGCAGATCTCCTCTATCCGCGCGGCGAGGGAGTCGCCGCCGCCGGAGACCCGGTAGAGACCGGAGAGGGTCGCGGCCTTGAAGCCGGGCATGTCGCCGTCGGCGTTGACGTGGATGAGCTTGGCCAGCTCGTCGTTGTCGATCACCGGGAAGGGCAGGGTGACGCTGCGGCACGAAGCGGCCGTCGGCTCGAGGAGGTTGCTCGCGGGCCCGAGGGACGAGCGCAGCGAGGTGACGAGCTCCTCGCGGATGGCGTCCAGCGGCGGGTTGGTGACCTGTGCGAACAGCTGGGTGAAGTAGTCGAAGAGCAGGCGCGGACGCTCGCTCAGCGCGGCGATCGGCGAGTCCGTACCCATCGAACCGATCGGCTCGGCACCGGACTTGGCCATCGGCGCGATGATGACGCGCAGCTCCTCCTCGGTGTAGCCGAAGGTCTGCTGGCGGCGGGTGACCGAGGCGTGGGTGTGGACGATGTGCTCGCGCTCGGGCAGGTCGCCCAGCTCGATCTCGCCGGCCTCGATCCACTCGGCGTACGGCTTCTCGGCGGCGAGTTCCGCCTTGATCTCGTCGTCCTCGATGATGCGGTGCTCGACGGTGTCGACGAGGAACATGCGGCCGGGCTGGAGACGGCCCTTGCGGACGACCTTGGCCGGGTCGATGTCCAGGACGCCGACCTCGGAGCCGAGGACGACCAGGCCGTCGTCGGTGACCCAGTAGCGGCCGGGACGCAGGCCGTTGCGGTCGAGGACCGCACCGACCTGCTTGCCGTCGGTGAAGGTGACGCAGGCCGGGCCGTCCCAGGGCTCCATCATCGTGGAGTGGAAGGTGTAGAAGGCGCGGCGGGCCGGGTCCATGGAGTCGTGGTTCTCCCACGCCTCCGGGATCATCATCAGCACCGAGTGCGGCAGTGAACGCCCGCCCAGGTGCAGCAGTTCGAGCACCTCGTCGAAGGACGCCGAATCGGAGGCGTCCGGCGTACAGATCGGGAAGACGCGCTCCAGGCCGTTGTCCTTGAAGAGGTCCGAGGCGATCTGGGACTCGCGGGCCGCCATCCAGTTGCGGTTGCCCTTGACGGTGTTGATCTCACCGTTGTGCGCGACGAAGCGGTACGGGTGGGCCAGCGGCCACGACGGGAAGGTGTTCGTGGAGAAGCGGGAGTGCACGAGCGCGATCGCGGAGGCGAAGCGGCGGTCGGACAGGTCCGGGAAGAAGGGCTCCAGCTGGCCGGTGGTCAGCATGCCCTTGTAGACGATGGTCCGCGCGGACAGCGAGGGGAAGTAGACACCGGCCTCGTGCTCGGCACGCTTGCGCAGCACGAAGGCCCTGCGGTCCAGGACGATGTCCGTCGACTCGCCGTCGGTCACGAAGATCTGCCGGAAGGCGGGCATCGTCGAACGGGCGGTGGCGCCGAGGAGTTCGGGAGCGACCGGCACGTCACGCCAGCCGAGGACGGTGAGGCCCTCCTCGGCCGCGATCGTCTCGATCCGCGAGACGGTGTCCTGCAGCGCGTCCTCCGGCAGGAAGGCGATGCCGACCGCGTAGGCGCCCGCCTCGGGCAGCTCGAATCCGGCTACCTCGCGGAAGAACGCGTCGGGGACCTGGGAGAGGATGCCGGCGCCGTCGCCGGAGTCGGGCTCGGAGCCGGTGGCGCCGCGGTGTTCGAGGTTCCGCAGGACCGTCAGGGCCTGCTCGACCAGGGTGTGGGACGCCTCGCCGGTGAGGGTGGCCACGAAGCCGACGCCACACGCGTCGTGCTCGTTGCGGGGGTCGTACATACCCTGCGCAGCAGGGCGAGCATCCATGAAGGACCAGTTCTGGCCATTCTCGGAGTGCTGGGACGGCTGGCGCGGCGTACGCATCGGCTCTCCCGTCGTCGTCTCAAGTGGCTGGGGGCACCTCCCAGGCCCTTGAGGCTCTGGGGGAGCGAATTGCCGAGGGACGACGTTGGCCCTCTGCGAAGTGCAAAATTTCGTGCAGGTTACATGATGGGGCGGTTCTCGGAAACTGGATACTGCGTCCCAACATGCGGACGTCACGGGGTCGCGGTGGGGGTACCGGGTCCAGCGACGGAAGCCATAGGGGACCTGAGCGGACAGATCGATGCCCGTCGGTCCGAGCGCGAGGAGGGCTGCGTCGCCCACCTCACGGATGCGCGACAGGCCTCATTGCCCGCAGCGCTTACGGCTCATGCCCGGTGGTTAAGCACTCGAAACCAGCTAGTAACGGCTACTTATGCGTCACGCCGCATACCTAGCGGACCCCTATCCTACGGCCGTCCCGAACACCCCGCCCAGGGCGTACGTCACACCGGCCGCGGCACCCCCCAGCGCGAGCTGCCGAAGCCCACTGAACCACCAGCTGCGAGCAGTCACCCGAGCCACCACGGCACCACACGCGAAGAGCCCGACCAGCGCGAGCAGCACCGCAGGCCACAGCGAGGTCGCACCGAGCAGATACGGCAGTACGGGCAGCAGCGCCCCCAGCGCGAAGGCCCCGAACGACGACACGGCCGCGACCGCCGGCGAGGGCAGATCCCCCGGATCGATCCCCAGCTCCTCACGCGCGTGGATCTCGAGAGCGAGCTCGGGATCACGAGACAGCTGCCGGGCCACCTCACGCGCGAGGTGAGCATCGACCCCTCGCGCCTCGTACAGGGCGGCCAGCTCGGCCTCCTCATCCTGCGGGTGCTTCCGCAGCTCCCTGCGCTCGACATCCAACTCGGCCTCGACGAGCTCGCGTTGGGACGCCACGGAGGTGTACTCACCGGCGGCCATGGAGAAGGCGCCGGCGGCGAGCCCCGCAAGCCCGGTGAGCACGATCGCCTGATGACCGACGGAACCGCCGGCGACACCGGTCATCAACGCGAGGTTGGACACCAGCCCGTCCATGGCCCCGAACACGGCGGGGCGCAACCACCCGCCCGTCACATCCCGGTGCGTGTGGTTGTCACGGTGCGCCTCATGAAGGGCGGCCTCGGTCTCGATGATGGCCATGCGTGAATCTCCCCAGGAAGCTAAGCCAAAGCTAACTTTAGACACGTTCTACTGTTGAACAACGCCAAAGATACACACGCCCATTCCCGCCCACCACCAAGGAAAGGCTGCGCTAACCTGCGGCTTTACCACCTTCCGCTCACCCGTGCGCGTCTCTGCCCAGATGTCGACCGGGTGACATGAGACCTCCGGACGCTCTGGTCAACCGCCGATGGTGGGACACATCCGCAAAGGTGCCGCGCCCTGTGCGGACCCCCTCCCGGAGAGGCCGTCCATGACATCGATCGCCTGCATCCCCTCGGCCCCGGCCCCCGGGAACGCCCCCGAACTGCGCGAGCGAGCCCGTGGCGCCCTGCTCGGCCTGGCCGTCGGGGACGCCCTCGGGGCGCCCGCCGAGAACATGAAGCCCTCCGAGATCCGCGCCCGCTGGGGCCGCATCACGGGCTACGTGGCCCAGGAGCCGGCGGGCACGGACGACACGGAGTACGCGATCTTCTCGGGCCTTCTGCTGGCCCGCCACGGCTCGGCCCTCTCCCCCTCCCATGTGGAGGCGGCCTGGCACGAGTGGATCGCGGACCGGGACGAGGGCCCGTTCCGGGGGGCGGGCTTCAGCGAACGCGGCACTTTGGAGAACCTCCGCCGAGGCCTGGCGGCCCCCATCTCAGCCCAGCACCGCCACGCCTGGAGCGACGGCCTGGCCATGCGGGCGGCCCCCTTCGGCGTCTTCGCCGCGGGCCGCCCCGCCGAGGCGGCCCGCCTGGTCGCGATCGACGGCTCGGTGAGCCATGACGGCGAGGGCATCTACGGCGGCCAGGCGGTGGCGGCAGGCGTCGCGGCGGCGATGGCGGGCGCCCCCACGATCGCGGTGGTGGCCTCGGCCCTCGCCGTGATCCCGGACGACTCGTGGACGGCCCGCTCCCTGCGCCGAGCGGTGGCGGTCGCCCACCGAGGCGAACGCGCCGTCCGCTCCGCGGTCGTCATCGGCGGCTACCCCTGGACCGACCTGGCCCCCGAGGCGGTCGCCCTGGCCTTCGGCGCGTACGCGTCGGCGGACGGCGACTTCACCGAAGCGGTCCTGACGGCGGTCAACATGGGCCGAGACGCGGACACGACAGCGGCGGTGGCAGGCGCGTTGGCGGGAGCGACCCGAGGAGTGTCATCAATCCCGGAGGAATGGGCCACGGGCATCGGCCCAGCAAGGGGAAGCTGCCTACCGGCAATGGCGGGCCACCACGTACTGGAGGTGGCGGACCTGCTGACCCGGCCGATGCCCAGCCCCCACGAGCCCGCTGAACCGACGCTCATGGAACCGGCGGCGACCCGATGAGGCCGCCGGGTCCGTGGACGGGGGGAATGGTCACGGGGACGGACGCGGACGCGGACATGGCCACGGGCACGGGCACGGGCACGGGCACGCCGACGATCACTCCGCCTACCGGCGAGCCGACGCCCACGCTCACTCCGACCCCCGTCGAGCCGACGCCAACAATCACTCCGACCACCGACGAGCCGACGCCAACGCTCACTGCGACCACCGACGAGCCGATGCCAACGCTCACTGCGACCACCGTCGAATCGACGCCCACGCTCACTCCGCTCACCGTTGAGCCGACGTCCACGGCGAAGCCGATCGGACGGGAGGTCGCCGATGGCGGGTTCGCCCCACAGGGGCCACTCGCACCCGACAACGAAAGCTGCACGGGTGGTGCGGGTGGGAGCAGAAACGCCGAAGGCGAAGCCGAGGCGTCCACCGACGAGACCAACCCCACCCCCACCACAGCCAACCCGCACAGAACCCTCGGCCTCCTGCTGGGGCTATCCGCAGGCGACGCCGCCGGCTGGCCCTCCGCCCGCCACAGAGCAACCCGCATGCCCGACTGGACCCGCCGCCTCACCCGCGAACTCGACACCTTCGCCGAACAGAACGCGACCACGACCCTCCCCGTCCCCATCGCCCTGAACCAACCCCCCGAGCCCCTCAAACTCGGCCCCTCCGACGACGCGGAATGGGCAGCGTTCGCCGCAGAAGCCCTCCTGAAGGCCGGCGACGACACCGCCCTCGGCGACCTCTCAAGAGACCGCCGCACAAGAGCCGCCATCGACCTCACCTGGAACGCCCTGGCCGCGGAAGTAGCCGCCGCAGCGAACCGCGCCCCGGAAGTCGAATCCGCCGTCCTCCCCCTCCGCGCCCGCATCTCGGTCAGAGCAGGACTCGGCAACCTCGCAGCCGGCCTACGCCCACCCGCCACCGGCCACGACAACCCGCACTACTTCGACGACGCGGCCTGCGTAAGGGCGTGCGTCCTCGCGGTAGCCCACCCCGGCGACCCCGAACGCGCCGCCGCCCTCGCCGAGTTCGACGCCCGCTACACCCAGGACGGCGACGGCGTACACGGAGCAAGGGCCATGGCCGCAGCCGTATCCCTGGCCCTGACCGGAGCCGACGTAAAGACCTGCGTGTCCGCGGCCCTCACCGAACTCCCCGAATCCACAGAGATCGGCCGCAACGCCCGCCACGCCCTGCACCTGGCCGAATCCGCCGAATCCGCCTTCGCTCTGATCCCCCTCCTCGAACACCAAATCGTCGACCACGTCTACAGCTACGGCATCGCAGCCGCCGAAACCGTCCCCGTCGCCCTCGCCCTGGCAACCGCCGCACAGGGCCGCATCGCCGAGGCAGTCCCCGCCGCGGCCTGCCTCTCCCGCGTCGCCGACTCCGCCCCCGCCCTGGCCGGCGCCCTCACCGGCGCACTGAGCGGCGGCGACGCCATCCCCGCCACCTGGCGGGACGCCTGCCGCACCCTCTCCGGCTGCGCACTCCCCCGCCTCACCGGCACCGACCTCGTGGAACTCGCCGGACTCCTGGAAGCAGCACAACCGGCCCCGCCGGGAGGATGATTCGGTGCATGTCTCTCAAACAACCCACACAACAAGAAACCACCCTTGAGGACCGCATCACCGAAGCCCTGGTCGGCGCGGCGGTGGGCGACGCCCTCGGCGGCCCCGTCGAGGGCTACTCCCCCGACCAGATCCTCGAACGCCACGGCGGCCGCGTCCACGGCATCGTCGGCCCCTGGAACGGCGACGACTGGCGCACGGCCCGCCCGATCGCCCCGTACCACAAGGGCGACGGCCACGTCACCGACGACACCTTGATGACGCACGCGCTGATCCGCGTCTACGCGACGGTCCGCGACCACCTGGACGCGTACGCGATCGCCGACCACCTGGTCCCCGACCTGATGACGAACCCGCGCTGGATCCCGGAGTTGGAGGCCGAGGCGCTCCCCCTGCACCGCGTCTTCCTGGCGGAGAAGTGGCTGGTGACCCGCCTCCACTACGGCCACGTGGACCCACGCGAGGCAGGCATCGGCAACATCGTCAACTGCGGTGCCGCGATGTACATGGCCCCGGTCGGCCTGGTCAACGCGGCCGACCCGAGGGGTGCTTACACCGAAGCCCTGGACATCGCGGCGGCCCACCAATCCTCGTACGGCCGTGAGGCGGCGGCCGTCTTCGCGGCGGCGGTGGCCGCGGCCTGCGTGCCGGGCGCGACCCCCGACTCGGTGGTGGCCGCCTGCCTCACCTTGGCGAAGGACGGCACCCGCACCGCCATCGAGCAGGTCTGCGAAGTGGCCTCCCGCTACTCGGACTTCGAGTCGGCGCTGACTCCCCTACGGGAGGCGGTGGCGCCCTATGACACGGTGGGCCCCGACTACCGCGCCCCCTCCCTGGACGCCCGTCGCCCCTCCCGCACCCGGGCGATCGAGGAACTCCCCATCGCCCTGGGCATGTTGGTCGTCTCCGGCGGCGACTTCCGCCACGCGGTGCTGGGTTCGGTGAACTACGGCCGGGACTGCGACTCGATCGCGACGATGGCAGGCGCGATGGCCGGCGCCCTCGGCTCACCGGTCCCCCAGGACTGGTCGAAGACGGTAGCGGAGGCCAGCCGTCTGGACCTCTGGGAACCGGCGGCCACCCTCACCGCCGTAACCCGCGAACTCTTCGAACGAGACGTCCGCCGACGCCGAGCCCACGAGGCCGCGTTCACGCAGATCGCAGGCCCCAGATGCTCCGACTGACCTGGGTCCAACCAGAAGACCTGATCGGCCACGAACTCCACCAGGCAACCCTGGACGGCCGCGAACCATCGACGATCGCCGCCCGCTGGCGAGCGGCGGGTGGCCAGGAGGCCCCCCTGAGAGCGGGCGCGTCCCCGAATCCGGCATCCCGCTACCTACGCCAGCTGGCAGAGGACTTGCTGGACGAACTGGCAGACCTGCCCAGCAGGTTGACCGAGGACGAGCCCACCGACCTGGCGAAGATCAGGGCCAGTTGCCCCGACTGGCCCTCCTCAGCCCACATCCCACCCCCGGCGCCAACCCCCACCCCGCTCAGCCTGGAAGCAGCCTGGCTGGGCAGAGCCATCGGCTGTCTCCTGGGCAAACCAGTGGAGAAACTCCCCCTCGAAGCCATCCGCCGGCTAGCCAGATCCACCAACAACTGGCCCCTGAACACCTACTTCACCGCCAAGGGCGTCCCCACCGAACTCCTCTCCGCCCACCCCTGGAACCGCCGCTCCGCCCCCACCTCCCTGGCCGAGAACATCGACGGCATGCCGGAGGACGACGACCTCAACTACCCCCTCCTGAACCTCCTGTTGCTACAACGCCACGGCAGACACTTCACCCCCACCGACCTGGCCACCCTCTGGCTGAACGAACTCCCGGCCGGCCGTACCTTCACCGCGGAACGCATCGCCTACCGCAACCTCCTCACCGGCATCGAACCCCCACAGACCGCCCGCCACCGCAACCCCTTCCGAGAATGGATCGGCGCCCTCATCCGCGCCGACGTCCACGGCTGGACCAACCCCGCCGCCCCCGCCGCCGCGGCCGAACAGGCGCACCGAGACGCCACCCTCACCCACACCGCCAACGGCGTCTACGCGGCGATGTTCATCGCGGCCACCATCGCCCAGGCCACCCCCGGCACCCACGACATCCACACCTGTCTCCGCATCGGCCTCACGGTGATCCCACCCCGGTCCCGCCTGGCCAAAGCCATCCACCACGCGATCCAACTCGCCCAGGAACACGACGACTTCGACACGGTCGTCGACGAACTCCACGCCACCTACGCCCCCACCCACCACTGGGTCCACGCCATCCCCAACACCGCCCTGATCACCGCCGCCCTCACCCACGCGAACGGCGACTTCACCGGCTCCATCTCCCGTGCGGTGGGCGGCGGTTGGGACACCGACTCCAACGGCGCCACCGCGGGCAGCATCGCCGGACTCCTCGCCGGTACCCCCGCCGCCCTCCCCGACCACTGGACGACCCCGCTGAAGAACCGACTCGCCACCTCCGTCGGCGACTTCGACGGCACCGGCTTCGACACCCTGGCCCACCTCACCCACCGGGAGGCTTCCCGCCCATGACCCACATCGTCGTGCTGGGCAGCACGAACATGGACCTGGTCGCCTACGTCGACAAGGCACCCGCGCGCGGAGAGACCGTCACGGGACGGGAGTTCCGTACGATCCCCGGCGGCAAGGGCGCCAACCAGGCGATCGCCGCCGCCCGCGCCGGCGCCGGCGCCGGCGCCGGCGTGACGATGATCGGCGCCGTCGGCAACGACGTGTACGGCCCTCAACTCCGCGCCGCCCTGGAACACTCCGGCGTCGACACCGACCTCCTGCGCACGATCGACACCCCTTCCGGCACCGCCCACATCGTCGTGGACGACGAGGGCGGCAACGCGATCGTGGTGATCCCCGGCGCCAACGGCACCGTCGACCACCTCGCCCCCGGCGACGAGGCCCTCATCGCCTCCGCCGACGTCCTGCTGCTGCAGCTGGAGATCCCGCTCGCGGCGGTGGTCGCGGGCGCGCGGGCGGCCCGCGCCCACGGCGTCCGCACGATCCTCACCCCCGCCCCCGCCCAGCCCCTTCCACCCGAACTCCTCGCCGCCGTCGACCTGTTGGTCCCCAACGAGCACGAGGCGACCACCCTCACCGGCCTCGCCGACCCGATCGCCGCGGCCACCGCCCTGCTCGACAGCGTGCCGGCGGCCGTCGTCACGCTCGGGCCGGCCGGCTGCCTCTATGTCAGCCGCGGCGCCGAACCCCTCGCCGTCCCCGCACCCGAAGTGGCCGCCGTCGACTCGACCGGCGCCGGCGACACCTTCGTAGGCGCCCTGGCGGTGGCCCTCGCCGAGGAGCGGCCGATCCGGGAGGCGCTCAAGTGGGCAGCGGCTGCAGCCGCGTTGTCGGTCCAGCGGCCGGGCGCATCGGCGTCGATGCCGTACCGCTCCGAGATCGAGACGGAGTACGCCTCATGAACACCGAGCCCACCAAGGCCACCCCCGCCGCCACGACCACGCCCCCCGGCCCGACCTCTTCCCCGCTGACCGGCCTGCGCGTCCTCGACCTCGCCACCCTCTTCGCCGGCCCGCTCGCCGCCACCCTGCTCGGCGACTTCGGTGCCGAGGTCGTCAAGATCGAGCACCCCACGAAACCCGACCCCTCCCGTGGCCACGGCCCCTCCAAGGACGGCGTCGGCCTGTGGTGGAAGCTGCTGGGCCGCAACAAACGCACGATCACCCTGGACCTGTCCAAGCCCGGCGGCCGGGACACCCTCCTGCGCCTCGCCGCCACCGCCGACGTGATCATCGAGAACTTCCGCCCCGGCACCCTGGAGAAATGGGACCTCGGCTGGGCCGAACTCTGCGCCGTCAACCCCGGGTTGGTTCTCGCCCGGGTCACCGGTTTCGGACAGTTCGGCCCGTACGCGCACCGCCCCGGCTTCGGCACCCTCGCCGAGGCGCTCAGCGGCTTCGCCGCGATCACCGGCGAACCGGACGCGCCCCCGACCCTTCCGCCGTTCGGCCTCGCCGACTCGATCGCGGGCCTGGCGACGGCGTACGCCGTGATGACCGCGCTCGCCGCCCGCGACCGCACCGGCGAGGGCCAGGTCGTCGACATGGCGATCATCGAACCGATCCTCACCGTGCTCGGCCCGCAGCCCCTCTGGTACGACCAGCTCGGCCACGTCCAGCCCCGCACCGGCAACCGGTCCGTCAACAACGCCCCACGCGGCACCTACCGCACCGCCGACGGCAGTTGGGTCGCCGTCTCCACGTCCGCCCAGTCGATCGCCGAGCGGGTGCTGCGCCTGGTGGGACGCCCGGAGCTGATCGACGAACCGTGGTTCGCGACGGGCGAGGGACGGGCCCGCCACGCCGGCCTGCTCGACGAGGCCGTCGGCGGCTGGATCGCCCAGCGCCCCCGCGACGAGGTGCTCGCGGCCTTCGACAAGGCGGAGGCGGCGGTCGCCCCGATCCAGGACGTACGGGATGTGATGGAGGACCCGCAGTACGCGGCCCTCGACACGATCACCACCGTCGACGACCCCGAACTGGGCCCCCTGCGCATGCAGAACGTCCTCTTCCGCCTCTCCGCCACCCCCGGCGCGATCCGCTGGGCGGGCCGCCCGCACGGCGCGGACACCGACGAGGTCCTCACCGACCTGGGCCTGACCCCGGCCGAACTGACCGCCCTGCGCGCGGCGGGCGCCGTATGAACACCACCCCGATGAACACAACCCCGATGAACACAGCCGCGACGAGCGCGACCCCCCTGCCTATGACCCCGCTGACCTGGCTCTACGCCCCCGGCGACCGTCCGCACGTGGTGGCCAAGGCGCTCGCGTCCGGCGCCGATGTGGTGGTGGTCGACCTGGAGGACGCGGTCGCCCCGGACCGCAAGGAGTACGCCCGCGCGGCCACCGCCGAACTCCTCACCGCACCCCAGCCCGTCCCGGTCCACGTCCGCGTGAACGCCCTCGACGGCCCGTTGGCGACCCGGGACTTGGCGGCGCTCGCCGCCCTCCCCGGCCTCTCCGGTCTCCGCCTCCCGAAGGTGACGTCCGCGGCACAGGTGATCGCCATCGCGGAGGCGACGGCCCCCGTCGAGGCCACGGCCACTGCCGAGACAGCCGCGCCCCCGCTCCACGCCCTCCTGGAATCGGCCCTCGGCATCGAACACGCCCACGCCATCGCCACCGCCCACCCCGCGCTGCGCGGAATCGCGCTGGGAGAGGCGGATCTACGGGCCGACCTGGGCGTACGCGAGGACGCGGGCCTCGACTGGTGCCGGTCCCGCGTGGTGGTGGCCGCACGGGCGGCGGCCCTGCCCCCGCCGCCCCAGTCGGTCCACCCGGACATCCGTGACCTGGAGGGCCTGGCCGCGTCCTGCGCGCACGGCCGCACCCTGGGTTTCCTGGGCCGGACCGCCATCCATCCCCGTCAGCTCCCGATCATCGAACGGGCCTATCTCCCCACGGAACGGGAGATCGAGGAGGCGGAGACCGTCGTGAAGGCGGCGACGAGAGAACGGGGCGCCCAAGCACTGGCGGACGGGAGGTTCATCGACGCGGCGGTGGTGACAGCGGCGCACCGCACCCTGTCACTCGCCCGCCGCCGCTGACCCGGTCAGCCCTTCTTGGCCGACTCGGCCCCGGCCTCGTCCTTCACGTCCTCGTCGCCCGAGTTCTCGTCGGCCGCGCTCTTCTCACCGGTGGTGTCGTCCTCGGCGGCTTCCTTCGCCTCCGAGGACGCCTCCTTGTCACCGGCGTCCGCCTTGGCCGAGACGTCGGTCTTGGCGGAGACGTCAGTCTTCTTCTCGTCCCCGTCCCCGTCCCCGTCGGCCTCGCCGTCCTCCGCGGCACCCGGCTCCACGACCTCCTCGCGCCCGGGCCGCTTCTTCGCCGAGATCACGAAGTACACGACCGCGAGCAGGAACACGACCATCGCGGTCCAGTCGTTCAGCCGCAGGCCCAGGATGTGGTGGGCGTCGTCGACGCGCAGGTACTCGATCCACGCCCGGCCCACGCAGTACGAGGCGACGTACAGCGCGAACGCGCGCCCGTGTCCGAGCTTGAAGCGCCGGTCGGCCCAGATGACCAGGAAGGCGACGCCGACGCACCACAGGGACTCGTAGAGGAAGGTCGGCTGGTAGGTGCCGGGCACCCGCCCGTCCGTCGAGGACGTGATCTTCACGGCCCAGGGCAGATCCGTCGCCTTGCCGTAGAGCTCCTGGTTGAACCAGTTGCCCCAGCGGCCGATCGCCTGCGCGAGGGCGATACCGGGCGCGAGGGCGTCGGCCCACGCCGGCAGCGGGATGCCCCGGCGCCGGCAGCCGATCCAGGCGCCCACCGCACCGAGGGCGATCGCGCCCCAGATGCCGAGGCCGCCCTGCCACACCTTGAAGGCGTCCACCCAGTCACGGCCCTCGCTGAAGTACAGCTCGTAGTCCGTGATCACGTGGTAGAGGCGGCCGCCGACCAGGCCGAACGGCACGGCCCAGACCGCGATGTCGGCCACCGTGCCGGCCCGGCCGCCGCGGGCGATCCAGCGTTTGTTGCCGAGCCAGACCGCGACGAAGACGCCGATGATGATGCAGAACGCGTAGCCGCGCAGCGGAATGTGGAAGAGGTGCACCACACTGCGCGACGGGCTGGGAATGTAGGCAAGTTCCATGGCAGGGTCGACGCTACCGTGCCGGACCGGGCGCACGAGGGGCGGCCCGGCTACGGGTCCATAACAGGGTTGTGAGAATCGCTTACCTCTTGATCGCCTGTCCCTTGAGCGCTTGTCCCTTGAGCGCTTGTCCCTTGAGCGCTTATCCCTTGTTCGCCTCCTGCACCTGCTGCTTCAGCTTCGCCGGGGTCATCGACTGGTCCGCGTAGATGTTCTTGCCGTTCAGCAGGACGGTCGGCGTGCCCGTGAAGCCGCCGCTGGAGAAGGCCTGCGCGGACTTCGCGACCCAGCTGTTGTGCGTACCGTCCTCGACACACGTGCGGAACGTGGCCGTGTCGAGTCCGTCGACCTTGCCCGCCAGCTCGATCAGCTTGCTGTTCTTGGCGTAGGCGTCGTCGGTCTCCGTCGGCTGGTTCTGGTACAGCGTGTCGTGGTAGTCGCGGAACTTTCCGGCGTCCTGGGCGCAGGCCGCCGCGTTGGCCGCGTTGCGCGAACCGGTGCCGCCCAGATTGCCGTCGATGATCGTGACCAGGTGGTACTCGACCCGCAGCTCGCCGGAGTCGGTCAGCTCGTGGAGGGTCGAGCGGTACGCCGACTCGAAGGCCTTGCAGGCCGGGCAGCGGAAGTCCTCCCAGACCGTGAGCGTCGTCTTCGCCCCGTCCTTGCCGACCGGGATCGCGAGGCTGTCCTTGCCCTGCGCTCCGGAGGGGGCCACGACCGGGCCTGCGGACTTGCTGCCGTCGTCCTTGCCGGAGTTGGCGGCGACCACGCCGATCACCGCCGCCAGACCCAGGACGCAGACCACGCTCGCGCCCACGATCAGCGTCCGCCGTCGCCTCTCCCCGGCCTTCTGCTTCTCACGCTCGACCGCCAGCCGCTCGCGAGCGGTGCGCTTTCCGTCACGGTTCTTCTCACTCACACCCCCAGAACGAACCGGGGAGGCGCAGCGCGCCTCCCCGGTCCCAGCTCCACCCATACGAGGGACGGATGTTCTGTTACGCCTGTCCGCGCACGCCCTTCGCGAGCTCACCCGCGAGGGCGCGGACCGCCTCGACGCCGGCCGCGTCGTCCGGCGCGTCCAGCATGCGCTTGACGAAGGCCGAGCCGACGATCACACCGTCGGCGAAGCCGGCCACCTCGGCGGCCTGCTTGGCGTCGGAGACCCCGAGCCCGACGCAGACGGGCAGGTCGGTCCCCGTGGCGCGGGTGCGCTCCACCAGGTCCTGGGCCTGCGCGCCCACGGAGGCGCGGGTGCCGGTGACGCCCATCAGCGAGGCCGCGTAGACGAAGCCGCTGCCCGCCGCGGTGATCCGGGCGAGCCGCTCGTCCTTGCTGCTGGGCGCGACCACGAAGACCGTGGCGAGCCCGTGCTTCTCGGCGTGCTCCCTCCACAGCCCCGCCTCCTGCACCGGCAGGTCAGGCAGGATGCAGCCCGCCCCGCCGGCCTCGGCGAGCTCAGCGGTGAAGCGCTCCACGCCGTAGCGGTCGATGGGGTTCCAGTACGTCATCACGAGTACGGGCTTCCCGCTGGCCGCGTGCGCCTCGCGGACCGTACGCATGACGTCCGCGATCTTGACTCCGCCGCGCAGGGCGATGTCGTCGGCGGTCTGGATGACGGGACCGTCGAGGACCGGGTCGCTGTGCGGCAGCCCCACCTCGACGACGTCCGCGCCACCCTCGAACGCGGCCTTGACCGCCTCGATGCCGCCGTCCACGGTCGGGAACCCGGCCGGGAGGTAGGCGATGAGCGCGGAGCGCCCCTCGGCCCTGGCGCCGGCGAGGGTGTCGGACAGCAGCTGAATGTTCCCGCTCACTTGGCGTCCCCCTCGATCTCGGCGGTGTCGGCGGCGTCTGCCGCGACCTCGGCGTCGGTGTCGTACAGGCCGAAGTAGCGCGCGGCCGTGTCCATGTCCTTGTCGCCGCGGCCGGACAGGTTGATGACGATCAGCCCGTCCTTGCCCAGCTCCTTGCCGACCTCCAGGGCGCCGGCCAGTGCGTGGGCGCT
Organism: Streptomyces sp. NPDC092369; assembly: GCF_044755245.1. Lineage (NCBI taxonomy): Bacteria > Bacillati > Actinomycetota > Actinomycetes > Kitasatosporales > Streptomycetaceae > Streptomyces > Streptomyces sp. NPDC092369. The sequence continues at coordinate 372,905 of NZ_JBIVQP010000002.1, forward strand.
CTCGATGGCCGGGATGATCCCCTCGGTGCGCGAGAGCAGGCGCAGGGCCTGCATCGCCGCGTCGTCGGTGACCGCGCGGTACTCGCCGCGGCCGCTGTCCTTGAGGTAGGAGTGCTCGGGGCCGATGCCCGGGTAGTCCAGACCGGCCGAGATGGAGTAGGGCTCGGTGATCTGGCCCTCCTCGTCCTGGAGGACGTAGGAGCGGGAGCCGTGCAGGATGCCGGGCTCGCCCGCGGTGAGGGTCGCCGCGTGCTCGCCGGTCTCCACGCCGTGCCCCGCGGGCTCGCAGCCGATGAGGCGTACGCCGGCGTCCGGGATGAAGGCGTGGAACAGGCCGATGGCGTTCGAACCGCCGCCGACACAGGCGACGGCCGCGTCGGGCAGGCGTCCGGCGCGCTCCAGGATCTGCCGGCGGGTCTCGACGCCGATCACACGGTGGAAGTCGCGGACCATGGCCGGGAAGGGGTGCGGGCCCGCGACCGTGCCGAACAGGTAGTGCGTGTGGTCGACGTTGGCGACCCAGTCGCGGAAGGCCTCGTTGATCGCGTCCTTCAGCGTGCGGCTGCCGGACTTCACGGCGACGACCTCGGCGCCGAGCATGCGCATGCGGGCCACGTTCAGGGCCTGGCGCTCGGTGTCGATCTCGCCCATGTAGATGGTGCATTCGAGGCCGAACAGCGCGCAGGCGGTGGCGGTGGCGACGCCGTGCTGCCCTGCTCCGGTCTCCGCGATCACCCGGGTCTTGCCCATGCGCTTGGTGAGCAGGGCCTGGCCGAGGACGTTGTTGATCTTGTGCGAGCCGGTGTGGTTGAGGTCCTCGCGCTTGAGGAACACCCGCGCGCCACCGGCGTGTTCGGCGAACCTGGGTACCTCGGTCAGCGCGCTGGGCCTGCCGGTGTAGTTGACGAGGAGGTCGTCCAGTTCGCGGGCGAACTCCTCGTCGTGCTTGGCCTTCTCGTACTCGACGGCGACCTCGTCCACGGCGGCGACGAGGGCCTCCGGGATGAACTTGCCGCCGAACGCGCCGAAGTAGCCTTCGGCGCTGGGGATGTGACCCTCGGGGTCGGGGATGAAGAACTCGCTGGGCATGCGGAAACCTCACGGTGAGTGCGGAAAAGACACTGATCGCCGTGGGGCGGGGGGTTGTTGGTCGGCTGCGGGCCCGTGGGGGCTTGTCGCGCAGTTCCCCGCGCCCCTAAGGGGCGCGCTGCCATCGGCGGCCGTTTACCTGCCCGGGCTCGTCTCCGATGACGTAACGGACCCTGCGGCCGTGCACACGGCGGGCCGGCGCCCGGCAACCCCGAGGGCGGCAGCCGCGCGCGAGGCGGGCGTGCCGGTCGGGGGTCAGGGTCAGCGTCATCGGAGGTAACTCTAGCGGCCGATCAGCCGCGGCCGTGGCGGAGTGCGGGGTGTTCGCCCGCGGCCACCAGGTCCGCGACGGCGGTCTTCGGGTCCTTGCCCGTCACCAGGGACTCGCCGACCAGGACCGCGTCGGCGCCGGCGTTGGCGTAGGCGATGAGGTCGTGCGGGCCGCGGACGCCGGACTCGGCGATCTTGACGAGGCCGGCGGGGATCTCGGGCGCGACGCGGTCGAAGGTGCCGCGGTCGACCTCGAGGGTCTTGAGGTTGCGCGCGTTGACGCCGATGACCTTGGCGCCGGCGTCCACCGCCCGCTCGACCTCGTCCTCGTCGTGCACCTCGACCAGCGGGGTCAGTCCGATGGAGACGGCACGCTCGATCAGCGACTCCAGGGCCGGCTGCTCCAGGGCGGCCACGATCAGCAGCGCGAGGTCGGCGCCGTACGCGCGGGCCTCCCACAGCTGGTACGACGTGACGATGAAGTCCTTGCGCAGGACCGGGATGTCCACGCGGGCGCGGACGGCCTCCAGGTCGGCCAGCGAGCCGCCGAAGCGGCGCTGCTCGGTCAGCACGGAGATGACGGCCGCGCCGCCCGCCTCGTAGTCCGCGGCGAGTCCGGCCGGGTCGGCGATCGCGGCCAGCGCGCCCTTGGAGGGGCTGGAGCGCTTGACCTCACAGATGACCTTGACGCCGTCGCCCTTGAGGGCGGCCAGTCCGTCCTTGGCCGCGGGAGCCTTCGCCGCGCGCTCCTTGAGCTCGTCGAGGCTGACGCGCGCCTGCCGCTCCGCGAGGTCGGCACGGACTCCGTCGATGATCTCGTCGAGCACACTCACGCGAGCGGCCCCCTTCCAGACGGTTGACTGTTGAAGCGGTTGCCCCGGGGATAAAACCGGTGGTCACGTCGATGGTATCCGGAGCGGGGCGTAGGCCTCGCATCCGGTTGACGCCGGTCCCACTACCTGGACATTCGGCAATTGATCAAGGGTGCAGCCAGCCACCGAGGGGCAGGTTCCGGACAACCGTGAAGACCAGCAGCAATGTCCCCAGCGACCACAGGTGCACCGGACCGAGATCGATCCGCAGCGGGCGTCCGCGCGCCGCGCGCACCACCCATACGGTCCACACCACGGCGAAGCCCAGATAGGCGACCACGGCCAGCGCGTTGTCCTGGAGCGCCGCCGGGAAGTCCCCGTGGGCGAAGGCGTGCGCACTGCGCAGGCCGCCGCAGCCGGGACAGTAGATGCCGGTGAGGCTGTACAGGGGGCAGGCGGGGTAGTGGCCGGGTTCGTTCGGGTCCACCGTGCCCACGTAGGCGAAGGCCCCGACGACCGCCGCGAGGATCCCCGCGGGGACCGCGATCCGGCTGAGTGCCGACCCGGACTCGGACGGCGTCACCCTCTGGCTGTCGGCATTCACGACTCGCATTCTGCCCCCTCGCACACGAATGAGACACGACTGAGGGGCGACCCGGCACCGGATCGCCCCTCACAGAAGCTGTACGCGCGTCAGCTCTTGACGCCCGCAGGGCTGCTCGCCGCAGCGGCGGCGGCCCGCGCCTCCGCGTGCGCGTCCTCCTTCGACTGGCCGAGGCCCATCGCCCGCATGATGAGGCCGACGACCCCACCGAGGACCACGACGACCATGCCGGCCCAGAAGCCCACGGGCTCAGCCATCACCATAAAGACACCCGAAACGCAGAACCCGATGAAGGCGATCGTGACACCGGTCCAGGCGGCCGGGGTGTGACCGTGGCTGCTGCCCGCCATGACTTGCTCCTCGTTGCTGTGTGTAAGTCTCCGAGCCGGAACGCTCAGATCCCATTCTTCCGCATACGCCGGTGCAACCTATCCCGGGGTCGCACCGGAACGGCTAAGCGCCTGTCGGATCCTCGCCCCTGTCGAGCGCCTTCCAGATCTCCTCCGGCCGATCCGGATCCACCGGCGCGGCCCGCCGACGAACCCTCGGCGCCCCATTGCGCTCGTACCGACCGGACATCGCGGGCCACAACCGCCCGTAGCGAATGGCGAGAAGACCGGCCAGCAGGAGCAGGGCCCCGCCCACCGCCGCAACGTAGGGCCAGGCGGTGTGCGAGAGCGCGTCAACGGTCGCCGACGTATCGCCCGCCGCCTTCGCCGCCTGCTCGTCCAACGCAGAGCTGTCGGACACGCCGAGCAGCGCAGCGGCGACGGTCCCCGCGCCCGAGAGCGCGAGCAGCACCGAGACCAGCAACCGGCCGGCCTTTCGGACGGCGAACACGGCGACGAGCGCGGCAAGGCCGACTATCGCCAGCGCCGCGGGCACCCCCGTGACGTCGCTTCCCCTGGCGGTCAGCGGGAACGCCCCACCGGCCACCGTCGCCGTGCCCTCCGACCAGCGTTGTCGGGTCGACAGCAGCGCCACGGCCGCGCCGAGCGCGCCGGACGTCAGGGCCACGGCAAGACTCCGGCGGGCGGCCCTGGCGGGTCCCGCGGCTTCGGATCGGGGGTGAGGAACAGCAGTCACGTACCCCACTATCGCCTGAACCACGGGCGAACCGTCACCCGGGGCTCACGTGATACGCGCCCCACTGCCCGGAAAGGGTCCGGTTTGCGGCCTTAACGACCCGCCTCAGCCGCCCAGCCGGTTCGCCGTGTGGACCGCGCGCAGCACCGCCGCCGCCTTGTTGCGGCACTCCTCGTCCTCGGCGACCGGGTCGGAGTCGGCGACGATGCCGGCGCCCGCCTGGACGTACGCCGTGCCGTCGCGCAGCAGGGCCGTGCGGATGGCGATGGCGGTGTCGGAGTCACCCGCGAAGTCGAGGTAGCCGACGCAGCCGCCGTACAACCCCCGCCTGGACGGCTCCAGTTCGTCGATGATCTGCATCGCCCGGGGCTTGGGCGCGCCGGAGAGGGTGCCGGCCGGGAAGCAGGCCGTCAGGACGTCGTAGGCGGTACGGCCCGGGGCCACCCGGCCCGTCACCGTGGAGACGATGTGCATCACGTGCGAGTAGCGCTCGATGGACATGAAGTCGACGACCTCGACCGAGCCCGGCTCGCAGACCCGCCCCAGATCGTTACGTCCGAGGTCGACCAGCATGAGGTGCTCGGCGCGCTCCTTGGGGTCGGCGAGCAGTTCGTCGGCGAGGGCCTGGTCCTCCTGCGGGGTGGCCCCGCGCGGGCGGGTGCCGGCGATGGGGTGGACCATGGCCCGCCCGTCCTCGACCTTCACCAGCGCCTCCGGGCTGGAGCCGACCACGTCGAAGCCCTCGAAGCGGAAGAGGTACATGTACGGCGACGGGTTGGTCGCCCGCAGGACCCGGTAGACGTCCAACGCGCTTGCCGTGCACGGCGTTTCGAAGCGCTGGGAGGGCACGACCTGGAAGGCCTCGCCGGCCCGGATGCGCTCCTTGACGTCCTCGACGGCGGCCCGGAAGTCGGGGCCGCCCCACAGCGCGGTGTACTCGGGCAGTTCGGACGGCGGGAGTATGGCCGGCGGCTGGGCGACCGCGCGGGAGAGGTCCGCCTCCATGGCGTCGAGGCGGGCGACCGCGTCCGCGTGCGCCTCGTCGACGCCCGTGTCGAGGTCGTTGTGGTTGATCGCGTTGGCGATCAGCAGGACCGAGCCCTCCCAGTGGTCCATCACGGCGAGGTCGCTGGTCAGGAGCATGGTCAGCTCGGGGAGCTTGAGGTCGTCCCGCTCGCCGGGGCCGATCTTCTCCAGGCGGCGCACGATGTCGTAGCCCAGATAGCCGACCATGCCGCCGGTGAAGGGCGGCAGGTCCTCCTGGTGCGGGGTGTGCAGGGCCTCGATGGTGGCGCGCAGGGCGGCCAGCGGGTCGCCGTCGACCGGGACGCCGACGGGCGGGGTGCCCATCCAGTGCGCCTGGCCGTCGCGGGCCGTGAGCGTGGCGGCGCTGCGGACTCCCACGAAGGAGTACCGGGACCAGGAGCGGCCGTTCTCCGCGGACTCCAGCAGGAAGGTGCCGGGGCGCTCGGCGGCGAGCTTGCGGTAGAGCGCGACCGGGGTGTCGCCGTCGGCGAGGAGCTTGCGGGTGACCGGGATGACCCGACGGTCGGTGGCCAGCTTGCGGAAGGTCTCGAGGTCCATGGCGGCTGACCCTACTGATTCGGGGCGGCGGTGCCGGAATCGGCGCCGTCCTTGAGGAGCGCTTCGGCGCCGTCCTTGAGGAGCACGTCCGCGTCGAAGCAGGTGCGCGCGCCGGTGTGGCAGGCGGCGCCGACCTGGTCGACCTTCACGAGGACCGTGTCCGCGTCGCAGTCCAGGGCGACGGACCTGACGTGCTGGACGTGCCCCGAGGTGTCGCCCTTGACCCAGTACTCCCGGCGGCTGCGCGACCAGTACGTGCAGCGGCCGGTGGTCAGGGTGCGGTGCAGCGCCTCGTCGTCCATCCAGCCCAGCATCAGCACCTCTCCGGTGTCGTACTGCTGGGCGATGGCGGGCACGAGCCCGTCGGGGCTGCGCTTGAGGCGGGCGGCGATCTCGGGGTCGAGACCGCTGGACTGGGGCTTGCTGGTCATGCGTGCCATTGTGCCGCGCCGCACTGACAGTCCCGGTCGGCGTCCACTGTGCGGACCCTCCCCGCGGTCGTAGGCTGACGGTATGTCGACCTTCGCCAAGCGTGAACGACTCCTCCTCGCCGATCTCCTGGAGACCGCGGGCCCGGACGCCCCGACCCTCTGCGAGGGCTGGCGGGCCCGGGACCTCGCCGCACACGTGGTGGTGCGCGAGCGCCGCGCCGACGCGGCCGGCGGCATCATGATCAAGCAGCTCGCGCCGCGCCTGGACCGGGTGATGGCCGAGTTCGCGGCGAAGCCGTACGAGGAGCTGATCCAGCTCATCCGGACGGGCCCGCCGCGCTTCTCGCCGTTCCAGCTCAAGCAGCTGGACGAGGCGTCCAACACGGTCGAGTTCTACGTCCACACCGAGGACGTACGCCGTGCGCAGCCGGAGTGGACACCCCGCGAACTGGACCCGGTGTTCCAGGACGCCCTGTGGTCCCGCCTGGAGCGCATGGCCCGTCTGATGGGCCGTAGCGCGCCCACCGGCCTGGTGCTGCGCCGCCCCGACGGCCAGACCGCGGTCGCCCACAAGGGCGCACCGGTCGTGACGGTGACGGGTGAGCCCTCGGAGCTGCTGCTGTTCGTCCACGGCCGGCAGAACGTGGCCAAGGTGGAGCTGGACGGCGACGAGAACGCGATCGCCAAGCTGCAGGAGGCCAAGCAGCTGGGGCTCTGAGGCATCCGAGAAGGCGCCCGACGGCATCCGAGAAGGCGCCCGACCTGTCGGAAAAGGCGCTCACGGCTTCTCCGGAAGGGCGCCCTCGGTTTCTCCCCAAGGGCGCCCCGGTTGCCTAGCGAACGGGATGTCCCGCTTCCCTGAGCGCCCGCTTCACTTCCCCGATCCGCAGATCCCCGAAGTGGAAGACGGACGCGGCGAGCACGGCGTCCGCGCCCGCGCCGACGGCCGGCGGGAAGTCGGTGAGCCGGCCGGCGCCGCCGGAGGCGATCAGCGGGACCGTGACGTGCTTGCGGACGGCCTCGATCATCTCGATGTCGTAGCCGTCCTTCGTGCCGTCCGCGTCCATCGAGTTGAGCAAAATCTCGCCCGCGCCCAGTTCCGCGGCCCGGTGGGCCCACTCGACGGCGTCGATGCCGGTGCCCTTGCGGCCGCCGTGCGTGGTGACCTCGAAGGATCCGCTCCCGGTCCGTCGCGCGTCCACCGAGAGGACCAGCACCTGGCTGCCGAAGCGCTCGGCGATCTCCTTGATCAGCTCGGGACGGGCGATCGCCGCGGTGTTGACGCCGACCTTGTCGGCGCCGGCCCGCAGCAGCTTGTCCACGTCCTCGGCGGCGCGGACTCCGCCGCCGACCGTGAGCGGGATGAACACCTGCTCGGCGGTGCGGCGCACCACGTCGTAGGTGGTCTCGCGGTTGCCCGAGGACGCGGTGATGTCCAGGAAGGTCAGCTCGTCGGCGCCCTCGGCGTCGTAGACCTTCGCCATCTCGACGGGGTCGCCCGCGTCGCGCAGGTTCTGGAAGTTGACGCCCTTGACGACCCGGCCGTTGTCGACGTCCAGGCAGGGGATCACGCGTACGGCGAGGGTCATGACGAGCCCTCCCCCCGGTGCGTCTCCGCTCGGTACGCCTCCACCTCGACCTCGACGACCAGGCTGGGGTCCACGAAGCCGGAGACGATGATCATGGACGCGGCGGGCCGGACGGTGTCGAACAGCTCCTTGTGCGCGCGCCCGACGTCGTCCACGTCCCGGGCGTGCGTGATGTACATGCGCGTGCGCACCACGTCGTCCCGGCCCAGGCCCAGCTGTCCGAGCGCCGCGATCGCCACGTTGAAGGCGTTGACCGTCTGCTCGTAGGGACCGCCCCCGGCGATCTCGCCGTCCACTATCGATGTGCAGCCGGCGACCAGCACCAGTCCGTTCGGCAGTTCCACCGCGCGGGAGTAGCCGAACTGCTCCTCCCAGGGCGCTCCGCTCGACAGGCGTCGTACGTCGCTCACTTGGCTACCGCCTCCAGAGCCTCTTCCAGGGTGAACGCCTTCGCGTACAGGGCCTTCCCGACGATGGAGCCCTCGACACCGAGGGGTACCAGCTCGGAGATGGCGCGCAGGTCGTCGAGCGAGGACACGCCGCCGGATGCCACGACCGGGCGGTCGGTGGCCGCGCACACGGTGCGCAGCAGCTCCAGGTTCGGGCCCTGGAGGGTGCCGTCCTTGGCGATGTCGGTGACGACGTACCGCGCGCAGCCCTCCTTGTTCAGGCGCTCCAGCGTCTCGTAGAGGTCGCCGCCGTCACGGGTCCAGCCGCGACCGCGCAGGGTCGTCCCGCGTACGTCGAGACCGACCGCGATCTTCTCGCCGTGCTCGGCGATGACCTTGGCGACCCACTCGGGGGTCTCCAGGGCGGCCGTGCCGAGGTTCACCCGGGTGCAGCCGGTGGCGAGGGCGGCGGCGAGGGTGTCGTCGTCGCGGATGCCGCCGGACAGCTCCACCTTGATGTCCATGGCGCCGGTGACCTCGGCGATCAGCGCGCGGTTGTCGCCGGTCCCGAACGCGGCGTCCAGGTCGACCAGGTGCAGCCACTCGGCGCCCGACCGCTGCCAGGCGAGGGCGGCCTCCAGCGGGGAGCCGTACGAGGTCTCCGAGCCGGACTCGCCGTGCACGAGGCGGACGGCCTGGCCGTCACGGACGTCGACGGCGGGGAGGAGTTCGAGCTTGGCCATGGTCTAGAGGGTTCCGATCCAGTTGGTGAGCAGCTGTGCGCCGGCGTCGCCGGACTTCTCGGGGTGGAACTGGGTGGCCCACAGGGCGCCGTTCTCCACGGCCGCCACGAAGGGCTTGCCGTGCGTGGACCAGGCCACCTTGGGTGCGCGCAGCAGGCCGTTGTGCACTTCGAGGGACCAGTCGTGGACGGCGTAGGAGTGCACGAAGTAGAAGCGCGCGTCCGCGTCCAGGCCGGCGAAGAGCTGGGAGCCGGCCGGTGTCTCGACGGTGTTCCAGCCCATGTGGGGCACGATGTCGGCCTGCAGCGGTCCGACCGTGCCGGGCCACTCGTCGAGACCCTCGGTCTCCACGCCGTGCTCGATGCCCCGCGCGAACAGGATCTGCATGCCGACGCAGATGCCCATCACCGGGCGCCCGCCGGCCAGCCTGCGGCCGACGATCCAGTCACCGCGCGCGTCCTTGAGACCGCGCATGCAGGCGGCGAAGGCGCCGACGCCCGGCACCAGCAGTCCGTCCGCGTTCATGGCCTTGTCGAAGTCGCCCGTTATCTCGACCTCGGCGCCCACGCGCGCGAGGGCGCGTTCCGCGGAACGGACGTTCCCGAAGCCGTAGTCGAAGACGACGACCTTCCTGGCCGCGCTCAATTCCACACCTCCAGCCGGACGACACCCGCCACCAGGCACATCGCGGCGGCGATGGACAGCAGCACGATCAGGCTCTTGGGCATCTCCTGCTTGACGAAGGAGATGATGCCGCCGACCAGGAAGAGGCCGACGACGATCAGGATGGTCGACAGGCCGGTCACAGCGCGCCCTTCGTGGAGGGGAGGATGCCGGCCGCGCGCGGGTCGCGCTCGGAGGCGTAGCGCAGGGCCCGGGCCAGCGCCTTGAACTGGCACTCCACGATGTGGTGCGCGTTGCGCCCGTACGGCACGTGCACGTGCAGCGCGATCTGGGCCTGGGCGACGAAGGACTCCAGGATGTGCCGGGTCATCGTCGTGTCGTACTCGCCGATCATCGGCGCCATGTTCTCGGGCTCGGTGTGCACGAGGTAGGGGCGGCCGGAGAGGTCGACGGTCACCTGGGCGAGGGACTCGTCCAGCGGGACCGTGCAGTTCCCGAACCGGTAGATCCCCACCTTGTCGCCGAGCGCCTGCTTGAAGGCGGCGCCGAGGGCGAGGGCGGTGTCCTCGATGGTGTGGTGCGAGTCGATGTGCAGGTCGCCCTCGGTCTTCACGGTCAGGTCGAACAGACCGTGCCGGCCGAGCTGGTCGAGCATGTGGTCGTAGAAGCCGACCCCGGTCGACACGTCGACCTTGCCGGCGCCGTCGAGATCGATCTCGACGACGACCGAGGTCTCCTTGGTCACCCGCTCCACACGTCCTACGCGGTTCATGCGCTCTGCTCCTTCTTCAGCTGACGGACCGCGTCGAGGAACGCGTCGTTCTCTTCGGGGGTTCCGGCGGAGACCCGCAGCCACCCCGGGATGCCGTTGTCCCGGACCAGGACACCCCGGTCGAGGATCGCCTGCCAGCCGGTGCGGGAATCCGCGAACCGCCCGAACTGCACGAAGTTGGCGTCGGACTCGACGACTTCGTAGCCGATGGCCCGCAACTCGGCCACCAGCCGGTCCCGTTCACCCTTCAGCTGCTCCACGTACCCGAGCAGGGTGTCGGTGTGCTCCAGGGCGGCCAGCGCGGTCGCCTGGGTGATCGCCGACAAGTGATAGGGCAGGCGTACGAGTTGGACGGCGTCGACGACCGCCGGGTGGGCGGCGAGGTAGCCGAGCCGCAGGCCCGCCGCGCCGAACGCCTTCGACATCGTCCGCGAGACGACGAGATTCGGCCGACCTTCGAGCAGCGGCAGCAGCGAGTCGCCGTGGCTGAACTCGACGTAGGCCTCGTCGACGATCACCATCGACGGCTTGGCGGCCTGCGCGGCCTCGTACAGCGCGAGGACCGTCTCGGGCGGAACGGCGTTGCCCGTGGGGTTGTTGGGGGTCGTGACGAACACGACGTCGGGCCTGTTCTCGGCGATCCACCGCTCGGCGGCGGCGAGATCGATCGTGAAGTCCTCGTTGCGGGGACCCGCGATCCAGCCCGTCCCGGTGCCGCGCGCGATGAGTCCGTGCATCGAGTACGACGGCTCGAAGCCGATCGCGGTGCGGCCGGGCCCGCCGAAGGTCTGGAGCAGCTGCTGGATGACCTCGTTGGAGCCGTTGGCGGCCCAGACGTTGGCCAGGCCGACCTCGTAACCCGCCGTGTCCGTCAGGTACTTGGCGAGCTGCGTGCGCAGCTCGACCGCGTCCCGGTCGGGGTAGCGGTTGAGGTCACGGGCGGCCTCACGGACGCGCTCGGCGATGCGCTCGACCAGGGCCTCGGGCAGCGGGTAGGGGTTCTCGTTGGTGTTCAGCCGGACGGGCACGTCCAACTGGGGCGCACCGTAAGGGGACTTGCCGCGCAGCTCGTCCCGTACGGGCAGATCGTCGATTCCGAAGCTCACTTGCCGGGCACCTTCCAACCGAACCGTGCCTTGACCGCCGCGCCGTGGGCGGGCAGGTCCTCCGCCTCCGCCAGCGTGACCACGTGCTGCGCCACGTCGGCGAGGGCGTCCTTGGTGTAGTCGACGATGTGGATGCCCCGGAGGAAGGACTGCACCGAGAGGCCGGAGGAGTGGCAGGCACAACCCCCGGTCGGCAGCACGTGGTTGGAGCCGGCCGCGTAGTCGCCGAGGGAGACCGGCGCCCAGGGTCCGACGAAGATCGCGCCGGCGTTCCTGACCCGGTCGGCCACCGCCGCCGCGTCCGCCGTCTGGATCTCCAGGTGCTCGGCGCCGTACGCGTCGACCACCCGCAGCCCCTCGTCGACGCCGTCGACGAGGACGATCGCGGACTGCCTGCCCCGCAGCGCGGGGACGATCCGGTCCTCGATGTGCTTGGTGGCCGCGACCTGCGGCTCCAGTTCCTTCTCGACCGCGTCGGCGAGCGTGACGGAGTCGGTGACCAGGACGGCGGCGGCCAGCGGGTCGTGCTCGGCCTGGCTGATCAGGTCGGAGGCGACGTGCACGGGGTCGGCACTCTCGTCCGCGAGGATGGCGATCTCGGTGGGACCGGCCTCCGTGTCGATGCCGATCTTGCCCGCGAAGTAGCGCTTGGCGGCGGCGACCCAGATGTTGCCCGGGCCCATGACCATGTTCGTGGGGGCGCAGGACTCGGTGCCGTACGCGAACATCGCGACGGCGGTCGCGCCACCCGCCGCGTACACCTCGTCGACGCCGAGCAGCGCACAGGCCGCGAGGATCGTCGGGTGCGGCAGACCGCCGAAATCGGCCTGCGCCGGGGAAGCGAGGGCGATCGACTGGACGCCCGCCTCCTGCGCCGGGACCACGTTCATGACCACGGTCGAGGGGTAGACGGACCGGCCGCCGGGCGCGTAGAGCCCCACCCGGTCGACGGGCACCCACTTCTCGGTGACGGAACCGCCCGGCACGACCTGGGTCGTGCGGGTCGTACGGCGCTGCTCGCGGTGGACGAGACGGGCGCGCCGGATGGACTCCTCCAGGGCCGCGCGCACGGCCGGATCGAGCTGCTCCAGCGCGTCGCCGAGCGCCTGGGCCGGCACCCGCACGTGCTCCAGCCGCACCCCGTCGAACTTCTCGGCGAAGTCGATCAGCGCCGCGTCGCCCCGATGATGCACGGCCTCGCAGATCGGACGCACCTTCTCCAGGGCGGCCGAGACGTCGAAGTCGGCTCGGGGCAGCAGGTCGCGCAGGGCGGGCCCTTCGGGGAGGGCGTCACCGCGCAGATCGATTCGGGAGATCACGGTCCCAATTCTCTCAGACGGCGATCGGGCACCGTCCGCGCGTATCAATGGCTGATACAGAACGTGGCCGGAACCCGGAAGATCGTCGTCGCGTCTAGTGTTCCGGGCGTTACGCAGCGGGCATCACCGGCTGTGCGAAACCCGTCGGTGGACGGGGAGGAAGGACATCGCAGTGACCGAGGGCGCCGGCATCCGCGCGGGGGATCTGCCGGACGATCTGACCGCCGCCGAGGCCGGCATGTGGCAGGCCTTCCGCAACGGCAGCGTGTACGACCTGAGCACCGGGGACACCGTCGTCGACGATCCGCACGGCGGCCATCCCTGGGGCCCCGAGCGCACGGTACGCGCGCGGATCGTGTGCTGGCTGCTGCTGGACGGCCCGCCCGCGCTCTCCGGCCGGGTGGCGTCGCTGAAGCTGCGCGGGGTGCGGATCAGCGGCGTCCTGGACCTCGCCGGCGGCACGGTGACGCCGTACATGGAGCTGCGCGGCTGCCGTTTCGAGCGGGAGGTGCTGCTGCCCGAGGCGCGGTTCCAGACCGCGCGGATGGTGGACTGCTCGGTGCCCCGCCTGGAGGCGGCCCGGGTGCACACCGAGGGTGACCTGCATCTGCCCCGCTGCCGGTTCCACAACGGCGTACGGCTGACCGACGCGCACATCGGCACCGATCTGCTGCTCAACCAGGCGATCGTCTACCGCGACCGCAGCGGCCGTTCGATCGCGGCCGACGGCATGACCGTGGGCCAGGACCTCCAGGCCGAGCTCCTGGAGTCGCACGGTGAGCTGAGCCTGCGCAGCGCCAAGGTCGGTGTCTCGCTGAGCCTGCGCGGGGCACGCCTCGCCAACCCGTACACGCGGCTCGCGCTGAACGCGCCCCAGCTGACCGTCGGGCGGACCCTGTACCTGACCCCGGCGGGCGTCGGCTCGCCCGCGCTGAGCGGTTCGACGCCCGCGCGCGGGACCCGCATCCAGCGGTTCGAGTGCCAGGGCGGGGTGCGCCTGGACGACGGACGGTTCGGGGACTCGGTCGACCTGGAGCGGGCCCGGTTCACCTTCACCGACGACCAGGAGCTGTCGCTGCGCCGGGTGCAGACGCCCGAGCTGCGCTTCCTGGGCGAGCGGCCGCAGCGCGGGGCGGTCGTGCTGTCGGGCGCGAAGGTGATCAACCTGGTCGACCGGTCGAGCGCCTGGCCGACGCCCGGCAACCTGCAGATGGGCGGCTTTGCGTACGAGAACCTGGTGCCGATGGGCCGGTTCCCGCTGGAGGAGCGGCTGGGCTGGGTGGCCGCGGCGACCGCCGAGTACAACCCGGAGCCGTACGAGCGGCTGGCCGCCGTGCTGCGGGCCGGCGGCGAGGACGAGGACGCGCGCGAGGTACTGCTCGCCAAGCAGCGCCGGCGCCGCGAGACGCTGCCGCCGGCGGCCAAGCTCTGGGGGTACGTGCAGGACTGGGCGGTGGCCTACGGGTACCGGCCGGGGCGGGCCGCGGTGTGGATGGCGGTGCTGTGGGCGGCGGGCTCGGTGGCGTTCGCGCACGCGAGCCATCCGCCGATGCAGGCCGGCGGCCATCCGGCGTGGAACCCGGCCCTGTTCGCCCTCGACCTGCTGCTCCCGGTGATCGACCTGGGCCAGGTCGGCGTCTGGCAGCTGAGGGGCGGCTGGCAGTGGCTGGCGGCGACGATGATCATCCTGGGCTGGATCCTGGCGACGACGGTGGCGGCGGGGGCGACCCGCCTGCTGCGGCGGAACTAGGGTCAACCACCCATTCGCCCCGCACACAAGATGCGCACCGAACGCACACGACCTCCCGAACTCGCGCCCGCCCCGACCGAACGGTTGTTGAACAGTCATCACCTTTTACTCTCCCTTTACCTTAGGGCGTACAACTTTCGATGAGTTGCCGGTTCCATCTGGCGCCGGGCTGACCTGCGGTCCTTCAATGGTCGACACCATGGCTCTGCTGCATCCCTTCAGCCGCGCGGCCCGCACACCCCGGGCCGAGCCGCGCCTCTCCCCCGGCTTCCCGGCCGACGACGAGGTGCTGCTCGACGTGCCCGACGACGGTCTCGGCGCCGCGCTGGTCGCGGCGGCCCGCGGCGAGCACCGGCCGGCGGCCGATCTCCTCGCCGCCACCCGCCGGGGCGCCGACTGGGAGGGCCGCGACCGCTGCGTACGCCGTCTCGCGGCCTTCGCGTGCTCCCGCGCGGAGTGGTTCGAGCAGTGGTACGCGGCCGACCCGCACGACCCCGACGCGCGCGTGGTCGCCGCCCAGCTCGCCGTCGACCGGGCCTGGCCCTCGCCGGCGCGCGCGGAGCTGCTGCGCGAGGTGAGCGCGCTGATCACGGCCGCGGCGCGCGGCGACGACCGCGACCCGGTGCCGTGGCGGATCGCGCTGGACCACGCGCGCGGGGCGAACGCCGGGCACAAGTACTTCGAGGAGCTGTGGGAGGCCGCGGTCCGCCGCGCCCCGCACCACTACGGCTGCCATGTGGCCGCCCTGAACTACCTCGCCGCCTTCTGGCACGGCTCGCACCGCGAGTGCCTGGACTTCGCCGACCGGGCCGCACAGGACGCCCCCGAGGACTCCCTGGTCCAGGGGCTGCCGGCCCGCGCGGTGCTGGCCTATCTGACCGACGACTGCGGCCCTGAGGTGCCCCGGCACCGGCTGGACGCGGCGGCCGACCGGGCGATCGCGCTCTCCGCCCGCTTCCCCGCGGCCCGCCCCTGGCCGGCCGAGCTGCGCAACAAACTGATGTACGTCCTCGTACGCCTGGAGCGCTGGGACGACGCCTACGCGCAGCTGCGGCTGATCGGCCCGTACGCCACGTCCTTCCCGTGGGACCGGCAGTCGGACGACCCGCTGGCGCAGTTCCTGAGGACCCGCGACGAGATCTGTTCGGCGGTGCTGTCGTCGCCGCCCCGGCATCCACGGAGTGAGCGGGGCGGACGCGCCCGCTCCGGAGACCATTAGGCTTCTGCGCCGTGACCACCGTCCAGCTCCCGCTCTTCCCCCTGAACTCGGTGTTGTTCCCGGGGCTGGTGCTGCCTCTGAACATTTTCGAGGAGCGCTATCGCGCCATGATGCGCGAACTGCTCAAGACACCCGAGGACGAACCGCGCCGGTTCGCCGTCGTGGCGATCCGTGACGGCCACGAGGTGGCCCCGACCGCGCCCGGCATGCCCGACCCGACGGCGCCGCGCGACGTGGGGCCCGCGGCCGGCTTCGGCCCCGACCCGCTCAAGTCCTTCCACGGCACGGGCTGCGTCGCCGACGCGGCGACGATCCGGGAACGCGCGGACGGCACCTTCGAGGTGCTCGCGACGGGCACGGCGAGGGCGCGGCTGCTGTCGGTCGACACGTCAGGCCCGTTCCTGACGGCCGAGATCGAGGAGCTGCCGGAGGAACAGGGCGAGGAGGCCGGGGCGCTGGCGGAGGGGGTGCTGCGGGCCTTTCGCCAGTACCAGAAGCGGCTGGCG
The DNA here is from genome assembly GCF_044755245.1 of Streptomyces sp. NPDC092369. NCBI lineage: Bacteria > Bacillati > Actinomycetota > Actinomycetes > Kitasatosporales > Streptomycetaceae > Streptomyces > Streptomyces sp. NPDC092369. The sequence continues at coordinate 388,798 of NZ_JBIVQP010000002.1, forward strand.
GGGGCGCGGGAGCGCTCGCTGTCCACGGGCGCGGACCTCCCCGACGACCCGTCCGTGGTCTCGTACCTCGTGGCCGCCGCGATCATGCTCGACACGCCGACGAAGCAACGTCTGCTGCAAGCCCCGGACATCGCGTCCCGTCTCCGCGAGGAACTGAAACTCCTTCGCACCGAGACGGCGATCATCCGTAACCTGCCGTCCCTGCCGGCGTCGGAACTGACGCGCAGCCCGACGAGCCTGAACTGAGGCACGGCACTCATGGCGAAGAAGTCCAAGAAGCAGCAGAACTCCGCCGGCGGCACCCCGGCGACGGTGGCCCTGACCACCGCCGGGGTGTCGCACACGGTCCACTCCTACGACCACGACCCCTCCCACCCGTCCTACGGCGAGGAGGCGGCGGAGGCGATGGGCGTGTCCCCGGAGCGGGTCTTCAAGACCTTGGTGGCGGACGTGGACGGCACGCTGACGGTGGCGGTGGTCCCGGTGGCGGGATCGCTGGACCTGAAGGCGCTGGCGGCGGCGGTGGGCGGCAAACGGGCCGCGATGGCGGACCCGACACTGGCGGAACGCACCACGGGTTACGTGCGCGGCGGCATCTCCCCCCTCGGCCAGCGCAAGAAGCTCCCCACGGTCCTGGACGAGTCGGCGACGTCCCACCCCACGATCTGCGTCTCGGCGGGCCGCCGGGGCCTGGAGGTGGAGCTCTCCCCGGAGTCCCTGGCCGCCCTCACGGACGCGGTACTGGCCCCGATCGGCCGCGCCTGACCCCTCGACGCGGGCCGGATCCTCGATTAGACCCACACCCATGTCGAAGAAAACCCGCAAACGCAAGTGGCGCACCAGAAAGGCCAACCACGGCCACCGCCCGTCCTGACGGGCCAGCTCCTCAAACGCCGGACGGGCTTGATCTTTTCAGCCCGTCCGGCGTTTGAGGACGAGGCCGTCCAGGCCGAAGCGGGGTCTGGGGGCGCAGCCCCCAGCGGGGTCGAAGGGGCAGAGCCCCTGGAGATGGGACGGGTAGGGGCGGCGGGGGCGAGAACAACTCCCTACGACAGCGGCGCCCCGTAAGAATCCTTCGGCGCAGGCCCCGCCTGATACACGTCAGGATCCCGCGGCCCGAACAACGCCGTCAGGCCGAGGTGGACGAGCAACCCCGCGAACGGCCACGCCAGCAACGCCCCCTTCGCCCCCAACTTCAGCGGCGCCGAGAACGTCACCCCCTTGCCCACATCCTTCGCGCGGGCGATCACATCGTCCGTGGGCCCGAGCCACACCCCGACCCGCCACGCGAGCAACGCCCCCAGCAACCCCCCGACCCCCACCGCGACAACCAACGGCACACCCCCACGCCGCCGCCACGCGAACACTCCCACCGCACTCACGACCCCGAACGCCAACGCGAGCAGCGCGAACGTCCCGTCGACCCCGATCGCCTGCTCCCCCTCGCTGTCCGCGAGATAGACGATCCACCGCTTCTCCACCACGTCCCCCACGAGCGGCACGTGCGGCGCCAGCCACCACCACAGCACCCCCAGCAGCACACCCGAGAGCGCGACCGCCACGGCGACGATGCCGGCCTCCCGCAGCTCGGCCTTCATACCGGGCCCGTCCTGCCCGTACGTGCCGTCCCACAGGGAGTCACGCGGCACGGAAGCCCCGTACCCGGCACCGGGACCGGCACCCGGATCTGCACCGGGCGCGGCCCCCGGAGGCTGCCACGCGTCGTGCGAGGAGTGTTCGTGCGGCGGCGGAGGCGGAGTCAACGGTGCGGTCACCCTGACATCGTGCCAGGCCCGCCTGTGCGGCGCGTCACCGGACGGCCGCCCGGCGGTACGCCCAGGTGGCGACGGCGAGCGAGAGGACCCCGACGACTCCGCAGACGGCCAGGTCACCGAGGACGAAGGCCCAGTCGGGATGCGGCCCGAAGGTACGCGCGAAGGCCTCGACGCCGTACGTGGACGGCAGCAGATCCCGCGTGAAGCGCACCGCGTCGGGCATCCGGTCGGCCGGCAGCACCCCGAGCAGCAGCGCCGCGGACATGCCCAACTGGCCGAGCAGTGTGGCCAGTTCGGGCCGCGGCGCGAGCAGCCCCAGCGCGGCCCCGAGACCGGCGAGCGCGGCCCCGGCCAGCGGGATGACCGCGACGAGCACCCACAGATGCGTCAGCGGCAGCCCGAACAGCACGCAGCCGAAGACCGCGGTCACCACGGTCCCGGGCACGGTGAAGGAGGCGTACGCCCCGGCCGCCCCGAGCACCACGGCGGCCGGCGGCACCGGCAGGGTGGCGTAGTGGTCGAGCCCGCCGCTGGCCCGCAGCTGCCCGAAGTACTGGGCGAGCAGGTTCAGCGCGACGAACGCCACGACGAGGACGGAGGACCCGGCGACCACCGACTCGGCCTCGCCGCCGCCGTCGACGACCCCGCGCATCAGGATCATGATCCCGATCGACTGGAAGGTCGCCACGAACAGCAGTGGGATCCGCGCGACCCGTGCCCGCGACAGCTGCGCCCGGTAGATCGCGCACAGGGACGGCCACAGCCGCGCCCGCGGCGCGAGTTCGGCCGCGCCCACGGAGGCGGCCTCCTCCACGGCCAGGGCACTGCCCGGCAGGACTTCGGCGGGTACGACACTCACGTCGCGCGGCTCCCCTTCTGCTCAGCGTCCGTTTTCTGCTCAGCGTCCGTCGCGGCCCAGGGGCCCGTCGCGAGAGTCTCGCCCGCCCTGTCCCCGTTCCATACGGATACGGCGGCTCGCGCGCTCATGCCTTCACCAACCCCTGCCGCGCGGCGCCGCCCAGCGCCAGGTACACGTCCTCCAGGGACGGCGTGGTCAGGGTGAAGTCGTCCAGCGCGGCGAACGCGCTGCCGCCGGTGACCGTGGCGACCACGGTACGCGCCTCCTCGGGGGCGAGGCGAAGGGTCCAGCGGCGGCCGGACTCGACGGCCCGTTCCCGCAGAGCGGCGACCTCGGGCACCTGCAGCGGCGCCTTCTCCCGCCACACCAGGTCGACCCGGACCTCCCCGGCGACCTGCTCCTTGAGCCCGCTCGGGGTGTCGCAGGCGATGACCCGGCCCTGGTCGAGGACGGCGACCCGGTCAAGAACGGTCTCGGCCTCGATGACGTTGTGGGTGACGAGCAGGACGGTCGTCCCGCGCTCGGCCCGGCGCCGGTCGACGGCCGCCCACACGGCCCGCCGGGCCACCGGGTCCATCCCGGTGGTCGGTTCGTCGAGCACCAGCAGCGGCCGCTCCCCCACCAGCGCGGCGGCGAGACAGGCGAGCCTGCGCTGTCCGCCGGAGAGCTTCTTCAGCGGTCGCCCGGCGAGCGCGGTGAGCCCCAGTTCGTCGAGTACGTCGTCCCGCTCGGCCCGCGCGTCGCGCGCTTCCAGGCCGCGCAGCCGTCCGGTGGTCTCGGCGGCGAGGGACACCGTCAGCTCGTCCAGCGCGGTCGATTCCTGGCCGAGGTAGGCGAGGATCCGCGCGGCCCGCTCGGGGTGGCGCACGATGTCGTGCCCGAGGATCTCGACGCGGCCGGCGTCGGGCCGCATGAGCCCGGTCAGCTGTCGTACGAGGGTGGTCTTGCCGGCCCCGTTCGGCCCGAGCAGCCCGAAGATCTCACCGCCGCGGATGTCGAGGCGTACGTCGTCGGTGGCCCGTACCGCGGGCGTCGCGGGCGTGCCGCGCCGTCCCCGTACCGCCGGATAGGTCTTGGTCAGTCCGCGCACCGCGCACACGACATCGCCATCGTGCCGATGTGCCTGTGCCGCGCGCGTACTCACAAAGGACGAGAGTACGGGGTCGACCGGCCCCGTCCCCTCCCGGGTCGGCCCATAACGGCACATCCACCGGTAAGGAACTACTCGCCGGCGGGGGCGTGCTCGGCCGCCGTGCGGACGTCGATCTCCCGCCAGAACCCGGCCCGGATGGCGTACCGGTCGTGCTCGTCGATCTGGTCGTCCTTGTGCGCGAGCAGGCCGAACCGGGCCGCGTAGCGCAGCAGCTCTCCGTCGATCCGGTGCGGGACCCGCGGGTACATCCCGGACAGCTTCTGCAGCTGGCTCTGTTCGCCGAGGCGTCCCATCCACCGCCGGGCGAACACCTGTCCGACCTCGTAGGGGTCGCCGCCGACCGTGGTGATGTCCTCCTCCCGGTCGGCCCACCGCTGCTCCGCCGTGGTCAGCTGGGCCAGCGTCGGCATCGAGGCCGCGTCGGGCGCCTCGGCGACGGGCCGGTCGACCCAGCCTTTGTCGGAGGACCAGCGCAGGGTCGCGCTCGCCGGATGCCGGTCAGGCTGCGCACCGGGGGCGCGCAGCGCGGCGAGGTCCTTGGGGGTCGGCACCCCCTTGGGCGCGGGCACCCGCTCCTGCGCGCCGTTCTCCGAGCCGGCCGCGGCCGGTGCGTGCTCGGTCTCCTCCTCGGGACGCTCGGCCGCCGGGGCGAGCGGGGCGTCCGGCAGCGGCGCGGAGAGGATCGCGGCGATCTCGGGCCGCGGCACGGGCGGCGGCGCGCACACCCCGCCGAGGTCCTTGGCCCGTACGGCCTTGACGATCCACGCCCGGTCGAGCACGCGCCGCTCGTCGGCCTCGGCGACCAGGTCCTCGGACTGGTTGTAGTCACCGTCGGCGGCCTGCACGGCCCACAGGTGTACGGCGACCCCGTGCTCCTTGGCGGCCATCATGCCCGGCAGCAGATCGCCGTCACCGGTGACCAGGACGACGTCGGAGCAGGCGCGGTTGCGGGCCAGTTCGGTCAGCTCTGCGTGCATCGCGGCGTCCACGCCCTTCTGCGCCCAGCGGCCGTCGCTGCGGGTCAGGGCGCCGAGCCGGACGGTGACCCGGGGCATCACACGCAGTCTGCGGTGCTCGGGCTGGGGCACGCGGTCGGGGGCGCCGTCGAACCAGTAGATGCGCAGCAGCGGGCGCTCGGTGTCGGACTCGGCGCGCTCGCGCAGCCCCTGGATGAGGGCGGCGTGGTCGACGGTGATGCGGGAGCGTGAGGGTTCCCCGGCGAGCAGACTCGCGGCGGCCCCCAGCAGATACCCGGCGTCCACCAGGACGATGCAGCGGTCCACGCGATCCACCCTCTTTCCGGGAGGTTTGCTTCGGGCTTCCTTCGAGTCTGCCCGACAGCGCGGAGGTTAACGGCCCGAACTCGATCTTCGGCGTGGCGTTGCCCCATGTCACAGACGGTAATTATCCGAAATGCGTTCTTTGTCAGGCTATGTGAATCTGGTCCCGGCTCTGGCCCCTCAGATCCCCCTCAGGAGGTAGATCACCATGGCCAAGAACAAGAAACAGGACCGTAAGCAGCCGCAGGCGGAGCGTGGTCAGCAGCAGGCCGAACGCTCTTCGATGGAGGCACAGGCCGAGCAGCGTATATCCCAGGTGACCCCCGCGGACGTCGCGCGCAAGGGCCGGCAGAAGCGCTTCGGTCACAACTGACGTCTGGCAGCGGGTTGTTGAGACCCGGGCACAGCAGCACAGGCACGACAAGCAGTGCAGGCATGACGAAGGGGCGCACCCGGTACCGGGTGCGCCCCTCACGCGTGTTCACGTGACGCGGCGTGCTCAGCCGGCCAGGCAGGACGGTCCGAGCAGCACCTTCAGGTCGCCGAAGAGCGCCGGGTCCGGCTTCACCCGGTGCCGGTCCAGGCGCAGCACCGTCGTCTTCGTCGGGCCCTGGAGCTTGATCCGGACCTCGCTGTCGCCCTTGTGGTGACTGAGGATCTCACCGAGGCGGCTGACCATCGGCGGGGTGACACGGGTGGCCGGGATGGTGAGGATCACCGGCGCGTTGGTGCCCGCGTTCGACAGGTCGGGGACCTGGAGCTCCATCGCGACCAGGCGCGGCACGTCCTCGCGCTTGTCGAGGCGGCCCTTGACGAACACGACCGCGTCCTCGACGAGTTGGGTCGACACCAGCTGGTAGGTCGCGGGGAAGAACATGCACTCGATGGAGCCGGCGAGGTCCTCGACGGTGGCGATCGCCCAGGCGTTGCCCTGCTTGGTCATCTTGCGCTGCAGGCCCGAGATGATGCCGCCGATGGTGACGACCGCGCCGTCCGCGTGCTCACCCCCGGTGAGCTGGGCGATGCCCGCGTCGGCCTTGTCGGACAGCACGTGCTCCAGGCCGAAGAGCGGGTGGTCGGAGACGTACAGGCCGAGCATCTCCCGCTCCTGGGCGAGCAGATAGCCCTTCTCCCACTCGTCGGTGGTGAACTCCACGTCGAGCCCGAAGCCCGGCTCGCTGCTCTCCTCGCCGCCCCCGAAGAGGTCGAACTGGCCCTCGGCCTCCTTGCGCTTGACCGCGACCACGTTGTCGATCATCGAGTCGAAGTGCGCGGTGAGGCCCTTGCGGGTGTGTCCCATGGTGTCGAAGGCGCCGGCCTTGATCAGCGACTCGGTGGTCCGCTTGTTGCACGCGACCGCCTCGACCTTGTCGAGGTAGTCGGGGAAGGAGGCGTACTTGCCCTTGGCCTTGCGGCTCCTGATGATCGACTCGACCACGTTCGTACCGACGTTGCGCACGGCTTCGAGGCCGAAGAGGATCACGTCGTCGCCCTGCGCGGCGAAGTTGTGCACCGACTCGTTGACGTTCGGCGGGAGCACCTTGATCTTCATGCGCCGGCACTCGTTCAGGTAGATCGCGGACTTGTCCTTGTCGTCCTTGACCGAGGTGAGCAGCCCGGCCATGTACTCGGCCGGGTAGTTGGCCTTGAGGTACGCGGTCCAGTACGAGACCAGGCCGTACGCGGCGGAGTGCGCCTTGTTGAACGCGTAGCCGGCGAAGGGGACCAGGACGTCCCACAGGGCCTGGATCGCCTCGTCGCTGTAGCCCTTGTCGCGGGCGCCCTTCTGGAACAGGACGAAGTTCTTCGCCAGTTCGTCGGGCTTCTTCTTGCCCATCACGCGGCGCAGGATGTCGGCCTCGCCGAGCGAGTAGCCGGCGATGATCTGGGCGGCCTTCTGCACCTGCTCCTGGTAGACGATCAGGCCGTAGGTGACCGCGAGGACCTCTTCGAGGGGCTCCTCCAGCTCCGGATGGATCGGGGTGATCTCCTGGAGCTTGTTCTTGCGCAGCGCGTAGTTGGTGTGCGAGTCCATGCCCATCGGGCCCGGACGGTAGAGCGCCGAGACGGCGGAGATGTCTTCGAAGTTGTCGGGCTTCATCAGGCGCAGCAGCGAGCGCATGGGGCCGCCGTCGAACTGGAAGACGCCCAGTGTCTCGCCGCGCTGGAGGAGTTCGAAGGTCTTGGGGTCGTCGAGCGGCAGGGCCAGCAGGTCGAGGTCGATGCCCTTGTTGGACTTCACCATCTTGACGGCGTCGTCCATGATCGTCAGGTTGCGCAGGCCCAGGAAGTCCATCTTCAGCAGGCCGAGCGACTCGCACTGCGGGTAGTCCCACTGCGTGATGGTGACGCCGTCGGTGTGCCGCACCCACACCGGGGCGTGGTCGACGATGGGCTCGCTGGACATGATGACGCCGGCCGCGTGCACGCCCATCTGCCGGACCAGGCCCTCGACGCCCTTGGCGGTGTCGATGACCTTCTTGACGTCCGGCTCGTTCTCGTACATCGCGCGGATCTCGCCCGCCTCGCTGTAGCGCGGGTGCGAGGGGTCGGTGATGCCGTTGAGGTCGATGCCCTTGCCGAGGACGTCGGCGGGCATCGCCTTGGTGAGGCGGTCGCCCATCGCGTACGGGTAACCCAGCACGCGCGCGGAGTCCTTGATGGCGTTCTTCGCCTTGATCTTGCCGTACGTGCCGATCATGGCGACCTTGTCGGCGCCGTACTTCTCCGTCACGTACCTGATCACCTCGACGCGCCTGCGCTCGTCGAAGTCGATGTCGACGTCGGGCATGGAGACGCGCTCAGGGTTGAGGAACCGCTCGAAGATCAGACCGTGCGGGATCGGGTCGAGGTCGGTGATGCCCATGGCGTACGCGACGATCGAACCGGCCGCCGAACCACGGCCCGGACCGACCGCGATGCCCTGCTTCTTGGCCCACATGATGAAGTCGGCGACGACGAGGAAGTACCCCGGGAACCCCATCTGGATGATGACGTCCATCTCGTAGTCGACCTGCTTCTGCCGGTCCTCGGGGACGCCGCCCGGGAAGCGGCGGTTCATGCCGCGGCGGACCTCCTCCTTGAACCAGGTGACCTCGGTGTAGCCCTCGGGGATGTCGAACTTCGGCATGAGGTTCTTGGCCTCGAACATGCCCGCGGTGTCGACCTGTTCGGCCACCAGGAGGGTGTTGCGGCAGCCCTCCTGCCAGGCGTCCGAGGAGTCGATGGCGTACATCTCGTCCGTGGTCTTCAGGTGGTAGCCGGTGCCGTCGAACTTGAAGCGGTCGGGGTCGGAGAGGTTCTTGCCGGTCTGGATGCACAGCAGGGCGTCGTGGGCGGTCGCCTCGTGCGCGTACGTGTAGTGCGAGTCGTTGGTGACCAGCGGCGGGATGCCGAGCTTCTTGCCGATGTCCAGCAGGCCGTCGCGGACCCGGTGTTCGATGTCGATGCCGTGGTCCATCAGCTCCAGGAAGTAGCGGTCCTTGCCGAAGATGTCCTGGTAGTCGGCGGCCGCCTTGAGGGCCTCGTCGTACTGACCGAGGCGGAGCCGGGTCTGCAGTTCGCCGGAGGGGCAGCCGGTGGAGGCGATGAGCCCCTCGGACCACTGGGAGATGGTCTCCTTGTCCATCCGGGGCCACTTCTGCAGCCAGCCCTCGGCGTACGCGTCCGAGGAAAGCCGGAAGAGGTTGTGCAGGCCCGTCGAGTTGGCCGCCCAGATCGTCTTGTGCGTGTAACCACCCGAACCGGACACGTCGTCGCGCTTCTGGTGCGGCTGGCCCCACTGGATCTTGCGCTTGTTGCGCCGCGACTCGGGGGCGACGTACGCCTCGATGCCGATGATCGGGGTGACCCCCGCCTTCTTCGCGGTGTGGAAGAAGTCGTACGCCCCGTGCAGGTTGCCGTGGTCGCTCATCGCGATGTGCGTCATGCCCATCTCGTTGCACGCGTCGAACATGTCCTTCAGCCGCGCGGCACCGTCCAGCAGCGAGTACTGGGTGTGGACGTGCAGGTGCGTGAACGGCGGCTTTGACACGGCGTGGCCTCCATGGGAAACGGTCGGCGACAGGCTGCGGGCAGTCTGGGGGGACAACGTCGGATCCTATGCCTCGGCACTGACACTCGCGGCCCTCCCCCGCGTACCTTCACAGCGAGGGTCGCGGGCACTTCCGCGACCCGTCGCCCGTTGGAAACGACAGAAACGCTGTCGTACACATCCATGCACCAGGAGGCACCCAGCGATGTCGGTCCCCAAGCTCAACGACGAGCAGCGCGGCGAGGAGATCCTCGCCGTCTTCGACACCGCCTTCGGCGAGCTCCTGGCCGCCGACCCGGCCGCGTTCCGCGTGAAGTTCCGCAAGATGGCGGCCTCCGCCTTCGCCTTCTACCGGGGCACGGCGGCCCTCTTCTACCACGACGTGGACAGCGACCGGCGGGGCGGCCCGTACCTGGACGAGCGCACCTCGCGCGTGTGGATCCACGGCGACCTGCACGCGGAGAACTTCGGCACGTACATGGACTCCAACGGCCGCCTGGTCTTCAACGTCAACGACTTCGACGAGGCCTACGTCGGCCCCTTCACCTGGGACCTCAAGCGCTTCTCCGCCTCCATCGCGCTGATCGGGTACGCGAAGGCGCTCAGCGACGAGCAGATCACCGAACTGGTCGAGGTGTACGCGGACGCGTACCGCGAGCGGATCCACGCCCTGGCGACCGGTGCCAAGAGCGACGAGGTGCCGCCCTTCACGCTGGACACCGCCGAGGGCCCGCTGCTGGGCGCGCTGCGTACCGCCCGCTCGCTGACCCGCTTCGAGCTGCTGGACTCGATGACGGAGATCCGTGACTTCGAGCGCCGCTTCGCGCCCGGCGGCGGCTCCATCGAGCTGGACGCGGCCACCCGCTACAAGGTCCTCGCGGCGTTCGACGGCTACCTGGAGACCCTGCCGGAGACCTCCCTGACCCGCCCGGACTCCTACCGGGTCAAGGACGTCGTCGGCCGGCGCGGCATCGGCATCGGGTCGGCCGGGCTGCCGTCGTACAACATCCTTCTGGAGGGCCACAGCGACGCCCTGGAGAACGATGTGGTGATCTACATCAAGCAGGCCCAGACCCCCGCTGTCTCCCGGCACATCACCGACCAGGCGATCCGGGACTACTTCCAGCACGAGGGCCACCGCACGGTGATCTCCCAGCGCGCCCTGCAGGCGCACGCGGACCCGTGGCTGGGCTGGACCGAGCTGGGCGGCGCGGGCCAGTTGGTCGCCGAGGTGTCGCCGTACGCGGTCGATCTGGACTGGAGCGACATCGACGACCCGGAGGAGGTCGCGGCCGTCGTCGCCGACCTGGGGCGGGCCACGGCCACCATGCACGCGGCGGCGGACGACACCTCGGGCGAGTCGCTGGTGCCGTTCTCCACGGAGCGGGCCATCGACGCGGCGATCGCGGCCGACGAGGACGGCTTCGCGGACATGCTGACGTCCTTCGCGCACGACTACGGCGCACGCGCGCGCTACGACCACCAGATCTTCGTCGACCTGTTCCGCAACGGCCGGATTCCGGGTCTCTAACGGTCTGTGGTCTCACAGGGATCCTTTAGGGGTCTCTTACCGGACCACGTGACACACTCTCTCCGCTATGGACATATCCGGGACCCAGCCACGAGCCGTACGCGCGGCGCTGTTCACGGCCTTCGTCGTGACGCTCAGCACCGCGTCGCACGTGCTGCTGTCGCGGGTCCCGCTGCCGCTGAACACGGTGGCCGCGGTCGCCGCCGCCGTGTTCGCGGTCGCCTACGCCCTGGCCGGCCGGGAGCGCGGCTTCGCCGGTATCGCCGCCCTGCTGATCCCGCTGGAGCTGGCCGCCGACACGGTGTTCACCACCGGTCAGCACGTCTGCTACGGCCCCGCGGGCGGCCCGGTCGCCGGCCCCCTGCGCTCCGTCGGCTGGGACGTGCTCTGCGGCAACGGCACCCAGGTCGGCGCCCCGCTGGCCCGCGTGACCGGCACCGACCCCGGCCACGTCACCGCGCTGCTCGCGCACGCCGACCCCGTCACCGCCTGGCTGCTGCTCGGCGCGCACATCGGCGTCGGGATGCTCGCGGCGGCCTGGCTGCGCCGCGGCGAGCGGGCGCTGGACCAGCTGCTGGCGGCGGTCGCCGCGACGACGTTCCGCCCGCTGCTGCTGGCGGTCGCCGCGGTCACCGTGCGCCGGGCCCCGCGCACCCGCCTGCCCCGGCCCCCCGTACGCCGTACGGCCTCCGCACTCGACCGGATCCTCGTGCACTCCCTGGGACGGCGTGGACCGCCGTGCTCGGTCGCTGTCGCCTGAGTCGCCTGAGTCGCCGGTTCGGCACGCACAGCATCTGAGCACCACCCGTCCCCATGACGTATTCCGCACACGACGTGTGCGCCTCCCCAGACGGAGAACATCACCATGAGCAAGCGCAACAGCGCCGCAGCGAAGTCGCAGGCCCGCGAGCGGCTGCGGCAGGAACGCGAGCGCCAGGCCAAGCGCGCCAAGATCAAGCGGCAGGTCATCGTGGCCTGCTCGATCGTCGGCGTCCTCGCGATAGCCGGCGGCATCAGCTACGCGGTCGTGCAGGGCAACAAGCCCGGCTACTGGGAGGCCGCGAAGGACGACAAGCTCGTCAAGCCGGCCAACACCACGGGCACGAACGGCACGGTCATCACCCTCGGCAAGAGCACCGCCAAAAAGACCCTGGTCATGTACGAGGACCCGCGCTGCCCGGTGTGCGCCCAGTTCGAGCAGACCGTCGGCCCGACCGTCAAGAAGGACCTGGACGCCGGCAAGTTCAAGATCCAATACGTCGGTGCCACCTTCCTCGACGGCAACCTGGGCGGCGAGGGCTCCAAGAACGCGCTCAGCGCCCTGGGGGCGGCGCTCAACGTCAGCCCCGAGGCCTTCGAGGAGTACAAGACCGCGATGTACTCCACGAAGTGGCACCCCGAGGAGACCACGGACAAGTTCAAGGACGACGCCTACCTGATCAAGATCGCCGACACGGTCTCCGCCCTGAAGGGCAACGCGGCCTTCCAGAAGGCGGTGAAGGACGGCACCTACGACCGCTGGGCGATCGAGGAGTCGAAGATCTTCGACAAGGACGGCATCCAGGGCACCCCGACCCTGAAGATGGACGGCAAGACGCTGACCGGTTCCGACGGCCAGGGCAACGCGCCGATGACGGTGGCGGACTTCAACACGGCGATCACCGCCGCCCTGAAGGCCTAGTCACCGAACCGACTTCCAGTCAAAGAGCGGGCGAACTTTTGGCAGTTCGCCCGCTCTTCGTCGTACCGGTCAGTAACCTGATCGCCCGTGACCAGTCGACACAGATCATCCGATCCCGCGGACTCCACCACCGAGCGCCCCGACCGGCGCTCCCCGCGCCGCCGTTCGGTCGTCAAGGCCGCGGCCGCCACCGCCGTCCTGGCAGGACCGCTCGCCGCCGCCCTCCCGGCCCGCGCGGCCACCGAGGCCCCGGCCTTCCTGCACGGCCTTGCCTCCGGCGACCCGCTGCCCGACGGCATCCTCCTGTGGACCCGCGTGACGCCCACCGCCGAGGCGACCCCCGGCTCCGGCCTCGGCCCGGACACCGAGGTCAGCTGGACCGTCGCCACCGACAAGGGGCTGACGAACGTCGTCGCCAAGGGCTCCCTCACCGCGAGTGCCGCCTCCGACCACACCGTCAAGGCGGACATCCGCGGTCTCGCGCCCGCCACCGACTACTGGTTCCGCTTCTCCGCCGGCGGCACCGACTCCCCCGTCGCCCGCACCCGGACCGCGCCCGCGGCCGACGCGAGCGTGTCCGGTCTGCGCTTCGGCGTGGTCTCCTGCGCCAACTGGGAGGCCGGCTACTTCTCCTCGTACCGCCATCTCGCGGCCCGTGGCGACCTGGACGCCTGGCTGCACCTGGGGGACTACCTCTACGAGTACAAGACCGGGGAGTACGGGACCCGCGGTACCGTCGTGCGGCCGCACGCGCCGGCGAACGAGATCATCACGCTCGCCGACTACCGCACCCGGCACGGCAAGTACAAGACCGACCCGGATCTGCGGGCCCTGCACGCGAAGGCGCCGGTCATCGCGATCTGGGACGACCACGAGTTCGCCAACGACGCCTGGTCGGGCGGCGCAGAGAACCACACCGAGGGCGCCGAGGGCACCTGGTCGGCCCGGCAGGCGGCCGCCAAGCAGGCCTACTTCGAGTGGATGCCGGTCCGCCCGGCGATCGCCGGCACCACCTACCGCCGGCTGCGCTTCGGCAGGCTCGCCGACCTCTCGCTGCTGGACCTGCGCTCGTTCCGCTCGCAGCAGGCGTCCACCGCGAGCGGGGCGGTGGACGACCCGGACCGGACACTCACGGGCCGGGCCCAACTCGACTGGCTGAAGGCCGGGTTGAAGGCCTCCGACACCACCTGGCGGCTGGTCGGCAACTCGGTGATGATCTCGCCGTTCGCCATCGGCTCGCTCTCCGCCGACCTGCTCAAACCGCTCGCCAAGCTGCTCGGCCTGCCGCAGGAGGGCATCGCCCTCAACACCGACCAGTGGGACGGCTACACCGACGACCGGCGCGAACTCCTGGCGCACCTGCGCGCCAACGCGATCCGCAACACCGTCTTCCTGACCGGTGACATCCACATGGCGTGGGCCAACGACGTGCCGGTGGACGCCGGCACGTACCCGCTGTCCGCCTCCGCCGCCACCGAGTTCGTGGTCACCTCGGTGACCTCCGACAACCTCGACGACATGGTGAAGGTCCCCGAGGGCACGGTCTCCGCGATAGCCGCGCCGGTCATCCAGCTGGCCAACCGGCACGTCCACTGGGTCGACACCGACCGCCACGGCTACGGCGTCCTGGACATCACCGCCGACCGCGCGCAGATGGACTACTACGTCCTGTCCGACCGCACCACCACGACGGCGACCTCGTCCTGGGCACGCTCGTACCGCACGCGCAGCGGCACCCAGAAGGTCGAGCGGACCTACGACCCGGTGTAGCTACAGGCTGTCGAGGAAGCCGAGGGCCACCCGCCAGGTGGCCTCGGCGGCCTCCTCGTCGTAGTCCGGCAGGTCGGGGTCGGTGTAGAGGTGGCCGGCCCCGGCGTACCGGTAGATCTCCACGTCGGCGCCCGCGCGGCCCATCTGCAGGTACCAGGCGCTCAGCCAGTCGTCCGTCTCGAACGGGTCCGGCTCGGCCACGTGCAGCTGGACCGGCAGGCCGTCGACGGTGACGCCCGGCGCGAGGTCCGAGGTGCCGTGCAGGAGCAGCAGCCCGCGCGCCTTCTCGTCACCGAGCGCCAGGGTCTGCGCGACGGAGGCGCCGAGCGAGAACCCGGCGTACACAAGACCCCGCTCCGAGTAGGGCGCGGCGGCCAGCACGGCCCGCTTGAGCAACTCGTCCTTGCCGATCTCCTCGTTGAAGGCCATGCCCTCCTCGACGGTTTCGAATGTACGTTCCCCGAAGAGATCCGGCGTCCAGACCACATGGCCCGCTGCCCGCAGCCGGTCGGCCGCCGCGCGCACGGCCGGCCTGAGCCCGTACGTGGAGTGAAAGAGCACGATGTTCATGGGGTCATGGTGTCAGCCGCGCGCAGCCGGTTAGGTTCCCAGGCATGGAGAACGTACTGCGTCCGTTGATCGTCATCGGCGGCTCGGTCGTGCTGACCCTGCTCATCGGCTGGGTCACCGACCTGCTGCTGCGCAAGGCGGACGAACAGTTTGAGCACACCTCGTTGTGGGGCCTGCTGCGCCGCGGCCGGGTGCCCTACCAGCTCGTGCTGTGCGCCGCGATGCTCAGAGGCTCCTACGACCAGGCACGGCTGCTGGAGAAGCACCGGGCCGGCATCGGCCAGACGCTGACCCTGGTGCTGATCGGCGCGACGGCGTGGCTGATGGTCCGGATCGCGGCGGCGATCGTGGAGTCGTCGTACGCGCGGTACGCACGCGTGCACCGCGATCCGGCCCGGGTCCGGCGGGTGCGGACCCAGGTGACGTTGATCACGCGGGTGGTGGCCGCGATCGTCGGTGTGGTGGCGGTGGCCGCGATGCTGCTGACGTTCCCGGCGATGCGCGCGGCGGGTGCCTCCCTGCTGGCCTCGGCCGGCATCCTCGGCATCGTCGCCGGTGTCGCCGCCCAGTCCACGCTCGCCAACCTCTTCGCCGGGCTGCAGATCGCCTTCGGCGACATGGTGCGCATCGGGGACACCGTCGTCGTCGACGGCGAGTGGGGCACGGTCGAGGAGATCACGCTGACGTTCCTGGCGGTGCGGACCTGGGACGAGCGCCGGATCACCATGCCGGTCTCGTACTTCACGTCGAAGCCGTTCGAGAACTGGTCGCGCGGCGGCACCCAGATGACCGGCATCGTCTACTGGCACCTCGACCACTCGGCGCCGGTGGAGCTGATGCGGGAGAAGCTGCGGGACATCCTGCGCGAGTGCGCGGCCTGGGACGGCCGCGACTACGGCGTCGCCGTCACCGACGCCACGCCGAACACCCTTCAGGTGAGGGCCCTGGTGACCGCCAAGGACGCCGACGACATCTGGACGGTCCGGGTCACGGTCCGCGAGCAGATGATCCGCTGGCTGAGCGAGAAGCACCCCTACGCACTGCCCCGGGTCAACACGGCCGACGCGGTCCTGCCACCGGGCAGCGCCGCTTCCCCGAACGGTTCGGGCGACGGGGCCCGTGACGGCGCCGAGGGTGTCGCGGCCACCCGCCGCGCCCACGAACCGCCGCGCACGGGCCGCGGCTGAGGCTCACTGCCCGCGCTCGGCCCCGCCGTTGACCTGGACGACTTGCGAGGTGACGTGCCCGGCGCCCGTGGAGGCGAGCCAGTGCAGGGTCACGGCGACATCGCCCGGCGTACCGGCCCGCTTGTTCAGCGTGTCCCCGATGAGCCGCTCGCGCCGGGCCGGGTCGATCTGCGCGCCGAAGAACTCGGTGTCCTCGATGTAGCCCGGCGCGACCACGTTCGCGGTGATCCCGCGCGGCCCGAGCTCCCGGGCCAGGTCATGCGCGTACGGGTGCAGCGCGGCCTTGGCGCCCGCGTACGCCCCGCTGCCGGACCCCCGGTAGGCGGCGATGGAGCTGACGAACAGGACCCGTCCGCCCGGTGAGGCGAGCCGGTCCTTGAGGGCCTCGGTGAGCAGGGCCGCGGTCAGGGTGTTGATCCGGAAGTTGACGGTCCAGTTGTGCGCGACCCGGTCGAGCGGATCCTCGCTGTCGGCGGCCGGCTCCAACTGCCCGGTGCCTCCGGCACTGTGGATCAGTACGTCCACGGTCCCGAGCTCCCGCTCCACGAAGGCGGCGACCCGCCGCACCTCGGCCGGCTCGGCGAGATCGGCGGCGAAGGCCAACGCCCCCGGCACGCCCGCCTTCTCCAGCACCTCGGCCCGCCGCCCGAGCAGCAGCACCTGATCCCCGTCCGCCGCGAACGCCCGCGCCGCCGCGAGCCCGATCCCCGTGCCTCCGCCGCTGATCACCACATTGCGCGTCATGATCCGATCGTACGAACCTCCGAGCGCCGTCGGTGCGGAACGGCGAAGTCCGCTCGGCGGCGCACGTACGGGATCGCGTCGGTCGGCCCGGACGGCGCACGTACGGAAGGGCGAACGTCAGCGCAGGCTGCGCACGTCGAGATGGCGCAACACCCGGTCCACGATCTCCGGATCCGCGCCCGGCTCGCTGCGCGCCGCGAGCACCTCGTGGCGCGCGGCGCTCAACATCTCCCCCTGGATGCGCCGCGCCCGCTTGAGCCGCCGCACCCGCTGCTCGTGCGCCTCCCGCCGCTCCTCGTCCCCCATGTCGGGGCTGATCCGCACGCCGATCTCGAAGGCCCGCCGCAGCATCTGCTCGGACAGCTCCTCCGGCAGCTCCTCGTCCTTCTCGATCTCCTTCAACCGCGCCTTGGCCGCCTTGGCCGCCCGCACGGCGAGTGCCCGCTCGAAGTCCTTCTCCCGCTCCGTGTCGGCCTTCACCCCCAGCCGCTTCACGAGCCAGGGCAGGGTCAGGCCCTGGAGCACCAGGGTGACCATGATCACGCCGAACGCGATGAAGACCATCTCGTCGCGGTCCGGGAAGGGCGAGCCGTCCTCGGTCTTGAGCGGGATCGCCAGCGCCAGCGCGACCGAGGCCACGCCCCGCATCCCCGACCACCACATGACGACGGTCTCCCGCCAGGTGGTCGGGATGTCCTCGTCCTGGTCGCGCTTGGCATGCAGCCGTTTGGTGAGCCAGGTCGCGGGCAACAGCCAGGCCAGCCGTACGAATACCACCACGCCGACGATCGCCGCGGCCCAGCCCAGCATCTCGCCCCACCGGCCGGACGCGGTCCGGATCGCGTTGTGCAGTTCGAGGCCGATCAGCCCGAACGCGACGCCCGTGACGAGCGTGTCGACGACGTTCCAGAAGGTGTGTCCGGCGAGCCGGGTCATCACGTCGTCGGCGTCGGTCGCGTACTCGGCGAGGAACAGCGCGGTGGTGAGCACCGCGAGCACCCCCGAGCCGTGCAGCTCCTCCGCGAGCACGTAGGAGGCGTACGGCACGAGCAGGGTCATGCCGATCTGCAGGGTCGGGTCGTCCAGCAGGTCCATCAGCTTGTTCGCGCCCCAGCCGAGCACGAGCCCGACGGCGAGCGCGACCACGGCGGACAGGACGAGGTCGAGCCCGGCCCGCCAGGGCGAGAAGCTGCCGCTCACGGCGGCGGCGATCGCCACGTGGTAGAGCACGATCGCCGTCACGTCGTTGAAGAGGCCCTCGCCCTCCAGGATCGACACCAGGCGCCGGGGCAGCCCGAGTTGACCGGCCACGGCGGTGGCGGCGACGGGGTCGGGCGGGGCGACCAGCGCGCCCAGGGCCACGGCGGCGGCGATCGGCAGCCCGGGCACGATCGCGCTCGCCACGGCGGCCACGACGGCGGTCGTGACGAACACCAGGGCGACCGCCAGCAGGAAGATCGGCCGGATGTTGGCCGTGAACTGCCGCCAGGAAGTGCGCCGCACGGCCGCGTACAGCAGGGGCGGCAGCAGCCCGGGCAGGATCAGCTCGGGCGGGATGTTCACGTTCGGGACGAAGTCGGCGATCGCGAGCACGATCCCGAACAACGTCATCAGCACGGGCGCCGGCAGCCCGAACCGGTCCCCCACCGGGACGCTCACCAGGGCCCCGAGCAACAGCACGAACAGCAGGGCCAACTGATCCACGGTCAGCGCTCCGAACAGGTAGGAACAGGTGGACGGACGGACAGCAGGCCCCAAGCGTGCCACGCCACCGCCCTCACCAGCGCGTTCGGCGCTCTCCGCTACAGAGTGCGCCGCATCGCCCGGTGCGGGATGCCCGCCTCCGGGTACTCCGGCCCGTACGCCTCGTACCCCAACCGTTCGTAAAATCCCAGCGCGTGCGTCTGCGCGTGCAGGTCCACCGCCGCGAGCCCCCGCGCGCGTGCCGCGTCCTCGATGGCCCGCACCAGCGCGACCCCTACGCCGAGACCGCGTGCGTCCTTGGTCACCGCGAGCCGTCCCAGGGACCCCAGCGACAGGTCTCCGCCGGTCTTCTCCGCGGCCTGCTCGCCGTGCAGCAGCCGTCCGGTGCCGAGCGGCACCCCGTCCTCACGCACGGCCAGCACATGCACGGCCACGGCGTCGTACTCGTCGTACTCCAGGTCCTCGGGCACGCCCTGCTCGCCTACGAAGACGTCCTTGCGGACCCGGAAGCAGGCCTCCCGGTCGGCGGGATCCTCGGCAACCCGCACCTCGTACGCGCGCGTGCTCATCCGTACGTCTCCTCGCGGACCTGGTCGAGAGCCTGCTGGAGGTCGGCCGGGTACTCGCTGGCGAACTCCACCCACTCGCCGTCCCCGGGGTGCTCGAAGCCAAGACGCACGGCGTGCAGCCACTGGCGGGTCAGGCCGAGGCGCTTGGCGAGCGTCGGGTCGGCGCCGTAGGTGAGGTCGCCGACGCAGGGGTGGCGGTGGGCGGCCATGTGGACGCGGATCTGGTGGGTGCGGCCGGTCTCCAGCTTCACGTCGAGGAGGGAGGCCGCGCGGAACGCCTCGATGAGGTCGTAGTGCGTGACGGAGGGCTTGCCCTCGGCGGTGACCGCCCACTTGTAGTCGTGGTTGGGGTGCCGGCCGATGGGCGCGTCGATCGTGCCGCTGGTCGGGTCCGGGTGGCCCTGCACGAGCGTGTGGTAGCGCTTGTCGACCGTGCGCTCCTTGAACTGACGCTTGAGCGAGGTGTACGCGCGCTCCGACTTGGCGACCGCCATCAGACCGGAGGTGCCCACGTCGAGGCGGTGCACGATGCCCTGGCGCTCGGCGGCGCCGGAGGTGGAGATCCGGTAGCCGGCCGCGGCGAGCCCGCCGATGACCGTCGTCCCGGTCCAGCCGGGCGACGGATGCGCGGCGACACCGACCGGCTTGTCGATCACGACGACGTCGTCGTCGTCGTACACGATCTCCATGCCCTCGACCGGCTCGGCGACGATCTGCACCGGCGCGGGCGCCTGCGGCATCTCGACCTCGAGCCAGGCCCCGCCGTGCACCCGCTCGGACTTCCCGACCACCGAGCCGTCGACCGTGACCTTCCCCGCCGCGGCCAGCTCGGCGGCCTTCGTACGGGAGAAGCCGAACATGCGGGAGATGGCGGCGTCGACACGCTCGCCCTCCAGGCCGTCGGGCACGGGCAGGGTACGGATATCGGGAACGGTGCTCACCCGTCGAGTATGCCGGACACCACCGACAGCCCCGTCCACACGGGCCCTCGGCCGCCCGGAACCCTCGGGCCCCTCAGCCCTTGTGGACGGTCCCGTCCGGGTCGAGGCCCTTGAAGGACAGCAGCACGATCAGGATGCCGCCGCACACGATCGCCGAGTCGGCCAGGTTGAAGACGGCGAAGCCCTTGGGCGCGATGAAGTCGACGACCGCGCCCTCGAAGATGCCCGGCGAGCGGAAGATGCGGTCGGTGAGGTTGCCGAGGGCGCCGCCGAGCAGGAGGCCCAGCGCGATCGCCCAGGGCAGGCTGTAGAGCTTGCGGGCGAGCCGGGCGATCACCACGATCACGGCCGCCGCGATCACCGTGAAGATCACGGTGAAGGCCTCACCGAAGCCGAAGGCCGCGCCCGCGTTGCGGATCGCCTCGAACTTCAGCCAGTCCCCGATGATCTCGATCGGCGCGTGGTGCTCCAGCTTGGCGACCACCAGCAGCTTGCTGCCCAGGTCCAGCAGGTACGCGAAGGTGGCGACCGCGAACAGCACGGCGATACGGCGCTTGCCCCTGGGTCGCGTGGCCTCGCTCTGCCCCGGCCGGTCCGACTGCTCCGGCCGGCCCGGTTCGGCCCCCGCCGCCTCTGGGGTATCCGGCGTACCGATGATGCGCTCCGCCTCTGCCACGTGAGTCCCTCAACCTAGGTACCTGACTGAGGAGAGGGTACGACACGCCTCCCGGCACCCTCAGTACCGGCGTTCCTGCTTCTGCTTGCACTCCACGCACAGGGTGGCCCGCGGGAACGCCTGCATGCGGGCCTTGCCGATGGGGTTGCCGCAGTTCTCGCACAGGCCGTACGTGCCCGCGTCGAGCTTCTCCAATGCGTGATCGGTCTGGATCAGCATCTCGCGCGCGTTGGCGGCCAGCGCCATCTCGCTCTCGCGCGTGATGTTCTTGGTGCCGGTGTCCGCCTGGTCGTCGCCCGCGCCGTCCCCGGAGTCCCGCATCAGACGGGCGACGGCGCTCTCGGAGGACGCGATCTCCTCGCGCAGCCGCTGCGCCTCGGACAGCAGTTCGGCCCGCGCCTCGGCGACCTCCTCCGGCGTCCAGGGGTCCTCGCCCGGGCGTACCGCCAGTTCGCCCGGCTCCGCCGCCGCGGCGAGGCGTGCCTTGGGGACTGCGGTCTTCGCCGCCGTGGCCGTGCCAGGGGTCTTCTTCGCAACCACCGTCGTGGCTCCCGTCTCCTTCGCGGCCCGCGCCGCGCCCACCTTCTTGGCCGTGCTCTTGCGCTTGGTTCCTGCGGACTGCGTGCCGTCGGTCCTGGTGACCGCCGGCTTCGTACCCGCCTTCTTGGTGACCGTCTTCTTCGCGGCTGCCTTCTTGGTGGCCGTTTTCTTGGCGGCGCCCTTCTTGGCGACCACCTTCTTCGGGACCGCCTCCTTGGTCGCCGCGGTCTTCGTCGCCGCGGCTTTCGTCTTCGCGGTCTTCGCGACGCCCTTCTTGGCCGCCGCTTTCTTGGTGACGGCCTCCTTGGTAACGGCCTCCTTGGTGACGGACTGCCTGGTGACGGCCTTCTTCGCGACGGCCTTCTTCGGGACAACCTTCTTCGGGACGGCCTTCCGGGCCACCGTCTTCTCGCCGACCGCCGTCTTCGCCCTGCCCGAAGCCCCCGATGTGGCCCCGGGTCTCTCCGGCCCCTCCCCCTCGCCCGCCTTCTTGGCCGCCCTCGCGACCGTCTTCGTCGCCGCCTTCTTGGCCGTGCTCTTCTTGCCGTTCACATCCTTGGCCGCGCCACCGGAGACATGCGTGGATTTTCCGGACGCCGACTGCTGTACGGCGGTCTTCTTCGCCACCATGGCCGCGGCCCCTTCACATATTGTGATCTTGCACGCGAATCGTGCTGGGACGATAAATCGACTTCAGCCCCGCAGCAACGGGACGCACCGCCCGATTCGCCGGCTCGCGCGCGCCGCTCCGCAAGCCTTCATGCGTTGTGCCCAGCTCCCGGCGGGGTAACCCGTCCGATCGCGCATCCCAGGATGCGAACACGCGTACCGCGCCATTCGGGTCACACCAGGGCGTTCCCCGAGCTCGCGGCATGCCCGCCCGCGGAGCGCGAAATCCGGTCGGCCGCTGTCCGTGCGGCGCCGTACACTGGGCGGAGCGAAAAGCGTGGATGGGGACGAGTAGCGACGTACGCAGCCCAGAGCGACCCGGGGACGGTGGAAGCCCGGGGGCGAGCGCGACGTGAAGATCACCCCGGAGCCGCCGGAGGAACGCCCGTGAGGGGCCAGTAGAACCGGCATCGCGACCCCAATGAGGGGGTCCGCCGAAGCGCAGGGTGCGCCGGGGGACCAAGGAGGGTGGTACCGCGGGAGCGCGCCGAGGACGGCGTACGACATCAGCTCTCGTCCCTCCGGACGGAACGGAAAGTCCGCCGGAGGAAGCTCGCTGATGACAACGCCGACGTACCGCCAGGTGCCCGCCCAGGTCGACCTGCCCGCGCTGGAGCACGCCGTGCTCGATTTCTGGCGTGAGCAGAAGATCTTCGCCAAGACCCTGGAGCAGTCCGAGGGCCGCCCCGAGTGGGTGTTCTACGAGGGCCCGCCCACCGCCAACGGCATGCCGGGTGCCCACCACATCGAGGCCCGCGTCTTCAAGGACGTCTTCCCCCGCTTCCGCACGATGCGCGGCTACCACGTGGCCCGCAAGGCCGGCTGGGACTGCCACGGCCTCCCGGTCGAGCTCGCCGTCGAGAAGGAGCTCGGCTTCAGCGGCAAGCAGGACATCGAGACGTACGGAATCGCCGCGTTCAACGACAAGTGCCGCGAGTCGGTGACCCGGCACACGGACGCCTTCGCCGAGCTCACGACCCGCATGGGCTACTGGACCGACCTCGACGACCCGTACCGCACGATGGACCCCGAGTACATCGAGTCGGTCTGGTGGTCGCTGAAGCAGATCTTCGACAAGGGCCTGCTGGTCCAGGACTACCGCGTCGCCCCGTGGTGCCCGCGCGACGAGACGGGTCTGTCGGACCACGAACTGGCGCAGGGCTACGAGACGATCGTGGACCCGTCGGTCTATGTCCGTTTCCCGCTCACCTCCGGTCCGCTGGCCGGCCGCGCCGCGCTCCTGGTGTGGACGACGACCCCCTGGACGCTGGTCTCCAACACCGCGGTCGCCGCCCACCCCGACGTCACCTACGTCGTCGCGACCAACGGCGAGGAGCAACTCGTCGTCGCCGCCCCGCTCTTCGAGAAGGCCCTCGGCGAGGGCTGGGAGACCACCGGCGAGACCTTCACCGGCGCCGAGATGGAGCGCTGGACGTATCAACGTCCGTTCGACCTGGTGGAGTTCCCGGAGCCCGCCCACTACGTGGTCAACGCCGAGTACGTGACGACCGAGGACGGTACGGGTCTGGTCCACCAGTCCCCCGCCTTCGGTGAGGAGGACCTCAAGGTCTGCCGCGCCTACGGCCTCCCGGTCGTGAACCCGATCCGCCCGAACGGCACCTTCGCCGAGGACGTCCCGCTGGTCGGCGGCGTCTTCTTCAAGAAGGCGGACGAAAGGCTCACCGAGGACCTCAAGGACCGCGGGCTGCTGTTCAAGCACGTGCCGTACGAGCACAGTTACCCGCACTGCTGGCGCTGCCACACCGCGCTCCTGTACTACGCGCAGCCCTCCTGGTACATCCGCACGACGGCCGTCAAGGACCGCCTCCTCCAGGAGAACGAGAACACCAACTGGTTCCCGGAGACCGTCAAGCACGGCCGGTACGGCGACTGGCTGGACAACAACATCGACTGGGCGCTGTCCCGCAGCCGCTACTGGGGCACCCCGCTGCCGATCTGGCGCTGCGAGGACGACCACCTCACGGTCATCGGCTCCCTCGCGGAGCTCACCGAGCTGACCGGCACCGACCAGTCGGACCTCGACCCGCACCGCCCGTTCATCGACGAGGTCACCTTCGGCTGCCCCAAGTGCGCCAAGACGGCCGTGCGCGTGCCGGAGGTCATCGACGCCTGGTACGACTCGGGTTCGATGCCGTTCGCGCAGTGGGGCTACCCGTACAAGAACAAGGATCTGTTCGAGTCGCGCTATCCGGCGCAGTTCATCTCCGAGGCCATCGACCAGACCCGCGGCTGGTTCTACACGCTGATGGCGGTCGGCACCCTGGTCTTCGACAAGTCCTCGTACGAGAACGTGGTCTGTCTGGGCCACATCCTCGCCGAGGACGGCCGCAAGATGTCCAAGCACCTGGGCAACACCCTGGAGCCGATCCCGCTGATGGACCAGCACGGCGCCGACGCGGTGCGCTGGTTCATGGCGGCAGGCGGTTCGCCGTGGGCGGCACGCCGCGTGGGTCACGGCACCATCCAGGAGGTCGTCCGCAAGACGCTCCTGACGTACTGGAACACGGTCGCCTTCCAGGCCCTGTACGCCCGCACGGCCGGCTGGGCGCCCAGCGAGGCCGACCCGGCCCCGGCGGACCGCCCCGTCCTGGACCGCTGGCTGCTGTCCGAACTCCACGCGCTCACCGACCAGGTGACCCAGGCTCTGGAGTCCTACGACACCCAGCGCGCCGGCCGGCTCCTGTCGGCGTTCGTCGACGACCTGTCCAACTGGTACGTCCGCCGCTCCCGTCGCCGCTTCTGGCAGGGCGACAAGGCCGCGCTGCGCACCCTGCACGAGGTCGTCGGGACGGTCACCCAACTGATGGCCCCGCTCACCCCGTTCATCACCGAGCGGGTCTGGCAGGACCTGGTCGTCCCGGTCACGCCGGGCGCCCCGGAGTCCGTCCACCTGACCAGCTGGCCGCAGGCGGACCTGGACGCGATCGACCCGGAGCTGTCGCGGCAGATGGTCCTGGTGCGCCGGCTCGTCGAGCTGGGCCGCGCCACGCGCGCGGAGTCGGGCGTGAAGACCCGTCAGCCGCTGTCCCGCGCACTGGTGGCCGCGACCGGCTTCGACGCCCTCGACCGCGAACTGCACGCGCAGATCACCGAGGAGCTGAACGTGAGCTCGCTCGCGTCCCTCAGCGAGGTCGGCGGCTCCCTGGTCGACACCACCGCGAAGGCCAACTTCCGCGCCCTGGGCAAGCGGTTCGGCAAGCGCGTCCAGGACGTCGCCAAGGCCGTCGCGAACGCGGACGCGGCCGCGCTGTCCCTGGCGCTGCGCGAGGGCACGGCCTCGGTGGAGGTGGACGGCGAGACGATCACCCTCGCCCCGGACGAGGTCATCATCACGGAGACCCCGCGCGAGGGCTGGTCGGTGGCCTCCGACTCGGGCGCCACGGTCGCCCTGGACCTGGAGATCACCGAGGAGCTGCGCCAGGCGGGCCTGGCCCGTGACGCGATCCGGCTGATCCAGGAGGCCCGCAAGAACAGCGGCCTGGACGTGGCGGACCGGATCGCCCTGCGCTGGACGTCGACCGACCCCGCGGTGATCGCGGCCCTGTCCGAGCACGCGGCCCTGATCGCCGACGAGGTGCTGGCGACGGACTTCGCCCAGGGCGAGGCCGACGGCGGCTACGGCGAGCCGTTCACCGACGAGGGCCTGTCCCTCACCTTCCGCCTGCGCAAGGCGTAGTCGGCCGGCCTGAGCGAGCAGGAAGGGCCCGGTCCCCACTCGGGGGCCGGGCCCTTCTCCGTACGGTCAACACGGCCGGCACGGTCAACCGGACGACCAACCGCACGGCCAACCGGACGATCAACCCCCAACGCGCGTAAAAGGGCGGGGCCCCGGATCGAAATCCGGGGCCCCGCCCTGTTGAACGCTACCGCCGACTACGGCGTACTACTGGCCATGGCCGGTCAGTTGTCGTCCTCGTCGATCAGGAAGCCGCGCATCGGCGAGGGCGCCTGGCCCATCGGACCGGGGCCCTGCGGGCGGACCGGCGCCATCGGCTGGGTCATGGCCGGGGACATCTGCTGCTGGCCGCCGTAGGACGGACCGGCCGGGCCGGGGCCCATGCCCTGGTTGCCGCCGTAGGACGGGGCACTCGCGCCAGCCGGGGCCATCGAAGGCGCCGGGGACGGCGGCAGGGAGGCCGTGGCCGGAGTACGCGGCGGGGCGAGGGAGTCGTCGGCCTGGGTCTCCAACTGACGCAGCTGGGACTCCAGGTAGGACTTCAGACGCGTGCGGTACTCGCGCTCGAAGCCGCGCAGGTCCTCGACCTTGCGCTCCAGCGTGGCGCGGGCGGACTCCAGGGAGCCCATCGCGACGCGGTGCTTCTCCTGCGCGTCCCGCTCCAGGGCGTCGGCCTTGGCACGGGCGTCACGCTCGAGACCCTCGGCACGCGAACGCGCCTCACCGACGATCTTGTTGGCCTCGGAACGGGCCTCGGCGATCGCCTGGTCGGCGGTCTGCTGGGCCAGCGAGAGAACACGGGCGGCGCTGTCGCCACCGGGACCCTGACCGGGGCCGCCCATCGGGCCGCCCATGCCCTGACCGGGGCCGCCCATCGGACCGCCCATGGGGCCACCCATCGGGCCGCCCATCTGCTGCTGCATGGGCTGGCCGCCCATCGTGCCCTGGCCCATGGGGCCTTGGCCCATCGGACCCTGGCCCATCGGACCGGGACCCTGCGGGCCGCCCTGTCCACCGGGACCGGCGGGCAGCTGCGGCGCACCGCTGGGCAGCTGGGGCGGACCGCCCATGGGGCCGCCCATCTGCTGCTGCGGCGGGCCCGATATGCCGGCCGGCACCGGGCCGCCCGGGCCTCGCATCCCCTGCTGAGGCATGCCCTGTTGGGGCATTCCCTGCGGGGGCATGCCCTGCTGCGGCATTCCCTGCTGCATGCCCTGGTCCTGCGGACCGCCGGGACCCTCCGGGGGCTTGCGCATGTTCTGCTGGTTCTGGGCAGCAGCGCGCGTGGCGGCGGCCAGCTTGGCGCGCAGGTCCTCGTTCTCGCGCAGCAGGCGGGTCAGTTCGGCTTCGACCTCGTCGAGGAAGGCATCGACCTCGTCCTCGTCATAGCCTTCTCGGAGGCGGACGGTCGTGAACTGCTTGTTCCGCACGTCCTCGGGGGTCAACGGCATCTCTTCACCTCAACGTAGTCGTCGGCATTCGGCAAGACGGTAGGTCACATCGCTCACAGCCGGCTCACGATTGAGATCAGGATGTAGACGATGATCATCAGTACGAAGAAGGACAGGTCGAGCGCCACGCCCCCGAGACGCAGCGGCGGAATGAACCGCCGCAGAAGCTTGAGCGGTGGATCAGTGACAGTGTAGGTGGCCTCCAGAACGACCACCATCGCCTTGCCGGGTTGCCATGAGCGGGCGAACTGGAAGACGTAGTCCATGACCAACCGGAAGATGAGCACGATGAGGAAGCACATCAGCGCGATGTAGACGACATCCAGAACCACGCTCATGACCCGCGCTTCCCTCTCCCCTGTTTCCGTGCTGCACGTACTGCTTACTGCTTTTTCCGGTGGTGTGTCTCAGCTCTGGTTGAAGAACCCGCCCTCTGCGATGCGAGCCTTGTCCTCCGCCGTGACATCGACGTTAGCAGGCGACAACAGGAACACCTTCTGCGTCACCCGCTCGATGCTGCCGTGAAGACCAAACACCAAACCGGCCGCAAAGTCGACAAGTCGCTTTGCGTCTGTGTCATCCATCTCAGTCAGATTCATGATCACCGGGGTGCCCTCACGGAAGTGTTCCCCGATGGTACGGGCCTCGTTGTAGGTCCGCGGGTGAAGCGTGGTGATCCGGTAAGGCTCTCGTTCCGACACGACCTTGGGCATGATCACCGGTGCGTTCTTCTCCAGGCTGGCGCGCTCTTGTGTGATGGACGCCACGGGCGCGATGCGCGCCGGACGCCCGGATTCCGCGGGTAGCGAAGCGGAACGTGCCACCGGCTCGCGAGGCGAGGGCGATTGCACGATTCGTACCTCTTCGTCCCGTTGGGACTGATGTGCGACGTGCGACTGGTGGGACGGCTCATGCCGTCGATGGTCCCGCTCGGGCTCTGGGTCGAGTTCGGGTTCGAAGTCGTCATCGGGGTCGAAGCCCCGGCCGTCGTACCCATCGTCCTCCACGAGGCCGAGGTAGACCGCCATCTTGCGCATCGCGCCGGCCATGCTCTGAGTCCTCCGCTCTGTGGTGGATCGGCTGACGACTGCCAAGTGCCCGCGATCCACGAGGTCGTTACGCCCGCCTTTCGGCGGTAATGACCATATTTTCTACTGTGGTCCGACTTCCTGGCGACGTTACCCGAGCCCAGCACGGACTCCGAGTACCGCCGTACCGACGCGCACATGTGTCGCTCCGGCCGCCACGGCCTCATCGAGGTCCGCACTCATTCCTGCCGAGACCATGTTCGCAGCCGGATGGCTCCGGCGCAGCGCGGTCGACAAATCCATCAACCGCTCGAACGCCGCCTGTTCGCGTCCCGCGTAGGGGCCGGTCAGCGGTGCGACGGTCATCAGACCGTCCAGCCGCAACCCCTCCGATCGCGAGACGATGTCGCCCAACTCCTCGATCCCGTCGGGCCCGACGCCCCCGCGCTGCCCGCGACCCCCTTCGTCCGCGTCGAGTGCGACCTGGATCAGACAGCCCAGTTCGCGCTCCCGCCGCACCGCCTCCTTCGACAGCGCACCGACTAGCCGAGCACGGTCGACGGACTGCACGACATCGGCGTAACCGAGCACGGAACGCACCTTGTTGGTCTGCAACTGCCCCACGAAGTGCCAGGTGAGCGGGAGATCAGCGCACTCGGCGGCCTTGGGCGCCGCGTCCTGGTCCCGGTTCTCCGCCACGTGCCGGACGCCCAGTTCGGAGAGGATCCGCACATCGCTCGCCGGGTAGGTCTTGGTGACCACGATCAGGGTCACCTCCTCCCGCTTGCGCCCCGCCGCGGCACACGCGGCGACGATACGTTCCTCCACCTTCGCCAGATTCCCGGCGAGTTCGTGCTTACGGTCCGTCATGTCCCATCAGTCCAGCCAGACATATCCCGCGAGTCGCCCCGTGGTGCGATCGCGGCGATATGAGAAGTGGTCGCCCGACTCGATCGTGCACACCGGCGACTGCTCCCGGTCGTGCACCCCGAGCCGGTCGAGCTGCGCGTGCACCCCGGCGGTCACGTCGACCGCGGAAGTGCCCCAGCTCGTCTCGGCGTACGCCGCCGGTTCGACCGCGGCGACATCGGCGCGCATCTCCTCGGGGACTTCGTAGCACCGGCCGCAGACGGCGGGTCCGGTGCGGGCGACGATCCGGGCGGGATCGGCGCCGAGTTCGGTCATGGCCCGTACGGCGGCGGGGACGACCCCGGCGACCATGCCGGGCCGGCCCGCGTGGACCGCGGCGGCGATCCCGGCGACCGGGTCGGCCAGCAGGACGGGCGTGCAGTCCGCGGTCAGCACGGCGAGGGCGAGTCCGCGGCGGGCGGTGACGATCGCGTCGACCGAGGGGATCTCGGCGGCGGAACCCCAGGGTCCGTCGACCACCGCCACGTCCGCCCCGTGCACCTGGTTCATCCAGACCACCAGAGCGGGGTCGAGGCCGAGCGACTTGGCCGCCAACTCCCGGTTGGTGCGTACGGCTTCGGGGTCGTCGCCGACCGCTCCACCTAGGTTGAGCTGCTCGTACGGAACGGCGCTCACCCCGCCCCACCTGTCGGTGAAGGCGAAATGCGCGCCGTTCACGGTGCTCGTTCCCGAGCGTTGCTGCATCACGTCAGAAGGATCACTTGAGGAAGTCCGGTACGTCCAGCTCCTCGGCCGCGCTGTCCGAGTAGGAGCGCGACGGCGGGACCGGCGGGGCGACCGGGAGGTCGGCGACCGGCTCCGGCTCGGGCTCCTCCTTCGGCGTGACGCTGCCGAGCGAGCCGAAGGACGGGCGGCTCTCGGACTGCCGTACCGGAGTGGGCTCGTCGCGGCGCGCCGACGACGAGGAGGACGAGGTCGAGGACGAGCCGAGGACGGTGTCCCGGCGGGTCGGCGGCTGGCCTCCGTCGAAGCCGGCCGCGATGACCGTGACCCGGACCTCGTCGCCGAGGGCGTCGTCGATGACCGCGCCGAAGATGATGTTGGCCTCGGGGTGGGCGGCCTCGCTGACCAGCTGGGCGGCCTCGTTGATCTCGAACAGGCCGAGGTCGGAGCCACCGGAGATGGAGAGCAGGACACCGCGGGCGCCGTCGATGGAGGCTTCGAGCAGCGGCGAGGAGATCGCCATCTCGGCGGCGGCCACCGCGCGGTCGTCGCCGCGGGCCGAGCCGATGCCCATGAGGGCCGAACCGGCCTCGGACATCACGGACTTGACGTCGGCGAAGTCGAGGTTGATCAGGCCGGGCGTGGTGATGAGGTCGGTGATGCCCTGCACACCGGAGAGCAGCACCTGGTCGGCGGACTTGAAGGCGTCGAGCACCGAGACCTGGCGGTCCGAGATGGACAGCAGCCGGTCGTTCGGGATGACGATGAGGGTGTCGACCTCTTCGCGGAGTTCGGCGATGCCGTCCTCGGCCTGGTTGGCGCGGCGCCGGCCCTCGAAGGTGAACGGGCGGGTGACCACGCCGATGGTGAGGGCGCCGAGCGAGCGGGCGATGTTGGCCACGACGGGTGCGCCGCCGGTGCCGGTGCCGCCGCCCTCGCCGGCCGTCACGAAGACCATGTCGGCCCCCTTGAGGACCTCCTCGATCTCCTCGCGGTGGTCCTCGGCGGCCTTGCGGCCGACGGCCGGGTTGGCTCCGGCGCCGAGTCCGCGGGTGAGTTCGCGGCCGACGTCGAGCTTGACGTCGGCGTCGCTCATCAACAGCGCCTGCGCGTCGGTGTTGATGGCGATGAACTCGACGCCCTTGAGACCGACCTCGATCATCCGGTTGATGGCATTGACACCACCGCCGCCGACACCGATGACTTTGATGACTGCGAGGTAGTTCTGCGGTGCTGCCACGTCGAAGGCCTCTCGCCTCGAGTTACGTGTCGTCGCTTCGCAGGGGATGCGATCCGACGACTGATGCCGAATGGGACGGTCCGTATCGCCGACCCGAACCCTAACGTTGAAGTTTAGGGTTACCAGTGTGACTGTTCGCTGGACTCTTCCGAACAGGACACTAAGTCGACAAGTGGCGCACGTTCAACGAACACGCCGAACCTCCCGTTTTTCTTTTCACCCTATGTGATCAGCCATAGCGATGCCCAGCCAGGGTGCTGGCCTGCGCGGATGTGCGTCAACTCCCCGCTGACGCAGGGGCGGTGGGAACGCTGACGTCGAAGTGCCGCGCACCGGGCGCCGCTTTCATCAGAGCGGTGAGCGTACGCGCCTTCGCCGCGCCCTTGTCGCCACTTCCCCAAGCGACGGTCCGACCACCGCTCAACTCCAGCGAGATCTCGTCGTAGGAACGCACCTTGACGGTCCGGGTCTCGTGCGCGACGGCGGCGGGAATGGCACCGGCCACCGCGACCGCCTCGCGCACCAGCCGGTCCTCGCCGAATCGCCGCAGGCTCGCCGCGGACGAACCCGTGCGGGAGAGGCTCAATTCGAGTGCGGGAACGCCTTTCGGTGCTCGGGAAACCGTGGCGAAACGGACACCTTCACCGTCCACTTCGATGAAGTTTCCGCCCTTTTGGACAATCAGAACCGCCGTGCGCTCGGCCACTTTCAGCCCGATTCCATGCGGCCAGGAACGCACCACGTCGACCGCGCCGATTCGCGGCAATTTCCGCAGCAGACGTGACTCGATCGCGTCGGTGTCGACCGAGATCAACGGTGACCCGACCGGCACATCGGCGGCCTCGCGCACCTGTTCCGGCGTCAGAACCGAGGTGCCGGACACCGATACGCGTTCAACGCGCAGCCAGTGGGACCCGTACAACACCCAGACGCCCGCGGCCGACAGGAGGATCAGCGCGAGGGCGAGAACGATGATCGTACGAACTCGCCGTGGACCGCCGAGCCTTCGGACGAGGGGCGGGCCGGACGACTCCTGTTGGCGTTCACCGCGTTCGGCGGTGGTCGATCCGGCCACGCGCACTCCCTTTCCTGGCTCGGTTCACCTCCGGGGCGCCTCAGCCGGTGTCGAGAGCCCGACCGTGCTCAGCCCTTCGGGCCTTAGCGCGCTCGACCTCTCGACACCGGCGCACCCCTTCGGCTCACTCGCCGACGTGTTACTGGCGCCGGTGCGAGGCGATCGCCTCGTACACCATGCCGACGAGCAGGTCGTCGGCGTCCCGGCGGCCGAACTCGGCGGCGGCGCGGGACATCTCGTACAACCGGTGCGGGTCGGCGAGCACGGGCAGCACGTTCGCCCGGATCCAATCGGGCGTCAGTTCCGCGTCGTCGACCAGCAGTCCGCCGCCGGCCTTGACCACCGGCTGGGCGTTCAGCCGCTGTTCGCCGTTGCCGATGGGCAGCGGGACGTAGGCGGCCGGCAGTCCGACGGCGGAGAGTTCGGCGACGGTCATCGCGCCCGCGCGGCAGAGCATCATGTCGGCCGCGGCGTACGCGAGGTCCATCCGGTCCACGTAACTTACCGGGATGTACGGGGGCATTCCCGGCATCTGCTGTACGTGCGGCAGTTCGTTCTTCGGGCCGACCGCGTGCAGGATCTGGATGCCGGCCTGCTGGAGCCAGGGAGCGACCTGCTGGACCACCTCGTTGAGGCGGCGGGCGCCCTGCGAGCCGCCGGAGACCAGCAGCGTGGGCAGGTTGGGGTCGAGGCCGAACAGCTGCCGGGCCTCGGGGCGGGCCGCGGCCCGGTCGAGGGTGGCGATCGTGCGGCGCAGCGGGATGCCGATGTAGCGGGCGTCCCGCAGCTTGCTGTCCGGAGTGGAGACGGCGACCTTGGCCGCGTAGCGCGAGCCGATCTTGTTGGCGAGGCCGGGACGGGCGTTGGCCTCGTGGATGATGATCGGCACACCCAGGCGCTTGGCGGCGAGATAGCCGGGCAGGGCCACGTAGCCGCCGAAGCCGACGACCGCGTCCGCCTTCGTGCGCTCCAGGATCTGCTCGGTCGCCTTGATCGTGCCGCGCAGCCGGCCCGGGACGGTGATCAGTTCAGGGGTGGGCTTGCGGGGCAGCGGGACGGCGGGGATCAGCGCCAGCTCGTAGCCCCGCTGCGGTACGAGCGTGGTCTCCAGGCCGCGCTCGGTGCCCAGGGCCGTGATCCCCACGGTCGGGTCCTGCCTGCGCAGGGCATCCGCGAGGGCGAGCGCCGGCTCGATGTGGCCGGCGGTCCCCCCACCGGCGAGTACGACATGCACCGAAATTCACCGCTCTCCGGACGAACGCGCCCCCGGGGCACGCCGTCGCATCGTGTTCCATCTCCGAGGCCCCCGGTCCCGCACGGTGCCTCCCGCCCGCTTTCTACCAAAGCGGGGTTGCCGCATGGAAAGCGCCGCCCGCGCAGCGGGATCGTCACGCGCGAACGCGATCAGCAGCCCGATGGCGAACATGGTCGGCAGCAGGGCGGATCCTCCGTAGGAGAACAGCGGGAGCGGGACTCCGGCGATCGGCAGCAGGCCGAGCACCGCACCGATGTTGATCACCGCCTGAGCGGTGATCCAGGTGGTCACGCCTCCAGCGGCATACCTGACGAAGGGATCCTCCGTGCGTCCGGCCACGCGGATACCCGCATAGCCTAGAGCCGCGAAGAGGGCGAGCACCGACAGCGTCCCCGCCAGACCCAGTTCCTCACCGGTGACGGCGAAGATGAAGTCCGTGTGCGCTTCCGGGAGTTGGCCCCATTTTTCCACACTCGCGCCGAGCCCCGATCCGAAGATTCCGCCGGAGGCCAGCGCGTAGATGCCGTGCACGGCCTGCCAGCAGTCCGCGACCCCGGTCTTCGGCTCGGTGGCGCCGATGCAGGACAGCCGGGCCATGCGGTTGGGGCTGGTCTTGATGAGGATGAAGCCCAGGGTGAGGGCGATCGACAGCACCCCGACGAAGAGCCGGGTGGGCGCCCCGGCCAGCCACAGCAGGCCGAACAGGATCGCCGTCAGGATGATCGCCGTGCCCATGTCGCCGCCGAGCATGATCAGACCGAGCAGCAGGAAGGCGACCGGGACCAGCGGCACCAGCATGTGCTTCCACTGGATCAGCATGCCCTTGTCCTGTTTGCGGGCCATCAGGTCCGCGCCCCACAGCACCAGCGCCAGCTTGCCGAACTCGCTGGGCTGGATCTGGAAGGAGCCGCCGAGCGAGATCCAGTTCTGGTTGCCGTTGACCGACATCCCTATCCCCGGCACCTGCACCAGGGCCATCATGAAGACGGCGCCCGCGAGGATCGGATAGGCCAGCGCCCGGTGCAGCTTGACCGGCATCCGGGAGGCCACCAGCAACAGCACCCCGCCGATGCAGGCCGCGAGGAACTGCTTGCGGAAGAAGAACGACCCGGGCAACGAAAGCTGCAGCGCGGTGATCTGGGAGGCCGAGTAGACCATCACCAGACCGAGCACGGTGATCAGCAGACTGCCGCCGAGGATCAGGTAGTACGCCGTCAGCGGCCGGTCCCAGGCGCGCCTGGCGTTGTCGTACAGGCGCTGTACGGGGTTCTCGCGGGGTGGCCGGGAGGCGGCGGGCCGCCGGACGGCCCGTTGGACCGGCGGACGGCCCGTACGGCTACTGGACATCACCGGCTCCTCGCACCCGCCGACCGAACCCGAGCCACATCCGCGTCATCCCGTCGTCCCTCCAAGGGTCCCGCAGCACCCTATGAGGCCGAGACCCGCCGTCAGGCGCCCGCGCCGAGTTCGCGAACCGCCGCCGCGAACGCGTCGCCGCGCTTGTTGTAGTTGGCGAACATGTCCATCGATGCGCAGGCGGGGGCCAGCAGCACCGTGTCGCCGGGGCGGGCGAGCGCCTGGGCCTCCTGGACAGCCGCGAGCATCGCCCCAGTGTCGGTCCGGTCGAGGTCGACGACGGGTACTTCCGGCGCGTGTCGCGCGAGGGCTTCGCGGATCAGGGCGCGGTCCCTGCCGATCAGCACGGCCCCCCGAAGTCGCTTTGCCGACTTGGCGACCAGTTCGTCGAAGGTCGCGCCCTTGGCGAGCCCGCCCGCGATCCACACGATCGACTCGTACGCCGCCAACGAGGCCTCCGCCGCGTGCGTGTTGGTCGCCTTGGAGTCGTCGATGTACGCGACTGAGTCGACATCCGCCACGTGGGCGATGCGGTGCGCGTCCGGCGTGAAGTTCCTGAGCCCGTCCCGTACGGCGCTCGCGGGCACCCC
Source organism: Streptomyces sp. NPDC092369 (assembly GCF_044755245.1). Classification (NCBI taxonomy): domain Bacteria; kingdom Bacillati; phylum Actinomycetota; class Actinomycetes; order Kitasatosporales; family Streptomycetaceae; genus Streptomyces; species Streptomyces sp. NPDC092369. Next base: position 423,765 of record NZ_JBIVQP010000002.1, read on the forward strand.
GAACGCGCGCGCGAGGGCCGCCGCGGCAAGGGCGTTGGCGATGTTGTGCGGGGCCGGCGGGTTGACGTCGGAGACCTCGGCGAGCTCCTGGGCGTTCTTCTGCCGGTTCTCCACGAAGGCGCGGTCGACCAGGATGCCGTCCACGACGCCGAGTTGGGAGGGGCCCGGTGTGCCGAGGGTGAACCCGATCGCCCGGCACCCCTCCTCGACGTCCGCCTCGCGCACCAGTTCCTCGGTGGCCTTGTCGGCCACGTTGTAGACGCAGGCGACGCGATTGCCTTCGTAGATACGGCCCTTGTCGGCGGCGTACGCCTCCATGGAGCCGTGCCAGTCGAGGTGGTCGGGGGCCAGGTTCAGCACGGCGGCCGAGTGGGCGCGCAGGGAGGGCGCCCAGTGCAGCTGATAGCTCGACAGCTCCACGGCGAGGACGTCGTAGGTCTCCTCGCCCAGCACCGCGTCCAGGAGCGAGACGCCGATGTTGCCGACGGCGGCCGTGCGCAGGCCCGCCGCCTTCAGGATGGACGCCAGCATCTGGACGGTCGTGGTCTTGCCGTTGGTGCCCGTGACGGCCAGCCAGGGGGCCGCGTCGGGGCCGCGCAGGCGCCACGCCAGCTCGACGTCGCCCCAGATCTCGACGCCGGCCGCGCGGGCCGCCGTGAACAGCGGCTTGTCCGGCTTCCAGCCGGGCGCGGTGACCACGAGTTCGGTGCCCTCGGGCAGGGTCGCCCCGTCGCCCAGGCGGACGGTGATGCCGAGCGCCTCCAGCTCCGCGGCCTGCTCACGCGCGCGTGCGTCGTCGCCGTCGTTGACGACGGTGACCTTCGCTCCGCGCGCGTGCAGCGCCTTGGCCGCGGGGAGTCCGGAGACGCCTAGTCCGGCGACGGTGACGTGCGTGCCCTGCCAGTCGGTCACTTGTCCGCTGCCCATCCCGCGTAGAAGAGGCCGAGGCCGACGATCACGCAGATGCCCTGGATGATCCAGAAGCGGACCACCACAAGGACCTCGGACCAGCCCTTGAGTTCGAAGTGGTGCTGGAGTGGCGCCATGCGGAAGACGCGCTTGCCGGTGAGCTTGAAGGAGCCGACCTGGATGACCACCGACATGGTGATCAGGACGAACAGGCCGCCCATGATGGCGACGAGGAGTTCCGTGCGGGACAGGATCGCGAGGCCCGTGACGACACCGCCGAGCGCGAGTGAACCGGTGTCACCCATGAAGATCTTGGCCGGCGAGGTGTTCCACCACAGGAAGCCGAGGCAGGAACCCATCAGCGCGGAGGCGATGACCGCGAGATCCAGCGGATCCCGTACCTGGTAGCAGGCGTTGGGGTTGGTCAGGGTCATCGCGTTGGCGCAGGACTCCTGGAACTGCCAGACGCCGATGAACGTGTAGGCGCCGAAGACGAGCACGGAGGCACCGGTGGCGAGACCGTCCAGGCCGTCCGTCAGGTTCACGCCGTTGGACATCGCAAGGATCATGAACAGCGCCCAGACCACGAACAGCACCGGGCCGATGGTCCAGCCGAAGTCCGTGATGAAGGACAGCTTGGTGGACGCCGGGGTGTTGCCGATGGCGTCCGGGAACTGCAGCGAGAGCACCGCGAAAGAGATGCCGACGATCAGCTGGCCGGCCATCTTCGCCTTGGCCCGCAGACCCAGCGAACGCCGCTTGACGATCTTGATGTAGTCGTCCAGGAAGCCGACCAGGCCCATCCCGCACATCAGGCCGAGCACCAGCAGGCCCGAGTAGGTCGGGGCGTAGCCGGTGATGACCTTGGACAGGAAGTAGGCGGCGACCGTGGCGAAGATGAAGGCGATACCGCCCATCGTCGGCGTACCGCGCTTGCTGGCGTGCTCGCGCGGGCCGTCGTCACGGATGTACTGGCCGTAGCCCTTGCGGGCGAGGAGCTTGATCAGCAGCGGGGTGCCGATCAGCGTCAGGAAGAGACCGATGACACCCGAGAAGAGGATCTGCTTCATCATCGGGCAGCGACCTCACCCTCGGCACCGGTCTCAAGGAGCGCCTGAGCGACACCCTCCAGGCCGACCGAACGGGACGCCTTCACGAGCACGACGTCTCCCGGGCGCAATTGGCTGCGCAACAGGTCGACCGCCGCCTGTGCGTCGGACACGTGCACCGACTCCTCACCCCACGAACCCTCGTTATATGCGCCCAGTTGGAGCCAGGACGCTTCCCTGCCCCCGACCGCGACGAGCTTGCTGACGTTGAGCCGGACGGCGAGCCGTCCGACCGCGTCGTGCTCGGCGAGCGCCTCGTCCCCGAGCTCGGCCATCTTGCCGAGCACCGCCCAGGTCCGCCGTCCCCGCCCCATGGCCACGAGCGCGCGCAGTGCGGCTCGCATGGACTCGGGGTTGGCGTTGTAGGCGTCGTTGACGACGGTGACGCCGTCCGGGCGCTCGGTGACCTCCATACGCCAGCGGGAGAGGGAGCCCGCCTCGGAGAGCGCGGTGGCGATCTCAGCTGCGGACATGCCCAGCTCATGGGCGACGGCGGCCGCGGCGAGCGCGTTCGACACGTGGTGCTCACCGTACAGGCGCATGGTCACTTCGCTGCACCCGGAGGGTGTGCGAAGGCTGAAGGCGGGCTGTCCGCTGTCCGTGAGTCGCACGTTCTCGGCGCGTACGTCCGCTTCGTCGCCCTCCCCGAACAGCAGCACCTTCGCCTTCGTCCGGGACGCCATGGCCCGTACGAGGGGATCGTCCGCGTTGAGGACCGCGACACCGTCCGCCGGCAGGGACTCCACCAGCTCGCCCTTCGCCTGCGCGATCTGCTCGCGCCCGCCGAACTCGCCGATGTGGGCGGTGCCGACGTTCAGGACGAGGCCGACCCTCGGCGGTGTCAGGTCCGTCAGGTAGCGGATGTGTCCGATGCCGCGGGCGCCCATCTCCAGCACGAGGAACTTCGTCTCCTCGGTGGCGGACAGGGCCGTCAGCGGCAGTCCGATCTCGTTGTTGAGCGAGCCGGGCGTGAACACGGTCGGCGCCTTGCGCGCCAGCACCTGGGCGATGAGGTCCTTGGTGCTGGTCTTGCCCGCGGAGCCGGTGAGGGCCACGAGGGTCGCGCCGAGCCGTTGCACGACGTGCCGTGCGAGGGCGCCGAGGGCCGTCTGGACGTCGTCGACGACGATCGCGGGCACCCCGACGGGGCGCTGCGCCAGCACGGCGACGGCGCCCGCGCGGACGGCCCCCTCCGCGTAGTCGTGGCCGTCGACGTGCTCCCCCACGAAAGCGGCGAACAGACTGCCGTCCGCCACCTTGCGGGAGTCGATGACGACGGGCCCGTGCACCTGCACCGACGGATCCGGTATGTCGTGAGTCCGCCCGCCGACGACTTCTGCGATCTCGGCGAGAGAGAGGGCGATCACAAGTTCATCCCTGGGTCTTCTGGATGGCTTCTCGAAGCACCTGGCGGTCGTCGAAGGGACGGACCACCCCGGCGATGTCCTGGCCCTGCTCATGGCCCTTTCCGGCCACCAGCACCGTGTCGCCCGGCTGCGCGCGGGCGACGGCCGCGGCGATCGCGGCGGCCCGGTCCTCGAAGACCTGGACCTCACCGCGCTCGTGTGCCGGTACGGACGCCGCGCCCTGGAGCATGGTTGCGAGGATCGCGAGGGGATCCTCGGAGCGGGGGTTGTCGGAGGTCAGTACGGCGGTGTCGGCGAGCCGGGCCACGGCGGCGCCCATCGGCTCCCGCTTGGTCGTGTCCCGGTCGCCGCCGCAGCCGAGCACGACGTGCAACTTGCCCTCGGTGACCTTGCGCAGGGCGCGCAGGACCGATTCGACGGCGTCCGTCTTGTGGGCGTAGTCGACGACCGCGAGATAGGGCTGTCCGGCGTCCACGCGCTCCAGGCGCCCCGGCACGCCCGGCACCGCGGCGACGCCGTCGGCGGCGGACTGCGGGTCGAGTCCGGCGGCGGCCAACGAGACGATCGCGGCGAGGGTGTTGGCCACGTTGAAGGGACCCGGCAGCGGCGCCCGGGCGTCGATCCGCTCGCCCTCGGGGCCGATCACCGTGAAGGTCGAGTCCAGTTGGCCGATCTCCACGTCCGCGGCGCGCCAGTCGGCGTCGGGGTGGCCCTCGGCGGAGTAGGTGACGACCGGGACGGTCGCCTCCCGGACCAGCCGACGGCCGTACTCGTCGTCGAAGTTGACCACGCCGAGTTTGCTGCGCTCCGGCGTGAACAGCCGCGCCTTGGCCCGGAAGTAGTCCTCCATGTCGGAGTGGAACTCCATGTGTTCCGGGCTGAGGTTGGTGAAGACGCCGATGTCGAAGACGCAGCCGTCGACCCGGCCGAGCACCAGTGCGTGGCTGGAGACCTCCATCGCGACCGCCTCGACACCGCGCTCGCGCATCACCGCGAACAGGGCCTGCAGATCGGTGGCTTCGGGGGTGGTGCGCTCGGACTTGATGCGCTCGTCGCCGATGCGCGTCTCGACCGTGCCGATGAGACCGGTGTTGTTCTTGGTCTTCAGACCGCCCTCGACGAGGTACGCGGTGGTGGTCTTGCCGGAGGTGCCGGTGATGCCGATCTGGAGCAGGTCGCGGCCGGGGTGGCCGTAGATCGTGGCCGCCAGTTCGCCCATCCGCCCGCGCGGGTCGTCGACCACCAGGACCGGTAGGCCGGTCGCGGCGGCGCGTTCGGCGCCGGTCGGGTCGGTGAGCACGGCGACCGCGCCGAGGCCGACGGCCTGCGTGACGAAGTCGGCTCCGTGCGCGCGGGCGCCCGGGAGGGCGGCGTACAGATCGCCGGGGCGGACGGCACGCGAGTCATGGGTGATGCCCGTGACGTCCGCGGTGCTGTCCGGCGTGGCGGCGGCCAGCTGATCGGCGAGCTCCGCGAGAGGTGTGGCGGAGACCTGGACCGGTCGTGGCGGCCCCGGATAGGTCACGGAAACGCCCTTCTGGGTGGTTTGGGACTGATCAGCGTGTGGCACGGCGGTGAGCGTACCGGGCGCACCGGCCCGGGAGCGAAGCGAGGGCGCGGGCGAAGCGTGGTTCCCGGGATCGGGGGTGATCATGGTCACGGAGCGTTCCTGGCTGGTAGCGCTGATCAGGGCATGGGGCGGTCGGTCAGGGCGTGAAACTGACGGGCAGGTTCGCGGCCTTGGCCCCGGTGGGCGGGACCTGAAGGGTCTTCAGCGCGAACTCCATCACCTCCTTGTAGATGGGGCCGCAGATCTGGCCGCCGAAGTAACTGCCCTTGGTGGCGTTCTGGATGGCGCAGTAGACGGTGATGCGAGGGTTGTCGGCGGGTGCGAAGCCGGCGAACGACGACGTATAGCCGCTGTACCTGCCGGTGGCCGGATCCACACGGTTGGCCGTACCCGTCTTGCCAGCGACGCGGTAGCCGGGGATGCGCGCCTTGGTGCCGGTGCCCTCCTGGTCGTCCACGACCGACTCCAGCATCTTGGCGAGCGTCTTCGCCGTCTTCTCGCTGACCACCCGGGTCTGCTTGGGCTTCGCGGCGGGCGTGAAGCGTCCGTCGGGGCCCTTCTCGCCGCGGACGAGGGTGGGTTCGACGCGGACACCGCCGTTGGCGATCGTCGAGTAGACGGAGGCCGCCTGCATCGCGTTGAGGGACACGCCCTGGCCGAAAGGAATCGTGTACTGCTGCGAGGTCGACCACTTGTCGGGCGGGGCGAGGATGCCTTTGGTCTCGCCGGGGAAGTCCAGCCCGCTGTAGCTGCCGAGGCCGAACTTGCGCAGGTAGGAGTAGAGGACCTGGTTGGCCTGCGGCTGGGTCTTGCCGAGCTGGCCGGTGGCCAGGATGGTGCCGATGTTGCTGGACTTGGCGAGCACGCCGTTGAGCGTCAGGTTCCAGGTGGCGTGGTCGATGTCGTCCTTGAAGAGGCGGTCGCCGCGGTGCAGCCGGTTGGGCACGACGACATGCGTCAGCGGGGTGGCGACGTTCTCCTCCAGGACGGCGGCCATCGACATGACCTTGGCGGTGGAGCCGGGCTCGTAGGCGTCCTGGAGGGCCGCGTTGCCGAGCGCGGCGGGGTTGGCGTCGGAGAGGTCGTTGGGGTCGAAGCCCGGTGAGTCGGCCATCGCGAGGACCTCGCCGGTGCGGGTGTCCTGCACTATCACGTAACCGCGGTCGGCCTTCGACTCCTTGACCTGCTTGGAGATGGCGTTCTGCGCGGCCCACTGGATGTCGCGGTCGATGGTGAGCTCGACGTCGCTGCCGGGCACGGCGGGCGTCTCCGTGGAGCCCACGGTGGGCACCAGACGGCCGCCGGACTGGGCGTAGCGGATCTTGCCGTCCTTGCCGGACAGCACCTTGTTGAGCTGCTGCTCGATGCCGCCGCCGCCCTTGCCCTCGTCGTTGACCCAGCCCAGTATCCCGGCGGCGAGGTCGCCGTTGGGGTACACGCGCTTGCTGCTGGGGTCGGCGAAGACGCCGGCGAGGACGTTGACGGTGGAGGAGTCGGTGTCCGCCTTCTCGTTGAGCGCGCTCTTCAGGTCCTTGATCTGCGTCCAGACCTGCGGGGTCTGACGGCGCGCCAGCAGGACGTAACGGCTCTCCTTGTTGGCGGGCCGCAGCTTCTTGACGAGGGTGGCCTGGTCCTGGCCGAGGATCGGGGCGAGCAGCGCGGCCGCCTGCTCGGGTCCGTCGTCGATGCCGAGCATCTTGCGGTTGAACATCGTCGGGTCGGCCGTGAGGTCGTAGGCGTCCACGCTGGCGGCGAGGGCGACGCCGTTGCGGTCGGTGATCCCGCCGCGCTCGGCGGCCAGCACATGGCCGACGTAACGGTTCTGGTCGGCCTTGGCGGCGTACGCGCTCGCGTCGACGGCCTGCACCTGGAGCAGGCGTACGACGAAGGCGATCAGCACCAGGGCCAGCGCCAGGCCGACCATGCGCAGCCGGGGCCGGGGGCTGCCCAGACGCAGGGCGTTGGGGGCCGCCGGGCGGGCCGGTGCCGGGCGCCGAGTCGGGCGGGCGCCGGGTCCCGGGCGCCGCCGGCCGGGGACGGGCCGCCCGGAGGAGGAGCGTGCGGGGCCGGGGACGCGTCGGCGCGGCGGTTCCCTGTCGGACACTTCCGTCACCTGCCGGGGGTCGTGGTCGGAGTCGGCGTCAAGGTCGGCGCGGCGGGAGTCGCCTCGGGCATCGCCGCGGGGGTGGTCGCCGTGGCCGGGGAGGTGGTGGCCGTGGCCGGGGAGGTGGTGGGCGCCGGTGAGTGCGTGATGGTCTCCGGCGGGCGCAGCACCAGCGGGATCTGTACGGCGGGCTCCCGGGCGGCGGCGGCCGAGGGGACGCCCTTCACGGTGCCGTCGCGGTTCAGGAAGGCGGGGTCGCCGCCGGGGACCATGCCCAGCTCGCGAGCGCGGCGCTGGAGGGCTTCCGGGGCGGAGTAGGAGTCGATGTCCCGCTGGAGGGCCTGCTCCTCGTCCGTGAGGTTCTTGGTGTCCTTCTGGAGGTCGTCCAGCTTGAACGAGCCTTCGCTGAGCGCCGAGTTCAGCACCAGGAGCCCGATCAGACCGCCGCCGAGGAGGAGGACGACGAGGAGGACGAAGGGTGTGCGGGCCGCCGCCCGGCCGCGGCCCGCGTTGCCCGGGAAGAGCCGCGCGAGCCGCGCGGCCCGCCCCCTCAGTTCGGGTTTCCTGCTCACTCGATGGCCTCCCTGATGCGCTCGGCGCCGCGCAGACGGGCCGGCGCTGCCCGCCGGTTGTCGGCGACCTCTTCCTCGGTGGGAAGTTCGGCACCGCGCGTGAGCAGCTTGAGCCTGGGCTGGTACTGCTCCGGGACGACCGGCAGCCCAGGGGGCGCGGTGTTGGCGGCGCCGGCCGCGAACACCTGCTTGACCAGGCGGTCCTCCAGCGAGTGGTACGACAGGACGGCGATCCGGCCGCCCACGGCGAGCGCGCCCACGGCGGCCGGGATCGCCCGCTCCAGCACGGACAGCTCGCCGTTGACCTCGATGCGCAGCGCCTGGAAGGTGCGCTTGGCGGGGTTGCCGCCGGTGCGCTTGGCGGCCTGCGGCAGCGCGTCGCGGATCAGCTCGACCAGCCGCGCGCTGTTGCTGAACGGCTCCTTCTCGCGCTCGCGCACCACGGCGGAGACGATCCGCTTGGCCTGCTTCTCCTCGCCGTAGGCGCGCAGGATCCGCACGAGTTCGCCCGCCGGGTAGGTGTTGAGGACCTCGGCGGCGCTGACGCCGGTCGTCTGGTCCATGCGCATGTCCAGGGGTGCGTCCTGGGCGTAGGCGAAGCCGCGGTCGGCCTCGTCGAGCTGCATGGAGGAGACGCCGAGGTCGAAGAGAACGCCCTGCACGCGCGCGATGCCGAGTCGGTCCAGCACCTCTGGCAGCTCGTCGTAGACGGCGTGCACGAGGGTGGCGCGCTCACCGAAGGGGGCGAGCCGCTCGCCGGACAGGCGCAGCGCTTCCTTGTCGCGGTCGAGGGCGACCAGGCGGGCCTCGGGGAACTGCTCCAGCAGGCCCTCGCTGTGGCCGCCCAGGCCCAGGGTGCAGTCGACGACCACCGCTCCGGGCGCCTCCAGGGCGGGTGCCAGAAGGTCCAGGCACCGCTGGAGCATCACCGGAACATGTCGACTCTGGCTCAAGGGGCCCTCTCAGGTCCGGCGCGGCCGGCCCGCACCGCCGGGTCCCCGCCCGCGGGGAGAATTCCGGCACTGCCGCCGGGCTCTCCTGGGGATTTCAGTCCAGCAGGGAACGCCTCGGCTCCCGCTTCGCGTCACTTTAGTCCACGGTCTCCCGCGGTCAATCAACCGGCCTGCGCGTCGCGGCCGGGCCGTCCGGTGAAGCCGCGAACCGGAAGAAATCACCCAACCGGGTCCAGCCGCCTCACCTGTGTGGCTTACCTCACACAAGGCGCGTGATGACGCTCTTTTTCCCTCCTCACCACAGGACCGGAACGGCCGTGACCAGTACCGTCGTAGTCATGACGACTTCCGCATCCCCTGCCCCCGCAACCGAAGGCGCCATATCCGGCAGCGGCACCGTGACCGACCGCCTCGTCGAGGCGAACGCACGGTACGCCTCCGCCTTCACCGACCCGGGTATGGACGCCCGTCCCGTCCTGCACGTCGCCGTCGTGGCCTGCATGGACGCCCGCCTGGACCTGCACGCCGCACTCGGCCTGGAGCTCGGCGACTGTCACACCATCCGCAACGCGGGCGGCGTGGTCACCGACGACGTGATCCGCTCGCTCACCATCAGCCAGCGCAAGCTCGGCACCAGCAGCATCGTCCTGATCCACCACACCGGCTGCGGCCTGGAGGCCCTGACCGAGGACTTCCGCACCGAACTGGAACTGGAGGTCGGCCAGCGCCCCGCCTGGGCCGTGGAGTCCTTCCGGGACGTCGACCAGGACGTACGCCAGTCCATGCAGCGCGTGCGCACCTCACCGTTCCTGCTGCACACCGAGGACGTGCGCGGATTCGTGTTCGACGTGAAGACCGGCCTGCTGCGCGAGGTCGACCCGGCGTAAATCCCCGGCATGCCGGATGCCAAGCACGGTAAAACCCGACATATCGCGGCCAGTTGTCCACAGTCGAGTGACACGAAACGGTAACGGCAGCAAGAATGCGGGTGTGGCGCCCCGGGGAACTTTTTTCGCGCGGTGTCCGTGTTTCGGGGTGGGCCGGTCCGCAGCACAGCGCGACGGCCCGGAGAAAGAACGGGCCGAGGAGGGCCGGGTGACGACCTATGACGATCGAGCGAGCCTCACTGATCTGACCGCCACTGTGGAGCGTGTCCGCAGTTCGGTGGAAGGAGTGATCGAGGGCAAGCCCGAGGTCGTACGGCTTTCGCTGACCGTGCTGCTCGCCGAGGGACATCTTCTGATCGAGGATGTCCCCGGCGTGGGCAAGACGATGCTGGCCAAGACGCTGGCACGGTCCATCGACTGTTCGGTACGGCGAATCCAGTTCACCCCTGACCTGCTCCCCTCGGACATCACAGGGGTGTCCATCTGGGATCAGCAGCGCCGGGAGTTCGAGTTCAAACCGGGCGCGATCTTCGCGCAGATCGTGATCGGCGACGAGATCAACCGGGCCTCGCCGAAGACCCAGTCCGCGCTCCTGGAGTCCATGGAGGAGCGTCAGGTCACCATCGACGGGACGACCTACGAGCTGCCCAGCCCCTTCATGGTGGTGGCGACCCAGAACCCGGTCGAGATGGAGGGCACCTACCCGCTGCCCGAGGCGCAGCGCGACCGCTTCATGGCACGGGTCTCGGTGGGCTACCCCAGCGTGGAGGCCGAGCTGCAGATGCTCGACGTGCACGGTGGGATCTCCCCGCTGGAGGACCTGCAGCCGGTGGCGCACGCGCACGACATCGTGAAGCTGATCGAGGCCGTCCGCGGCGTCCACGTGGCCGACACCGTCCGCAGGTACGCGGTGGACCTGGTCTCGGCGACGCGCACGCACCCCGACCTCAGACTCGGCGCCTCACCGCGCGCGACGCTGCATCTGCTGCGCGCGGCGAAGGCGTCCGCCGCCCTCAGCGGCCGTGAGTACGCCCTGCCGGACGACATCCAGGCGCTCGCCGTCGCCGTCCTGGCCCACCGGCTGCTGCCGACCGCCCAGGCCCAGCTCAACCGCCGCACGGCGGAGCAGGTGGTCCAGGAGATCCTCCAGCGCACCCCGGTGCCCGCGACGCCCCAGCAGCAGGGCGGCTACGGCATCGGCCACGGCTCGCCCGGATACGGCCAGCAGCCGCCGCGGAGGCTGTGATGTCCTCCGGGAGCACCGGGCATCCGGACGCCGAGCGCGACGAGAAGGGCGGCGTCCGTACGGCCCTCGCGGGTCTGACCACCCGCGGCCGCTCCTTCCTCGCGGCCGGGATCGCGGCCGCGATCTGCGCCTACGTCCTGGGCCAGAGCGACCTGCTGCGGGTGGGCCTGCTGCTCGCCGCGCTGCCCCTGGTCTGCGCGCTGTTCCTGTACCGCACCCGCTACCGGGTGGCCGGCAGCCGCCGGCTCTCCCCCGCGCGCGTGCCGGCCGGCAGCGAGGCCCGCGTCCACCTGCGGATGGACAACGTCTCCCGGCTGCCCACGGGCCTGCTGATGCTCCAGGACCGGGTGCCCTACGTCCTCGGTCCGCGCCCCCGCTTCGTGCTCGACCGGGTGGAGCCGGGCGGCCGCCGCGAGGTGTCCTACCGGGTCCGCTCCGACCTGCGCGGCCGGTATCCGCTGGGCCCCCTCCAACTGCGCCTGACCGACCCGTTCGGGATGTGCGAACTGACCCGCTCCTTCTCGACGTACGACACCCTGACGGTGATCCCGCGCGTGGAGGCGCTGCCCCCGGTGCGGCTGACCGGGGAGTCCAAGGGGTACGGCGAGGGGCGGCAGCGCTCGCTCGCCCTGGCCGGCGAGGACGACGTGATCCCGCGCGGGTACCGCTACGGCGATGATCTGCGCCGCGTCCACTGGCGGCTGACGGCCCGTTACGGCGAGCTGATGGTGCGCCGCGAGGAGCAGCCCCAGCGCTCGCGGTGCACGGTGCTGCTCGACACCCGGGGCCTCGCCTTCGAGGGGGCGGGCCCGGACTCGGCCTTCGAGTGGGCCGTCGCGGCCACCGCGTCGGTGCTGGTGCACATGCTCGAACGGGGCTTTTCCGTACGGCTGTTGACGGACACCGGCAACTCGGTGCCCGGCGAGGGCGCCGACGGGTTCGCGGGCGCCAGTCAGGAGACGGCCGACGCGGCCGGCCTGATGATGGACACGCTCGCGGTGATCGACCACTCGGACGGCACGGGCCTGTCCCGCGCCTACGACGTGCTGCGCGGTGGCAACGAGGGACTGCTGGTGGCCGTCTTCGGCGACCTCGACGAGGAACAGGCCGCGGTGGCCGCCAAGATGCGCCAGCGCAGCGGCGGCGCGGTCGCCTTCGTGCTCGACAGCGACGCCTGGGTGCGGGAACCGACCGATGTGCCCGGGGCGTTGGACAGGAGCGAGGACCGGCTGCGGATGCTGCGGGAGGCGGGCTGGACGGCCCTGCGGGTGCCGCGGGCGGCCTCGCTGAGCGAGCTGTGGCGCCAGGCCGACCGTGAGCGCACGGGCCTGACCGCCGCCGGCGGGACGATCGGTGAGGGGACGGGATCATGAGCGGACGGGCACGACTGGCGGTGTTCGCCTGGGCGGCCACGCTGCTGGCCTCCTGCGCCCTGCTGCCGTTGGTCGAGCCGGCCACCTGGATCCTCCAGGTGGCCTTCCTGCTGGCCGTGCAGAGCGGCGTGGGCGCGGCGACCCGGCGGGTGCCGCTGGCCCGGCCGCTGACCGTGGCCGCGCAGGCCCTGGTCACGCTGCTGATGCTGACCCTGATCTTCGCCCGGCAGCAGGCCCTCCTCGGGATCGTGCCCGGTCCGCAGGCCTTCCAGCACTTCGCGGACCTGCTGCGGCTGGGCGGCGACGACATCTCCCGGTACTCGATCCCGGCCCCGCTGGCGTCCGACGGCATCCGGCTGATGATCCTCGGCGGTGTCCTGGTGATCGGGCTCGCGGTGGACACCCTCGCGGTGACCTTCCGCAGCGCGGCCCCGGCCGGTCTGCCGCTGCTCGCGCTGTACTCCGTCGCCGCCGGGCTGTCCGAGGGCGGCGCCGACTGGCTGTGGTTCCTGGTCGCGGCGGCCGGCTATCTGATGCTGCTGCTGGCCGAGGGCAGAGACCGGCTCTCGCAGTGGGGCCGGGTTTTCGGCGCGGCGGCCCGCGCTCCGGGCGGCGAGCCCGGCGCGGTGGCGCCCGTCCGCGCGGGGCGGCGCATCGGCGTGGTCGCGCTCGGCCTCGCCCTGGTGGTGCCCGTCGCGCTGCCGTCGATGGACGGCGGCCTGCTGGACGGCGCCGGCGCCGGAGTCGGCGCGGGCAACGGCAGCGGGGGCACGATCTCCGCGGTCAACCCCCTCGTCTCGCTGCGCGACAATCTGAACGTGGACGAGGACCGCCAGGTCCTGACCCTGAAGACCAACAGCGACGACCTCTCGGACATGTACCTGCGGATCGTGTCGCTGGACGACTTCGACGGCAGCACCTGGAAGCCGGCCAAGCGTCACATCACCTCCGTACCGGACCAGTTGCCCACCCCGACCGGCCTCAGCGGCGACGTGAAGCGGGCGGAGATCGAGACCCGCGTCTCGGCCGCGGGCTGGTACCAGCAGGACTGGCTGCCGATGCCCTATCCGCCCAGCGGCGTGGACATCACGGGCAACTGGCGCTACGAGCCGGTGGGCATGACGCTAGTCGGCGACCACGGCCAGACCACCGGCGGAGAGACGTACACGGTCAAGAGCCTGGACGTGCAGCCGACGGCCGAGCAGCTCGCCGACGCGCCGGAGCCGCCCGCCGCGCTGAAGCGCGACTACACCAAGGTGCCGGACTCGGTGCCCGCGGTGGTCGCGAAGACGGCGCGCGAGGTCACCAAGGGGGCGACGAACCATTACGAGCAGGCGGTCAAGCTCCAGGACTACTTCACCCTCGACGGCGGCTTCGAGTACGACACCCAGGTGGACGTCGGCACCGGACCCAACGCGATAGCCAAGTTCCTCAAGGACAAGCAGGGCTTCTGCGTCCACTTCTCCTTCGCGATGGCGGCCATGGCCCGCAGCCTGGGCATCCCGGCCCGCGTCGCGGTGGGCTTCGCGCCCGGATCCCCGCAGGCGGACGGTTCGGTGACGGTGGGTCTGAAGGACGCGCACGCCTGGCCCGAGCTGTACTTCGAGGGCGTGGGCTGGACCCGCTTCGAGCCGACCCCGAACCGCGGTACGACTCCCTCGTACACCCAGACGGAGGCGCCCGGCAGCTCGCTCCCGGACGTGGCACGGCCCTCGACGTCCGCGGGCGCGTCCACCTCGGCGGCGCCCTCGGCGAGCACGAGCTGCGACGCGGCGGACAAGAAGCTGGAGGCCTGCGCGGCCGCGCTCCCGCTGGACACGTCGACGCCGGGCGACTCGGGCCCGCACTGGTACGAGATCGCGAGCTGGACGCTGCTCGGCCTGTTGGCGGTCGTGGCACCGCTGCTGCCCATGCTGTGGCGGCTGAGAAGGCGCCGGGTGCGGCTGGCCTCGGCCCAGCACGCCTCGTCCGGCCCGGGGCTGCCCCAGGGCCGGCGCAAGGCGGGAGCCCGGGGCACGGGCACCGCCGACGGTGTCGGTGTGGCGGTCCTGCCGGGCGAGGTCGTGCCCGCGTACTCCGCCGAGGTGGCCGCCGGGCATGTTCTGGCGGTCTGGCGCGAGCTCACGGACACGGCCTGGGACTACGGCATCGAGCCGGACGACGCGCTGACCCCCCGCAAGGCGGCCGCGCGGATCGTGCGGCTCGGGCAGCTGGAGCAGGAGCCAGCCGAGTCGGTGCAGCGGGTGGCGCATGCCGTGGAACAGGTGCTGTTCGCGCCGCAGCCGCGGGCCGTGCCAGGCCTGGCCGACGATGTGCGCAGGCTCCGGGTGGCCCTGCGGTCCAGGGCGAGCCGGTCGACGCGGCTGCGTGCGGTCCTGGCGCCCCGTTCGGCCGTCCGTGCGCTGTGGGACGCCTCGGACCGCTGGACGGCGCTCAAGGCCCGCTGGGCCGAACGGTGGGCGACCGCGCTGCGACGCCCGTCCGGACAAGAGCAGGGCGGCTGAACCGTCCGTGTGAGCGACACGGCCCCGGCCCTCCGGAGGAGATCCTCCGGAGGGCCGGGGCCGTCTGCTGTCAGCAGCAGCCCTGTGCCGCTGCCCGGGGCACGTTCCCGCGGCGCGGGGCACGGTCGTCGGCAGTCACCCGCAGGCGCCGGCCGCTGTTGCCCGGCCGCATGCCGCCGGCCGCATGCCGCGGGGCGAGCGCCGTCACTCGGCATCTGCCGTCGCAAGGCCTTGCCGCCCCGCTCCCGGCCGTCCCTCCGGATCGCCCTGCCCGCTAGCCGTGCCTGTCCCCGCGGACGCGTCACGCCGGGCCCACCGGCGTCAGGGCGTGCGTGAGGGGGTGACCACCCGTTCGGTGGTCACCCCCTCAACCGCGTGGTGAAGAGCGGCTCTAGAGCTATTGGCCCTGCTGTTCGTCGCGGCGCTTCTGCCAGCGCTGCTCGATCCTGTCCATCATGGAGCGCTTCTGCCGTCCCTGACGGCGCGCCTGCGGGGCACCGGCGGGCTGCTCACCTGGCTTGGGGGCCTTGCGCCAGCCGGTCACGGCGAGTACCGCACAACCCAGCATGACGAGGAATCCCACCACGCTGAGCCAGACCTGCTTGGCGACCATTCCAGCCATGAGGAGCGCGATACCCACGAGGAAGCCCGCGACCGCCTGGTAGACCCGTCGCCGGGTGTACGTGCGCAGCCCGCTTCCCTCAAGCGCTGTCGCGAACTTGGGATCTTCGGCGTACAGCGCTCGCTCCATCTGCTCGAGCATTCGCTGCTCGTGCTCCGAGAGCGGCACGGAGTCCTCCTCATCGTGCAGTCGCCGGGGCGACTAGGGGGTCCCTTCAGGATAGGCAGGGAATCGCCCCCGTGAAACCCGCCCCTCTGCGCCAATTGGCCAACCGGAATCCGCCATGAGCGTCCCGGTCCGCTGAATCTTCCATTCCCCAGCAGCCGACCCGTCATGCCGGGTGGTCTCCCTCGATCATACGGCGACGAGCGCCCGATCGGGGGGCCTGTGGCGTACTCCATGTGCAGCCAAGTCCCTGATCAGCGCCGCGGCACAGGAGGCCGCTCAGGCCTCGTCGGCCCCTCGCGTCTCACCGAGCACGTGGAGCTGGGTGGCGACCGAGTGGAAGGCCGGCAGCGCGGCGGCCGCCTCCTCCAGTTTGAGCAGCGCTTCAAGGGCGCCGGGCTCGGTGTCCACGAGCACGCCGGGGACCAGGTCGGCGAAGACCCGCACGCCGTGCACGGCACCGACCGTGAGGCCCGCGCCCTCGACCAGCGCGGTGAGCTGCTCGGCGGTGAAGCGGTGCGGGACGGGGTCACCCGTGCCCCAGCGGCCGTTCGGGTCGGTGAGGGCCTGGCGGGCCTCGTTGAAGTGGCCGGCGAGGGCGCGCGCGAGCACGGCTCCGCCGAGTCCGGCGGCGAGCAGGCTGAGGACGCCCTCCGCGCGCAGGGCGGCCACCACGTTGCGGACGCCCTCGGCCGGGTCGTCCACGTACTCCAGGACGCCGTGGCACAGCACCGCATCGTAGCCGCCGCGCTCGACCACGTCGAAGAGTCCGTGGGCGTCGCCCTGGACGCCCTGGACGCGGTCGGCGACACCGGCCTCGGCGGCGCGGCGCTCCAGCGCGAACAGGGCGTTGGGGCTGGGGTCGACGACGGTGACGCGGTGGCCGAGGCGGGCGACGGGCACCGCGAAGTTGCCGCTGCCGCCGCCGGTGTCGAGGACGTCCAGCGCCTCCCGGCCGGTGGCCTTGACCCGCCGGTCGAGGGCGTCCCGGAGGACCTCCCACACCACGGCGGTACGGAGGGAGGCGCGGGGCCGGGAGGGGTCGGAGCGCAGCGGCGTCGTTTGCGGGCGGTCTTGGGAGACGGGCGGGCGCATCGGGTCCGACACGGCAGTTGACTCCTCGGCGCGGCACCGCCTCTTGCGCGGCGGAGCGAACGGAACGCCTCCCCTGCCGGGGGCATGCGGGAGGCTTCAGGCGCCCTCCACCCTATTGCCTCCCATGCCGGACCCGGTCCCACGACGGCGCCCCCGGACGACCCGTCTCACGAGCCGGACCTGGGGGCATCACGCCCGGCCTTCATCCCGCGTCCGGGTAGTCGCGTTGCCTGTCGACGTCCGAGGCCGCCTCCTGGTGATCGGTGTCCTGGCGCGGTTGTGGGAGGACCGGCTGGAGGACGAGCATGCGCTCGACGAGGCGCAGGAACATCGCCACGTCGCGTATCAGGTCGTCGGCGTCGCGGCGGCTGGCCGCGCCCTGGATGCCGGCCTCCGCGCGAGCACGGCGGGTGGCACCGGAGGCGAACAGGGCGCTCCACTCGGCGAGTTCGGGCACGATCTCGGGGAGCACTTCCCAGGCGCTCCGTATGCGGGCCCGCCGTCGGGAGGTCGGCTCGGGGCGTCCGCGCGCGGCGAGCACCGCGGCGGCGGTGCGCAGGGCGGCGAGATGGGCCGTGGCGTAACGCTCGTTGGACGTTTCCAGGACGGCGGCCTCGTCGAGTCCGGCGCGGGCCTGGGCGAGCAGGTCGAGGGCGGCAGGTGGGGCCGTGGTCCGGCGCAGTACGGGGTGCACATCGCTCGCCGGTCCGGTCAGTGAGGGGGCAGGGCCGGTGGCGCGGCGCCGGCGGGCGGCGGCTGCGTGGTAGCTGGCCATGACGAACCTCCTGTCGTCTGCGTGACGGCTGTGTGGCCGTATGTGTCCATCGTGCGGTATGGCACTGACAATCCGATCTGACCTGCGCTTTTGCTTCGATCTAAGGTTCGGGATAGTTTTTGCACTGACCAGTCAGTTCAAAAATGGTGGGGATGGGGACGGGTGCAGGGGATGGGGGAAACCGTGACCGGTGTCGGCGTCACGGCCCGGGATCTCGGGCTGAAAGGGCCGCGCGGCTGGGCCTTCCGCGGTGTCTCGCTCGACGCGGAACCCGGCTCGCTGATCGCGATCGAGGGACCGTCGGGGTCCGGCCGTACGTGTCTGCTGCTCGCGCTCACCGGGCGGATGAGGGCTACGGAGGGTTCGGCGGCCGTGGGCGAGTGGCGGCTGCCGAAGCAGTTGGCGGCCGTCCGGCACGTCAGCGGGCTCGCCCATGTCCCCGGCGTCACCGACCTCGACCCGGCGCTGACCGTCGCCGAGCACCTGCGTGAACGGGCGCTGCTGCAACGGCGGTTCGGCGACTCCCTGCGCGGGCTGCTGCGGCCCCGGGCCGAGCGGGCGACGGAGACGCGGCTGCGGATCGACAGCGCGCTGGCCGCCGCCGGGCTGGACCTGGACGCCCTGCCCAAGGGCACCCGGACCGCCGTACGGGATCTGGAGCGGCTGGAGGCGCTGCGGCTGTCCGTGGCCCTCGCCCTCATCAGCCGGCCGCGACTGCTCGGCGTCGACGACACCGACCTCAAACTCACGGACGCCGAACGGGCGGAGGTCTGGGCGCTGTTGAGGTCGATCGCCGCGTCCGGCACGACCGTCCTCGCCGTGTGCGGCGAGGCGCCCGAAGGCACCGTCGCGGTGTCCACGCACGCGTCCCCGCAGTCGTCCACGAACGAGTTCCCGAAGACATCCGCGAAGACGTCCCCGAAGGCATCCACGAAGGAGGAGCAGGCCGATGCGCTCGCCGAGACTCGCCGCCCTTGAACTGCGCCGCTTCGGCCGGGGCAAGCTGCCCCGCGCCGCCCTGGTCGCCCTCCTGGTGCTGCCGTTGCTGTACGGCGCGCTGTACCTGTGGTCGTTCTGGGATCCGTACGGGCGGCTCGACCGCATCCCCGTGGCGCTCGTGAACGACGACAAGGGGGCGCGCGCCGACGGGAAGGAGGTCTCGGCGGGCGCCGACATCACCGAGGGGCTGCGCGAGAGCGACGTCTTCGACTGGCACGAGGTGAGCGCCGACGAGGCACGCGCGGGCGTGGAGGACGGGACGTACTACCTGTCGCTGACCATGCCGGCCGACCTCAGCCGGCGGATCGCCTCCAGCGCGGGCGACTCCCCCGAGACGGGCGCACTCCAGGTGCGTACGAACGACGCGAACAACTACATCGTCGGGCAGATCTCGCGCACGGTCTTCGGCGAGGTGCGCCGGGCCGCGTCCACCAAGGCGTCGCGGTCCTTCCTGGACAAGATCTTCATCTCGTTCTCCGACATCCACGGCCAGACCGTGAAGGCCGCGGACGGAGCCGACCGGCTCAAGGGCGGCATCGGGAAGGCGGAGAAGGGCTCGCAGGACCTCGCGGACGGGCTGAAGGACGCCAAGGACGGCAGCGGCAAGCTGTCCAAGGGGCTGAAGAAGCTCGACCAGGGCGCCGGTGACCTGGCGGACGGCTCCGCGCGCGTGGCGGACGGTACGCAGACGCTCGCCGACAAGGTCAACGGGGTCGACGCGAAGGTGGGGCCCTTCCTCAAGGACAACGAGAAGACCATCGGCGACACGGCCCAGCTGGTCGCCGACTCCTCGAAGGCCGTCCGCGCGAACCTCGGCACCCTGGTGAAGGCGGCCCCGATCGCGGCCAAGGGCGCCCACACGGCCGCCGACACGCTGAACGACATCTACAAGGCGCGCTGCGTGAACCCCGTACTCCCGGACGCGGCCTGCTCCGACCTGAAGAAGGCCAAGGACGCCGCCGCCCAGGTGGCCACGGTCGCCGACGACCTGAACACGCTGATCGGCGACCAGGACGGCGACCTGAGGAAGCTCGACAAGAACCTGGCCACCCTCCAGGAGCAGGCCCAGGCGCTCGCCGACCGCGCGCCGCACCTCTCCGAGGACCTGGCCGGCGCCGTCGCCAAGATCAACAAGCTCAACGAGGGCGCGGGGAAGGTCGCCGCGGGGGCGAAGAAGCTGAACAAGGGGCTCGGCACGGCCAGTTCGGGCGCGACGGAGCTGGACACGGGCGTCGGCAAGCTCAGGACGGGCGCCGAGGATCTCAACGGCGGTATGTACAAGCTCGTCGACGGCTCCGGGAAGCTCGCGGGCGGGCTGCACGACGGCGCCGGGCAGATCCCCGACTACGACAAGCAGGACCGCGACGCGCGCACCGACGTGATGGCCGACCCGGTCCAGCTGGTCTCCAAGGACATGCACAAGGCACCCAACTACGGCACCGGTTTCGCCCCGTACTTCATCCCGCTGTCCCTGTGGGTGGGCGCGATGGTGGCCTACATGCTGATCGCGCCGATGAACCGGCGCGCGCTGGCCGCGGGTGCCTCCGCGTGGCGGATCGCGCTGGCGGGCTGGCTGCCGGTGGTGGCGATCGGGGTGCTGCAGACGGTGGCTTTGATGTCCGTGCTGCACTGGGCGATCGGCCTGGAGATGGCCCACGCGGCCGGAACCGTTGGCTTCCTGTTCCTGGTCACGGCATGCTTCGCGGCGCTCGTGCAGTGGCTGAACGCACGCTTCGGTCCGGCCGGCCGGATCCTCGTACTCGCCCTCCTGATGCTGCAGTTGACGTCCGCGGGCGGCACCTACCCCGTCCAGACCAGTCCGGACTTCTTCAACGCGATCCACCCCTTCCTGCCGATGAGTTACATCGTCGAGGCCCTCAGGAGGCTCATCACGGGCGGCGGCCTGGGACCGGTGTGGCACGCGTGCGTGGTGCTCGTCGCCTTCACCGCGGGCGCCCTCGCGCTGACCGCGCTGTCGGCCCGCCGCCGCCAGGTGTGGACCCTCGACCGTCTGCACCCGGAGCTGAGCCTGTGAGAATCGGGACCATGGAAAGCAGCAGCATCCCGTCGGGCGGCAGCACCCGCCGCGAGGCCACCCGACAGAAGCTCTACGAGGCGGCCGTCACGCTCATCGCCGAACAGGGCTTCTCCGCCACCACGGTGGACGAGATCGCCGAGCGTGCCGGGGTCGCCAAGGGCACGGTGTACTACAACTTCGCCAGCAAGTCGGTCCTCTTCGAGGAGCTGCTGCGACACGGCGTCGGCCTCCTCACCGCCTCCCTCCGCGAGGCCGCCGAGCAGACGGCGCGGGACGGCGGCAGCAAGGTGGACGCCCTGGACGCGATGATCCGCGCGGGACTCGGCTTCATCGCCCGCTACCCGGCCTTCACCCAGCTGTACGTGGCGGAGCTGTGGCGCACCAACCGGACCTGGCAGTCCACGCTCATGGTGGTGCGCCAGCAGGTCAACACCGTCGTCGAGGACGTGCTGAGCGACGGCGTGGCGGGCGGCGAGTTCAGCGACGAGATCGACATCCGGCTGACCGCGGCCGCGCTGGTCGGCATGGTCCTGGTGGTCGCCCTGGACTGGCAGTCCTTCCAGCCGGAGCGTTCCCTGGACGACGTCCACGCGGCGCTGTCCCGACTGCTCCAGGGACGCGTCAGCGGCCACCCGGGCTGACCCCGGAGACACACGAAAGCGCCGGTCCGCTGTGGCCGCGTCCCCCGCGGGCCACCTCGAACCGGCGCCTTCTCGTGCTCCCCCGTGTTTCCCGTTCCCCCCTGTTGGGACCCCGTTCCGGTCATTCCCCCGGGTTCCCCCGTGCCTCGCTCCCGCCGACAGTGCCGGCGGAAGGAGCGGATCGTGGGCGGCTCCGTTCCGGCGCCCCGTGTCGCCGGTGCCGGAGCCGATCCCCTTTCCGTGCCTCCACTCTCTCGTTCACGCAGGTCGGGCCCCATCCGCGCGCGTACTCAACTCACCCACTAGGTACGCATACTCAGCCATCCGCGCTCAGCCCCAGGACGCCGGTTCGCCGACTGGTTACGATCGCCCCCGTGTCCGTACTTCCCCTGGTCTTCACCAGCGGCTGGGCCAGCGGCATCAACGCCTACGCGGTGGTGCTGCTGCTCGGCGTGTTCGGTGCCACCGGACTGACCGACGACGTGCCCGAGGCGATGCAACGCCCCGAGGTCCTCGTCATCGCCGGCGTGCTGTTCCTGATCGAGGCCGTCGCCGACAAGATCCCCTACCTCGACTCGGCCTGGGACTCGGTGCACACCGTGGTCCGGCCGGTCGCCGGCGCCTGGGTGGGCGCGCTGCTCGCCGGGCAGAGCGGGTCGATGAACGATGTGGTGGCGGGTCTGGTCGGCGGTTCGACGGCGCTGGCCAGCCACACGGTCAAGGCCGGGACGCGGATGGCGATCAACACCTCGCCGGAGCCGTTCAGCAATGTCATCGTGAGCCTGGCCGAGGATCTCGGGGTCGGCGGGCTCGTCACGTTCGCGATGTTCCATCCGCAGGCGGCGGCGATCATCGCGGCCGTGCTGCTGGCGGCCGGACTGACGGTGCTGATCTTCCTGATCTCCCGGATCCGCCGTTACCTGCGCCGCCGGGCCCAGCGCCGGGAGGAACGCAGACTCGTCTCGCGGGTGGACCGGCCCCCGGACTGACCGCGTGACCCCCCGCCCGTGCCGGGATTGTCAGTGGCGGTCGATAAAGTCGCGGGCATGGGACGGATCACGGTGATCGGCGCCGGAATGGGCGCACTGGCGGCCGCCGCCCGGCTGGCCGTCGCGGGCCACCGGGTGGCGGTGTACGAGCGTGGGGAGACGTACGGCGGAGCGCTGGGCCGCGTCGAGCGGGACGGCTTCGCCTTCGACACCGGCCCCGGTCTGCTGCCGTTGCCCGCGGTCTGGCGCGACCTGTTCGTGAAGACCGGCAAGGAGCCGCTGGAGGCGTGCGTCGAGCTGGTCCAGGTCGACCCGTCCGCGCGGCACCTCTTCGCGGACGGCACCGAGGTCACGCTGCCGAACGCCTCGCGCGCGGGAGCGGTCACCGCCCTCGACGAGGCGCTCGGCGCGGGCGCGGGCGACCGCTGGGGCGACTTCCTGGTGCGGGCCCGCGAGGCCTGGGACCGCACCCGCCGGCCCCTCCTGGAGGAGCCCCTGTGGTCCGACTGGTCGGTGCTGGGCGAGCGCGAGCCCTACCCCTCGGTCCCCCACAAGCGGCTGCTGCGCACCCGGCGGGCGGCCACGCTCGCCGAGATCGGCGCCTGGGAGCTGCGCGACCCCCGGCTGACCGCCCTGCTGGAGAGCCACGCGCTCGCCTACGGCCTGGATCCGCGGGTCGCTCCGGCGAGCGCGGCCGTCCTGCCGTACCTCGACCATGCCTTCGGCACCTGGTATGTCCGGGGCGGGCTGCGGGAGTTGGCGCGCGCGGTGTACGAGCGGTGCCTGGCCCGCCGGGTCGAGTTCCACTTCGGCAACGAGGTCACCGGGATCCTGGAGAAGGACGGCCGGGCGGCGGGCGTGGAGTTGGCGGACGGGTCGGTGGCGGAGGCCGACTTCGTGGTCGCCGGTGTCGCGCCCGACGTGCTGGACCGGATGCGGGGTACGGCGGTTCGGGGTGACGGCGAGGTCCCGCCGCAGCGCGGGCTGCCGAGCCGCCTGTCGGTCCTGCTGGCACTGCGGGGCGGGCGGCCGGAGGGGACGGCGCATCGGACCGTCGTGCACGCGGAGGACCGCGAGCGGGAGCTGGAGCTGCTGTTCGGCACGGGCGCGGGCACCAACACCGGCACGTCGTCCGGGCCGGTCACCAGACCCACGGTCACCGTCCTGCGCCCCGACGATCCAGCCCTGGTCCCGGACGCCGACCATGAGGCGATCACGCTCACGGCAGTGGTACCGGCCCAACTCGACGCCGTCCAAGCGGAGTTCGAGGGCTACGAGCCGCACGCCCAGCACCTGATCGACGTCGCCGAGCGGGTCGTACCGGAGCTGCGAGAGCGTCTGCTGTGGCACGAGGTGCGCACCCCTGCCGACATAGCAGACGCGACCGGCGTGGCAGACGGAGCCGTACCGGCGCCCGCGCTGGCCGCTGCCGGCGGCGCGTTGCTGCACCCCGCCAACACCACCGCCCTGCCCGGTCTGTTCACCGTCGGCGGCTGGTCGCATCCGGGCGGCGGGCTCGCGCATGCGGGCATGTCGGGCGCGCTGGTGGCCGGACTGATCGTGGAGGGACCGGAGTTCCGGGGCTCGCAGTGAGGTGAGCCCCGGAAGGCAGCGCTGCTGAGACGTCAGAAACGGTACTGCTGCTCGTCGTACCCGTGCTGCTGCTGGCCCTGGCCGTCGTGCTGACCCTGGCCGCTGTCTTGGTAGCCGTACCCCTGCTCAGGCGGGAGTTCGCCGCCGTAGGACTCGTCGGTGCGCTGCTGCGGGACCCACACTCCGTTGCCCGGGGTGTCCGTGCCGTAGCTGGTGTTGCCGTACTGGTCCTGGCTGTAGCCCTGCTGCTGGCCGTACTGGTCGTAGCCGGCGTCGTACCCGCCGCCGTAGGCCTGGGTGCCGATGTACGGGTCGGAGTAGGCGGCGTACTGCTGCTGCCCTGTGGTGTCGTAGCCGTACTGCTGCTGGTCGTAGCCGGAGTAGTCGTACGCGTAGTTCTGGTCGGCGCCCTGGGCGGCCGTCGCGTACTGGTCCTGGCCGGGGTAGGCGCCGGACTGGTCGTTGTTGTTGGCGGCGGCGTACGCGGCGTCGCTGTAGACACCGTAGGAACCGGTGTCGTCGGGCAGCGGCTGCGGCTCGTAGACCGCGGTGGACTCGGCGGCCGTGGGCTGCGCGGAGCGGGCCGGTGCGAAGACGTCGTCGCGGTCGAAGTCGTCGGCGTCCTGGCGGTAGGCCGCCCGCTCGTCGCCGTAACCGCCGTCCCCGTAACCGCTGTCGGCCGACTGCAGGTCGGAGACCTCCAGGTTCGGGTCCAGGTCGGGCTCGCCGCGGCGGCGCTTGGAGTCATCACCGGCGCCCGGTCGGCTGACCGCCCAGCCGGAGGCGAAGCCGCGGCGGAACGACAGCGTGACGTAGGTCTGCCCGACCGCGAACGCGGCGGCACCCAGTCCGATGACGATGACCGAGGGGATCAGCACCCCGAGCACGACGCCGAGGAAGCCGACGAAGGCGAGCAGTCGCCAGCGCAGCCGCGCCTTGTACTGCAGCAGCACCTCGCCAAGAAGCCATAGCGCGACGATGCCGAACGCGATGTAGAGGACCGTCCAGCCCATGTACGCCCCTCTCCCAGTGGCCGCTACGCAGTGTGTCGTATGTCTGTGCGGCCGGTCTAGGCCCGCGGGGGGTGGTGCAGGCCCAGGTTTTCGTAGATTTCCAGGGACGCCGTGGAGTTGTTGAGCGTGATGAAGTGCAGTCCTGGCACGCCTTCGTCCAGCAACCGCGCGCAGAACTCCGTGGCGAATTCGATCCCAATGGAGCGTACAGCGGCCGGATCGTCTTTTGCTGTGAGGATCCGCTCTTTCAGGACGGAGGGGATCGCCGCGTTGCTGAGCTGTGGAAGCCGTTCGAGCATCTTCACGCTGGTGACCGGCATCACCTCGGGGATGACGGGGGTGGCACAGCCTGCGGCGGCCACCCGGTCGCGCAGGCGTAGGTACGACTCCGGTTCGAAGAACATCTGCGTGATGGCGTAGTCGGCGCCGGCCCGGCACTTGTCGACGAAGTGCTCGACATCACTGTCCCAGTCGTCGGAGCGCGGGTGCATCTCCGGGAAGGCGGCGACGCCGACGCAGAAGTCGCCGGACTCCTTGATGAGCCGCACCAGTTCGGCCGCGTAGGTCAGGCCCCGCGGGTGCGGCACCCACTCGGCCATGGGGTCGCCGGGCGGATCGCCGCGCACCGCGAGGATGTTGCGGATCCCCGCGTCGGCGTACTGGCCGATGATGTTGCGCAGTTCGGCGACGGAGTGGTTGACCGCGGTGAGGTGGGCGACCGGGGTGAGCGTGGTGTCGGCCTCGATCTGCTGGGTCTCCTTGACGGTGCCCGCGCGGGTGGAGCCGCCGGCGCCGTACGTCACGGAGACGAAGTCCGGGGCGACCGCCTCGACCCTCCGCAGCGCGCCCCACAGGTTCCGCTCCCCCTTGGGGGTCTTCGGCGCCGAGAACTCGAACGAGTACGTCGTCTTGCCGGACGCCAGGATGTCGCGCACGGTGCGTGCGTGGTCCGTCCTGGTGGATGCGGTTCCGAGAGCCATACCCGCAGGTTAACCAGGGGGCGGCGGTCACCCAACCGGATGCCGGATATTTGCCCGGATTGTCTGCCGGTTGTCCACCCATCGGACAACCGAACGGACACCCGGGCAGGCAATCGGGCGGGCGACCGGGCAACGGCCGGGCGGCCCCGCGGTCTCCCGCGGACCACCCGTCCCCTCACGCCTCCCGCAGCCGCTTCGCGAACTCCGCCGCCGCTGCCCCGGGATCGTCGGCCTCGGTGATCGCCCGCACGACGACCACCCTGCGGGCGCCGGCCGCCAGCACCTCGTCGAGGTTGCCGAGGTCGATGCCGCCGATGGCGAACCAGGGGCGGTCTGTGCCGAGGGCGGCGGTGTGCCGGACCAGGTCGAGTCCTGGGGCGTGCCGGCCGGGCTTGGTGGGGGTGGGCCAGCAGGGGCCGGTGCAGAAGTAGTCGACGCCCTCCTGGACGGCGGCGGCCTCGGCCTCCGGCTCCGCGTGCGTGGAGCGGCCTATGAGGACGTCGTCACCGAGGATCGCGCGGGCCGCGGGGACCGGGAGATCGCCCTGGCCGAGGTGGAGGACGTCGGCACCTGCGGCATGGGCGACGTCCGCGCGGTCGTTCACCGCGAGGAGCCTGCCGTGCCGGGCACAGGCCTCGGCGAGGACCGCCAGGTGCTCCAGTTCCTCGGCCGCCTCCATGCCCTTGTCGCGCAACTGCACGATGTCCACGCCGCCTGCCAGCACGGCGTCGAGGAACTCCGGCAGATCGCCCTGGCGCTTGCGGGCGTCCGTGCAGAGGTAGACACGGGCGTCGGCTAGCTCTGCGCGTGCGGTGTCGGACATGTGCGGGTCCCTCCCGGGGTTCGGCGGCATGCGGTGCGGAGCGGCGACCGTCGGACGAGGTCGCCGCCGCGCACCGAGGCCGCGGTCGGCCACGGCCGTGGCCCCTTGCCCGCCCCGGCCCGTCGGTCAGTAGTGCCCGTCAGACGGCGAGCGCCTGGGCGCGGCGCTTCACCTCCGTACCGCGGTTCTCGGCGAGGGCCTGTGCGGGGGTGCCGGGCAGGCTCGGGTCGGGCGTGAAGAGCCACTCCAGCATCTCTTCGTCCGTGAAGCCGTCGTCCCGCAGCAGCGTCAGGGTCCCGGTCAGGCCCTTGACGACCTTCTGCTCGACCGTGTCGATGAAGGCGGCGGGGACGTGCAGCGCGCGGTTCTCACCACGGCGTACGGCGATGAGCTGGCCGTCCTTGACCAGCTGCCGCACACGCGTCACCTCGACGCCGAACTGCTCGGCGATGTCGGGGAGCGTGAGCCACGCGGGGACGAGAGCATCGATCTTTGCGTCAATCTCGGTCACGACGACAAGCCTGCCATCCCGGACTGACAGTCGGAAGCCAGCCGCCTTCCACCTGCGGTTTTCCAACGGCCTCGGGCCGACGCACTCTCCGGACCGACACAGCTCCGGACCGGCGCGGCTCCGGACCGACGCACTCTCCGGACCGGAGCTGCTCCGGACCGGCAGGACCCCGGAAAGGGCAGGACCCCAGACCGACACGGCCTCAGACCGACACGGCCTCAGACCAACGCGGCCTCAGACCAACGCAGCCTTCAGCGGGCGCCCCGCGTCCGCGAGTAGTCCCGGGTCCATCTCGGCCCCCGCCTCGATCAGCCGCCGCCCCTGCGCCAGGTCCCGCGGCCTGCCCACCGCCAGCAGGGCGACCAGGCGGTTCTCGCGCAGCCAGCACACCGACCAGGCGGGTCCGGACGGGTCGCCGCGCCACAGCAGCGTGTCGGCGGACGGGTGGTGGCCGGCGTACTGGACGAAGCGGCCGAACTGCTCCGACCAGAAGTACGGGACGGGGTCGTACACCACGGGCGCCTCGCCCACGATGTTCGCGGCGACCGTGCGCGGGCCCTGGAGGGCGTTGTCCCAGTGGTGGACCAGCAGGCGCTCGCCGTACCGCCCCGAGGGGAAGGACGCGCAGTCGCCGACCGCGTAGACGTCCGGCGTGGAGGTGCGCAGGCGGTCGTCGGCGAGGACCTCGCGGTGGGCGCCGAGTGCGATGCCGGAGCCGGTGAGCCAGCCGGTGGCGGGACGGGCGCCGATGCCGACGACGACCGCGCCCGCGGGCAGCCGGGAGCCGTCGGAGAGGACCACCTCCCCGGGCTCGACGCGCTCCACGCGTGCGTGCGTACGCAGCGTGACGCCCGCGTCGGCGTACCAGGCGGCCATCGGCTCCGCGACCTCGGCGGGCAGCGCGCCCGCGAGCGGCCGGTCGGCGGCCTCGACGACGGTCACCGCACAGCCCGCCTCGCGCGCGGCGGTGGCGAACTCCGCGCCGATCCAGCCCGCGCCGACGACCACGATGTCGTGCTGCCGGGCGAGCACCGGGCGCAGCCGCTCGGCGTCGTCCAGGGTGCGCAGCAGGTGCACGCCGGGCACGCCGTCGGTGCCGGGCAGCCGGATCGGTTCGGCGCCGGTGGCCAGGACCAGGACGTCGTACGGGACCGGTCCTGCCTCCGTGTCCAGTTCCCGGTCGGCGGGGCGGACGCCCAACACCTCGCGGCCCAGGCGCAGTTCGATGCCGAGCGCCTCAAAGTCGACGTCGAAGGCGGAGCCCTCGGCCTTGCCCAGCAGGACGGCCTTGGACAGCGGCGGCCGGTCGTAGGGCTGATGGGGTTCGGCGCCGAGCACGGTGACAGCGCCGGTGAAGCCCTGTTCCCGGAGGGCGACCGCGGTCTGCACCCCGGCCATGCCCGCGCCGACGACGACCACGCGCCGCTTCGGTGACGCGCCCTCTTCCCGCGTCCGCTCGCTGTCCCGCGTCTGCTCGCTCACCTGATCACCATAGACACCTGACAAATCGTCAGTCAGGAGTCGTGCTCAGTGACCTGCTCCACAACACTCGTCCCGCTGCCCGCCGCCGACTCCCATTCCCAGGTCTCCTCAAGGCGCACGCGCCCGTCCCGCGTCTCCACCACCGTCGACACGCAGTGCCCCGAGGCCGTCGTCCCGTCCGTCCTCAGCTGCACGTACCGGAAGTCCAGCCGGTCACCTGACCGAGTGCCCACGAGGTGCCCGCGCACGACGTCGCCGCCCGCGTACTCGGCCCAGATCTCGCCGTCCTTCTCGTGGTAGGTGAAGCGGGTGCGGGTACCCACCTGACCTGCGGACTGGTCGGCGACGGGGGCGAGGACGAGGCCGTCCAGCGAGCGGGCCATGGCGGAAGGCTCCCTTACAGAGGCGCGGAATCAAGGGCTAGGCTGGCCAACGTACAAGCACTCGCGGGAGCCCGGACGCACCGGGCTGAGAGGGAGGCTGGCGGCCTCCGACCGTACGAACCTGATCCGGGTCATGCCGGCGAAGGGAGGGGCTGGACGCCCATGTCGTCACGTACGTCAGACGTCCTCGTCATCGGGGGCGGAATCATCGGCCTGGTCACGGCGTGGCGGGCCGCGCAGCGCGGCTTCGCGACGGCCGTCGTGGACCCCGAACCCGGCGGCGGGGCCGCCCAGGTGGCCGCCGGCATGCTGGCCGCCGTCACGGAGCTGCACTACGGCGAGCAGACCCTGCTGGGCCTGAACCTCGCCTCGGCCCGCCGCTATCCCGACTTCGCGGCCGAGCTGACCGACCTCACCGGCCACGACCTCGGCTACCGCCGCTGCGGCACGCTCGCCGTCGCGCTGGACGCCGACGACCGCGCCCATCTGCGCGAACTGCACGCCCTGCAACGGCAGTCGGGCCTGGAGTCCGAGTGGCTGTCGGGGCGCGAATGCCGGCGCCTGGAGCCGATGCTCGCGCCGGGCGTGCGCGGGGGTCTGCGTGTCGACGGCGACCACCAGATCGACCCCCGGCGCCTGGCAGGCGCGCTGGTGACCGCCTGCGAGCGGGCCGGCGTGACCTTCCACCGCACCTGGACCGAGCGCCTGCGGGTCGTACGGGACCGGGCCGCCGGGGTCACCACCGCGGACGGCACCGAACTGGACGCGGACCAGGTCGTGCTGGCCGCCGGCAGCCTCAGCGGGCGGCTCGCGGGGGTGCCGGACGAGGTGCTGCCGCCGGTGCGCCCGGTGAAGGGCCAGGTGCTGCGGCTCACCGTGCCGCGGCGCTACGCGCCCTTCCTGAGCCGTACCGTGCGCGCGATGGTCCGCGGCAGCCACGTCTATCTGGTGCCGCGCGAGAACGGCGAGCTGGTCGTCGGCGCCACCAGCGAGGAGCTGGGCTGGGACACGACGGTCACCGCGGGCGGGGTGTACGAGCTGCTGCGGGACGCGCACGAGCTGGTCCCCGGCATCACCGAGCTGCCGCTGACGGAGACCCGCGCGGGACTGCGCCCCGGCTCCCCCGACAACGCCCCGCTGCTCGGCCCGACCGCCCTCGCCGGGCTGCTGCTGGCCACCGGGCACTACCGCAACGGCGTGCTGCTGACCCCGGTCACCGGCGACGCCCTGGCGCACGCCCTCGCCACCGGTGAACTCCCGGACGAGGCCCGCCCCTTCACCCCGAAGCGTTTCGCGCTCCTGGAGCAGCCCGCATGAACATCTCCGTCAACGGGGAGTCCCGGGAGTTCGCTCCCGGCACGGCCCTCGACACCGTCGTACGCGCCCTCACCCCGGCCCCCTCGGGAGTGGCCGCCGCCCTGAACGAGACCGTCGTCCCGCGCGGGCAGTGGTCCTCGACGTCCCTCGCCGAGGGGGACCGCGTCGAGGTCCTCACCGCCGTCCAAGGAGGCTGACCCATGGCCGACGACCCCTTCGTCCTCGGCGGTACGTCCTTCACCTCCCGCCTGATCATGGGCACCGGAGGCGCCCCCAGCCTGGACGTCCTGGAACGGTCGCTGGTGGCCTCCGGCACGGAGCTCACGACGGTCGCGATGCGCCGCGTGGACCCCTCGGTGCACGGCTCGGTGCTGTCGGTCCTGGACCGGCTCGGCATCCGGGTGCTGCCCAACACGGCCGGCTGCTTCACCGCGGGCGAGGCCGTCCTCACCGCCCGCCTCGCGCGCGAGGCGCTCGGCACCGATCTGGTCAAACTTGAAGTCATCGCCGACGAGCGCACCCTGCTGCCCGACCCGATCGAACTGCTCGACGCGGCCGAGACCCTGGTCGACGACGGCTTCACGGTGCTGCCCTACACGAACGACGACCCGGTCCTCGCCCGCAAGCTGGAGGACGTCGGCTGCGCGGCGGTCATGCCGCTCGGCTCGCCCATCGGCTCCGGGCTCGGCATCCGCAACCCGCACAACTTCCAGCTGATCGTCGAGCACGCGCGCGTGCCGGTGATCCTGGACGCGGGCGCGGGCACCGCCTCGGACGCGGCGCTCGCGATGGAGCTGGGCTGCGCGGGTGTGATGCTCGCCTCGGCGGTGACCCGCGCGCAGGAGCCCCAGCTGATGGCCGAGGCGATGCGGCACGCGGTGGAGGCGGGGCGGCTGGCCCGCCTCGCGGGGCGCATTCCCCGGCGCCATTTCGCGGACGCCTCGTCCCCGACGGAGGGGCTGGCGCGGCTGGATCCGGAGCGCCCCGCGTTCTGAACACACGTTCGAGCATGGCCGGAATCCGGTGGGACGTCCGTCACAGCTCGGCTGCAGTAACGCCCCGAAATCGCCCGAACCGAGAGGCCTGTCGGTCCCGGCTCGTACACTCACCTGCGTGGATACGACCCTTCAGGACCCTCTGGTCGGGCAGGTGCTCGACGGGCGCTACCGCGTGGACGCGCGGATCGCGGTCGGCGGGATGGCCACGGTCTACCGGGCCGTGGACACCCGCCTCGACCGCGTGCTCGCGCTGAAGGTGATGCACCCCGCGCTCGCGGCCGACGTCTCGTTCGTCGACCGGTTCATCCGCGAGGCCAAGTCGGTCGCCCGGCTGGCCCACCCGAACGTGGTGCAGGTCTTCGACCAGGGCGCCGAGGGATCGTACGTCTATCTCGCCATGGAGTACGTCGCCGGCTGCACCCTGCGCGACGTGCTGCGCGAGCGCGGGGCGCTGCAGCCGCGCGCCGCCCTGGACATCCTGGAGCCGGTGCTGGCGGCGCTCGGCGCCGCGCACCGCGCGGGGTTCGTGCACCGGGACATGAAGCCGGAGAACGTGCTCATAGGGGACGACGGCCGGGTCAAGGTCGCCGACTTCGGGCTCGTCCGTTCCGTGGACACGGTCACCAGCACCACCAACGCCGTCCTCGGCACCGTCTCCTACCTCGCGCCCGAGCAGATCGAGCGCGGCACCGCCGACCCCCGCGTCGACGTGTACGCGTGCGGTGTCGTCCTGTACGAGATGCTGACCGGCGAGCGCCCGCACTACGGCGACTCCCCCGCCACCGTCCTCTACAAGCACATCCACGAGGACGTGCCCCCGCCCTCGGCCGTCGTGCCGGGTCTGGCGTACGAGCTGGACGAGCTGGTCGCCACGGCCACCGCCCGCACCCCCGAGCTGCGCCCCTACGACGCGGTGGCGCTGCTCGCGCACGCCCGTGAGACGCGCGCCGCCCTCCGCGAGGACCAGCTCGACGCGATCCCGCCCCAGGCGCTCACGACGGACCGGGACATCGCCGAGGACCGTACGAGCGTGATCCCGCGCTCGCTGACCGTGCCACGCCGGCTGCCGGTGAACGAGGACGAGGAACGGCGGGACCTGCACCACACCAGCGTGCTGGCCTCGCCCCCGCCCCTGCCGCCCAGGCGGCGCACGGGCCGCGGTGTCCGGCGCGGGCCGCTCGCGATCGTCGTCGCGATCCTGCTGGTCCTCGGCGTCGGCACGGGCCTCTGGTACATCAACTCCGGCCAGTTCACCAAGGTCCCGGCGGTGCTGGCGAAGACACAGGTCCAGGCGAGCGAGCAGCTCAGCGACGCCGGTCTGGACCTCGGGTCGGTCAAGCACGCCTACAGCGACACGGTGAAGCGGGGCACGGTCATCAGCACGGACCCCGTGCCCGGCACCCGGATCCGCGACAACGCCTCGGTGTCCCTGACGATCTCCGACGGCCCGGAGATCGTGCCGGTCCCCTCGCTGAAGGGCTACGCCCTCGACAAGGCGAAGGCCCGGCTGAAGACGGACGGCCTCGAACCGGGCATGGTCACCCGGGAGTTCGACGACGACGTCCCCAAGGGTGCCGTGATCTCCACGGACCCGGCGGAGGGCACCGAGCGGCACGCCGGCGCGGCGATCGCGCTGAAGGTCAGCAAGGGCAGCGCGGTCGACGTCCCGGACGTCACCGGCGAGGACTTGGACGACGCGAAGGCCGACCTGGAGGAGGCGGGCCTGAAGGTCGAGGTCGCCGCCGAGCGGGTCAACTCCGAGTACGACGAGGGCCAGGTCGCCGCGCAGACCCCGGAGGCCGACAGCCAGGCCGGCGAGGGCGACACGGTGACGCTGACCGTGTCCAAGGGCCCGGAGCAGGTCGAGGTCCCGGACGTCACCGGCGACAGCGTCGACGACGCGAAGCAGGCACTGGAGGACGCCGGCTTCCAGGTCGACGAGGACCGTGGTCTGCTCGGCCTGTTCGGTGACACCGTCAAGAGCCAGTCCGTGGAGGGTGGGGAGACGGCGCCCAAGGGGTCGACGATCACCATCGAGATCCGCTGATCATCGCGGGCGGCCCGGCGCAGGACGAGGGCCGCCCGCCCAAGGACGCGGTGCCGGAACGGGTCGTACCGCATGACACCCTGGACCGGTGAAGAGCCCGTTCCCCTCCCGCAACCCCGTCGGCGGTCACGTGCCCGTGGCCGGCGGTCTGAACTCCGTAGGGCTGTCCTACGCCCGTGAGGTGCAGGCCGAGACCGTGCAGGTCTTCGTCGCCAACCCGCGCGGCTGGGCCACGCCGGACGGCAATCCGCGCCAGGACGAGGAGTTCCGCGCGGCCTGCGAGGCCGAGTCGATCCCGGCGTACGTCCATGCCCCGTATCTGATCAACTTCGGCTCGCACACCGAGGCCACCGCCGAGAGGTCGGTGGAGTCGCTGCGGCACTCGCTGCGCCGGGGGCGGGAGATCGGGGCGCTCGGCGTGGTCATGCACACGGGCAGCGCGACCGGGGGCCGGGAGCGGTCCGTGGCCCTGCGTCAGGTGCGCGAGCACATGCTGCCGCTGCTCGACGAACTCACCCACGACGACGACCCGTTCCTGCTGCTGGAGTCGACGGCCGGACAGGGTTTCTCGCTGTGCTCGCGGACCTGGGACTTCGGGCCGTACTTCGAGGCGCTGGACGCGCACCCGAAGCTGGGCGTCTGCCTGGACACCTGCCACATCTTCGCGGCGGGCCACGACCTGACCGGCCCGTCCGGCATGCACCAGACCCTCGACCTGCTGGTGGACACCGTCGGCGAGGGCCGCCTCAAGCTGATCCACGCCAATGACTCCAAGGACGTCGTGGGCGCGCACAAGGACCGGCACGAGAACATCGGCTCCGGCCACATCGGCGAGGAGCCGTTCCGCGCGCTGACGACCCACCCGGCGACCGAGGGCGTTCCCCTGGTCATCGAGACACCCGGCGGCAAGGAGGGCCACGCGGCGGACGTGGAACGGCTGAAGAAACTCCGGGACGCGTAGCCGGCGCGACCTGTCGGAAATACCCCCTGGGGGTATACGGTTCCCGCGTGAGGCAGGAACCGCTACCTGACGTTGGGGGCACTCATGGAGCACGAGGCACACGCACACCACGACCAGCAACGCGACCAGCACCACGGCCACGAGCAGCACCACGGCCATGACCAGCAGCACGACCACGGCCGGCACGAGCATCAGCACCAGCCGACCGGCGGCGCCAGTTGGCAGACCGCCGTCCAGGCCACCCTCCACTGCCTCACGGGCTGTGCCATCGGCGAGGTGCTCGGCATGGTCATCGGCACGGCGTTCGGCTGGGGAAACCTGCCGACCACGATCCTCGCGATCGTCCTGGCGTTCTTCTTCGGCTACTCGCTCACCCTGCGCGGAGTGCTGAAGGCGGGCCTCGGCTTCCGCGCCGCGTTCCGGGTGGCGCTGGCCGCCGACACCCTGTCGATCGCGGTCATGGAGCTGATCGACAACGGCGTCATCGTGCTGTGGCCGGACGCGATGGACGCGGACCTGGCCGACGCGTTGTTCTGGGTCTCGCTGGCGCTCTCCCTGGTGATCGCCTTCGTGGTCACCGTGCCGGTCAACAAGTGGATGATCGGCCGGGGCAAGGGGCACGCGGTGGTGCACCAGTACCACCACTGAGCGTCAGACCTCGGGCCCGTCCCCCAGCTCCTCCTGATAGGAGTACCGCTGCTCCCGCCACGGGTCACCGACGTTGTGGTAGCCGCGCTCTTCCCAGAAACCCCGGCGGTCGGCGGTCATGTACTCCACGCCGCGGACCCATTTGGGTCCCTTCCATGCGTACAGATGGGGGACGACCAGGCGCAGCGGGAAGCCGTGCTCCGCGGTCAGCAGTTCGCCGTCCTTGTGGGTGGCGAAGATCGTGCTCTCGGCGGCGAAGTCGGCGAGGCGGAGGTTGGAGCTGAAGCCGTACTCGGCCCAGACCATCACATGCGTGACCGCCTGCGCGGGCGGGGCGATGTCCAGGATCGCCCGGGCGGGAATGCCGCCCCATTCGGCGCCGAGCATGCTGAACTTCGTGACGCAGTGCAGGTCGCCCACGACGGTGTCGTACGGCAGAGCCGTGAACTCCTCGTGGTTCCAGCAGTGTTTCTCGCTGTCCGCGGTGGCGCCGAAGACCCGGAACTCCCAGCGCTCGGGCCGGAACTTGGGGACGGGGCCGTAATGGGTGACCGGCCAGCCGCGTTGCAGTCGCTGACCCGGCGGTAGCTCGAAGTGGGCCGCTTCACCGCTTCCCCGCTGCACCGACTGACCCATGCCCTCCATCCTGACAGACCGGAGGCGGTGCATCGGACCAACATCCTCTCAATCCGCCCGAAATCGGACTAAGCCTGCCCTTACTTACTAAGTGAAGACTTACTGGACGATCTTCCGTTCGCGGTGCAAGGATGCGGCGCAACCCGCCAGTTCCCCTTGTTTTGGAAGGAGCCTCTGCGATGCAGGGCGACCCCGAGGTCCTCGAGTTCCTGAACGAGCAGCTCACCGGTGAGCTGACCGCGATCAACCAGTACTGGCTGCACTACCGCATCCAGGACAACAACGGCTGGACCAAGCTCGCCAAGTACACGCGTGAAGAATCCATCGACGAGATGAAGCACGCGGACAAGATCACCGAGCGCATCCTGATGCTCGACGGTCTGCCGAACTACCAGCGGCTGTTCCACGTCCGGGTCGGTCAGACGGTCACCGAGATGTTCCAGGCGGACCGGCAGGTGGAGGTCGAGGCGATCGACCGCCTCAAGCGCGGGATCGAGGTGATGCGCGCCAAGGGCGACATCACGTCGGCGAACATCTTCGAGGACATCCTCGAGGACGAGGAGCACCACATCGACTACCTCGACACCCAGCTCCAGCTGATCGAGCAGCTCGGCGAGGCGCTCTACATCGCGCAGCAGATCGAGCAGCCCAGCTGAGACCTCTCGGATCCCAGGGCAAGTCCCAGGTGTGCCCTAGGCGGCGTCCTCCAGCTCGGCCCGCGCGGCCGGCGCCGTGGCGGCCAGCCCCGTGAGCACCGGCTCGCCCCGGTCGGCAGGCTCGCTGCGCGGACAGGCACCCCGGCCCAGCAGCGCCTGGATACGGCGTACGCACGACCCGCAGTCGGTGCCCGCCTTGCAGGCCGACGCTATCTGCCGGGGGGTGCAGGCACCGCCCTCCGCGTGCTTCGCGACCTGCGCCTCGGTCACACCGAAGCAGTTGCAGACGTACACGCGGGTCACCTCCCGGGCGGGTTCGAAATCAGTCGTGCCATCCCGACAATCGGTGAGGCTAACCTAACCTTACCCGCCGCGCACGTGCCACAAAAGTGCCGTGGGGCGGGGATCGTATGTGATCCCCGCCCCACGGCACACTGCTGTAACAGGTGAATCCGATACTGATCTGCTACTGGTCCCTGTACATCTCGGCGACGAGGAAGGCCAGGTCAAGCGACTGGCTGCGGTTGAGCCGCGGGTCGCAGGCCGTCTCGTAGCGCTGGTGCAGGTCGTCGACGAAGATCTCGTCGCCGCCGCCCACGCACTCGGTGACGTCGTCGCCGGTGAGCTCGACGTGGATGCCGCCCGGGTGGGTGCCCAGGCCCTTGTGGACCTCGAAGAAGCCCTTGACCTCGTCGAGCACGTCGTCGAAGCGGCGGGTCTTGTGACCGGAGGCCGCCTCGTAGGTGTTGCCGTGCATCGGGTCCGTGATCCAGGCCACCACCGCGCCGGACGCCGTGACCTTCTCCACCAGCTCGGGGAGCCGGTCGCGGACCTTGTCGGCGCCCATGCGGACGATGAAGGTCAGCCGGCCGGGCTCACGGTCGGGGTCGAGGCGCTCGATGTACTGCAGCGCGTCCTCGGCCGTCGTCGTCGGGCCCAGCTTGATGCCGATCGGGTTGCGGATCCGCGAGGCGAACTCGATGTGCGCGCCGTCCAGCTGACGGGTGCGCTCACCGACCCACACCATGTGCCCGGAGACGTCGTACAGCTGCCCGGTGCGGGAGTCGACCCTGGTCAGAGCGGACTCGTAGTCGAGCAGCAGCGCCTCGTGCGAGGAGTAGAACTCGACGGTCTTGAACTCCTCCGGGTCCGTGCCGCAGGCCCGCATGAAGTTCAGCGCGCTGTCGATCTCGCGCGCGAGCTGCTCGTAGCGCTGGCCGGACGGGGAGGACTTCACGAAGTCCTGGTTCCAGGCGTGCACCTGGCGCAGATCGGCGTAGCCGCCGGTGGTGAACGCGCGGACCAGGTTGAGCGTCGACGCCGAGGCGTTGTACATCCGCTTGAGGCGCTCGGGGTCCGGGATGCGGGACTTCTCGTCGAAGGCGAAGCCGTTGACCGAGTCGCCGCGGTAGGTGGGCAGCGTCACGCCGTTGCGCGTCTCGGTGCTCTTGGAGCGCGGCTTGGAGTACTGGCCGGCGATGCGCCCGACCTTGACCACCGGCACCGAGGCGGCGTACGTCAGCACGGCGCCCATCTGGAGCAGGGTCTTGAGCTTGTTACGGATGTGGTCGGCGGACACCGCGTCGAAGGCCTCGGCGCAGTCGCCGCCCTGGAGGAGGAACGCCTCTCCCTTGGCGACGGCAGCCAACCGGGCGCGCAGCTGGTCGCACTCGCCCGCGAAGACGAGCGGCGGATACGACTCGAGGTCCGCGATCACTGCGCGCAGAGCCTCGGTGTCGGGGTACTCGGGCTGCTGCGCCGCGGGCAGATCTCGCCAGGTGTTGCCAGCGCTCGCGCTGGTCTTAGCGTTCACGGTCACGCCTCAACATTACGGGGTCGTGTCCAACTGCTTCCGCGCGGCTCGACAGATGAGACACCTCGCGCTCGGGTGCACGTGGGGTAAGGTGCGTCGCATGTTCGCGCACTCGACCCAGAACTGGTGGTGGACCGCTCATCCGGCGGCCCACTGACTGCGCGTACGCAAGACTTCGCGAAGGCCGCCCGAGGGCGGCCTTCGGCGTTTCCGGGGTCGTTCCTCACCGATCAGATGGCAGAGGAACCATGGACCTGACACAGCTGCTGCACGACGACCGCCCTTTCGCCCTGCTGCGCCGGCGCACACCGGGCCACGACGAGAACACCGTCGAGGTGTTCCGCGGCCCGGTCACCACCTACGACCGCCTCGCCGACCTCCCCGACGAGGGCCTGGCCCTGATCCCCTTCCGGCAGATCCGGGAACGCGGCTTCGACGTCCGCGACGACGGCACGCCACTGGCGGTCCTGGTTCCCGAGGAGTCGTACGGGATCCCGCTCACCGACGCGCTGGCCCAACTCCCGGCGCACGACGTGCGCGTCGAGGACGGCGGTTTCGACGTGGCCGACGAGGAGTACGCCGGGATCGTCGGGCGCGTGCTGCGCGAGGAGATCGGCAGCGGCGAGGGCGCCAACTTCGTGATCCGGCGGACGTACGAGGGCGCGATCCCGGGATTCGGGCGGGCCGACGCGCTCGCGCTGTTCCGGCGGCTGCTCCAGGGCGAGCGGGGCGCGTACTGGACGTTCGTCGTGCACACCGGGGAGCGCACGCTGGTCGGCGCGAGCCCCGAGGTGCACGTGCGGATGTCCGGCGGCACGGTCGTGATGAACCCGATCAGCGGCACGTACCGCTATCCCGCCGAAGGACCCACCCCCGAGCACCTGCTGGGCTTCCTCGCCGACGGCAAGGAGATCGAGGAGCTGTCGATGGTCGTCGACGAGGAGCTCAAGATGATGTGCACCGTCGGCGACATGGGCGGGGTCGTGATCGGACCGCGGCTGAAGGAGATGGCCCATCTCGCGCACACGGAGTACGAGTTGCGCGGCAAGTCGTCCCTGGACGCGCGGGAGGTCCTGAAGGAGACCATGTTCGCGGCGACCGTCACCGGGTCGCCCGTGCAGAACGCCTGCCGGGTCATCGAGCGGTATGAGCCCCTCGGGCGGGACGGTGTGGGCCGCGGCTACTACGCGGGCGCGCTCGCGCTGCTCGGCCGGGACTCCGGCGGAGCCCAGACCCTCGACTCCCCCATCCTCATCCGCACCGCCGACATCTCCGCCGACGGGCGCCTGCGCGTGCCGGTCGGCGCGACCCTCGTGCGCGGTTCGGACCCGGCGAGCGAGGTCGCGGAGACCCACGCGAAGGCGGCGGGTGTGCTGGCGGCCCTGGGCGTACGTCCCGCACGGCCGCGCGAGGAGCACGCGCGCGTGAGTCTCGCCGACGATCCACGCGTGCGTGCCGCGCTCGACGGGCGCCGGGCCTCCCTCGCCCCCTTTTGGCTGCGGATGCAGGAGCGGACGGACGCCCTGGAGGGACACGCCCTGGTCGTCGACGGCGAGGACACGTTCACGGCGATGCTCGCGCACGTGCTGCGCTCCGGCGGGCTCGATGTCACCGTGCGGCGGTACGACGAGCCGGGACTGCGGGAGGCGGTGCTCGCGCACGAGGGCCCGGTCGTCCTCGGCCCCGGTCCCGGCGACCCCTCCGACACGGCCGACCCCAAGATGAGGTTCCTGCGGGACCTGACCGCGCGGGTCCTTCAGGACAACCGGCACGGCGTGCTCGGCGTCTGCCTCGGGCACGAGCTGATCGCGGCCGAGCTGGGCCTGGAGATCGTACGGAAGGAAGTCCCGTACCAGGGCGCGCAGACGGCGATCGACCTGTTCGGACGGACCGAGACCGTCGGCTTCTACAACAGCTTCGTGGCGCGCTGCGACGACGAGGAGCTGACCGAGCTGGCCGCGCACGGGATCGAGGTGAGCCGGGCCGCGGGCGGTGAGGTGCACGCCCTGCGCGCACCCGGATTCGCGGGCGTGCAGTTCCACCCGGAGTCGGTGCTGACGCTCAACGGGGCAGCGGTGGTAAGGGAGTTGATCGGTCAGCTGCGCGGCACGAGGACCCCCTCGGCGAAGTAGGCGGCCTGATGGGTCATGGGCGCGATGCGGCGCATTCGCGACCCATGACCCACCCGCGCCGGTCGGTCGAGGAGGTCAGCCGAAGAAGACCCCCACCTCCTCGTACAGCGCCGGATCCACCGTCTTCAGCTGGGCCGTGGCCTCCGCGATCGGGACGCGGACGATGTCCGTGCCGCGCAGGGCGACCATCTTGCCGAAGTCACCGTCGTGGACGGCGTCGATGGCGTGCAGGCCGAAGCGGGTGGCGAGCCAGCGGTCGAAGGCGCTGGGCGTGCCGCCGCGCTGGATGTGTCCGAGGACGGTGGTGCGGGCCTCGTGGCCGGTGCGCTTCTCGATCTCCTTGGCCAGCCACTCGCCGACCCCGGAGAGCCGGACGTGCCCGAAGGAGTCCAGCGTCCCGTCCTTGAGCACCATGTCGCCGTCCTTGGGCATCGCGCCCTCGGCGACGACCACGATCGGGGCGTACGTGGCCTGGAAACGGGAGGTGATCCAGGAGCACACCTGCTCGACGTCGAAGCGCTGTTCGGGGATGAGGATGACGTTGGCGCCGCCGGCGAGGCCGGAGTGGATCGCTATCCAGCCCGCGTGGCGGCCCATCACCTCGCAGACCAGGACGCGCATATGGGACTCGGCGGTGGTGTGCAGGCGGTCGATGGCCTCGGTGGCGATGCCGACCGCGGTGTCGAAGCCGAAGGTGTAGTCGGTGGCGGAGAGGTCGTTGTCGATGGTCTTGGGCACGCCCACACAGGGCACGCCGTGGTCGTCGGACAGTTTCGCGGCGACGCCGAGGGTGTCCTCGCCGCCGATCACGATGAGCGCCTCGACCTCCTGCTCGGCCAGGTTCTCCTTGACCCGGCGGATGCCGTCCTCCTGTTTGAGGGGGTTGGTGCGGGAGGAGCCGAGGATGGTGCCGCCGCGGGGCAGGATGCCGCGCACGGCGGGGATGTCGAGACGCACGCTGTCGTTCTCCAGTGGACCCCGCCAGCCGTCCCGGAAGCCGACGAAGTCGTAGCCGTACTCCTGAACGCCCTTGCGGACGATGCCCCGGATGACGGCGTTGAGCCCGGGGCAGTCGCCGCCTCCGGTCAGTACTCCGACGCGCATGGAAGATTCCCTTCGCCGCAGTTTCCTGTGACAGCCACGCTAATGGTGATCCAGGTCACAGCGGGATGGGTGGGAAGGTCAATTCCGCTGAAGCGTCGGCCTGTTCGGCCGTTTCTCGGCGCGCGCGTGCCGCTACTCGTCGTCCAGACCGCGCTCGATGGCGTACCGGACCAGCTCGACCCGGTTGTGCAGCTGGAGCTTGCCGAGGGTGTTCTGTACGTGGTTCTGGACCGTGCGGTGGGAGATGACCAGGCGTTCGGCGATCTGCTTGTAGCTCAGGCCCTTGGCGACCAGGCGCAGCACCTCGGTCTCGCGGTCGGTGAGCTGCGGGGCCTTGGGCTCGTCGCTGCCGGCGGCCGGTGCCGGGTCGGAGGCGAGGCGGCGGTACTCGCCGAGGACCAGTCCGGCCAGGCCCGGCGTGAACACCGGGTCGCCGACGGCCGTGCGGCGCACCGCGTCCAGCAGTTCCTCGGTCGACGCGGACTTGAGGAGGTAGCCGGTCGCGCCGGACTTCACGGCCTCCAGGACGTCGGCGTGCTCGCCGCTCGCGGACAGGACCAGGACGCGCAGGGCGGGGTTGTGGCCGACCAGCTCCTTGCAGACCTGGACCCCGGGCTTCAGCGGCAGGTTGAGGTCGAGGACGAGGACGTCGGGGCCGACGGCCTTCGCGCGGCGTACGGCCTGGTCGCCGTCGCCCGCGGTGGCGACCACCTCGAAGCCGGACGCGGCCAGGTCGCGGGCGACGGCGTCGCGCCACATCGGGTGGTCGTCGACCACCATGACCCTGATCGGGCCCTGCTCACTCATCGCCGCTCCGCCTTCCCGTCCTTCGCACGGTCCGTCTTGGGTTCTTTGGGCACCTTCAGCTCGACCTCCGTGCCCTGGCCGGGCACCGAGATCAGTTCGGCGCTGCCGCCGAGTTCGCGCAGCCGGCCGCGGATCGACAGGGCGACCCCCAGCCGGCCCTCCCCCTCGGCCTGGGCGAGCCGTCCCTCGGGGATGCCGGGTCCGTCGTCCCGTACGGTCACCACGACCTCGTCGGGTTCGTCCTCGATCAGGATCCACGCGCGCGCGTCCTCGCCGGCGTGCCGGTGGACGTTGTCCAGGGCGGCCCCGACGGCGGCGGCCAGTTCCCGCGCGGCCGGCGCGGGCAGCGGCACGGGCGCGCCGGGCTCGGCGAAGCCGACCTTCGCGGCGGCGTAGGGGGCGAGCAGGGTCCGCAGATCGACGGGACCGTCGTCCTCCTCGGGCGCCTCCACCGCTCGTACGACCGCGCCCTGGGCCGCGTCCTCCGAAGCGTGCGATACGGGCACCAGGCCGCCGGAGACCAGCATGCGCAGCGCGACCTCCTGCTCGCCGGCCATCCGGCCCAGCTCGGCCGCCTCGCCGCCCAGGCTCAGACTGCGCCGCTGCACCATGGCCAGCACCTGGAGCACACCGTCGTGGATGTCCCGGGCCAGCCGCTCCCGCTCCCGGGTGGCGGCCTCGATCTCCAGGGCGCGGGCGAGGGTGCGCTCGGAGGCGCGGGCGACCTCGACGACGTAGCCGATGGCGATGGAGGCGACCCAGACGAGGATCACGTTGTGGACGGTGTCGCGGGCGGGGGAGCCGCGCTCGATCAGGTTGGCGACGGCGACGGGCGTGGAGGCGAAGGCGGCCCAGCGCCAGCCGCCTTTGATGGCGAACGCGAGGACGGATCCCGCGGTCCATATCGAAGGCAGGGTGGGTCCGCCGCTGTTGACGTGGTGGTCGTCGGCGACGAGCGGGGTGAGCAGGATGCCGATGAGCGCGATGGAGAGGTCGACGGCGAGGAAGCGCTTGGTGCAGGCGACGGCGTTCTGGATGCGGGGCAGGGTGGCGAGGGTCCAGACGAACAGGACGACGAAGTACGCGATGGCGATCCCGGCCCGGTCGTACTCGTCGTAGGCGGTGGCGAACAGGCCGACCGCGTACAGCATCGTGAGCACCCGGTACGCGGTCAGCGCGCGCCACAGCGGCTGCTCGACCGACATCCTCATCACTTGCTCGCGCTTGGCCATGCCCTGTCCCCCTCCACGCACTCCCGCGCGCCCTTGCGCAACCACCCGCACGCCCCCAGCCTGCCGTGTCCCGACGCCCAGGACCCGGACTTCTACCGATCGGCTTCGGCGGGTTTCCCGGCCGACGACGGCTTGGGGGCTGCCGGGGTGTCTGCCGACGGCTCGCTCGGTACGGGTGGGTCCGTCGGCAGCTCGCGCGCGGACGCCGCTGCCGGCTCGCCCACCGCGGTCGTGTCGCCGGCGTGCGCCGAGCCGGCTGCCGCGTCATCAGCCGAGGGCTCGACCGCCACGGACTCGCCCGCCTCGGGCTCGTCCGATGCCGCAGCGTCGACCTGCGCCGAATCCTCCGCCGCTGCTGCCTTTCCGGCTGCCGACTCGT
Source organism: Streptomyces sp. NPDC092369 (assembly GCF_044755245.1). NCBI lineage: Bacteria > Bacillati > Actinomycetota > Actinomycetes > Kitasatosporales > Streptomycetaceae > Streptomyces > Streptomyces sp. NPDC092369. The sequence continues at coordinate 467,198 of NZ_JBIVQP010000002.1, forward strand.
CCGCCGCGACCTCGGCTGCTGCCGGCTCGCCCGCTGCCGTACCCTCTGCGGACTTGTCCGGGTCGGCCTCGTCCGGTGCCACAGTGTCGGCCGGCGTCACACCCGCTGCCGCCGCACCGGACCGGACCTCGCCCGCCGCCGCCCTCTGTTTCTCGGACTGGGTCAGTGCCGCCTTCGCGGCCTTCTCCGCTTCCTTGACCGCCTTCGTCGCCTCCGCGAGCTGGCGTTTGGCGGCGGTGGCGTAGATGTCGACGTACTCCTGGCCGGAGAGCTTCATGATCTCGTACATGACCTCGTCGGTCACGGCGCGCAGGACGAAGCGGTCGTGTTCCATGCCCTGGTAGCGGCTGAAGTCGAGGGGCTTGCCGATGCGGATGCCCGGGCGCATCAGCTTGGGCATGACCTTGCCCGGCGGCTGGATCTTCTCGGTGTCGATCATCGCGACCGGGATCACCGGGGCGCCGGAGGCGAGCGCCACGCGCGCGAGGCCGCCGGGCTTGCCGCGGTAGAGACGGCCGTCGGGCGAGCGCGTGCCCTCCGGGTAGATCCCGAACAGCTCACCGCGCGCCAGGACGTCCAGACCGCTCTGGATCGCCGCCTCACCCGCGCCGCGCGCGCCTGAGCGGTCCACCGGGAGCTGGCCGACGCCCTTGAAGAAGGCGGCCGTCAGCCGGCCCTTGATGCCGGGGGTGGTGAAGTACTCGGCCTTCGCGATGAAGGTCACCTTGCGGTCCAGGACCGCGGGCAGGAAGAACGAGTCGGAGAAGGACAGGTGGTTGCTCGCCAGGATCGCGGGGCCCTCGGCCGGAATGTTCTCCAGGCCTTCCACCCAGGGTCTGAAGGCGACCTTCAGCGGTCCCCCGATGGCGACCTTCATCGTGCCGTACAACAACCGAGTGCCTCCTGTGTCTGTAGATCAGACCTTAACGCGGCCTGCCGCCAAAGGAGCCGACGACCCTGGTCGGTGTCAGTGCGGTCGCGTACGGTGAATCACCTGGACTTCACGTGACGTCGATGAACCGCCACTCCCATGAACCGCCACTCTCATGAACAGGAGACCGAAGGTGCCGGTCCTTCCTGGAGCCGAGCCGTACCGCCACGAGGGCGGTCAGGCAGGGGTCCTCCTCTGTCACGGTTTCACCGGTTCCCCCCAGTCGCTGCGCCCCTGGGCACAGCATCTCGCCGCGCACGGACTCACGGTCTCGCTGCCGCTGCTGCCCGGCCACGGCACCCGCTGGGAGGACATGCAGCTCACCGGCTGGCAGGACTGGTACGCGGAGGTGGACCGCGAGCTGCGGGCCCTGCGCGAGCGCTGCGCCGAGGTGTTCGTGGCCGGCCTCTCCATGGGCGGCACCCTCGCGCTGCGCCTCGCGGCCAAGCACGGGGACGCGATCAGCGGCGTGATCGTCGTCAACCCGGCGAACAGGATGCACGGCGTCGCGGCCCACGCCCTTCCGGTGGTCCGCCATCTCGTGCCGTCGACGAAGGGCATCGCCAGCGACATCGCGAAGGAGGGCAGCGAGGAGCTGGGCTACGACCGGGTGCCGCTGCACGCCGCCTATGCCCTGCGGAACCTGTTCCGGCAGGTCGACCGCGAGCTGCCGCAGGTCACCCAGCCGCTGTTGCTGCTGCGCAGCCCGCAGGACCACGTGGTGCCGCCGGCCGACTCGGCCCGGATCCTCGGCCGCGTCTCCTCACGGGACGTGACGGAGATCCTGCTGGAACAGAGCTACCACGTCGCGACGTTGGACCACGACGCGGACCGGATCTTCGAGGAGAGCCTCGCGTTCATCGGCCGGCTCGCACCCAGTGTCGGCAAGGAAGGGACGGCCGCAGGTGGCTGAGCACGACTCGGATCGCGAGGACCGCGAACCCGAAGAGCAGGGCGTCCCGTTCGACGAGGCCGCCGCGTGGGCGGCGATCGTCGAGGGGTACGGCGAAGAGCCCAAGGACCCTCCGGGTGCCAAACCCTTCAAGTCCATCGAGGATCTGGCCCTGTTGGAGCCGGAGACCAATGACGCGCCGTCGGCCGAGCCTTCCTCCAAACCGCCGAAGGCGGAGGAGAAGAAGCCTGCGGAGCCGCTCGGCGGCTCCGTCTCCTTCGCCCCCGGCGTCGGCCCGCGCGACTACCCGGCGCCCGAGCCGGCCGAGTCGGACTTCGACGAGGACGACGAGGGCCACTTCGTCCCGCCGGAGCCGCCGCCCCTGCCCGCCGCCGACGTGACCGCCAAGTTCGCCTGGCTCGGGGTGATCGGTGGCCCGCTGCTCCTTCTCCTGGCGGTCCTGCTCGGCTGGGAGATGACCTGGTGGCTGACCACGGTCGGCATCGGCGGCTTCCTGGGCGGGTTCGCCACGCTGGTGATGCGCATGAAGACGGACGACGAGGACGAGGGGGACCCGGGGCGCGGAGCGGTCGTCTAGCTCACGCGGTCCACCACGTCCCGGCGGGCGACTAACTCGCGGGGATCCGGAGGGCGGCCAGGACCGGCAGATGGTCCGTGGCCGCCCTCAGGTCTGTCTCCGTCACACCCGGTTGGCCCAGCGGGACACCACAACCCAGTACCTCGACCCCCTTCGTCGCGAAGATCGCGTCGATGCGCTGGAAGGGGGTGACGGGGTTGAACGTGTACTCACCGCCCCACGGGACGGTGGTCCGGCAGTCCTGAAGGCCCTCGGTCAGCCGCTGGAAGGCGGGGCCGCCGGGACGTTCGTTCATGTCGCCCCCCGCGATCGCGTGGTCCGTGCCGAGGCCGGCGAGCCGGTCCAGGAGCAGGCCGCTCTGCTCGTACCGCTCGTCCTTCTGCAGGGAGAGGTGACAGCTCAGGACGCCCAGCCGGACGCCGCCGAAGCGGACGACGGCGGTGGCGAACCCGCGCCGGTGCTGGCCGGGGGTGAGCGGCAGCAGGACGTCCTCGGTGCGCTCGACGGTGGCGCGGAGGGTGCACAGGATCGCCGGTCCCGCGGCGGTGCCGCCGCCGGTGAGGACCACCTGGCCGGAGGCGGCCGCGAGCCGGGCCAGCTTCTTGCGCCAGCGGAAGAAGCGGGGGGCCTCCTGGACCAGGACCAGATCGGGTGCGCAGGCGCTGATCACACGGGCCAGTGCGGCGGTGTCGTCGCGCATCGAGCGGATGTTGTAGCTGAGGACCCGGATGACGGCGGAACCGTCCGATTCGGTCCGGGAGTTGGGCAGCAGCGGGGTCGAAATCGCCATGGTCGCCAACATACGACGAAGCCCGCCGTCCCGGGGTGCGGGCTCGGCGGGCGCGGCCGTGCGGACAGCGATGTCACCGGACCGGCGTCACATGATCGGGTCGGGCTCCCGGGCCAGGTCCGCGGCACCGACGAGGCCCGCCTTGTTGCCGAGCTGGGCCGCGATCACGTCGGCGACCGGGCGCCAGTTGCCGCCCACCAGCCAGCGCTTGTACGACTTGCGGATCGGGTCGAGGACGAGTTCGCCCTCGTCGGAGAGGCCGCCGCCGACGATGAACGCGGAGGGGTCGAAGAGCGAGGCGAGGTCGGCGAGACCGGCGCCTGCCCAGCGGGCGAGCTCACGGTAGGAGTCGACGGCGACCGGGTCGCCCTGCCGGGCGGCCATGGAGATGTGCTTTCCCTCGATGCTGTCGGGATTGCCGTCCCCGAGTCCGAGCAGGATCTCGGCGTTCTCGGGGGTGGCGTTGGCGCGCTGCTTGGCGTATCTGACGAGGGCGCGGCCGGAGGCGTACTGCTCCCAGCAGCCCTGCGAGCCACAACCGCACAGCAGGCCGTCCGGCACCATCCGGATGTGGCCGAACTCGGCGGCCACCCCGAAGTGTCCGCGGCGCAGCTTGTTGCCGATGATGATGCCGCCGCCGAGGCCGGTGCCGAGGGTGATGCAGATGACGTTGCGGTGGCCCTTGCCCGCACCGAACTTGTACTCGCCCCACGCGGCCGCGTTGGCGTCGTTCTCGACCACGACGGGAAGGCCGACGCGGCCCTCGACCTTCTCCTTCAGCGGCTCCTGGCGCCAGTCGATGTTCGGCGCGAAGTAGACGGTGGAGCGCTGCCTGTTCACGTAACCGGCCGCACCGATACCCACGCCGACGATCTCGTGCCCGGCCCGAGCGCCCTCCACCGCGGAGGCGATGGCGTCCACGATGGCCTCGGGCGTACTCGGGGTCGGCACCTTGTGCGTCGAGAGGATGTTGCCTTCCTCATCGACCACGCCGGCCGCGATCTTCGTGCCGCCGATATCGACGCCGATGGTGAGTCCCATGAATCCCTCAGTTTCGGTCGAGCCCCGCTATGGGCCACCGTACCTGAGGGGGCAATCAGTCTAGGTCGATGCGCTGGCCGGGGCCGGTACCGTCCCCGTCCTCGTCCCGCTCGTCGTGCTGTTCGTCGAGGTCCTTGTGGAGGCCGGTCGTGCGGGTGGTCCAGCGCTGTTCCTGGGCCTGGACCGCGGAGCGGTAGGCGGCGAGGAGTTCGTTGCCGGCGGCGGCGAGGTGGTCGAAGACGTCCGGGTTGCGTTCGATGACCGGCTCGACTGCGGCCTTCGCCTGCTGGACGACCTGCTTCACCACCTGCTGGGCGGCCGGTCCGGCGACCGCGCCGAGCAACGGCGAGTTGAGCGACGACAGCTTGTCGCCGACGGCGTCGACGAGCTTGCGCAGTTCCTCGGCGGCCGACACCGGCGGCTGGCCGTACTGGACGCGGCGGCGGGCCTTCTCCGCGGCGAGATCCTCGGCGCACGCGGTGGCCCACGCGTCGGCGTCGGTGGCCCTCACCTCGTCCACGGCGTCCTCCGTACCGGCCTGGGACGGAGGGAGCTCTTCGCTCATGACGGACTCCTGACTACGGTTCGTCTCTACGACGTTACCCGAACGGGCGTAAGTCGTTCACGGCCTCTGCGGCCACAGATCGCGGTCCGGCGCGAAGCGGATCCGCAACTCCCCCTCGCGCAGCGAGGCCCCGTCGACGGTGCACCGGCGCAGGGCGGACGGCAGCGGCACGATCCGGCGGAAGGCGCCCGCGGCGACGACGAGTTCGTCACCGCGCCGGATGAGGTCGAGTTCGTCGCGTATCGCGCCGGGCAGCGGCAGCTGCCAGACGAGCACCCCGTCCTCGGCGAGCCGGTCCTCGACGGGCCACTCGACGGCGGAGACGGTGTCGTCGACGCCCGGAACGGCGAGCGCGACCAGATCGTCCGCGCCCCGCGGGTCATGCCCCAACTGCCGGACCGCCCGCACGTCGTACGACTCCTGCCACTCCTCCAGCACCTTGCGCTGCTGGACGACTTGGCCGGGCAACGCGTCCGCGACCGCCTCGGGCAGCACCCGGTTGGCGACCAGCACATCGGGCCGCAGCCCGCGCAGCGCAAGGGCGAGAACGGTGTCGCGCACGGCGTCCGCCCCGGCCGGACCGGGCTCCGCGACCACCCGTACGACGGTGTCCCGGTCGGCGAGCACGGCCTCGACGGCACCCAGCTCCAGGTCCCAGCGCCCGGCGGTCTCGTACAGCCACTCCGAGGGCATCGGCACGCCGGCCAGCCGCCCGAGCACCGGCCGCAGCGCACGGGCCGCCTGCCGTTCGGCCGGCAACAGTCGCCGCAGATAACGCCGCAGCTCCTCCGGCAGGGCGAGCAGCGCGAGGGCCTGCGGGGCGGCGGGAAGATCGACGACCAGCAGATCGTGCGCCTCGGCGAGCGCGGCATCGCGCAGGGCCCGCAGCAGGGTCAGTTCCTCGGCCCCGGGAAGGGGCGTGACCTCCTCGGCCTCCAGCCGGGAGGCACCGAGCAGATCAAGGACGTTCGCCGCACGCTCCTGAAAGGCACCGAGGTCGTCCCGGAAACGGGCGGTGGCATCGGGACGCCAGGCGGTGAGGTTCGCAGCGACCTCCGTCGGAACCGGGCCGGTCGCGACGCCGAGAACCGCACCGAGGGTGTCGGTCCGGTCGGCACTGAGCACCAGAGTGCGGGTTCCCTCACGGGCTGCGTGGAGCGCGGTGGCGGCGGCGACGGTCGTACGACCGCTGCCGCCAGGGCCGGTGATCAGGAGGGTACGCATGATGGTGAACGGTAACCGAGACCGGCCGGGGGGCCCTGCGGCCAGGACCCTACTTCTCTCCCGACTCCACGCGCTTCTTCAGTCCGGCCAGCGCCCGATCGATGATGACCTTCTCGGCCTTGCGCTTGATCATCCCCAGCATCGGAATCTTGACGTCGACCGTCAGGAGATACGTGACCTGGGTCGAACCGTCACCCGCCGCCTTCAGGATGTACGACCCGTCGAGGGACCGCAGCATCTGGGACTTGACCAGCGTCCAGGACACCTCGTTGGCCCCGGTCCAGGTGTACGCCAGCGTCTGGTCGTCCTTGATGGCGCCCGCGTCCATGACGAGCCGCACCTGTTCGGCGCGCCCCTGACCGTCGGTCGCGAGGACCTCCGCCTCCTTCACCTCGCCGGTCCAGTCGGGGTAGCGGGCGAAGTCGGCGATCACCTCCATGACATCGGCCGGTGCCGCCTCGATCGTGATGCTCGAACTGGTGTGTTCCGCCATCGCTGTGGCTCCTCCAGATGCGGACCGGCAGGGCGTCGTCATGCGGCTGTGCGTGCAGCGTGAAGGCTACCGTGCGGTCGACCGCCCCACTTCACCCCCTACCTGCGGTCTCTCACCACTCCAGCACCCAGGGCTTCCCGCTCCCGGCGAAGTGCCCGACGTTCACGCACTCGGTCGCCCCCACCCGCATCCGCCGCACCAACGGCTGGTGAACGTGGCCGAACAGCGAATAGCGGGGCCGGGTGCGGCGGATCGCGTCCAGCAGCGCCCGGCTGCCGCGTTCGAAACGGCGCGCGACGGTGTCGTAGACCAGCTCCGGGACCTCCGGCGGGATGTGCGTGCACAGCACGTCGACCTCGCCCACGGCCTCGATCTTCGCCGCGTACTCCTCATCACTGATCTCGTACGGCGTGCTCATGGGGGTGCGCAGGCCGCCGCCGACGAAGCCGAAGGTCCGGCCGCCGATCTCGACGCGTTCGCCGTCGAGCACGGTGGTGCCGGGCCCGGCGTACTCCGCCCACAGCGGCGGCATGTCGACATTGCCGTAGGTGGCGTACGTCGGTGTGGGGAACGCGGCGAACATCTCGGCGTACTGCTTGCGCACCGCTTTCTCGATCGCCGTCCGCCGGTCGGTGCCGATGCCGCTCCACAGCTGGGCGCCGAGTGCGCGGGCCTCCTCGAAGCGGCGGGCGGTGCGCAGCTCGACGAGACGGTCCGCGTTCTCCTCGCCGAACAGGTCGGGGAAGATGCCGCGCGAGTGGTCGGCGTAGTCGAGGAAGAGGATGAGGTCGCCCAGACAGATCAGGGCGTCGGCACCCTCGCCGGCTCTGGCCAGGTCACGGGCGTTGCCGTGCACGTCACTGACCACATGAACGCGTGTCCTGCTGTTACCGGCTGGTGTGGGTGCCATGACGATCAAGGGTAAGCGTGTGCGGTGTACGTGAACAGTGGCGACGGGCCTTGCGGTTACTGGCCAGTCAGTTTGCGGGTGGACTACCGTACGGACTGGAACACCAATCTGTGTGACACGGCGAACATCTCCCCCCGACCCCCTGTCGCAGCAGCCATACCGACGGGTAACGTCCGGGCAGTCCAGTCTTGGACCGCACCGTCGCATCGCACGACGTCGTGGCGCCGGCGCCCTATGAGGAGCAGCAGTCTTGCGCGAGTTCAGCCTTCCGGCTTTGTACGAGGTCCCTGCGGACGGCAATCTCACCGACATCGTCCGGAGAAACGCCGCGCAGCATCCCGATGTGGCGGTGATCGCCCGCAAGGTCGGCGGCGTCTGGCAGGACGTGTCGGCGACGGCCTTCGCGGCCGAGGTGCACGCGGCCGCCAAGGGGCTCATCGCCTCGGGCGTGCAGCCGGGCGACCGGGTCGGCCTGATGTCCCGCACCCGCTACGAGTGGACGCTGCTGGACTTCGCGATCTGGAGCGCGGGCGCGGTCACCGTGCCGGTGTACGAGACCAGTTCGCCGGAGCAGGTGGAGTGGATCCTGTCCGACTCGGGCGCCACCGCCTGTGTCGTGGAACTGGACGGCCACGCGGCCGCCGTGGAGTCGGTGCGCGACCGGCTGCCCGCCCTCAAGCAGGTCTGGCAGATCGAGGCCGGCGCGATCGAGGAGCTGGGCCGGCTCGGCAAGGACGTCAGCGACGCGACGGTCGAGGAGCGCGGCTCGCTGGCGAAGGCCGACGACCCGGCGACCATCGTCTACACCTCGGGCACCACCGGCCGCCCCAAGGGCTGTGTGCTGACCCACCGCAGCTTCTTCGCCGAGTGCGGCAACATCGTGGAGCGGCTGCGCCCGCTGTTCCGCACGGGCGAGTGTTCCGTCCTGCTCTTCCTGCCGCTGGCACACGTCTTCGGGCGGCTGGTGCAGATCGCGCCGATGATGGCGCCGATCAAGCTGGGCAACGTCCCGGACATCAAGAACCTCACCGACGAGCTCGCCTCCTTCCGCCCGACGCTGATCCTGGGCGTCCCGCGGGTCTTCGAGAAGGTCTACAACTCGGCCCGCGCCAAGGCGCAGGCGGACGGCAAGGGCAAGATCTTCGACAAGGCCGCGGACACCGCGATCGCGTACAGCAAGGCGCTGGACACACCGTCCGGCCCCTCGCTCGGCCTGAAGATCAAGCACAGGACCTTCGACAAGCTCGTCTACAGCAAGCTGCGCGCGGTGCTCGGCGGCCGGGGCGAGTACGCCATCTCCGGCGGCGCCCCGCTGGGCGAGCGGCTGGGGCACTTCTTCCGCGGTATCGGCTTCACGGTCCTGGAGGGCTACGGCCTGACCGAGTCCTGCGCGGCCACCGCCTTCAACCCCTGGGACCGTACGAAGATCGGCACGGTCGGCCAGCCGCTGCCCGGCTCGGTGATCAGGATCGCGGACGACGGCGAGGTGCTGCTGCACGGCGAGCACCTGTTCACGGGGTACTGGAACAACCCGGGCGCGACCGCCGAGGCGCTGACCGACGGCTGGTTCCACACCGGTGACATCGGCACCCTCGACGAGGACGGCTACCTCAGGATCACCGGCCGCAAGAAGGAGATCATCGTCACCGCGGGCGGCAAGAACGTCGCGCCGGCCGTGATCGAGGACCGGATCCGCGCGCACGCGCTGGTCGCGGAGTGCATGGTGGTCGGTGACGGGCGGCCCTTCGTGGGCGCGCTGATCACGATCGACGACGAGTTCCTGGACCGCTGGGCGGCCGAGCACGGGAAGCCTGCGGGTTCCACCGCGGCGTCGCTGCGCGAGGACCCGGATCTGATCGCCGCGATCCAGGACGCGGTCGACGACGGGAACGCCGCGGTGTCGAAGGCGGAATCGGTACGGAAGTTCCGCATTCTCTCCTACCAGTTCTCGGAGGAGTCGGGCCACCTGACGCCGTCCCTGAAGCTCAAGCGCAATGTGGTGGCGAAGGACTACGCGGCCGAGATCGAGGCCATCTACCAGAAGTAGCAAGGCCTTTGACGGTGTGTCATGGCGCGGTGTCCTCAACGAGGGCCCGCGCCACCTCCGGCTAGAGGAGCTTCTTCAACCTCTCCGCCAGCAGGTCCCAGCGCCACTTCTCCTCGACCCAGCGGCGCCCCCGCTCCCCCATCCTGCGGCGCAACTCCGCGTCCCCGAGCAGCGTGACGATCCGTTCCGCCGCCTCCTCGACGGAGTCTCCCCGGACCACCCAGCCGGTCTCCCCGTCGAGCACCGCGTCCGGCGCCCCGCCCGAGTCGCCCGCCACGACCGGCAGCCCCGTCGCCGACGCCTCCAGGTAGACGATGCCGAGCCCCTCCACGTCGAGGCCGCCGCGCCGGGTCCGGCAGGGCATGGCGAAGACGTCGCCCGCGCCGTAGTGGGCGGGCAGTTCGGACCAGGGGACCGCGCCCGTGAAGCGCACCGAGTCGGCGACGCCGGTCTCGCGCGCCAGCGTGCGCAGGTCCTTCTCGTACGGCCCGCCGCCGACGATCAGCAGCACGGCGTCGGGCTCGGCGGCCAGGATCCTCGGCAGCGCGCGGATCAGCGTGTCCTGCCCCTTGCGCGGCACGAGCCGCGAGACGCACACGACCACCGGCCGGTCGGTCAGCCCGAGCCGAGCGCGCACCTCGGCGCCGCCGGAGCCCGGGTGGAAGGTCTTCTCGTCGACGCCCGGCGGGAGTTGGACCATCCGCGCGGCCGCCTCGGGCGTCAACGCGGTCGCGATGCGCGAGCGCGTGTACTCGCCGAGGAAGGTGATCGTGTCCGTCGACTCCCCGATCCGGCGCAGCAGTTGACGCGCCGCGGGCAGCTGCGCCCACCCGGCCTCGTGCCCGTGCGTGGTGGCCACCAGCCGCTCGGCGCCGGCCTTGCGCAGCGCCGGCGCCATCAGCCCGAGCGGCGCCGCCGCCCCGAACCACACCGACGTGCACCCGTGTTCCCTGAGCAGCCCGACCGCCCGCCGGGTCGCCCCCGGCGTCGGCAGCAGCATCGTCGTGCGGTCCCGTACGACGGTGAAGGGCTGCTCGGCGTCGAAGGCGGCGGTCGCCTCCACGCCCTCGCGGCTCCGCTTCCAGGTCGAGGCGTGGACCACCACGCGCTCGGGATCCAGGCGCAGCGCCATGTTGTGCAGAAACGCCTGGATACCGCCGGGCCGGGGCGGGAAGTCGTTGGTCACGATCAGGGTCTTGTGCATCGCCGCAGACCCTACCGAACCGCCGGCCCCCGGCCGGGCCCGGCCGTGCTTGTGGCACGCTCACAGAAGGGCGGGCCATCATGTTCCCCTCAAGGCGGGAAGCGGACGGCAGGGGATCACGTGAAGACGACGGGCTCGGGGCGGTCACCGGTGTGGCTGCTGGGCACCTGGGGTGTGACCAGGCTGCTGCTGCTCCTCTTCGTGTTCAAGGTCTACGTCTTCCCCGGCCCGGACGTCACCAGCGACGTGTCCGTCATCTACCAGGGCTGGTACGACGTGCTGCGCACCGGCACCTTCCCGCTCGACGACGTGACCTGGCAGTACCCGCCCGCCGCCGCGCTCCCGATCCTCTCGCCCGCGCTGCTGCCCTTCCTCGGCTACGCGCACGCGTTCTTCGTGCTCGCCTTCGTCGCCGACCTGGCCGCCTTCGCCCTGCTGCTGTACGCGGGCCGGCGCCCCGGCAAGTCGCTGCGCGGCGCCTGGGTGTGGGTGGTGGGCGTACCGCTGCTCGGCCCGACCGTCTACTCCCGCTACGACGTGATGGTCACCGCCGTCGCGGTCGCCGCGGTGCTGGCCGGCACCCGGCACCCGCGCGTGACGGGCGCGTTGGTGGGCTTCGGGGCGATGCTGAAGGTGTGGCCGCTGCTGCTCCTGGTCGGCGTCCGCAGGCGCGGGGTGTGGGCCTGGGCGGTGGGCACGATCGCCGGCGTGGCCGCGCTGTTCGCGGTGGCGATGCCCGGCCCGTTCGCGTTCCTCACCTTCCAGCGCGACCGGGGCACCGAGGTGGAGTCGCTGGGCTCACTGGTCTTCCACATCGCCCGCCACCACGGCTGGAGCGGCCAGGTGCTGCTCAACTACGGCTCGGTGGAGTTCGTGGGGCCGTATGTGCAGGCGGTCAGCACGGCCGCCCTCCTGCTCACCGGCATGATCTTCGGCTGGCTGCTGATGTGGCGGCTGACGGCCACCCGGTTCGAGGCGGCGACGGTGGCGGACGCGGCGTTCGTCGCGGTGCTGATGTTCACCGTCACCAGCCGGGTGATCAGCCCCCAGTACATGGTCTGGCTGATCGGTCTCGCGGCGGTCAGCGTCTGCTTCCGCGGCAGCCGCATGGGCACGCCCGCGGTCCTGGTCCTGCTGGCGAGCTTCGTGACGGTCCTGGAGTTCCCGATCTGGTTCTCGGACGTGGTCCAGAGCACCCCGGTGGGCATCACCCTGCTGGCGGCCCGCAACGGTCTCCTGGTCCTCGCCACGATCCTCGCGGCCCGCGCCCTGTGGCGCGCCACGGTCCCCCGCGAGGAGCCGGCCACGGTCCCCGACCAGCCCACGCACGCGAACGAGACCTCGGTCTCCCCCTGACCGGCCCGGTCAGCCCAGCTGGTCCCGCAGATACTCCCGCCACGCCTCCGTGAACTCCTCGGGCGTGGTCCCCAGCACCTTCTTCAGCGCCCCCTCGACCGACCCCGCCCGCGTCCGGTGGTCGCCCACGGCCCGGTAGAACTCCCCCAACTTCGCCTCGCCCCACTTCCCGGCGATCATCCGGCAGGCCAGCCAGCCGCCCTCGTAGGCCTGCGCGAGCTTCGTCGCGTCGCCGCTGAACCCGAAGTCCCGGTCGGTCGGCAGGGCTTGGGGCACCTCGTCGTCGGCCACCGCGCGCGCCAGCTCGGGCGCGGCCTGGTCCGGGGTGCGGCCGGTGCCGCGGTAGCCGACCCAGTCCGCGTACCCCTCGGACAGCCACAGCGGGGTGGCCGCGCTGGTGTGGGCGCGGGTGGCGACATGGGTGGTCTCGTGGGTGAGCACGACCTGTTTGCCGAGGGCGCCGAGGACGGCGTACGCGTCCGGGTTGACGATGACCCGGTCCGCCGGCGCGTTCGGCGCCCCGCCCACCTCGCCGGTGGTGACCGCCGCGATGCCCCGGTAGGAGGACGCGGGCGAGCCCAGCAGCCCCGCCATGCCGTCCAGCGACTTCGGTACGAGCACGACGACGTGCCCGACCCAGTCGGGGCCCCACGCCCCCGTCACGGCCGGTACGGCGCGATCGGCGAGGTCCGCGTAGCGGTGCAGCGCCTCGCTGGTCTGGCCGACCCCCAGGACGAGGCTGTGCGCGCCGCGCACCACCGCCACCTCGCCCTGGTCCCACAGCTGCTGGGCGGACTTCTCGGCGGGCGTCTCGGCGTCCACGTACCACTGCCCGTCCTGCTCCCGGCTGAGGGTCAGGGTGCGGCCTGCGGTGACGGGGGCCTTGTCGTAGCCCTGGACCTGGTACCGCAGCTCGACGTCGGCGGTGGCGGTGGTGTCGCCCGACTGGTGCAGGGCGGTGACGCGGTAGGACCAGCTCGCCAGCGGCACCCCGCGCAGGTTCTCGAACCAGCTCAGCGCGCCCGTGCGCAGGAAGGCCGTGCGGTCGCGGTCCAGGACGGCACTCGCGCGCCGGTCCAGGACCCGCTGGAGGTCCTTGCGGTCGGTGGTGGCGGCCGGCTTGCCGCCGCAGCCCACCAGGCAGACGAGCAGCAGTACGAGCGCCACCGCTCCGGATCCCGACGCCCGCCCTCGACCAGCCACTTTACGATCGTACGGCGGCGACGCCGGGTGTGGTCAGACCCTCGTGACCGACGAGACGGGCATCATGCCCACCGGGTCGTAGCGCACCGGCGCGCCGGGGTAGGGCGCGTGGATCACCTGGCCGTTGCCCATGTACATCGCGACATGGCTGGCGTCGGACCGGTAGGTGACCAGGTCGCCGGGCTGTGCCTGGGAGAGCGGGACCTGGTGGCCGGCGTAGCGCTGGGCCTGCGAGGTGCGCGGGAGATGGACGCCGGCCTGCGCGTACGACCACTGCATCAGGCCCGAGCAGTCGAAGCCGGAGGGGCCGCTGGCGCCCCACACATAGGGCTTGCCGAGCGCGGTGCGGGCGGCGGCGATGGCGGCCGCCGCGCGCGCCGAGGAGGGGGCCGCGTCGCCGAGGTCGGGGATCTCCACGCGGCCGGAGCGGGAGGCCCGGTCGTAGGCGGCGCGTTCCGTGGAGGGCAGGGAGTTGAGCAGCTGCCGGGCCTTGGCGAGCTTCTTCTCGACGGTCTTCTTGTGGGTGGCGACGGCCTTGCGGCTCTTCTCCAGCTCGGAGAGCTTCTGGGTGGCCTCCGAGCGCTCCTGGGCGAGTTCGCGCATGGCGGTCTCGAGTTCCCTGAGTTCGCCGGTCTGGTGGACGGTGATCCGGTCCAGGACGGAGGCCTTGTCGAGGTAGTCGTCCGGGTCGTCGGAGAAGAGCAGGGCGAGGGAGGGGTCGACACCGCCGGAGCGGTACTGCGCGCCGGCCAGTGAACCGAGCGTCTCCCGCATGGAGTTGATGCGCTGCTGCTGGCGGGCGATGCGGTCCTGGGAGTCGGCCACCTCGCGGCGGAGCGTGTCGGCGGTCTCGTCGGCCTTGTTGAAGGCCTCGGTGGCTTCCTCCGCCTGCTCGTAGAGGCGGTCCACCTCGGCCTTGGTGTCGGCGTGCGGAGCGGCGCTCGCCGGTACGGCGCCGAGGGCGGCGGCCGCGGCGGACAACGCGCACAGGGCGGTGCCGGCGCCCCGGTTGAACCCGGACGGCGAGGCAAGTCGGCGATGGGACCCCACGGGAAGCCGCACTCCTTCCGCTGACGGACGAGGAAACGCGGCAGACAGTAGCCCCGCTACCGGGGGCCTACCAAAGACCTCCGCGACCACACAACGTGACGCCCCGCCTCAGACGCAGGTCATGGGCGGGGCGCGGGGTCAGCGGGAGTTGTCGTAATTCGCCCGTTCGGGCGGTGCGGCGTCGCGGCCTTACGGTCGATCGCTTCCGGTCGGAAGACGACGCCGAACCGGATCAGATCCGGACGCCGAACTGGAACGGCATGTTGCCGATCGACTCGTAACGGACCACGGTGCCGGTGCGCGGGGCGTGGATCACCTGGCCGTTGCCGGCGTAGAGGCCGACGTGGTGCATGTCGCCGTAGAAGATGACCAGGTCGCCGACGCGCAGGTCGCTCTGGTTGTAGATACGGGTACCGGCGTTGGCCTGGGCCTGCGAGGTGCGCGGGATGGAGACGCCGGCCTGGGCGTAGGCCCAGGAGGTCAGGCCCGAGCAGTCGAAGGAGGACGGGCCGGAGGCGCCGTAGACGTACGGGGTGCCGAGCTTGGACTGGGCGGCGGCGAAGGCCGCGGCGGCCCGGCTGTTGGCGGAGGTGCTGTTGCCGAGGTCCACGCGCTCGCTGGAGCTGCGGCTGGCCCGGGCGTCGGCGTCGGCGAGCGCCGAACGCTCGGCGGCCGTCAGGGTGTTGAGCAGCTTCTGCGCCTCGGCGAGCTTGCTCTGGACTTCCTGCTTCTTCTTGCCCAGTTCGGTGCGGGTGGAGGCGAGGTCCTTGAGCTTGTCGGAGGCCTCGGCGCGCTCCTGGGCGAGTTCGCGCTGCTTCTCCTGGATCTTCTTCAGCGCCTCGACCTGCTGGGCGCTCAACTGGTCGGCGGTGGACGCCTTGTCCAGGTAGTCGTCGGGGTTCGACGAGAGGAAGAGTTGCAGGGAGGAGTCGATGGAGCCGGTGCGGTACTGCGCGGCGGCCGCCAGACCTATGGACGAGCGGAGCTCGTTGAGCTCCTCCTGGCCGCGGGCGACGTTGTCCTGGATGGTGGAGATCTCCTTCTGGAGCTTCTCCTGCTTCTCCTTGGCGCCCGTGTACTTCTCGGTGGCCTGCTCCGCCTGCTCGTAGAGCTTGTCGACCTTCTCCTTGACCTCGTTCTTCGTGGGCTTCTCACTCGGCGCGGCGTTCGCGGCCTGGGCGCTGATGGCAACGGCGGCAGCAGCTGCGGTGGTGAGCACGGTCACACGTGCCCGACTCGGCTGCTTGGGTCGACGGTGGGACGCCACGGACGCGGGCTCCTTCTTCAGAGTGATCACCCGTTCGGAGGTTCGAGCCCAGACCCTAGTGACCTTCTTGTGATCAGTTCAAATCCTCACGTGAAAAATGTCTGTCACAGAGTGCATTCTTTGCACTCAACTCACATGCAGTCATGGTCGATTGACGCTACGTTGCGTGACGATTACGCCAATTCGGGCGTTAAACCTGCAAGCTTGACCTTCAGGACAGGCGCCGGAACAGGCGCTCAGGTCAGCCGCTTCAGGAGCATCGCCGAAGCGATCGGCCGGGCCCCCGCCTTGGCGACCCCGTCGGCCACCTCGCGGTCCGTGGAGGCGACGATGACGGGCCGGCCCGGCGGCTCGGCGCGCACCAGCTGGCGGATCAACTCGTCGGCCGTGACACCCGGCTTGGAGAACAGCACCCGCACCCCGCGCGGCGGCGCGAGCAGCACCGGCGCGGCCAGTTCGGCCCCGTCGAAGACACACGTCACCTCGGCCCCGGTCTGCGCGGCGAGCTGCGAGAGCTGGCCCAGCAGCCGCAGGCGCTGCTTCTCCAGGGGCATCTGCGGATAGCCGGTCTTGGTGACGTTGTAGCCGTCCACGACCAAGTGCGCCTGGGGCAGCGCGAGCAACTGGTCGACAATCGCGGGGTCGTGCTCGGACAGCGCCCGCGCGGCGATGTCCTTCGGGGTCATTCGTCCCGGTTCGACCGCGTCCACGGTCTCCGCGGGCCGCACGGACACCGGCGGCAACGCCAGTTCCCTGCGCAGCCCTTGGGCCGCGTCCAGTACGGTGTCCAGCAGCAGGCGCACGCGCATGTCCTCGACACTGCGCCCCTCGCGCGCCGCCCTGCGCGTGGCCTCCAGGGAGGCCTCCGCCTCGGTGAGCCGCGCCTTCAGCCGCCGCGCCTCGCTCTCGGCGGCGGACAGCTGGGTCTGCCCCTCGGAGCGCAGGGCGTCCATCTCGGCGTGCACCTTGCGCAGGGCCGCCTCACCGCGCCGCACGTCACTGACGGCCGCGCGCAGCTTGCGATGAAGCGATTCCGCTTCTTTTCTGGCAACCTCCAGATCGGCGCGCAGCCGCTCGGTATCGGTCCGGGTCGCCTCCCGCGCCTGCGCCAGTTCCTCGCGCAGCCGCTCCAGCTCGGCCCGGCTCTCCTCGTCGGCCCGCTCGGCATCCGCCCGCTGGGCCTCCTCGCCGGCCGCCGTCACGAGCTTCACCCAGCCCGTGGGGCGCAGCACATAGGCCGCGGCCGCCACATCGAGCGGGTCCGCGGCCGGAGGCGGCGAGCCGGAGTCGAGGGCGCCCGCGAGCTCCGCCTGGGCCTCTCTCAGCTTCTCCCCGATCCGCTGCCGGAACAGCGGATCGGTCTCCAGCGCGGCCGCCATCGCGTTCCCGGCGAACTTGGCCCGCCGGTTGGGGGCGAACCGCGCGTACTGCCTCAGCTGCGCGGGCAGTTCGGCGACGGTCAGGCCGCCGAAGCCGTCCGAGACGATCTGCACGACCCGGCGGCGCACACCGTCGGGCAGCGGACGGTCGAGCACCTCAGCGGTGCCGTCGCCCGGCCCCCCGCCTGCGCTCTCCACCATCCGTCACACCCCATCACCTGTGCGGGGCCGGCCCTGTCAGGAACCGGCGCCGGGCCTGTCCACGAGTTCCACCTGATCCACGGCGTTGCACCAGCGGCAGCGCACCGACTCGATGGTCTCACTGACCACCTCGCGCTCCTCGACCTTCGGCTCGCCGGCGAGGTCGAGGTGCACGTACTCGACGACCTTCGACGAGCGCGTCACGTCGAAACGCGTGAGGTTGCCGCACAGAGTGCAGCGCCACCGCGTGGCTGCGGTGGGCAGGGGAACCGTCATCGTGACTGTCCGCTTTCCTTCTAGTGTCCGTGACGCCCGGCTTCCCCGGTGCGTGTGGCTCGTAACCCTACGGCCTGGCGCGTACCCGCCGCCCGCCCGTCCGCGGCGGCGAGGCGATCTGTGCGTGTGCGTCCGGTTACGCCATGCTCTGTGTCCATGATCAGCAACTGGAGCGCGTCGGTCGGCAGGACGGTCAGAACGGTCCGGATGCCGTCGGCACCGGTGACGTACGGACTGATCGCGTTGTGCTGTCTGGTCTTCGCGGTCGGCCCGGCCTCGGGACTGAATCCGGCCTACGGCTCCGGGGACGCGCTGCTCGCCGCGCAGCGGGCCTATTTCCACCGCTGGGGCGTGGTCCCGGCGGACCTCTTCGCGGACCCCGCCGGCTCCGCCCTCACCCCCGCCACGGCCCTCTTCATCCACGGCAGCTGGGTCCACCTGCTCGGCAACATGCTCTTCCTCTACGTCTTCGGCGTGCTGACCGAGGAGCGGATGGGCCGCGTGCAGTTCACGCTCTTCTACCTCGTCTGCGGCTATCTCGCCCTGCTGGGGTACGCGGCCGCCAACTCCTCCTCCGACCAGTCCCTGGTGGGAGCGTCGGGGGCGATCTCGGCGATCCTGGGCGCGTTTCTGTACCTGTTCCCCGGGGCGCGGGTGACGAGCCTGCTGCCGTTCCTGTTCTTTCTGCCGATGCGGTTTCCCGCGTGGGTGGTGCTGCCGTTCTGGGCGGCGCTGCAGTGGGTGGCGGCGGGGCGGGCGGAGCAGGGGCCCGGGGTGGCGTATCTGGCCCACCTGGTGGGCTTCTCGCTGGGCTTCGGCTACGCGTGGGCCCGTTTCCGCCGTAGGACTAGAGTAAGGGCCGCCCCAGCTCCGGCCCCCGAGGGAGAGAACCAGCCGTGATCACCGCGATCGTCCTCATCAAGACCAGCGTGGACCGGATCCCCGAGATCGCGGAGTCGATTGCCTCGCTGGAATCTGTGAGCGAGGTGTTCTCCGTGACGGGTACGTATGACTTGATCGCGATGGTTCGGGTCAAGGAGCACGAGGACCTCGCCGAGGTGATCCCTGGGCGTATCAGCAAGATCCCCGGGGTTGAGGGCACGGACACGCATGTGGCGTTTCGGACGTACTCCCAGCATGACCTTGAGGCGGCTTTTGCTATCGGGTTGGACTCGTGATCGGCGCCCAATCGTCTGCGGAGCGCGGTTCGTGTGCGACTGCCGGCCGGATGTGGCTGGTCGCGCAGATCCCCGCGCCCCTTAGGAGCCTCTAGCCCACCGTCGGGACGCAGCGGCCGTTCTCCGTCGTGTACTTCCACTTCGCGCCGTCAGTCACCAGTTCCTTGACGGCGTTGATGAAGCGCTCGACGTGCTCGTCGGGGGTGCCCGCGCCGAAGCTCACCCGGATCGCGTTGAGGGACTTCTCGCCCGGGGCCGCCTCGGGGGCGCCGCATTCACCCTGGGTCTGGGGGTCGGTGCCCAGGAGGGTGCGGAGCAGGGGGTGGGCGCAGAAGAGGCCGTCGCGGACGCCGATGCCGTACTCGGCCGAGAGGGCGGCGGCGAAGTGGGAGCTGTTCCAGCCGTCGACGACGAAGGAGATCACGCCCACGCGCGGGGCGTCGTCGCCGAAGAGGGACAGGACCTTCACCTGCGGGACCTCCGCCAGGCCCGCCCGCACCTTCTCGATCAGGTGCTGCTCGCGTGCGACCAGCGTGTCGAAGCCCGCCTCGGTCAGCGCCTTGCAGGCCGACGCGATGGAGTAGGCGCCGATGACGTTCGGGGAGCCCGCTTCGTGCCGCGCGGCGGTCTCGTGCCACTCCACGTCCACTCCCCCGTCCTCGCGCCGGGCGACCTTGCGGCTGGCGCCGCCGCCCGCGAGGTAGGGGTCGGCGGCCTGGAGCCAGTCGGCGCGGCCGGCCAGGACGCCGGAGCCGAAGGGGGCGTAGAGCTTGTGGCCGGAGAAGGCGATCCAGTCGACGTCGAGGTCCTGGACGGAGACCGGGTGGTGCGGGGCGAGTTGGGCGGCGTCCAGGACGATCCGCGCGCCGTGGGCGTGCGCGGCGGCGGCCAGTTCGCGGACCGGCCACAGCTCGCCGGTGACGTTCGAGGCGCCCGTGACGCAGACCAGGGCCGGACCGTAGGGGTCCCGGTCGGCGAGGGCCTTTTCGAGGGTCTCGACGGCCTGGGCCGGGGTGCGCGGGGCGTTGAGGTAGGTGACGCGGGCGTCCTGCCAGGGCAGCAGCGAGGCGTGGTGCTCGGTCTCGAAGACGAAGACCTGGCAGTCGGCGGGCAGGGCCGCGGCGAGGAGGTTGAGGGAGTCCGTGGTGGAGCGGGTGAAGATCAGCTGGTCGTCGGGGCGGCAGTCGAGGAACTCCTCGACCGTCTTCCGCGCGTTCTCGAAGAGGTCGGTGGAGAGTTGCGAGAGGTAGCCCGCCCCGCGGTGGACGCTGCCGTAGTACGGGGCGTAGGCCGCCACGTCGTCCCAGACGCGCTGGAGGGCGGGGGCGCTGGCCGCGTAGTCGAGTGCCGCGTAGGTGACCTCGCCGCCCGTGACGAGCGGGACGGTGACGTCCCGGCCCAGAACGGGCAGCTGGGCACAAATGGTCTGGGCGGCGGCAGTGGTGGAGACAGACATGGCGAACTCCCGTGAGAGGCAAGGCGGTTCCGCCGTGCGAGCAGGCTGGGCTCAAGCACGGAGGGGTGAAAGGGGGTGTGCGGAGGCGGGGCTCGACGCCCTATCGCATTCGCTTGCTCACGGAGAACTCCCTCGATGACCAGGACCCCTGGTGTCTTTCGAGGGGCCCGCGCTTGCCGCAGACCTCGCTGCCTACGGCCTGGTCTTCACCCGGGGCACCCCGCCACGGACGGAGGGTTGCCGGACAGTCGGCCGGGGCCTCATGACTGTCACTCATGACCTGGTCCGAAAACTTACGCGATGTGATCGTCGTCCCGCAACCCGTGTCCGGATCGCGGGACGACCACCGCCGTACCGCTACGCGTTGCTGGCTGCCGCCCAGCGTTCCAGAGTCCGCTTGGCGGCGCCCGAGTCGATCGACTCCGCCGCCTTCTCCATCCCGGCCCTGAGCCGGTCCGCCAGCGGCCCGTCCTGCGCCTCCAGGGCCACCAGGGCGGCTGCCGAGTTCAGGAGTACGGCGTCCCGCACCGGGCCCGTCTCGCCGTCCAGGAGCCGGCGGGCGACGGCCGCGTTGTACTCGGGGTCGGCGCCGCGCAGCGCCTCCACCGGGACCAGCGGGAGGCCCACGTCACGGGGGTCGAAGGTCTCCTCGGTGACCTTGCCGTCGCGGACGATCCACACCCGGGAGGTGGCCGTGGTCGTCAGCTCGTCGAGGCCGTCGTCACCCCGGAACACCAGGGAGGAGTTGCCGCGCTCGGCGAAGACGCCCGCGATGATGGGCGCCATCCGCGGGTCGGCGACCCCGACCGCCTGGGCGCGCACCTTGGCGGGGTTGGTGAGCGGGCCGAGCGCGTTGAACACCGTGCGAATGCCCAACTGGCCGCGCGCGGCGCCCGCGTGACGCAGGGCCGGGTGGAACTTGATCGCGAAACAGAAGGTGATCCCGGCCTCCTCGGCGACCTCGGCCACCCGCTTCGGGGTCAGCTCCAGGTTGACGCCGAGACGCTCCAGGACGTCGGAGGCGCCGGACGCGGAGGACGCGGCGCGGTTGCCGTGCTTGACGACCTTCGCGCCCGTGCCGGCGATCACGATCGAGGACATCGTGGAGATGTTCACCGTCTTCGCGCCGTCGCCGCCGGTCCCGACGATGTCCACCGTCTTCCCGGACACCTCGATCACGTTGGCGTGCGCGTACATCGCGCGCACCAGACCGGTGATCTCCTCGACGGTCTCGCCCTTGGCCCGCAGCGCCACCACGAACCCGGCGATCTGCGCGTCCGTCGCCTCGCCCCGCATGATCTGGTCCATCGCCCAGAAGGTGGCGTCGGCGTCCTGGTCCCTGCCGTACAGCAGGGAGTTCAGTACCTCGGGCCAGGAACGGGCCGCCGCGGTGTCGCCTCCAGCGGGGGTCACAGCGCTCATACGGCCGCTCCTGGGTGTCGTAGAAATGTGCGTCGGGACGTGCGTCGAAAGACGTGCACCACCCTATCCAGCGCGCGGCACGGCGAAGGGCCCCGTCCGGTGTTCGGACGGGGCCCTTCGACTGTGGCGTGGCGACGCCTCAGCGATCAGTGGTGGCCGTGGCCGCTCGTGATCTCCTTGTACTCCTCGACGGTGGGCTTGGGGATCTGGGACTCCTCGCCGTAGTACGCCTCGCTCAGCTTGGCGCGCAGCTTCTCGGTGCCCTTGACCTTGCGCTCGACGCCGTTCTCGTCGACCGTGGCGCCGATCGCGGCCGGCACGTACTGCTCGTGCGCGGTGAGCGTGTGCAGCGCGTCCTGGCTGAGCGGCTCGTGCACCTCGATGAACTCACCGTGCGGCAGGCGCTTGATGATGCCCGACTCGCGGCCGTGCAGCACCTTGTCGCGGTCCCGGCGCTGCAGGCCCAGGCAGATCCGCTTGGTGGCGACGAACACGAGGACCGGCACCACGAAGAAGCCGACGCGCACGAACCAGGTGATCGCGTTGATCGACAGGTGGAAGTGCGTGGCCCAGAGGTCGTTGCCACCACCGACGAGCAGGACGAAGTACCAGGAGATCCACGCGGCGCCGAACGCGGTACGCGTCGGGACGTTGCGCGGCCGGTCCAGGATGTGGTGCTCGCGCTTGTCGCCGGTGACCCAGGACTCGATGAACGGGTAGACCGCGATCGAGACCAGGACCAGCGGGAAGATCACCAGTGGGATGAACACGCCCAGGACGAGCGTGTGACCCCAGGCGTTGATCTCCCAGCCCGGCATGACACGGATCAGGCCCTCGGAGAAGCCCATGTACCAGTCGGGCTGGGCACCCGTGGAGACCATGTCCGGCCGGTAGGGGCCCATGGCCCAGATCGGGTTGATCGAGGCGATCGCCGCGACGGCCGCGATGACACCGAAGACCAGGAAGAAGAAGCCTCCGGCCTTGGCCATGTAGACCGGCAGGAGCGGCATGCCGACGACGTTGTTGTTCGTCTTTCCGGGGCCCGCGAACTGCGTGTGCTTGTGGTAGAAGACCAGGATCAGGTGGCCGACCACGAGCCCGAGCATGATGCCCGGCAGCAGCAGGATGTGGATCGAGTAGAACCGTGCGACGAAGTCGCCGCCCGGGAACTCGCCGCCGAAGAGGAAGAACGACAGGTACGTGCCGACGATCGGCACGGACAGGACCGCGCCCTCCATGAAGCGGACACCGGTGCCGGAGAGCAGGTCGTCCGGGAGCGAGTAACCGGTGAAGCCGGTGAACATGCCCAGGACGAACAGCAGGAAGCCGAACAGCCAGTTGACCTCACGCGGCTTGCGGAAGGCACCCGTGAAGAACACGCGCATCATGTGCACGAACATGGCGGCGAGGAAGATCAGCGCGGCCCAGTGGTGGATCTGCCGGATCAGCAGACCACCGCGCACATCGAAGGAGATGTGCATGGTCGAGTTGAAGGCCTCGGACATCATCTGGCCCTGCAGCGGGATGTAGCTGCCGTGGTACTCCACCTCGTTCATCGACGGGTGGAAGAACAGCGTCAGGTACACACCCGTGAGGATGATGATGATGAAGCTGTAGAGGCAGACCTCGCCCAGCATGAACGACCAGTGGTCGGGGAAGATCTTGCGCATGTTGGCCTTGGCCAACCCGTAGATCCCCAGCCGGCCGTCCGCCCAGTCGGCGACGCGCTCGCCCGCCGGGGCTTTGCCGCGCCGGGGCTCGTTGCTTGCGGGACTCTCGTTGTTGCTCATCCGCGCTCCCAGAATGCAGGACCGACGGGCTCTTCGAAGTCGCCGAGCGCCTCGAGGTAGCCCTCGTCGTTCACGCCGATGCGCAGCTGCGGCAGGGCGTGCCCGGCGGGGCCGAAGATCACTCGGGCACCGTCGGAGAGGTCGAAGGTGGACTGGTGGCAGGGGCACAGCACGTGGTGCGTCTGCTGCTCGTACAGGGAGATCGGGCAGCCGACGTGGGTGCAGATCTTCGAGTACGCCACGATGCCCTCGTGCGACCACTCGAGCTCGCGCTTGTCCTTGATGTTGTCCGGCTGGAGCCGGACGATCATCAGGGCCGCCTTGGCGATCTCGGTCTGGAACTCCTCGTCGTGCTCCTCCAGGCCCTCGGGCTTGGCGAAGGTGAGCGAGCCGACCTGGACGTCGGAGGGGCGCAGCGGCTCGTTCGTGTTCATGTTGACGAGCAGCTTGCCCTTGGACCAGATGGTGTGGCGGAGCTTGGTCCCGGGCAGCGGGCCGAGGTCGCGCAGCAGCATGACGCCGGAGAGCGGGAACAGGGCCAGCGCGCCGAACATCGTGTTGCGGATCAGCTTGCGGCGGCCGAGCGCGGACTCCTTGGCGCCCTGCTTGAAGTCGGCCAGCACCTTGGCCTTGACCTCGGGCGTGGCCTCGATCGCGTGCCGCTCGTCGGCGATCTCCACGTCGGACATCAGGGTGCGGGCCCAGTGGACCGCGCCCGCGCCGATCGAGAACAGCGCGAGGCCCAGGGTCAGGCCGAGCGCGAAGTTCAGCGCGTTGATGTGACCGATCGGGAAGACGAAGATCGCCTTGTCGTGCGGGATCGCCACGTAGGAGGCGATGAAGCCGACGGTGGCCAGCATCGACACCGTGAACAGGAAGGCCACGACGCGCTCGGACCGCTTGGCGGCCCGCTCGTCGATGTCCTGGACCCGGTGCTCGTGGGGGGGCAGTCCGGGGTCGGCGAACGGGTCCTGCTCGTTCGCGACGCCTACCGCGCCGTGCGCGTCCTGCTCAGCGGGCAGGTTCTCTTCTGGAATGTCTTGGCTACTCATGACTTCTTGGCCTTTGCGGTCCGAGCGGCGACCCAGACGGCGACCGCGATCAGCGCGCCGAGTCCGAAGACCCAGGCGAAGAGGCCCTCACTGACCGGCCCGAGGCCACCCAGTTCGAGGCCACCAGGGCTCTCGGTGTCGTCGCCGTTGACCGCGTTCAGGTACGCGATGATGTCCTTCTTGTTCTTCTCCGACAGCGTGGTGTCGGGGAAGGACGGCATGTTCTGCGGGCCCGTCTGCATGGCCTCGTAGATGTGCTTGGGGGCGACACCTTCGAGGTCCGGCGCGAACTTGCCGTGCGTCAGCGCACCGCCCTTGCCGGTGAAGTTGTGGCACTGGGCGCAGTTGGTGCGGAAGAGCTCACCACCCTTGGCGATGTCGGCACCGTCGGGGCCGTACTGGGCCTTCGTGGGAACGGTCGGGCCGGCGCCGAGGGAGGAGATGTACGCGGCGAGCTGGTCGATCTCGGCCTGCGTGTAGATGACCTTCTTCTTCGGGATCTGCGCGCCCGGCTGCTGGGCCGGCATACGGCCGGTGCCGACCTGGAAGTCGACGGCCGCGGCGCCCACGCCCACGAGACTCGGACCGTCGGAGGTGCCCTGACCGCCGGTGCCGTGGCAGCTTGCGCAGCCCACGGAGTAGAGCTTCTTGCCCTCGTCGATGGCGAGGGACTGGGCGGTCTCATCGGCCTGCGCCTTGCTCGCGGGCGCGAACGCGGCGTACAGCCCCCCAGTGGCCGCCAGCGCGAGGAGTAGGACGACGACAGCCGCCAGCGGATGGCGTCGTCGTGCGGAGAGCTTTTTCACGGATTACCCCGGTGTCAGGATCTTCTGCGTCGATGCTTCTGGAAAGTGCGTCTGCTGGACGCACGCGGGAGCGGGCCCGCCTACTTGATCAGGTAGATCGTGGCGAAGAGGCCGATCCAGACGACATCGACGAAGTGCCAGTAGTAGGACACGACAATGGCCGCGGTCGCCTGCTCGTGCGTGAACCTCTTGGCCGCGTAGGTGCGGCCGAGGACGAACAGGAAGGCGATCAGGCCGCCCGTCACGTGCATGCCGTGGAAGCCGGTGGTCAGGTAGAACACCGAGCCGTACGGGTCCGAAGAGAGCGAGAGGCCGTCCTCCTTCACCAGCTCCGTGTACTCGAAGATCTGACCGCCGATGAAGATCGCACCCATCACGAACGTGACGATGAACCAGCCCCGGAGCTTCTTCACGTCCCCGCGCTCGGCGGCGAAGACGCCGAGCTGGCAGGTGAGGGAGGAGAGCACCAGGATCGTGGTGTTGGTCGCGGAGAACGGAAGGTTGAGATGGCTCGCCATCTCCTTCCAGTGATCCGGACCGGTCACCGATCGCAGGGTGAAGTACATCGCGAAGAGGGCCGCGAAGAACATCAGCTCGGAACTCAGCCAGATGATGGTTCCGACGCTGGTGAGGTTCGGCCGGTTGACCGACGGGTGCGCGTGCCCGGTTTCTACTGTCGTTGCTGTCGCCACGACCGACATTATGTCGGTCGCTTATCCCGCCCTCACTCCGGGGGGTGCCGTTCGGAGTGTTCGCAGCGTGTGTACTGCCCGTATGGCCCATCGAAGCGGTGTTCCAACAGGTGTTGACGGGGTGTTCAAGGGAGTAGCATCCGCCGCATCGGTCCCCGAGGTTCCCGATCGAAGACGCGGAGGAACAATGCAGCCGACTGCCACGGTGCTGGTCTACAGCGACGACTCCAACACCCGCGAGCAGGTGAGGCTCGCGGCTGGCCGGCGGCCGGCTCCGGACGCGCCGTTGGTGTCGTTCCTGGAGTGCGCTACGCCTGCGGCGGTTCTGGCGGAACTGGACAAGGGTGGGATCGACGTCTGTGTCTTCGACGGGGAGTCCGCGCCGATGGGGGGCATGGGGCTGTGCCGGCAGATCAAGGACGAGGTGTTCAACTGCCCGCCGGTGCTCTTGCTCATCGGGCGGCCGCAGGATGCGTGGCTCGCCACGTGGAGCCGGGCTGAAGCCGCTGTGACGTTGCCTGTGGATCCGGTGGAGTTCGCGGCGGCGCTCGCTGCGTTGTTGCGGGACAAGAAGGCTCTGAGCGCCTAAGAGCTCGGTTCGGCCCGTAGTTCGGCGACTGCGGGCCGTTGTGGTTGCTCGCGCAGTTCCCCGCGCCCCTTTCGGGGCGCTCACACGGCCGTCGGTCGTAGACGCGCCGTGTCCTCGGGGCTTGGGGCGTCCGGGGTGTTGGCGATGAGGGCGCTGCCGTTGCGCCACTTCTTCCAGTTGACGTTCCAGTCGCCGAAGCCGTTGCCGAAGGGTTCCATTTCGTTGCCGTCGGAGTTGACGACCTTGACGACGTCGCCCTGGTGGATGTTGTCGAAGAACCACTCGGCGTTGCTGGTGCTCATGCCGGTGCAGCCGTGGCTGACGTTCTCGTAGCCCTGGGAGCCGACGGACCAGGGGGCCGCGTGGACGTACTCGCCGCTCCAGGTGACGCGCGTGGCGTAGTAGACCGGCAGGTCGTAGTTGTCCGAGGAGCCCTCGGCGATGCCGACCGTGGTGCCGCGCATACGTACGAAGTACTCCTTGCCCAGTACGACCTTGACGCCGTTGCGGGTCTCGAAGCCGGGCTTGCCCGTGGTGACCGGGAGTTCGTTGATCTCCTTGCCGTTCTTGTAGACGGTCATGGAGTGTGACGAGGCGTCCGTGACGGCGATGATGCGGTCGCCGATGGTGAGCTTCAGGGGCTTGGAGGCGCCGCCCCAGAGGCGGTCGCTGATCTTCACGCCGTCCAGCTCGCTGCGCACCCGCACCGTGGCCCGGGTGGGCCAGTAGTCCTTGGGCCGGTAGTGGAGTTCCTTGTCGTCCACCCAGTACCAGGCGCCCTGCACGGCGGGTACGGAGTCGACCCTCAGGGCGCGTTCCACGATCGCCCGCTGCGCCTTGTCCTTGACCGGCTTGTTCAGCTCGGCCGTGACGGGCTGTCCGACGCCGTACTTGCCGCCCTCCGGCCCGAACTTCACCGTCAGGGGCTTCTTGGCGGTGGGCTTGCTGGTGTCGAAGGCGAGCACCTTGCGGCCGGGCGCGCCGTCGTCGTCCTCGGTGCTCACCCGGACCGTGTAGTGGGCGCTGGCGGCCAGCGGGGAGGTGCTGTGCCAGCGAGTGCCGTCGGCGCTGAGTTCGCCCGTCACATAGCGGCCCTGGGCGTCCATGGCGGTGACGTCCGTGATGCGGCCGTCGTCGTCCGACGCGGTCACTTCCAGGGGCTTGTCCGGGTCGACCTTCTTTCCGTCGTCGGCGGGGCCGTTGAAGGAGATCTGGTCCGTCGCGTCGTACGGCTTCGCGGAGAGCGGGTTGCCGCCGCTGCCGCAAGCGGTGCCGCCCGCGCCGAGGGCGATCACCAGCAGCGTGCAGCTGACGACGGTGCGGGTGCGCGGAGAGTGGTTCATACGATCACGTTATGGACGTACATGGACGGCGGCGCGGTGAGTAACTCGTACGAGGGACCGGACGTGCGGCAAAAGCAGGAGCCCGGACCCTCCTGACGGAGTGTCCGGGCCCCGATACGTGCCGGGCGTGCTACTGGGTGCGGTTCTCACCGCGGTAGTACTCGAAGACCCAGCCGTACAGGCCGACCATGAGGATCGGCGCCGAGAAGTACAGCAGCCACCAGCCGATCGCGATCGACAGGAAGGCGAGCGCGCCGCCGATGCCGAGGGCGAGCGGCTGCCAGCTGTGCGGGCTGAAGAACCCGACCTCGCCGGCGTCGTCAGCGACGTCCGCTTCCTTGTTGTCCTGTGCGCCGACGTCGACCCGCCGGGCCGTGAAGCCCAGGTAGAAGCCGATCATGATGCACAGGCCGAAGGCCAGGAAGAGCGCCGTGGTACCGGCCGGCTCCTTCGACCACACGCCGTAGACGACCGCCATGGCGAGGACGAAGACGCTCAGCCACATGAACATCCAGCCTTGGACCTTCACTTGCCAGCCTCCTTGCCACCGGCCAGGGCCTTCTCACCGTGAGGCGCGTTCTCGAGCTGGTCGAGAGCGGCGATCTCCGGGTGGTGCAGGTCGAACGCCGGGGATTCACTGCGGATCCGCGGAAGGGTGAGGAAGTTGTGCCGCGGCGGCGGGCAGGACGTGGCCCACTCCAGGGAGCGGCCGTAGCCCCACGGGTCGTCGACGCCGACCGGCTTGCCGTACTTGGCCGTCTTCCACACGTTGTAGAGGAACGGCAGGATCGACATGCCGAGCAGGAACGAGCTGATCGTCGAGATCGTGTTCAGGGCGGTGAAGCCGTCGGCCGCCAGGTAGTCGGCGTAACGACGCGGCATGCCCTCGGCGCCCAGCCAGTGCTGGACCAGGAAGGTGCCGTGGAAGCCGATGAACAGCGTCCAGAACGTGATCTTGCCGAGCCGCTCGTCGAGCATCTTGCCGGTCATCTTCGGCCACCAGAAGTGGAAGCCGGCGAACATCGCGAAGACGACCGTGCCGAACACCACGTAGTGGAAGTGCGCCACCACGAAGTACGAGTCCGAGACGTGGAAGTCCATCGGCGGCGAGGCCAGGATGACACCGGTCAGACCACCGAAGGTGAAGGTGATCAGGAAGCCGGTCGCCCAGAGCATCGGGGTCTCGAAACTCAAGGACCCCTTCCACATCGTTCCGATCCAGTTGAAGAACTTCACGCCTGTCGGTACGGCGATGAGGAACGTCATGAAGGAGAAGAACGGCAGCAGGACTCCGCCGGTGACGTACATGTGGTGGGCCCACACCGTCACGGACAGGCCGGCGATGGCGATGGTGGCGCCGATCAGGCCCATGTAGCCGAACATCGGCTTGCGGGAGAAGACCGGGATGACCTCGGAGATGATGCCGAAGAACGGCAGCGCGATGATGTACACCTCTGGATGGCCGAAGAACCAGAAGAGGTGCTGCCACAGCAACGCCCCGCCATTGGCGGCGTCGAAGACATGTGCCCCGAATTTCCGATCCGCCTCCAGCGCGAACAGCGCGGCGGCGAGCACGGGGAAGGCCAGCAGCACGAGCACGGCGGTCAGCAGCACGTTCCACACGAAGATCGGCATGCGGAACATGGTCATGCCCGGCGCGCGCATGCAGATGATGGTGGTGATGAAGTTGACCGCGCCGAGGATGGTGCCGAAGCCGGAGAACGCCAGGCCCATGATCCACAGGTCGGCGCCGATGCCCGGCGAGCGGACCGCGTCCGACAGCGGGCTGTAGGCGAACCAGCCGAAGTCGGCCGCGCCCTGCGGGGTGAGGAAGCCGCCCACGGCGATGGTCGAGCCGAACAGGTACAGCCAGTAGGCGAACATGTTCAGCCGCGGGAAGGCGACGTCGGGGGCGCCGATCTGGAGCGGCATGATCCAGTTCGTGAAGCCGGCGAACAGCGGCGTCGCGAACATCAGCAGCATGATCGTGCCGTGCATCGTGAACGCCTGGTTGAACTGCTCGTTCGACATGATCTGCAGACCAGGACGGGCGAGCTCGGCGCGCATCAGCAGCGCCATCACGCCGCCGATCAGGAAGAACGCGAACGACGTGACGAGGTACAGCGTTCCGATGGTCTTGTGGTCCGTGGTGGTCAGCCACTTGATGACCACGTTTCCGGGCTGCTTGCGCCGGACCGGTAGCTCGTCGGCGTAACCGCCTTCAGCCGCCGCGGCACCCTGGGGTTCGTTGAGGATGCTCACAGGTTTGTCGTCTCCCGGTTCTTCTCGTGGCCCGTCTGCGCGATGCCGGCGGGAACGTAACCGGTCTGCCCCTTCTTGGCGAGGTCCTTGAGGTGCTGCTCGTACCGCTCGGGGGAGACGACCTTCACGTTGAACAGCATCCGCGAGTGGTCGACGCCGCACAGCTCGGCGCACTTGCCCAGGAAGGTGCCCTCCTTGTTGGGGGTCACCTGGAAGGAGTTGGTGTGGCCCGGGATGACGTCCATCTTCATCAGGAACGGCACCACCCAGAAGGAGTGGATGACGTCACGCGACGTGAGGACGAAGCGGACCGTCTCCCCCTTCGGGAGCCACAGCGTCGGGCCCGGGTTGTTGGTCTGCGGGTTCCGCGTGCCAGGCGTACCGACGTCGTAGACACCGCCGGCGTTCGCCGGGAAGTCGTCCTTGAAGCGGTTCGGGATGGCGGCCAGGTTCGCGTCTGTCTTCGCGTCACCCGTGGAACCCTCGACGGGCTCGATGTAGTTGAAGCCCCAGCTCCACTGGAAGCCGACGACGTTCACCGTGACGTCAGGCTTCTTGTCGAGACTGAGGATCTTCGTCTCGTCGCGCGCGGTGAAGTAGAAGAGCACCGAGACGATGACGAGCGGAACGACCGTGTACAGCGCCTCGATCGGCATGTTGTACCGGGTCTGCGGAGGCACCTCGATCTTGGTGCGGCTGCGCCGGTGGAAGATCGTGCTCCAGATGATCAGGCCCCACACCAACACGCCGGTGGCCAGCGCGGCGGCCCAGGACCCCTGCCACAGGGAGAGGATCCGCGGAGCCTCTTCCGTGGTCGGGGTGGGCATACCAAGGCGGGGGAAGTCCTTGTATGTGCAACCGGTGGCGGTCGCCAGGACCAGGCCCGCGGTCATTGCCTGCAGCAGCTTCCGCCGCATCGGGCGCCGCGGCGAGCGGTCGGAGCCGTTGGGACTCACGTAGCGCCTTCCCGAGAGTCTCGCCCGCGCGGTATGGCTGCGGCCTGGCCTTCTCGGTGGTCGGTCGCCGTCCTGCGTCGGGCAGGGGTTTGGATGTTTATGCGGACCAAACCCTAGCCGACGCCCTCGGGGGGTTCGCGGGGAGGGGTGCCTAGTCACTCGGTGGGTTCGCTGGATTGGCGGCTGCGGGTCGTTTGTGGCTGATCGCGCAGTTCCCCGCGCCCCTGAGGGGGTTAGCGTGATCGCGTGTCCTACTTCGACGCTGCGTCCAGTGCTCCGCTCCATCCCGTCGCTCGCCAGGCGCTGTTGGCGTCTTTGGACGAAGGGTGGGCTGACCCCTCGCGGTTGTATCGGGAAGGGCGGCGGGCCCGGATGTTGCTCGACGCCGCTCGAGAAGCCGCTGCCGAAACCGTGGGCTGCCGACCGGACGAACTGGTCTTCACTTCCTCCGGAACACGGGCCGTTCACACGGGAATTGCGGGGGCGCTGGCAGGACGGCGACGCGTCGGGGGTCACCTGATCGTGTCAGCTGTCGAACATTCCTCCGTACTCCATTCGGCCGATATGCACGAGGCCGATGGCGGAACGGTCACGCGGATCGCGGTGGACCGCACGGGCGCGGTGACCGCGGAGGCCTACGAACGCGCCCTCCGGCAGGACACCGCGCTGGCCTGTCTCCAGTCGGCCAATCACGAGGTGGGGACCGTGCAGCCGGTGGGGGCGGTGGCCGAGGTGTGTCGGGCGGCCGGGGTGCCGTTGCTGGTGGATGCGGCGCAGTCGCTCGGGTGGGGGCCGGTCGAAGGTGACTGGTCGTTGCTGGCGGCGAGTGCGCACAAGTGGGGCGGGCCCGCGGGGGTCGGGCTGCTCGTCGTACGGAAAGGGGTGCGGTTCGCGCCGCAAGGGCCCGTGGACGAGCGGGAGTCGGGGCGGGCGGCCGGGTTCGAGAACCTGCCGGCGATCGTCGCGGCGGCGGCCTCCCTGCGGGCGGTGCGCGCGGAGGCGGCCCAGGAGGCGGTACGGCTGCGCGAGTTGACGGACCGGATCCGGACCCGGGTGCCGCACCTGGTGCCGGACGTGGAGGTGGTCGGCGATCCGGAGCGGCGACTGCCCGGGATCGTCACCTTCTCCTGTCTCTACGTCGACGGAGAGACACTCCTGCACGAGCTGGACCGCGCCGGCTTCTCCGTCTCGTCCGGCTCGTCCTGCACGAGCAGCACCCTGACGCCGAGCCATGTGCTCAAGGCGATGGGAGTGCTGAGTGAGGGCAATGTGAGGGTTTCGCTGCCGCTGGGGACGACGGAGGCTGATGTCGAACGCTTCCTGGAGGTACTGCCGGGGGCGGTGACGGCGGTACGGGAGAAACTGGGCGCATCCCTGCCGACCACCATCGCGACCGAGGACGCCCTCATCGTGGACGCCCTCGGCAAACGCTGCCCGATCCCCGTCATCGAACTCGCCAAGGTCATCGGCGAGGTCCCCCTGGGCGGCACCGTCCGCGTCCTGTCCGACGACGAGGCGGCCCGCCTGGACATCCCGGCGTGGTGCGAGATGCGGGGGCAGGAGTACGTGGGCGAGGAACCGGCGGACCAGGGTTGTGCGTACCTGGTCCGCCGGGTCTCGTAGGTCAGCCCAGGTGCCCCTGAACCTCGGCCGCGGCGTCATGCCCGTAAGCCTTGGTGAAGCGGTCCATGAAGTGCCCCCGGCGCAGCTGGTACTCCTGCGTGCCCACCGTCTCGATGACGAGCGTCGCCAGCATGCAGCCGACCTGCGCGGCGCGCTCCAGAGAGACACCCCAGGCAAGACCGGAGAGGAACCCGGCGCGGAAAGCGTCGCCGACACCGGTCGGGTCAGCCTTGCGCTCCTCCTCCGCGCAGCCCACCTCGATCGGGTCCTCACCGACCCGCTCGATCCGCACACCACGCGAACCAAGGGTCGTCACCCGGGTCCCGACCTTCGCCAGGATCTCCGCGTCGCTCCAGCCGGTCTTGGACTCGATGAGCCCCTTCTCGTACTCGTTGGAGAAGAGGTACGTGGCCCCGTCCAGCAGGATCCGGATCTCGTCGCCGTTCATACGGGCGATCTGCTGGGAGAAGTCCGCGGCGAAGGGAATCGCGCGGGACCGGCACTCCTCGGTGTGCCGGAGCATGCCCTCCGGGTCGTCCGCGCCGATCAGCACCAGGTCGAGACCGCCGACCCGGTCCGAGACCGCCTTGAGTTCGATGAGGCGAGCCTCGCTCATCGCGCCCGTGTAGAAGGAGCCGATCTGGTTGTGGTCGGAGTCGGTGGTGCACACGAAGCGCGCGGTGTGCAGCGTCTCCGAGATCCGCACCGAGTCGGTGTCGACGCCGTGCCGCTCCAGCCAGCCGCGGTACTCGTCGAAGTCGAAGCCGGCCGCGCCGACCAGGATCGGCCTGGTGCCCAGCTGGCCCATGCCGAACGCGATGTTCGCGCCGACACCGCCCCGGCGTACGTCGAGGTTGTCGACCAGGAAGGAGAGCGAGACCGTGTGCAACTGGTCCGCGACGAGCTGGTCGGCGAAGCGGCCGGGGAAGGTCATGAGGTGGTCTGTGGCGATGGAGCCGGTGACTGCGATGCGCACGGCGGGGACTCTCCTGTGGGGAGACGGATTGACAGTTCACGCTACCGGGTCGTAGCCGGGCTCTGAAGCCGCCAAAACTACCCGATAGTAGATCTTTCTTCGCGGGTGGAACCGTGCCTACGGTTCGGCTATGACGAACCTCAAGGTCCACGCGCCCGCTCCGGCCGATCTGGAAGGCGACCTCGCGTCGCTGCGCGGCGACTGCGCCAGGATGGCACCGCACTGGACGGCGCCCGTCCGGATCGCCGCGCTGCCGGTGTCGCCGTCGCTGATCCACGGTGTGACGGTGCCCTCGAGGTCGGCTCGACTGCTGGACGAGATGTCCGACTACGGCGACTGAAACCGGCTCGCCGGTCCGTATCGGCGCATTGCAGGGAACCGCGCGCTCCCCCGACGCGTCCCATCGCCGTCCCCCTTAAAGGGGATGCGGGATACGACCCTCCCACCGGCCTCTTTGGCAGGGCCGGGTCAGGGTCAAGGGACAGTTGCGCAGCCGAAGGAGCGATGCGGTGAACACCGAGCGACCCGATGACGACACCCCTGCCTCCGGCGGTGAGGTGGGGGCTTCCGGCACTGAGGCCGCCAAGGGCGCGGAAACCGAAGCCGCCGAAAACGCCGAAGTCGCTGCGAAGGCTGCCGGTACCGAGGAATCGCCTGTTGAGGCTTCCGGTGCCGAGGAGACGCCCGTCGAGGCTGCCGGTGTCGAGGAAACGGGCGCCCGTGACGACGAGGACACCGAGTCCGAGGCGGCTCCCGGCGCGGAAGCCGGCGACGCCGAAACCGCCGAGGCCCCGGCCGACGCACACGCTCCCGTTCTCGACGAGGCGCCGGACGCGCCGGACGTCGATGAAGCCGACCCCGATCCCGTCCCCGCCGAAGTCCCCGGCCCGCACGAGTCCGAGGCCGAGGCGCCCCGGCCGAACCGACGGCGTCCCCGCGTTCTCGTCGCCTCCGTCGCCGCCGCCGTCCTGCTCGTCGGTGGCGGTGGGGCGTATCTCGCGGCCACGGCCTCCGGAGGAGACGGTGGGGACAAGGGAGCCGGGGCCTCCGGAGGAGACGGCGGGACTCCCCCGCAGCTCGTGCTCGACGGCTACGCCGAGGGCGGTTCGAACGGGATCGCCCCCGGGGAGCCGAATCCCTACGGCGTGACGTACAAGGTCGACGGCAGCCTTCCCGACGGACCGGACTCGGCGCCGGTGTACCGGGCGACGGGTGAGGTCACCAAGGACGAGGTGGCCCGGCTGGCGAAGGCGCTCGGGGTGGACGGGTCGCCGGTGGTGCGGGGACAGTCCTGGCAGGTCGGGCCGGACAAGGACGGTGCGGGGCCGAGCCTGGTCGTCGACAAGGCGGCGCCGGGCACCTGGACCTTCCACCGGTTCGCGGCCGGCACCGACAACTGCAAGAGCATGACCGTCTGCCCGCAGGACCCCGCGAACCCGGCCGGCGACACGGTGAGCGAGGCCGCGGCGAAGAAGGCGGCCGCGCCGATCCTGAAGGCGATCGGTCAGGACGACGCGAAGGTGGACGCCAGCCAGGTCATGGGCGCCCAGCGGGCCGTGAACGCCGAACCGACGGTCGGCGGGCTGCCCACCTACGGCTGGACGACCGGCCTCACGGTGAGCGCGCAGGGTGAAGTGGTCGGCGGCACCGGCCGGTTGAAGGCACCGGTGAAGGGCGACACGTATCCCGTGCTGAGCGCGAAGAAGACGCTGGCCCTGATGAACGCGGCGCCGACGACCGACCACCGCATGGGCATCGGCGGCTGCGCCAGTGCCGTACCGCAGAAGGACCGGCTCGAAGCGCCGTGCGGATCGTCGACGGCTCAGCCCACGCGGGAGACGATGACCATCGGGGACGCGGTGTTCGGGCTGGCCGCGCGGTCGGTGGACGGGCGGCAGGCGCTGGTGCCGTCGTGGCTGTTCCAGGTGCGGTCGGCCGGGGCGGCGGACGGTTTCCGGGTGACGTATCCGGCGGTGGACCCGAAGTATCTGGCCTCGCCCTCGACCACGCCGACCGGTGCGCCCACCCCCACCGCGTCCACGCCGGGCGGCGACGAGCCGACCTCGGCTCCACAATCGCGGGACGTGGAGGTGCAGGGCTACTCGGCCGAGGGCAAGGAGCTGACCGTGACCTTCACCGGCGGGGTGTGCGCCGACTACAAGGCGACGGCGAGCGAGAGCGGGGGCGAGGTGACCGCGACGGTGACCGAGAAGCCCTGGAAGAACAAGGTCTGCATCATGATCGCCAAGGAGTACCAGCAGACGGTCCAGCTGGACGCGCCGCTCGGTGACCGCGAGGTCGTGGGGTCGGACGGCAAGGGGATCCCGCTGGAGAAGGCGGGCGCGCGGCTGCCGCAGGCGTCCATGGCGCGGTAGCCGGGCGCGCGCAGGAGCCGTCCTCCGCCCGGCGGACCCGGGCGGGCGGACAGGACGAAGGCGGCGGCCCCGTCGGAGGGGGCCGCCGCCTTCGTCGTGTCCTGGTGTCTCAGTCCGGCACCGCGGTCACCGCGGGCCGGTGAGGCTCAGCTGAAGGAGTCGCCGCAGGCGCAGGAGCCCGTCGCGTTCGGGTTGTCGATCGTGAAGCCCTGCTTCTCGATCGTGTCCACGAAGTCGACGGAGGCGCCGCCCAGGTACGGGGCGCTCATGCGGTCGGTGACGACCTTGACGCCACCGAAGTCCTTGACGACATCGCCGTCGAGGGAGCGCTCGTCGAAGAAGAGCTGGTAGCGCAGGCCGGAGCAGCCGCCGGGCTGAACGGCGACACGCAGGGCCAGGTCGTCGCGGCCTTCCTGGTCGAGCAGGGCCTTGACCTTCGCCGCGGCGGCGTCGGACAGGATGATGCCGTCGGTGACGGTGCTGGTCTCGTCCGATACGGACATCTACATCTCTCCCGGGTTGTACGGAGACTGCTTGCCGACAATTGCAACCGGCAGGGCCGCGGATTCATTCCGGGCCGGGTGGCGTTCTTTTCGCCTGTTCCTCTTCTGTTCCACCAACCATGCTCGCACATGCCCGCAAGGTCCCTCGCCGAGTGCGTATCGAGTGCCCACCGGGATTGATGTCACATCGACGCTATGGGCATCGTCAAACTGACGTGAAGCAGTTATGATAGATAACGTCAATTCGACGAGAAGGTCCGTCTTTTCAGGACAGCCCGCAGAACAGAAAGGGTGCGTGTCGTGACCACCGCCCAGACCCAGGAGCTCGACGTACAGCCGACGCCCCTCGCCCTGCTGCTGCTCGGCCGCGAGGCCGACCCGAAGAGCGAGCGGGGCGTCGAGTGTCCCGGTGACCTGCCCTCGCCGTCCGACCCCGACCTGGTCGAGCGGGCCCGCGCGGCCAAGGAGAAGCTCGGCGACAAGGTCTTCGTGCTCGGCCACCACTACCAGCGCGACGAGGTCATCCAGTTCGCCGACGTCACGGGTGACTCGTTCAAACTGGCCCGGGACGCGGCCGCGCGCCCGGAGGCCGAGTACATCGTGTTCTGCGGTGTGCACTTCATGGCGGAGTCCGCGGACATCCTCACGTCCGACGACCAGAAGGTCGTGCTCCCGGACCTCGCGGCCGGCTGCTCGATGGCCGACATGGCCACCGCCGAGCAGGTCGCCGAGTGCTGGGACGTGCTGACCGAGGCCGGCATCGCCGAGCAGGTCGTGCCCGTCTCGTACATGAACTCCTCCGCCGACATCAAGGCGTTCACCGGCAAGCACGGCGGCACGATCTGCACCTCCTCGAACGCCGAGCGGGCCCTTGAGTGGGCCTTCGAGCAGGGCGAGAAGGTCCTGTTCCTGCCTGACCAGCACCTGGGCCGCAACACGGCCGTGCGGGACATGGGGATGACGCTCGAGGACTGCGTCCTCTACAACCCGCACAAGCCCAACGGGGGCCTGACCGTTGAGCAGTTGAGGGCCGCGAAGATGATCCTGTGGCGCGGCCACTGCTCGGTGCACGGCCGCTTCTCGCTGGAGTCCGTCGAGGACGTCCGCGCCCGCATACCCGGCGTCAACGTCCTGGTGCACCCCGAGTGCAAGCACGAGGTCGTGAGCGCGGCGGACTACGTCGGGTCGACGGAGTACATCATCAAGGCACTTGAGGCGGCCCCGGCCGGCTCGAAGTGGGCCATCGGTACGGAACTCAATCTCGTACGCCGGCTCGCGAACCGGTTCGCGCCCGAGGGCAAGGAGATCGTCTTCCTCGACAAGACGGTCTGCTTCTGCTCGACCATGAACCGCATCGACCTGCCTCACCTGGTCTGGACCCTGGAGTCCCTGGCCGAGGGCAAGCTGGTCAACCGCATCGAGGTCGACAAGGAGACCGAGGCCTTCGCGAAGCTGGCGCTGGAGCGGATGCTGGCCCTGCCGTAGGCCCGAGTCCGGCCCGGCTCACCCGACCCCGCTCACTCGGCCCGGCTCACTCCGTCACGGGCTTCCGTTCGGGGTGAGCCGGGTCGAGGCTGAAGACGGTGCCGTCCGGGGTGTTCACGATCAGCGCACCGCCGTACGGCAGTACCGCCGACTTGATCACCTCGCCGCTCGCGAGCTGCTCGGCCTGCGCGCCCGTCTCCCACAGCAGCGTGCCCTTGCGGGCGTCGAGGGCCGCCACCCGGCCGCTGGTGCTGGCCAGATACAGGGTGCGGGTGCGGGCGTCGTACGTGGGCCGGCCCGAGCCCTCCGCGCCGGTGCGGGTCTGCCACAGCTGCTTGCCGCTCAGCGGGGACACGGCGGTCACCAGGCCGTTGGCCCCGGTGATCCACAGCGTGCCGTCGGCCAGCGTCACCGCGCCCTCGTAGGTCTTCGCCAGCTTCGTCGTGGTGCCGGCGCCCGTGTCCGGGTCGATCAGCCGGATCCTGCCGAACGTCAGCTCCTCGGGGCGCGTCGGGCCCGTGGTGCCGACCGCGAGGGCCAGCTTGCCGTCGACGGTGCCGAGCAGACCGGTCGTGTACGGGGTCTCCACCCGCCGGACCACCGAGCCGTCGGCCTGGTCCAGCTCCAGGAGCTCGGCGGGCCGACTCTCGTCCCCCGGGAAGCAGTGCGCGTACAGGCCTGAGCCGTATGTCAGGAGCTGGCAGTAGTTGTCGGCGGGCAGCTCCACGGTCCAGCGCTCGGCGCCGGTGCGCGGGGAACGGGCCGTCACCCGCCGGCCCTCGGGGGTCAGGGCGAGCTCGCCGGACACGCCCAGGTCGACGGTCTCGTCGCGCACCTCGCGGGACCAGAGCCGCTCGCCGCTGTCCGTGTCGAGAGCGACGACGGTGACCGTCGAGTTCCCGGAGGTCCCGATGTACACGACCTGTCGGACCAGCATCACGTCGTCCCGCACGCCGAGGAGCGTGAAGGAGTTCAGCTCCGCGCCGGGTTCGGTGGACGCGAGGGAGGAGCGCCAGACCGTCTTGCCGGTACGGCCGTCCAGCCGGACCGGAAGGATGTCGTTGCCCGCGCAGTAGACCGCGTCCTCGTACCTGGCGCAGGTGGCGTCGGTCGGGTCGCCGCTCTCCTTCCCCAGCGCCTCGGCCGCGCCGCGCGGTGCCGTCCTGAACACCGTCGACTGCCAGGT
Source organism: Streptomyces sp. NPDC092369 (assembly GCF_044755245.1). Classification (NCBI taxonomy): domain Bacteria; kingdom Bacillati; phylum Actinomycetota; class Actinomycetes; order Kitasatosporales; family Streptomycetaceae; genus Streptomyces; species Streptomyces sp. NPDC092369. The sequence continues at coordinate 506,319 of NZ_JBIVQP010000002.1, forward strand.
GCCGAAGCCGGTGGGCACCGTCGCCCACCGGGAATCCGGGGAGCCGGCGGAGGCCGGCGCCGGAGGACTGTCCGAGAATCCCGGGCCGAGCCACACGTACCCGAGCAGGCCCAGGGCCGTCGCGCAGACCGTGCCGACCACCAGCAGCGGGCGGAGGCGACGGCTCCACCCGCCGGTACGGCGGCCGGGCCCGGGGGGCTTGGTCGCCTCCCCCGGGTCGGCTCCGGAGGTGGTCTCCCCCACGGTGCGCAGCCGGTCCGTACGCAGCGTCAGCGTGACCGGGTCACCGGGATCCGACTCGGGCAGGGCGTCCGCGAACTCCCGTTCCAGCTCGTCGAGTTCGGGCCGGTCCTTGGCCTCCTTGGCCAGGCAGCGCTCCAGGACCGCGCGCAACGGCAGCGGCAGCCCGTCCAGGACGGGTTCGTTGTGGACCACCCGGTAGGCCGTCAGATAGGGGCTGTCGGCGTCGAAGGGACCGCGTCCGGTGACGGTGTACACCAGCAGCGCCCCGAGCGAGAAGACGTCCGAGGAGGGGCCCACCGTACGGGCGTCGGTGAACTGCTCCGGGGACATGAAGGGCGGGGTGCCGATCATCTGGCCGGTCTCGGTGAGGGTGTTGTGGTTCTCCACCGCGCGGGAGATGCCGAAGTCGATGACGCGGGGGCCGTCCTCGGACATCAGGACGTTGGCGGGCTTCAGATCCCGGTGCACCACCCCGGCCCGGTGGATGTCCTGCAGCGCCTCGACCAACCCCAGCGCCACACGGCGCAGTTCGCCGCCCTTCAACGCGCCGTGGTCGCGGATCCGCTCGGCGAGGGAGTTTCCGGGGACGTACTGGGTCGCCATCCAGGGCCGTACCGCCTCCGGGTCGGCATCCACCACCGGTGCGGTGAAAGCGCCGCTCACCTTGCGGACGGCCTCGATCTCCTGGCGGAACCGGGCGCGGAAGACCGGGTCCTCGGCGTACTGGGCGTGCACGACCTTGACGGCGACGTCACGGCCCGAGCGGGACCGGCCCCAGTAGACGACGCCCATGCCGCCGACTCCGAAGCGGTCCACCAGTCGGTACCCGCCGACCGACTTCGGGTCGTCCTTGTGCAGTGGCACCGCGGGGATCCCCTTCACCGTCAAGCAGTTCGAGCCACAAGATACCCAACGGGCAAAAGCCGACGGCCGGGCCCCGGACCGTCCTGGTCCGGGGCCCGGCCGCCTCGGCCGTCACACTCCCGCGGGCTCCGGCTCCGGTTCGTCCGAGGCCGATCGCGAGGCCGGCGGCTCGGTCTTCCTCGCCTGCTTCGCCGCGCGCTTCGACGCCCGCCGCTCCTTGCGGAGTTCGAGCATCGCGTAGAGCGTCGGAACCAGGAGCAGGGTGAGCAGCGTCGACGTGATCAGGCCGCCGATGACGACCACGGCCAGCGGCTGGGCGATGAAGCCGCCCTCGCCGGTGACGCCCAGGGCCATCGGGAGCAGGGCGAAGATCGTCGCCAGGGCCGTCATGAGGATGGGCCGCAGACGGTGCCGGCCGCCCTCGACCACGGCCTCGACGACGCCGTACCCCTGCTTGCGGTACTGGTTGATCAGGTCGATCAGCACGATCGCGTTGGTCACCACGATGCCGATGAGCATCAGCATGCCGATCATCGCGGGGACGCCCATCGGGGTGCCGGTGACGATCAGCAGACCGATCGCGCCGGTCGCCGCGAACGGGATGGAGACCAGCAGGATCAGCGGCTGGGCGAGCGAGCGGAAGGTCGCGACCAGCAGCATGAAGACGATCGCGATCGCCGCCAGCATCGCCAGGCCCAGGTTCTTGAACGCGTCGTCCTGGTCCGAACTGACCCCGCCGATCTCCGCGGTGGCGCCTGCCGGCAGCTTGAGGGCGTCGATCTCGGTCCCCAGCCTGCCGCTCACCGCACCTGTGTTGTCGCCGGTCGGCCGCGCGGTGATGGTCGCCGCGCGGCGGCCGTCGATACGGGTCATCGAGACCGGTCCGTCGACCAGCTTCACCGTGGCGATGTCGCCCAGCTTCACCGGACCGAGCTTGAGATTCCGCAACTGGGCAAGAGTCGCGGCCGGCTTGGCCGACTTGATGACGACGTCCCGCTCGGTGTCGTCCAGGATCGCCTTGGCGGCCGTGGTGCCCTTGACCGCCTCGGTGACCGCGGCGCCGAGGGTCTGGTCGTTGTAACCGGCCGCCGCCGCTTTGGAGTTGGCCTTGACCGAGATGCGCGGCACGCTCTGCGAGAGGTCGCTGGTCACATCGGTGACGTCGTCGAGGCCCGCCACGGTCTTGCGGACCTGCTCGGCCGCCGTACGCAGCACGCTCGCGTCGGCCGCCTTCACGACCACGCTCAGGTCCTGGTTGCCGAAGCCGTCACCGGCGGAGACGGTGGTGGTGCCGATGCCGGTCAGCTTCTTCAGGCCGGACTCGATGCCGTCCTGCACGTCCTCGTAGGAGGCCGAGTCGTCCAGCATCACCTGGTAGGAGGCCTGGTTGGTGTCCGTGCCGCCGCCGAAGGCCGCCATGAAGCCGGAGGAGCCGATGGTGACCTGGTAGTCCTTGACGCCCTTGGTGGCGCCGAGCAGCTTCTCGACCTTCTTGGCCTGTGCGTCGGTGGCCGCCAGGCTGGTGCCGGGCTTCAACTCCTGCTTGACGGTGAGGACTTCCTGCTCGCCCTGGTCGAAGAAGTTCGTCTTCAGCAGCGGCGCCATGCCGAACGTGCCGATCAGGATCACGGCCGCGAGCAGCACGCTGGTCAGCCTGCGGCGGGTGGCGAAGCGCAGGACGGGGACGTAGATCCGCTGCAGGCGGCTCTTCGCCTCCTTCTCCTCGGCCAGTCGGCGGGCCTGTTCGGCGTCGCCGGGCGTGCCCTTGGGGGCGCGCAGGAACCAGTACGACAGGACCGGTACGACCGTCAGCGACACCAGCAGCGAGGCCAGCAGGGCCGCCGTCACCGTCAGGCTGAACGAGCCGAACAGCTCGCCCACCATGCCGCCGACCAGGCCGATCGGCAGGAAGACGGCGACCGTGGTGAGGGTCGAGGAGGTGACCGCGCCGGCCACCTCGCGGACCGCCTTGAGGATGGCGTCCTCGCGCTCCTCGCCGTAGCCGAGGTGCCGTTTGATGTTTTCCAGGACCACGATCGAGTCGTCGACGACCCGGCCGATGGCGATGGTCAGCGCGCCCAGCGTCAGCATGTTGAGGGACAGGTCGCGCGTCCACAGGACGATCAGCGCGAGCACGACCGAGAGCGGGATGCTCACCGCGGTGACCAGGGTCGAGCGGACCGAGGCCAGGAACACCAGGATGACCAGGATCGCGAAGAGCAGGCCGAGCGCGCCCTCGGTGGTCAGGCCGCTGATGGACTTGGAGACCGCCGGGCCCTGGTCGCTGACGACCGTGATCGTCGCGCCCGAGCCGACGTCCTCGCGCAGATCGGGGAGCTTGTCCTTCACCGCGTTCGAGATGGCGACCGCGCTGCCGTCGTGGTCCATGGTGACCGACACCGCGAGGCTCGGCTTCCCGTCGGTGCGGGTGAGGGAGTCGGCGGTGGCCTGCTGCTGCTCGACGGTGGCCACGTCCCCGAGGCGCACCGGCTTGCGGCCGCCCTGGCCCGTGACCATCAGGTCCTGGATCTGCGTCAACGAGGTGAAGCCGCCGCCCACTTGGACCGTGCGGTTGGCGCCGTCCTCGTCGAAGGAGCCGGCCGGGACGGTCGCGCCGCCCGCCTGCAGGGCCTGGCCGAGGGCGAGCGTGCTCAGCCCCGCCCGCGCCAGCTTCGCGTCGTCGGGTGTGACGGTGACCTGGAGGTCCCGCACCCCGTCGACCGTGACCTGGCGGACGCCGTCGATGGCCTTCAGGTCCGGTACGACGGTCCGGTCGAGGCGGTCGGCGAGGGCCTGCTGGTCCTGTTGGGAGGTGACGGCGAGGACGACCGTCGGGATGTCGTCCGTGGAGCCGGCGACGACCTGCGGGTCGACGTCGTCCGGGAGTTGGACGCGGGCCCGGTTGACGGCCTGCTGGACATCGGCGACGAGCTGCTTGGTGTCGTTGCCGTAGTCGAAGGAGGCCATGATCACGGCGTTGCCCTCGCTCGCCGTGGAGGTGACGCCGGTGATGCTGTCGACGGCTTCGAGGTTGTCCTCGATCGGCTCGACGACCTGCTTCTCGACGACGTCGGGTGCGGCGCCCTGGTAGGGGGCGATCACGGACACCATGGGCAGTTCGATGGAGGGCAGCAGTTGCTGCTTGAGCTGCGGTATCACGATCGCTCCGAAGGCGAGCACGATGAGGGACATCAGACCTATCAGGGCCCGTTGCGCGAGGCTGAATCGGGACAGCCAGGACATGGGTGAGGGTTCTCTCTTCCGGGAGGAGTCTGCTGGGAGAGGCCTTCTGGGAGGGTCAGAAGGGCGGGAATCGACAGCGGACGCACAGGTGAGCGGCCGCCCTCTCACCCTGAGCCATCGGGGAGCCCCGATTCCTAGCCCCCAGGTCCCGTTCCTTATCCCGCGCATACTCCGGCCGCAGTACGGCCCGGTGGAGATCACTCCACCCTTGGACGTACCAGCCCCGACTCGTAGGCGATCACGACCAGTTGGGCCCGGTCACGGGCGCCGAGCTTGGCCATGGCCCGGTTGACGTGGGTCTTGACCGTGAGCGGGCTGACCTCCAGACGCTCGGCGATCTCGTCGTTGGAGAGCCCGCCGGCGACCTGGACCAGTACCTCGCGCTCCCGCACGGTGAGCGCGTCCAGCCGCTCCGCGCGGGCCGGGTCTCCGCCGTCGTCCGCCGCGCCACCCTGGGCGAGGAAGCGGGCGATCAGGCCCTTGGTGGCAGCCGGGGAGAGCAGTGCCTCGCCGCCGGCCGCGACGCGGATGGCGGACAGGAGCTCGTCGGGTTCGCTGCCCTTGCCGAGGAAGCCGGAGGCGCCGGCGCGCAGGGACTGCACGACGTAGTCGTCGACCTCGAAGGTGGTCAGGATGACGACCCGGACGTGCGCGAGGGAAGGGTCTGCGCTGATCATGCGGGTGGCCGCGAGGCCGTCGGTGCCGGGCATCCGGATGTCCATCAGCACGACGTCGGCCCGCTCCTGCTTGGCCAGCCGCACCGCCTCCGCGCCGTCGGACGCCTCGCCCACGACCTCCATGTCGGGCTCCGAGTCGACGAGCACACGGAAGGCGCTGCGCAGCAGGGCCTGGTCGTCGGCGAGCAGGACACGGATGGTCGTCATACGGGGTCCCCCGAGGCGCGTGTGCGGGTCTTGACCGGCAGGATCGCATGGACGCGGAAACCGCCGCCGTAGCGGGGACCGGTGGTGAGGGTGCCGCGCAGGGCGGTGACGCGCTCGCGCATGCCGAGCAGTCCGTGGCCGCCGCCGTTCTCGGGGTCGTCGTCCTCGCCGGCGCCGTTGTCCAGGACGGTGATCTCGATGTTCGGTCCCACGCGTACGACGCTGACCTCCGCCTTCGCCTCGGTGCCGGCGTGTTTCTGCACGTTGGTGAGGGCCTCCTGGACCACGCGGTAGGCGGCCAGGCCGACGGCGGCGGGCAGGGTGGTGCCGTGGTCCGCGCGGGCGACCTCGACGTGCAGTCCCGCGCTGCGGAAGGTGCCGACGAGTTCGTCGAGGCGGTCCAGGCCCGGTGCCGGTTCGGTGGGGGCCTCGGGGTCGCCGGACTGACGCAACAGGCCGACGGTGGCGCGCAGTTCGTTGAGCGCGGAGCGGCTCGCCTCGCGTACGTGGGCGAGGGCTTCCTTGGCCTGGTCGGGGCGCTTGTCCATGACGTGCGCGGCGACTCCGGCCTGCACGTTGACCAGCGCGATGTGGTGGGCGACGACGTCGTGCAGGTCACGGGCGATCCGCAGGCGCTCCTCGGCGACGCGGCGGCGGGCCTCCTCCTCACGGGTGCGCTCGGCTCGCTCGGCGCGGTCCCGGATGGCCTGCACGACCGCGTGCCGGCTGCGGACGGCGTCTCCGGCGGTGGCGCCGATGCCGGTCCAGGCGAAGATCGCGAGGTTCTCCTGGGCGTACCAGGGCAGGGGCCCTGCCAGCATCGAGGCGCCGGTCAGGACGGTCATCGTCAGCAGGCCCAGGCGCACGGTGGTGGCGCGGTCGGTGGTGTACGCGACCGTGTAGAGGGCGATGACCGCGGACATGGCGACCGGGGCGCGGGGGTCTCCGACGACGCACTCGACCAGGGAGACGGTGCCGGTGAGAGCGAGGACGGTCCTCGGGGCGCGGCGGCGGAAGACCAGGGCGAGGGCCCCGAGCACGATGAGCACGAGGGAGAGGACATCGGGGGTGCGGATGCCCCAGTCGACGCCGTGCTTTCCGTGCGGGTCGACGTATGAGCCGGCCACCATGCAGACCAGGACGCCGAACGCCAGCGCCGCGTCCAGCGCGAGGGGGTGCGCCTTCAGGTGGTGGCGGGCGCGGTCTTGGGTGCGGCTCACGTACCGAACAGTACGGCGTCCCTGCGGGGCTTTGAACGGGGGCTGCCTGTAGGTTTCCTGCGCGGTTCGGGCGTTGGCGTGGCCGTTCCCGGGGGCTGCCGCCCCCGGCCCCCCGCTTCGGCCTGAACGGCCTCGTCCTCAAACGCCGGACGGGCTGAGAGATGCGGACCCATGTCCGGACGGTGCCGTCTCCGTCAGCAGCGGGCCCGCCCCACCCCTTGCCCCTTCTTTCTGCTCAGCCCGGGATCAAGCCGTCGTCGCTCAGCAGGTCCCTGACTTCCTCCAAGGTCGCGTCCGGGGACGGGAGGATCAACTCGGAGGGTTCCAGGGAGGCGTCCGGGAGAGGCGTGCCCAGTTCCCGGACCTTGGCGAGGAGGGCCTGGAGGGTGCGGCGGAAGCCGGGGCCGTCGCCGTTCTGCATTTCGCGCAGGAGCTCGTCGTCGAGCTTGTCGAGTTCGGTGAGGTGGCTGTCGGCCAGCCTCACCTGTCCCTCCCCCATGATCCGTACGACCATGTCGCCCATGTGTCGGCCTCCTAGGCGTGGGCCCTCACTGCTTGTCGAAGCGTGGGGTGTCCTGCGGTTGCTGCTGGGCCTGCGACTGGCCGTTGCCACCCTCGATCGCCTGCTGCTGCGAGGACGGGCCGCCGGCCAGTTCCGCCTTCATGCGCTGCAGTTCCAGCTCTACATCCGTACCACCGGAGAGCCGGTCCAGCTCGCTCTGGATGTCGTCCTTGGCCAGACCGGAGTGGTCGTCGAGGACGCCCGAGGCGAGCAGTTCGTCGATGGCGCCGGCGCGGGCCTGGAGCTGGGCCGTCTTGTCCTCGGCGCGCTGGATGGCCATGCCGACGTCGCCCATCTCCTCGGAGATGCCCGAGAAGGCCTCGCCGATCCGGGTCTGGGCCTGGGCGGCGGTGTAGGTCGCCTTGATCGTCTCCTTCTTCGTACGGAAGGCGTCGACCTTGGCCTGGAGTCGCTGGGCCGCAAGGGTGAGCTTCTCTTCCTCGCCCTGGAGCGTCGCGTGCTGTGTCTCCAGATCCGTCACCTGCTGCTGGAGCGCGGCCCGGCGCGAGAGCGCCTCGCGGGCCAGGTCCTCGCGGCCGAGGGCGAGGGCCTTGCGGCCCTGGTCCTCCAGCTTCGTGGACTGCGACTGCAGCTGGTTGAGCTGGAGCTCCAGACGCTTGCGGGAGGTGGCGACGTCGGCCACTCCCCTGCGTACCTTCTGAAGCAGCTCCAGCTGCTTCTGGTACGAGTAATCGAGGGTTTCGCGCGGGTCCTCGGCCCGGTCAAGGGCCTTGTTCGCCTTCGCGCGGAAGATCATCCCCATACGCTTCATGACACCGCTCATGGGCTTCGCGCGCCCCCTTCTGACGGACTCCAGCTCCAGCTCTGCGACAGAACCCACAGTACGGGCCCTGCATCCATTGACGCACTGTTCCGGGACGGATGCGGTCATCCCCAAGGACGACTGCGCTCGCTCCCGCTCCGGCGTAGGGAGTAGGTGTCCCCCCAGGGTGACCCCCGAGAGGAAGCCGAGAAGGACCCGGCGCCGGAAGTACGTGCAACGCCCCCTCTGTCCCTTACAGGACGACTGGTGTTGCCGGATCGTTCCCCGCCGGGCTGGGGTCCAACCCCGGCCACCCCTTACCCTTGGGTTTTGTGTTCCGAAGCCGCGCCAAGGAAGAGAAGGCCGCGTACGCCGACAAGGCGTCGCTGACCGACTCCAAGCAGACCCGTGACCCGCAGGCCCCCAAGGGCCGCCCGACGCCCAAGCGCAGTGAGTCCCAGACCCAGCGCCGCAGCGTCGCCAGTACGTCGATGACCCGCAAGGACGCCTCCAAGCGTCAGCGCGAGGAGCGGCGTACCGCGATGCAGCGCCAGCGCCAGGCACTGGCCAGTGGCGACGAGCGCTACCTGCCCGCGCGGGACAAGGGCCCGGTGCGCAAGTTCGCGCGCGACTGGATCGACTCGCGGTTCAACGTGGCCGAGTTCTTCCTGCCGATGGCCGTGGTCATCCTGGTGCTGAGCATGGTGCGCGTGGGCGCGCTCCAGAGCATCGCGCTGCTGCTGTGGCTGGTCGTGATCGTGCTCATCCTGGTCGACGCGTTCGTGAACGCCTACCGGCTCAAGAAGCGGCTCGCCGAGCGCTTCCCCGACCACAACCGCCGGGGTGCCGTCGCCTACGCGCTGATGCGCTCCCTCCAGATGCGCCGTCTCCGGCTGCCGAAGCCGCAGGTCAAGCGCGGAGAGCGGCCCTGAGCGCGGATTCCTTCGCCGGGGGCGCGGCGGACGCCTGGCTGAGCAAGCTGGGCGGGCTGCGGGATGTCGTACGACAGGAGCTTGTCGCTCGGCAGTTGGAGGCTCAGATAACCGGGCGGTTCCCGGTCGGGCAGCGGCTGCGCGTGCTCGACGTGGGGATGGGCCAGGGCACCCAGGCGCTGCGGCTGGCCCGGGCCGGACATCAGGTGACCGGGATCGAGCAGGACCCCACGATGATCTCCGCGGCCCGCGCGGCCGTCGCCGCCGAGCCGGAGGGCATCCGGGAGCGGGTGCGGCTGGTGCAGGGCGACGGGCGGGACACGGGGGTGCACTTCCTGCCGGGCAGTTTCGACGTGGTGCTTTGCCACGGGGTGCTCATGTACGTCGGTGATCCGGACGCGCTGCTGGCGGGGCTGGCCCGGATGCTCGCCCCGGGCGGACTGCTGTCGCTGCTCGTGCGCAACGGCGACGCCCTGGCGATGCGGCCGGGGTTGTCGGGCGACTGGGCGGGCGCCCTCGACGCCTTCGACACCGTCTCCTACACGAACCGGCTCGGTCTCGACGTGCGCGCCGACAGGCTGGAGACGCTCACGGCCACGCTCGCCGGCATCGGGGCTCCGCTGCACGCCTGGTACGGCGTGCGGGTCTTCACGGACACGGCGGCCGACGGGGTGCAGGCGCCGGACGACCTGGAGACGCTGCTGGCGGCCGAGGAGCGGGCCGGGCGGACGGATCCGTACCGGCGGGTGGCGGCGCTGCTGCATCTGTGCGGCGTGCGCGGCTGAGGCACGCGGGCGCGATACCGACGAAGGCGCCGGTCGGCCCGTTCGGGTGAACCGGGCAAGCCGGACAATCGCCCCGAAGAGACACTCGGGGCATGGATGCTTCCCGTAACCGTGCCGTCCGGCTGCTCGCTCCCGTCGCCGCGCTGTCCTGCTCCCTCGCCCTGCTGAGCGGGTGCTCCGGGTCCGGTTCCTCGGGCCAGGAGGAGATCTCGAAAGCGCGGACCGAGCAGGCCGCACAGGCCGCCGAGGTCGCCGCGCCCGCGTCCGGCGACGATCTGCAGAACGACTACCTGAAGGTGATCAAGGACGTTCTGCCGTCGGTGGTGCAGATCCAGGCCAGCAACGATCTGGGGTCCGGGGTCGTGTACGACGACCAGGGGCACATCGTCACCAACGCGCACGTCGTCGGGGACGAGACGACCTTCAAGGTGACGACCGCCAACAGCGAGGACGTGCTCAGCGCCAAGCTCGTCTACTCCTACCCCGAACAGGACCTCGCCGTGGTCAAGCTGGACAAGGCGCCGGACGGACTCAAGGCCGCCGCCTTCGCCGACTCCTCGAAGGTCGACGTCGGACAGATCGTCCTCGCCATGGGCTCGCCGCTCGGGCTGTCGTCCAGCGTGACGCAGGGCATCGTGTCGGCGACCGGACGGACCGTCAGCGAGGGCAGCAGCGGCGGGGGCACGGGCGCGACCATCGCCAACATGGTGCAGACCTCGGCCGCGATCAACCCCGGCAACAGCGGGGGCGCGCTGGTCAATCTCGACGGGCAGGTCATCGGCATCCCGACCCTCGCGGCCACCGACCCCGACCTCGGGGGCAGCGCGGCGCCCGGTATCGGGTTCGCGATCCCGTCCTCGATGGTGAAGACGGTCGCCGACCAGATCATCAAGGACGGCAAGGTGACCGACTCGGGCCGGGCCGCGCTCGGCATCACCGGCCGCACGGTCGTGGACGGCAGCTACCGGGCCGCCGGGGTCGCCGTCGTCGACGTCAAGAGCGGCGGGGCGGCCGACCGGGCGGGCATCGAGCCCGGGGACATCATCACCAGGCTGGGTGACACGGACATCACCACGATCACGTCACTCTCGGAGGCACTGGCCGAGGACAAACCCGGGGACAGGACGACGGTGACGTACACGCGCGACGGCGACGAGGACAAGACGGACGTGACGCTGGGCGAGCAGTGACGCAGGGGGCGGCCGGTACGCCGCCCCCTGTCCCGCGGAGCCCTACGCGTCCTGGGCGTGCAGGCTCATCGGACCGTAGATCTCCGTGGTGTCCTCGAACAGCCGCACCTGGTCCGCGCCGCCTTCGAGGAGTGCCTTCCAGTGCTCCCCGATCCACGACTCGGCGTCCCCCTGCGTGGTGAACTCCTCGGGCTGCACCGCGGGCGGGACCTCCGCCCCGTCGGTCTTCTCGAACCGCCACGTCCATGCCGCCATGTACGCCTCCCGTGTCTGAGCACCTGCAGAGCGAGAGCCGGATCTTGGTCCGGCTCCTGCCCTGAAGACTAGTCGGACGGGCAACACCTGCGCAGACACGCGAAAATCACTTCTGTGGAAGTAACACTGCTCGGCACCGGTGCCCCGGCGGGCCTGCCCCGCCCCGACTGCTCCTGCGCGAACTGCGCCGTCTCCCTCGGGGAGCACGCGCGCGCGGCGACCGCGCTGCTCATCGACGGAACGTTGCTGCTCGACCTCACGCCGGGTGCCGCCTTCGCGGCGGCGCGGGCCGGGCGGTCGCTCGGCGGCGTACGACAGGTGCTGTTGTCGCATCCGCACGACGGGCCCGCCGTCGAGGTGCCGGTGGGGCTGCCGCAGCCCGGACGGGTGCCGGACGGGCGGGAGTTGGCGCTGCTGACGGGGCATCGGGTGCGGGCGGTGGCGATGGACGCGCCGGGCACCGGGTACGCGGTGACGGGCCCGGACGGGCAGCGGCTGCTGTATCTGCCGCCCGGGGGCGCGCCGGCCGGACTGGACGGCAACGGGGCCGTGGAGTCGTACGCCATGGTGCTCGCCGATGTCGTGGGGCGGCCGGACGCGCTCGCCCGGCTGCGGGCGGTGGGGGCGCTGGGGCCGACCACGGACGTCGTCGCCGTCCATCTGGACCATGACGTGCCACCCGGTGCCGAGCTGCGGCGGCGGCTGGCCGCGGCGGGGGCGCGGGCCGTGCCGGACGGGACGACCCTGACCGTGGGGGTGTACGAGGACGTGCCCGACGTGCCGCGGCGGACGCTGGTGCTGGGAGGTGCGCGGTCCGGGAAGTCGGTGGAGGCCGAGCGGCGGCTCGAAGCCTTTCCGGACGTGCTGTACGTGGCGACGGGCGGCACGCGCGGTGGGGACACCGAGTGGGCGTCCCGGGTCGCCGTGCACCGGGAGCGCCGCCCGGGGTCGTGGCGGACCACCGAGACCTGCGATCTGGTGCCCCTGCTGACGGACGAGGGGGCGCCGCTGCTCATCGACTGTCTGTCCCTGTGGCTGACGGACGCGATGGACTCCGTGGGGGCGTGGGACGACGCCGTGTGGGCGGACGGTGGCGAACGGGCACTGCGCGAGCGGACGCGGGAGCTGACGGACGCGGTGCGCGCGAGCCGGCGGACCGTGGTCGCCGTCTCGAACGAGGTCGGGTCCGGAATCGTGCCGGCCACGGCGTCGGGGCGCCGCTACCGGGACGAACTGGGCCGCCTGAACGCCGCGTTCGCGAGCGAGTGCGAGCAGGTGGTGCTGCTGGTGGCGGGCCAGGCGCTGGTGCTACGGGGCTGAGGGCGCCCGGCGTGCGATGAGCCGGGCGGTGGGGCGGAGTCGGTCCGGCAACGGGCTTTGGGGGAGCGGGCGGCCGAGGAACCTGCGGGGCTTCGGCGGGACGATCACGCAGCCCTGGGACTCCAGCTCGGTGCGCACGGCGTCCACGCCGGGGCGGGGGGTCTCCAGGAGGAGGAGGCCGCCGGGGCGCAGGAGGGTGAGGGCCGCCCGGAGTTCCTCGTCGGGGGTCGGGGTGTGGAGGAGGGTGACCACGTCGTAGCGGGCGCGCAGGAATCTGGTGAGCTGCCGGTCCGTCAGGTCGCCGACGTACGCCTCCTCGACACGTTCCTCCTCTCGGGCCGTCAGCACGCGCGCGGTGGGGTCGATGCCGTCGAAGGACGTGTAGGGGAACAGCTCCTTCGCCGTCGCCGGGAAGTGGGCGTGGCCGGTGCCGACGTCCAGCCAGCTCTCCGGTTCGGGGTCGACTCGCAGCAGGGCGCGGGCGGTTGAGCGGTGCCGGCGGCGCCGGTCGAGGTCGTCGGCACGCGCGCGTAGGGCACCGGTCCGGGTGCGCAGGACGGTGAGCCCGGTTCGGGCGGACCGGACGGATCGTGCGGAGAGGAGGGAGAGTGCGGCGAGTGGTGACATGTGCGGCTCCCGAGGACGTATGACAATCCGCTGCAAAGCGGAACATATGGGTTCTCGATCTTGGGAGCAACGACGTCACGCGCGCGTGGTGCCCATGTGGCGCGGAAGCGTTCGATCGGTGCCGGTACTGTTCGGCGAATGAGCTCGCTTAATCTCGACGACTTCTCCGATCTGATCGAGCGCCCCGACGGCGGAGTGCGCCGCGACGCCGAGGCCCGCCGGGAGCGTCAGGTCGTGCCGCCCGGGTCGCTGGGCCGCCTCGACGAACTGGGTGAGTGGCTGGCCGCGGCACAGTCCGCCGTGCCGGTGCGGCCGATCGGACAGCCGCGGGTCGTGCTCTTCGCCGGTGACCACGGAGTGGCCGAACTCGGCGTCTCCGCGCGGCCCGCGGGCACCGCGGGGCAGCTGGTGCGGGACGTCCTGGAGGGCGGCCGGCCGGTGTCGGTGCTGGCGCGGCGGCTGGGCGTGCCGGTGCGGGTCGTCGACATGTCCCTGGACTGCGACCCCGAGACGCTGCCCGACGAGGTCGTACGGCATCGGGTGCGGCGCGGCAGCGGGCGGATCGACATCGAGGACGCGCTGACCCCGGAGGAGGCGGAGGCCGCCTTCCGGGCCGGGATGGCGGTGGCCGACGAAGAGGCCGACTCAGGTACGGATCTGGTGGTGCTCGGCGATGTGAGCGTGGGCGGGACGACGGCGGCGGGCGTGCTGATCGCGGCGCTGTGCGGGACCGACGCGTCGGTGGTGACCGGGCGGGGCGGCCTGGCGATCGACGACCTGGCGTGGATGCGCAAGTGCGCGGCGATCCGGGACGCGCTGCGCCGGGCCCGGCCGGTGCTCGGGGAGCAGTTGCAACTGCTGGCGACCGTGGGCGGGGCCGACCTCACCGCGATGACGGGGTTCCTCCTGCAGAGCGCGGTGCGCAAGACGCCGGTGATCCTGGACGGCGTGGTGGCCGCCGCCTGTGCGCTGGTGGCCCAGCGGATCGCGTTCCGGGCGCCGGACTGGTGGCTGGCCGGGCACGACAGCGGGGAGCCGGGACAGGCCAAGGCGCTGGACCGGATGGCCCTTGAGCCGCTGCTGTCGCACGGGGTGACGGTGGGCGAGGGGGCGGGGGCGCTGCTCGCGCTGCCGCTGGTCCAGGCGGCGGCCGCGCTGGCCGCCGAGCTGCCGGAGAAGCCTCAGGAGACGGAGAAGCCGGAGGAGTCGGCGGCCGTCGAGGGGGCCGAGGGGTCCGGGGAGCCGGAGGTCTCCGGTGAACTGGCGAAAGAGGAGACCGAGTAGGTCTCAAAGAGCCGAAAGTCGACCGCACGTCAGACGAAAGAAGGACGGTTCGTCCAGGGCATCGCCCATATGATCCTTCTCCATGGGAGATGCCCGAAATGCCTCGCGGCGGGCCGCCGCCTTCGCCGTCTGGTACCTGCGGTTCGTCGCGTTCGTCAACTTTCTCAGCGCGATCTGGGTCTCCCTCGGACAGGACGTGCGGCGGCACAACCAAGAGGACTTCTTCACGCCGTACCTGCTCACCGCGGGCTTCGCGTCCGGGGTGTTCACCGTCTTCCTGGCCATCACCATGCGGCGCCGCAAGCGCGCCGCATGGATCCTGAACCTCGCGCTGGCAGGGCCCTTCCTCGCCCTGTTCTCCCTCGCGATGGCGTTCCCGGAGATGCGGCAGCACGCGCAGAACTGGATCTCGCTCGCCCTCACCGCCGCCTTCGTCGTCGCCCTGGTGGTCGGACGGCGGGAGTTCTACGCGAAGGGCGACCGGTCCAACCCGAAGCTCGCCGCCGCCGTCGCGGTCGGCGGCACGCTGGCCTGCTCGCTGCTCGCCGCACTGCTGGTGACGGTCACCAACCAGGCCTCGGACGCGGCCCGTTCGACGTTCCTGGAGCGCTGGCACTACGGCACCTTCCGGCTGGTGTCGGTCGCCGCGAGCGAGGCCCGCTTCCCCGGCATCGACACGCCGAACTGGGTGGACGTCGGCATCAACGTGCTCAGCACGGTCCTGGTCCTCGCCGTCTTCTACGCCGCCTTCCGCTCCCGGCGCGCGGTCGACCCGCTCACCGAGGACGACGAGAAGCGGCTGCGGGAGCTGCTGGAGCGGCAGGGCGGGCGGGACTCGCTCGGCTACTTCGCGCTGCGCCGGGAGAAGAGCGTGGTGTGGTCGCCGACCGGCAAGGCGGCCGTCGCCTACCGGGTCGTGGGCGGGGTCTCGCTGGCCTCCGGCGACCCGATCGGCGACCCCGAGGCGTGGCCCGGCGCGATCGAGCCGTGGCTCGCCGAGGCCCGCGCGCACGGCTGGATCCCGGCGGTGATGGGGGCCGGCGAGGAGGCCGGCACGGTGTACGCGCGGCACGGCCTGGACGCGCTTGAGCTGGGCGACGAGGCCCTGGTCGAGGTCGCCGAGTTCACCCTGGAGGGGCGGGCCATGCGGACCGTGCGGCAGGCCTACAACCGGGTGAAGCGGGCCGGGTACACCGTGCGCATCAGGCGCCACGAGGACATCCCCGCCGACGAGTTGGCGTATCTCCTCAAGCGCGCCGACGACTGGCGGGACGGGGCGACCGAGCGCGGGTTCAGCATGGCACTCGGCCGGCTCGGGGATCCCGAGGACGGGCGTTGCATGATGCTGGAGTGCACGGACGCGCAGGGGCGGCTGCGGGCGCTGCTGTCCTTCGTGCCGTGGGGGCCGCACGGGCTCTCGCTCGACCTCATGCGGCGCGACCGTGACGCCGAGAACGGGCTGATGGAGTTCATGGTGATCGAACTCCTGCGCAGGGGCTCCGAGATCGGGATCACCCAGGTCTCACTCAACTTCGCGATGTTCCGCTCGGTCTTCGAACGTGGCGGGCGTCTCGGCGCCGGCCCGGTGCTTCGGCTGTGGCGGTCACTGCTGAGCTTCTTCTCCCGGTGGTGGCAG
This sequence comes from Streptomyces sp. NPDC092369, assembly GCF_044755245.1. Taxonomy (NCBI): domain Bacteria; kingdom Bacillati; phylum Actinomycetota; class Actinomycetes; order Kitasatosporales; family Streptomycetaceae; genus Streptomyces; species Streptomyces sp. NPDC092369. The sequence continues at coordinate 522,127 of NZ_JBIVQP010000002.1, forward strand.
ATCGAGTCGTTGTACCGGGCAAACGCCAAGTACCGGCCCATCTGGGAGCCACGGTTCCTGCTCTTCGAGAAGAGCGCGGACCTGCCGCGCATCGGCATTGCTTCGGCTCGCGCGGAAGGGTTTCTGGAGGCGCCGGGGTTGCCCAAGTGGCTGCATCGCAAGCACCTGGAGACGCACAGATGAGGAACCTCGCCCGCTGGGCCCGCGCCGAATGGGGACTGTTGTACGTCACCGTGCGCGAGCCGCTGCTGAAGCGGCACTGGCGGGCGATCCCGATGACGCTCGGGGCGGTGGTCCTCACGGCGGTCGTGCAGGTCGTGCAGAACCAGTCCTGGGGCTACCGGTTCGTGCAGGACATCGGCGCGGTCCGGGCCCAGGACCCGCTGTGGCTGGCGTTGCTGCGCACCCCCTTCTCGCTCTTCGTCCCGGCGCTGGACCTGCCCGTGTGGGGCGCCCTCGCGCAGGTGCTGTTCGTCTTCGGCATCGCGGAGATCTGCCTCGGCTGGTGGCGCACGCTCGTCATCGCGTACGCGGCCACCCTCGCCGGCACGCTGTACGCGCGCGTGGGCATCTCCCTGGGCCCGGGCAGCCCGTTCGGCCTGCCCGCCTCGGACGCCCAGGTCGTCGACACCGGCCCCTCGGCGGCGGTGGTGGGCCTCGCGATCTTCCTCGGCTGGCGCTACGGCGCCTACCTCACCGCGGGCGCGGTCGCCCTGGCGATGGCGGTCGAGGTGGTGCTCAAGGACAACCTGGCCGGCAAGGAACACCTCGCGGCGATCGTCACGGTGGCGGTGCTGTGCGGGGTCTCGGCGCTGCGGCACCGGAAGCGGGAGCCGAGGGTACGGGGTCCGCGGGCGCGGGGTCCGGAGCCGGGCTCCCCGCCGCCTTGAAGCGCGCGTCCCCCGAGCAGTGCCCGTGGCGGCACGTCATCCCCGAGGCAGCGCCCGCTCCGGGTCCGGCTTGCCGCCGATCCAGTCCTGGAACCTGCGGCTGGGGCCCGCCCAGCGGCGGTCGTGGTGGTAGGCGCGGAGCCTGGAACGGGCGCGGGCCCGAGGGCGGCGACGGTAGAAGCGGCGCGCCCAGAAGGAGCCGGGGCGGGCCAGGCGGATCAGCCCGATCAGGCCGACCAGCGGGACGATCACGCTGAAGATCGCCATGCGGGTCTTGCCCTTGGCGAGGACGGCCAGCGCGAACACGAAGTTGACCACCACCGTCGTGATCACGCCTCCCCGGTCCTGGAGCTCCTCCTGGCTCATGTCGTTGACCCCGAAGGGCGAGAAGCCGGAGAGGACGAGGCCGACCAGGGCCGCCGTCAGGACGACGACCTCGACGCTCTGGCGGCCCTCCTCGCTCCAGTACACGTCGTCGAGGTGCAGGATCAGCGCGAACTCGTCGAGGACCAGGCCCGCCCCCATGCCGAAGATGACCGCGCAGAGGGCCGAGCCGAACCCGTGCCGCCCGCCGGCCACCGCCCCGAAACCGCCGATGACGGTCAGCACGATGCCCGGCACGACGTGGTGGATGTGCAGGCCGCCCGCCTTGACGTTGCCGAAGGGCCCCTTGCCCGCGCGGATGAGACGGGTGATCAAGCGGGTGATCAGGAACGTCAGGACGAAGGCCGCCAGGGCGAGGAGCAGCGGCAGCTTGCCGGGCTCGATGATGTTCCGGTGCAACCAATGTCCCATATGCGCACTTTATCCACCCCGTCCGCTTCCGCCCGCGCGACCGCCGGGTAACCTGCGCCGGTGCCCCGAACCCCCTGGCCGGACGGCCTCCGCTTCGCCTTCGGCACCCTCACCGCGCTCCCGGTCACGGTGACCCGCTGGGACCGGGACGCGGCGCGCGCCGGCATGCTCTGCGCCCCGGCGGCCGGACTGACGGTCGGCGCGGGCGCGGCCCTGTTCGGGGTCCTGCTGCTGGCGCTGGGCGCGGGCGCGCCGCTCGCCGCCGTCGCCTCCGCCGCCGTACCCGCCGTACTCACCCGTGGTCTGCATCTCGACGGGCTCGCGGACACCGCCGACGGGCTCGGCAGCGGGAAGCCCGCCGAGGACGCGCTGCGGATCATGAAGCAGTCGGACATCGGGCCGTTCGGGGTGATCACGCTGGTGTTCGTGCTGCTCGCGCAGGTGGCCGCACTGGCGCAGGCCTACGGCGACTCGTGGGGGCGTGGCGCGCTCGCCGCCGTCGCCTCGGCGGCCACCGCCCGGCTCGCGCTCACCCTGGCCGCCCGGGCGGGCGTGCCGGCGGCGCGGCCGGAGGGGCTGGGGGCGGCGGTCGCGGGGGTCGTGCCGGTGCGGGGTGCGGCGGTCGCGGGGGTTGTGGTGGTGGCGCTCGCGGCGGCCGGGGGCGCGCTCCTCGGGGCGTACGACGTGGTTCGTACGGCGGTCGCTGTGGTCGTCGCGGTCGGCGGTGCCGAGCTGCTGTTGCGGCACTGCACTCGGCGGTTCGGCGGGGTCACCGGTGATGTGTTCGGGGCGCTCGCCGAGACGGCCGCGACGCTCTCGCTGCTGGTGCTGTGCCTGGGGAACTGACGGCGAGGACACGGCCGTTGATCAGCAGGCCCTGCGCCAGGCCCCCAGTTCGTACTTCTTGAGCATCGAACTCAGCTTCAGGCGGCGGGAGTCGGCGCAGAAGCGGCTGGTGGGCAGCTCGTACTCGACGTGGAAGACCGCCTTGCCGGCCTTGATGAACGGCGTCAGGTCGGCGCATTCGCCGTACTGGGCGCACTGTTCGTTGACCGCGAAGTCGAAGTCCCCCACCAGCTGGGGGATTTGGTCGAGGTCGTTCTTCAGGCCGACCGACATGCCCCGGTCGTGGGCGAGTTTCGCGATCAGGCGGTTGTAGCGGAGCTGGTCGGTCGCCTTGAGGGGGAAGCCGGTGCGGTTCTTGTAGCCGTCCATGTTGTCCGGCTCCACCGCGTCGAAGCCCTTCTCGCGGCACATGTCGATGCGGGCCGCCATCAGCGGTTCGAGGACGTCGGTGCGGCGGATGTCGAGCCAGCGCTCGCCGTCCCAGCCGTTGCCCTTGCCCAGCACCGACGTGGGGAACTTCTTCGCGTCGGGGCGCCAGTCCTCGTAGGCGCCGGTGGAGAGGTAGCAGATGACCTTGCGGCCCTTGGCGTGCAGCGCGGAGACGGCGGACTTGGGCTGGTCGAAGCCGTCGATGTCGTAGACCGGCACGTCGACGGAGGTGTCGAGGCGGCCGCTCAGCTGCCACTGCCAGGCCACTGCGGGGCGCGGCTGCCAGCGGGCGTCGGCGGGGGACTCGTCGTCGGGCGAACCGGCGCAGCCCGCCAGGAGGGCGAGCAGGGCGAGCAGAAGGGGCGGGCGTCTCGGCATGCGGCTCAACGTGCGGACTCCAAATGTGCGGTGAGGTGGCTCAGGAATGATCTCCGATGCCGAGGACAGGTGAACGCACGGGGGAATGAGTGAACGCACCCACGCGCGTAGGCTCGTCCCGACTGTTCGCCGCACCGGGGAAGGCCCCGCTCAAGCCGCGTTCCTAGGCCGGATCTAGGGTCGGCTGTCGGGCCCGGTCGACCCACACAGTTCGACCACCGCAACTTCACATCGGAAGCGAGATTTCACCACCGTGACTGCTCTCACTCTCAGCACCGCCGCGGCGCCCGGTCTGCGTGCCGACGCGATCGTGCTCGGTGTCGCCAAGGGCGACAAGGGGCCGGTCGTCGCCCCGGGCGCCGAAGCCGTCGACAAGGCCTACGACGGCGGGCTCGCCGGGATCCTGGAAACCCTCGGTGCCTCCGGGGCCGAGGGCGAGGTGACGAAGCTGCCGGCGCCGTCCGGCTTCAAGTCCCCGCTCGTGGTGGCGGTCGGCCTCGGCGCGGAGCCCCAGAAGGACTCCGGCTACGACGCCGAGGCGCTGCGCAAGGCCGCCGGTGCGGCGGCCCGTGCCCTCACCGGGGCCAAGAAGGCCGTCTTCGTCCTGCCGGTCGGCGACGCCGCCGACGTCGGCGCGATCGGCGAGGGCGTGCTGCTCGGCGCCTACTCGTTCGACACGTACAAGGAGAACGGCAAGGACCCGAAGGCCAAGAACGGCAAGGCGCCGCTCGCCGAGGCCGCCCTGCTCGGCGCCAAGCCCCGCGACAAGGACCACAAGGCGGCCGTTGAGCGCGCCACCGCCGTCGCCGAGGAGCTCAACCGCGCCCGCGACCTGATCAACACCCCGCCCAACGACCTCAACCCCGAGTCGTTCGCGGCGATCACCCAGGCCGCCGCCAAGGAGCACGGCATCAAGGTGCAGGTGCTCGACGTGAAGGCGCTGGAGAAGGGCGGCTACGGCGGCATCCTCGGCGTCGGCGCCGGGTCCGCGGCGGGCCCGCGGCTGGTGAAGCTGTCGTACACCTCGTCCAAGGCGAAGAAGCACCTCGCGTTCGTCGGCAAGGGCATCACCTACGACTCGGGCGGTATCTCGCTGAAGCCGGCCGGGCACAACGAGACGATGAAGTGCGACATGAGCGGTGCGGCGGCGGTCTTCGCCGCCGTGGTCGCCGCCGCGCGCCTGGGCCTTGAGGTCAATGTCACCGGCTGGCTCGCGCTGGCGGAGAACATGCCCTCGGGTTCCGCGACCCGTCCCGGTGACGTGCTGCGCATGTACAGCGGCAAGACGGTCGAGGTCCTCAACACCGACGCCGAGGGCCGGCTGGTCCTGGCGGACGCCCTGTGGGCCGCCTCGGCGGAGAAGCCGGACGCGATCGTCGACGTGGCGACGCTGACCGGCGCGATGATGCTGGCGCTGGGCAGCCGGACGTTCGGGATCATGGCGAACGACGACGCGTTCCGCTCCGCGCTGCACGAGGCGGCGGAGGAGGTCGGCGAGCCGGCGTGGCCGATGCCGCTGCCGGAGCACCTGCGCAAGGGCATGGACTCCCCCACGGCCGACATCGCGAACATGGGCGAGCGGATGGGCGGCGGGCTGGTCGCCGGTCTCTTCCTGCGCGAGTTCGTGGGCGAGGGGATCACCTGGGCGCACCTGGACATCGCGGGTCCGGCCTTCAACGAGGGCGGACCGTTCGGCTACACCCCCAAGGGCGGTACGGGCACGGCGGTGCGGACGCTGGTCCGGCTGGCCGAGCTGGCCGCTTCGGGAGACCTGGGCTGACGTGACCGACGGTGAGGGGGCTCCGCGCGCGGGTAGGGCGGAGCCCCCTCCTGCCGTCTTCGGCGAGGTTCGGCGGCCCCGCTCAACTGAACGTGGGACGTCTCACACACCGGCCCGGCGTCTCGTCCACCCCCGACAAGTGCGAAGATGGGGCTCGGCAGGACAGGGCCCCCACCACAGGGCCGAAGGAAGAGCGGCCGGACACCAGCCGCCGACCGGTCACCCACCCGCACGGGACAAGGGCGACCGGCGTGGCGCACATGCATGGAGGACGTGACGTGGCGAACGACGCCAGCACCGTTTTCGACCTAGTGATCCTCGGCGGTGGCAGTGGCGGTTACGCCGCGGCCCTGCGCGGGGCGCAGCTGGGACTGGACGTCGCCCTGATCGAGAAGGACAAGGTCGGCGGCACCTGCCTGCACAAGGGGTGCATCCCCACCAAGGCCCTGCTGCACGCGGGCGAGATCGCCGACCAGGCCCGCGAGAGCGAGCAGTTCGGCGTCAAGGCCACCTTCGAGGGCATCGACGTCCCCGCGGTCCACAAGTACAAGGACGGCGTCATCGCCGGTCTGTACAAGGGTCTGCAGGGTCTGATCGCCTCCCGCAAGGTGACGTACATCGAGGGCACGGGCCGGCTGTCGTCCCCGACCTCCGTCGACGTGAACGGCCAGCGCATCCAGGGCCGTCACGTCCTGCTGGCGACCGGCTCCGTCCCGAAGTCGCTGCCCGGCCTGGAGATCGACGGCAACCGGATCATCTCCTCCGACCACGCCCTCGTCCTGGACCGCGTACCGAAGTCCGCGATCATCCTGGGCGGCGGTGTCATCGGCGTCGAGTTCGCCTCGGCGTGGAAGTCGTTCGGCGCCGACGTGACGATCATCGAGGGCCTCAAGCACCTCGCCCCTCTCGAGGACGAGAACTCCTCCAAGCTTCTTGAACGCGCGTTCCGCAAGCGCGGCATCAAGTTCAACCTGGGCACCTTCTTCTCCAAGGCCGAGTACACGGCCGACGGCGTCAAGGTCACCCTCGCCGACGGCAAGGAGTTCGAGGCGGAGATCCTCCTCGTCGCCGTCGGCCGCGGTCCCGTCTCCGCCGGTCTCGGCTACGAGGAGCAGGGCGTCGCGATCGACCGCGGCTACGTCACGGTCGACGAGTACATGCGGACGAACGTCCCGACCATCTCCGCCGTCGGTGACCTGGTCCCGACGCTCCAGCTCGCGCACGTCGGCTTCGCCGAGGGCATCCTGGTGGCGGAGCGCCTGGCCGGTCTCAAGACCGTTCCGATCGACTACGACGGTGTCCCGCGGGTGACGTACTGCCACCCCGAGGTCGCCTCCGTGGGCATCACCGAGGCCAAGGCCAAGGAGATCTACGGTGCGGACAAGGTCGTCGCTCTGAAGTACAACCTCGCGGGCAACGGCAAGAGCAAGATCCTCAACACCGCGGGCGAGATCAAGCTCGTCCAGGTGAAGGACGGTGCCGTGGTCGGCGTCCACATGGTCGGCGACCGCATGGGCGAGCAGGTCGGCGAGGCCCAGTTGATCTACAACTGGGAAGCGCTGCCCGCCGAGGTCGCCCAGCTCATCCACGCCCACCCGACGCAGAACGAGGCGCTCGGCGAGGCCCACCTGGCCCTGGCCGGCAAGCCCCTGCACTCGCACGACTGACCCTCGGTCGACGAACGCGACTCCGCGACGAACCCAGACTTCCGCAATTCGTAAGGAGCAACCGAAACCATGGCGGTTTCCGTAACCCTTCCGGCGCTCGGCGAGAGCGTCACCGAGGGCACTGTCACCCGCTGGCTGAAGGCCGAGGGTGAACGCGTCGAGGCCGACGAGCCGCTGCTCGAGGTCTCCACCGACAAGGTCGACACCGAGATCCCCGCGCCCGCCGCGGGCATCCTGGCCTCGATCAAGGTCGCCGAGGACGAGACCGTCGAGGTCGGCGCCGAGCTGGCGATCATCGACGACGGCACGGGCGCGCCCGCTGCCGACGCCCCGGCCCCGGCCGCCGAGCCCGAGCCGGCCCCCGCCGCCGAGCCCGCCCCGGCTCCGGCCGAGGCCCCGGCCGCCCCGTCCACCGAGCAGGCCGCCCCGGCTCCCGCCCCGACCGCCGAGGCCACCACGGGTGCCTCCGGCGCCGAGGGCACGGACGTGGTCCTGCCCGCGCTCGGCGAGTCCGTCACCGAGGGCACCGTCACCCGCTGGCTGAAGGAGGTCGGCGAGGAGGTCGCGGAAGACGAGCCCCTGCTCGAGGTCTCCACGGACAAGGTCGACACCGAGATCCCCGCCCCGGTCGCCGGTGTGCTGCTGGAGATCGTGGTCGGCGAGGACGAGACCGCGGAGGTCGGCGCCAAGCTGGCCGTCATCGGCGCCCCGGGCGCGGCTCCGGCCGCTGCCCCGGCTCCCGCCGCTCCGGCCCCGGCACCCGCCGCCGCTGCCCCGGCTCCGGCTCCGGCCGCCCCCGCGGCTCCCCCGGCTCCGGCTCCGGCCGCTCCGCCGCCCACCCCGGCTCCCGCTCCGGTCGCCGCCGCTCCCGCCGCCCCGGCCCCCGCGCCGGCCGCTCCGGCCCCGGTCACCCCGGCTCCCGCCGCTCCGGCGTCCGCCGCGGTCTCCGGTGACGACGGCGCCTACGTCACCCCACTGGTGCGCAAGCTCGCCGCCGAGAACGGCGTCGACCTGGGCACCGTCAAGGGCACCGGCGTCGGCGGGCGGATCCGCAAGCAGGACGTCATCGCCGCCGCCGAGGCCGCGAAGGCCGCCGCCGCCGCTCCGGCTCCGGCCGCCGCCACCGTGACTGCCGGGGGCCCTGCCGCCAAGAAGGCGCCGGCCCTGGAGGCCTCTCCCCTCCGCGGCCAGACCGTCAAGATGCCCCGCATCCGCAAGGTCATCGGCGACAACATGGTCAAGGCGCTGCACGAGCAGGCCCAGCTGTCGTCGGTCGTCGAGGTCGACGTCACCCGCCTGATGCGCCTGCGCGCCCAGGCCAAGGACTCCTTCGCCGCGCGCGAGGGCGTCAAGCTCTCCCCCATGCCGTTCTACGTCAAGGCGGCGGCCCAGGCGCTGAAGGCCCACCCGGCCGTCAACGCCCGGATCAACGTGGACGAGGGCACGATCACCTACTTCGACACCGAGAGCATCGGTATCGCGGTGGACTCGGAGAAGGGCCTGATGACCCCGGTCATCAAGCACGCGGGCGACCTGAACATCGCCGGCATCGCGAAGGCCACGGCGGATCTGGCCGGCAAGGTCCGCGCCAACAAGATCACCCCGGACGAGCTGTCCGGCGCGACCTTCACCATCTCCAACACCGGTTCGCGCGGCGCGCTCTTCGACACGATCATCGTGCCGCCGAACCAGGTCGCGATCCTCGGCATCGGTGCCACGGTCAAGCGCCCGGCGGTCATCGAGACCGAGGAGGGCACGGTCATCGGCGTCCGCGACATGACCTACCTGACCCTCTCCTACGACCACCGTCTGGTGGACGGCGCCGACGCGGCCCGTTACCTGACCGCGGTCAAGGCGATCCTGGAGGCGGGCGAGTTCGAGGTCGAGCTCGGCCTCTGACAGCCGACTGAGCAGCGCGTACGGTGCCCCCGCCCGGAGTTCCCGGGCGGGGGCACCGTCGTTCGCGCGCGTGCTACCGCGGCGTGAGCGTGCGGTCGCTCCACAGCACCAGCGTCTCCACCCACACGTTCGGGATGTCCAGCTCGGGCGCGGGTGTCAGATGCCGGGTGCGGTAGGCCCTGAGCACGTCGTAGGTGGCGTCCAGGCAGTCCCGGGAGGTCAGCTCGCCGGTCCGCGGGTCGACGCCGACCAGGAAGCCACGGCTCTCGACGGTACGGATCATCGCGCGGGCGGCGCCCACGTCACTGGTGGAGGACGGGGTGCAGCGATAGCGGCTGTACGGGTGCGTCGACTTCCCGGGGTAGTGCGCGTCGCGGGACATCTCGCTGAGCATGCGCGTGTACGTCCCCTGCGCGTGCCAGGCGCCGATGTCCCCGCCGGGCGGGGTGTACAGCTTGTTCGTCGGGTTCTCGACGGCGCCGTAGACCCACTGGTCGGTGCCGGTGATCCGGAAGCCCCAGCCGACGTGCCCGAACTTCTGCGCCCCGTCCGGCTTGACGAAGACGCAGGCCGCGCCGGTGCCGCCGCCCGCGCCCGCCGCCATGTTCCGGACCGGCGCGCCGGCCGTGTCCGTGGCCTTCGTGGCCGTCCCCGCCGCCTTCGTGGGCGTCGGCCGGCAGCCTGCCGCCCCCATGACCAGCGCCGCCACGACCGCCAGTCCGATCCCCGCGCTCCGCACTCCACTGTTGTTCATCGCCGTCCCCCGATGTGCCGGGAGTGCCTCTCACGGGCACCCCTACCGACCGCGACACCGTCGGGGGCCGGCGGGTTCTGCCGGTGACACGGTGGTGACGGCTCCGGGCCGGTCCCGGTACGGGTCTTTACAGAGCGGGCCGCCCTGAGGAGCGTGTAAGTCTCGTCTCACCTGCATGAAAGCGCCCCCGTGCGCCCCTCCGGAGTGCGCCCCCGGCCTTATTGTCTAAACGTCAAACGCCCCCGGGGCCGATGGGCGGCCCCTCCCTAAGGAGCCCCCATGACCGCGCCCGTCGTCCACTCGCTGCGCGAACAGATCCGCGAGCACATCGTGGAGGGGATCGTCAGCGGGCGCTGGAAGCCGGGCGAGCGGATCGTGGAGCGGCGGATCGCGACCGAGCTGGAGGTCAGCCAGACGCCGGTGCGGGAGGCGCTGCGCGAGCTGGAGTCGCTGCGGCTGATCGAGTCCGCCCCGAACAAGGGCGTACGGGTACGGAACCTCACGGCGGCCGACCTGGAGGAGAGCTACCCGGTCCGGGCCGGTCTGGAGGCGATCGCCGCGGAGCTGGCGGCAACGCGCCTCGCGGAGGACTGCTCGGCACTGGAACCGCACGTCACCGCGCTCTACGAGGCCGACCGCAACGCCGACGGCACCGGCCAGGTGCGGCACACGGTCGCCTTCCACCGCGAGCTGGTGCGGGCGGCCGGCAACTCGGTGCTGCTGCACACCTGGGAGGGCCTGGGCATCGAGGTGTTCACGGCGCTGTCGATCCGCTGGCTGGGGACGGTCCAGCAGTCGTACGCGGAGGAGCACGAGGAACTGGTGGCGGCCTTCCGGCGGCGGGACCCGCGGATCGCGGAGATCGTGAAGGCACACGTGCTCGGTTGCGCTCCGCGCCCGTGAAGGTGACCGAGTGTGCGGCGGGCGCACCGTGAAGCAGTCGAGCGCCCCCTCGCTCACCTGCGAAAACGACTCAACGGCACGGCACCCGGTGCCTTTTCGCAGGGCACTCTGTGCCGACTTTCTCGGTATCAAGATATTTTGCCCTGGGAACCTTTGATCGATCATCGATCAGGGAGTTACAGTCGCCGGTGGGCCACACGGCGGAAGCCGCGCGGTGTCACAGCACCACGGCCCACCGCCCTGTCCTGCCAAAGACAAAGGGCAACCCCGAACCCTTACCGATGAGGGAACCCCCTTCGACTGAGGAAGGCGGCGACATGACCGACCCCAAGGCCATCCAGCCGAGCGAGCTCGACCAGCTCCCGGACCGCGACCCCGAGGAGACCGCCGAATGGCAGGCCTCCCTGGACGCCGTCACCAAGGCGGCAGGGCCGCACCGTGCCGCGTACCTGATGCGCCGCACACTGGAGCGAGCCGAGGGCAACGGCATCGCGCTGCCCAAGCTTCTCGAGACCGACTACGTCAACACCATCCCCACCTCCGCCGAGCCCGCCGTGGACGGCGACGAGGCGATGGAGAACCGGATCACCGCCTGGAACCGCTGGAACGCGGCGGCGATGGTGACCCGGGGCGCGAAACACGGCGTCGGCGGCCACATCGCCACCTTCGCCTCCGCGGCCTGGCTCTATGAGACCGGCTTCAACCACTTCTTCAAGGGCAAGGAGGCCGACGGCTCGGGCGACCAGCTCTACATCCAGGGCCACGCCTCCCCCGGCATCTACGCCCGTGCCTTCCTCGACGGCCGCCTGACCGAGGCGCACCTCGACAACTTCCGCCAAGAGGCGGCCGGCAACGGCCTCCCGTCGTACCCGCACCCGCGCCGGCTGCCCTGGCTGTGGGAGTTCCCTACGGTGTCGATGGGCCTCGGCCCGCTCTCCGCGATCTACCAGGCGCGTTTCAACCGCTACCTCACCGCGCGCGGCATCAAGGACGTCTCCGACTCGCACGTCTGGGCCTTCCTCGGCGACGGCGAGATGGACGAGCCCGAGTCGACGGCGGCCCTCGCACTCGCCTCCCGCGAGGGTCTGGACAACCTGACCTTCGTCATCAACTGCAACCTCCAGCGCCTCGACGGCCCGGTCCGCGCGAACTTCAAGATCGTGCAGGAGCTGGAGGCCCAGTTCCGCGGCGCCGGCTGGAACGTCGTCAAGTCGCTGTGGGGCAACGCGTGGGACGAGCTGTTCCAGCTTGACACCACGGGCGCGCTCGTACGCCGCCTGCGCGAGGTACCCGACGCCCAGGTGCAGACGTACCAGACGCGTGACGCGGCCTACATCCGCGAGGACTTCTTCGGCAAGGACCCGGCGCTCGTCGAGCTCGCGAAGCTGCTGAGCGACGACAAGATCCTCGAGTGTTTCCACCTCTCGCGCGGCGGTCACGAGGCCCGCAAGGTGTACGCGGCGTACCGTGCCGCCCTGTCCCACAAGGGCGCGCCGACCGTCATCCTGGCGCAGACGGTCAAGGGTCACACCCTCGGCCCGGGCTTCGCCTCGAAGAACGCCAACCACCAGATGAAGAAGCTGTCGACGGACGAGTTCAAGCAGATGCGTGACCTGCTCGAACTCCCCATCAAGGACAGCGACTTCGTCGACGGGGTCGTGCCCTACGGCCACCCCGGCGCCGACTCCCCCGAGGTCCGCTACCTCCAGGAGCGCCGCGCGGCCCTCGGCGGTCCCGCCCCGGCCCGCCGCACGCACGCGATCGCTCCCCTGCCGTCCGCCTCGGAGAAGGCGTTCGCGTCCTTCGACAAGGGCTCGGGCAGCCAGAACGTGGCGACGACGATGGCGTTCGTCCGCCTGGTCAAGGACCTGGTCCGCGACAAGGAGACGGGCCGGCGCTGGGTGCCGATCGTCCCCGACGAGGCGCGCACGTTCGGCATGGAATCGTTGTTCCCCTCCCTCGGTATCTACTCCCCCAAGGGCCAGACGTACGAGCCCGTCGACCGCGACCAGCTCATGTACTACAAGGAAGCCAAGAACGGCCAGATCCTCAACGAGGGGATCACCGAGGCCGGTTCGATGGCGGACTTCATCGCCGCGTCGACGTCGTACGCGACGCACGGCGAAGCGATGATCCCCTTCTACATCTTCTACTCGATGTTCGGCTGGCAGCGCACGGCCGACCAGATGTGGCAGCTCGGCGATCAGCTCGGCCGCGGCTTCCTGGTCGGTGCGACGGCCGGCCGTACGACGCTGACGGGCGAGGGTCTGCAGCACGCGGACGGTCACTCGCCGGTGATCGCGGCGACGAACCCGGCGGCGCTGTCGTACGACCCGGCGTTCGCGTACGAGGTGGCGGCGATCGTGAAGGACGGTCTGCGCCGGATGTACGGCGAGTCGGCGCCGAACGAGGACCCGAACGTCTTCTACTACCTCACCGTCTACAACGAGCCGATCCCGCAGCCCGCGAAGCCCTCCGGGCTGGGCATCGACCAGGGCATCGTCAAGGGGCTGTACCGCTTCAACACGGCGGAGTCGGCGGGGCTTTCGCCTGCCGCCAACGCGGCGCGGATCCAGTTGCTCGGCTCCGGTACGGCGATCCACTGGGCGTTGAAGGCGCAGCAGTTGTTGGCGGAGGAGTGGGGTGTGGCGGCCGATGTCTGGTCGGCTACGTCCTGGACCGAGCTGCGGCGCGACGCGCTGGAGGCGGATGCGGCGCTGCTGCGGGGCGAGGAGCGGGTGCCGTACGTCCGACAGGCACTGCACGGTGCCGAGGGTCCGGTTCTGGCGGTCTCGGACTACATGCGGCAGGTCCCCGACCAGATCGCGCAGTGGGTCGAGCAGGACTGGTCGTCGCTGGGAGCGGACGGCTTCGGACTGTCGGACACGCGGGACGCGGCGCGGCGTTACTTCGGCGTCGACGCGGAGTCGATCGTGGTCGCGGCGCTCGCCCAGCTGGCGCGGCGCGGTGAAGTCAAGGCGACGGCGGTGAAGGAGGCGCGCGAGCGCTACGGGCTGTAGGGGTTGTTTTTCGCCCCCGCCGCCCCTACCCGTCCCATCCTTCTGGGGCTCCGCCCCAGACCCCGCTCCTCAAACGCCGGAGGGGCTGGATTGTGCCGGCCCAGGCTTGATCTTTTAGCCCGTCCGGCGTTTGAGGACGAGGCCGTTCAGGCCGAAGCGGGGGTCTGGGGGCGGCAGCCCCCAGAGATGGGACGGGTAGGGGCGGCGGGGGCGAGATCCCTCATCATGAAGGCATGCGCGCTGCCCGTCTCATCAAAATGGTGCTGCTGCTTCAATCACGCGCCTCCATGACCGCCGCCGAACTGGCCAGTGAGCTGGAGGTCTCCGAGCGGACCGTCACCAGGGACGCACAGGCGCTGTCCGAGGCGGGCGTCCCCGTGTACGCCGACCGGGGGCGGGCCGGCGGATATCGGCTCATCGGCGGGTACCGGACCCGCCTCACCGGACTGGCCCGCAGCGAGGCCGAGGCCCTCTTCCTCAGCGGCGTGCCCGGCGCGCTCCGCGAGATGGGCCTCGAAGACGCCGCCTCCGCCGCCCGCCTGAAGGTGTCCGCCGCCCTCCTCCCCTCCCTCTCCGACGCCTCCCGGACGGCGTCCCAGCGCTTCCACCTGGACGCGCCCAACTGGTTCGTCGAGCCCAAGGCCCCCGACCTCCTCCCGACCGTCGCGGACGCGGTGTGGGACGACCGGCAGGTGACCGCGCGTTATCGGAGTCGGGACACCGAGGTGGAGCGGGTACTGGAGCCTTACGGGCTCGTACTCAAAGCCGGCGTCTGGTATCTCTGCGCCCGCATCCCCGACGCGGACACCTTCCGGGTGTACCGGATCGACCGCTTCACGGCGATGGACCCCGGCGCGGACCGCTTCGTACGGGACGAGGAGTTCGACCTGCCGGCCTTCTGGGCGGAGCGCGCGCAGCAGTTCGCACGGTCCATCCTGCGCACGGAGGTGGTGGTACGGCTGTCCCCGGACGGGGTGCGCGCGCTTCCCTACGCCGTCGATCCCGTCTCCGCCCGCGACGCGCTGGCCGCCGCAGGCCCCCCGGACGACGACGGCACGCTGACCGTGACGCTGCCGGTGGAGTCCGAGAAGGTCGCCCACTCCCAGCTCCTGGCGCTGGGGCCGGAGGCCGAGGTGCTGGCGCCGGAGAGTCTGCGGGCGCGTTTCACGGACGACGCGAAACGGCTCGCGCGCCTTTACGGAACATAACAATCCACCTCACTCCACGTGCGCCCCACCCGTCCAGGCCCGATGCTTGACCCGTGATGGACGAGACGGAGTTCTGGGAGCTGGTGGACGCCTCCCGCGAGGCCGCCGAGGGCGACCCCGAGGAACAGGCCGACCTGCTCGTGGACCGGCTCCTCCAACTGGACCCCGAGCTGGTCCTCGACTTCGCCCGTCACTTCGAGGCCCGCTACAACCGCGCCTACACCTGGGATCTGTGGGGCGCGGCCTGGGTCCTGCTGGACGGCGCGAGCGACGACGCCTTCGACTTCTTCCGCTGCTGGCTGATCGGCCAGGGGCGCGAGGTGTACGAGGGTGCTGTGCACGACCCGGACTCGCTGGCCGATCTCATCGACGACTTCGACGAGGAGATCGACGGCGACGGGGAGGAGCTCGGCTTCGCGGCGGACGAGGCCTACGAGCAGCTCACCGGCGCGGTCGCCGCCGACCTCGGCATCCCGCCCGCCCCCGCGGAACCGACCGGCACGCCGCTCGACCTGGAGAACGAGGCCCTGCTGGCCGAGCGGTACCCCAAGCTGTGGGAGCGCTTCAGGGGCTAGGCGGGCCGGCGGCTGTCACGCGCACCGTGCCTCAGGCCGCCTGTCGGCGGCGGGTCGTGTCCGTCGGGATGTAGGCCTGGTTCTGGTCCGCCCGTACCGCGTGGTGCATCGGGGCCGCGTTGGCCTGGTCGAGCGCGGACGCGGTGACGGCGGCCGGCCCGAGGATCACCGTGGTGACGGCGCAGACCACCGCCCAGGGTCCGCGCGCCGACCTGGTCCAACTGCCCGACTTCTCCGTGGTGTTGGTCTGACTGCTGTTCATTTCCCCACCTCCGGTCAGTGCGTGTGCATGACGATAGGGAGACCTCCTCGGGGGACCCGGTGAGCCGCCTGCGAGCAACCTGTGAGCGCCGCGCGGGCGGGGTTGGAGTTCACAGTCGTGACGTCTTGACCCGTCCGGTGCGCCCCGGCTTGCGGTGGCCGCCGCCGAACAGGAGCGACCCTCTCTGGCTGCAGCCGGACGGGAGCCATCTCCAGCTCCCCGAGTGGGCCGATGTGCAGCCCGACTGGACGGCGGAGAGCGTCGGTTGGTTCGAGGACGACGAGATGGTCGCCGTGGCGCTCGTGCTGTACCGGGCGTTCCCCGGGACCGGGCCGCTGTCCCGCCTACCGGCACAGGCGGCCAGGCCGTGGAGTACCTGGGGGAATGGGAACGCCCGGTGGGCACTCAAGGGAAAGTCCTGCAAGGGGCGTTGGGGGTCTACCTCGGACGGAGGTAGGAACGCCCCCAGGGGCGCGGGGAACTGCGCGACAAGCCTCCACCGGCCTGCGGCCAACACTCGACCGGGCGGGGGTCCGGCGCGCAGCCCCCGGGATGGGACGGGTAGGGGCGGCGGGGGCGATCAACGCCCTTGAAGACGAGCCGCTTCCTCACGGACAAAGGGAAGTTCGAGATACAGCGCCGCCCCAGGGCAACTGGTCATGTACCCGTCCTTGTGCCCCGCCAGCGCGGGAAGCCTCGCCGTCGTACCGGACGCGTACCGGCTGAGACTGTTACTGGACACCAGTCGAGCCGTGGCCCGCGGGTCGACATCGGCCAGCCCCAGCTTCCACGCGGCCACGGCGGCGATCGCCCGCGTCATCGCGGACGGCACCTCCGCCCCCGCCGTGAACGTCCCGATCGCCGCGATCCCCGCCGTCCGGTGATTGAAGCCCTGCGTATGCGCACCGGTGACGGGCCGGTCCACACCC
The DNA here is from genome assembly GCF_044755245.1 of Streptomyces sp. NPDC092369. NCBI lineage: Bacteria > Bacillati > Actinomycetota > Actinomycetes > Kitasatosporales > Streptomycetaceae > Streptomyces > Streptomyces sp. NPDC092369. The sequence continues at coordinate 538,462 of NZ_JBIVQP010000002.1, forward strand.
CCCGCGCGTCCCTCGTAGACCGTGCCGCAGCGGTCGACGAGGAAGTTGTAGCCGATGTCGTCCCAGTCACGCGCGCCGGTCTGCCCCGCGTAGAGGTAGCGGATGATGCGGGGCGCGTCCGCGCACGCGTAGCCGTTGGGCGAGTCGGTGTGGTGGACGAAGACGGCGACGACCTTGTCGTCGTAGCGCGGCGGCGGCTGCGCGTGCCGGGTGAGCGGGTCCAGCCAGGCCGAGCGCGGCACGATGTGCGGCCGCACGGCGGTGTGCAGGGTGACGGGCCGGGCCGCGACCGGGTGCGGTGGCACCGCCCGCCCGTGCCCGATGCCGTCGGCGCACAGCACGAGTCCCACGACGGCGGCCAGTCCGGGCACACAGGCGAGCGCGATCCGCACGCCGCGGGGCGTCCGGGCCGCGACCGCCCGCCGGGTTCCCGGCGATCTTCGGACACGCATGACCCCACTCTCGGCCGGATCCGCTCCGACCGCGATGTGTGCTGTGCCACCCGGTGGAACCATCGTCCTGGTCCGAGGCGTTTTCCCGGTTGCACGCACGCGTGACGCTTCCGGGGTGCCACACGTGCGCGTGGCTGATCATCGGGACCGTCCCGCCCGTAATAGGGGGTCCGACAGAAAGGCGGCTCCGTGGACCTGCTCGACATCGTGCTGTTGCTGGTCGTGGTGGCCTACGCGGCCTCCGGCTACCGGCGTGGCCTCGTGGCCGGCTGTGTCTCGTTCGCCGGGTTCGTGGGCGGCGCGGTCATCGGCGTGTGGGTGCTGCCCTGGATGATGGATCTCGCGGACCCGGGGACGACCTCGGCGACGGTGACGGCGGTCCTGACCGTGCTGGTCCCGGCCGTGGTGGGGCACGAACTGGCGGGGCGCCTCGCGCTGCGGCTGCGCAAGGAGCTGGACCAGGGGCCGCTGCGGGTGGCGGACGGGGTCGGCGGGGCGGTGGCCAACTCGGTGGCGGTGCTGATCGTGGCCTGGGTGGCCGCGAGCGTCCTCGCCGCATCCTCCTCGTCCCTGCTGACGACGGCGATCCGGGACTCCCGGCTGCTCGGCACGGTGCAGGACGCCATGCCGGACACCACTCCCGGCTGGTTCTCCCGGGCCACCTCCGCGCTCACCGAGGCCGGCTTCCCGCAGGTCTTCAACCCGTTCGAGAACGAGTCGACGGCCGAGGTCGCCAAGCCCACCGGCGACAGCGTCACCGCGAGCGCCACGAACGCGGCCAAGCGCAGCACGGTGAAGATCGAGGGCGTCTCCGGCGACCAGGGCCGCGAGGGCAGCGGCTTCGTGTTCTCCAAGGAGCACGTGATGACCAACGCGCACGTGGTGGCCGGCATCGACGACCCGACCGTCCGGATCGGCGGGGTGGGGCGCTCGTACGACGCACGGGTGGTGCTCTTCGATCCGCAGAAGGACGTGGCGGTGCTCTATGTGCCGGATCTGAGCGCCCCGGTGCTGCGCTTCGACGACAGTGCCGCGCGCGGGGACTCGGCGGTCGTCGCGGGCTATCCGCAGGACGGCGATCTGAACCTGCAGGCGGCGACGGTCGCGAACCGGGTGCACGCGACCGGCCAGAACATCTACAGCGACGGCACGGTGACCCGCGAGATCTACTCGATCCGCTCCACCGTCCGCCCCGGCAACTCCGGCGGCCCGCTGCTCACCACCGACGGCCAGGTCTTCGGCGTCGTCTTCGCCCGCTCCACCTCGGACGACGAGACGGGCTACGTCCTGACGGCGGACGAGGTCGCCTCCGACGCCCGGCGCGCCGCGAACGCGACGGCGGCAGTGGACACGGGCGACCTGGTCACGTCGTAGCGTCGGCGGCCGGACGGTCGTGGTGCCCTCGCCGGGTCAGAGCGAGCAGCCCATGAGCACGTCGTCGACGTACTCCCCGGCCAGCAGGAACTCCTCGGGCAGGATCCCCTCCACCACGAAGCCCTCGGCCTCGTAGAGCCGGCGGGCGGGTGTGTTGTGCCCGAGCACGCGCAGGGTCAGCCGGCGTGCGCCCTGGCGGCGGGCCTCGTCGCGTACGGCCCGCAGCAGCGCCCGTCCGACGCCCGCGCCGCGCGCTTCCTCGGCGACGGCGAGACCCTGGATCTGACGGACGTGGGCGTTGCAGACCAGCGGGGTCGGGTAACCGAGCCGTATGTAGCCGACGACCGTGCCGTCCAGTTCGGCGACCAGATGGTCGCGCGGGCCGAACCGCTCGTTGTAGAAGGGCTCGTACGGCGGTTGGGGGCGCGGCTGCACGGAGTGCAGCGGGGACCAGGTGACCCGGTCGAGGCGGCCCAGCGCCTCCTCGTCGTCGAGGGTGGCGCGGCGTATGTGCGGAACGGGCATGACGGCCAGCCTACGGTGGGGCGCCGGTTCCAGACCGGGACCTTATGTACGCACCGGGCAGAATGGGAATCATGGAAAGTTCAAGAATCTTGGTGGCCGGCGCGTCCGGTCTCATCGGCAGCGCCCTGGTCACGTCCCTGCGGGCCGACGGGCACGAGGTGGTGCGTCTGGTGCGCCGGGCGGCCCGCGGCGCGGACGAGGTCTGCTGGGACCCGGACGGGCGGTACGTGGACACCGCGGCGCTCGGCCGGATCGACGCCGTGGTCAACCTCGCGGGCGCGGGCGTGGGCGACCGGCGCTGGACGGACGCGTACAAGAAGAAGATCCGCGACAGCCGGGTGCTCGGTACCACGGCGCTGGCCGAGGCGGTCGCCTCGATGGACGTGAAGCCGCGGGTGTTCGTGAACGGCAGCGCGCTCGGCTACTACGGCGAGACCGGTGACCGGGTCGTCGACGAGAGCGCGCCGCCCGGGACGGGCTTCCTGCCGGAGCTGTGCGTGGAGTGGGAGGGCGCGACGGCGGCGGCACAAGAGGCGGGTGTACGGACCGCGTTCGTGCGCACGGGTCTGGTCGTGGGCAAGCACGGGGGCGCCTGGGGGAAGCTGTTCCCGCTGTTCAAGGCGGGGCTCGGCGGGCGGATGGGCGACGGACGGCAGTTCTGGTCGTACATCGCGCTGCACGACGAGGTGGCCGCGATCCGGCATGTCGTCGAGACCGACGGGCTTGAGGGGCCGTTCAACCTGACCGCCCCCGATCCGCTGACCAACCGTGAGATCACCGCCGCGATGGGGCGGGTGCTGCACCGGCCGACGCTGTTCGCGGTGCCGGCGCCGGTGCTGCAGGCCGTGCTCGGCGAGATGGCCGGGGACATCCTGGGCAGCGCGCGGGTGGTGCCCAAGCGCCTGCTGGAGTCGGGGTTCACCTTCGCGTTCCCGGACATCGAGGGGGCGATCCGGGCGGCGCTCTGAATCCCCACGCGGCCGCATCCGGCCGTCATGCGACCGCTGTGCGACCGTGCCCTGCCTCTGCGCGACTTCCCTTGACCGATCACGGCCCTACCCTCGACCCGAACTCGGGTATTTCTGGGGCCTGTTGGGGGCATGACGTCTCCACCGGCCGCGCAACCGCGAGGAGGGGCACGTGCTTGATCCCGTGTACCAGGCGGACGTCGTCATCGTGGGAGCCGGGGTCGCCGGTCTGTCGGCGGCACACCGGCTGAGCAGCGCTGGAGTAACGACCGCCGTCCTGGAGGCCGCTCCTTACGTGGGCGGTCGGATGTCCACCGAGAAGGTCGACGGGTTCCGGCTCGACCGCATCGGCCAGCTACTCTCCACGGCCTGTCCCGAACTGCGCCTGACCCCGGGCCTGGACGCGCTCGTGCTGCGCCCCTTCACGCCCGGCGTCCTGCTGCACAGCGACGGACGCCGGTACCAGGCGGGCGCCCAGATGAGCGCGAGGGGCGCAAGGGGCGCACTCCACGCCGTACGCGCCCTGGCGAGCGCCCCCGCCAAGAGCACACCCCGGTCGAGCTCCCCCCTGGGCACCGCCATCGACCAGGCCCGACTGAGCACGTCGCTCGCCCGACTCACGGGCCTGCCGGTCCATCGGCTGCTGTCCCGCCCGGAGTTGCCCGCCGCACAGGCCCTCGCGGCACGCGGCGTGCCCGCCCGTACCGTCGACGGCTTCCTGCGCCCGCTGCTGGCCGCCCTGCTCTGCGACCCCGAACTGACCACATCCAGCCGCTGCGCGGACCTCGCCCTGCGGTCCTTCGCGGCCGGCCGCCTGTGCCTCCCGGAGGGCGGCGCGGAGACACTGCCCGACCTCCTCGCGCGCACCCTCCCCTCGGGCACCGTGCACACCGGCGTCCGCGTCACCTCGATCGCCACGAACACGGTGACGACCGCCGAACACGGCGAGATCCGCTGCCGGGCGGTCCTCCTGGCCACGGACGCACGAGCCGCCGCCGACCTCCTGCCCGGCCTGCGCGTACCGGACTTCCACCAGGTGACGGTGGTCCACCACGCGACGGACGAGCCCCCGCGGACGGGCGCGGCCCTGCTCCTGGACGCCGACCGAGGCGGCCCCGTGGCCCACACGGCGGTGGTCAGCGCGGTCGACCCGTCCCGCGCCCCCGAGGGCCGCGTACTCGTCTCGTCCACGGTCCTGGGCGAACCGCCCCAGTCCGTCGACACCGCGGTCCGCATCCACCTCGCCCGCCTCTACGGCACCTCCACCACCCGCTGGGAAACCCTCGCCGTCCACCACACCCCCGAGGCCGTCCCCACCATGCGCCCACCCCACGACCTCCACCGCCCGGTCCGCCTCCTGGCCGGCCTCTACGTCTGCGGCGACCACCGGGACACGAGCACGGTCCAGGGCGCCCTGCACTCGGCCCGCAGGGCGACGGCGGCGATTCTGCGGGACCTGGGAGCGGCGGGCTCGTTGCACCGAGCGGACCCGCTCCCGACAACGCGGGCGGCGTAAAGGCTTCTGTCTTTAGGGGCGCGGGGAACTGCGCGACCAGCCCCCACGGTGGCGCGCAGACCACGCAACGGCCGAAGTTACGGCGAATCCCTCAGCTCAATGCCGCGACCTTGTCGCGATACCCCCGCACAGGCGCCGCATCCTTGTACGGCTCCAACCGCCGCTCAAAGTCCCGCACATACTCGATCGCCCGCACAGACCGCATCTCAGCAGCGGCCCCCGCCGCCTCCGCCCCCAACTGACAAGCCTGATCAAGTTCCCCCAGCCCAAGCCGAGCAGAAGCAAGCACAACCCGGCAGAACAGCCGACTACGAGCAAACGCGGGCGCCCTCAGCTGAAGCGAGCGCTCAGCGTGCTGCGCGGCGGCCCGGAACTGCTGAAGATCCCGATGCGCGTGCCCGAACTCATCCGCGAGCTGCGCCTCGTCGAAGAACCGCGCCCAGTACGGCACTTCGTCCCCCGCCCGCGCCGCTTCGAGCGCCCGCTCCGCCCGCACGAGCGAGGCGGTACAACTCCGCACCTCGCCCAGCACCCCATGCCCCCGCGCCTCCACCGCGTGCAGCAACGCCTGCACCACGGGAGGCGCGTTGGTCCCCACCCCCTGCTGCGCCACACGCGCGAGCTGGACGGCCTCCCGCCCGTGCCCCAGGTAGACGGCCTGCCGGCTCATGGTGACCAGCACATACGACCCGTACGCCCGGTCCCCCGCCGCCTGCGCGAGCCGCAGCGACTGCACGAAGTACCGCTGGGCGAGCCCGTGCGCCGCGATGTCGTACGAGGTCCACCCGGCCAAGCGGGTCAGGTCGGCCGCGGCGGCGAACAGGCGCCGGCCGGTCTGCTCGCCGTAGGTGCCGCGCAGCATCGGCTCGCACTCGTGCTCCAGGTACCGCACGAGGGCCTGCCGGGCGTGGCCGCCGCCGTACATGTTGTCGAGGGTGCGGAAGAGCTCGCCGACCGAGCGGAGGGCGGCGATGTCGCCGGGGGTGACCTTCTGGCCGGGGCCGCGCTCGCCCTGGACGCGCTGGCGGGGGACGACCTGGCGGCCCTGGGAGGGGACCCGGGCGGGCTGCTCGCCGCGGGCGACCTTGTCGTCGGCCCGGCCGATCAGCCAGTCCCGGCTGGGCACGACGAGCCCGGCCGGGGTGAACGCGATCTTGCGGAGCTCGGCGTGGCTGCCGGAGTCCTTGCGCCACAGCCCGCCCACGATGTCGACGGCCTCCTCGGGGCTCGCGGCGAATTCCAGCCCGGCGTACACCGGCGCGCACGCGTCGAGGCCGAGGTCCTGGGCGGAGAGCCGGCGGCCGAGGCGGCGGGTGAAGACCTCGGCGATGAGGGCGGGGGTGGTGCCCCGGGGCTGCTGGCCGCGCAGCCAGCGGGTGACCGATGTCTTGTCGTATCTCAGATCAAGCCCGTGTTCGAGACCGAGTTGGTCCACGCGACGGGCGAGCCCCGCGTTGGAGAACCCCGCTTCGGCGATGAGCGCGGCGAGCTGTCGGTTGGGAGTGCGCTGCGCGGGTCGTTCCGTCATCTGCGGTGCGGTCTCCTGCCTTTCGGGCCTCCAGGGGCCGCTACCGGCCCTGCTGTGCCCGGATTGCCTGTGAGCAGCCCTTATGGCCTTTGTGAACGGCGCGAATGTAGCGGAGAGTGAGCAGGCGATCGCACATTTCGACGTTCGTTCATCCGATCGTGTGAGGATTGGCCGCGGGGCTGACGCGAGACGGTCGGCCGTACAGTGGCGTAGGCACGTTTCGTGCCTTACGACTTCGCAGGGAGGCGTTTGCCGTGAGTGAGCTGCGGTTCGTCCGCATGGGGTTCGGTACCGAGGCCGTGGAGTACCAGGAGGCCTGGGACGAGCAACGCCGGGTGCACGCGGCGCGCTTCGCCGACGAGGTCCCCGACACCGTGCTGCTCCTCGAACACCCGCCGGTGTACACGGCGGGCCGGCGCACCGCGGACAACGAGCGCCCCCTGGACGGCACCCCCGTGATCGACGTGGACCGCGGCGGCAAGATCACCTGGCACGGGCCGGGCCAGCTGGTGGGCTACCCGATCCAGCGGCTCCCGCGCCCGGTGGACGTCGTCGCGCACGTACGTCGCCTGGAGGAGGCGCTGATCCGCACCTGCGCGGAGTTCGGCCTGACGACCACCCGGGTCGAGGGGCGCAGCGGGGTGTGGGTGCTCGGCGACCCGGTCGAGCAGCGGCCCGTGCTCGGCGGACTCTCGCTGGACTTCGATCCGCGGCTGACGGACGACGAGTTCGACCCGCGCCTCAACGGCCCCGAGTACGCGCCCTCCAACGCCGGCCAGCGCCGCGAGGACCGCAAGATCGCGGCGATCGGCATCCGCGTGGCCAAGGGCGTCACGATGCACGGCTTCGCGCTGAACGTGAACCCGGACAACAAGTGGTTCGACCGCATCATCCCGTGCGGCATCCGGGACGCGGGCGTCGCCTCACTGGCGGCCGAGCTGGGCCGGGACGTCACGATCGCCGAGGTGCTGCCCGTCGTGGAGCGGCACCTCAGGGACGTACTGGAGAACGCGGAGCTGAAGCCGCGGGAGATCGAGAAGGCGTCCGCCTGACGCGGGAATGCGTCCCTTTGGCCTGAGGTTGCCCTCAAGGCGGGGGCGGAAAGCACGGGCGTACCCTGGTGTACGCCGAAGAATCGAAGCTACAGGGAGCCGATGTGTCCGCAGTCACCCCAGACGGACGCAAGATGCTGCGCCTGGAGGTCCGGAACGCCCAGACCCCCATCGAGCGCAAGCCCGAGTGGATCAAGACCCGGGCGAAAATGGGCCCCGAGTACACGAAGATGCAGAACCTCGTGAAGAGCGAGGGCCTGCACACGGTCTGCCAGGAAGCCGGCTGCCCGAACATCTACGAGTGCTGGGAGGACCGCGAGGCGACCTTCCTCATCGGCGGTGACCAGTGCACCCGGCGCTGCGACTTCTGCCAGATCGACACCGGCAAGCCCGAGGCACTCGACCGTGACGAGCCGCGCCGCGTGGGCGAGTCCGTGGTCACCATGGACCTGAACTACGCCACCATCACCGGCGTCGCCCGCGACGACCTGGCGGACGGCGGCGCCTGGCTGTACGCGGAGACGGTCCGTCAGATCCACCAGCAGACCGCCGAGCGCGAGGCCGGCCGCACCAAGGTCGAGCTGCTGGCCCCCGACTTCAACGCCGTGCCGGAGCAGCTCGCCGAGGTCTTCTCCTCGCGCCCCGAGGTCTTCGCCCACAACGTCGAGACGGTCCCGCGGATCTTCAAGCGGATCCGCCCGGGCTTCCGTTACGACCGTTCCCTGAAGGTCATCACGGCCGCCCGCGACTACGGCCTGGTCACCAAGTCGAACCTGATCCTCGGCATGGGCGAGACCCGCGAGGAGGTCAGCGACGCGCTCCGGCAGCTGCACGAGGCCGGCTGCGAGCTGGTCACCATCACGCAGTACCTGCGCCCCTCCGTGCGCCACCACCCGGTCGAGCGCTGGGTCAAGCCGCACGAGTTCGTGGAGCTGAAGGAGGAGGCCGAGCAGATCGGTTTCTCCGGTGTGATGTCGGGTCCGCTGGTGCGTTCCTCGTACCGCGCCGGGCGCCTCTACCAGATGGCCGTCGAGAAGCGAGGCGCGTACATCGCCTCACAGGCCGTGTGAATTCAGGCACAAGCGGCTACCGCCCAGTAACTACCGTATGACCGCGGCTCCGACGCGTCCTCGCAGTTGAGGGACCCGTCAGGGCCGCGTCGGCGTTTCGGACCCGCGCATCAAGGCTTCATTGGTGTTTGACCGGTCGGTCACGCCCTGGTAACACCAAACAGTGACCCTGGTGTCACAGCATGTACGCCCTAGATCAGAGCCGTTCCGAGGGGGGACCTCCACCATGCAGGCCGCGCCAGTCCGCGCCACCGCCATTCCGTCCTTCACCGACGCACTGCGTGCGGTCGAGTCGCTGCTCCTGAGCAGCGGCCAGCGCACCGCCCGGCGCAACGCGTGGACCTCCGTCCTGGAGGACCGCCGCCGCGCCAAGGACCGCGTCGAGGCCCAGCGGGTCCTCGAAGAGGTCACCTCCGCCCGTCTCTGAACCACACCCTCCGCTTCCTCGTACCCTCCCGTCGGGCACTGCCGTCGTCGGCGCTCCCGGGGCCACGTAGACTTCACCGCATGGCGAGGAAGGACACAGCAGCGGACACCGCTGCTAACCCCGGGCGACTGAAGCAGATCGCTCTGACGTACAAGATGACCCGCAAGGCCGACAAGAAGATCGGTCTTGTACTCGCGGCTGTCGGCATCGGCATCTTCGGTGTTTTCCTCGCGATCGGCTTCTTGATCGGTCACCCCATCTATCTCGGAATCCTGGGCCTGTTGCTCGCCTTCCTCGGAACGGCGATCATCTTCGGGCGCCGGGCCGAGCGGGCCGCGTTCGGTCAGATGGAGGGCCAGCCGGGCGCTGCCGCGGCGGTGCTCGACAACATCGGCCGAGGGTGGACGACGACCCCCGCGGTGGCGATGAACCGCAGCCAGGACGTGGTGCACCGGGCCGTCGGCAAGGCCGGCATCGTCCTGGTCGCCGAGGGCAACCCGAACCGGGTCAAGAGCCTGCTGGCCGCCGAGAAGCGGAAGATGAACCGCGTCGTCGCGGACGTACCGGTGCACGATCTGATCGTGGGCACGGGCGAGGGCCAGATCGAGCTGAAGAAGCTGCGCACGGCGATGCTGAAGCTGCCGCGCGTGCTGACCGGCCCGCAGGTGACCGCGACCACGGACCGGCTGCGCGCGATGGGCGACCTGATGAGCAACATGCCGTTGCCGAAGGGTCCGATGCCCAAGGGCATGAAGCTGCCGAAGGGCGGCGGGAAGGCCCGCTGATCCCGCGCGACCCGGGTCCTGTTCAACCCGGTCCGCTCAGGCCAGCGTCCTGAACGCCCGGTCGTAGTACACCATCGGGGAACCCTCCCCCAGTCGCACTCCCGTCACCCGGCCGATCAGGACCGTATGGTCCCCGGCCGGGTGTCGTGCGTGTGCGGTGCAGTCCAGTTCGGACACGGCCCGCTCGACCGTCGGCAGGCCGGCCGGGCTGCGGCACAGGCCGCCGGACGCGAACTTGTCGGTGCCCTTCGTGGCGAAGCGCAGGGCCAGCGGCCGATGGGCCGGGGCCAGCACGCTCACCGCGAAGCGGTCGCAGCGCTCGAAGGACGATGCCGAGTCCGCCGAGTTGGCCAGGCACACCAGGATCATCGGTGGCTCCAGCGAGACCGAGCAGAAGGAACTGGCCGTGAACCCGCGCGGGGTTCCGTCCTCGCAGCAGGTGGTCACGACCACGACACCCGAGGGGAAGCGGGCCATCGCCGCCCGGAAATCCTCGGGTGCCACCGCGGCTTCGGCTTCCAGTACTTCCTGACGCTCCGCCATGACGGTGCACCACCTGTCGGGCCTTTGATCGAGATCGTCACCCGGCTCCAGATCGACTATGCGGTCAGGGTCGCCGACCGGCAACCGGGAGGGCCGGGAACGGGCTCTGGAGCTGGAGCGGGATCTGGAGCTGGATCTGGATCGAGACCCGGCTCAGTGCACCGCTGCCGCCCGTTCCTCGCCGGACAGTGCCCAGGCGCCGTAGGCCGCGCCCGTGGTCTCGAAGGAGAGGGCGACGTGCGAGGCCGCGCTGTTCACGTCGCGCCAGAAGCGCTGGACGGGGTCGGACGAGGACTGTCCTGAGGTGCCGCCGGCACGGAAGACCCGGTCGACGGCCGAGACCAGCAGTTCCACCGCGAGGGCCAGGTCCCGGGCGCCCCGGACCGCCGCCTCGCCCTCCGGGGGGCACTGGGTGCCGTCGGCGACCGCCGCCGTGCGCAGGATCAGCAGTTCGGCGGCGTCGATCTCGGCCGCCGAGCGGGCCAGGGAGACCTGCGTCGACGGCTTCTCGCCCACCGCCTGCCCCCGGCGGTCCACGCGCGACCCGGCCCGTGCGATCCAGGCCCGCAGCGCGCCCCGGGCGGCACCGACCAGCGGGGCGGCGAACGGCAGCGCGTTCACGGCGTGCATCGGGACGATGTGGCAGCGCGCGTCCGAGGCGGGCGCCCGGCCCGCGTGCACGGCCGACCGCGGCAGGGTCCGGTGCTCGGGCACGAAGACGTCGGAGAGGAGAAGGGTGTCGCTCCCCGTTCCGCGCATCCCCACGGTGAACCAGCTGTCCTCGATGGTGAAGTCGGCCCGCGGCACCGCGAAGAACCGCACCTCGGGGCGCGCGTCGGGATCCACCGGGCCCTCGGCGGGTACGGCCGCGCAGGCCAGCGCCCAGTCGGCGAAGTGCACCCCGCTGATGTACTTCCACTCACCGCTCAGCCGCCAGCCGCCGGCCACGGGCTCCGCCTTGCCGGACGGCATGAGCGCGCCGGCCAGCAGCGTGTCCGGACCGTCCGCCCAGATCTCCGCCTGTCCCTGCGCGGGCAGGAACGCCGCGTACCGCCCGGCGTAGGCGGCGAGGGAGGCCGCCCAGGCCGCCGAGGTGCAGCCCTCCCCCACCAGGCCGACCGCGGAGGTCAGTTCGGTGAAACCGCCGGCCTCGCCGCCATGGGCCGACGGTACGAAGTGGCGGGCGAACCCCGCGTCCCGTACCGCCTGGACCACCTGCGGCGAGAGCCGCCTCGCGGTCTCGGCCTCCTGCGCGCACCGGGCCGCGATCTCGGCGACCCTCGGCGCCCGGGTCACGATCGTCGACTTGTCGCCTGCTGGCATCCTGCCCACCACCTCCGTCGGGAACGGCGACAGTGTCCCGGGAACGGCCCGTCACGGAGGTGACCCCGGGCCGTGGGCGGCGCGCAGTCACCCGCCCGGCGCGACGAAGGGGTGCCCGGAGAGCAGCAGATACGGCAAGGGGGCGCCCGGAGTGATCCGGGCGCCCCTTCGTCGTACACGTTCCGGAGGTCGTGGGTCGTGGGTCGTGCTAGATGCGGACCTCGACCGTGCCGGCCAGCCGGTCGTGCAGGCCCCGGCCGTCGCGGTCCCAGATCAGGGCGGGGATCGCCACGCAGAGCAGGGCCGTGCGCAGCAGGGCGCGGGCGGGGCTGACGCGGCCGGTGGCCAGGGCGGCCACGCGCAGGCCGAACAGGCGCTTGCCCGGGGAGAATCCGACGGTGCCGACCGTCAGGACGCCCATCACGAAGAAGACGAGCAGGGCCCAGTTCCCGGTCGCCTGGTCGTAGCCGTGCGTGATGAGGCCGTATGCGATCAAGAGGCTCAGGCCCCAGTCGACCACGAGGGCGCCGAGGCGACGGCCCGGGCGGGCGATGGAGCCCGGTCCCTCCTCGGGCAGGCCGAGCTGTTCGCCCCGGTATCCGAAGTCGACACCGGCTTGCTCGGCGGCCGCGCGGGGGCCGGAGAGCCACGAGCCGATTGCGTCCCTGTTGTCCACGCGTCCACGGTACTGCCCGCGTTTCGGGATGCGGACGGGTGGGGTCAACCGGGCGAGGTCCGGTTAACTTGTGTGAAACAAATGGGTCACGCCCGAGAAATCACGCGTCCCTAGGGTCGTGCTCAGCGTGTGCCACCGCACTGGCAGCACGAACGAACTACCACCCCGGCGGGACGGTCGGGAGTAGGAGGAGCTGGATGTTCCAGAACGCCGACGAGGCCAAGAAGTTCATCGCGGACGAGGACGTCAAGTTCATCGACGTCCGCTTCTGCGACCTGCCGGGTGTCATGCAGCACTTCACGGTGCCCGTCGAGTCGTTCGACCCGGACGAGGAGCTGGCCTTCGACGGATCCTCGATCCGCGGTTTCCAGGCAATCCACGAGTCCGACATGGCGCTGCGCGCCGACCTGTCGACGGCGCGCGTGGACGCGTTCCGCCGCGACAAGACGCTGAACATCAACTTCTTCATCCACGACCCGATCACGGGCGAGCAGTACTCCCGCGACCCGCGCAACGTGGCCAAGAAGGCCGAGGCGTACCTGACCTCGACCGGTATCGCGGACACCGCGTACTTCGGTCCCGAGGCCGAGTTCTACGTCTTCGACTCCGTGCGCTTCGCGACCACCTCGAACGAGTCCTTCTACCACATCGACTCCGAGGCGGGCGCCTGGAACACCGGTGCGGTGGAGGACAACCGCGGTTACAAGGTCCGCTACAAGGGCGGCTACTTCCCGGTCCCGCCGGTCGACCACTTCGCCGACCTGCGTGCCGAGATCTCCCTGGAGCTGGGCAGGTCCGGCCTCCAGGTCGAGCGCCAGCACCACGAGGTCGGCACCGCCGGCCAGGCGGAGATCAACTACAAGTTCAACACGCTGCTCGCCGCGGCCGACGACCTCCAGCTCTTCAAGTACATCGTGAAGAACGTCGCCTGGCGCAACGGCAAGACCGCGACCTTCATGCCGAAGCCGATCTTCGGTGACAACGGCTCGGGCATGCACATCCACTCGTCGCTGTGGGCGGGCGGCTCCCCGCTCTTCTACGACGAGGCGGGTTACGCGGGTCTGTCGGACACCGCCCGCTACTACATCGGCGGCATCCTCAAGCACGCGCCGTCGCTGCTGGCGTTCACCAACCCGACGGTGAACTCCTACCACCGTCTGGTCCCGGGCTTCGAGGCGCCGGTCAACCTGGTCTACTCGCAGCGCAACCGCTCCGCCGCGATGCGTATCCCGATCACGGGCTCCAACCCGAAGGCCAAGCGCGTCGAGTTCCGCGCGCCCGACTCCTCCGGCAACCCGTACCTGGCGTTCTCCGCGCTGCTCATGGCCGGCCTGGACGGCATCAAGAACAAGATCGAGCCGGCCGAGCCGATCGACAAGGACCTCTACGAGCTGGCTCCCGAGGAGCACGCGGGCGTCGCCCAGGTCCCGACCTCCCTCCCGGCCGTCCTCGACCGCCTTGAGGCCGACCACGAGTTCCTGCTCGCGGGCGACGTCTTCACGTCCGACCTGATCGAGACATGGATCGACTTCAAGCGCACGAACGAGATCGCGCCGCTGCAGCTGCGTCCGCACCCGCACGAGTTCGAGCTGTACTTCGACGTGTGATCGAACCCACGCCGTGAGGCGACGCCCCCGTTCCCGATTCACAGGGACGGGGGCGTCGTCGTATCGTTCTTGCACAGCTGTTCGACAGTGGTGGCAGAGGCGACGGGGGACACGGGGATGCCCGAACAGGACGACGTCGAGCGGGAGTTCGACATCAAGTGGGCGGACGGCGCCGAGCACAAGGAGCCCTCGGCTCGGGCGCGGATGCTCGCCGCGCGGTGGAAGGAGAACCCGCCCGCGCCGCAGCCCTTCCGGGCCGACCCCGGCCCGGCCGGTCCGCGGCGGTCCTCGTGGCTGTCGACGACGATCGTGCTGGGCATCGTCGCCGCGATCATCCTGCTGCTGGGGTACGCGCAGTTCCGGGCGCCGTACTAGACGGGGGCCCCGCGGCTCGTTTCACAGCTGGGCTTTGCTGCTCCTAGGGCTGATCGGGACCGCTTCATGGGAGTTGCCGGGTGCACACTGGCGGTAGGGACGAGTGCCTTACTGCGGGGTGATGCACATGCAGAGCCGATTCCGGAGCGACCGGCGGTTGACCGTGCGGATGACGGTCACCATGTTCCTGCTCGGATTGTTGTACGTGGCTTTCGTCGGCGCGCTGATCGTGCTGCTGAAGTCGTGGGTGCTGGTCGTCGTGATCATCGCCGCGATGTTCGTGGCGCAGTTCTGGTTCTCCGACCGGATCGCGATGTTCGCCATGCGCGGCCGGGTCGTGGAGCGCGAGGAGTATCCCGAACTGCACGCGGTGGTCGACCGGTTGTGCGCGCTCGCCGACATGCCGGTGCCGGTGGTCGCCGTGTCCGAGATGGACATGCCGAACGCCTTCGCGACCGGGCGCAGTCCCGAGCACGCCGTGGTCTGTGTGACCACGGGGCTGCTGCGCCGGCTGGAACCGGCGGAGCTGGAGGGTGTCCTTGCGCACGAGCTGTCGCACGTGGCGCACAAGGACGTCGCCGTGATCACGATCGCGTCGTTCCTCGGAGTGATCGCCGGGCTGATCGTGCGGTTCGCCTTCTACTCGCAGATCTTCGGCGGCGGACGCCGGGACCAGAACACCGCGATGGTCTTCGCGGCCGTGATGGGCGTATCCGCGGCGGTGTACGCGCTCAGCTTCCTGCTGATCCGCGCGCTGTCGCGGTACCGGGAGCTGGCCGCGGACCGGGCGGCGGCGCTGCTGACCGGGCGGCCCTCCGCCCTGGCCTCCGCGCTGACCAAGGTCTCCGGCGACATCGCGAGGATCCCGACCAAGGATCTGCGGACCGCGCAGGCCTTCAACGCCTTCTACTTCACCCCGGCGACCGGCAAGGAGCCGGGCATCGAGCGGCTGTTCTCCACCCACCCGTCTCTGGAGCAACGACTGGACCAACTGGGGCGGATCTCCGCCGAGTTGGGTGAGGCGGCGACCCCCGGAAAGGCGTGAGAATGGGGCTGCTGGACATTCTGCTCGGGCGCAGCAAACCGGCGCTGCCCGATCTCGACCGGCTGTTCGCGCTGCCGTCGGCGGCCGTGACCCTGGAGGCCGCGGCCGGTTTCACGCCGACCGGCGGCGGCGCGGTGTGCTTCGCCACCGTCGAGGGCGCCGCGTTCGAGCAGACGCACCGCGAGGTCCAGGCCCTGCTCGACGCGGACGCGGACCGGGACGGTCCGCCGGTGGAGCTCAGCCAGGACGGGTTCGGCTACTCCTGGCTGGTGTCCCGGCGCACCCCCGACCAACTGTCGCAACTGGTCAACGACTTGCACGCGGTGAACAGCTCGATGGAGGTCAACGGCTTCGGCCCGCAGCTGCTGTGCTCGCTGGCCGGCTTCCAAGACGAGACCGGCCGGCGGCTCGCGCTCGTCTATCTCTACAAACGCGGCACGTTCTACCCGTTCGCGCCGCTGCCCGGCGAGGGACAGCGGCGCGACAACGCGCTGGAGCTGCAGGTGAAGGCGGCACTCTCCGGCGACCTGCGGATGGAGCAGGATCTGAGCCGGTGGTTCCCGGTGTGGGGCGCGCCCGGGCTGTGAGGCACGGGCGTCACCACCGCGGGTGTGACCACCACGGGTCTCAGCCGCTCTTCTCCTTCGCCTGCCGGCGGGACTCCAGGGGGTGCTCGCGGCGGTAACGACGCTCCCACCTGGCCTGCTCGTCACGGCGCTTGCGGTAGGCCTGGTACGTCTGGGGCATGGATCCCGACGAGCCCCCGCTCGACGCGGACCGCGAGGCGGAGCCGCTCCGCCCGTACTGCAGGTACAGGAAGAGGACGGCGGCCGCGGCCAGCCACCAGACGTGGTTCTCGAATCCTAGAAGGACCAGGACGACTGTCCCGGATATCAGCATGGTGCCCATCACGGGCCTCCGTGGGCGTGGGTTTCCGAGCGGTGTGGGTGCGTCGACGAGGCGCTGGGGGAGGACGTCCGTCGAGCGGTGCGTAGAGACTAGCCCCGGGTCCGCGAGGTGATGCCCGTCCTGCGGAAAGCGGTGGGGGCCGGCTCCGTAACGTGTCTCCAGAGTAGGGACGCGCTCACACGGAGTGCATCTCCTTTTCCGGCACCCGGCGTCGAGCGGCCGTCGCGTCACACCTCCGGCGTCGCGCGCACCACGCCCGCCGCGACCGCCGCGCCCAGCGCCGCGTGATCGGCGGCGGTCTGGTCGGCGTAGTGGAACGCGAAGTCGGTGACGGCCCGTTCGAAGGTGTCGGCGCCGCCGAGGTAGGCGGCGATGGCGACGCGGTCGCCGGAACGGGCGTGGGCGCGGGCCAGGGCGGTGCCGCACAGACGCGCGTAGCCGAGGAGATCGGCCGGGCTCATGCCGGCGACGTCGGCGGAGCCCTTCATGTCGCGTAGTTGGCGCCAGTAGAAGGCGCGGCCCTGGGGTCCGGTCATCCAGCCGAGGAAGATGTCGCCGGCGGCCTGCAGCAGCCGCTGCCCGGCGACGACGCGGTGGCCGGGATGGACGTAGGGCCCGTTCGGCAGATGCTCTTCCAGTACGGACTTCCGCGCCTCCTTGATCTGGAGGAACAGCGGGTCGTCCTGGTCCCGTCCGGCGAGCAGGACGATGAAGCAGCGGGTGCCGACGCTGCCGACGCCGACGACCTTGCGGGCGGCGTCCACGAACCGGTAGCGGTCGAGGAGGAGCCGGCGTTCCTCGGCGAGGGTGGAGCGGTAGTCGCTGAAGATCTTGCGCAGGGAGGCCATGTCGGAGGCGCCGGCCGGTTCGAGCAGCGGGGGGTCGTGGACGATGCGGCGGCGTCCGTCGACGGTCTCGGTGAGCTTGCCGACGGCCTGCAGGCTGGTGCGGCGGCGGGCGCGGGAGAGGCTGGAGGCGACCGTGCGGCGCCGGCGTGCGGAGCGGACCAGGGGCAGCAGGCTCTCGGCGTCGATGTGCTCGTACCAGACGGCCAGTTCGCCCTGCCGGGCCAGGCGCCGCATGGTGGCGCGATAGGCGGCGACGGCTTCCAGGACAGCCCGCCGCGCCTTCTCCTCCGGATGCCCGTTCTCCCGCCCGGCCACGGCGACGGAGGCAGCGAGCCGTTGTACGTCCCATTCGAAGGGCCCGGGGAACGTCTCGTCGAAGTCGTTGAGGTCGAAGAGCAGGGTGCGTTCCGGGGAGGCGTACAGCCCGAAGTTCAACAGGTGGGCGTCGCCGCACAGTTGCACGGTCAGCCCGGTGTGCGGCCGGGACGCGAGGTCGCCTGCCATCACGGCGGCGGACCCGCGCAGGAAGGCGAACGGCGAGGCGGACATCCGCCCGTACCGGATCGGCAGCAGCTCGGGCAGCCGGTCGCGGCCCTGTCGCTCCAGTACGGCGACGGGGTCGGGCCGGTCGACGGGCGGGACCCAGTGGGCATGTGCGGAACGGGAGACGCGCTTACGGGCGGCCCGGCCGCGTTCGGCACGGGTCGCGGGCGTGGTCATGGCAGCCACCGCCGCATGCCGAACCTGCCCATCGCGGCTCCTTCGTCTCCGGTTGTCTCCTACTGCGGGCCTTGGGGGCAGTCAAGGCGGGCGCCGGGATGTGCGCATGCCGGGTACGGCGATGGAGTGAGAGGGCGTGACCTGTGGGTGAAATGGAGGTGGCCGGACGGGCGACCGCCGGGGGCCGATGTCAGTGGCGCCCGGCAGGATGGGTGCGCCGGTCGGTGTTCGGGGTGGGTGGAGGCAGTGATGGGTCACGGGGTGCGGTACATCGGACCGGACGAGCGGCGGGCGCGGCTCGCGTCGCGGCACCGGCTGATCGGTCCGACACGGGCTTCGAGCCCCGAGGAGGTCGCGGCCTCCCTCGTCGCGCTGCACGGCTCGGACCCGGCGACGGTGTACCTGGCCCTGGGCGCGCGCCTCACGGACGCGACGCGCACCGTGCAGGCCACCGAGCGGGCGCTGTACGAGTCCCGCTCCATGGTCCGTATGCACGGCATGCGGCACACGGTGTTCGTGTTCCCCACGGACCTGACGGCCGTCGTGCACGCCTCGACCGGCCTCGCGGTGGCCGCGCGCGAGCGCGCCTCGCTGCTTAAGGACATGGCGAAGGCGGGGGCACCGGACGCGGCCTGGCTGAAGGAGGTCGAGGAGTCGATGTTGTCCGCGCTGGCGCTGCGCGGCCAGGCGACGGCGACCGAACTGGCCGAGGATGAGCCGCGGTTGAGGGAGCGGTTCGCGTACGCGGCCGGCAAGAGCTACGAGGGCGTGCACACCGTCTCGACCCGCCTGCTGCGGGTGCTGGGCGTGGAGGGCAAGGTCGTCCGGGGCCGGCCGCTCGGCTCCTGGACGTCCGGCCAGTTCCGCTGGGCGGTCGCTCCCGAGCACCCCGAACTCGACCTGGCCCAGGCCCAGTCGACCCTCCTGTCCCACTGGCTCAGAACCTGCGGCCCGGCCACGGAGGCGGACCTGAAGTGGTGGACGGGCTGGAAGGTGACCGACGTACGCCGTGCGCTGGCGGCGATCGGAGCACGGGAGGTGTCCCTGGACGAGGGCCCCGGACACGTGGTCGCCGAGGACGTCGACCCGGTCGCGGACCCCGCGGAGCCCTGGGCGGCCCTGCTCCCCGCCCTCGACCCCACGGCGATGGGCTGGCGGCAACGGGACTGGTACCTCGCCCCCGAACTGCGCCCCCACCTCTTCGACTACAGCGGCAACGTGGGCCCGACGGTGTGGTGGAACGGCCGGGTGGTGGGCGTCTGGGCCCAGCGCCCGAACGGCGAGATCGCATGGCGGGTACTGACCCCTGGCGGGGTGGGCCGGGAGGCGGAGACGGCGATCGGGGTGGAGGCGGAGCGGTTGCGGGGGTGGGTGGGCGAGACGAGGGTGACGCCGCGATTCCGGACGCCGGTGGAGAAGGAGTTGGCGAGGTAAGGGGTTCGTCGGGTGGGGGGTTCGTGGGGTGGCCCCTCCCTTCCAGGCACCGGCCTGCATTTTTCAGCCCGTCCGGCGTTTGAGGACGAGGCCGTCCAGGCCGAAGCGGGGGCCTGGGGGCGGCAGCCCCCAGATCCGACGGCAGCGCAAGCGCGGGGTGCCGGAAAAGACACGTCACCCCGCGCAAACGCTCACCGCGTGTACCGCATCAACGCCCGCACCATGTGACACGTCGTGTCCGACGGCGGATGCACGCCGATCATCTCCGCGGCGCTCCGAATCGTCTCGTTCCGCGCCTGGTTGGGCATATACACGCCCGAGTCGAGCAGCGCGATCGCGAGCCGCATCGCCTTGAGACGACGGTTGTGCGAGACGTACCACTCACGCGGACGCCCCGGCGGCAACGGGCGCTTCTCCACCGGGTCGTAGGGCAGGTCGAGCAGGACGGGGCGCTTCGCAGTGGACTGTGTGGGCAGGGGCTTCGGCTTCAGGGCGGCAGCGGGCACAGGCATCCTCCTGTCGCGATCAGGGCGTCCACCAGGGGCCATGGCACCCCTGGCGATTCCCTCGAACACTGCTTCTATTCTACCGCCCGCCACTGACAAAAGCCCCTGGCCACAAGCCCGTTCGGGGTCCTGGCGACTCATGTGAACGGCGGTCCCAACAAGGCCTTCTGTGACTCGACTGTGACGTACGTTACGTCGGTGACTCCTGTCACCGATGAGTAACTCCTGTTCGGTATTTCGTAAGTAGCGACGAACCACCCCCTAGCTCTTCAGGAGTCGCGGATGTCGCGCAGGAGAACTCTCGGCACGAAGAAGAAGATCGCGCTGCTGGTCACCGCAGCGGCGGTGGCGGGCGGCGGCGCCTTCGCCATGGCGAGCACCTCGAACGCCTCGCAGAGCCCCAAGACCTTGTCGTCCGCGGCGGATTCGACCGTCTGCCTGGGGCTGGCCACAGCCCTCGGCAACAACCAGACGTTCATCGACGGACAGCGGGCGAATCCCGACGCGCAGTCCGAGGCGCGGATCGCCAACCGCGAGGCCGTCATCGCGCAGATCAAGGTCCAGCAGGAAGCGTCCGGTTGCACCGTTGGGGAGTCGGCTCAGGGCTCCCAGACGTCGCAGCCGCCGGCGCAGGGCGGACAGGACGACGCGGCGGCCCAGCCCTCGCAGCCCGCGGCGAGCACTCCGCCCGCGGACGACGCGGCCGGCAACGACGACGCCGCCGCCGGCACCGGACAGCAGGTGTGCAACGGCTCGACCGTGACCCTGTCCGGCGAGGCCGGTGCGCCTGCCGCCTCCAGCAACCAGTTCCCGGCGGGGACCACGCTGCGGGTCACCAACCTGGACAACAACAAGTCCACGACGGTGAAGGTGACTTCGGTCTCCGGCAGCTGCGCCCTGTTGAACAACGCGGCCTTCGAGCAGGTCCGTGAACCCGGCAAGTTCTTGATCCGACGCGCGCTGATCGAGAAGGTGGGGTGAAGCTCAACGAGAGAGGAACTCCGTGAGGCGGCGGCCGAGTTCGGCCGGTGCGGACTGCGGCAGCGCATGGTGCGAGACATCCGGAAGCACGACCGTCTCCACCCGCGGCAGCAGCGCACCCGCCCTCGCCGCCACCCGGTACGTGTCATGGGTCCTGCTGTTCCCGGCCAGGAGCAGCAGGACCGGCATGTCCAGGCCTCGCAGCGCGTCCGGCGCGGGGCGCGGACCGGTCACCGGCTTCGACACGGAGGGGAAGCCGGCGGCCGCCTCCTGAAGGCGGAGCCAGTCGGGGTCGAGGCGCACTCCCCCGCTCTCCCACTCCAGGAAGGCCCGGACCCGGCCGCCCGTCGGCCGCAGCAGCATCGGCAGGGCGTGGATCAGGTACGACGCCCGGAAGCCGGCGAAGCACTGGGTCGGGTCCAGCAGAAACAGGCTGCGCACACGCGCGGGTGCCCGCAGGGCGTAGTGGAGCGCGATCCAGCCGCCGTACGAGTGCCCGCCCAGGTCCAGCTGTTCCCCCGCCTCGATGCCGACTCCCTCGACCACCGCGTCCAGCCACTCGGCGAGGTCCGCGACCGTACGAGGATGCCGGTCGGCGGCGAGCGTGCCGCGCCCCGGGGCGCCGACCAGGTCGACGGCGTACACGCGACGGGTCGCGGCCAGTTCCGCGGCCTGGGCGTACCAGGACGCCGAGGTCGCTCCGCCACCGCCCGGGAGCAGGACGAGCGGCGGTCCGTCGTGCGGGCCGCAGGCGTTGACGTACGCCGTGCCGAAGGGCGTGGCGACGGTGATCGCCTCCCGCGGGGCCGGCCACTTGGCCATGACCTTGTCGTACGCGGCGAGGAATCTGTCGGTACCGTCCGTGTCCTTCATTCCGTTCACGTCTCCGGTCAGCGAGAGGACAACCGCAGGCTAGCCCGACTCGGCCCGCACAGCGCCCGCTTCGCGAACCGCAACGGCACGCATCCCACGGGCGTACGCGCGTTGATGGCTCTCATGGACGCCTCGCGGGCGGGTGAGGAGCTGACGGCAGGACGGCTGGATGCGGCTCTCGGGCTCAACTCGGCTGACACGACAGGTCTGTTGGACCGGTTGGAGCGGCTCGGACATGTGCGGCGGGTGCGCGGGGAGGGGGATCGGCGGAAGGTCGTGATCGAGGTGGACGTGGCGGCGGTCGAGCTCGGGTGGGCCTTCTTCGGGCCGTTGATCGGGCGGACGGTCGAGCTGCTCCAGGGGTACGACGAGCGGGAGCGGGCCGCGATCCGGGGGTTCCTGGAAGGGGTGCGGGAAGCGGCGGGCGAGGACGCCTGAAGCGGACGTCCGTGCCCAACCCCATCGCATACGAGCCGTCGTACCCCCTGCGCTCTGCGGCTGCGAACGGTCGTTACCGGCCCCGTGGGCGCCCCTGTCGCGTGAAGCGCGCCACAGAACGGCCGGGTAACACGGGGTTCACAGTCGGGCAATGATCGGGAAATCGCCTGTTGACAGGCTGCCGGGCATCGAAATGCGGCGTCGACGCGGCGTCCCAGTGCCGCAGCGCCGCAGCACCCGCAAGCGCGCAGACACATCCCCGAAGGAAGTGGCCCGTGACCTTCAAGGCTGAGTACATCTGGATCGACGGCACCCAGCCGACGGCGAAGCTCCGTTCCAAGACGAAGATCCTGGCGGACGACGCCAAGGGCGCCGAGCTCCCGATCTGGGGCTTCGACGGGTCGTCCAC
Source organism: Streptomyces sp. NPDC092369 (assembly GCF_044755245.1). Classification (NCBI taxonomy): domain Bacteria; kingdom Bacillati; phylum Actinomycetota; class Actinomycetes; order Kitasatosporales; family Streptomycetaceae; genus Streptomyces; species Streptomyces sp. NPDC092369. The sequence continues at coordinate 560,846 of NZ_JBIVQP010000002.1, forward strand.
GAACCAGGCCGAGGGGCACTCCTCGGACCGCGTGCTCAAGCCGGTCGCCAGTTTCCCGGACCCGATCCGCGGCGGCGACGACATCCTCGTCATGTGCGAGGTCCTCAACATCGACTTCACGCCGCACGAGTCGAACACCCGGGCCCCGCTGACCGAGGTGGCCGAGAAGTTCGCCGCGCAGGAGCCGATCTTCGGCATCGAGCAGGAGTACACGTTCTTCAAGGACGGCTACCCGCTCGGCTTCCCCAAGGGCGGCTTCCCGGCCCCGCAGGGCGGCTACTACTGCGGTGTCGGCGCCGACGAGATCTTCGGCCGTGACATCGTCGAGGCCCACCTGGACAACTGCCTCAAGGCCGGCCTCGCGATCTCCGGCATCAACGCCGAGGTCATGCCCGGCCAGTGGGAGTTCCAGGTCGGCCCGGTCTCCCCGCTGGAGGTCTCCGACCACCTGTGGGTGGCCCGCTGGCTGCTCTACCGCACCGCCGAGGACTTCGGCGTCTCCGCGACCCTCGACCCGAAGCCGGTCAAGGGCGACTGGAACGGCGCGGGCGCGCACACCAACTTCTCCACCAAGGCGATGCGCGAGGGCTACGACGCGATCATCACCGCCGCCGAGTCGCTGGGCGAGGGCTCCAAGCCGCTCGACCACGTCAAGAACTACGGCGCCGGCATCGACGACCGCCTGACCGGCCTGCACGAGACCGCCCCGTGGAACGAGTACTCCTACGGCGTCTCCAACCGCGGCGCCTCGGTCCGTATCCCGTGGCAGGTCGAGAAGGACGGCAAGGGCTACATCGAGGACCGCCGCCCGAACGCCAACGTCGACCCGTACGTGGTGACGCGGCTGATCGTCGACACCTGCTGCTCGGCGCTGGAGAAGGCCGGCCAGGTCTGATCCGCCCGGGTCCGGTCGAAGGGGCGTCCACCGGCCACGGTGGACGCCCCTTCGCGTGGGCCGCTGCCCCTGGGATGCGTCCAAGCTGTGAGAGGAGGCTCCTGTTGCGGGCCTGTGTCTGCTTCAATGGGCCCATGACCGGCTTCCAGAATCACACCGCGACGGGTCGCCATGACCTGGAGCCTTTCTGGCCGTCCCGTCAGCACCACGACTTCGACCGGGTGTGTTGCCGCGCGATGAACGCGCCGGCCCTCTAAAGCCGTACCACCTGGCCTTCGGCCGGCGCGACACGAGTACGTCCCTCGACGAAACCTCTCGCGCGAAAGAGCTGATCTCTCATGGCGATCGTCCGTTCCCTCCCCACCGCCGCCGTCCCCGCCGCCACGCTCGACACCCCCGCCCCGAACGGCGTGCGCAGTCATCTGCGCGCCGTGGACCGGGACGAGGTGATCGACGTCGCGGAGTTCCTGCCGCCGGGCGCCACCTGGCTGCCCGCGCCCGCGCACACGCTGCCCACCCTGCCGGGGCAGCCGCCGATGGTCGGCTACCTCGTCCTCATCCCGGCCGACGGCCCGCACCTCGCCGCCCGCCCCGGCCTCGCCGAGGCCCCCGCCCTGCCCGAGGCACCCGAGGTGCCCGACGCCGCCGACCCGCTCGTCCGCGTCGACCCCGTGCAGCGCACGGCCGCGGTGGACGGGGTCGAACTCGACCTGACCTACCTGGAGTTCGAGCTGCTCGCCCACCTCGTGGCGTTCCCGAACCGCGTGCACACCCGCGACCAGCTCGTCACCACGGTGTGGGGGTACGGCCATGTCGGCGACGGCCGCACGGTCGACGTGCACATCGCACGGCTGCGCCGCAAGCTGGGCGCCGAGCACCGCAAGGCGATCCAGACCGTGCGCCGGGTCGGCTACAAGTACACGCCGCCGACCGGCCGCTGAGCCGCTGAGCCGTTGATCTGCTGACGGCAGAGCACCGTTCCGTCCCGCGGGCGAACCGGGCAGAGTCACCGGCATGAGACTTCTGGTGCTGGGTGGTACGGAGTTCGTGGGCCGGGCCGTCGTCGAGGCGGCCCTCGGGCGCGGCTGGGACGTGACCGTCCTCAACCGGGGACGGCAGGTACCCACGGCCGGGGTGCGGTCACTGCGAGGTGACCGCACCGCCCCCGACGGGCTCACCGCCCTCGCGGAGGGCGAATGGGACGCCGTCGTCGACACCTGGTCGGCGGCGCCCCGGGCGGTGCACGACGCCGCACGACTGCTGCGGGGCCGCGTCGGCCGGTACGTCTACGTGTCGAGCTGCTCGGTGTACGACTGGGCCCCGCCGGCCGGGTACGACGAGGACGCGCCGCTGGTAGAGGGCGCCGAGCCCGACGCGGACGCCACGGACTACGCCCGCGACAAACGGGGCGGCGAGCTCGCCGCCGTCGGGGCCTTCGGCGCGGACCACTCCGTACTCGTACGGGCCGGGCTGATCCTCGGCCCCTACGAGAACGTCGGACGGCTGCCGTGGTGGCTCGGCCGGATCGCGCGCGGCGGGCCCGTGCTGGCGCCGGGACCACGGGACCTCCCGCTCCAGTACGTCGATGCCCGCGACCTCGCGGAGTGGGTGCTCGGCGCGGTGGAGCAGGGGCTGAGCGGGCCGTACAACCTGATCAGCGCGCCGGGGCACGCGACGATGGGCGAGCTGCTGGAGGCGTGCGTCCGGGTCACGGGTTCGGCGGCCGCGCTGCGCTGGACCGAGCCGGAGGTGATCCTCGACGCCGGCATCGAGCCCTGGACGCAGCTGCCGGTCTGGGTGCCGCCGGCATCCGACATGCACGACGCGCTGCACAGCGCGGACGTCTCCCGGGCGCTGGCCACGGGGCTCTCCTGCCGCCCGGCCGGCGAGACCGTCGCCGACACCTGGGCCTGGCTGCGGTCGATCGGGCGGCACGGTACCCGTGCGCCCGGGCCGTACGCCCCCGGGTCTCGACCCGGAGGAGGAGGCGAAGGTGCTGGGGTGAAAAAGAGGGGGTGGGGCTGACACCACCCCCCTCCGGGTGGTTCGGCCCCGTGACCGGGGGCGGGGCGCTCGGCGAGACTGGCGGCATGGAGACCAAGAGCGGGAACAACAGGGCGCGGTCGGTCGCGGTGGACGGGGCCAGGGCGCTCGCGCTGGCGGTCGTGTCGCTGGCCGGGTCGCTCACGCTGTTCGTCCTGGCGTTCGTGTCGATCCTGCTCATCGTGCTGGGCGTCGGGATCGTCACGACCCCCTGGGTGCTGACCGGGGTGCGGGCCTTCGCGGACTGGCGGCGGGTGGTGGCGGCCGAGTGGTGCGGGGTGCGGATCCCGCCGGCGTACCGGCCGCTCCCCCAGGGCGCGAATCCCTGGACGCGCACCTTCGGGATGCTCCGCGATCCGGCGACCTGGCGGGACCTGCGCTGGCTGGTGGTGGACATGACCGCGGGCTTCGTGACCGCGCTGCTGCCGGCGGCACTGCTGCTGTACCCCTTCGAGGGCTTCGCGCTGGCGTTCGGGCTGTGGCGGGTCTTCACCGACGGGACGTACGTCGGCTGGTGGTACGGGTTCGTGCCGGTGAGCGGGCAGGCCTCCGCGCTGCTCGCGGGGTTGCTGGGCGCGGTCCTGCTGGTCGGCGCCTGGTTCCTCACCCCGGCCCTGCTGCGCGTCCACTTCCTGCTGACCCGCTCCGTGCTCACGTCCGGCCAGGGTGAACTCGCCGAGCGCGTACGGGTGTTGACCGAGACCCGGCAGGACGCCGTCGACACCTCCGCCGCCGAACTGCGCCGGATCGAGCGCGACCTGCACGACGGCGCGCAGGCCCGGCTGGTCGCCATGGGCATGGACCTCGGCACGATCGAGGCGCTGATCGAGAAGAACCCTGCGAAGGCACGGCAGTTGCTCGCGCAGGCCCGGCAGAACTCCGTGGACACCCTCGCCGAGCTGCGGGACCTGGTGCACGGCATCCATCCGCCGGTGCTGGCCGAGCGCGGACTGGGCGACGCCGTAAGGGCGTTGGCGCTGCGGCTGCCGGTACCGACCGATGTCACCGTGGAGTTGGCGGGGCGGGCGGAGGCGCCGGTGGAGTCGGCGGCGTACTTCGCGGTGAGCGAGATCCTCACCAACGCGGTCAAGCACGCGGACGCCGAGCGCGTCTGGGTCGACCTGCACCACACCGACGGCAGGCTGAGGATCTCGGTCACCGACAACGGAAAGGGCGGCGCGGCGGTCGGCGCCGGCTCCGGACTCGCCGGGGTGGAGCGGCGGCTGGGTACATTCGACGGCGTCCTGGCCGTCAGCAGTCCCGCGGGCGGTCCCACCATGGTGACCATGGAGATCCCTTGCGTGTTGTCCTAGCCGAAGACCTGTTCCTGCTGCGCGACGGTCTGGTCCGCATGCTGGAGGCGTACGACTTCGAGATCGCGGCGGCCGTCGAGACCGGCCCCGAGCTGGAGCGGGCGCTGGCCGAGCTGGCGCCGGACGTGGCCGTGGTCGACGTACGGCTGCCGCCCACGCACACCGACGAGGGGCTGCAGTGCGCGCTGCGGGCCCGCCGGGACAGGCCGGGGCTGCCGGTGCTCGTGCTGTCGCAGCACGTGGAGCAGCTGTACGCGCGGGAGCTGCTGGCCGACGGGACCGGCGGGGTCGGCTATCTGCTCAAGGACCGGGTGTTCGACGCGGAGCAGTTCATCGACGCGGTGCGGCGGGTCGCGGCGGGCGGCACGGCGATGGACCCGCAGGTGATCCAGCAGCTGCTGTCCCGGCGGGCCGCCGACGACCGGCCGCTGGGGCGGCTGACCCCGCGCGAGGTGGAGGTACTGGAGCTGATGGCCCAGGGCCGGTCCAACGCGGCGATCGCCGGCCAACTGGTCGTGACGGAGCGGGCGATCGCCAAACACACCTCCAACATCTTCGCCAAGCTGGATCTTGAGGTGTCGGACGACGACAACCGGCGCGTACTGGCCGTATTGGCATATCTCGACCGGGGCCGCTGACCACTTCGGGTGAGATCACGGCAACTCCTCGTAGGGTCGCGGGAGTTGAAACCCGAGTTTCCCATCAACCTCTCATTAATTTGTGAGTCGGCTGAACACCTCGGAGGCCCCTTGCGTATCAAAGGGCGCCGCTTCACTCCTGTCGGGCGCCTTGATGCCCCGCCAAGCCCGCAAGGAAGTCAGAGGAGTTCCATGGGACGCAACAATCGCAAACGCCGTACGCCGCTGGCCACCAAGGCCATAGCCGCATCGGCGGCCCTAGCGCTCGGTGGGGGCGGGCTGATCTGGGCGAACTTCTACGCCTCGGCGCACGAGTCGAACAACTCCGGCCAGAACCAGACCAAGGCCGCCAACGCCTCGTCCGTGGCCACGATCTCCTGCCCGGATGTCGGCCAGAAACTGACGAACGTGCCGCAGGCGGCACGTGACGGCGTGGCGAAGGAGCTGGCGCTCCTCGACAAGCAGATCACCGAGGCCTACGCCCGGCTCGCTTCCACCCGGCAGGCGCAGGCAGGCGACGCGAACTTCGTGCAGAACGCGATCGTCGGCCCCCTGAAGGAGAAGCGGACCGCGACCCTCAACCGGATCCGGATCGACATCCAGCGGGTGGGCGGCCAGGTCGACGCGGCCGGGCTGAGCGCGCTCGCCGCCTGCACCACCCAGGCGGCCAACCAGACCAACGCCGGCGGCGGCCAGAACAACAACAACGGCCAGAACAACGGCAACAACAACGGCCAGAACAACAACGGCGGCCAGAACAACGGCGGCCAGGCCACAGCAGCGCCGAGCGCCGGTGCGAGCGCCCCGGCGAACATCGGCGGACAGGCCGGCAACGGTCCGGTGGCCGCCGACTTCGTGGACATCACGAAGGTCGCGAACAACGTCCTGGCGAAGCCGCAGCAGCAGCGGGCGGGCTCCACCGGTACGTTCACCACCAAGTGCGGTGTGAACGCGAACAAGAACCACAACACCGACAACGTGATCGTGGCGCCCGGCGTGACCAACGGCGCACACCACCTGCACGACTACGTCGGCAACTCGAAGGTCGACGCGTTCGCCACCAACGACTCGCTGATCAAGGATTCGACCACCTGCCAGAACCAGAGCGACCTGTCGGCGTACTACTGGCCGGTCGTCCGTATCCAGAACGGTACGCAGGACTTCGACCAGAACGCGGACGGCGGTGGCAAGGAAGGCAACGTCGGCAAGATCCTGACTCCGGTCCAGGCCGAGATCAAGTACGTCGGCAGCCCGGCCAGCAAGGTCACCGCGATGCCGCAGTTCCTGCGCATCATCACCGGTGACGCCAAGACCACGACCAACGGTCTGGCCAACGCCAACGCGCACTGGAGCTGCACCGGCTTCGAGAACAAGGTGCAGCTGACGGAGCAGTACCCGATCTGCCCGAAGGGCAGCAACGTGGTGCGGCTCTTCTCCTTCCAGAGCTGCTGGGACGGCACGAACATCGACAGTGCCAACCACCGTACGCACGTGGCCTTCGCCGACAAGGCGAGCGGTGTCTGCGGCCCCGGCTTCAAGGCGATCCCGCAGCTGACGATGCGCCTCGTCTACAAGATCAACCCGCCGGTCCTGCAGAACGGTCAGGTGAAGAACGCCTACGCGGTCGACGGCTTCCCGGAGCAGCTCCACAAGGCCGCCACCGACCACGACGACTTCATCGCGGTCTTCAAGAACAACCTGGCGAACAAGATCGCCAACTGCATCAACCGCGGGCAGAAGTGCCAGTGACGATGTAGCGCACGATGCGACACCGGGCGACCGGTGATCGGTGACAGGTGAAGAAGCGGGCGGTGGGAGATTCTCCCACCGCCCGCTTCGCCGTGTGTGTCCGTGTGCGCCGGGCCGTTCAGCTGGTGTGCTTGCTGTGGTCGGTGCCGATCTCCTCGTCGCCGCCCAGCGTGCCCTGGAGAGCCTTGACCGTCTTGTCCTCGCCGACGGCGACCCACTTGCGGCCGACGAGGTAGAAACCGCCGTAGTCCTTCGCGTCGTTGATCCACTCGCGCTGGCCGCGGTCGGTGGCGAAGGTCGCGAAGACGAACTTGCCGGCGGAGGTCTTGCAGATCGCCTGCCGTACCTCGTCGGAGTCGATCTGCATGTTCGGGGTGCACTTCACCTTGGCGGCCAGGCTCTCCAGGCTGCCGGTGGCGGCGACCGGTACCTTGGCCGCCGCGTCGCTCTCGCCGGACGATCCGCAGCCCGCCAGCGCCACGGCGGCCGCGGCACCCGCCACGGCGAGCATCGGTCGGGTCAACCTCATCTGTTCCTCCGGTCGCTCTGCTGGCCCAGGGGCCCGTCCCCTTCGATACGGCTGTGAGGCGCGGTGCGCTCAAATCCAGTGTCCTCGTGGGTACGCCTGTGCGAACGTATGCCCCGTGAACCAAGACTGGGAAGATCGTGTGACCGCCGCCTGGGCCGGCTTCGACGACTACGCCGAGGAGGAGGCCGCCGATTTCCGGGCCGTGATCGACGCCCTCGTCGCCGAGCTGCCGGACGGCAGCCCGCTGGGCCCCTTCGAGCGGGCCTGCGCCTGGGACTCCACGGGCCACTCCGACCGGGCGGTGCCGCTGTACCGGGAGGCCCTGGCCCGCGGCCTGAGCGAGGTCAGCCAGTACAAGGGCCGGCGCGCCAAGATCCAACTCTCCAGTTCGCTGCGGAACATCGGCGAGGCGGAGGCGGGCGTCAAGCTGCTGACCCCCGAACTGGACGCGCCCTCCGACGAGTTGGACGACGCCGTACGGGGCTGTCTGGCGCTGTGCCTGTCCAGCCTCGGCCGCGACCGCGAGGGCCTCTCGCTGGTCCTGGGCGCGCTGGCCCCCCATCTGCCGCGCTACCAGCGGTCGATGGCGAACTACGCGCGGGCCCTGGTCGAACCGGCGGAGTAGCGGCAGTCGCTCGCGTCAGCCCCTGGTCACCCGGGCGGCGGTGACCAACCCACGATTCGCTCGTTTTGCTGAACGTGCAGCCACAGGATGTCGCCCCGCGCCCCTCAGCCTCCTCCGCCGACCCGGTCGTCGATGTCGAGCGGGCCGAGGCCGCGCTCGTCGAGCACTACCCGCGTCTGGTCCGGCTCGCCTATCTGGTGCTGCCGCCGAGCCTGGGCCGCAACCGGCGCGTGGTGACCGCGCACTCCCTCGCCCAGCGCGCGCTGCCCCGCGGCCGGGCGTCGGCGGCCGCGGTGATCCCGGCGCAGGCCAAGGGCCGGGACGGCGATCCCGGGTACGCCTTCGTCCGCCTCCAGGTGCTGCGTACGGCGCTGGAGGCGGGGCTGCCGCTGCGGTTCACAGCGCTGCCCAAGCGGTCCCAGCTGCCACCGCTGCTCCCCCAGGTGTGGGGACTGCGGCTGTTCCCGCGCTCGGGCGGCGCCGACGAACTCACCCTGGACCAGCGGCTGTCCGCGCTGTCCGGACCGGCCCGCGCCGCCTATGTGCTGCGCGGCCTGGAGCGCCTGCCCGACGGTGACGTGAGCAAGGTCCTGGCCGCCGCCGGGGTCGCCGACCCCGCGGCCGCCCTGCGCGAGGCGGACGAGGTACCGGCGCAGTACGCGCTGCTCGCCTCCCCCGAGTTCGACCCCTGCGCGCTGCACGCCCGGCCCACCGACCTGATGCGCCGCCGCCAGCACGGCAAGGCCGCCCTGGCCGCCGCCGCGGCGCTCGCCGTGTGCGGGGCGCTGCTGGGCCTGCCCGGCGACGGCTGGGCCCCCGACGGCGCCGCCGCGCCCGTGTACGCGCAGAATCCGGCCGCCGAGGCCGCCCTCGATCCGGCCAAGCTGACCAGGGTCGCGCCCACCGCCTGGGAGTCGGCCGCGCGCACCGACTTCTCCGTCTGGCCGGCCCGCGGCGACCTCACCGGAGACAAGGCACTGCTGCGCCGCGCGCTCGCCGTCTGGGCCCGCCCGGGCGAGAGCGTCCAGGTCTCCGCGACCCCGGGCACCCCGTCCGGCGGCCCGGCGGGCCCGCCCCAGCTGCTGTACGCGGGAACCGTCGACAGCGCGCACGTGGTGATCCTCTACGACGGTCTGCGCATCGCCCGCTACGCCGAGCCGGCCGACGGCACCAAGGGCGCGGCCCTTGACTTCGCGCGCGTGGACGGCGCCGACCGCGCCGAGGCGAGCGCGCTGGTGCTGGGCCGTGCCGACGGCAACGTGCGCTATCTGACGGCGCCCTGGGTGACGAAGGCCGTCGAGCGGGACCTGATGAAGCCGAACGCGGGCGCGATGGACCTCGACCCGGTCAAGGGCATCACCGCCCCGATGGCGGGACCGGCCCAGCAGACCGGCGCCTGCACCTCGTGGAACGTCCTGCAGCTGACCGACGCCACCGGCACCCGGCTGCTGACCGACCTCGGCGAGCTGATCCCGGCCCACCTCACCACGGGCCGCCCCGGCTCGGCCAAGGAGGCCTCCGGCGCCGAGGCGCTGCGCACCTGGGCGCCGTACGCCTGCTCGCTGGGCGCGGTGCGCTCGGCGGGGGTGCGCAGCGTCAACGCCTGGGCCTACGCCGACCAGTCGCTGCCCGACACGAGCGGGACCGCCCAGTGGGTGTGCACGCGCGCGGAGACCTGGCGGGGCGGCGGCACGCGCGTGCTGGCGCAGTTCCACACGCCGGGCGGGGCGTACGGGGCGGTCGCGGCGAAGGCCGAGAACGTGGCGGCGTGCGGACCGAAGGACCCGAACGTGCTGGCCGGGGTGTTGTGGAAGTCGGAGGCGGGCGGCTGGTACCTGCTGGCGGCGGGGAGCCGGGGGACTTCGTCGATCCGCGCGACGGGGGGCATCAGCGCCACCGCCCAGGGCGGCCGGCTGGCGGCCCGGGCCCAGCAGGGGGCGCAGGCCGAGCTCAAGGGCACCTTAGCGGACGGGCGGACGATCAGCGGGCTGCGGTAGAAGGCCTGTCGGGCTGGGCCGCCGAGGGGCTGGAGGGCCGACCCGCGGCCCTAGCTGACACTCGCGTCAACAAGTCCTCGCACAAGGGTTCCTCTGGGACTTACTCGTCAGTACATTGACGCCATGTCTAACACGCCGCTCAAGGCCCGGAACGTGTCGTTCTCCTGGGAGGACACGCCCCTGCACTGGGTGCCGGGCGATCCGTACACCACGCACACCATCAACGTGCTGCATCTGCTGCTGCCGGCCGGTGAGCGCTGGTTCGTGCATGTGTACAAGCAGGTGCTGCCCTACATCCGGGACGAGCGGCTGCGCGAGGACGTCATCGGGTTCATCGGGCAGGAGGCGATGCACTCGCAGGCGCACGACGAGGTGCTGCCCCATCTGCGGGCGCAGGGGCTCGATCCGACGCCGTACACCGCGCAGGTCGACTGGCTCTTCGAGAAGATGCTGGGCGACCGGACGCTGCCGCCGGGCCGGGCCCGCACGTGGTGGCTCCTTGAGCGGGTCGCGATCATCGCGGCGATAGAGCACTACACCGCGTTCCTCGGCGACTGGGTGCTGAACGCCGAGGAGTTGGACCGGCGCGGCGCCGACCCGACCATGCTGGACCTGCTGCGCTGGCACGGCGCGGAGGAGGTCGAGCACCGGTCCGTCGCCTTCGACCTGTTCATGCACGTCGACGGGGACTACCGGCGCCGGGCCCGGACCTGGGCCACGGCGTTCGGGGCGCTGGTGTTCCTGTGGCAGCGCGGGATCCGCTTCTTCATGGCCAACGACCCGACGCTCGTGGACGGCAGGGCCTCCTTCAAGGAGTTCTACCGGTGCGGCAAACGCGGCACCCTGCCCGCGACCGGGGACGTGCTGCGGTCCGTGCCGCGCTATCTCAGCCGCGCCTACCACCCCTCCCAGGAGGGCTCCACCGAGCAGGCGCTCGCCTATCTGGCCTCCTCCCCCGCGGCCACGGCGGCCGAGAAGAGGGCCGTGTGATGCCGAAGCCGCTCGGTGTCGCGGTCGTCGCGGGGACCGCCCTGCTCGTACGGCGGGCGATGCGCCGCCGGATCCAGGCCTCGCCGCTGTGGCCGATGCCGGCGCTTGAACGGCCGGTCTCCGGGCAGCCGCGCACGCGGGTGCTCAGGCTGCTGGTCGCCGGGCACGAGACGGTGGCCGACGGGGTCGTCCAACTGCGCCTTGAGGGACGGGACTTGCCGCGGTGGGAGCCCGGCGCGCATCTCGACCTGGTGCTGCCGTCGGGGCTGGTGCGGCAGTACTCGCTGTGCGGCGATCCGGCCGACACCTCGTCGTACACCGTCGCCACCCGGCTGGTCGAGGACGGGCGGGGCGGTTCGCGCGAGGTGCACGAACAGGTGTGGGAGGGCATGGAGTTGGAGGTGCGGGGGCCGCGGAACCGCTTCCCGCTCGTCGACGCCCCGGCCCATGTCTTCGTGGCCGGCGGCATCGGGATCACGCCCGTGCTGCCGATGCTGCGGGCGCTCGGGGACGGCGCCGACTGGCGGCTGCTGTACTGCGGGCGGACACGGGAGTCGATGCCGTTCCTGGCCGAGATCGAGAAGCTGGGCGGGGGCGGCCGGGTCACCGTCGTCGCCGAGGACGAGGCCGGACTGCCGGACCTGGACGGGCTGTTGGCCGAAATCCCCGAGGACTCAGCCGTCTACTGCTGCGGTCCCGAGGGGCTGATGGCGGCCGTGGCCGAGCGGATCCCGCGGGTCCACCTGGAGCGTTTCTCGCCCCTTGTCGCCGGCGACGGCAACAGCGCCTTCGAGGTCGAACTCCGGCGCAGCGGACGGACGTTGACCGTGCCCGCCGACTCGACCGTGCTGGCCGCGGTGCGCGCCGAGCTGCCCGACACGGCGTACTCCTGCGCGCAGGGTTTCTGCGGAACCTGTCAACAGCGGGTGCTGGAAGGGGAGGTGGACCATCGGGACGAGTTGCTGACGGACGCGGAGCGGGCCGACTCGATGCTCATCTGCGTGTCGCGTGCGCGAAGTGATCGTCTCGTGTTGGATATGTGAGCATGCCCGGCCGGACCGGCCCGTTCCCGGCTGGATCCGATCGGTAAGGTGTTCGCATGACTACCGGGGTACGCCGCAGAATGGGAGTAGAGGAGCGGCGGCAGCAGTTGATCGGCGTCGCCCTCGAACTGTTCAGCCAACGCTCGCCCGACGATGTGTCCATCGACGAGATAGCTTCGGCCGCGGGCATCTCGCGCCCGCTCGTCTATCACTACTTCCCCGGCAAACTCAGCCTGTACGAGGCCGCGCTGAAGCGGGCTTCGGAGGATCTGGCGGCCCGTTTCGCCGAACCGCAGGAGGGTCCGCTCGGCAATCGGCTGCTGCGGGTGATGCGCCGCTTCTTCGACTTCGTGGACGACCACGGGCCGGGCTTCTCGGCGTTGATGCGCGGTGGTCCGGCCGTCGGTTCGTCGGCGACGAACGCGCTCGTCGACTCCGTACGGCAGGCCGCGTACGAACAGATCCTGTCGCATCTGGGCGTCGAGGAGCCGCCCGCGCGGCTGGAACTGGTCGTCCGTTCCTGGATATCGCTCGCCGAGTCGACCGCGCTGATCTGGCTGGACGGCCGGCGCATTCCGCGCGGTGAGCTGGAGGCGCAGCTCGTGCACGACTTCGCGGCGCTGGCCGCGGTGAGTGCGGCCTACGACGAGGAAATGGCCGGGCTGGTACGGGAGATGGCCCTGGGCGAGCCGGCCGACAGCCCTTTCACGGAGCTTGCCACCCGGCTCATCGCCCTGGCTTCCTGAACCGGCTCAGCGCTCGAACTTGCGGTAGGAGGCGTCGAGTTCGCGCACCTCGGCGGAGGCGTGCAGCACGAACCCGTCGTCCTCGATGTACTTGCGCAGCAGTTCCAGGACGGCCTCCGTCAGCTTCGCCTTGGTCTCGTCGGTGCGCCCGGCGAGCAGGCCGATGGTGACGTGGATGACCGCGTGCCCGGCGTCCAGCGGGTCCTCGTAGCCGAACGCGGTGACGGTGCTCTCCCGGAACTGCGTCTTGCACGCCTCGGGCTTGGCGGCCGCGATCTCGACCGTCGCGGCGTGCAGGTCCCGGGCGAATCCCTCCTGGTCGAAGAAGAGGGCGGCCGAGTGGTCGACGGTGATCTGCGGCATGGGTACTCCCCGTTCTCAGGTGTCGGACCCACCCTATTTGGTCAGCCGCAGGGCCAGCATGGCGATGTCGTCCTCGCGGTCGTGGCCGAAGGAGGCCAGCAGGGTGTCGCAGAGGGCGTCCAGGCCCGGCAGGGCGCCGGTGGCGGCGGCCCGGAGCTGTTCCATCGAGACCTCCAGGTCGACGCCCCGGGTCTCGATCAGGCCGTCGGTGACCATGAGGAGCCGGTCACCGCGCTCCAGGAACAGCTCGGTGGGCGTCGGATGGGGCAGCCCGAGGCCGAGCAGCGGGCCCGAGGCCTTGGCGTACTCGGCGCTGCCGCTGTCCCGCAGGATCAGCGGCGGGATGTGCCCGGCGTTGGCGATCCGGATGCGTCCGGTGCCGGGGTCGAGCTGGACCAGGCAGACGGTGGCCGTGAGCTCGGGGTGGTAGCGGCGCAGCATCCGGTCCAGGCGCTCGGCGAGCACGGCCGGGTCGCTCTCCTCGACGCAGTAGGCGCGCAGCGCGTGCCGTATCTCGACCATCACGGTCGCCGCGTCCAGCGAGTGGCCGACGACATCGCCGACCGCGGCGAGCACACCGTCGTCCAGGCGCAGCGCGGCGTAGAAGTCGCCGCCGATCTCGGTCTCCCGGGAGGCGGGCACGTACCGCACGGAGACGTTGATGCCCGGCAGCTCGGGCAGCTTGTGCGGGCGGGGCAGGAAGCTGTGCTGGAGGGTGAGGGCGACATGCCGCTCGACCTGGTACATGAGCAGCGGTTCGGCGGCCAGCGCGGTGGCCTGGGCCAGCTGGGCCAGCAGGGCCTCGCCGTCGGGGCCCAGGCGGCGCATCCCGCGCGCGGGCGCGGCCAGGCAGACCGGGGCCCGGCCGTCCTGGGTGAGGACCAGCGCGAGGCGCGCGTCGTGCTGCACACCTGGCCGGAAAAAGCCGGTCGGCCACAGCGGGGCGGGCACGGTGGTCAGCTGCAGGTCGGACTGGCCCCGGGTGAGCCGGCGCAGCAGCGTGGACACGGCCCGGTGGGCGCCCTCGTCGGGCAGCGCGACGGCGGTGCGGTCCCGCGACAGGCCGCGGTAGAGCCGGTCGTCCTGGTCGAGGACGAAGACGGCGGCCGGGGTGCCGGTCAGCCGGGCCGCGCCGTCGGCCGCCGCGTCGGCGAGTTCCTGCGGGGTGCGCGCCGACTGGATGGCGACGATCGTCTCCGACTGCAGCGTCAGCCGCCGCACCAGCGCCTGGTTGTCGGCCCGCAACCGGGCGGAGCGCACGGCGGCCCGGACCACGGCCTCGATCTCCTCCGGCTCGGCCGGCACCGTCAGATACGCCTCGTCGCCGGTGTCCAGCCCCTGGCAGCGAACGGCCGGGGCCACCAGCGCGGCCGAGAAGTGCACGACGGGAATGCCCGCCGTGTACGGCTGCTCCTTGAAGCGGCGGCACAGCTCGAAGCCGCTCATGTCCGGCAGGCCCACGTCCACCAGGGCCACATCGGGCAGGGTGCCCTTGCGCTGCCGTTCGGCCAGTTCGTCGAGGGCCTCGCCGGCGCTGGCCACGGCGACGACCCGGTGGCCGGCCCGGCTCAGCACCGAGCCCATGGCGTACCGGCTGGCGGCCACATCGTCCACCACCATGACCGTCGTACCTGTCGGCTTCTCGTCGACGTCCATCTGCCCCGCCCTGGACCCGTACCGTGGGGCAGACCCGGGTTCGAGGTCTGCCCCACCAAGGTAATGCCCTTATCGCGGGCTGCGGGAGAATACGGTCACGGTTCGGGCAGGAACGGTGAACGTGCCCGAATCCCGCTCGTAGCCGGCGGCCTTCACCACCGCGTCCGCCCCCGCCGCCTGCACCGGGTGCAGCCGGTAGCCGGTGCCGGCCAGCGCGCCGACCCGCTGCTCCTGCGCCTTCGGTGTCGCGTTGAACACGACCACGAGATCACCGAGTTCCATAGTGATCACGCCGGGCGTCTCGTCCTTCCCGGACAGCGGGAAGGACAGCTTCGCCCGCACCTGTCCGGCCGTGCCGAGCGAGAAGACGCTCTCCGTCGTACGGATCTTCAGCAGATCCCGGTACGCCGCCGAGGCGCCCTCGATCTGCGCGCAGCCGACCTCGACCGTGCTCAACAGAGGCTTCGCGTACGGCCACTTGGACGCGTTGTCGGCCGCCATCGGCAGCCCCCGCCCGAAGCCGTTGCCGTCCGCGCAGTTCCAGTGGATCGCGTTGAACCAGTCGCCGCTGTCGAAGGAGTTGCGGTCCAGGGACTTGGAGCGCAGCAGGTCGGTGCCGGCCTGGGAGAGGGAAGGACCCTGCGAGAGGGTGGCCGTCGCCATCGCCAGGACCTGCATACGGGCCCGGTCGGCGGCGCTCGTCGAGGCGGGCAGCTTGTAGGTGAGGGCGTCGAAGAGGGACTCGTTGTCGTGCGCGTCGGCGTAGGCGAGGGCGTCGCCGGGAGCGTCCGCGTAGCCGGCGGGCTGGCCGTTGTAGTCGACCTGGGCGCCGGTGACCTCCTTGCCGTCGGTGTCGGTGAAGGTGAAGGCCTTCAGGTTGCCGGACAGGCCGACCTTGATCAGGTCCTGGTAGTGCAGCAGGCGGGCCTTCTGCTCGGCCAAAGTGCCGTTGTTCGTGGAGGAGTTGGGGTCGGTGTAGAGCCCGGAGGCGAACCCTTGGACGCCCGGGTCCTCGTCGAAGGGCCCGCCGCCGCGCACCGCGTCATGGGCCCGGTCGGAGAAGGTGGCGATGCCGGTCCCGGCCATGTTCTTCTGGGTGGCCTGCACGAAGCGGGCGTCGTCGGCGACCTCGCCGAAGTTCCAGCCCTCGCCGTAGAGGATGATCTTCTTGCCGTCAACGCCGTCCTTGGCGGGGGTCAGCGCGTCCAACGCCTTGCGCACGGCGAGGATGTTGGCCTTCGGCTGATGCCCCATCAGGTCGAAGCGGAAGCCGTCGACCTTGTACTCCCTGGCCCAGGTGACGATCGAGTCGACGACCAGCTTGCCCATCATCGCGTTCTCGGTCGCGGTATTGGCGCAGCAGGTGCTGTTGGCCACGCTGCCGTCGGCGAGCAGCCGCTGGTAGTAGCCCGGCACGACCTTGTCCAGGACGCTGGTGTCCGCCTGTCCGGCCGCCGCCGTGTGGTTGTAGACGACGTCCATGACGACCCGCAGACCGTCCTCGTTCAGCGACTTGACCATCTGCCGGAACTGCACGGTGCGGGCCGTGCCGTCCGGGTCGGTGGCGTACGAGCCCTCGGGGACCGTGTAGTGGTACGGGTCGTAGCCCCAGTTGTAGGCGTCCTTCGCGGCCGACTTCGCCACGCACGCCTGCTGCTGGTCGGAGTCGGCCGGGTAGGAGGCGAGGTCGCAGTCGGGGCTCGCCTGGTCCGCCCTCTTCTCGGGGATGGTGGCGATGTCGAAGGCGGGCAGCAGATGCACGTAGGACGTGCCCGCCTTCGCCAGCTCGCGCAGGTGCTTCGAGCCGTCGCCGCCCTTGTCGGTGAAGGCCAGGTAGCTGCCCCGGTCCTTGGCCGGCACGGTCGCATCCGCGACGGAGAAGTCCCGGACGTGCAGCTCCTGGATCTGGGCGTCCTTCAGCGGCACGGCCTTGGGCTTGGTGTACGTCGACCAGCCGCCCGGCGCCAGGGATCTGTCGGCCAGGTCGACGACGAGGCTGCGCTCGGAGTTCGCGGTGAGGGCGACCGAGTAGGGGTCGGTGACCTTGTTGGTGATGACCTGCCGGACCGTCGGCGCCCACACCTTCACGACGTACCGATAGGGCTTGTTCTTCCAGGACTTGGGTCCGGTGACGGACCAGACACCGGTGGCGTCGTCACGCTTCATCGCCTTCATCGAGCCGTCGAGCTCCAGCGCCACGCTCTGCGCGGTCGGCGCCCAGACGGCCAGCGTGGGACGGCCCTTGTGGAAGGCCGGGCCCAACTCGGCCTTCGTGGCAGCGGGGTAGAGGTCGTCCAGTATGCCGGCGATCTGCACGCCGGTAGCCGCCAGCACGGCCCCGTTCGCGGCGCGTTGGGAGGCGACGAGCTGGCCGTCGAGGGCGCCGCGCACCCGGTCGCGGTCGCGAGGGTCGACCGACCAGGCCGTGTAGTCCTTCAGGTGCGGGAACTTGGCCTTCTGGGCGTCGGTGAGGGTGGTCTTCGTCAGCCGCAGCCAGCGCTCGTCGTCGCTGGTCAGCGTCCCGTCCTGGACGGCGATCGAGCCGTCGTGGGAGTACAGGAGCTGGGTGGAGGCGGCCGCGTCGGAGCCGTTCCAGGCGACCGTGTCCCGGTCGATCCAGACCGCCTTGGAGGTGGTCAGGTCGAGGGCGGCCGCTGAGCCCGCCGGCTGGGGCAGGAGGTACTTCTCCTGGCCGTTCAAGAGCCACACCTCGTGGCCGTCGCCCTTGAGGTCCAGCGACTGGTCGGTGGGAAGGTCCTTCTCGTCGCCCTTGTGGAGGATGTAACTGAGGCTGGTGGCACCGGCGTTGAGCGGCACCTCGAAGACAGCGCCATAGGCGTCAGTCTTCACCGGCCGCAGCGGGCTCGACCAGTCGGTGGGGTCGGCGGCGCCGGTCCAGACGTGCAGACCCCAGTCGTCGTAGTTCCCGTCGGCGCGGTGGTAGTGCAGGACCGCCTTGGTCTCGTCCTGCGCCGGGTAGTCGGGCCGCGTGGTCCGCACGGCCTCCTTGCCCTGCTCGATCCAGACCTCGCCGGTCGTGGTGACGTCGATCGAGCGGTCGGCGGAGACGTCCTTGTCGCCGTCCTTGTCGATGACGAGGAAGCCGACGTTCGAGGCGCCGGGCTTCAACTTGACGTAGGCGAAGGCCCCGTAGGCGTCCCGGCCGACGAAGGGGTGGCTGTCCGGCCAGGTCGTCGACTCTCCGTCGGCGAGGTCGCCCCAGGCGTACAGGCCCCAGTCGGTGTAGTCGCCGTCGGTGCGCTTGTAGTGGACGATCGCGTAGTCGCGGGAGGAGGCGGAGGGGGGCTCTTCGACGGGCGGGGTGCCGGAGGTGGAGGCTGCCGTCGCGCTCGCCGTGCGTCCGGTCGAGTCGACGACAACCGCCTTGTAGCGCAGGGCTGTTCCGGCCGGTACGTCCTTGCCGACGGTCTGGGTCACCTTGTACGGGGCGTGGTCGGCGGAGCCCAGCGTGCGCCACTTGCCGTTGCCGGTCTGGGCGGCGAAGACGACCCGGTTGAGCCCGCCGCCGGTGACGTCGGCGGAGAGTTCGACCGTGCCGGTGGCGCCGGCCTCGGGGGCCTTGAGGGTGATCGTCGGCGCGTTGGCCGGCTTGGCGGGCCTGCCGGTCGCCTTGAGGACGATCGCAGAACCGGCCGGGACGGTGACGGTGATCCGCTTGTCCGCGTCGGAGGTGACCGTGGCCGACGTGCCGTAGATCCCACGGAAGTTCATGGACGCCGAGCCGGTCGCGAAGCCGGCCGACTTCGCCTCGCCCGCGTTGTTGAAGGCGACGACGTACTCGGTCCTGTCGGCGCCCGTGCCGTTGCGGGAGAAGGCGTAGATACCGGAGCCGTCGGCCGCGTAACGCTCGGTCTGGACGCCGTCGGTGAGCGCGGGGTTCGCCTTGCGCAGCTTGCTGAGAGCGCTGATCTGCTCGTAGAGCGGTGCGCTCGTGGCGTAGGCGTCGCTCGCGTGGGTGCGGTCGGTGCCGATCTCGTCGTCGTCGAGGTAGTCGGCGACCTTCGAGGCGAACATCGTCTGGCGGGCGTCCTTGTCGCCGCCGGAGCCGGTGAAGCCCTGCTCGTCGCCGTAGTAGACGACCGGGTTGCCGCGGCTGAGGAACATCAGCTCGTTGGCGAGCCTGTCCTTGGCGAGGATCTCGGCGTCGGTGGCCTGCGGGTTGTCCTGCTTGAGGAAGTACCCGACACGGCCCATGTCGTGGTTGCCGAGGAAGGTGACCTGCTCGTAGGCGTTGGCCTTGTCGGTCGTGTACTTGTAGTCGTCGCCGAAGACCGCCGCCAGCTTCCGCGCGCTGCCGCCCTGGGAGGCGTAGGAGCGGGCCGCGTCCTGGAAGGGGAAGTCGAGCGTGGCGTCGAGGCGGCCCTGGGTGACGTACGGGGAAGTGATCGACGTGTCGGCGGAGTAGACCTCGCCGAACATGAAGAAGTCCTTACGGCCGTGCTGGGCCGCGTAGGTGTCGAGCGCGGTCGCCCACTGCGTCCAGAACTCCATGTTCACGTGCTTCACGGTGTCGATCCGGAAGCCGTCGACGCCGAAGTCGCGTACCCAGCGCTGGTAGATCCTCTCCATGCCGCTGACGACCTCGGGCCGTTCGGTCCACAGGTCGTCGAGACCGGAGAAGTCGCCGTAGGTGGCGTTCTCGCCGGCGTAGGTCGAGTCGCCGCGGTTGTGGTACATCGTCGGGTCGTTGAGCCAGGACGGGACCTTGACGTTCTTCTTCGCGGCGGGGACGGACGGCGTCCGCGGGAAGGAACCGGCGTCCACGGCGGGGAACTTCGACTTCCCGTCGGCGTAATCGGCGTCGTCGAAGGGCTCGCCGTCCTTGGTCAGGTACGGGAAGGCGCCCTTGGAGAGGTAGTCGTAGGACTTCTCCTCGTAGTCGACGACGTCCGCGGTGTGGTTGGTGATGACGTCGAAGAAGACCTTCATGCCCTTGGCGTGCGCCTTGGAGATGAGGGTCGTCAGGTCCTGGTTGGTGCCGAAGTGCGGGTCGACCTTCGTGAAGTCCGTTATCCAGTAGCCGTGGTAGCCGGCGGACGCGTCACTGCCGGTCCCCTGCACGGGCTGGTTCTTGAAGATCGGGGCCATCCAGATGGCGGTGGTGCCCAGGCCCTTGATGTAGTTGAGCTTCTTCGTCAGGCCCTTGAGGTCGCCGCCCTGGTAGAAGCCCTTGTCGGTGGGGTCGTAGCCGGTGCTGAGGCGTGAACCCGTGAGTCCGCCGCGGTCGTTGGCCGTGTCGCCGTTGGCGAAGCGGTCCGGCATGACGAAGTAGAACTGCTCGCGGGTGTCGTCGTGCCGGGCGGGCTCGGCGGCCAGCTTCGCGTCGGACGGGGGCGCGGGCGGGGGGTCGGCGTGCGCGGCGAGCGGCTGCACCAGCGCGAGGGCTAGGGCGGCGACGGCGACGGCCGCGACGCGTCTGACAGGTATCACCGGTGTGAACTCCTTGCGATGACGGCTCAGGCGGGTCCGACCCCGGCGTGACCGTATCGCCGACGCAAGGGTTGCAGCAATAGGCGTGAAAGCTGCGGAAAGAACTTTCAGCGCGGGCGGAGGATTTTCCTGCGAACTTCTCCGAACAAAACCGCCGCACCGCGCATCGGACCTTGTGTACGGGAACAGAGGAACGAGCAGGAGTGGAGCACCATCACCATGAACGAGCGCCCGAACACCGCCGACCGGACCGGCACCGACCAGCCCGGTACCGCCAAGCACCGCGCCGAGCGCAGGTTCGGCCGCCCGGTGCTGGCCGTGGCCGCCGTCGCAGGGCTGGGGCTCGCCGCCTGGGCCGGTACCGCGCAGGCCGCGAGCCCCGGCGCGACCAGCGCCGCGAAGGCCACGCCGACCTGCTCCGCCGCCGCGCTCAAGGCCTCCTTCGGCAAGCAGCTCGCCGGCGGGATGAACCACCAGGGTGTCGTCATCACGCTGCGCAACCTCAGCGGCAGGACCTGCGCGCTGCGCGGCTACCCGGGCCTGGGCCTGGAGAATTCCGCGCACAAGAAGCTCACCACTCACACCCACTGGGGCAACACCTGGTACGCGCACAACCCCGGCAAGAAGACCCTCGTCCTCAAGGACGGCCAGAGCGCCGAGGCCGTTCTCGCCTGGACCCACGCCAACACCGGCACCTCGGGCGCGACGCGCGCCTCCTTCCTGGAGATCACCCCGCCGGCCGCGACCCAGCACAAGACGCTGGCGTTCCCGCGCTGGGTCGACCACGGCGACCTCTCCGTGACGGCGTTCGCCAAGCACATCAACGTCAGTTCCTGACGACCGGGATCAGCAGGACGACTTCCCGGCGTAGATCGCCAGTGCCGTGTTGGAGCCCAGGGTGGCGGTGAACTGCCCGGCGGAGTTCACCGTCACCGCCGTGTTGTTCTGCACGTTGCAGTACGTGCCGGCCGCCAGGGAGGTCTGGTAGGTGCGGGACAGGCTGCCCGACTCGTGGTTGATGGCGACATAGCCCTTGCTGCCGCGGCCGAAGGCGATGGCGTCGTTGCCGTTGTCCCACCAGTCCGTCATGGCCTGGCCTCGGGTGGTGTTGCGGAAGGCGACCATGGACTTGATCTCCGGCCAGGCGTGCTGGCACTTCCAGCCGTCCTGCCAACAGGCGGTCACGGAGCCGCCGTTGGGCGGCCCGGCGTCGGCGTTCGACCACTCGTAGCCGGAGTTGATGTCCGGGGCGCCGTACGGGTGGGCGAGCATGAAGACGTTGGCCAGCGTGTAGGTGGCGCCATCCTTGTAGTTGAGCGTGGAGCCGTTGCGCTCGGTGTCGTGGTTGTCGACGAAGACGCCGGCGACCGAGCCGCTCAAGTACCCCCAGCCCTCGCCGTAGTTCTTCAGGTAGGCGAGGTTCTCGTTGTTGAAGACCCGCTTGAGGTCGTAGGCGTACCGGAACTCCTGGACGTCACCGTTGCCCGTGTACTCGGTGGGCTGGACGGCCTCCCCGCTGCCGTAGATGACCTCCTGCTTCCAGTACGCGGAGGGGTTGGTCAGGCGGGACTTGATGTTCGCCAGGTCGGCGGTGTCGATGTGCTTGGCCGCGTCGATGCGGAAGCCGTCGACGCCGAGGCTGAGCAGGTCGTTCATGTACTTGGCGATGGCCGACCGCACATAGTCCTCACCGGTGTCCAGGTCGGCCAGGCCCACCAGTTCGCAGTGCTGGACGTTCCAGCGGTCCTGGTAGTTCGAGACCTGGGAGGTGCAGTCGTCGAAGTCGTAGGAGGAGTACAGGCCGGGGTAGTTGTACTTCGTGTACGACGAGCCGCCCGTGCCGGTGCCGCTGCCCGCCGACATGTGGTTGATGACGGTGTCGGCGACCACCTTCACCCCGGCCGCGTGACAGGCGTTGACCATGTTCTGGAACGCCGTGCGGTCACCGAGCCGACCGGCGATCTTGTACGACACCGGCTGGTACGAGGTCCACCACTGCGAGCCCTGTATGTGCTCGGCGGGCGGGGAGACCTGGACGTAGCCGTAGCCGGCCGGGCCCAGCGTGTTGGTGCACTCCTTGGCGACCGAGGCGAAGTTCCACTCGAAGAGGACGGCGGTGACGTCCTTGGTGCCGGGGGGCGAGGCCTGCGCGGGCGTCGGGGTCATGACAAGGGAGAGCGAAAGAGGGAGGGCGGCGGCCGTGAGGGCGAGGCCGCCGGAGAGGGTTCTGCGTGCCATGTGAGGGCTCCTTCGTCGTTGAAGGCATCACTGAAGGGGCTTGCTGAAATCTTGCAGAAACTTGCGGTGACGCAGATGTTAAAGGCCCGCTGCCTGAAAAGGCAGCGGGCCGTGTGAAGTTGATGCAAGAACTTTCAGCGGCGGGTCCGGTCAGGCCGTCGTGAACCACACCGTCGTGTCGGCGGGCACCTTCGCCTCGCCGTCCGCCTCGGTGATCTCCCCGCTGGCGAGCAGGACCCGCCCGTGCGCCGGAGTCGTCACCGACTCCCCGCCCGTGTTCGCGACACACACGAACTCACCGCGCCGGAAGGCGAGTACGCCCTCGGGCGCCCGCAGCCACTCGACGGAGTCCCCCGCGCCCAGGTCGGGCTGGTCACGACGGGCGGCGAGCGCGGCCCGGTACAGCTCAAGGGTCGAGCCGACCGCCCCGGTCTGCGCCTCGATGCTCAACTCCCCCCAGCCGTCCGGCTGCGGCAGCCAACTGCCCCCGCTCCCGAAACCGTACGAGGACCCCTCGCGCGTCCACGGGATCGGCACCCGGCAGCCGTCGCGGAAGCCGTCCTGGCCCGCGCCCCGGAAGTACGCCGGGTCCTGGCGCACCTCGTCCGGCAGGTCGACGACGTCCGGCAGGCCGAGCTCCTCGCCCTGGTAGACGTAGGCGGAACCGGGCAGCGCGAGCATCAGCAGGGTGGCCGCGCGGGCCCTGCGCAGACCCAGCTCCCGGTCACCCGCCGTGCGGATCTGGGTGCCGAGGCCGGGCGGGTTGGCGAAGCGGGTGGCGTGCCGGGTGACGTCGTGGTTGGACAGCACCCAGGTGGCCGGCGCGCCGACGGGACGCATGGCCTCCAGCGTCCGGTCGATGACCGTGCGCAGCTCCTTCGCGTCCCATTCGGTGCTCAGGTACTGGAAGTTGAAGGCCTGGTGGAGTTCGTCGGGGCGGACGTAGTTCGCGGTGCGCTCGACGGTCGGGGTCCATGCCTCGGCGACGAAGATGCGCTCTCCGGCGTACTCGTCGAGGACGGTGCGCCACTGCCGGTAGATCTCGTGCACGCCGTCCTGGTCGAAGAACGGCATGACATCGTTGCCCAGCAGCTTGAGTTGGTCGTGCGAACCGAGGTCGGGCAGACCCGGCGCCTTCACCAGGCCGTGGGCCACGTCGATGCGGAAGCCGTCGACGCCCATGTCGAGCCAGAAGCGCAGGATGGAGCGGAACTCGTCGCCGACGGCGGGGTGGTCCCAGTTGAAGTCGGGCTGCTCGGGGGCGAAGAGATGGAGGTACCACTCGCCGTCCGGCACCCTCGTCCAGGCCGGGCCGCCGAAGATGGACTCCCAGTCGTTGGGCGGGAGTTCGCCGTTCTCGCCCTTGCCGGGGCGGAAGTGGTAGCGGTCCCGCGACGGCGAGCCGGGGCCCTCCGCCAGTGCCCGCCTGAACCACTCGTACTGGTCCGAGGAGTGGTTGGGCACGAGGTCGACGATGATCCTGAGCCCCAGTCCGTGGGCGTCCCGGATCAGCGCGTCGGCATCCAGCAGGTTGCCGAACATCGGGTCCACGGCCCGGTAGTCGGCGACGTCGTAGCCGGCGTCCGCCTGCGGCGAGGCGTAGAACGGACTGAGCCACACGGCGTCGACACCGAGGTCACGCAGGTACGGAAGTCTGGAACGTACGCCTTCCAGGTCGCCCATGCCGTCGCCGTTGCTGTCGGCGAAGCTGCGCGGATAGACCTGGTAGATCACCGCGTCCCTCCACCAGTCGCTGCGCTTGGCCTTGGCGGAACTGGGTGCCGGGGCGATGACGGAGTGCTGCTGAGTCATGGCGTCCTTGGTACGTAACGGAGTTCTGGTCATGGTGGGTTGGAGACGAGGCGGCCATGGTGTCAGCGGGGTCGGATGGACATCATGGCCGCCTCGAGTTTTGAGTGCGGCTGGGTGGGGGCTGGTCGCGCAGTTCCCCGCGCCCCTTAGAAGAAGGGGCGTTGGCGAACCCCGCTATCCCTTTGTGCCGCCTGCCGTGAGGCCGGTCACCAAGTTCTTCTGCACGAGGTAGAAGAACGCCGACACCGGTATCGCGATCAGTACCGCCGTCGCCGCCATGAGGTTGCGCTGGGCGTCGTGTTCGCTGACGAAGCTCTGCAGGCCGACGGCGAGGGTGTACTTCTGGTCGTCCAGCATGAACGTCGTGGCGAAGGCGACCTCGCCGAAGGCGGTGATGAAGCTGTAGAACGCGGCGACCGCCAGACCCGGCTTGGCGAGCGGCAGGATCAGCCGCGCGAACGTGCCGAAGGGGCTCAGCCCGTCGACGCGTCCGGCCTCGTCGATCTCGAACGGGATGGTGTCGAAGTACCCCTTGAGGAGCCAGGCGCAGTACGGCACCGCGGTCGAGCAGTAGACGAGGATCAACCCGAGGTAGCTGTCGATGAGTTGCAGGTCGGCCAGGATCTGGTACATCGGCACCATGAGGACGGCCACGGGGAACATCTGGGTGACCAGCAGCACCCACATGAACTTCCGGTAGCCCGGGAAGCGCATCCGGGAGACCGCGTAGCCGGTGGTCGCGGCGACGAAGACGCCGAGCAGCGTGGTGCCGAGCGAGACGATCAGCGAACTCTTCAGCCAGTCGAAGAAGTTGGTGTGCTGGAGGACGAACGAGTAGTTGTCGAACGTCATCTTGGACCAGATGCCGCCGGGGTGCAGATAGTCGTCCTTGTCCGGGCCGAGCGACAGGAACACCAGCCAGGCGACCGGGAACAGCGCGATGACGCTCGCGCCGAGCAGGATGCCGTGGGAGGCGAGGGAGCCGGCGCGGCTGTTCTCGCCGCGGCGGCGGGTGCGGACGGGGGCCGGCGGCGCGAC
Source organism: Streptomyces sp. NPDC092369 (assembly GCF_044755245.1). Classification (NCBI taxonomy): domain Bacteria; kingdom Bacillati; phylum Actinomycetota; class Actinomycetes; order Kitasatosporales; family Streptomycetaceae; genus Streptomyces; species Streptomyces sp. NPDC092369. The sequence continues at coordinate 585,972 of NZ_JBIVQP010000002.1, forward strand.
GGTGGCGGGGGTCTCGACAGTGGTCGTACTCATGGAAGCTCCCGCCTCAGATCGCGAGTTGCTGGTCGCCCCGGCTCAGCCAGCGGCGGTAGAAGGAGGTGAAGACGATCAGGATGGCCAGCAGCAGGATGCCGTAGGCGGCGGACTGCGCGAAGTCGCGCGGCTGTTGGCCGAAGCCGAGGTAGTAGGCCCAGGTGACCAGGATCTGCGCGTCCGGGGCGGTGTTGCCGAACAGCAGGAAGATGACGGCGAACTGGTTGAAGGTCCAGATGATGCCGAGGAGTACGACGGTGGAGCTGACGGACCTCAGGCCCGGCAGGGTGACGTACCGGAAGCGCTGCCAGGCGGTGGCGCCGTCCATCTCGGCGGCCTCGTACAGCGAGGCGTCGATGGACTGCAGGCCGCCGAGCAGGGACACCATCATGAAGGGCACCCCGCACCAGGTGTTGACCATGATGGCGGCGAACCGCTGCCAGAAGGTGTCCTCAAGCCAGGCCGGACTGGGCAGGTGCAGGGCGTCCAGGGCGGTGTTGATGATGCCGCCGTCGGCGAGCATGAACCGCCAGCCGAAGACGGTGACGAAGGTCGGCACGGCCCAGGGCAGCACGAGGATCAGCCGGTAGAAGGTGCGTCCGCGCAGCTTCTGGTTGAGCAGGAGTGCCAGGCCCAGGCCGATCGTGTAGTGCAGGGCGACGCACAGCGCGGTCCACACGATGGTCCAGATGAAGTGCGACCAGAAGCGGTCGTAGGACGTCGGGCCGAACAGGATGTCCTTGTAGTTGTCGAGCCCGATGAACTTGTAGGTGGCGTCGATGTGGTTGACGCCGATCGTGCGCGCGGTGTTGAGGCTGTTGGCGTCGGTGAGGGTCAGGTAGAGGCCGTACACCAGGGGGTAGAGCACGAGGACGCCGAGCACGATCGCCACCGGGGCGATCATCGCGTACGCGTACCAGTACTTCTGGTAGCTGCGCCTGAAACGCCCGTCCCGCGGCGCTCGGTCACCGCGGCGCTTGCCCGTCGCGCGGTCGATGGCGACTGTCATGGTTCAACACCTTCTGGAAGACAGGCCGGTGACCGCCGGATCGCTCCCCCGGTACTGCTGTCAGGGCGATCCGACGGTCACGCGGGGCTCACTTGCTGAAGTCCGGCACCAGCTTGGCGATGGCCAGTTCAGCGTTGCTGAGGCCCTTGTCCAGGGACTCCTTGCCGCCGGCGATCTTCGGCAGTTCGGTGTCCAGCGGGGTCCACAGGGAGCTGTACTCCGGCAGCGCGGGCCGCGGCTGGGCGGCGGGCAGCACGGTCTGGAAGCCGGCGATGCCCGGGTCTGCCTTGACCTCGGCGGTGTAGGCGTCGTCGCGGGTGGGCAGTGTGGAGTTCTTCAGCGCGATCTGCGACTGGGACTTGGCGGAGGTCATGAAGTTGACGAACTTCAGGGCCGCCTTCTGGTGCGCCGCGTCCGAACCCGCGTAGACGGACAGGTTGTGGCCGCCGGTCGGGGCGCCCGCCTTGCCGGTGGAGCCGGCCGGGACGGTGGCGATGCCGAGGTTGGCCTTGTCCTTGAAGGCGCTGCCCTTGTAGAAGTTCGTGATCTCCCACGGGCCCTGGATGATCGCGGCGACCTTGCCGTTGACGAACGCGTCCTGGATGTGGGCGTAGGCGTCGGCGGTGGTGTCGGCCTTGTGCAGGCCCTTGCCGGAGAACAGCCCCTGCCAGGTGCCGTAGGCCTTCTTCGCGGCGTCCGAGTCGACGGTGATCTTCTTGGCGGCGGCGTCGACGGTGTCGGTGCCCTCGCCGTAGAGGAAGCTCTGCGCGTAGTAGGCCTGGGTGGAGCCCCAGTAACCGTCCACGCCCGTCTTGGACTTGATGGTGGCGGCGGCGGTCTTGAGGTCGTCCCAGGTCTTGGGCGCCTCGATGCCGGCCTTCGCGAAGAGGGCCTTGTTGTAGACCAGCGCGAGGGTGTCGGTGACCAGCGGGACGCCGTAGGTCTTGCCGTCGTACTGCGCCTGTGTGATCAGGTTGGACTGGAACTTGGCCTGGTCCGCGAGGGCTTCGGTGCCGTCCAGCGGCAGGAAGTAGCCCTTCTTCGCGAAGGCGGGGGTCCAGCCGACCTCGGAGCGCAGCACGTCCGGGGCGCCCGTGGCGCCGGCGGCGGTGTCGAACTTGTTCTGCGCCTGGTCGAAGGGGACGTTGACGTACTTGACCTTGACGTCCTTGTTGGCGGCCTCGAACTGCTTCACCAAGGCCTGGTAAGTGGGCGCCTCGTTGGTCGCGTTGGACGTGTCCCACCAGGTGATGGTGACCGGGCCGTCCGCCTTGTCTCCGCTGTCGCTCCCGCCGCACGCCGTCGCCGCGAGAGCGAGGGACGCCATCAGCGCGGTGGCCGCTATGCCACGCCGCATGAGTTCTCCTTGAGGGTGAAAGCCCGTGTGCTGCTGCCGACTGCGCCGTTGCGGCGGCCGGGCGATTGGGAACGTAACAGCGTTGCAAGCAAGACGAAAGACCTTGCAGCAAAAAATTGCAAGACGGCCGGAGAGTTACCCGCGCGTGATCAGACCTTGATCCCCTGAAGGCACCTATTGAAGGGGCTGAGCGGGTCGGGGACACTTGTGCAAGACTCTGCAAGCTCTTGCCGTGTACCGACCAGGACATGAGGATCGCTATGAGGCAGCAACCCGCGGCGGGCCGACGGCCGGTACAGTCCACCCCCGTGACCACACGGCTTGCCGACATCGCCGCCCAGGCGGGGGTGAGCGAAGCGACGGTCAGCCGGGTCCTCAACGGAAAGCCGGGCGTCGCCGCCACCACCCGCCAGTCCGTGCTCGCCGCGCTGGACGTGCTCGGCTACGAGCGCCCGGTCCGGCTGCGCCAGCGCAGCGAGGGCCTGGTGGGGCTGATCACCCCGGAGTTGGAGAACCCCATCTTCCCGGCCCTGGCCCAGGTCATCGGACAGGCGCTGACCAGGCAGGGCTACACCCCCGTGCTCGCCACCCAGACCCCGGGCGGGTCCACGGAGGACGAGCTGACGGAGATGCTGGTGGACCGCGGGGTCGCCGGCATCATCTACGTCTCCGGACTGCACGCCGACACCACCGCCGACATGGAGCGCTACGACCGGCTGCGCGCACAGGGCGTGCCGTACGTGCTGGTGGACGGTTTCTCGCCGAAGGTGCAGGCGCCCTTCATCTCCCCCGACGACCGCGCGGCGATGACGCTGGCGGTCACGCATCTGGTGTCGCTCGGCCACACCCGGATCGGACTCGCCCTCGGGCCGAAGCGGTTCGTGCCGGTGCAGCGCAAGATCGAGGGCTTCGTACGGGCGATGCAGGACCTGCTCGGCCTGGGCGCGCAGGAGGTCGAGTCGGAGCTCGTCCAGCACTCGCTGTACACCCTGGAGGGCGGCCAGGCCGCCGCCGGCGCGCTGATCGAGCGCAGTTGTACGGCGGTGGTGTGCGCGAGCGACATGATGGCGCTGGGCGCGATACGGGCGGCCCGCCAGCGCGGTCTGGACGTCCCGCGCGATGTCTCGGTGGTCGGTTTCGACGACTCCCCGCTGATCGCCTTCACCGACCCACCGCTGACCACGATCCGCAAGCCGGTGCCGGCGATGGGCCAGGCTGCGGTGCGCACGCTCCTGGAGGAGATCGGCGGAACGCCCGCACCGCACAGCGAGTTCGTGTTCATGCCTGAGCTGGTGGTACGGGGTTCGACCGCCTCGGCACCCGGGGAGCGCGGTCGTCCCTAGGGCGGAGAACGCGCGGTGTCGACCGGTTCGCTGGTAGGAGGGCGGGGTGTCTTCCCGTCGTAGGACATGCGTCCTGAACCAGCCCAGGGGATGATCGGTCGAGGAAGGCGTTTCTGGCAGACTTTGTGTCTATGGGTGAGTCGACCGTGACCAGTCTGGAAGACCGTGAGCAGACGGCCGTTCCCACCCGCGGTGCGGCCGGACGAGGGCCGGGGTTGCTGCGCCGACTGCGTACGCCGCGCCGGCCGCGGCTGTGGTTCGAGATCCTGCTGATCGGCGTCAGTTACTGGACGTATTCGCTGATCCGCAACGCGGTTCCGGAGCAGCGCGGCGAGGCGCTGCGCAACGCCGACTGGATCTGGAAGGTCGAGCACCACCTCGGCATCGCGGTCGAGGAGTCGGTCAACCACAGTGTGAACTCGGTGACTTGGCTCATCGTCGGCATGAACTACTACTACGCGACACTGCACTTCGTGGTGACCCTGGGCGTGCTGGTGTGGCTGTACCGCAGCCATCCGGGCCGTTACGCGGCGGCGCGCATGGTTCTGTTCGCCACCACCCTGGTCGCGCTGGTCGGTTACTACCTGTATCCGCTCGCCCCGCCCCGCCTGATGAACGGCAGCACGTTCGTCGACACCGTCATGGTCCACCAGACCTGGGGTTCGATGGCGTCCGGCGACCTGAAGCACATGTCGAACCAGTACGCCGCGATGCCGTCGATGCACATCGGCTGGTCCCTGTGGTGCGGGCTGACGATCTTCGCCCTGGCCAAGGTGCCGTGGGTGCGCGTCCTGGGTCTCCTCTATCCGGCGGCGACCCTGATGGTCATCGTCTCCACCGCCAACCACTTCTGGCTCGACGCGGTCGGCGGCATGCTCTGCCTCGCCTTCGGCTTCACGGTGGCCTACCTCTGGTACGGGGCCCTGCCGTACTCCCTGCCCCAGCTGCCACCGGCGAGGGGCACGGGAGAGCGTCTGTCGCCGACGAGGGCGTAGGCCGGGCGAGGGGTGCCCGCGCCGCGCTCGACGCGATACGGATTCCAGGCACCGGGCCCGGGAGGTGCCGTGGCCCCACGCGCCGGCAGGCGGGCCTGCCTCCGCCCCTGCCCCACGCCCGCCCGGCGCGGCGGATCGCGACGAGGAGGGTCCGGAGCCGTCGCGTCGCGCCCGGCGGGGTGTCGGGTTCGCGCGCGAGCCGCTGCCCGACGTGGGGGTCCCGCGGGCCGCGCATCAGCGGGGCGCTCCCGCCGCTTCCCGAAGCGCCTCCAGGAACGTGCGCAACGCCGGCTGTACCGGTGCCGACTCCCGCACGGCCGCGCTGATCGTGCGGGTCGGCTCCGGCCCCCGCACCTCCCGTAGTACCACCTGCGGATGCCGGCCCCCGCCCAGCCCCAGCCGGGGGATCAGGCTCACCCCGAGTCCCGCCGCGACGAAGCCCTGTGCGGTGACGTAGTCCTCGCTCTCGACCACGAACCGGGGCCGGAACCCGGCGGCCTCGCACGCGGTCAGCTGGGCGTCCAGACAGGGCCCCGGCCACTCGCTGCCGACCCAGGGCTCCTCGGCCAGCTCCGCCAGCTCCACGCTCCGCCGGGCCGCGAGCCGGTGCCCCTTGGGCAGGACGGCGAGGTAGGGATCGTCGAGCAGCCGCAGCAGCCGTACGCCGGCGGCCTGCCGCTCGCCGCCGACCACCAGCGCGAGATCCGCCCGCCCTTCCCGCACGTCCGGCAGCGGATCCTCGGGGTCGATCAGCTTCAACTCGACCTGTACGTCAGGGTGTTCGGCCCGCATCCGGGCCACGGCCGGAGCGACCAGGGCGGCCCCCGCCGTCGCGAAGTACCGCACCGACAACCGCCCGGTACGCCCCGCGAGCAGATCGGCCAGCGCGGTCTCGGCCTCGGCGACCTGCCGGCCAATGGCATCGGCGTACTCGGTGAGCAGCAGCCCCGCCGCCGTCGGCCGCACCCCGCGCCCGGACCGCTCCAGCAGCGCCGTACCGGCCTCCTTCTCCAACGCGGCGACCTGCTGACTCACCGCGGAGGGCGTGTACCCGAGGCTCGCGGCGGCCGCCGTCACCGATCCGCTGCCGACCACTGTCCGCAGCACCTGCATCCGTCGCACATCCAGCATGTAGGAGAGGTTAACAGTGCCTGCACAGACTTTCACTTGTCCTTACGACCACCCGCGGGCCACCGTGGACCCATGCCGCTCGCCTCCTCCCTCCGCATGGCCGTCCTGGCCCTCCTCTGGGGCTCCGGGTTCCTCTGGATCAAGCTCGCCCTGGACCACGGACTCACCCCGGCCCAGATCACCATCGCCCGCTGCGCCCTGGGCACGGCCGTCCTCCTGCTCCTGGCCCGCCGCGCAGGCCAGTCGCTGCCACGGTCGCGCAAGGTGTGGGGCCACCTGGTCGTGGCCGCGCTCTTCTGCAACGCGCTGCCCTTCGCGATGTTCAGCGTGGGCGAGCAGACGGTCGACTCGGGCGTGGCCGGCGTCCTGAACGCCACAACTCCCTTGTGGTCCCTGCTCATCGGCGTCGCCCTGGGCACCGACCGCGGCCTGAGCCGGACCCGTCTGACCGGCCTGTTCCTCGGTTTCGCCGGTACGGTGCTGATCTTCGCGCCCTGGCACCGCTCGGGCCTGTTCGGCTGGGGCGCCCTCGCCCTGCTGGCCGCCGCCGCGAGCTACGCCGTCGCGTTCGCCTACATGGCCCGCCATCTCACCGCCCGCGAGGCCCCGTTGGCGGTCTCGGCGGCCCAACTCCTCACGGCAACGGCCTGGACCACGCTGGCCCTCCCGGTCGCGGGTCCCCTGCGTCCCGACCTCACCGCCGTCCTGGCCGTCGTCGCCCTGGGCATCCTCGGCACAGGCGTCACCTTCTACCTCAACTACCGCCTCATAGCAGACGAGGGCCCGACGAACGCGGCGACGGTGGGCTACCTGCTGCCGGTGGTGTCGGTGACGCTGGGCGCGCTGGTACTGGACGAGCGGGTGGGTTGGCGGGTGGTGGCGGGAATGGCGGTGGTCCTGACGGGCGTGGCCTTGTCAAACAGGCGGCGAGTGGCAACGCCCTTCAGGGGCGCGGGGCTGTGTCGATCTGCGGCTCCGCCGCGGGGCGCGACCAGCCCCACCGGCCGTCAGCCGAAGACGAACAACCCACCTACAACGCCGCCGCCCCATAAAACAACTCGTCCACCACACCCCTCGCCCGACGCGCCGTACGGCGATACGCATCGAGCATGTCCCCCGCATGCCCCGGCCCATACCCCAAGTACCGCCCCACCGCGGCAAGTTCCCGGCTCTCAGAGGGGAACGTGTCCCCGGCCCGCCCCCGCACGAGCATCACCGCGTTACGAACCCGAGTCGCCAACACCCAAGCCTCATCCAGTATGTCGGCGTCCTCGCCCGACACCAGACCGGCGGAGCACGCCGCGGCGAGTGCCTCCCGGGTCCGCGTGGTCCGCAGCCCCGGCTCCGCCCACCCGTGCTGCAACTGAAGCAACTGCACGGTCCACTCCACGTCGGACAGCCCTCCGGGCCCGAGCTTGGTGTGCAGTTTCGGGTCGGCCCCGCGAGGCATCCGCTCGGACTCCATCCGAGCCTTCAGCCGCCGGATCTCCCGCACCGCGTCGTCCCCGAGCCCTTCGGCCGGATACCGCAGCGGATCGATCAGTTCGATGAACCGCCGCCCCAAGTCCGCGTCCCCGGCCACGGGTTCGGCCCGGAGCAACGCCTGCGACTCCCACCCCAGAGACCACCGGCGGTAATACGCCTCGTAGGAGTGGAGCGTCCGTACCAGGGGCCCGGACTTGCCCTCGGGACGCAGGTCGGCGTCGATGAGCAGCGGCGGATCCGCACTCGGCACCTGGAGCAGTCGGCGCATCTCGGAGACGACCTTGTTGGCGGCCTCGGAGGCCTCCCGTTCCGGCACTCCCTCGCGCGGTTCGTGCACGAACAGGACGTCCGCGTCGGAGCCGTAGCCGAGTTCGTGACCACCGAAGCGGCCCATGCCGATGATCGCGAACCGGGTGGGCAGGGTGTCGCCCCAGCCGGCCCGCACCACCGCGCGCAGCGTGCCCGCGAGGGTCGCCGCCGTGAGGTCGGAGATCGCGCCGCCGACCCGGTCCACCAGGGCGCCCTGGTCGGCCTCGACGGGGTGGGTGTCGGTTCCGTAGGAGCCGACGATGTCGGCGGCGGCCGTACGGAACAGTTCCCGGCGCCGTACCCCGCGCGCGACGGCGACCGCCTGGTCCGCGTTGTCGGCGCGCCCCACTCCGGCGAGGACCTCCTGCTCCAAGTGGGCTCTGTTGCGCGGCTCCAGGCCACCGCCGTCACCGCCGCCGTCGCCGAGCAGGGCCACCGCTTCGGGGGCCCGCATCAGGAGGTCGGGGGCGAGGCGTCCCGCGGACAGCACGCGGGCGAGGTTCTCGGCGGTGGCGCCCTCGTCCCGCAGCAGCCGCAGGTACCACGGCGTCTTGCCCAACGCGTCCGAGACCTTGCGGAAGTTGAGCAGTCCCGCGTCCGGGTCGGCGGAGTCGGCGAACCAGCCGAGCAGCACCGGCAGCAGGGTGCGCTGGATCGCGGCCTTGCGGCTCACCCCGGAGGCCAGCGCCTCCAGGTGCCGCAGGGCCGCGGCAGGGTCGGCGTAGCCGAGGGCGACCAGCCGCTCCCGGGCCGCCTCGGGGCTCAACCGGGCCTCGCCGGGGGCGAGTTGGGCAGCGGCGTCGAGCAGCGGGCGGTAGAAGAGCTTCTCGTGCAGCCGGCGTACGACGGATGCGTGCCGGCGCCACTCGCGGGTCAACTCGGCGACCGGGTCGGCGCGCAGGCCGAGCGAGCGGCCGATGCGGCGCAGGTCGGCCTCGTCCTCGGGCACGAGGTGGGTGCGGCGCAGCCGGTAGAGCTGGATGCGGTGCTCCATGGAGCGCAGGAACCGGTAGGCGTCGTCGAGTTGGACGGCGTCGGCGCGTCCTACGTACCCGCCGGCGGCCAGGGCCTGGAGCGCGTCCAGCGTGGTGCCGCTGCGCAGGGAGGCGTCCGCCCGCCCGTGCACCAACTGGAGGAGCTGCACGGCGAATTCGACGTCTCTCAGTCCACCCGGCCCGAGCTTCAACTCACGGTCGACTTCACCGAGCGGGATGTTCTCGACGACCCGGCGGCGCATCTTCTGCACGTCGGCGACGAAGTTCTCGCGCTCGGCCGCCTGCCAGACCATGGGGGCGAGGGCGGTGACGTACTCATCGCCCAGCTCCAGGTCGCCGGCCACCGGGCGGGCCTTGAGCAGGGCCTGGAACTCCCAGGTCTTGGCCCAGCGTTGGTAGTAGGCGAGGTGGCTGCTGAGGGTGCGGACCAGGGGGCCGTTGCGGCCCTCGGGGCGGAGGTTGGCGTCGACGGGCCAGATGGAGCCCTCGACGGTGGTCTCGGAGCAGACCCGCATCATGTGCGAGGCGAGTTTGGTGGCGGCGCGGATCGCCTTGCCCTCGTCGGCACCCTCGACGGCCTCGCCGACGAAGATCACGTCGACGTCCGAGACGTAGTTCAGCTCGTGGCCGCCGCACTTGCCCATCGCGACCACCGCGAGCCGGCACAGCGCGGCGTCGTCCGGCGCGGCGGCGCTCGCGATGGCGAGGGCGGCGCGCAGGGTGGCGGTGGCGAGGTCGGCGAGTTCGGCGGCGGTCTGGGCGAGGTCGGTGGTGCCGCACACGTCACGGGCGGCGATGGACAGCAGGCAGCGGCGGTAGGCGACGCGCAGGGTGACCGGGTCGGTGGCCTCGGCGAGTCCGCGCTCGAACTCCTCGACGCCCGGGTGCAGATCGCGCGGCTCGTAGGTGACGAGCGCGTGCCAGTCGTGCGGATGCCGGGCGAGGTGGTCGGCGAGCGCGGAGGAGGCGCCGAGCACGCCGAGCAGCCGGTCGCGCAGCGGCTTGGCCGCTATCAACGTGTCGAGCAGCGTCCGCCAGGCGGTGGTGTCGGGCTGGGCTTCGAGCAACCGCACAAGACCGAGCAGCGCGAGATCCGGATCGGCGGTCGCCCCCAGCGCCTCCAACAACACCGGATCATTGCGCACAGGCGTCAGCTCACCACTGTCCAGCAGCCGCTCCGCCGCCGAGGGATCGGTGAAACCGTGCCGCAGCAGCCGCGAAAAGGTACTGCTCCTGCGCCCCGGCGCCGTCATCCCGGCCCTCCCGTCCCGTCCACCGTCGCACGCCTGTCGGATCAGGGTCGTACGAGATCAAGGTCGTGCGAGACCGAGCCTAACCGGAGAGCCTGGGGGAAGCGCCGGGGCGGAACGGCGGTTTCGGCGGGCGGGACGGGGGGGCGAGGGGCGGTGGCCGGTGGCGCGAGCGGGCGGTGGTGGACGGGGGACGGTGCTGCGATCGGGCGGTGGTGGACGGTGGCAGGACCCGACCACGGCCCGTGCCCGTCGGCGCCCCGGTGGGTGTCGCCGCGAGCGGCCGGCGGACCCTATCCGCGAGGACCGACGAGCGACCCACCGCGAGCGACCGACAGGCCCGGCGGTCGCACCGCGAGAGGCGACGGGTGCCGAGCCCGCCCGCGGCGGTTTCGGTGGGCGGAGGGTGGCGCCCCAGGTTCTTCGGCGACCGCTCCTGCTCTGCCGGAGCGCTCCCCCTCAGCGGGCGACCACCAGGGTCGCCGGGCGGGTCGGGTCCAGGAGTACTCGGTCGCCCGGGGCCGCCGCGGTGTTGTCCGTGGGTGGCAGTGCCGCTGACGCGGTGGGGTGGCCGGCGAGCGGGACGAGTACCTGGCGGACGGTTCCGGGGCGGCCGCCCGGGCGGGTGGCGTACTGGATGTCGAGGCACAGGTCGCTCAGCCGGGTGAGGGCATCCGGGATGGTCGTGCCCGCGGTGATCTCCGGGAGGACCTCCTGCCGGGCGAGGTCCGGGGTGACACCGGCGCACGCGCGCGTGTCGGCCGGCGGTACGGGCTGTCCGGACCGACCCCCTTGCGGTCCGGACAGCGTGAGGACCGTGGTGTCGCCGACGGCGGTGGCGTTCGTGGCGTCGACGCGGAGCGTGTCGCGGCGCAGCCACCGCAGCGGCTGTCCGTCGAGCTCGGCCCGCACCCAGCCCGAGGTGTCGACGAGGAACCCGGTCTCCACCGCGGACTCGTCCGGTGGCCACAGCCGGGGCGCCCGCCCTCGCGAGGCCCGTGCCGCACCGGAGTCGGGCCAGTGCCGCAGCACCACCAGCAACTGGTCCGCTGGCCGGTCGAACCGGTGCGTGCGACCGCCGGCCACGGAGAAGCTCCCCGCCGCGGTGGCCGCCGCACGCGAGCCGCCGGTGAGCCGGACACCGCCGCGGGCGTCGAGGGTGAGGCGGAGAGTCGTGAAACTCGGGGCGGGAGAACGCGGGGTGGACGAACGCGGGGTCGCATCGCCCCTGTCCTCCTGCGCAGAGGCGGCCGAGGAGGACGATCCGGTCGAGGCCGTGGCGGACGACGACGTCCCGTCGCAGCCGGTGGTGAGCAGGACGGCGGTCAGGGCGGCGGCGCCGGTGGTGAGGGCCACCGTGCGGTGGAGGTGCGGGTACGGGTACGGGTGGGTGTCCGGGATGTGGTCGCGCATGAGGTGTCTCCGTTCGAGCCGGCCCTCCCGGTGGTCGGGGCTGGGGCCGAATGGGTCGTACGGGTCGACACTGGACGCTTCGATCGCCGTATCCCATACGGCATTTGACGAATCCCTCGCGAACCGGGCGCCCGGGGCGCGTAGCGTCGTACGACACGCACGCCCGGCCCAGGGAGGCCGTGATGACCCCACCCTTCACCACCGCCGAAGCCCATCTGCGCCGCATGGCGGACGTCCTGGACGAGGCCCGGCAGGACCTCGCGGAGGGCGTGCCCCCGATGTCCCTGCTCCACGGCCTGCAGCGGCTGATTCCCTGCGAGTGCGCGAGCTTCTCGGAGCTGGACATCCCGACCAGGATCAGCTGGAACGACCGGGACACCCCGGGCGGGGAGGAGCAGGGCCCGATGGAGGAGTACTGGCGCTGGCGCCACCAGCACCTCCAGTGCGAGCAGGTCTCGCGCCCGCACGACACCCCCGAGACCACGCAGATGGCGGACTTCGTGTCGGCGCACAGACTGCGGAACCAGCCGATCTACGTCGAGTTCCTGCGCCCCTTCCCCACCATCGCGGACGTTGCTCTGCCCACCGCGCCGGGCCGCACCCGGGTCTTCCAGCTGTTCCGCACGGACGGGCAGCCGTTCAAGGACCACGAGATGACCACCCTGCGGCTGCTGGCCCCGCACCTGTACGAGATCTACCTGGCGGCCGCCCGCAGGCGCCGCACCCCGGTCCGGCTCACCCGGCGCGAACTGGACGTCCTGCGCTGCGTGGCCCTCGGCATGTCCACCCCGCAGATCGCCGAGCAGCTCTGCGTGGCCCCCAGTACCGTCCGCAAGCACCTGGAGAACGCCTTCGGACGGCTCGGTGTGTCCAGCCGTACCGCGGCGGTGGCGCGGGTGTTCCCGGAGTATGCGTGACGGGCCGCCGATGAGTTCGCGCGGCTGACGCGGTCACCACTTCAGGAGCCGGTACGAGGAGGACATCCCATGGCGCCCATGACGAACCACGACCCGCAGACCCGTCTCGACCCCCGCTACAGCGACCCCGCCGCCACCGCCACCGAGTGGGCCGCGGCCGAGGATCGGCTCGCGGCGGCCGAGCTGTTCTGGATCTCGACGGTACGGCCGGACGGGCGGCCGCATGTGACGCCGTTGCCGGCGGTGTGGGCGGACGGGGCGCTGCACTTCTGCACCGGCCCCGAGGAGCGCAAGGCGCTGAACCTGGCGGCCAACCCGCAGGTCGTGCTGACGACCGGCACCAACACCTGGGACAAGGGGTACGACCTGGTCGTCGAGGGCGAGGCCGTGCGGGTCACGGACGAGGACCGGCTGCGGGAGCTGGCCGCCGCGTGGGAGGCCAAGTACGGCAGTTTCTGGCACTTCGACGTGCGGGACGAGGCCTTCCACCACGGCGCCGGGCACGCTTTCGTCTTCGCGGTGGCGCCCGACACCGTTTTCGGCTTCGGTAAGGGGGAGCCGTTCAGCCAGACGCGGTGGCGCTTCGAGTGACGTGGCCGTGAGGTGTCCACCCGCGCACGACACGCCTGCGACAAAGGAGTCGTTATGGACATGACCCTCGAAGTGATCCTCATGCCTGTCACGGACGTGGACCGGGCCAAGGAGTTCTACCGGGACAAGGTCGGCTTCCACGTGGACCTCGACGGGGACGTGATGCCGGGCGTGCGGATCGTGCAGCTGACGCCACCGGGGTCCGGGTGTTCGATCGCCCTGGTCGACGGGCTCCAGGTGCCGACGGGGACGCCGCAGCCGGGGACGTACCACGGGATGCAGCTGTGCGTGACGGACGCGAAGGCGGCGTACGAGGAGCTGACCGCGCGCGGTCTGGACGTCACCGAGCCGCAGCAGTTCGCGCCGCAGGACGGGGCGACCTTCATGTACTTCAAGGACCCGGACGGCAACGGGTGGGCGATCCAGGAGTACCGCAAGCGGGAGGCGGAGCCGCTGCACCAGGTGCTGGCTCAACTGGCGTCCGGGCGCGAGTAGTTCACCCGGTCTTCATGCTTCCGGTCGGGTGAGGTGGGGCGGGAGAATATTGGCGTGCGCATGCTCAATCCGTACCGCCGCCCCCGCCCTTCCCCCCACCGGAGGTAGACGTGCCCGGCCGCTCCGCCCGTTCGAGTTCCCCCCGTTCCCGTTCCGCCCGTTCCAGTTCCGCCCGTTCGACGTTCCGCCGCAGCCGTACCGCCGTGGCCGCCGCGCTCGCCTTCACGGCGACGGCGGTCGGTGTGTGGACCGGCCTCGGCGGCTCCCCGTCCGCGCACGCCGCGGGCACCGTGCCGAACCCGGACCACGTCGTCGTGGTGGTCTTCGAGAACCACGCCTACAGCCAGGTGATCAGCTCCTCCAGCGCGCCGTACATCAACTCGCTCAGGACCGGCGGCGCCAACCTCAGCCAGTCGTACGCCGAGACCCACCCGAGCCAGCCCAACTACTTCGCCCTGTTCTCCGGCTCCACCCAGGGCGTCACGGACGACAGTTGCTACACGCCCGGCTTCTCCTCGGCCGCCAACCTCGCCTCCGAGGTGATCGCGGCCGGCGGCACCTGGGCCAGCTACAACGAGACGCTGCCCAGCCAGGGTTCGACGACGTGCAGCAGCGGCAGCTACGCCCGGAAGCACAACCCCTGGTTCGGCTTCAGCAACGTGCCGACGTCGACCGCGAAGACCTTCGCGCAGTTCCCGACCGACTACGCGACCCTGCCCGACGTGTCCTTCGTCGTGCCGAACCTCTGCAGCGACATGCACGACTGCTCGGTGTCCACCGGTGACACCTGGCTGAAGAACAAGCTTGGCGCGTACGCCACTTGGGCCAAGACTCACAACAGTCTGCTCGTCGTCACCTTCGACGAGGACAACCGGCTGGCCGGCAACCGCATCCCGACGGTCCTGTACGGCCAGCCGGTCACGGCGGGTTCGACCTCGGCCACCACCTACAACCACTACGACCTGCTGCGCACCCTGGAGGACTCGCAGGGCCTGACCACGCACGCGGGCAACGCGGCCTCGGCCAAGGACATCACCGGCATCTGGACGTCCTGACGTGTACGTAGCGGACAGCCGCGCGAGCACCCCGACGGCGTCCGTGGAAGGTACCGCCCGGCGTCCGCGCGCGGGGCGGTACCGCACCACGATCGCGCCCACCGTGCTCGCGCTCGGCACGGTCAGCCTGATCACCGACGTGTCCTCGGAGATGGTGACGGCGGTCCTCCCGCTGTACCTCGTGACGGGCCTCGGCCTCTCCCCGCTCGGCTTCGGCCTCCTGGACGGCGTCTACAACGGCTTCTCGGCCCTCGTCCGCCTGGCCGGGGGCCACCTGGCCGACCGGGGCGGGGGCCGGCACAAATGGGTGGCGGGCCTTGGCTACGGCATCTCGGCGGCCTGCAAACCCCTGCTCCTGCTCGCCCACACCCTCACCCCCATCGGCCTGATCCTCGCGGCCGACCGCACCGGCAAGGGCCTGCGCACGGCCCCGCGCGACGCGCTGATCTCCCTCTCCGCCACGCCGGAGACCCGCGGCCGCGCCTTCGGTGTGCACCGCGCGATGGACACGGCGGGCGCCCTGCTCGGCCCGCTGGTGGCGTTCCTCATCCTGCGGGCGACGGTCGACGGCTACGACGCGGTGTTCACGGTGAGCTTCTGCGTGGCGGTGCTGGGAGTGGTGGTGCTGGTGCTGTTCGTGCCGGGGGGTTCGACAGGGAGGCCGGCACCTCCGCAGAGCCTCACCGCACCGGAGCCGCCTCCCCAACGCCCCACCCTGCGGGCCGCGTTGGCCCTCCTCGCTCACCGCGACCTGCGCCGCATCACGCTCTGCGCGCTGCTCCTCGGCCTCGCCACGGTCAGCGACTCCTTCGTCTATCTCCTCCTCCAGCACCGCCTGGGCGTACCCGACCGCTGGTTCGCGCTGCTCCCGCTGGGCACGGCGGCGGCGTTCCTGCTCCTCGCGCTGCCGCTGGGCCGGCTGGCGGACCGGCTCGGCCGCCGCCGCGTCTTCGTGGCCGGCCACGGCGCACTGCTCCTGGCGTACGCCCTCCTCCTCACCTCCTGGCACGGCCCCGCACTTCCCTACGCCGTCCTGCTCCTGCACGGCGGCTTCTACGCGGCGACCGACGGCGTGCTGATGGCGGCGGCGTCGGAGAACGTGCCGGAGCGGCTGCGTTCCTCGGGCCTGGCGGTGGTCCAGACGGGACAGGCACTGGCGAGGTTCGCCTGCTCGCTCGGCTTCGGTGCGGCCTGGACCCTGTGGGGCGACCGCACGGCGCTGCTGTCGGCGACGGTGGCGCTGGCGGCGTGCGCGGCCTTCTCCGCCGTATCCCTGCGCCCGGCGCGCGCGGTGAAGGAAGGGCTCACGACATGACCGTACGCAACCGCCTCCTCGTCCTCCTGGCGGCCGTCCTCGCGCTCGCAGCCGTAGCGGTGGCGTCGATCCTGCACGCGTCGGCCCGCGCGGACCGCCGGAACGAAACCCAACCGGACGGCCCGAAGGTCACGTCAGGCCAGGTCACGCTCACCACCCCGGCACACATGATCTTCCGCAACATGGCCTGGGGCCCCCACCGAGACGAACTCACGACGGTCCCGGCATCCGCCCCCGCCGGCCCCCGGATCGCCTCGGGCGTGAAATGCCTCCGCTTCTACGCGGCCGCCGGCACCGGCGTCTGCCTCCAGGCGGTCCACGGCCCGGTCTCCGACACCTACCGCGCGTCGATCCTCGACGCCCACCTCAAGGAGACGGCCCACTACGACGTCCCCGGCATCCCCTCCCGCGCCCGGGTCTCCCCCACGGGCCACTTCGCCGCGTGGACGGCGTTCGTGGGCGGCGACTCCTACGCGGGCACGAACTTCTCGACCCGCACGACGATCGTGGACGTACGCACAGGCAACCTGACCCCGTCCCTGGAGACCTTCCACATCATCAAGGACAACCACCCCTACCACTCGGCGGACGCCAACTTCTGGGGCGTGACCTTCGCGCCGGACGACAGGACCTTCTACGCGACGCTGGCGACAAAGGGCCGGACGTACCTGGTCAGGGGCGACCTCCGAACAGAAACAGTCACGACCCTGCACGAGAACGTCGAATGCCCGTCCCTCTCCCCCGACGGCACCCGCATCGCGTACAAGAAACGAGTGAAGGGCCTCCCGAAGGACGCCCCCTGGCACCTGTACGTCCTGAACCTCCGCACGCTGCACGAAACCCCCCTGGCCGAACCCCGCAGCGTGGACGACCAGGCGGTATGGCGGGACGACCACACGATCGCGTACGCCCTGCCCGGCGACTACGGAGCGGACCTGTACCAAGTACCGGCGGACGGCACGGGAAAGCCGCGGCGCATCAGCACCGCGGCTGTGTCCCCTGCGTTCGTCGACTAGAGAACCGGCAGGTTCTTCCGCAGCTCGAACGCCGTCACCTCGGAGCGGTACTCCTCCCACTCCTGCCGCTTGTTGCGCAGGAAGAAGTCGAAGACGTGCTCGCCCAGGGTCTCGGCCACCAGGTCGCTGCGTTCCATCAGGGTCAGGGCCTCGCCCAGGTTTTGCGGGAGGGGCTCGATGCCCATCGCTCGGCGTTCGGCGTCGGAGAGGGCCCAGACGTCGTCCTCCGCGCCCGGGGGGAGTTCGTAGCCCTCTTCGATGCCCTTGAGGCCGGCGGCCAGGAGGAGGGCGTAGGCCAGGTACGGGTTCGCGCCCGAGTCCAGGGAGCGGACCTCCACGCGGGCCGAGCCCGTCTTGCCGGGCTTGTACATGGGGACGCGGACCAAGGCGCTGCGGTTGTTGTGGCCCCAGCAGATGTAGGAGGGGGCCTCGCCGCCGGCGCCGGCCGTGCGTTCCGAGCCGCCCCAGATGCGCTTGTAGGAGTTGACCCACTGGTTGGTGACCGCCGAGATCTCCGCCGCGTGCTTCAGCAGGCCCGCGATGAAGGAGCGGCCGACCTTGGAGAGCTGGTACTCCGAGCCGGACTCGTAGAACGCGTTGCGGTCGCCCTCGAAGAGTGAGAGGTGCGTGTGCATGCCCGAGCCGGGGTGTTCCGAGAACGGCTTCGGCATGAACGTCGCCTGCACGCCCTGCTCCAGCGCCACCTGCTTCATGACCAGGCGGAACGTCATGATGTTGTCCGCGGTGGAGAGCGCGTCCGCGTAGCGGAGGTCGATCTCCTGCTGGCCCGGCGCGCCCTCGTGGTGGGAGAACTCGACCGAGATGCCCATCGACTCCAGCATGGTGATCGCCTGGCGGCGGAAGTCCATGCCGATGTTCTGGGGGGTGTGGTCGAAGTAGCCGGAGTTGTCGGCCGGGGTGGGGCGGCTGCCGTCCAGCGGGCGGTCCTTCAGGAGGAAGAACTCGATCTCCGGGTGGGTGTAGAAGGTGAAGCCCAGGTCGGAGCCGCGGGTCAGGGCGCGCTTGAGGACGTAGCGCGGGTCCGCGAAGGACGGGGAGCCGTCCGGCATGAGGATGTCGCAGAACATCCGGGCGGTGCCGGGGGCCTCGGCGCGCCACGGGAGGATCTGGAACGTCGACGGGTCGGGCTTGGCGATCATGTCGGACTCGTAGACCCGGGCGAAGCCCTCGATCGCGGAGCCGTCGAAGCCGATGCCCTCGTCGAAGGCCTGTTCCAGTTCGGCGGGGGCCACGGCGACGGACTTCAGGAAGCCCAGCACGTCCGTGAACCACAGGCGTACGAACCGGATGTCGCGCTCCTCCAATGTGCGGAGCACGAACTCCTGCTGCTTGTCCATCTTCCGATTCCCCATCCTTGCTGGTCAGGCCGCCTGCCCCAGGTCGCGCGGGAGGCGGTCGGGCACCTGAGCATCCCACCACAACAGCATTTCATGCGCGTTGCCGACCATGATCGGCCGAGCGACCGGGGCCTGAACGGCTCCGGTCCGGCGGGTGTACGACTCTCCCGCCATCTTGCCTGCTCGGACCGGTATCCGTAATGCCCGGCCCGTACTGATCCGGGCGAAGCAAGGGGTTGGCTGTGACCCACCTACGAAAGTCTTCCCCTTCCCCACTACGATCAGCGGACCGACCGGCCACCTTTTCCCCAGAAGGACACACCTCATGGGTTCCGCCAAGGCGAAGAACAGCAACAGCGCGGCCCGCAAGGCGCGTATAGAGGAGATGCAGCGTGCGGAGCGGGCCCGTGAGCGGCGCGCGCGGATCCTGACGATCGGTGCGAGCGTGGTCGTCGTGGCCGGGCTGGTCGTCGGTGGTGTCTTCGTGGTGAAGTCCCAGAGCGACAAGGACGACTCGGCGTCCGACTCGAAGACCTCGGGGCACTTCGTCACCGGCAAGGACGGGGTGAAGACGTGGAAGGGGACGCTGGGCCGTACCCACGTCGCCAAGACGGTGAAGTACCCCACCGAGCCCCCGGTCGGCGGCAACCACAACCAGGTCTGGATGAACTGCAACGGCGACGTCTACACCAAGGCGCTGAACAACATGAACGCCGTGCACTCGCTGGAGCACGGCGCGGTGTGGGTGACGTACACGAGCAAGGCCTCGAAGGCGGACGTGGACGCGCTGGCGGCGAAGGTGAAGAAGACGCCGTACACGCTGATGAGCCCGGACGACAAGCAGCCCGACCCGATCATGCTGACCGCGTGGGGCAAGCAGCGCACGGTGACGAGCGCGACCGACCCGAACGTGGACAAGTTCTTCGCGGAGTTCGTGCAGGGCAAGCAGACCCCGGAGCCGGGGGCCGCGTGCACGAACGGCCTGTCGCAGTGAGGCAGGCCGGTCTGATCGCGGGGGCCGCGGTGGTGGCGCTGATCGCGGCCGGCGGGATCACGTACGCGGTCGCCGAGGAGGGCGGCTCCACCACGAGCGTGCCGGCCGCCGACTCCGCGGACGCCGGGTTCGCCCGGGACATGGCGGTGCACCACCAGCAGGCCGTGGAGATGTCCTACATCGTGCGCGACCGCACGAAGGACACGGATGTACGCCGACTTGCATACGACATCGCGCAGACGCAGGCCAACCAGCGCGGCATGCTGCTGGGCTGGCTGGACCTGTGGGGGCTGCCGAAGGTGTCGGCGGACGCGCCGATGACGTGGATGGGCATGGGCGACATGGCGTCCGGCAAGGACGGTTCGCTGATGCCGGGCATGGCGACCAACACCGAGATGAAGAAGCTCGGCACGCTCAGCGGCAAGCAGGCGGAAGTCTTCTATCTGCAGTTGATGACCGACCACCACAAGGGCGGGATCCACATGGCCGAGGGCTGTGTCGCCAAGTGCTCGGTCGATGTGGAGAAGCGACTCGCGCAGGGCATGGTCAACGCGCAGCAGTCGGAGATCCAGGTGATGGGGGACATGCTCAAGGAGCGCGGTGC
Organism: Streptomyces sp. NPDC092369; assembly: GCF_044755245.1. NCBI lineage: Bacteria > Bacillati > Actinomycetota > Actinomycetes > Kitasatosporales > Streptomycetaceae > Streptomyces > Streptomyces sp. NPDC092369. The sequence continues at coordinate 605,637 of NZ_JBIVQP010000002.1, forward strand.
GAAGGCGCGTTCGTAACCTTCCGGAAAGATCGGGACTGAACGAAAGCCTCAAATCCCCCATCCTGGCCGTTCCTTGAGGTTCTCTTGGCATTGGCAGAGGTTCTCTTGGCTTGCGCATTCCCCTGGCATGAACGGTTCATCGAAAGAGTGACCCCTACCGTTTGATCCAATTCCGTGCCCCCGCCGCGGCGCGGTTCTCCGAGGATCAGCGGAGACCGACCACACATGCGAAGAACCGCATCGCAGGGGGTTCCATGAGATCCAACCGCGCCAAGTCGCGTGCCGTGGTGAGCATGGCGGCAACACTGCCCATGCTCGCCGGCGCGCTGGCGCTCGGCATACCCGCGGCCCACGCCGCGGACAACCCGGGCCGCGACTCGCTGGCGGGCACCAAGCCCGCCTGGGCCACGGCCAAGGCGGACAAGGGGGCCACCTCCAACGGCTCCCAGGTCTCGCTGCGGGTGTACCTCGCAGGCAAGGACGCCAGCGGCCTCGCGGCCTACGCGAAGGCCGTGTCCGACCCGAACTCGGCGGCGTACGGCAAGTACCTGAGCGCCAAGCAGGTGCAGGCCCGCTTCGGCGCGACCAAGGCCCAGGTGGCCGCGGTCAAGTCGTGGCTGACGTCCACGGGACTGAAGGTCACCGGCGTCACGCAGCACTACGTCTCCGTCACCGGTGACGTGGCCGCCGCGGAGAAGGCGTTCAGCACCCAGCTGCACAACTACGCCAAGGGCGCCAAGACCTACCGCGCGCCCTCCAAGTCGGCGTCCGCGCCCGACAGCCTCAACGGCGCCGTCCTGACCGTCACCGGCCTGGACAACGCTCCGCACAAGGCGAACCACGACGACCAACTGCCGGGTCCGACCGCGGTGTTCAAGAACGCGGGGCCGTTCTCCTCGTACTACGGCTCCAAGACCGCGACCTCGCTGCCCAGCGCGTACGGCAAGAAGATCCCGTACGCCGTGCAGGGTTACACCGGCAAGCAGCTGCGCGCCGCCTACGGCGCGGGCAAGTACACCGGCAAGGGCGTGCGCGTCGCCATCACCGACGCCTACGCCTCGCCGACCATCGCCTTCGACGCGGCCACGTACGCGAAGAAGCACGGCGACGCCAAGTGGAAGACCGGTCAGCTGCACCAGGTGCTGCCCGGCAACTACACGAACACCGGCGCCGACGAGTGCGATGCCTCGGGCTGGTACGGCGAGGAGACCCTCGACGTCGAGGCCGTGCACGCGGTGGCGCCGGACGCCGACGTCACGTACGTGGGCGGCGCGTCCTGCTTCGACGACGATCTGCTCGACTCACTGAGCAAGGTCGTCGACAACCACCTGGCCGACATCGTCTCCAACTCCTGGGGCGACATCGAGGCCAACCAGACGCCGGACCTCGCGGCCGCCTACGACCAGGTGTTCCAGCTGGGCGCGGTCGAGGGCATCGGCTTCTACTTCTCCTCCGGTGACAACGGCGACGAGGTCGCGCACACCGGTGTGAAGCAGGTCGACACTCCGGCCAACTCGGCGTGGGTGACGGCGGTCGGCGGTACCTCCCTCGCCGTCGGCAAGGGCGACAAGTACCTGTGGGAGACCGGCTGGGGCACCGAGAAGGCCTCGCTGTCCGCGGACGGCAAGAGCTGGACGGCCTTCCCCGGCGCCTTCACCTCGGGCGCGGGCGGCGGCACCAGCAAGACGGTGTCCGAGCCCTACTACCAGAAGGGTGTCGTCCCGAACGCGCTCGCCACGGCCAACAACGCCGCCGGCAACCGCGTCGTGCCCGACATCTCGGCGATCGCCGACCCGAACACGGGCTTCAAGGTCGGCCAGACCCAGACCCAGGCCGACGGGTCGGAGTCGTACAGCGAATACCGCATCGGCGGCACCTCGCTGGCCTCGCCGGTGATCGCGGCCGTCCAGGCACTGGCCCAGGAGGCGCGCGGCGGCAAGGCGATCGGTTTCGCCAACCCGTCGATCTACGCCAAGTACGGCTCGAAGGCGTACCACGACGTGACCGACAACCCGACGGGCTCCGGCCTGGCGGTGGCGCGCGTGGACTTCGCCAACGGCTACGACGCCACCGACGGCCTGCTGACCTCGGTCCGCAGCCTCGGCAAGGACAGCTCGCTGTCCGCGGTGAAGGGCTACGACGACGTGACCGGCGTGGGCACGCCCGCGGACGGCTACGTCCAGTCGTTCGTCAAGCCGAAGGGTCACCGCTGACCTCGCGGTAGGCACACGGGTCACCTGTAATGGGGTGGCGTGGGGCGCACCACTCCCCCACGCCACCCCATTGCGTCGCTATGACGATTACACTGGGCCCGTGCCTCCACTCAACTTCCGGTCGCTCTACCAGCACGGCTTCGCCCGCGTAGCCGCCTGTACGGGCCACACCGTCATCGCGGACCCGCACGCCAACGCCGAGGCGGTGCTGCGCCACGCGCGCAGGTGCGCCGAGGAGGGCGTGGCCGTCGCCGTCTTCCCGGAGATGGTGCTGTGCGGTTACTCGATCGAGGACCTGCTGCTCCAGGACGCGCTGCTCGACCAGGTCGAGGAGGCGCTGCGAGAGGTGGTGACGGGGTCGGCGGAGCTGCTGCCGGTCCTGGTCGTGGGCGCCCCGCTGCGTCACCGCGACCGCGTCTACAACTGCGCGGTGATCGTGCACCGCGGCCGGGTCCTCGGGGTCGTCCCCAAGTCGTACCCGCCCAACTACCGCGAGTTCTACGAGCGTCGGCAGATCGCCTCGGGCGACGCCGAGCGCGGCGGCACGATCCGGGTGGACGGGGAATCGGTGCCGTTCGGCGTGGACCTGCTGTTCGCGGCGGACGACGTGCCAGGGCTCGTCCTGCACACGGAGATCTGCGAGGACATGTGGGTGCCGGTGCCGCCGAGCGCCGAGGCGGCCCTCGCGGGCGCGACCGTCCTCGCCAACCTCTCCGGCAGCCCGATCACCGTCGGCCGCGCCGAGGACCGCAAACTCCTGGCCCGCTCGGCGTCCAGCCGCTGCCTCGCCGCGTACGTCTACGCGGCGGCCGGGCTCGGCGAGTCGACGACCGACCTGTCCTGGGACGGCCAGACCCTGATCTACGAGAACGGCGTGCTGCTCGCCGAGTCCGACCGTTTCCCGCTCGACGACCAGTACGCGGTGGCCGACGTCGACCTCGACCTGCTGCGGCAGGAGCGGCAGCGGATGGGCACCTTCGACGACAACCGCCGTACGCACGCGGCCCGTACGGCCGACTTCCGCACGGTGTCCTTCGAACTCACCCCGCCGACGGCCGACTTGGGCCTGCGCCGGCGGGTGGAGCGCTTCCCCTTCGTGCCGGCGGACGCGGACCGGCTGGCCCTGGACTGCTACGAGGCGTACAACATCCAGGTCGCGGGCCTGCAGCAGCGCCTGGCCGCGATCGGCGGCCCGAAGGTGGTCATCGGGGTGTCGGGCGGGCTCGACTCCACGCACGCGCTGATCGTCGCCGCCCGTGCGATGGACCGGGCGGGGCGTCCGCGCAGCGACATCCTGGCCTGGACGCTGCCGGGGTTCGCCACCAGCGACCACACGAAGGACAACGCGCACAAGCTGATGGCGGCGCTGGGTGTCACGGCGGCGGAGCTGGACATCACGCCGACGGCGCGGCTGATGCTGCAGGAGATGGGCCACCCCTTCGCCGCCGGCGAGCCGGTGTACGACGTCACCTTCGAGAACGTGCAGGCGGGGTTGCGTACCGACTACCTGTTCCGGCTGGCCAACCAGCGGGGCGGGATCGTGCTCGGTACCGGTGACCTGTCGGAACTGGCGCTGGGCTGGTCCACGTACGGCGTGGGCGACCAGATGAGCCACTACAACGTCAACTCGGGTGTGCCGAAGACGCTGATCCAGCATCTGATCCGGTGGGTCATCGACAGCGGGCAGTTCGGCGAGGAGGCGGGGAACATCCTCGCGGCGATCCTCGACACGGAGATCAGTCCGGAGCTGGTGCCGGGTGAGGAGATGCAGTCGACGGAGTCGAAGATCGGCCCCTACGCGCTGCACGACTTCACGCTGTTCCATGTGCTTCGGTACGGGTTCCGGCCTTCGAAGATCGCGTTCCTGGCGTGGCATGCGTGGCATGACGCGGAGGGGGGTGCGTGGCCGCCGGGGTTCCCCGAGGGGAAGCGGGGCGCCTACGACCTGCCGGAGATCCGGCGGTGGTTGGAGGTCTTCTGTCGGCGCTTCTTCGGGTTCGCGCAGTTCAAGCGCTCGGCGATGCCGAACGGGCCGAAGGTGTCGGCGGGGGGTTCGCTGTCGCCCAGGGGTGACTGGCGTGCGCCGTCGGACAGCTCGGCGACGGTGTGGCTGCGGGATCTGGCTCGGTTCGACTAGGCGGTTCTTCGCCCCCGCCGCCCCTACCCGTCCCATCCTTCTGGGGGCTGCCGCCCCCAGACCCCCGCTTCGGCCTGAACGGCCTCGTCCTCAAACGCCGGACGGGCTGAAAGATTCAAGCCAGGCCGGCGAAAACTCAGCCCCTCCGGCGTTTGAGGAGCGGGGTCTGGGGCGGAGCCCCAGGATGGGACGGGTGGGGGCGGCGGGGGCGAACTCTCAGTGGTGCACCGACTCCGACCGCTCCGGCACGTGGGACGCGACCACGCGCTCACGCCCCGGTACCGCCCGCCGTCGGTCCACCGCATACGCGACCCCCGCGACTCCCAGCCCCAGCACGGCAAGTCCCGCGCCGACGACCGCCGGGGACGTCACGCCGAACCCGGCGGCAAGAGCGAGCCCCCCGATCCACGCACCCCCGGCGTTCGCCAGGTTGAACGCCGCCTGGTTCGCCGAGGACGCCAACGACGGGGCCGACGACGCCTTTTCCATCACCATCAGCAGGAGCGGGGAACTCGTCACGAACGCCGCCGTGCCCAGGAGGACCACCGCGAGCGGCGCGCTCCACGCCGTGCCCATCAGCACCGGGAACAGCGCCAGGACCACGGCCAGCGAGACCAGGCCACCGAACAGCGTGCCCCGCATCGAGCGGTCCGCCAGCCGTCCGCCCAGGAGGTTGCCCGCCGTCGCGCCGACGCCGAACAGGGCCAGCAGCAGCGTCACGCTGGAGTCGGCGTAGCCGGCGGCGTCCGTGAGCATCGGCGTGATGTAGCTGTACGCCGCGAACAACGCGCCGAAGCCCGCCACCGTCGTACCGAGAGCCAGCCAGACCGGGAGGGAGCGGAGCGCGGCCATCTCGCCGCGCAGGCCGGCAGACGACGAGTGGGCACCGTCCCGAGGCACCAGCAGCGCCAGGGACACCACCGCCAGGACGCCGATCACGCTGACGCCGAGGAACGTGGAGCGCCAGCCGAGGTGCTGGCCCATGAGCGTGGCGACGGGCACGCCCGCGATGTTGGCGATGGTCAGCCCGAGGAACATCAGCGAGACCGCGCGGGCCTTGCGCTCGGGGGCCGCCAGCCCGGTGGCGACGACCGCGCCCACGCCGAAGAACGCGCCGTGCGGCAGACCGCTGAGGAAGCGGGCCGCGAGCAGCCAGTCGTAGTCGGGGGCGAACGCCGAGAGGGTGTTGCCCGCGATGAACAGGAGCATCAGGCCGATCAGGACCTTGCGGCGGGACATGCGCGCGGTGACGGCCGCCAGCAGGGGCGCGCCGATCACCACGCCCAGCGCGTACGCCGACACCAGGTGTCCGGCGGTGGGGATGGAGACGTGGAGGTCGTCCGCGACGTCGGGCAGCAGCCCCATCATCACGAACTCGGTGGTGCCTATGCCGAATGCGCCTACGGCCAGCGCGAGCAGGGCCAGGGGCATGGAGGTGCCTGTGCCTTTCAAAGAGTGCGGTGTTCGGTCCACTGTATGTTCATGGACGGAACAAAGTCTCCCCGGCCCAGTATTCCGGCAGGTTAAGAACGCGTGTAATCACGAGCCGGTGTCGAGATTCACACGCGCCGCCACCGGCAGATGGTCGCTCGGCGTCCGCGGCAGCGTCCACGAGCTCACCGGTTCGATGTCCTGGACCATGATCTGGTCGATCCGGGCCATCGGGAACGCGGACGGCCAGCTGAACCCGAAGCCGCTGCCCGCCGCACCCTGCGTGGAGCGCATCTGGGCGGTGACGGCGTTGAGGGAGCGGTCGTTCATGGTGCCGTTGAGGTCGCCGAGCAGGATCTTGCGGGGCAACCGCTCGTCGGCGATCGCCTCGCCCAGCGCGTCGGCGCTCTTGTCGCGCTGCCGGGCGGTGAACCCGGCCTCCAGCTTCACGCGCACCGACGGCAGATGAGCGACGTACACCGCGATCCGGCCCTCGGGCGTGGTCACCGTGGCGCGCATGGCACGCGTCCAGCCCAATTTGATGTCGACGGCCTTCACGCCGGTCAGCGGGTCCTTGCTCCACAGCCCGACCGTGCCCTCGACCGAGTGGTACTTGTACGTCGACGCCAGCGCCTTCTCGTACACCGGGACCGCCGAGGCGGTGAGTTCCTCCAGGGCCACGACGTCGGCGCCGGAGGCGGCCACGTCACGGGCGGTGCCGGCGGGGTCGGGGTTGTCGGCGTTGACGTTGTGGGTGGCGACGGTCAGGTCGCCGCCGGTGCCGGTCTTGTCGCTGAGCAGGCCGCCGAAGACGTTCAGCCAGACGGCGGCGGTCAGCACCACCGCGATCAGCGCGGTCGCGCTCCTGCGTACCAGGGCGAGCACCAGCAGCACCGGGACCAGCACGCCCAGCCAGGGCAGGAAGGTCTCGGTGAGGCTGCCCAGGTTGCCGATCACGTTCGGGATCTGCGCGTGCAGCAGCATGACCAGGGCGAGGATCAGCGCGATCGCGGCGAGCACGATGCCGCGCCGCCAGATTCTCGGGTCCCCGCGCCAGCCGGCGACCAGCCGCTTCAGCAGGCGCCGGACCCGGTCTCCCCGGCGTTCGGGTCCCGACCCGCCGCCGTCCGTCTCCGTCACATAAGCCTGCTGCGCCATACCGTCGCCTCACTACCTGCCGTGCGCACCGTTCATCTCCGCGTCATACGACCCTAGGGGATGATCGGTTCTCGTCCCGCCGTCCAAGACGGCCGTACGGGCACGAGGACGACGAAGCGGACGCGAGGAGTTCCGGGGACCGCTGGTGAAAGCGCGGTCTGTGACGCAACGCGCACATTCACGCGTTCAGGCTCACGCGCCGTTCCTACGGCGTGGTCGGCGGGCTGACGGGTCGTACTCCCGCGAGGAGCGTGTCCACGATCTGTTCCGACAGGCCGTCCGGGAGGTCGCCGTCGTGGCGCATGACGGAGCGCAGGAGCATCGGGCCGACGAGCAGGTCGTTGATGAGTTCGGGGTCGAGGTCGGTGCGCAGTTCACCGTTCTCCTGGCCGCGGCGCAGGATCTCCACCGCCTTGCGGCGGCGGGGCTCCACGACGGTCGTCTGGTAGGCGGTCCACACCTTCGGGGTGGTCTTCATCTGCGCGAAGACGTTGTGCAGGAGCAGGGAGGAGCGGGTCATCAGGCCGCGCTGGCGCAGCTGTTCGAGCATGGCGACGAGGTCGTCGCGCATGGAGGTGCCGGGCAGTTCGGGATCCGCCGGCTCGGCGTCGCGGATGACGTCGACGAACAGCTCCTCCTTGCCGCTCCAGCGGCGGTAGATGGCGGCCTTGCCGACACCGGCGGTGCGGGCGATGCGCTCGATGGAGAGTTCGGACAGTGGCACGCCGTCCTCCAGGAGCTTCATCACGCCCTCCGTGATGGCGCGTTCCACGGCCTCGCTGCGCGGGCGTCCCCGGGTGGGGGCGTCCGGCCGAGTCCCCTTGCCGGCAAGGCTCACTTCACTGCGTCCCTTCGCTGTCCCCGCTCCGATCTCCCGGTGATTGTCGTCGTTACTCGCCGACGACGACCAACTCCTGCTCCTCCTGGCCTTCCTGGCCGGCCGTCGGCCGGCCGGGCAGGAAGAGGAAGGCGACGACCGCGCCGATGACCGCGACGCCCGCTCCGCACAGCGCGGTGACGTGCATCGCGTGCAGGAACGCGTCGTTGGCCGGGGTGACGAGTGCCTTGCCCTGCGCGCCCAGCTTCTCGGCGACGCCGAGGGTGGCCTCGATGGACTCGCCGGCGGTGTCCCGCAGGGCGGGCGGTACGAGGCCGAGCTTGCCCTCGATGCCGTTGCGGTAGGCCGTGGACAGGACCGAGCCGAGGACGGCGATGCCGAGGGCGCCGCCGACCTGGCGGAAGGTGTTGCTCAGCGCGGACGCGGAGCCCGCCTTCTCGCGCGGCAGGGCCTGCATGATGACGACGCTGGTCGGGGTCATGACGTGCGCCATGCCGGCACCCATCAGGAAGAAGATGACCTCCAGGATCCAGATCGGCGTGTCCGCGTCGAGGGTCGCGAAGGCGGCGAGCATGCCGGCGAGCAGCAGCAGGCCGACGCCGGTGGTGATCTTGTTGCCGAACCGGTCGACGACCAGCCGGGCCCGCGGCGCGAAGATCATCTGCGCGGCGGCCAGCGGAAGCATCAGCAGACCGGTCTGCAGCGGCGAGTAGCCGCGCACGCTCTGGGTGTAGAAGACCGAGAAGAAGGTCACGCCCATCAGCGCGAAGAAGACCAGCGCGATGGCGGCGATCGCGGCCGAGAACACCTTGTTCTTGAAGTACGTGACGTCGATGGAGGGGTGGTCGCTGCGCTTCTCGAACCAGACGAATCCGGCGAGGACGAGGACACCGGCGATGATCGTCGACAGCACCTTGGGGGCGGTGAAGTCGGCGAGTTCGCCGCCCTCGATGATGCCGTAGACCAGCAGGACGAGGCCGACGACGGACAGCACGACGCCGATCGGGTCGACGCGGCCGGGCTTGGGGTCGCGGGAGTCGGGCACCAGCCAGATCATCAGGGCGAGCGCGAGCAGCACGATCGGCACGTTGATCAGGAAGACGGAGCCCCACCAGAAGTGGTCGAGGAGCACACCGCCGGTGATCGGGCCGATCGCGATGGCGAGGCCCACGCCGCCGGCCCAGATGCCGATCGCCTTGGGCTGCTCGTCGCGCTCGAAGACGTTCATCAGGACGGCGAGGGTGGCGGGCATGACGAAGGCGGCGCCGAGCGCCATCAGCGCGCGGAAGGCGATGAGCTGGGTCGGCGAGCCGGACTCGGCGGCCAGCGCGGAGCCGATGCCGAACACGACGAGCCCGCCGAGCAGGACCTTCTTGCGGCCGATGCGGTCGCCGAGGAGGCCGGCGGTGAACAGCAGGCCCGCGAAGACGAGGGTGTAGGCGTTGATCGCCCACTCCAGCTCGCTCTGCGTGGCGCCCAGGCCGGTGGGGGCCGGGGTCGAGATCGTCTTGATGGCGACGTTCAGGATCGAGTTGTCGAGCACCACGATCAGCAGGCTCAGCATGAGAACGCCGAGGATCGCCCAACGGCGCCGGTGCACCGCCTCCGGTATGCGGGAGGCGGGGACGGATGGAGTGGTCATGCCGACGAGGCTAGGCGAATTCCGATACGGAACGGTCCCGTATCGTAAATCTTTTACTCATCTCTTACGTGACGGAGACCCCTCTGGCCCTCACTGGCACGAGGTGCCACCATGGAGGTGATCCGGGGACACCGTCAGGGTGCCTCGAGATGACCGAAGGAGCCGTTGCAATGACGCAGCTTTCGGCTGCCCCGACTGTGCACAACAGTCCCTCCGACGGCAGCAAGGCGCTGTACGGAGGCAAGGGCACACGCCGTATCACCGTGCGCGACATCGCCCTCGCCAAGGACCGCGGCGAGAAGTGGCCCATGCTCACCGCCTACGACGCGATGACCGCGTCCGTCTTCGACGAGGCCGGGATCCCGGTGATCCTCGTCGGCGACTCGGCGGGCAACTGCCATCTGGGGTACGAGACGACCGTACCCGTCACCCTCGACGAGATGACCATGCTCTCGGCGGCCGTGGTCCGCGGCACGACCCGCTCGCTGATCGTGGGCGACCTGCCGTTCGGCTCCTACCAGGAGGGCCCGGTGCAGGCGCTGCGCTCGGCGACCCGGCTGGTCAAGGAGGCCGGGGTGGGCGCCGTGAAGCTGGAGGGCGGCGAGCGCTCGCACGAGCAGATCCGCCTCCTGGTGGAGGCCGGCATCCCGGTCATGGCGCACATCGGCCTGACCCCGCAGTCCGTGAACGCGATGGGATACCGCGTGCAGGGGCGTGGCGAGGAGGCGGCCCAGCAGTTGCTGCGCGACGCCAAGGCGGTGCAGGACGCGGGCGCGTTCGCGGTCGTCCTGGAACTGGTGCCGGCGGAGCTGGCGGCCGAAGTGACCCGGGTGCTGCACATCCCGACGGTCGGTATCGGCGCGGGCGCGGAGACGGACGCCCAGGTGCTGGTGTGGACCGACATGCTCGGGCTGACGCCGGGGCGGGTACCGAAGTTCGTCAAGCAGTACGCGAATCTCCGGGAGGTCATGGGGGACGCGGTGAAGGCGTTCGCGGAGGACGTGGTCGGCGGAACGTTCCCGCTGGAGGAGCACTCGGTCCACTGACGTCATGAAGTCATGAAGTCATGAAGCAGCCATAGAGCCATTGCGGCACAGAGACGGCCCGCCGATTTCCCCCGTCGGCGGGCCGTCGCCTTTGTCCGGTTCCCGTCGGCCGCGTGTCGGCACCGACAGGTCACCGACATATCTCTGTCGGTGACCTGTCGGTCGTTTGTCGGTGGGGCCTGGCACCGTTCTCGGCATGACGCGAATCGACAAGAACCCCAGCGGCGGGAACATCGCCGTGACCGTGCGGGGGCTGGTCAAGCACTACGGCGAGACCAAGGCGCTGGACGGCGTCGACCTGGACGTGCGCGAGGGCACCGTGATGGGTGTGCTCGGGCCGAACGGCGCCGGCAAGACCACCCTCGTACGCATCCTGTCCACCCTCCTGGCCCCGACCTCCGGGCAGGCGAACGTCGTCGGCTACGACGTCCTGCGCCAGCCCCGCCAGCTGCGCAAGGTGATAGGGCTCACCGGGCAGTACGCCTCGGTCGACGAGAAGCTCTCCGGCTGGGAGAACCTCTATCTGATCGGGCGCCTGCTCGACCTGTCCCGCAAGGACTCCCGTGCCCGGGCCGACGAGCTGCTGGAGCGGTTCTCGCTCACCGAGGCCGCCCGGCGCCCGGCGAGCACCTACTCCGGCGGTATGCGGCGCCGGCTCGACCTGGCCGCCTCGATGATCGGGCACCCGCAGGTGCTCTTCCTCGACGAACCGACCACCGGTCTGGACCCGCGCACCCGCAACGAGGTGTGGGCCGAGGTGAAGTCCATGGTCGGCGAGGGCGTGACCGTCCTGCTCACCACCCAGTACATGGAGGAGGCCGAACAGCTGGCCTCCGAGCTGACCGTCGTCGACCGCGGCAAGGTCATCGCCGGCGGCGCCATCGAGGAGCTGAAGGCGAAGGTCGGCGGCCGTGCCCTGCGCATCCGCCCGGTCGACCCGCTGGAGCTGCGCCCGCTGGCCGGCGCGCTGGACGCGCTCGGCATCACCGGGCTCGCCACCACGACCGTGGACCCCGACAGCGGCACGCTCCTGGTGCCGATCCTCAGCGACGAGCAGCTGACCGCGGTCGTCGGCGCGGTCACCGCGCGCGGCATCACCATCGGCTCGATCACCACCGAACTGCCCAGCCTGGACGAGGTGTTCCTCTCGCTCACCGGCCACAAGGCCAGTGCCCCGCAGGACGCCGTGCCCACCGACACCCGCGAGGAGGTCGCCGTATGAGCGCCGCCACGATCACCGCCCCCGCCGGCGTCACCGACGCTCATATCCCGCTGCGCAACCACGTCCGGCACACCGGCGCGCTGATCCGCCGCAACCTGCTGTGGATCCGCCAGGACCCGGAGTCGATGTTCGACGCCGTGCTCTTCCCGGTGATCTTCACCCTGCTGTTCGTGTACGTCTTCGGCGGCTCCATCGGCAAGTCGCTGGGCGGCGGCCAGGAGGCGTACGTGCAGTACGTCATCCCCGGGCTGCTGGCGATGATGGGGATGAACATGTCCCAGGGCGTCGGCACCGGCTTCAACACGGACTTCAACTCCGGGGTCATGGACCGCTTCCGGTCCCTGCCGATCGGGCGCGGCTCGGTGCTGATCGCCAAGATCGTGGTGGAGCTGATGCGCATGCTCGCCGCGTGCGTGATCCTCATGATCGTCGCCGTGCTGGTGGGCTTCGACATCACCAGCTGGACCGGGATGCTCGGTGCCGTGGGTCTTGCCACGGTGTTCGGGTCGGCGCTGATGTGGGTGTTCATCACCCTCGGTGTGACGATGAAGAGCGCGCAGTCGGTGCAGGCGATGGGCTTCCTGGTGATGATGCCGCTGCAGTTCGGCTCGTCGATCTTCGCGCCGACCGACTCGATGCCGGGCTGGCTGCAGAACTTCACCGACTACAACCCGCTGTCCTCGCTCGCCGACGCGGCGCGCGGCATGATGGTCGGCGGCCCGGTCGCGCACGGGCTGTGGGTGACGCTGGCCTGGTCGGTCGGTCTCACGGCGGTCATGGCGCCGGTCGCGATCCACAAGTTCCGTACCAAGAACTGACCTTCACCATCGGTGCGCGTCAGGCAGTGCCTTGCACCAGGGCGGCGGCCTCCTCCAGGGAGAGGCCGCCGCCCTCCGCGTACGCGGCCTCGTACTCGGCGTCGCCGAGGGCGGCGCGGGCGTGCCGCTCGGCCCGCTCGAACACCTCGCGCTCCATGGACGTCGAGCAGTTGCCCGGCGGCAGGTTCGCCACGCCCGCCCCGAGGCAACGGGCGGCGTCGCCGGCCCGGCGGCCGCCCTCCACCTCGGAGAGGCTGATCGCGGCGAGGGCCAGGTACAGGGACCGCATGTGCGGGGCCATGGCCCTGGACAGCGGGTCGGCCGACCGGTCCAGCGCCTTGCGGACCTTCTCCAGGGAGAGGTCGTAGTCGCCGGCGACCGCCTCCACCCAGGCCTCCCCGCCGAGGATGAAGGCGTCGAAGACCAGGAAGTGGGAGATCTCGAACTCCCGTCGCAGTACCACGAGTTGGCTGCGCGCCTCGTCGATACGGCCGGTGGTGGCGAGCCGGCCCGCGAGGAACATCCGCGCGGCGGGCATGGCTTCGTTGCCTGAGCCGTCCTTGCGCTCGATCACCTCGCGCAGCAGCCGCTCGCCCCGCTCGGGCTCGCCCGACTCGATGAGCGCGCTGCCGAGCCGGGCCTGCAGCACCGCCACCTGACCGCGGGCGCCCAGCCGCTGCGCCTGCTCGGTGGCCGCCTCGTAGTCCCCCGCGGCGAGCACGTACTCGCCGATCCGCTCCCGGGCCTCGCCGCGCGCGGACAGCGCCTCCGCGGTGCCCCAGGCGTCGCCGAGCCGGTCGAAGATCCGCAGCGACTCGTCGGCGTCACGAGCGGCGTCACCGGCCCAGTCGCTGCGGTTGGCCAGGAGGTTGGCGCGCATCTGGAGGGTGGCGGCCAGCTCCCACTCCATGCCGGGGGTGGTGCGGCAGGTGTGGACGCAGGCGTCGAGGATCACCGGCAGCATGTCCACGTTGCCGGTCAGCATCACGGCGTAGAACCAGAGCATGGCGGGGGTGCGGCAGGTCTGCGGCATGCCGGGTTCGTAGACCTCGGTGATCAGGCGCAGTTTCTCCTTGGCCGCCGGGGACTCCCAGGCCTCCAACTCGGTGTCCATGCAGGCGAGATGGGCGAGATGGATGCCGCGGCGGGCCTCGGCGAGGAGTTCGCCGGTCAGCGGGGGCGGGACGTCGGTGCAGCGCTCGCGGACGGGGGCGGCGCGGCGCAGCGGGACGGCGAAGGGGTCGGGACCCAGGGCCATGACCTCGGCGCACCAGTTGCGGGCCTCGATGCGGGCGTCGCGCATCTGCCAGTACCAGACCAGCGACAGGGCGAGGCTGAGGGCCTCCTGTTCGTCGCGCTCGGCGACGGCGTGCCGCAGGGCGGTGCGCAGGTTCTCGTACTCGCGCTCCAGCAGTTCGATGGCGGCGAGCTGTCCGGGGCCGCGCAGCAACGGGTCGGTGGTGCGGGCGAGTTCGCGGTAGTACGTCAGATGCGCGCGCTCGGTGGCGGCGCGCCGGCCGGTCTCGTCGAGGCGCTCCCCCGCGTACTCGGCGACGGTCTCCAGGAGCCGGTAGCGCATGCCGTCGTCGCCCGAAGGGGCCGCCACCACAAGGGACTTGTCGACGAGCGAGCCCAGCGCCTCCAGCGCGACCGGGCCGCACACCGCCTCGGCCGCGACGAGGTCGCAGCCGCCGGCGAACACCGAAAGGCGGCACAGGACGTCCCGTTCGTCCGCGTCGAGCAGGTCCCAGGACCAGTCGACGACCGCGCGCAGGGTCTGCTGGCGGGGCAGGACGGTACGGCTGCCGGAGGTGAGCAGCCGGAAGCGGTCGTCGAGCCGGTCGGCGATCTGACGCGGCGTCAACATCCGCAGCCGGGCCGCCGCGAGCTCGATGGCCAGCGGCAGTCCGTCGAGCCGACGGCAGATCTCGGCACAGGCCTCGGGGTCGTCCTCGACCCGGAACCCGGGCCGGGCGGCGGCCCCGCGGTCGGCGAGCAGCCGCAGCGCGCTCGGCTCGGGCAGCGGCTCCACGGGCCGCAGCAACTCCCCCGGTACGCCGAGGGGTTCACGGCTGGTGGCGAGCACCGTCAGTTCGGGGCAGCGGGCCAGGAGCTCCTCGACGAGGCGGGCGGCGGCGTCGATGACGTGCTCGCAGTTGTCGAGGACGATCAGCATGCGGCGTTTGCCGAGGTGTTCGGCGAGCCGGTCCAGGGGCTCGTCGTGCCGGTCGCTGCCCGCCGCCCGCATGGCCTCGGCACCGGCGCCGTACAGCACGGTCTCGCGGGCGCCGACGGCGGTGAGCACGGCCTCCGGCACGGAGTCCGGGTCGTCCACGGGAGCGAGTTCGGCGAGCCAGACGCCGTCCCGGGTGGCGTACCGCACCTTCTCGGCGGCCTCCTGCGACAGCCGTGTCTTCCCGGCCCCGCCGGGTCCGAGCAGCGTCACCAGCCGGGCGGCGGCGATGTCACCCCGGATGGCATCGATGTCGGCCTCCCGGCCGACGAAGGAGGTGAGCCGGGCCCTGAGGTTGCCAAGAGGCGGGGCGGGTGTGGTCTGGGCAGCGGCCGGCGCCGAGGGGCGAGGGGTGCTCGCGGCACCCGCCTCCCCGTCCGCCGACCGGAGCAACTCCCCGTGCAGGGCGCGCAGTTCAGGCCCCGGGTCGGAGCCGAGCCGGTCCGCCAGGAGCCGCCGTACGTCCTCGTAGGCGGCCAGCGCCTCCGCCGTGCGGCCGGCGGCGCGCAGGGCCTTGAGGCGCAGGGTCTGGAGGGCTTCGTCGAGGGGGTGGGTGTCGCACAGGGCGGTCAGTTCGGGCAGGGCCGTGTCCGCGTCGCCGAGGGCGAGCGCGGCCGAGAGCCGGGCGCGGCGGGCGTCCAGGCGCCGGGTCTCCCAGCGGGACGCCTCCCCCGTGCGGTCGGGCAGGTCGGCCAGGGCCGGGCCATGCCACAGGGCCAGCGCGTCGTCCAGGGCCTCCGCCGCCTTCGCGGGGTTGCCGTCGGCCAGCGCCCGCAGCCCCTCGGCGGTCAGCCGCTCGAAGCGGTGCAGGTCGATGTCGTCGGCGGCGACGGCGAGCCGGTACCCGCTCTCCGCCGAGGCGATCGCCTCGGCACCGAGCGCCCGGCGCAACCTGCCCACCAGCGCCTGCAGCGCACCGGTCGCGTCCGCCGGCGGGTCCCCGCCCCACACCTCGTCCACCAGGAGGCTCGCGGGAACCGTCCGCCCGGGCCGCAGAGCGAGCACGGTGAGCAGCGCGCGCAGCCGCGTCCCGCCGACCGGGACGGCCGTGCCGTCGGGGCGGAGTGCCTGGGTGGTGCCGAGAATGCGGTAGCGCACGGGGTCCATTGTCTCCGGTCGTATCGGGGCCGGTCACGGGGTTCGGGTACACGGGGTGGCGCGGGGGCTGGATCAGGGGGTTTCGGCGGCCTCAGGGGGATCGGGCGGGCTCAGGGAACCGATCCCGCACGCGGCCCCGCCCCACGCTTCACGCACCCCACCGCTTCTCGACGCCCCATCCCCCCACCTTCCCCGGAACCAAGGACCCTTCGCGAGACGTTTTCCCCGTACGCCCGGTACCGTCGGGCAGTCCCACCGCGCGCGCATTCAGTCCAGGGAGCCCGATGACCACCGCCACCACCCGCCACAGCGACCGCCGGATCAGTCCCGTCTTCCTCGGGATCCTGGCCGTCACGGCGGTCACGGGATGGGCCACCTGGACGGGGTTCGCCGAGCAGCCCGGCGTGGCCGTGTTCCTGTTCGTGACGGCCGCCTGGATCGTCTCACTGTGTCTGCACGAGTACGCACACGCGCGTACGGCGCTGCACAGCGGCGACATCTCCGTGGGCTCCAAGGGTTATCTCACGCTGAACCCGCTGAAGTACACGCACGCCCTGCTCAGCATCGTGCTCCCCGTGCTCTTCGTGATCATGGGCGGCATCGGTCTGCCCGGTGGGGCCGTGTTCATCGAGCGGGGACGGATCCACGGGCGCTGGAAGCACAGCCTGATCTCGGCGGCGGGCCCGCTGACGAACGTGCTGTTCGCGGCCATCTGCACCGCGCCGTTCTGGCTGCACGCGCTGGACGGGGTGCCGCGGGACTTCCAGTTCGCGCTGGCCTTCCTCGCGCTGCTCCAGGTCACGGCCGCGATCCTGAACTTCCTGCCGGTGCCCGGTCTGGACGGCTATGGCGTGATCGAGCCCTGGCTGTCGTACAACGTCAAGCGCCAGGTGGAGCCGTTCGCGCCGTTCGGCCTGCTGTTCGTGTTCGCGCTGCTGTGGGTGCCGTCGATCAACACGTACTTCTTCGACGTGATCGACGCGATCCTGCGCGGCCTGGGGATCAACGACTTCTCGACCTACTGCGGTCAGGAGCTGTACCGCTTCTGGCAGGGAACGAACGACTTCTGCTCGGTCAGCGGGTGACGGAACGGGTCTCGGTGCCCCGGCCTCGCCTCAGGTAGTACCAGCACATGTTGGACGACAGCCCCGCCAGCAGCACCCACACGATGCCGATCCAGCTGCCCTGCACGAAGGAGACGACCGCCGCGGCCACCGCGAGGACGCAGACGACGAGGGCGTAGAGGGCCAGGCGGGGCATTCGATCGGCTCCTGTCGAGGGACGGGGGAAACTGACGGGCACCCACCAGTCTCCCCCACCCGCTCACACGTCCGTGACGCGCAGCCCCGCGTGTGCCTTGTAGCGGCGGTTCACCGAGATCAGGTTCGCCACCAGGGACTCCACCTGGTGGGCGTTGCGCAGCCGGCCGGCGAAGACTCCGCGCATGCCGGGGATGCGGCCGGCCAGGGCCTGCACGATCTCGACGTCGGCCCGCTCCTCGCCGAGGACCATCACATCGGTGTCGATCTCCTCGATCTCCGGGTCCTGCAGCAGGACCGCCGAGAGATGGTGGAAGGCGGCGGCGACCCGGGAGTCCGGCAGCAGGGCGGCGGCCTGTTCGGCGGCGCTGCCCTCCTCCGGCTTCAGCGCGTAGGCGCCCTTCTTGTCGAAGCCGAGCGGGTTGACGCAGTCGACGACCAGCTTGCCGGCCAGTTCCTCGCGCAGGGACTCAAGGGTCTTGCCGTGGCCGTCCCAGGGCACGGCGACGATCACGACGTCACTGCGCCGCGCGGTCTCCGCGTTGTCGGCGCCCTCGACGCCGTACCCGAGCTCGTCGGCGGCGGCCTGCGCGCGCTCTGCGGCCCGCGAGCCGATGATCACCTTCTGGCCGGCCCGGGCCAGCCGGTAGGCGAGGCCCTTGCCCTGCGGGCCGGTCCCGCCGAGGACGCCGACGACCAGACCGGAGACGTCGGGGAGGTCCCACGGGTCCTTGGCGGGGGCCTTCGCGGGGGTCTGTGCAGCACTGTCGGTAGAGGTCATGGGCCGACTGTACGTGCGCCCCGACCCCCCTCGCCGGTCAGGTGAGCGCCGTCACGGGCACTGTGCGGAATACGACTCGTTCGTACGCCCCGAAGTCGCCGGTCTCGTAGAGGAGTCCGACCGTCCGGGCGTCGACGCGGACGAGGTCGGAGTAGGCGGCGGGCAGGCCGTCGGCCGTGAAGACCGGACGCCAGGTCCTCCCGCTGTCGGTGGAGGCGCGGACGGTCATCAGGGCGCGGCCGTCGGGGAGGGCGGGGCCGGAGAAGAGGAGGACGTCGGGGTCGTCGAGCTGGAGCAGGCTGCCCTCGCAGACGGGTCCGGTGAGGCCGGCCTGGGGGCGGAAGGGGGTGTGCAGGGTCCGGCCGCCGTCCTCGGAGTGGGCGTCGGCGCGGTTGCCGGGCGACGGGGAGTCGTTGCGGGTGTTGAAGTAGACGCGGCCGTCGGGGAGTTCGGCGGCGGTGGTCTCGTTGCAGTTGATGTAGCCGTTGGTGTTCTCGTCGACGTAGCCGAGGTACCAGGTCTCGCCCCGGTCGTCGCTGAGCAGGCAGTGGCCGCTGTTGTACTTGGCCTCGTCGCCGATGTCGGTGCCGGTGGGCGGCAGGGTGTGGTTGGCGGGGACGACGACCCTTCCGGTGCTCAACTGCAGGGCGTGGCCGGGGGTGGTGGCGTACCAGCGCCAGCCGGGCCGCTTCACCGACGCGGTGATCTCGACCGGGTCCGACCAGGTGAGCCCGTCGTCGTCGCTGTGCCGCACCCACACCCGGCGTCCGTCGGCGTCCGTCACCTCGCCCCGCAGGATCAGGTCCTCGGAGGCGGTGGCGGCCGACCGGACGTGCACCAGGAGGATCCGGCCGGTGTCGAGGACGACCGGGGCGGGATTGCCGGCGAGGTCGGTGCCGTTGCTCGCCGCGACCTGGAGCGGGCCCCAGGTGCGGCCGCCGTCGGTGGACCGCTTGACCACGATGTCGATGTGGCCGTAGTCGCGCGCGGAGGCGACCCGGCCCTCGCAGAAGGCGACCAGGGTGCCGGCGGCGGTGCGGACCACGGCCGGGATCCGATAACTGGCGTACCCCTCGCGGCCGGCGCGGAAGGGGACGGTGGCCTCTGCCATGGACGTACTCCTCGTGATCGTCGTTGATCTCCGACAACTGACCCGATTGCCCAAGTTGGGCGAATTCGTGGTGAACACCGGATCACGAACCGCCGGTTGGTGCAGGATGCGGGGCATGGACTCCGTACGTGTCGCGCTGCTGCGTGAAGTGCTCGCCGGGACCGAATGGCTGGGCGCCACAAGGAGGTTCGCGGGGGCGCTGCGCGGGTCGGTCGTCTCGCACGGCGGTGGGCTGCTCCTCGTCGGCACCCCGGAGTACGAGCCCTGGCATCTGGCGGCCCACCTCGTCGACGAGGCCGCCTGGTCGGGTACGCCGGAACTGGCACCGACGCTCGTACGGCACGGGGCACAGGCCGCGGACCCCGCCCATCTGGCCGTCGGTCTCGGCCGGTTGGCGGCGGCCCGGCGCGGCGAGACGCTGCTCGTGGTGTCGCCGGGCGGACCGGACGTGCCCCTCCTGGAGCGTGTGCACGACGCCCGCCGGGCCGGGGCGACGGTCCTGGCGCTGGGCCCCGGTGAAGAGCAACTGGTCTCCCTGGCCCACGAGTCACTCACGGTCCCGCAGGGCTCCGAACTCGACCTCGACACCGTCCAGCACCTGGTGAGCGCGGCGGCCGGCGAGACCCCGCTCCCCGCGCCCCGGGGCCACCGCCGCTTCAGGGACCGCCTGTCCCGGCTGGCCGACCAGTTGACGGCACCGCCGCCGGCCCGCTGGTAGCCCGGTAGGGGCGAGGCACCGCAGGTGGGGCGCCCGGAAAAGCGTTTGCCCCGGGCAGCCATGCAGCCCGAACATGGCACTTCGTGACCGAAGACGCCCCCGAAACCCCCTCCCGCCTGCGCGGCCTCCTGCCCGATCTCGCCCCCTGGCGGGCCTCACGGGACTTCCGGCGGCTGTGGTTCTCGGGGATGATCTCGACCTTCGGCAGCTTTCTGACCTTCGTCGCGCTGCCGGTGCAGATCAAGGAACTCACCGAGTCCGCGGCGGCCGTGGGGGCGATCGGGGCCGTGGAGCTGGTGCCGCTGATCGTCTTCGGGCTGTACGGCGGTGCGCTGGCCGACGCCCTGGACAAGCGGAAGCTGATCCTGTGGACGGAGGCCGGACAGGGCCTGCTGTCCGCGCTGCTGCTGGTCAACGCGCTGCTGCCGAGCCCCGCCGTCTGGCCGCTGTACGTCGTCGCCGCGCTCTCCTCCGCCCTGGTCTCCGTACAGCGCCCCGCCCTCGACTCGCTCTGGCCCCGGATCGTGGCGCACGAACACCTGCCGGCCGCGGCCTCGCTGAACGCGCTGCGCTGGACGGTCGGCGGCGTCGCCGGACCGGCCCTCGCGGGCGTGGTCGTGGCATACGCGGGCCTCGGCTGGGCGTACGGCGCCGACCTGTTGACCTTCGTCGTCTCCGCCGCCCTCATGGTCCGCATCGCCGCCGCCCCCGCCGCGCGCGAGGCCGCGAAGCCGTCGCTGGCCGCGATCGTCGAGGGCGCCCGGTACGCCTGGAGCCGCAAGGAACTGCTCGGCACCTACGCCGTCGACCTGGCCGCGATGTTCCTGGCGATGCCGCTCGCCCTGCTGCCCTTCCTCGCGGACGAGCTGAACGCCGAGTGGTCACTGGGCCTGATGTACGCGGCCGTGCCGTTCGGGGCGATGCTGGTGGGCCTGACCGGCGGCTGGACCTCGCGGGTGCACCGGCACGGGCGGATGGTGGTCCTGTCGGCCGCGCTGTGGGGCCTGGCGATCGCGTGCGCCGGCGTCGCCGGCAACGTATGGCTGGTGCTGCTCTTCCTGACCGTGGCCGGCAGCTGCGACATGGTCAGCGGCATCTTCCGCAGCGCCATGTGGAACCAGACCATCCCAGACGAGCTACGGGGCCGGCTCGCCGGGATCGAACTGCTCTCGTACTCCGTCGGACCCACCCTCGGCCAGGTCAGGTCGGGCGGATTCGCCGCCTGGTGGGGCGTACGGGCGTCCGTCTGGTCGGGCGGGCTGCTGTGCGCGGGCGCGGTCGGGCTGCTGGCGCTGTGCCTGCCGGGGCTGATGCGCTACGACGAGCGGACCAGCGAGCACGCGGCACGCGTGCGTGCGCAGCGGAAGGCGACCGCCGCGGTGCCGTCGGCGAGCCAGGCGCAGGCCCAGGCGTAGACCCAGGCGTAGGCATTGGCATCCCCATCGGGCACCGGCATCGGCACGGAGGTGGTGGAGACAGGCATGGGGCCCGGGCGGAAGCACGGACGTGGGTCCGCGCCTCCGACCGGGCCCGGGTCCGGCTACTTGCCCTCGGGGCCGCCCTTGGGGGCGTCGTGCCAGTTGGGGTCGTTCTCCCACTCCAGGTTGCGCTCGCGGGCCGTCTCCATCGCGTGCTCGGCCTCCTGACGGCTCGCGTAGGGCCCGAAGCGGTTCTTGCCGGGGCAGTCGGGCCCCTCCTCGACCGTCTTGTGTTCGAGGCAGTAGTACCACTCGCCCGGTTTGCCGACCGTGCGCTTCTTGAACAAGGCCATGACCTGCTCCTCTCGCCACCGACATGTTCCCCCACGGCGGCTCGTTAGACTCGCTGGCATGTCTGGCCAGTCGCTGCTCGTACCAGGGGAGCTCTCCCCCACCCGTCAAGTACCCGGAAACATCCGCCGCCCCGAGTACGTGGGCAAGCCCGCGCCGGCGCCGTACACCGGGCCGGAGGTGCAGACGCCCGAGACGATCGAGGCGATGCGCGTCGCCGGGCGGATCGCCGCGCGGGCGATGGCGGAGGCCGCGAAGCTGATCTCCCCCGGCGTCACCACCGACGAACTGGACAAGGTGGCGCACGAGTACATGTGCGACCACGGCGCCTATCCGTCGACGCTCGGCTACCGCGGCTTTCCCAAGTCCCTGTGCACCTCCGTCAACGAGGTGATCTGCCACGGCATTCCGGACTCGACCGTGCTGCGGGACGGCGACATCGTCAACCTCGACGTGACGGCGTACATCGGCGGGGTGCACGGCGACAACAACGCGACCTACCTGGTCGGGGACGTCGACGAGGAGTCGCGGCTGCTGGTGGAGCGGACCCGGGAGGCCCTCGACCGGGCGATCAAGGCCGTCAGGCCGGGCCGGCAGATCAACATCATCGGCCGGGTCATCGAGTCGTACGCCAAGCGCTTCGGCTACGGCGTGGTCCGGGACTTCACCGGCCACGGGATCAACTCGTCCTTCCACTCCGGGCTGATCATCCCGCACTACGACAGCCCGCACGCGACGACGGTCATCCAGCCCGGGATGACGTTCACGATCGAGCCGATGCTGACGCTCGGGACGTACGAGTACGACATGTGGGACGACGGGTGGACGGTCGTGACGAAGGACCGGAAGCGGACGGCCCAGTTCGAGGACACGCTGGTGGTGACGGAGACGGGGGCGGAGATCCTCACGCTGCCGTAGTCCTCCGGAGGGGTACACGGCTCGGATCGATGCCGAAGCGGCTCGCTCTCTCGGAGGGCGGGCCGTTTTCTTGTACTCTTTTACCGACACGCTGTCGGCATCTTTACCGACCAAAAGTCGGGAAGCTGTTGACTTAGGTAAGGCTTACCTCAGAAAATGGCGCGCATGGACTCCTTCTCGACAGTCATCCGCACCGCTTCCCACGAGCAGCATGTGGAGGCGGAGACCTCGACGTTCATGAGCGATCTGCTCGGCGGGCGGCTGGGGGTGGACGCGTACGCGCGCTACACCGAGCAACTGTGGTTCGTGTACGAGGCGTTGGAGGCGGCCGCGGCGCGACTGGCGTCGGATCCGGTGGCCGGGCCCTTCATTCAGCCCGAGTTGTTCCGGTTGCCCGCGCTGGAGCGGGACCTGACGCATCTGCGGGGAGCCGACTGGCGGTCCGGCCTGACCGCACTGCCGGCGACGCATGCGTACGCGGACCGGGTGCGGGAGTGCGCCGAGCAGTGGCCGGCCGGTTACATCGCCCACCACTACACGCGCTACCTCGGCGATCTCTCCGGCGGCCAGATCATCCGCGACAAGGCGGAGCGGACGTGGGGGTTCGCGCGCAAGGGCGACGGCGTGCGGTTCTACGTCTTCGAGGAGATCGCCAACCCGGCGGCGTTCAAGCGGGGTTACCGGGAACTGCTGGACGCGGTGCGGGCGGATGACTTGGAGAAGCAGCGAATCGTGTCCGAGTGCAAGAACGCGTTCGCGCTGAACACGGGAGTCTTCCGGGCGTTGGGCGAGGAGTTCTCGCTCAGCGCCTGACCTAGCGTTCCAGAAACACTCGCCCGCCGACTTCCACCCATCCCCCAGGCTGCGGAGCCGTCAGTATCTGCGACCCGGCCCCCTGCGTGATGTTGAGCGCCCGTCCCAGCTGGTCCGTCAGGAGCAGTGCCGCCGCGCCCGTCGCCTCGTCCTCGTCGATGCCGTCGTCGCGGCCGGGGAAGGCGCGGGCGCGGACGCGTCCGGCGGCCTCGTCCTCCCAGGCCCAGGCGTAGAGCCACTCCCCCGGCGGCGGCACCGGCAGGGCGTCGACCTCGGCGGCCGTGCCGTACTGGCGCAGGGTGCGCGGCGGCACCCACTCCGCGCGGGCCTCGATCCAGCTGAACTCGCCGTCGAGGCGAGCGCCCACGACCCCGGCCGGAGTGACCAGTTCGGGCACGTCGAGGAGCCAGGCCGAGCCGACGCAGGGGTGGCCGGCGAAGGGCAGGCGCAGGGTGGGGGTGTAGATGTCGATGACCCCGCGCTCGGGGTCGTCGACGAACACGGTCTCACTGAAGCCGAGTTTGCCCGCGAACGCCTGCCGCTCGTCCGGGTCGGGCAGGGTCGAGCCCTCGCGGACGACGGCGAGTTCGTTGCCGTATCCGCCGTTGGGCGCGCAGAAGACACGGAGCACGTCGTAGTCGGTCACGCGGGAATTGAAGCATCCCGGGGACACAGGCGGTTCCCTGCGCCCCCGGTCCGGCAAGGACTTACGCCTGCGTACGCCGCCTGCGCATCGCGAACACGACTCCCGCGCCCGCCGCCACCGCGACCGCCGAGGCCGTGCCGAGTGCGGTGACCGGTACGTCCGAGCCGGTCGACGCGAGGCCGCCGCTGATGCCGCCCGTCGTCGAGCCGGTCGTGCCCGAACCGCCGGTGGAGCCGCCGGAGGAAGGGCCGGAGGAGGTGCCGGAACCGCTCGAGCTGCCGTCGGACGGCAAGGTGGCGTCGTCGCTGAGGGCCACCGAGAGGGTGACGGGGTCGAGTTCAGCGCCGGAGGCGTAGTAGCCGCTGAAGGCCTTCGCACCGGCCTCGGTGAGGGTCGCGGTGATGCCGGAGACGGTGATGACGTCGTCCTCGGGGGTGAGGGCGGCGTCGTTGGTGCTGAGGTCGGCCAGGACCACGTCGGCGGTCGCCTTGCCGAGGCTGGTGACGTCCGCGGTCAGCTCGCCCTTGCCGCCGTCGAGGTCGACCTCCAGGCCGCTGAGGGTGAGGTCGAGGGCGTAAGTGCCGTTCGTCTCATGGCCCTTGAAGTTCACCGCGCCCTCGAAGGCGACGGAGAGGGTGTCCGCGTCGTTGTCGTAGGAGCCGGTCGCGTCGGGGAACGTGAAGGCGCCGTTGCCGGTGGCCTGGGTCGCGCCGTCCGATGCCGTGATCCTGCCGCTGGCGACGCTGCCCACGACGTAGGTGCGGAAGGACTCCTTGACGCCCCAGCCGAGCCTGCCGTCGAGGATCTCGCCCTCGGCAGCGGGCTCGGACTCCGACTCGGAGGGCGTCGGCGAGGGAGTGGCGGTGTCCGTCGCCGTGGGCGTCGCGGTGGGGGTGGTGGTCGGGGTGGGTGTGGGCGTCGGGGTCGGGGTGGGCGTCGTCGACGGCGGCGGCGAGCTGGGCGGGGTCGGAGCCGTCACCGTCAGCGGGTCGCCGGCCGCGCCCTCGTAGCCGGGGCTGCCGAGGGTGTCGGCGGCCTCCTTGGTCAGCGTGGTCGCCATGTCCTTCAACTCGCGCGTGACGGTGACCTTCGCGAGCGGCACGTCCTGTGTCGTCGTCCCGCCCTTGGTCACGTCCGCCGTCAACTCGGCGTCCTTGCTGTCGAACTGGACGTCCGACAGGCTGATGTCGAAGCCGTGCAGCGTGGAGACGACGTTCAGGCTGCCCTGGAAGGCGAGGTCCACCGTGTGCGCGTCGGAGTCGTAACTGCCCGCGCCCTGGACGAAGGTGAAGGCGCCGTTGCCCGCCGCCTGCGAGGCGCCGCCCGCCGGGGTGAAGGTGCCGGCCGCGGCGCCGGTCACGTAGGTGCGGTACGACTGCTTGATGCCCCACGTCAACTCGTAGCCGCTGAGCGGCACTTCGGCGGCCGACGCGCTGGTCGCGGCGAACGCGCCGGCGCCCAGGGTGACCGCGACGGCGGCGGCGAGGGCGATGGATCTGGGTGTGGCGGCTGGCATGGCGGGATCGTCTCCTCGTGATGATGGTGGTGGTGGCGTTTGCGGGGGGATCAGCCCTTGTCGGCCGTGGCTCGGGTGCGACGGGCGCGGATCACCGCGTAGGCGGCGGCCGTCAGCAGCAGGGCGCCGCCCGTGAGGCCCACGGGGAGGACCGGGAAACCGTCGCCGTCGGTGGTGCTCGCGGCGCGGACCGGTTCAGCGGACGGCTTCGAGGGCGTGGGGCTCAGGGTGGGTGTGCTGCCCAGGTCGGGCAGGGCGGGGAGGACGGCGTCGCCGGTGAGGGCGACGGCCAGGGAGACCGGGTCCATCGCGGTGCCCGCCTGGTACATGCCGCCGAAGGCCTTGGCGCCCCTGGCGGTGAGCTTCGCGGGGGCCTCGGTCAGCTTCACCACTCCGTCGGCGGCCTTGAGGCCCTTCGCTGGGAAGGTGACCAGCGGAACCTTCTCACCGGTGAAGTCCGCCCTCGTGACGTCGGCGTAGAGGGTGCCCTTGCCGTCCCGCACGGCGGCCTGCACCGCGCGCAGCCTCAGATCGAGGCCCTGCTCGCCGGTGAAGCGGACCGCGCCGGCGAAACTCGCGGTCAACTCACCCTTCTCATACGTCCCTTCGCCGTCCGGGAAGCGGAAGAGCGCGCCGCCGTCCTCGGCACCGTCGGACAGCGTCCACGTGCCGCGGGCGATGTCACCGGTGACGTACTCGCGGAAGGTGCGGCGCACGCCCCAGTCGGCGGCGCCGTCCTTGATGGCGTCGGTGGCGGCCGGCTTCTTCTCCTTCTTCGCCGCTGACTTGGTGGGCGTCGGCGAGGAAGTGGCCCTGGCCGCCTGGATGTCCGCCGTGAGGCTGACGGGGTCCAGGGCGGTGCCGGCCGAGTAGTAGCCGGCGAAGGACCTGGCGCCCTGGGCGGTGAGGGTGGCGGGCAGGTTGTTCAGGACGACCGAGGTGCCGCCGCCCTTCATGTTGATGCCGCCCAACGAGAGGGTGGCGAAGGGCACTTGAGAGGACGTCGTGACCGTCCCGGTGCCCTTCGCCTTGCTGACGACGTCCAGGTAGAGCGTTCCGGTGGCGCCGGAGAGGCGGACGGTGGGGCGACTGAGGGTGAGGTCCAGCTGGTAGGTGCCGTCGCCTTCCTTGTGGCCGACGAAGTGCACCCCGCCGGCATAGGAGGCGTTGAACGCGCCGGTGGTGCCGTCATAGGTGCCGGTCGCCGAGGGGAAGCGGAACTGGCTGCTGCCCACGGTCGCCGCGCCGCCGGTGAGGGAGTAACTCCCCTTGGCTATCGGGCCGGTGACATAGCTCTGGAAGGACGACTTGATGCCCCAGTCGAGCCGGCCTCCCCGCACGGTGCTGCTGTCCGCGTGCGCGGCAGTGACCGGGAGCAGCAGGGCGCCCAGCACGGCCGTGCACAGCACGGTGATCAGGGCACGTAGGCGCGCGGGCATGGAAAGTCCTCCGGATACGACTGCCGGTAGCGAACGAAGGTAAGGCTAACCTAAGCTTTGCCTGCCGAAAACAGTCGGCGGACCTGGTCATGGACCGGGCGTGAACCGGAAGGACGAACGGGACCGTGCGACGCTTGCGCACTCGACTGGCAGGAGCACTGGTCTCCGTGCTCGCCCTCACGCTCACCGCGACCGCCTGCGGAGGGGGCGAAAGCAAGACCCCTGCGGCGGCTACGACCACGGCGGCCAACCGGGTGGAACCGCTGGCCGGCACCCCGGAGCCCGACCTGCCGGTGACCGTCACCTCCGCCGACGGCAACAAGGTGACCGTCTCCGGCGCGCGGCGGATCGTGCCGCTCTCCGGCAGCCTCAGCGAGATCGTGTTCACGCTCGGGCTCGGCGACCGGGTGGTCGCCCGGGACATCACCGCCACCTTCCAACAGGCGGCGAAGCTCCCGGTGGTCACCCGCAACCACGACGTCTCCGCCGAGAGCGTGCTGTCCCTCAAGCCGGATCTGGTCCTCGCCGAGGCCACGACGGGACCGGAGGAGGCGATGGGGCAGATCCGCGCCGCCGGTGTCCCGGTCCTGGTCGTCGACCCGGCCCAGGGCCTCGACGACGTCGGCCCGCGCATCCAGGCGGTCGCCGACGCGCTCGGCGTACCGGCCGCGGGGAGGGAACTGACGAAGCGCTCCGAAGCACGAATAGCCGCCGCACAGAAAGCAGTTCCCACGCACACGGACAAACCGCGGGTCGCCTTCCTCTATCTGCGCGGCTCGGCCTCCGTCTATCTCATCGGCGGCAAGGGCTCGGGCGCGACCTCGCTCCTGGAGGCGGCCGGGGCGGTCGACGCGGGCGCCGAGTCGGGGCTGGACAAGGACTTCACGGCCATCACCACGGAGGCCCTGGCGAAGGCCGCGCCGGACGCGATCCTCGTCATGACCAAGGGACTTGAGTCAGTCGGGGGCATGGACGGACTGGTGAAGATCCCGGGCGTGGCCCAGACCCCGGCCGGCATGAACCGCCGGGTCGTCTCGATCGAGGACGGCGTGCTGCTCAACTACGGGCCGCGCACCGACCAGGTGCTGAAGTCGATCGTCGACCAGCTGTACGGCGACGCCAAGTGACCGTTCTCGACAAGCGGTTGGTGACGGAGAGCCCCGCACCGGCACGCCCCCGACGCAGCACCGCCTGGACCCTGACCGCAGGTCTGGTGCTCGCCCT
This sequence comes from Streptomyces sp. NPDC092369, assembly GCF_044755245.1. Taxonomy (NCBI): domain Bacteria; kingdom Bacillati; phylum Actinomycetota; class Actinomycetes; order Kitasatosporales; family Streptomycetaceae; genus Streptomyces; species Streptomyces sp. NPDC092369. The sequence continues at coordinate 633,667 of NZ_JBIVQP010000002.1, forward strand.
GCTGATCCTCGTGCCCGCCGCCGCCGGGCTCGGCGCCTACCCCATCCCGGTCGGTGACGTCCTCTCCTCCGTCCAGCACCGGATCGGACTCGGCGGCGCGGCCCTGGACCGCGTACCGGAGTCGGTCCTGTGGAACGTGCGCTTCCCACGGATCGTGCTCGCGCTACTGGTGGGTGCCTCGCTGGGTTGTGCGGGCGCGTTGATGCAGGGCGTGTTCGGCAATCCGCTCGCCGAGCCCGGGGTCATCGGCATCTCGTCGGGCGCGGCGGTGGGCGCGGTCGCGGTGATCGCGTTCGGGCTGAACTTCCTTGGCACGTGGACGGTTTCGGTGTTCGCCTTCGTGGCGGGGCTCGGCACGGTCCTGCTGGTGTACGCGACCTCGCGCTCCGGCGGCCGTACGGAGGTCGTGACGCTGATCCTGACCGGCATCGCGCTGAACGCCTTCGCGGGGGCGCTGATCGGTCTGTTCCTCTTCTTCGCGGACACCACGGCCGTCAACCAGATCACGTTCTGGCAGCTCGGCTCGCTCTCCCAGGCGACCTGGCCGAAGGTGCTCGCGGTGCTGCCGTGCGCGGCGCTCGGCCTGGCCCTGGCGCCCCTGTACTCCCGCCGCCTGGACCTCCTCGCGCTCGGCGAACGCCCGGCCCGGCACCTCGGTGTGGACGTGGAAAGGCTGCGCCTGACACTGGTCCTTCTGATCGCCCTGCTCACCGCTGCCGCGGTCAGCGTCTCCGGCATCATCGGCTTCGTCGGCCTGGTCGTCCCGCACCTGCTGCGCATGGCGGCGGGCCCCGGCCACCGCTTCCTCGTCCCCGGCAGCGCCCTGCTCGGCGCGCTGGTCCTCCTGGCGGCCGACCTCACGGCCCGCACGATCGCCGCCCCCGCGGAACTCCCCCTCGGCGTCCTCACCGCCCTCCTGGGCAGCCCGTTCTTCTTCTGGCTGCTCCTCAGAACCCGACGCAGACAAGGGGGTTGGGCATGAGGCGCCGCCCATTCATGGACAGCGACCAGGTGTCGAGGGGTGTTGAGGTCATGCGATACGCGGGCGTCCTGGCCCTGCGCTATGCCGGCACCCCGCCCTCGTCCCGCCTCCCCTGCCCCCGCCCCCGTCCGCCGGGCGTGCGCTCAACCGGCCCCAACTCCGCCTGCCCGCCCTGCAGGCGCTCCGCGCCGCCCTAGACGACCTCGCCGCCGCGGCGACCGCCGCCACCCCACCCACGACAGTCCACGAGGACGACGCACTCCGCCGCTGTCCGACCGCCGACGACCACGACACCCAGGGCCCCCGGCGGTGAACCACCCGCAGCCGCGTACGGCGGGAAGGGGACGGGCCGGGGGGTGTCCGCCCGCAGTGTCCGGTGTCAAGACACGGCCCGTCCAGAACTCCATGTGCCACCGGACCGAGGACGGACACCCCCCGGCCCGGCCCCGACCCACATCCCACCTGAGCGCCAATCCACCCCCTTCCGCCTTCCTCCGCCCCCTCCGCCCCCCTCCGCCCCCTCCGCCCAAGGACGGCCGTATGAGACTCCTGCGCCCCCGGCCGACCCCACCCACCCCCGCCGAACCCGGAGACGTACTCGCCGAGGCCGTGCGGCTTCACATTCGGCTCGGGACCCGTGAGGTGCTGCACGGTGTCGACGTGCAGGCGCGGGCCGGCGAGATCCTCGCCCTGGTCGGGCCCAACGGGGCGGGAAAGTCCACCCTGTTGGGCGCACTCGCCGCCGACTTGCCGCCGACCGCCGGCACTGTCCGTATCGACGGCCGCCCCACCACCGAGTGGACCACCCCCGAACTCGCCCTGCGCCGGGCGGTACTCCCCCAGTCGGCGACGCTCTCCTTCCCCTTCACCGTGGAGGAGGTCGTCCGGATGGGCCGTGCCCCGCACCTCGCGACGCACGCCTCCGCACCCGCCGAGGACGACCTCGCCGTCGCCGACGCGATGGCCCGTACCGAGGTGACCGCGTTCGCCGCGCGTCCCTTCAACGCGCTGAGCGGCGGCGAGCGCGCCCGGGTCGCCCTCGCACGCGTACTCGCCCAGCGCGCCCCGCTGTTGCTGCTGGACGAGCCGACCGCCGCGCTCGATCTGAGACACCAGGAGCTGGTGCTGCGGCTGTGCCGGGAGCGGGCGCGGGCGGGGGACGCCGTGGTCGTCGTACTGCACGATCTGGGGCTCGCCGCCGCCTACGCGCACCGGGTCGCGATCCTGTGCGCCGGGCGGGTCGCCGCGGCCGGCCCGCCGGCCGAGGTCTTCACCGAGGCCTTGCTCTCCCGGGTCTACGACCAGCCCGTCGAGGTCCTTCAACACCCGCGCACGGACGCGGTTCTGATCACCCCGAGACGAATCCTTTGAAGTTCCTTTGAAGGTTTCTTGGGGTACGTTTTAGGTCGCCGTGATCGGCCCGTGCCCGTAGGTCTGCCATGAGAGCTGAATCACCGCATGGGTGGGTATCACGCAGGCAAGGCTCAGTTAAGTTAGGCGAGCCTCACCATCCCCGTGTGAGCCCCGACACGCGATTTTTCGCCATCCTCAGGAGCCTGCATGCGAGCCGTCAGACTCTCCGCCGTCACCGCAGTCGCCACCGCCGCGGCCCTGGCCGCCGTCACCGGCTGCACCGAGAAGAGCTCGGGCGACGGTGACGACGCGATCCAGGTGACCGCCGCCGACTCCAAGTGCGACACCTCCACCACGTCGGTGGCGGCCGGTCAGGTCACCCTGAAGATCGAGAACACGGGCTCCAAGGCGACCGAGGTCGAGATCCTCTTCCCGGACGACCGGATCGTCTCCGAGAAGGAGAACATCGGCCCGGGCACCAAGTACACGCTCACCGCCGAGGTCAAGGCGGGTTCGTACGAGATCGCCTGCCGGCCCGGCATGAAGGGCCACGGCGTCCGGCAGAAGCTCACGGTCACCGGCGGCTCGGTCGCCAAGCGCGACCCGAAGCTGGACGCGGCCGTCGCCGCCTACCGTGAGTACGCGCAGAACGAGGCCGACACGACGATCCCGAAGGTCGAGACGTTCGTCAACGCCATCAAGGCGGGCGACCTCACCGCCGCCCAGAACGCCTACGCTCCCTCCCGCGTCGGCTGGGAGACCACCGAGCCGATCGCCGAGTCGTTCGGGGACATCGACCCCAAGACCGACACCCGCGCCGACGGCCTGGAGAAGGGCCAGAAGTGGACCGGCTGGCACGCGCTGGAGAAGGCCCTGTGGCAGGACAAGAAGATCGGCGCCGAGCAGAAGGCCCTCGCCGATGAGCTGCTCACCGACCTGAAGGACTGGCAGAAGCGGGTCGGCAAGGCGGAGATCACCCCGACCTCGATGGCCAACGGCGCCAAGGAACTGCTCGACGAGGTCGCCACCGGCAAGGTCACCGGTGAGGAGGACCGCTACTCGCACACCGACCTGAGCGACTTCAAGGCCAACGTCGACGGCGCGCAGAAGGCGTACGAGCTGCTCAAGCCGGTCGCCCAGAAGAACGACGCGGCCCTCACCACCGAGCTGGACAAGCAGTTCGCCTCGCTCAACACGCTGCTGGACAGGTACCGCTCCGACAGCCCGCACGACAAGGCGTACAACGGCTTCGTGTCGTACGCCACGGTCACCAAGCCCAAGCAGAAGGAGCTGTCGGACGCGGTCAACGCCCTAGCGGAGCCGCTCTCCAAGCTCGCCGCCACCGTCGTGAAGTAGGGGACCGACCATGACGGACACGCAGGAAGCCGCCACCGAGGCCGCCGACTCCAAGGCACCCTCGCGGCGTTCGCTGATCGGCTGGGGCGGTGCCGGGCTCGCGCTCGGCGCCGCCGTGGCCGGCGGCACGGTCGCGGCGGTCCGCTCCGGCGACGACATGGACCCGGCCGCCGCCGAGACGGGCGCGGCGGTCGCCTTCCACGGCGCCAACCAGGCCGGTATCGCCACGCCGGTGCAGGACAGGCTGCACTTCGCCGCGTTCGACGTACAGACCGAGGACCGCGCCGAGTTCGTGCGGATGCTGAAGGACTGGACCGAGGCGGCACGAAGGATGACCGCCGGGAAGGCGGTCGGGGACGGCGCGTACGGCGGTCTCGCCGAGGCGCCGCCGGACGACACCGGCGAGGCGCTGGGGCTCAAGCCCTCGCGGCTGACGCTGACGATCGGCTTCGGTCCCTCACTGTTCGAGAAGTTCGGCGAGAAGTTCCAGATCGCCGACCGACGGCCCGCGGCGCTGGCGGATCTGCCGCAGTTCCCCGGCGACAACCTCGACAAGACCCGTACCGGCGGCGATCTGTGCATCCAGGCCTGCGCGGACGACCCGCAGGTCGCCGTGCACGCGATCCGCAACCTCGCCAGGATCGGCTTCGGCACGGTCAACATCCGCTGGTCGCAGCTGGGTTTCGGCAAGACGTCCTCGACCACGCCCAACGCGCAGACCCCGCGCAACCTGATGGGCTTCAAGGACGGCACCCGCAACATCGCGGGCACCGAGACGGACCGGCTGAAGAAGTTCGTGTGGGTCGCCGACGGTGACGGGGACGCCAACTCGGCCTGGATGACCGGGGGTTCGTATCTGGTCGCCCGGCGGATCCGGATGCACATCGAGACCTGGGACCGCACCTCGCTGCAGGAGCAGGAGGACATCTTCGGCCGGGACAAGGGCGAGGGCGCGGCGGTCGGCAAGGCCAAGGAGCACGACCCGCCGTTCCTGAAGGCGATGAAACCGGACGCGCACGTCCGGCTCGCGCACCCCGACTCCAACCACGGGATCACGATCCTGCGCCGGGGCTACTCCTTCACCGACGGAACCGACGGCCTGGGCCGGTTGGACGCGGGCCTGTTCTTCCTCGCCTACCAGCGGGACGTCCGCGAGGGGTTCATCCCGCTGCAGCGGAGCCTGTCGGCGAAGGACGCCCTCAACGAGTACATCCAGCACGTGGGTTCGGCGGTCTTCGCCGTCCCGCCGGGCGTCCGCGACAAGGACGACTGGTGGGGCAGCACGCTGTTCTCCAAGGAGGCCTGACGCGTGTTCTCCAACTACCTGATCGGGCTGCGCGAGGGCCTGGAAGCCAGCCTCGTCGTCTGCATCCTGATCGCCTACCTGGTCAAGACGGACCGCAGGGACGCCCTGCGGCCGATCTGGATCGGCATCGCCGTCGCCGTGCTCATCGCGATGGGTTTCGGCTGCGCGCTCGAATTCGGCTCCCAGGAGCTGACGTTCCAGGCCCAGGAGGCGCTCGGCGGCTCGCTGTCGATCGTCGCGGTCGGCCTGGTGACGTGGATGGTGTTCTGGATGCGGCGCACCGCCCGGCACCTGAAGTCGGAACTGCACGGCAAGTTGGACGCGGCCCTCGCGATGGGCACGGGCGCGCTGGTCGCCACCGCGTTCCTCGCCGTCGGCCGCGAGGGCCTCGAAACCGCCCTGTTCGTATGGGCGTCGGTGCACGCGGCGAGCGACGGCACCCCGCGCCCGCTGGTCGGCGTCGCCCTCGGTCTCGCCACCGCCGTCCTCCTGGGCTGGCTCTTCTACCGCGGCGCCCTGCGGATCAACCTGGCCAAGTTCTTCACCTGGACCGGCGCCATGCTGGTCGTCGTCGCGGCGGGCGTGCTGGCGTACGGCTTCCACGACCTCCAGGAGGCCGACTGGGTCCCGGGGTTGACGAACCTGGCCTTCGACATCAGCGACACGATCCCGCCGGACAGCTGGTACGGCACCCTCCTCAAGGGCGTCCTCAACTTCCAGCCGGACCCGACCGTCCTCCAGGTCACGGTGTGGCTGCTGTACCTGATCCCGACGCTCGCGTTCTTCTTCGCCCCGGTAGGGTTCGCCTCCGGGAAGGGGAAGGTGAAGACACCTGATGAGCAGGGATCGCGGCCCTCGAAGGCTCCGCAGGCTTGACCGGCGCGTACTGACGGCGGCCTCGGTGACCGCTCTGTCACTGACGGCGAGCGGTTGTGTGGTGGTGCACGGCGAGCGCGAGGTGCTCCCCGCGACCACCCGGGCCGAGGCCGCCAAGGCACTTCAGCAGTTCACGACCGCGTACAACGCGGCGGACAAGGCCTACGACAGTTCGCTCGACGCCGACCATGTCACCGGCGCCCTGGGCGACATCGACGCGGCCCGGCTGAAGGCCGGTCACACCAACAGCCCGGCCGGCAATCCGGCGCACACGCCGCTGACGCTGACCGACGCGACGTTCACGATCCCGAAGAAGGCGGGCTGGCCGCGCTGGTTCGTCGCCGAGGCGAAGGGCAACAAGGGCGGAAACCTGCACTGGCTGCTGGTGTTCACCCGCGACGACCTGGCCGAGCCCTTCCAGGTGGCGTATCTGACGCTGATCTCGCCCGGCTCGCTGCCCGAGGTCAAGAAGGACGCCGCCGGCTGGGCCGAGGCCGTGCCCGCCAACTCCACCGAACTCACCGTCCCGCCCGCGCAGTTGAGCAACGACTACGCGACGTACCTGAAGAACGGCGGGCAGACCTTCGCCCCCGGCCCGCACACCGACCAGTGGCGCTCCCAGCGCGCGAAGTCGGCGAAGAAGCCGGGCCTGGTGACGCAGTACATCGACGAGCCGGTCACCAGCGGCGACTACGCCCCGCTGGCGCTGCGCACCGAGGACGGCGGCGCGCTGGTGTTCTTCACGACCCGGCGCTTCGAGAAGGAGACCGCCGCGGTGGGCACCTCGATCCCCACCCCGAACGCGAACGTGCAGGCCCTGACGACCGGCGAGATCAAGCAGTCGCTCACCATGGAGTTCGTCTCCAACGGGGTGGCACTGGACCCGAAGAGCGGCGGCAAGGTGACGATCATGGCCCGCCTGGAGGGGCTGACGTCGGCCGAGGGCTCCTGAACCGGATCCTGAACCACCCGGCCCCGCAGGAGAGTTGAGCGCTCAGTGGCGCGAAGGCCAGGCCGCGCTCGCGTGGTCGGGCTCCTCGCCCGCGTACCGGGCGCACGCGTCGGTGAGGGTCTCCAGCAGGCTCAGCGGGTCGGGCAGCGGGTGTTCGAGACCGCGCACCCACCGCACGGACCGGCCGTCGTCACCCGGGAGCCGGGCGGGCGGTACGAGGACGTAGGACCCGCGGCAGTGCCAGCGCAGTCCGTGGTGCTCGTCCATCGTCTCGGGGTGGCAGTCCAGCTCGCACGGCCACCACTCGTCCTCGTCCTCGGGGGTGCCGCGGGTGAGGGTGAAGAACAGCAGCCGGTCGTCGGAGCTCTCGGCGACGGGTCCGACCTCGACGCCGGCACCGAGCAGCCGCTCCAGCGCCGACCGGCCCGCCTCCAGCGGCACGTCCAGGACGTCGTGCACCATGCCGGTCGCGGTGATGAAGTTGGCCTGCGGCTGATGCCGGGCCCAGCGCTCGATCTGCGCCTTGTCGGTCGTGCACTGCGTCTGCCACGCGAAGGACACCGGGTGCCGCGCCGGGGTGGGACAGCCCACGCGGTCGCAGGAACAGCCGTAGCCGGCGGCCGGATACGCGGCGGGCGCGAGCGGCAGCCCCGCTCCGGCGGCCGCCAGCAGCAGGGCCTCACGTCCACCGTCGCCGGTGGCCTCCTTGGGCCCGCGTCCGCGCAGCCACTGGGAGATTCTGCCCTGCAGGCCGGTCCGGCCGGCCGAATCCGCGCGGTCCCCGCTCATCTGCACCTCGCCTCGCTGTCGTCCCAACAGCATGCCTCATGGTCCCATCGTCCTGCGCTCCGGGGGGTGCAGAGCCGACATCTGGGGTGGTCCCGACACCATGGCGCCTGTCGGCACCGGGTGTCACCTGGGCGCGAGACCGTTGAGCGCGTAGTCGACGAGGGTGTCCGTGTACGCGTACGAGATCGGTCCCGTGTGCTGGAGCCAGCGCTGGGCGAGCGGGGAGACGAACAGTTCCAGGGCGATCCGGGGGTCCACGTCCGCGCGTACCCCGCCCGCGTCCTGGGCCGAGCGCAACCGGTCGACGTAGAGCTGGAGTTGGGGCTCCAGGAGCTTGGCCACGAACTCGCGGCCGAGCTGCTCGTTGACGAGGCCCTCGGCGGCCAGCGCGCGGGACGGCGCCTCGAAGGCGGGGTCGAGCAGTTCGTCGACCGTGGCCCGCAGCACGGCCTTGAGGTCGGCGGCGAGGTCTCCGGTGTCGGGGATGCGGTACGGCTCGTGTCCGGCGTCCCGCGCCGCCCGCTCGCCCATGTCGATGAACGCCTCCAGCAGCACGTCCGCCTTCGACGGCCACCAGCGGTAGATGGTCTGCTTGCCCACACCGGCCCGCGCGGCGATGCCCTCGACGGTGGTCTTCGCGTAGCCGACCTCCGCGACGAGGGCGAGCGCGGCGTCGTGGATCGCCCGCCGGGACCTGTCGCTGCGGCGGGTGGCGTCGGGGGTGGCGCGGTCGGGAGCGGCGCGGTCGGGAGTGGGCTTCTTGACCATGGGTTGACGGTACCGGCCCGGTGGTTTCTACGGCTGTGCGGTGGGCGGCGGCCAGGTGTCGCCCCAGTCCGCGTCCCGGGCCGCCTTGTACAGGTCGCCGTGGCGTTTGGTGACCGTCGTGCGGCGCAGCTGTTCGTCGGGCTCGCACAGGTCGAGGAGGACCTGGCCCTTGCGGATCTGGGGTCGGCGGATGACCCGGGCCGGCGCGGGCGCCTGGGCGGGCTCGAAGCGGGTCGCCGCCACGTAGCTGAACTTCTCGTCCTCGTACGGCAGTGAGCCGCCCTTGACCTTGCGGTGCAGGGAGGAGCGGCTGACCCGCGCCGAGAAGTGGCACCAGTCCGTGCCGGGGGTGATCGGGCAGGGGGCGTTGTGCGGGCAGGGGGCGGCGATGTGGAAGCCCGCCGCGATGAGGCGGGTGCGGGCCTCGATCACTCGGGCGTAGCCGGCGGGGGTGCCGGCCTCGACGATGACGACCGCTTGCGCGGCTGTCGCGGTGGCGTCGATCAGGGCGGTGCGGTCCTGTTCCGCCAGTTCGTTGAGAACGTAGGAGACCGTGACCAGGTCGGTGGGGGCGAGGGTGAGGGACTTGCCGATGCGGGCCTTCTGCCAAGTCGCTTCGCGCAGGGGTGGGTTGGTGGCGGCGAGTTCCTTGCCCAGCGCGAGGGCGGGCTCGGCCCAGTCGAGGACGGTTACCTCGCGGGGGCCGGGCCAGGTGGCGGAGACGGCCCAGGTGGCGGCTCCTGTGCCACCGCCTACGTCTGTGTGGGTGGTGGGGGTCCAGTCCGGGGTGGCCGCGGCGAGTTCTTCGAGGGCTGTGTGGGCTGCTTCGAAGGTGGCGGGCATGCGGTAGGCGGCGTAGGCGGCCACGTCCGCCCGGTCGCGGAGGATGGGGGTGTGGGTGGGGGTGGTGCCCCGGTAGGTGGAGATGAGGCGGTCCACTGCTTGGGACGCCTGCTTGGGCGGGAGGCCGTCGAGGAGGGTGGCGAGTCTGCTGCGCAGGGCTTCCGCGGGGGGTACGGGGGCGTTCACTCCCCGATTCTAATCTCGCCCCCGCCGCCCCTACCCGTCCCATCCCCAGGGGGCGCTGCCCCCTTCGACCCCCGTCCGGGGGCCAGCCCCCGGGCCCCCGCTCCTCAAACGCCTGAGGGGCTGGATTGAGCCGGACCGGCGCCTGCATGCGCAGCCTCGAACACTGGGCGCGCTGAAATTCACCTCACCGCCCTTGCCATCCTCGTCGCCAGTCGGGCCCTCGGAGCGTTGTCCGGGGGGCGGCGCCTCGGGTGGACCGTGTTGGCCAGGAGGACCACGAACGTGTCCGTCTCTCGGTCCAGGACCAGGGACGTGCCCGTGAAGCCCGTGTGGCCCGCCGCGCCCTGGCCCGACAACTCGCCCATGAACCACGGTTGGTCGAGGGCGAAGCCGAGGCCCGGTGGGGTGAAGAGGAGTTCGACCAGGTCCGGGCCGAGGATGCGGGCCGGGCCGTAGGAGCCGCCCGCCAGGAGGGTGCGGGCGAAGATCGCCAGGTCTCGGGCCGTGGAGAAGAGGCCCGCGTGGCCTGCTACTCCGCCGAGGGACCACGCGTTCTCGTCGTGGACCACTCCTCGGAGCATCCCCCGGTCCGCCTTGGCCCAGGGGCGGCGTTGGTCCTCCGTCGCCGCGGCACCCGGGCAGGGGCCGAAGGCCGTCGACGTCATGCCCAGGGGGCGGGTGATGCCTTCGTGGACGAGGACGTCCAGGGTGCGGCCCGTGATGCGTTCCAGGACGTACTGGAGGAGGAGCAGGTTGAGGTCGGAGTAGGTGTAGGTGCCGGGGACTCCCACCGGGGGTTCCGCTTGGAGGAGAGCCAGGCGTTCCTCGTCGTTCTCGCAGTCGTAGAGCGGGAGTTCGGGGCGCAGGCCCGACGTGTGGGTGAGGAGTTCGCGGATCGTGATGCCGTGTCTGGCCGCCGCGCGGAAGTCCGGGAGGTAGTCGCCGACGCGCGCGTCGACGCCGAGCGTGCCGCGTTCGATCTGCTGGACGGCGGCGACCGAGGTGAAGAGTTTGGTCAGGGACGCGAGGTCGAAGGGGGTGTCCACCGTCGCCGGGACGCGGGAGCTCCTCGGCAGTTCGACGCCCTTGTCCTTCTCCGGGTCGTAGGACTTGTAGCGGACCGCCCAGCCCGCCGCCTCCGCCACCGCGATCACCGGACCGCGGCCGGCGACCACGACCGCGCCCGCCGCCCAGGGGCGGTCCCCGGCGGTGAGGTCGTGGACCTCCTGGGCGAGCAGACGGAGTTCCTCGGGGTCGAGGCCGGCACGTTCCGGTGTGTCGTCGCGCAGTCTCGGTGCGCTCAGCTCCCTGCTCCCTCCAGGCTCGTACGTTTGTTCCAGGGACGGCAGATTCCCATGAAGCAGGCCAGTGCCACCAGTGCGGCCGCCAGTTGGACGACGGCCATCGGGACGGCCGTGTGCTCCCCGGCGATCCCGACGAGGGGCGAGGCGACCGCGCCTATCAGGAAGGACGACGTTCCGAGCAGCGCGGATGCGGAACCCGCCGCCTTTCTCGTGCGCATCAGGGCGAGCGCCTGGGCGTTGGGCAGTGTCACCCCCATGGCCGACATCAGGACGAACAGGGCCGCGGCGACCGGAACCAGCCCGACCTCGCCGAGCGCACCCGTCGACATGAGCAGCAGTGCGACCGCGGCGGCGATCACGACGAGCAGGCCGGCGCTCAGCACCTTCTCCAGGGCGACCCGGCCGACCAGCACCTTGCCGTTGATCTGGCCGACGATCACCAGGCCGACCGAGTTCAGGCCGAACAGCAGGCTGAACGTCTGCGGGGAGGCGCCGTAGATCTCCTGGATCACGAACGGCGAGGCCGAGATGTACGCGAACAGCGCGGCGAAGGAGAAGCCGCCGGTGAGCATGTAGCCGGTGAAGGGCAGGTCGGCGAGCAGGCGGCGCATCGAGTGCAGGGCCTCGCCCACCCCGCCGCTGTGGCGCTCGGCGGGCGCGAGGGTCTCGGGCAGCCTCGTCCACACGAGCGCCGTCAGCAGCGCGCCGACCGCCGTCAGGACCACGAACACGCCCCGCCAGTCCGTCACCCGCAGGATCTGGCCGCCGATCAGCGGCGCGACGATCGGGGCGACCCCGGAGATCAGCATGAGCGTGGAGAAGAAGCGGGCCATCGCCATGCCGTCGTACAGGTCGCGGACCACCGCACGGGCGATGACGATCCCGGCCGCGCCCGCCAGCCCCTGCGCGAGGCGGAAGGCGACCAGGGCCTCGACGGTCGGCGCGAGGGCGCACAGGACGGTGGCGACGACGTAGACCACCAGGCCCGTCAGCAGCGGGCGGCGGCGGCCCCAGCGGTCGCTCATCGGGCCGACCACCAGCTGTCCCAGCGCCATGCCGAGCAGACAGGCGGTGAGCGTGAGCTGGACGGTCGCCGCGGGCGCGTGCAGGGAGCGGGTGACCTCCGGGAGCGAGGGGAGGTACATGTCCATCGCGAGCGGGGGTGTGGCGGTGAGGCCGCCCAGGAGGACGGTGACGAGGATGCCGGTGCGGCGGGTGGCCGGGGCGGACGCGGATGCGGGGGCGGCCGGGGCGGGTGCGGGGGCGGCCGGTTCTCCGGTGGGTTCGGCCGCGGATTCCGTCTCCGGCTCGGCGCGCTGCTCCGCGTTCTGTCCCCCGCTCTGCTCCGCGCCCTGTCCCACGCCCGGGTCCAGGCGCGGTCTCGGCGCCCCCTGCTCGGGCATGTGCCCCTCCCTCTTCGAGTGATTCGACACCTATGCTCTCAGCTCGTACACAGTGCCGAGGGTCACGTGAGCGACCGAGGGGCACCTGAGCGAGGGCGGCGCGAGATGGCGGCGGAGAACGTGCGGTGGGGAATTCTGGCGACCGGTGGGATCGCCGCCGCGTTCACGGCGGATCTGGTCGATCTGCCGGATGCCGAGGTGGTCGCGGTGGCCTCGCGGACCGAGGCGTCGGCGAAGGCGTTCGCGGAGCGGTTCGGGATCGAGCGGGCCTACGGCGACTGGGGCGCCCTCGCCGCGGACGAGGACATCGATGTCGTGTACGTCGCCACCCCGCACTCGGCGCACCGGGTGGCCGCGGGGCTGTGCCTGGAGGCCGGGCGGAACGTGCTGGTCGAGAAGGCGTTCACGCTCACCGCGGGCGAGGCCGAGGAGTTGGTCGCCCTTGCGCGGGGGCGCGGGAGCTTCCTGATGGAGGCCATGTGGATGTACTGCAACCCGATGATCCGGCGGCTCAAGGCGCTGGTCGACGACGGCGCGATCGGTGAAGTGCGGACCGTGCAGGCGGACTTCGGGCTCGCCGGGCCCTTCCCTCCCTCGCACCGGCTGCGCGACCCGGAGCAGGGCGGCGGCTCGCTGCTCGACCTCGGGGTGTACCCGGTGTCGTTCGCGCAGCTGCTGCTCGGGGAGCCGTCGGACGTGGTGGCGAGAGCGGTGCTCTCCGACGAGGGCGTCGATCTCCAGACCGGAGCGCTGCTCAACTGGGAGAGCGGGGCTCTCGCTTCGGTGCACTGCTCCATCGTCGGCGGTCTGGCCACCTCGGCCTCCGTCACCGGCTCGCTGGGCCGCATCGACGTCCCGGACGGCTTCTTCTTCCCGAACAGCTTCGTCCTGCATCGCGACGGACGTGACCCGCAGGAGTTCACCGCCGACCCGGCCGACGGCCCGCGCAACAGCCTCCGGCACGAGGCCCGCGAGGTCATGCGCGCACTGCGGGCCGGCGAGACCGAGTCCCCTCTCGTCCCGCTCGACGGCACGCTCGCCGTGATGCGGACGCTGGACGCGATCCGGGAGCGGATCGGGGTGCGGTACCCGAACGAGGCGTGATCCCGGCGCCACCCGGGCGGGACGCGACCTCGCGGCACCCGGGCGGGAGGTGACCTCGCGGCACCCCGGGCCGGACGTGACCTCGCGACAGCCGGGCCGGGCGTGACCCCGCCGTACCCGGGCTGGACGTGACCTCGCCGCACCCGGGCCGGGCGTGACCCCGCCGCACCCGGGCCGGGCGTGAGCTCGCGTGATCCGGCCGCGCCGGGCTTCATCCGGCTTCGCCCGGTTCCCTAGGCTGCGGTCCCATGGATGCTGAGCAATCGAAGACCGCCGTACCGAAAGTCGCCGTGGTGACCGGCGCCGGTTCCGGGATCGGGCGGGCCGTCGCCGTCGAGCTGGCGCACGCCGGCTGGTCCGTCGCGCTGGCCGGCCGGCGCGCCGAGACGCTGGAGGAGACGGCCGCGCTCGTGCCCGACGGCGCCGCCGTCGTCGTACGCACCGATGTCTCTCAACCGGCCGACGTGGACGCGCTGTTCGGGGCGACCGTGGAGCAGTTCGGGCGGGTGGATCTGCTGTTCAACAACGCGGGGACGTTCGGTCCGGGCGGGGTGCCGGTGGAGGAGCTGCCGTACGAGGCCTGGCGGCACGTGGTGGACACCAACCTCAACGGGGCGTTCCTGTGCGCGCAGGCGGCCTACCGGCGGATGAAGGAGCAGAAGCCGCAGGGCGGGCGGATCATCAACAACGGATCCATCTCAGCCCATACGCCCCGGCCGTTGTCGGTGGCGTACACGGCGACCAAGCACGCGCTGACCGGCCTCACCAAGTCGCTGTCGCTGGACGGGCGGCCGTACCGGATCGCGGTCGGGCAGATCGACATCGGCAACGCGGCGAGCGCCATGACGGCGGGGATGCAGACCGGCGCGTTGCAGGCGAACGGTGAGATCGCGCCCGAGCCCGTGATGGACGTGGCCGACGTCGCGCGCACCGTGCGGCACATGGCGGAGCTGCCGTTGGAGGCGAACGTGCAGTTCGCGACCGTACTGGCGACGACGATGCCGTACGTCGGCCGCGGCTGAGAGCGTCCGTCGCGCCCCAACTCCCCAACTTGCACAAGCGGAATTTGACCGTCCGTACTATTGCGGCCGGTGGCGGGCTTATGCTCAACTCTCCTACACAAGAGCTTCACACTTGGGGCACGGGGCTTCCGCAGACCAAAACCGAGGGGGGAGGCGGCAGCCGTTCCAGGGCATCGCGTGGGGGTGGACCTCATGTGGGACCGTGAGGTACGCACCGGTGCGTGGAACGGCTGCCGCGAGACTTAGTCGGCGCGGTCCGCCCTGTTCGCCTTCGCCGCCCCCTCAACTCCCGTTGCCCCGGCCGCCCTTCGCCCGCGCAGCGCCCACGCTCCGCCCGCCAGCAGTGCGACCGCGCCGCCCGCGCCGGCCAGCGTCCCCCACGGCGAGGACCCGCCGTCCGCCGCCGAGCCCGGCGCCCCGGCCGCCGCCCGGGCCGACTTCCCGCCCGGTGTCCCGACCGCCTTCGTCCCGCCCTCGCTGAGCGGATCGACCAGTGTGCCCAGCGCCCGGGCCGAACTCCCTTTCCCGAAGCCCCAGTCGAGCAGCGCGGCCGTCTCCTCGTAGACGGCGTTGTAGCCGCTCCTGGGGTGCATCACCGTCACCAGCAGGGTCCGGCCGCCGCGGGTGGCCGCGCCGGTGAAGGTGTTGCCCGCGTTGCTCGTGTAACCGTTCTTGACCCCGATCAGACCGTCGTACGCCTTCACCCCGTACGTGCCCGTGAGCAGGCGGTCGGTGTTCTGGATCTGGAAGGTCTTCTTGCCGCCGGCCGGGAAGTCGGCGGTCCTGGTGGCGCAGTACGCGCGGAAGTCGGCGTCCTTCAGGCCGTGCCGGGCGAAGAGCGTGAGGTCGTAGGCGGACGACAACTGGCCCTTGTGGTCGAAGCCGTCGGGGCTGACCACATGGGTGTCCAGTCCCTGCAGATCCACCGCCCTGGCCTGCATCTCGGCGACCGTCCTGGCGACCCCGCCGTTCATGTGGGCGAGCACGTGCACGGCGTCGTTGCCCGAGCGCAGGAAGACGCCCTGCCACAACTGCTCGACGGTGTACGTGATGCCGGGCTTGACGCCGACCAGGCTGGAGCCGGACGGGATGCCGGCCAGGTCCGCGTCGGTCACCCGGTACCGCTCGGTCCGCTCGAACTTCCTCAGCACCGTGTCGGCGAACAGCATCTTCAGCGTGGACGCGGGCGCGAGCCGCCGGTGCGGGTCGCGGGCGGCGAGCACCTCTCCGCTGTCGTGATCGGCGACGAGCCAGGCGGCCGCGGTCAGCTTGGCCGTGAGCGCCTCGGGCAGACCTGTGCCCTGAATTCCGGGGCGGGCCAGCCGCGCACCGCCGACAACCGTCGAGGCGTGCGCGTCGGTCGCCGTGGCGAGCGGAATGGCGGCGGCCGCACAAAGGCCCAGAGCGGCCCGTCGGGTGAGCGGGGAGGAAGCGTGCATCCGGGGACCGTACACCGCACCCAACAGGGGTTTCCTGGCAGTGGACCCTCTACAGGATAAGAATTTCCTGTCTTATGCAAATTTGAATCCCCACCCCGCTTTCTCAGCCCTGACACATCCTTTACTCAGCCTGGCTCAAAGGTTTCTCCATACCTTGTGGCAGCGCCCACAGCGGGCGCCAAGAACCTTTGGGGAACGGGATGTTTGGCATCTATCTCAAGCGCGAACTGGGCCGGAGAAAGAAAGCGGCTCTGGTCATCGCTCTGGGTCTGGCGCTCGGAATCGCTCTGGTCATCACCGTCAACTCGGTGTCGGCCGGCATGACGCAGGCGCAGGACAAGGTCCTGAAGTCTCTCTACGGCCTCGGCACGGACATGACCGTGACCAAGGCGCAGTCCGCCCCCACCAGCGGCAGCTCCGGGGGCCCGAGGTTCAACTTCGACGCCAAGTCGAGCAGCAGCAGCACGCAGAGCTCCGACCGGGTCAACACACAGGGCGGTCAGGTCCTCGCGTCCTCCCTGGTCACCAAGGTCGCGGCGCAGAAGGGGGTTTCGGACGCGGTCGGCGCGCTCACCCTGAACGTCACCAAGGTCGACGGCTCCTTCACCCAGGGCAAGGCGCAGTCCTCCGGCTCCTCCCAGCAGGGCGGCCCCGGCGGCGGCAGCGGCAGCACCGCCCAGCCCAAGGTGCAGGGCGGCGGCGCCTCCTTCGACGTCAACTCCTACTCGGTGGCGGGCATCGACGTCACCAACCAGGACCTCGGCCCGCTCGCCACGTCGAAGATCACCTCGGGCACGACCTTCACCGCCGCGCAGACCGATTCCAAGGTCGCGGTGGTCAGCAAGTCCTACGCCAAGGAGAAGAAGTACAAGGTCGGTTCGACCTTCAAGATCTCCGGCACCAAGTTCACGGTCATCGGCATCGCGACTCCCGACAGCTCCGAGTCCACCACCGACGTCTTCCTGCCGCTGAAGCAGGCGCAGACGCTGGGCGACTCGAAGAACAAGGTCACCACGATCTACGTCAAGGCGACCGACTCGAAGCAGATCTCGACCGTCAAGTCGACGATCCAGAAGAACATCTCGGGTACGACGGTCACCACCTCCGCCGACCTCGCGTCCACCGTCTCCGGCTCGCTTTCCACCGCGTCGGACCTCGCGACCAGCGTCGGCAAGTGGCTCTCGATCGCGGTGCTGGTGGCGGCCTTCCTGGTGGCCGCGCTGCTGACCTCCTCGGCGGTCTCCCGCCGGGTGCGCGAGTTCGGCACGCTGAAGGCGCTGGGCTGGCCGAGCCGCAAGGTGACCCGGCAGGTGGTCGGCGAGTCCATGGTCAACGGCCTGATCGGCGGCGGCCTCGGCATCGCGCTGGGTCTGGCGGCGGCCTACACGGTCACCGCGATCAGCCCGAAGCTGACCGCGCAGCTCGGCTCCACCGGCGGTGGCGGCCAGGGCGGCGGCCCCGGTGGCGGCGGCCCCGGCCGCCAGTCCACGGCCAGCACGATGGAGATCGCCCTGTCGGCCCCCGTCTCCCTGACCACCATCGCCCTCGCAGTGGGCCTGGCGGTCACCGGCGGTCTGATCGCCGGCGCCATGGGCGGCTGGCGCGCCTCCCGCATGCGCCCGGCGGACGCCCTGCGCAGCGTCTCGTAACACCCCCCGTGCTGGGGCGCCGCCACCGTTCCCCCCGGGCGGCGGCGCCCCGCCCCCTTCCTCCTGCCACACCTCCTGGAGTTCCCATGTACAGACTCACCGGCGTCACCAAGCGGTACACGCGCGGCAAGGAGACCGTCGAGGCGCTGCGCGGCATCAACCTGACCATCGAGGACGGCGACCAGCTCGTCATCCAGGGCCCGACCGGCGGCGGCAAGTCCACCCTGCTGCAGATGATCGGCGGCCTGGACCGGCCGACCGAGGGCAGCGTGGAGCTGGACGGCGTCGACCTCGCGCGCGTCAGCGAGGCGAAGCTGACCCGGCTGCGCGCCGAGAAGGTCGGCATCATCTTCCAGTCGTTCAACCTCATCCCGACCCTGACCGCGCAGGAGAACGTCGAGACGGCCCTGGTGCCGCTCGGCGTGAAGCCCGCCGAGCGGCGCGAGCGGGCGGCCGAGGCGCTGGCCTCGGTCGGCCTCGGCGACCGCCTGCGGCACGCCCCCGCCGAGCTCTCCGGCGGCCAGCAGCAGCGCGTCGCGATCGCCCGCGCGCTGGTGAAGAAGCCGAAGGTGCTGCTCGCCGACGAGCCCACCGGCAACCTCGACGAGGGCACCCGCGACGACATCATGGGCCTGCTGGAGGGCCTGTGGCACGAGTACGGCCTGACCTTCGTCATGGTCACCCACGACTCCTCCATCGCCCGCCGCGCCCCGCGCCTGGCGACCATCAAGGCCGGCCAGCTCACGCTCACGGAGCAGGGCGGGCAGTTCGCGCCGACCGCACAGCAACAGCCGTACGGGAACGAGCAGTTCGGCGATCAGAGCTACGGCGGTCAGCAGCCCGGCGATCAGCAGTACGCGCAGTACGGCAACCAGGGGTACTGACGACACCGCGCCCGGGGTTACCGAATGCCGTGCCCCCAGGGGCCGTTCACCGTCCGAGTATCCGGTCGATCTCGGCCAGCTGCCCGGCGGTGAGCGGCCCCTTCTCGATGGCGCCCGCGTTCTGCTCGGCCTGCTCGACCGACCGGAACCCGGGGATGGGGACCGTCTGCGGGCTGCGCGCCCAGATCCAGGCGAGGGCGCCCTGGGCGGGGGTGCGGCCCTCGCTGGTGAGGACGGACCGGAGGGCGTCCACGCGGGCGACCCAGTCCTCGTCGGCACCCGCGCCCTGCTTGAAGCCGGTCAGCCAGGCGGGCGGGGTGTTGCGGATGTCACCGGCTTCGAGGGTGCGTCCGGCACGCTGCTTTCCGGTCAGCAGACCCATGGCGAGGGGGCTGCGGTTGACGCTCGCGAGCCCGGACTCCTCGCACAGGGTGAGCATGTCGGGGGCGTCGTTCAGCACGTTGAGCGCGTGCTGCACGGCGGCGCAGTGCGGCCCCTCGGCGAACACCGCGGCCCGCGCCGGGTCGTCGGTGCTCCACGCGTACGACCGGATCAGCCCCTCACGCACGAACTCCTCGCAGGCGTCCCGGAGTCGGGCGGCACGGTCGGGATCGAGGTCGCTGAGGTGCAGCTGGTAGAGATCGACGTACTCGGTGCCGAGCCGCTCCAGCGAGGCGGTCAGGGCGCGGCGGGCGTACTCCGGGGTGTCGTCGCTGCCGGTGAGCGTGCGGGTCTCCTCGTCGAAGACGTTGCCCCACTTGGTGGCGACCACGACGTCCTCGCGCCGCTTGCCGAGGGCGCGCCCGAGCACCCGCTCGCTGTGCCCGGCGCCGTAGGTGTCGGCGGTGTCGAAGAACGTCACGCCGAGGTCGAGGGCGCGACGGATCGCCCGTACGGACTCGTCGTCGTCGACCTTGCCCCAGCCGAGGGGCTGTCCGTCGGGATCCTGCCACTCTCCCCCGATGGCCCAGCAGCCGAAGCCGAGGGCGCTCACTTCGATACCGCTGCGGCCGAGTGTCCTGTTCGTCTTCGTCGTCTCCATGTGCACAGACGCTAGGAGTTGGAGCGCACACGAAGGCAAGTGGTATTACGGGTCCGGTCGTTACGCCTGGCCGGTCTCGAACCGCGAGATCCTGCCGTCGTCCTCGACCGTGAAGCTCCACCGGGTGCGCATCTCGCCCCAGGTGTCGTTGCGGTAGTTCGCGAGGAGCGCGCGGCCGCCCTGGGACTCGTTGTCGACGTCGAGGTGACCGTTGGAGGAGAAGATCTCCCGGTCGATCCACTCGTCGAGGTTCCGGTCGGAGCCGTCGTCCGCCATCGTCGCGCCGGGCGCGAGCAGCGCCACGAAGCCGTCCCGGTCATGGGCGTTGACGGCGGTGACGAAGGCCCGGACGGTCGGGTCGGTGAGTTTGGCTGGCTGAATCGTCATGCCAGCAGACTCACACCGCTCCCCCACGACCGCCACCCGAACGGCCGCGCGAACGGGCCTGCCGGGTGAGAGCGGTGCGACGGTGGGGACACGGGGAGGGAGACCCGTTCCTGCCGTTTCCTGCCGTCCGCACCGGGAGCCATCGTGACCTGCTACGACCGACGTGATCTGGGCCTGCTGCTGCTCCGGCTGGGCACGGGGGGTGTGCTGGCCGCGCACGGCGCGCAGAAGCTGTTCGGCTGGTTCGGGGGGCACGGGATCGAGGGGACCGGCCAGTTCATGGAGTCCGTGGGCTACGCACCCGGCCGGGCCAGCGCCACGGCGGCGGGCCTCGCGGAGGCGGGCGGCGGCACGCTGCTGGCCCTGGGCCTGGCCACCCCGGCGGCGGGCGCCGCGGCGGCCGGGGCGATGGCGGGGGCGGCCGCGGTGCACACCCCGAACGGCTTCTTCGCCGCGGGCGGCGGCTACGAGTACGCGGCGAGCCTGGGCCTGACCGCGGCCGGCCTCGCCGTCACGGGCCCGGGCCGCCTCTCCCTCGACCACGCCCTCGGCCACGCGGTGAACCGCGGCTGGATGGTCCCGGTGGCGCTGGGGGTGACCGCGGCGGTGACGGCGGTGGTCGTGGGGGCCCGGAACCAGCGCCTGCGGAGAGTGGTGGACGAGGAAGAGGGGGAGGACTGGGAGGAGGGAGCGGGGGCGCAGGAGGTGTTGTTCGACCGGTGAACCTGCGTGACAGGCTCACCGTATGAGCGATCAGGACCTTCCCACCCCGCCGGCCGGCGCCCCCGTCGACCTCTGGGCCGCCATCGACGACCTGTGGACCTGGTTGGAGGCGAACCGTCCGACCGGTGCCGAGGAGGGCATGCTGCTGCGCATGCTCAAGCTGTCGGAGGAGGTCGGTGAGGTCGCCGAGGCGGTGATCGGCGCGACCGGCCAGAACCCGCGCAAGGGCCTCACCCACACGTGGGACGACGTCCAGGCGGAACTGTGCGATGTCGTCATCACGGCCCTGGTCGCCCTGCGCACCCTGACCCCGGACACCCGCGAGGTCTTCGCACACCATCTGGCGCGGGTGAGGGCGCGGTCGCTGGGGGCGGACGGGACGTCATAGAGAGAGGGCACGAGTCCTGGACCGGACCAACACCCTCCCAGGACTGGACCCACCCCGCACCCACCCCCCATGATGACGCTGCCATGACAACAACGACGTCGTCTCGCAGGGCGGTCACCGTGCGCGGATCCCTCGTCAGGGCCACTCTGGCCGCCGTACTCCTGCTGGTGCTCCCGGCACCACTGTCGACGGCATCGGCCGCGTCAGGGGTGGAGCCGGCGGCACCACCGCCCGCGACCGCTCCCCCGGCCACTCCCGCGGCGACGGACTGGACGCCCCCGCTCAGCACCCGAGGCCGCTGGATCGTCGACGCCAACGGCAACCGTTTCAAGCTCCGTTCCGGCAACTGGCACGGCGCCAGCGGCACGTGGAACGGCTCGGGCTCAACGGACGACGACGCCAACCATCACGCGGGCGAGAACTCCGGCCGGATGCCGCTGGGCCTGGACCGCGCGTCGATCGCCGAGATCATCGCCGGTTTCCGGGAGATCGGCATCAACAGCATCCGACTGCCGTTCTCCAACGAGATGATCCACGACAGCGTCCCCGTCACGGACCGCGCGGTCGCCGCCAACCCGTCCCTGCGCGGTCTGACCCCGCTGCAGGTGTACGACGTCGTGGTGCGCGAGCTGACCGCCGCCGGGCTCGCCGTGATCCTCAACAACCACACCAACACGACCCGTTGGTGCTGCGGGGTGGACGGCAACGAGCGCTGGAACGCGAGTCAGTCGGTCCGGACCTGGGAGGACGACTGGCTGTTCATGGCCCGCCGCTACCGGGACAACAAGCGCGTGGTCGGCGCCGACCTCTACAACGAGGTGCGCCGCAACGTCTGGGACGACCCCAACTGGGGCGCGGGCGACGACCACGACTGGTTCGCCGCCTCGCAGCACGTCGGCGACCGCATCCTCACGGAGGCCAACCCCGATCTGCTGATCGTCGTCGAGGGCATCAACTGGACCGGCATCCCGATCGACGGCTTCGCGCACGAACGCCCCACCCTGGCGCCCGTACGCACCCTCTCGCACACCCTCGTCGACTCCGGCAAGCTCGTCTACTCGGCCCACTTCTACGACTACACAGGACCCAACCACAGCGGAGCGACCGGCACCGGCGAGACCAGCGACCCCCGCTACCGCGACCTGAGCCCGGCCGAGCTGACCCAAGTCCTGTACCGCCAGGCCTTCTTCGTGACCGCCGAGCCGGACCAGCACTTCACCGCGCCCGTCTGGATCAGCGAGTTCGGCGTCGGCGGCCGGGAGGAGACCGGCGCGAGACAGCGCGCGTGGTTCGAGAACTTCGTCGACGAACTGATCCGCAACGACGCCGACTTCGCGTACTGGCCGCTGGTGGGCTGGCACGAGAACCGCACCGGCAACGGCTGGGCCCTGCTGCACTGGGACAGCCAGGGCCGCCGCATGGGCCTGTACGACGGTGACGACTGGCGGGCGTCCGCCTGGACCCGGCTGATCACCGCGACCGGCCGGACCGGGCCCGTGGCGGCCGTGCCGGAGTGGTCCCAGCTCAGCCCCGACCACGGCGACTTCGTGCAGTCCCGGCGCCTGCGCGCCCTGCCGGACTGGGACTCCGGCGCCCGCAAGGCGGCCTGCCCCGACGGGCAGCGGCTGCTGGGCCTGAGCCACACCGGCAACCGGGGGCTGTGTTCGGACGTGACCGCGGGCGCGCTGTGGGCGCCGGCCGGCGGGCACGAGGTGGTCGTCGACGAACGGCATGTCGCGCCGGGCGGCGACTGGGCGTCGGGCTACACCAAACTCCAGTGCGCCGACGGTCGGTTCATGACGGGATACAGCGTCCGCGGCGCCGCTGTCTCGGCGGTCCTGTGCGCGACCGCGCCGGCCGGACGGCTCGGTTCCGGCGGCCGTACCGTCTGGTTCGACCGGGGCGACAACCGGGGATCGGCGCCGAAGGGCGGCGACTTCGCGTCCGGCACCTACAAGGGCCAGTGCGCCGACGACGAGTACGCGGCGGGCGTGGCCTACACGGGCCGGCTGGGCTCGTCACGGACACCGGACGCGCTGTACTGCCGGAAACTGGCCTGACCGTTGCCGTCACACCCTGACGCCGGGCACGTCACTTCCGTCAAAACTTACTTCATCTCTTGACGTAAGTGGTCCATACCTTTAAGTTCACCGGTCAGCCCCAGTACCACGCGTGCGTTCGCCCTGCACCGGTCGCCCCGGCCCCGGGCGTCCCACCCCCCACGAAAGGGCCGATCTGTCATGCCCAGACCACTCGTCGCCGCCGCCTCCGTCGCGGCACTCACTCTCTCCGCCGGCCTCCTCGCCATCACCCCCGCCTCCGCCGCGACCGGCACGATCACCGGCCTCGGCGGCAAGTGCCTCGACGTGGCCGGCGCGAACTCCGCCGACGGCACGGCCGTCCAGCTCTACGACTGCAACGGCACCGCCGCCCAGCAGTGGACCGTGGGCACCGACGGCACCATCCGCGCCCTCGGCAAGTGTCTTGACGTCACCGGGAGTTCGACCGCCGACGGCGCCAAGATCCAGCTGTGGACGTGTTCCGGCGGCGCCAACCAGAAGTGGACCGTCTCCGCCGCCCGCGACATCGTCGGCACCCAGGCCAACAAGTGCCTGGACGCCACCGGCAATTCCTCGGCCAACGGCACCCGCGCCCAGATCTGGACGTGCTCCGGCGCGGCCAACCAGAAGTGGACCGCGCCCGCCGCCGGCGGGGACAACCCGCCGACCTCCTCGCCCCTGGCCGTGGCGCCCTACCTCTACAACGGCTGGGGCAGCCCGCCGAGCCCCACCACGATCACCAACGCCACCGGCGTCAAGAACTTCACGCTCGCCTTCGTCCTCAGCAACGGTTACTGCAACCCCCAGTGGGACGGCGGCCGCGCGCTGACCGGCGGCGTGGACCAGTCCACGATCAACACCATCCGTGCCAACGGCGGCGAGGTCATCCCGTCCTTCGGCGGCTACAGCGGCAACAAGCTGGAGAGCTCCTGCTCCAGCGCCGGTGAGCTGGCGGCGGCGTACCAGAAGGTGATCAACGCCTACGCGCTCAAGGCGATCGACATCGACATCGAGGCCGACGCGTACAGCAACGGGACCGTGCAGCAGCGCACGGTGGACGCGCTGAAGACCGTGAAGGCCAACAACCCGGGCATCAAGGTGTACATCACCATCGGCACCGGGCAGAGCGGCCCCGACACCAGCCTGATCAACCGGGCGCACAGCTCCGGTCTGACGGTGGACGCGTGGGCCATCATGCCGTTCGACTTCGGCGGCGCGGGCCAGAACATGGGCAATCTGACGGTCCAGGCCGCCGAGGGCCTGAAGAACGCGCTGAAGAACGCGTACGGCTACAGCGACGACGCGGCCTACCGGGACATGGGCATCTCGTCCATGAACGGGATCACCGACAACAACGAGACCGTCACCGTCGCCGACTTCCGCACGATCCTCGCCTACGCCCAGCAGCACCACCTGGCCCGGCTGACCTTCTGGTCCGCCAACCGCGACCGGCCCTGCACCGGCGGCCCCGCCGACAGCTGCTCCGGCGTGAGCCAGGGCAACTGGGACTACACCCGCGTCTTCTCGGCCTACACCGGCTGACCGACGGTGTACGCCGACTGAGTCGCGGCGTACACCGGCCCGGCTCGGCCCGCACCGGCCGAGCCGGGCCGCACCCCCACCTCCCTCAGCAACTCAGGCTAGGAGAACCCGTGTTCCGTCATCTACGCACCGCCTCCCGGGGCCGCAGACCACTCGCGGTCGCGATGGTCGCCGGGGCGGCCGCGTCGCTGCTGACCGCGAGCCCCTCGCAGGCGGCGGCCACCGCCCTGCCCACCGGCTTTTCCACGCTCACCAACGCGGCCAGCGGCAAGTGTCTGGACGCCAGGTCGGCCGCCACCACCAACGGCACGGCCGTGCAGCAGTACACCTGCAACGGCAGCACGGCCCAGCAGTGGAGCTTCACGACCACCACGGACGGCTACGTCAGCATCAACAACGCCAACAACACCAGCCAGGTCGTCGACATCACGGGCGTCTCGACCGCCGACAACGCGCTGGCCCAGCTGTGGACGTACGGCGGCGGGACCAACCAGCAGTGGCTGCCGGTGGACGAGGGCGGCGGCGCGTACCACTTCGTCAACCGCAACAGCGGCAAGTGCCTGGACGACCCGGCCGCCTCGACCGCCGACAGCGTGCAGCTGGTGCAGTACACCTGCAACGGCAGTGCCGCCCAGCGCTTCCAGGTGGCCGCCGTGAACCCGCCGTCGTCCGGCAACCCCGACCTCGGCCCGAACGTGGTCGTCTTCGACCCGTCGATGTCGGCGTCGACCATCCAGAGCCGCGTGAACACGATCTTCTCGCAGCAGGAGACGAACCAGTTCGGCTCCCAGCGCTACGCGGTCATGTTCAAGCCGGGCACCTACAGCGCCAACGTCAACGTCGGTTTCTACACCCAGGTGCTGGGTCTCGGCCTGACCCCGGACGCGGTCAACATCAACGGCGCGGTGCACGCCGAGGCCGACTGGTTCCAGGGCAACGCCACGCAGAACTTCTGGCGCGGCGCGGAGAACCTCTCCGTGACCCCGACCGGCGGTTCCGACCGTTGGGCGGTCTCGCAGGCGGCGGCCTACCGCCGGATGCACCTGCGCGGCAACCTCGCGCTGGACGACGGCGGTTGGTCCAGTGGCGGTCTGCTCGCCGACAGCAAGATCGACGGCCAGGTCAACTCCGGCAGCCAGCAGCAGTGGCTGACCCGCAACTCGCAGCTCGGCAGCTGGACCGGCTCCAACTGGAACATGGTCTTCGTCGGCAGCCAGGGCGTCCCGGGCACCAGCTTCCCCAACCCGCCCTACACGACGGTCGCACAGACCCCGGTCACGCGTGAGAAGCCGTTCCTGTACGTCGACAGCGCCGGCGCCTACCAGGTGTTCGTACCGTCGCTGCGTTCCAACTCGACCGGCACCAGCTGGGCTTCGGGCTCGCCGGCCGGTTCGTCGCTGTCCATCGACAGCTTCTACATCGTGAAGCCCGGTGCGACCGCGGCGCAGATCAACGAGGCGCTGGCGGCCGGCAAGAACCTGCTGGTGACGCCAGGTGTCTACCACCTCAACCAGACGCTCCAGGTGAACCGGCCCGACACCGTGATCCTCGGTCTCGGCCTCGCCACCCTGGTCCCGGACAACGGCATCACCGCGATGAAGGTCGCGGACGTCGACGGCGTGAAGGTCGCGGGTCTGCTCTTCGACGCGGGCACCACCAACTCGCCGTCCCTGATGGAGGTCGGGCCGAGCAACTCGTCCGCCACCCACACCGCCGACCCGACCTCGCTGCACGACGTGTACTTCCGCGTCGGCGGCGCGGGCGTCGGCAAGGCCACCAACAGCCTGATCGTCAACAGCGACAACGTGATCGGCGACCACATGTGGATCTGGCGCGCCGACCACGGCTCGGGCGTCGGCTGGACCAGCAACACGGCCGACAACGGCCTGACGGTCAACGGCGACAACGTGACGATGTACGGCCTGTTCGTCGAGCACTACCAGAAGTACCAGACCATCTGGAACGGCAACGGCGGGCGCACGTACTTCTACCAGAACGAGATGCCCTACGACCCACCGAACCAGGCGTCCTGGATGAACGGCTCCACCCAGGGCTACGCGGCCTACAAGGTCGCCGACTCGGTCACCAGCCACCAGGCCTACGGGCTCGGCAGCTACTGCTACTTCAACGTGAACCCGGGCGTGGTGGCCGCGCGCGCGATCGAGGCGCCGACCAACTCGAACGTCCGCTTCACCAGCATGCTGACGGTGTCCCTGGGCGGCACGGGCACGATCAGCCACGTCATCAACAACACGGGCGGACCGTCCAACTCCTCCAACAACGTCGCCAACCTGACCAGCTACCCGTAACGGATCTCCCGATCGCGGTGGTCGTAGGCTGCTGGACGAGCCTGCGACCACCACGAGGAGATCCATCCGTTGACCAGTTCAGCCGCCTACTACGAGCGCATCGACGACCACCGCTACAAGCCCACCCCGCACACGGGCGGCGCCTGGTCGTCGGACGAGCAGCACTTCAGCCCGCTGGGCGGCCTCATCGCCCACGCGCTGGACCGCCACATCGGCGAGCGCCCCGGGCTGCTGCTGTCCCGCATCACCTTCGACATCCTCGGCCGACCGGCCCTGGACGAGTGCGAGATCAGCGTCGAGACCGTCCGCCCCGGCCGCACCATCGAGCTTCTCGAAGCCGTGGTGCGGATCGCCGGACGCCCGGTGGTCCGGGCCCGCGCCTGGCTGCTCGCCGCCGTCGACACCACGGCGGTGGCGGGCGGCCCCGACGCCCGGCTCACCCCGCCCGAGTCCCTCGCGCCGTGGAAGATGGCCGACGCCTGGCCGGGCGGCTACATCGCCTCGATCGACGTCCGCCCCCTCGCGCCCCCGCAGCCGGGCCGCACCACCGCCTGGATCTCCACCGAGCTCGACCTCGTCGCCGGCGAGCCCAGCGGCCCGCTCGCCTCCTACCTCGCCCTCGTCGACACGGCCAACGGCATCGCCGTACGGGAGTCGCCCGCCGAGTGGATGTTCCCGAACGTCGACCTCACGATCCACCTGCACCGCCAACCGGTGGGCCCCTGGACCGGGTTGGACACGACGGTCACCTTCGGACCGACCGGCCAGGGCGTGACGAGCACGGTCCTGCACGACATCCAGGGCCCGGTCGGCCAGGCCCAGCAGCTCCTGACGGTCCGCCCGCAGCCGGGACGCTGAACGGGAGCCGGGGGAGGGACTTTTTGCCTCGGAGGCAACACAGGGTGTCCGTGCCCCCACCCACCGTGAGGACCACGTAACTCCGCTTTATTCCGGATGACTTGGTTCGGTAACGGCCGGTGGCTGAAGTGGGTCCCACAGGCAGCGGTGAGGTGTAAAGACCTCGCCGCCTCGCGTGGGAGGGATGTCATGCCCGAGACCTACCCCGAGACCTACTTCGACACGCGCCGGCTGGCCGGTGCCCACTTCCCGGTCGCCGTCATCGGCGGCGGCCAGGCCGGCCTCTCGGTCAGCCACTGCCTGCGCGAACGCGGCATCGAGCACGTCGTCGTCGAGGCGAACCGGGTCGGCCACGAGTGGCGCAGCCGCCGCTGGGACTCCTTCTGCCTGGTCACCCCCAACTGGCAGTGCAGGCTGCCCGGTTACCCCTACCGGGGCGACGACCCCGACGGCTTCATGGTGCGCGAGGAGATAGTGCGCTACCTGGAGGGCTACGTCGCCCACTTCCGGCCTCCGCTGGTGGAGGGCGTGTCGGTCACCCGGGTGCGCAGGCCGGCCGGCGGGACGTACGAACTGGCCACGACCGCGGGCGACTTCACCGCCGAGCAGGTCGTCGTGGCGACCGGCCCCTACCACCGGCCCAGGATCCCGCGCGCCGCCGAGCGACTGCCCGCCGGGATCGAGCAGGTCCACTCCTCCGCCTACCGCAGTCCCGCCCAACTCCCCGACGGGGCCGTCCTGGTGGTGGGCACGGGTCAGTCCGGCTGCCAGATCGCCGAGGACCTGCACCTCGCGGGACGGCAGGTGCATCTCGCCGTCGGCAGCGCCCCGCGCGTGGCCCGCTTCTACCGCGGCCGGGACTGTGTGGCCTGGCTGGACGAGATGGGCCACTACGCCCGGTCCATCGACGAGTTCGACGACGCGGGCGCGGTGCGCATGCGGGTCAACCACTACGTCACCGGGCGGGACGGCGGCCGGGACATCGACCTGCGGGCCTTCGCGAAGGACGGCATGCGGCTGTACGGCAGGCTGACCTCGATCGACGGGCCGGCACTGGAGTTCGCCGACGACCTCAAGGTCAACCTCGACCACGCGGACGCCGTGGCGGAGGGCATCAAGGACGCCATCGACGCCCACATCGCGGCCCGGGGCATCGACGCCCCGACCGAACCTCGCTACACGCCGGTGTGGGAACCGGACGGCCAGGCGGGCGAGTTGAGTCTTGCCGAGGCCGGTGTCACCTCCGTGGTCTGGGCGACCGGCTTCGCCCGCGACCACCGCTGGATCGAGATCCCCGCCTTCGACGGGCGCGGTTACCCGATGCACTGGCGGGGTGTCACCAGCGTGCCGGGCCTGTACTTCGTGGGCCTGCCCTGGCAGCACTCCTGGGGCTCGGGCCGCTTCGAAGCGGTGGGCAGGGACGCCGAGTTCATAGCCGGGCACATCGACGCGGGCCGCCGCCTGGCCGATGTGTGCGGCACCCTCACCGGCGCGCCGACCCGGGTCGCCGCCGCGGTACCGGTGGGCTGAGCCATGGTGTACGACGCCCACCGCCACATCGGCGTACTGCCCGCCTTCCCCTTCTACGGCGGCCCGCCGGTCCACCCCGACACCACCGCCCGCGCCACGGTCAAGCAGCTGCTCGCCGACCTGGACGCGGAGGGCACCGAACGCGCCCTGGTCATCCCCAACTACGGCGTCCCCGACCCCGAGATCGCCTTCTCCTTCAACGAGTTGGCCATCGAGGCCGCCCAGACCGACGACCGGATCCGCGCCGGACTCTGGGTGTCCCCGCGCCTCGAGGACGCCCACCGCACGGAGGCGGCCCTCGCCCTCGCCGCCGAACGCGGGGTGCGGGCCCTGAAGCTGAGCTTCCTGCTCGGCGGCCGGCCCACCGACCCGGCCTGCCGCCCCCAACTGGACCGCATCTTCGCCGTCGCCGCCCGCCACGACCTGGTCGTCCACGTCCACACCTCCCCCGGCGCCGCCTCCGACATCGACGAGGTCGGCCACCTCGTGGACTGGTACGCGGATCAGGTCGCCGTCCATCTCGTGCACTTCGGCGGCGGGATGAGCGGCCACATCAAGCTCGCCGGATCCCGCTTCTTCGACTGGATCGCGGCCGGCAAGCGCGTCTACACCGACCTCTCCTGGGCCATCGGGTTCCTGCCGTACTGGCTGGCCCGGGAGATCGAGCACCGCGGCCTCGGCCACGACCGCGTGCTCTTCGC
The DNA here is from genome assembly GCF_044755245.1 of Streptomyces sp. NPDC092369. NCBI lineage: Bacteria > Bacillati > Actinomycetota > Actinomycetes > Kitasatosporales > Streptomycetaceae > Streptomyces > Streptomyces sp. NPDC092369. The sequence goes on from NZ_JBIVQP010000002.1 coordinate 663,423, forward strand.
CAGCGACCAGCCCTGGGGCGACTTCACCGGCGAGTACGCCCGGATGACCGCCGCGACCGGCGGTGGCGAACTCGGCGACCGTGTCTTCCGGGACACGTTCGCCGCGCTCTACGACTGACCCGTCCCCCAGCTCCGACCCGACCCTCACCCACCTCTCGTACGCGCAAGGAGACAGCCATGTCCGAAACCGTCGAGCTCAGCGAGATCGAGCAGAAGTCCCTCACCGAGATCCCCCACCCGTCGCTGCCCGAGGGCACCAGCATCTACGGCGCGACCAAGGTGTTCCCCGACTACAAGGCGGAGGACGGCGAGACCTACTTCACGCTCGTCCACGGCATCGCCCACGAGTCGTCGGTGTCCTTCGTCGCCGTGCTCCAGGCGACCCGCGCGCTGCGCAAGGGCTTCGAGACCGCCATCTACTTCTACGGCCCCGGCTCCCTCAACTGCCTCGCCACCCGCGGCTTCCCGACCACCGGCACCTCCGCCTTCCCCGGCGAGCACAACATCAACAACCAGCTCAAGACGTTCATCGCCGAGGGCGGCAAGGTGTTCTGCTGCCGCTTCGGCCTCTCGCTGCACGGCGCCCGCGAGGAGGACCTCATCGAGGGCGTCATCCCCACCCACCCGCTGGACGTCCAGGACGCGCTGATCCACTACGCGCGCAAGGGCGCCATCATCAACTCGACCTACCAGCTGTAGGGGGCACGCCGTGAGCGTTGGCACCGGATCGACCAGTACGGCCGTGGACGTCCGCATCCTGACCCGCGCCGAACTCGCCCTGCGCGGAGTGGCGTTGGACGCTCCCGTACGGCGCCCGGACGGCGCGGGACCCAGCGACGACGGGCACGTCATCGTCGACGGTGCCAACGCCGCCCTCCCCACCAACCCGGCCAGCCCCTACCGCGTCCGCGACGGCAAGGTGTGGCTCGGCGAGGAGGACACGGGCCTGACCCTGACCGCCGTGCACCGCCCGAGGTTCTACGACCTGACGACCGCCGACGGCGTCCCTTACGAGCACATCGCCCGCCTGCACGGCGCCGACGTCCTCGCCACCACCGTCGTGCAGACCTGCATCCGCTACGCCGAGTCCGACCGCTGCCGGTTCTGCACCATCGAGGAGTCGCTGCGCGCCGGGGCCACGGTCGCCGCCAAGACCCCGGCGCAGCTCGCCGAAGTCGCCGAGGCGGCGGTGCGGTTGGACGGCGTCAGGCAGATGGTGATGACCACCGGCACGACGACAGGACCCGATCGCGGGGCCCGCACCCTCGTACGGTCGGTGCGCGCGGTCCTCGAAGCCGTCCCGTCGCTCCCGATCCAGGTGCAGTGCGAACCACCCGGCGACCTCGCCTGGATCCGCGCCCTGCACGACGCCGGGGCGACCGCGATCGGCATCCATGTCGAGTCCCTGGACGACGAGGTGCGGCGGCGCTGGATGCCGGGCAAGTCGTCGGTCGCGCTGGCCGAGTACGAGGCCGCGTGGGACGAGGCGGTCCGCGTCTTCGGCCGCAACCGTGTCTCCACCTACCTGTTGATCGGCCTGGGCGAGGATCCCGACGAACTCGTCGCGGGCGCCGGCCGGTTGATCGACCGGGGCGTCTACCCCTTCGTCGTCCCCTTCCGCCCCATGCGCGGCACCCTCGCCGCCCGCGACGGCATCCCGGCGCCGAGCGCGGAGTTGCTGCGGTACGTCACGGAGGGCGTCGCCGCGAAGCTGGTCGCGGCCGGGATGAGCGGCGCCGACCAGAAGGCGGGGTGTGCGGCCTGCGGGGCGTGCAGTGTGCTCAAGACGGCGGGCGGGTGAGGGAGGTGTATCTCGACGGATCCTCGGCGGCGCCGGTGCGGGACGAGCCGTTCGACGTCCTGGCGCTGCTCGGCGACCGCAGCACACTGGCCCGCCGGCCTGCCTTTCACGTCGAACAGGCTGACGGTCGGGCCGAGTTGGCGGCCTATCGGCGGCTGCGCCGGGACGTCTTCGTCGACGAGCAGAGGCTGTTCGCCCGCGACGACGCCGACGACCGCGACCTCGATCCGCGCACGGTCGTCCTGGTCGCCAGGGCGCCCGACGGATCCGTGGTCGGGGGCGTGCGGCTCGGGCCGGTCGACGACGGGCCCGACATCGGCTGGTGGCAGGGCGGTCGACTGGTCGTCTCGGCGCACGCCCGGGGCCCGCACGGCATCGGCGCCGCCCTGGTGCGGGCCGCCTGCGCGCGGGCCGAGGCCGAGGGGGCGCTGCGGTTCGACGCGACGGTCCAGGCACGCAACGAGGTGCTGTTCCGCCGGCTGGGCTGGCGGTCCGTGCGGGCGACCGAGGTCGCGGGCGCGCCGCACATCGTGATGCGGTGGCCGATCGGACGTATCGCCGCGCAGGCGGCGGCCACCAAGTCCGCGCTCGGACCGCTCCTTTCGGCCCTCTCCCCGGGAGGTGCGGGTTTCGTCGGCGACGACGGCGCCCCCGTCCCGAGCACCGACGTGATCGCCGCGTGCGACGCGATCGTGCCGTCGATGGTCGAGCGTGACCCCGAGTGGGCGGGCTGGTGCGCGGTCCTGGTCAACGTCAACGACCTCGCGGCGATGGGCGCTTCACCCCTCGGCCTGCTGGACGCGGTGGGCGCGCGGGACGCGTCCCATGCGGCGCGGGTGCTGACCGGACTTGGCCGGGCGGCACGGGCGTACGACCTCCCGATCCTGGGCGGCCACACCCAACTCGGCGTGCCCGCCGCCCTGTCGGTGACCGCCCTGGGCCGCACCGCCCACCCCGTCCCCGGCGGCGGGGGTCGCCCCGGACACGCGGTACGGCTGACGGCCGACCTGGACGGCGGCTGGCGAGCGGGCTACCGGGGCCGTCAATGGGACTCGACGAGCCACCGCCGTACGCCCGAACTGCGCGCCATGACAGGGGCGGTGGCCGCCGCCCGGCCCGCCGCCGCCAAGGACGTGTCGATGGCCGGGATCGCCGGCACCCTCGGGATGCTCGCCGAGGCGAGCGGGTGCCGCGCGGTGCTCGAAGTGGCGTCGGTGCCGCGCCCGTCGGAGGCCTCGATGGGTGACTGGCTGACCTGCTTCCCCGGCTACGCGATGCTCACCGCGGACGAAACGGGTCGTCCGCCGCTGCCCGCGGGACCGGCCACCGGCGCCGTCTGCGGGGAGTTGACCGAGGGACAAGGCGTCGGGCTGCGCTGGCCCGACGGAGAGATCACCGAAGCGGTCACCTCCACCGTGACCGGGATGGGAGCCGCATGAGCACGCTGCGCATGGCCGCCGTGGCCGCCGAGTTCGGCCGCGACCTGGAGGAGGACTTCGCGATCGCCGAGCGCCTGATCAAGGAGGCGCGGGAGGCGGGCGTACGGCTGCTGGCGCTGCCGGAGGCCTGCCTCGGTGGTTATTTGCTGAGCCTGGACGACGGGGCCGAACTAGACGAGGGCCCACCGGCGTTGGCGCTCGACGGCCCGGAGATCCACCGACTGGCGGCGCTGGCGGGTGAGTTGACGGTGGTCGCCGGCTACTGCGAGGCGGGCCCGGACGGCAACCGCTACAACAGCGTCGTGTGCGTGCACGGCGATGGCGTCCTCGGCAACCACCGCAAGGTGCACCAGCCGTTGAGCGAGGACGCCAGCTACTCATCGGGCGACCGCTTCCACGCTTTCGACACACCGGTCGGACGGCTCGGCATGATGATCTGCTACGACAAGGCGTTCCCGGAGTCGGCGCGTTCACTGGCGCTGGACGGCGCGGAGATCGGCGTGTGCGTGTCGGCCTGGCCGGGCGCCCGCACGAACGCGACGGCGGACCTGGCCGAGGACCGCTGGAAGCGCCGCTTCGACCTCTTCGACCGGGCCCGTGCCCTGGAGAACCAGATCGTGTGGCTGTCGGCGAACCAGTCCGGCACCTTCGGCTCGCTACGCTTCGTCGGCAGCGCCAAGGTCGTCGACCCGGGCGGCGAGATCCTGGCCGACACGGGCGTCGGCGCGGGCGTGGCGATTGCCGAACTGGACGTCGTACAAGCCCTGGAGACCGCTCGCCGGTCGATGGGTCACCTGCGCGACCGGCGTCCGGACACCTACACACCCGCAGGAGCAGTCAGCGTATGAGCAGCATCCGGATCGCGGCCGTGGCCGCCCACTTCGGCCGCGACCTGGAGTTCGACCTGGCGAGGATCGCCAAACTCATCGACGACGCACGGGCGTCGGGCGCGGGCCTGCTGGTCCTGCCGGACGCGGCCCTCGGCGGTTACCTCGCCGACCTGCGCCACCCGGACCCCGACGCACTGCCCCCCGCCCTCAAGCCGGACGACCCGCTCCTGCTCCAAGTCGCGCGCCTGGCCGCCGAGATGGTGGTGTGCGTCGGCTACTGCGAGGACGGCGGCACCGAGCGCTACAACGCAGCGGTCTGTGTCTCCGGCGACGGCGTCCTCGGCCGCCACCGCAAGGTCCACCTCCCGGCCGGCGAGGTCGCGGCCTACTCCCCCGGCGACCGCTTCGACGCCTTCGACACCCCGGTGGGACGCGTGGGCATGCTGATCGACTACGACAAGACCTTCCCGGAGTCGGCGCGTTCACTGGCACTGGACGGAGCGGAGATCCTGGCGTGCCTCTCCGCCTGGCCGACCAGCATCACCAACCGCGCGCCCCGCATGGCCCAGGACCGCCAGGCCAAGCTCTTCGACCTCTACGACCAGTCCCGCGCCGCCGAGAACCAGGTCGTCCTCGCCTCCTCCAACCAGACCGGCGCGATGGGCGGCATGCGCTTCCTCGGCCAGGCCAAGGTGGTCGGCCCCGGCGGCGACATCCTCGCCCGCACCTGGTCCAAGGCGGGCCTCGCGGTCGCCGAACTCGACATCGCGGCGGAGATCGACCGGGCGCGGCGGGTGCTGCGGCACCTGGACGAACGGCGGCCGACGGCGTATCGGGGGGTGCGGTCGTGACCGCCGGGCGGGAGTGCGAACGGGTGGCCGGGACCACCGGGCGGGATTGCGACCGGGTGGCCGGGACCGCCCGGCGGGATTGCGACCGGGTGGCCGGGACCGCCCGGCAGGATTGCGACCGGATGGCCGGGACCGCCCGGCGTGATCGCGACCGGGTGGCCGGTACCGCCCGGCGGATGGAGCGCGTCCGATGAAGATCGCCCTGCTCAGTTACTCCACCAAGCCCCGCGGCGGGGTCGTGCACACGCTCGCCCTCGCGGAGGCGTTGGCGGGGCTGGGCGAGGACGTCACGGTGTGGACGCTCGGCCGGGGTGGGGATCAGGGGTTCTTCCGGCCGGTGGACGCGCGGGTGCGGTTGCGGATCGTGCCGTTTCCGGACGGCCCGTCGGATGAGTCGACGGGCGCCCGCATCCTCCGCTCCATCGCCACCCTCCGCGCGGCCTTCGATCCCGCCCCCTTTGACGTCGTGCACGCCCAGGACTGCATCAGCGCCAACGCGGTGCACGGCCGCTGCATCCGCACGGTCCATCACATCGACCACTTCACGACACCCGAACTGGCCGCCTGCCACGAACGCGCGATCGTCGAACCCCACGCCCACATCTGTGTATCGGCGTCCGTCGCGGCCGAACTCGCCGAGGGCTGGGGCGTCCGGGCGACGGTCATCCCCAACGGCGTCGCCTACGACCGCTTCGCCGCCGCGGCCCGGGACGCGGAGGGTATCGCCGACTGGCGCCGCCGCCTTGGCCGTTACGTCCTCACGGTCGGCGGCATCGAGCCCCGAAAAGGCTCCCTCGACCTCCTGGAGGCGTACGCGCTGCTGCGCGCCCGGCATCCCGGCGTACGCCTCGTGATCGCGGGCGGCGAGACCCTCTTCGACTACCGCGACTACCGGGCCCGCTGGGAGGCGCGGGCGACCGAACTCGGCGTGGAACCGGTGGTGTTGGGCCCGGTACCGGACCCTGCCCTCCCCACCCTCGTAGCAGCCGCCGACGCCTTCGCCTTCCCGTCCCTCAAGGAGGGCTTCGGACTCGCGGCGATGGAGGCGCTGGCGGCGGGCGTACCGCTGGTGGTGCGTGATCTGCCGGTGCTGCGGGAGGTGTTCGACGGGGCGGCCCGATTCGCCGGTACGGCACGGGAGTTGGCGGACGAACTGGGGCGGGCGCTGTCGGAGGAGGAGGGGGAGGACGAGACGGTGCGGCGGGAGTCCGGGCGGGCGCTGGCCGCGCGGCACACGTGGGAGGCGGCGGCCCGCGGTCATGTCGACTTCTATCGCTCGAAGGAGGAGACGCACTAGTACGGCGGTACCAATCCCCGGCCGCCGATTCGGTCCCGCAGGGGGCAGGAAGCGCGCGAAACGGCTCCTAGCTTGAGATCAAGGGTCGATCAGGCCCCCGCCGGAGCCCGATGGGAGCCACGGACTCGGGTCCGTCAACTCCGCCCGGGGTCGTCCAACAGCGCCTGACTCTGCCCGCCGAACCACGACATGCCGTACGCCTCGGCCCCGCGCAGCGCCTCCCTGAGCAGCCGGTCGGCGTGTTGGCCGCTCCCGGGCGCCGCGGCCCGACGCAGCGCGCGGGCGCGGGCCAGGCGGAGACGGGCGAGTTCCGGTTGCGAGGAGCGGGCCGGCACCTCCGCCTGCCGGAAGTGTTCGAGCGCGGTCTCCGGCTCCCCCGCGGCCAGGGCGAGCAGCCCGCAGGCCCGGGCGGTCGGCCCGAGAAGAACGGTGGGCCAGCCGGCCAGCGCGATCTGCTCACCGTCGTGCGGCGCGAGGTGCGTACGAAGCGCGGGCACGACCTGCGCCAACTCCGCCTCGAATCCACCCTCCAGATCGAGCACCGCGCAGATCTCCGCGAGGATGACGAGAGTGGGCACGGCCCAGCCGGACGGCGGAAACAGTTCGACGTCGGCGGCGCAGCCGAGAAGGAGGTCCGCCCCTTCGGCGTACTGCCCGGTCTCGCACAGGGCGAGGGCGAGACCGGCGCGCCAAATCGGGAAGTAGGCGTGCCGTTCGACGTCTCCGGCCAGGTCGGAGGTGAACAGCTCGGCCAGCCGCCCCTGTTGACGCAGCAGCCAGTAGGCCTGGCCGAGCCGGGTCTGGCGCAGGTTGTCGGCGGGCACGGCGAAGTCGGCGCTGAGGGGCTCAGTAAATTCGAGGGACTCGCGGAAGACCCAGTCCGCGGCGGCGTCGAACCGGCCGTGCCACAGGTCGAGCAGGGCGTCGAGGGTGCGCTGTTGCCACACGACGAGGGTGCTGTGGGTGTCGGCGGCGTGCTTGCGGTACTGGTTCGCGGTGGCCAGGGCGCTGAAGATCTTGCCGTTGCGCAACTGGTCGATGGCGAGGGCCATGAGCGCCTCACCACGGAAGTAGGGCGAGTCATGCCGGGCGGCGGCGTCACGGAGCTGCTCGGAGAGGAGCAGGGCATCAGGGGCAGGCATGAAGTCGTAACGAGCCCACCGACATTCGATGAGAACTTCGCAGTGTGTGTCGTAGTCACTGTCGTTGTCGCCGGTTAATCGGCGCGCGGAGTCCTCACCGAGGAGGCCGGGTAATCGCCGCAGGGTCTCCTCGGCAAGCCGCGCCCCTTCACCGGGCCCGGCCGCCGCCCCCACCACGGTGTCCTGGCTGACCGCCATGGACATCTTCTTGGCGAGATGGGCCTGCAGTCGCAGCTTCAACCCAGCAGCCTCAATGCTCTCGTCCCCCTTCAAAGCGGTCAGACACCCGCGAATGGACTGCAACAACTCACGGTCGACCTGCCCGGGATCGGACCACCGCCGAGCCATCCGGATCACGGCCTCGGCCTGAGCCCGCGGCTCCCCGACGGCGCTACGGAAGGCAGCGGTGTAGTACCGCTCGGCGTCCCGCATCTCACCGGCGGCATGGCTCAGATCACCCCGCCGCAACAACCGCCGAAACTCGGCACGTTCCGGCGCGGACTCCGAACGCGCCTCGCCCCCACCCGACTTGACCAGATCGACGGCGCGCGCCCCAGGCCCCTTCCGCGCGACCCTGAGCACCGTCTCGGACCCCGGCGGCGGCACCAGACCGACCAAGGCCCCCTTGGCGCGCAGCACTTCATCACACAACTGCGCCAACTCAGGCGAAGCCCTGCGGCGCCCGTTCTCGACACGGCTCAGGAAGCTGCGGCTGCAGTACACCTTGCCGGCCAGCTCACTCAGCGACAGGCCGGCCGCGATGCGGCGCCGCCGCAATTCGGCACCGAATCCGTCGTGCTCGATGATCATCCCCCCAACAGCTCACCGTCCGCCCCGTGTTGCCACATTGCCACTGGCAACAGCCCACCCCTGCAGACCGGCGCGATGACGAACGAATCTGTTGGTGCCGGAGCCTACCGGGCATCTGTGCCTGCCGACCGGCAGAACAGGAGCACTGCCCATGACTTCGTGCAATCCCGGGGCGACGACGGCGCCCACCCTCCCGTTCTGACACCGACCTGGGGGCAGGGTCAGAACGGGACCTCCGGTCCGGGGCGCGCGGGGGGCGCTCCGGGCCGGGGATCGACGTGGCCCACGGGCCCCGCATATCCGAGCCCGATCGCGGCGGCGACCAGCCATATGACGAAGCATCACCCGGCGATAGTCGTCGTAGTCGGGCGTCGAGGACGAGGCGGCGAAGAAGCGATCACCCCCGGCGATGGCCGCCTCGAACTGTTCCGGCGTAATCGAAGGATGGTGGGCAAGGACGGTCTCCTCGAAATCCACCCGAGGATTCCGAGGACGGTCGTGTCGTCACCCATTCAGTCTGCTGACGGGACACCAACCGGTCGCCCCCTGCGCTGCCACCGCAGGTGACCACAGTGAGCTGTGCCCGCCCCTGGAGGCGACAGTGCTGTCCGCCGTCCTGGGCTGCACAGCACGCGTGCCCCAGATGGAGACTACGGCCGCCACCGCCCCGACCGATACGCGTCCAGCAGTTGTCGGCTCGCGACAGTGAAGGGGTGTTCGGGTCCCAGCCCGCGTTCGCGTCGCTCGACGACGTCGGCCATGAGCCCGATCCCCTCCTCGACGTGGCCGAGCGCGGCCCGGGTCCGGGAGAGGAGTTGCCGGGCGGCGAGCACGATCGGGTACTCGGGTCCAAAGCGCCGTACGTATCTCTCGGCGACCCACCGGATCTCACGGTCGGCCTCGTCGACGCGACCCAAAAGGTACAGCGCCCAGGCGTGGTTGTGTCCGGCGCCCAGTGTCACGGTGTGGTCGGGACCAAGGAACCGATCGCATTCGGACGGGAGCGTGAGCAGTGTGCCGCCCTCCTCGGTCACCACTTCGGCAGCCGGCAGCATCTCCAGCAGGCTGGCGCGGGCCCGCAGGGTCAGCGGATGCGTCGGGCCCAGCGCCGAGCGACGTCCGGCGACGGTGTCGCGCAGCAGCGCCACGGATTCCTCGCGTCTGCCGAGGTTCGCCAGCACGAGTTGAAGGCCGTAGCCACTGTCCGTGGTGTCGGGGTCGTCGGCGCCGAACAGGCGCTCCTGCGCGGACCGGACCACGCGGAGCACCGCTTCGGCCTCGGCGTACCTGCCCAGCCGGAACAGTGCCCGCCCTGCCCGGGAGCGGGCGGCCAGGATCGTACGGTGATCCGCGCCGAGGAGCCGTTCCGCGAGGTCCGCCGCGCTACGGGCGGTCTCCCAGGCGGAGAGGTAGTCACCGGTCCGGTGCAGGGCGACGGACAGTCGCGTCGCGACGGCCAGGGCGTCGGCGGCGGTGGTCGGCTCGCCGATGTGCCTCAACAGGGCCAGCGCGTGAGGTACCAGAAGACGTAGTCGCGGATCGTGCGGCCCCGCGTCGGGTACGGCGGGCACGGCCGCGTCGAGCAGCCGAACGGCCGTCGTGTCGAGGGCAATTACCAGGTTCGTCGGGGTCGCCGCCGAGACGCTGTCGAGCAGGACACCATGACTCTCTACGCAGCGCACGCCGACGGCGTCGACCAGCTCGGACAGCGACTGGTCGAGGAGGGCCCTGAGGGCTGTCTCGGTTCGGGCACGAGGCAGTACGGCGGAGACGTCGGCGTGGTTGAGCAGCGTCAGCGGCAGAGGCTCGGCGGCGAAACGGGCCAACAGCCTGAGCAGGGCCGCCGCTTCGGGCAGCCCGCGTACCTCGAACGCGTCGAGGGTCAACTGCCAGGTCAGGCCGACCAGATGCCGGGGGTCGGCTTCGGACAGGGCGTCGGCTCCCCGGTCGATCAGCTGGACCCGTTCGTCTCCGTCGAGCTGGTCCCCGTAGGCGTCCATCGTCCAGGGGTCGAGAACCTGGTGAGAGAGGAAGCCGCCGGCCAGGGTGAGGGCGAGGGGCAGCCGCCCGAGCCGGTCCGCGACCTGCGCTGCCTGCTCCGTCGTACCGCTGTGGGGTGCGAGATCGCGCAGCACGAGCGCGGCGTCCTCTCGGGGCAGGACGCCGATGTACTGCAACTCGGCGCCCGGCCACCACCGTGCCGCCGCTCGCCGTGTGGTCACCAGGACCGTGCCGCGCGGGCTGGTACGGAGCCAACTGCCGTCCCGCAGGATCTCCGGCTCGTCGGTGTTGTCCAGCACCAGTAACCAGGGTTCGACGGAACTGTCGAGATGCTGCCAGACGAGATCGGCGGCAGGTCTGAGGCCGTTGCGGGCGGCGAGCAGTTCGCCGTCGCCCGCTCCTCGGTCGGCGGCGACGGCGAGCATGCCGGCGCGCAGGCTGGCACGGTCGGAAGCGTTGACCCACAGGCACACCCGGTCCTGTTCTTCAGCGACTTCCTGAAAGAGAGCGCAGGCGACCGCCGTCTTGCCCGAACCCCCCATGCCGTACAGCACATAGACCTCGCCGCCGCGTTCCGCCTGGACGCTCGCCCGCAGGCGCTCCATCACCTCGCTGCGGTCGCGCAGCACGACAGGACGCCGCCCGACTGCCGGGCGGCGCACCGAGTCCGGTCCGCCGGGCTCCGGCCCGTCAGGGCCGTAATGGTGGTGTTCGCTTATGTGCTGGTCGCCCGACGACTGATAGACCCGCCCCTGGTCCTCGGCGTGGCCGTCCGTCCCGCCCGTCATCGCTCGGCGATGTGCTGGTCACGTCCCGCTTGGTAGACCCGGGCCTGACCGGACGCGGTGGCGTGCTGGCTGATCCGCCGGGCAGTGGATCCGTCCGGATCGAGTTGGTCCAGCAGTGCACGCAGTTCCTCGACGGCGGTGGGCCGGGCAACGAGCAGTCGCCGCACCAACCCCTGCCATTGGAGGCGGAGTTCGTCCAGGGTCTCCTGGTCGTCCGCTGCCACGGCGGCCAGCACGTCCTCACGGCCGGCTTCCAACTCGGCGGCGACGGTCTCGGCGCGCTCCGGTTGCGCCCGGCGCCAGAGCTGTGTGATCCCGTCACGTACACGGTGCCAGGTATCGGTCGCCATCAACGTGACCAAGGTGGTTCCCGCGCTCTGTGCGAGCGAGGCCACTTCCGCGTCCACAGCCACCCCTCCGTTCACCTGATTTTCCGACAGCACAGCTGGAAAGCGTCGCCTGTCAGGCGTTGACATGATTTTCTTTCCGATCAATATCATTCCCCCCTTGAGCGACATGAGACAAGGAGGAATCAATCCGCGCCATTACCCCTGTTGACCGGCTTTGACACATGGTCAGGCAGTCCCGTTGCAGGCTACAGTGAAGCATCTCGACCGCTCTAGGGGGCGATGGAAATGGTCAGGCCATGGGAAGCGGATCCGGACACAAGTTTCAAACACCGACTGGGAAAGACACCCCAGGAGTTAGGAAACACAACCGGCACTCCTGACTGCCCGGACATCTGGGAACTCACCAATGGTGACATCGCTGTCATCGGCCGGGACCTCACGCAGTCGCTCGGCAGGAACCTGCCCGACGGTGTCTCGATCGGGTCGGACGAACGCCTCGTGGTCATCCCCAGGAACATGCTCATCGCGGCGAAGCCGGACATCCCCAATGTTTGACTCCTTCCCTGGTGGCGCCTTCGAACGCCTGGACCGCCCCAGGTACCACGCGGATCTGAGCCGGGTCTACGACAGCGGGATCGGCTTCCTCAACAAGCTCGAGCGCGGCCAACACTTCAAGGAGCGCGGCTTCCCGAGCTGGGAGGCCTTCGCCGAAGGCGACTGGCAGGGGGCGCTGTCCCTGGCCGACGAGAGGCGCGAGGAGTACGCCCAGGAACTCCGCCAAGCGTCCCGACTGGGCGTCACGCATCGCCGCCTTCGCGTCGTGGAATTCCCGATCACGCCGTATGTGCAGTGGGAATTGTTCGTATTGCGTGTACGCGTGGACGTGGGCGACCAAATCAAGATTCTCGACGCTCACGATATTTCGAACATCGAGCGGACCCGCCCGGTTCCAGAAGTGGTGATTCTCGGCGATGCGGCCATGTATGAGGTCGTTTACGACGAGGACGGAAACGCGGACGGAGCCAACCGCTACGCTGACCGCTCACTGATCCGGGAAATGAACGCAGGATTCAATGCGCTGTATGACCGAGGCGAGGGGTTCTACGATTTCTTCGACCGGGAGATCCTCACTCTGGCACCGCCTCAGGTGTCTGGAGCTCCGACGGGTCTTCGCGGTTCGCGGTGATCAGCGCGTCGGGATGGCGATCGGCGGTGGCAGGGGCGTCCGCGCCGCGCTGTTCGGCATGTGCTGTGGCGAAAGGCCCATCGTCCTCCACGACTTCACCGTCTACGACTTCCCCATCCATCACTCGGTTCGACGGCTCCGCCAGCGGCAGGCCGGCGAGGTGCTTCTTGAGCCGCTTGGCCATCGGCAGATAGGTCGCAAGAGTGAGCCCGCCGGAGACAACGGCCCCGACGACAGGGATGGCCTTCGAGACCGTCTTCGCGAAGGACTGCTTTGTCATCTGCACGCCGAGGTAAGCCGCGACCTTTTTCACTATCGGGTAGATGACGCCCTTGGTGAGTGCCTTCTGGGGCAGCTTCTTGGCGACCTGCTCCGCCATCATCCCGGCGACCTTCCCCACAGCAGCATTCGCCGTCTGGGTACCGAACATCACGCCGAAGAACAGCGTGAGCACCCCCATGGTCGCGTCATCGACGTCATCGCCCTCGTCGGAGAACAGATCGGGCCAGCTGTAGAGGTACGCGAGTTTCTGCGCGATACGCACCATGTGGCCGAAGTACTGGGCCACATCGGCGGGCACAGTGGCGGGAAGGGCGAGGACACCGGGTATCCCGGCAGCGGCGGAGAGAGCGCTGACCTTGGCGGTCTCGTAGCGGATGGAGTCGTTGGCCGCTTTGTCGAAAACCTCGACAGCGATGCCGGCCGCGGCGGGGCTCTCTTCCATCGCTCGCCGGATGTCGTCCTCGGAGCAGTGACGAGCCAGCGCACTTCGGAGGTACGCCTCCCTGTCGATACGCACACCTGGAAGCTTTGCTGCCGCCAGCAGCACCGCGGAGAAGCGCGACTCGGGGTTCTCGATCCCTTTGCCCTGTTTCATGGCAAGAACCTACAGCAGCTCCACGCCCCAAGGACCGTACTGCGTCAGCTCAGTTGGGACCTCGCCGTGTGAGTGACGGTGGCGTACGGGCTGAGTCCGTCACGCTGTCGATCGTCGCTCGGGAGGGCGAGGCAAGCCGCGAACCGACCGGCAGCAAGAGACCGCCCTAACGCGTCGCCTGCGGCTCCTCCACCGGCGTCGCCTCCTCGTCGAAGGTCATCTCCGGCGGCGCCTTGCGGAACCCCTTGGTGAGGTACGCCAAGTAACAGACCCCGAGAGCCAGCCAGATGAGGCCGAGCGTGCGGGCCTTGCTGTCGAGGTGGATCAGCAGCCACAGGTCGACGACGGCACCAACCGCCGGGATCAGGACGTAGGACCACACAGCGGGCCGGCGACCTGCGCGGCGCTCGCGGACGTACGTGGCGATGACGGCGAGATTGACGAAGGTGAAGGCGGTGAAGGCACCGAAGTTGATGAAGGACGTGGACGTGGCGACGTCCAGGCGCAGCGCGATCAGGCCGACCGCGCCCGCGAGGAGGATGTTCAGGGCGGGGGTGCGGTACTTGGCGTGGATCCGCCCGAAGATCCTCCGGGGCAGTACCGAGTCACGGCCCATCGCGTAGAGCAGCCGCGAGGTACTGGCCTGCGCGGCGACTCCGGAAGCGAACTGCGCGACGATCAGGCCCGCCACGAAGAGGGAGGAGAACAGGTCGCCGCCGATCTCCTTCGCGATCTCGAACGCGGCGGAGCTGGAATCGGTGAACGCGTAGCCCGGGTGGGCCAGTTGGGTGGCGTACGCGACCACGACGAAGATGCCACCGCCGATCAGGGCGATGAGCAGGATGGCACGCGGAATGGTCCGCTGCGGCTCGATGGTCTCCTCGGTCAGCGTGGTGACCGCGTCGAATCCGAGGAAGGAGTAGGCGGCGAGCGCGGCACCGGAGGAGATGCCCGCCAGGGTGGTCGCGTCGTTGCCGAACGGCGTCGCACTGACGAGCCCGGCCGCTCCCTGATCCTGGAAGACGTGCCGCAGGCACAACACGGCGAAGATCCCGACGACCAGGACCTGGAAGATCATCAGCAGGTCATTCACTCGCTCCGCAGTCTTGATGCCTCGGATGTTGAGCGCGGTGGTGATCGTGATGAACCCGATGATCCACACCCAGAACGGCACCGAGGGGTACTCGGCCTGCAGATAGGCCCCGCCGATCAGCCAGATGACCATCGGCAGGAAGAAGTAGTCCAGCAGTGTCGCCCACCCGACGAGGAAACCGACCCTGGAGTCGATGGAGCGCCGTACGTAGGTGTAGGCCGACCCGGCGACGGGGTGGGTCGCGGCCATCTTCCCGTAACTGTGCGCGGTGAAGAGCATGGCACCCAGCGCCAGCAGATAGGCCGTCGGTACCGCGCCGTGGGTGGTGTCGGCGACGACACCGTAGGTGCCCAGCACGATGATCGGGGTCATGTAGGCCAGCCCGAAGACCACCACTGATCTCAGGGTCAGACTGCGGGCGAGGGTGGGAGCCGGAGCGGACATGGGGTTCCTTGCGCGACGGGGACGAGAGGGAGTAACCGGGAGAGACAGAGCGGGTCAGTTGTCGGCGGGCCGCCAGCGGCGGGGGTCCATCCGGCCGCCGTACAACGGAAGTTCGATAGGGACGTCGGTCTCGGTGAACTGGTCCCACATCCGGTTGAGGCCGGCGGTGCCGAACGTCCGCACACGCGATACGTCGTCCAGATCGAGGACGTCGGTCAGTACGGTCGGCCCGGAATCGGGCGCCTGGACACGGACACGCCCCTCGGGATCTACGACGATGCTGCGCCCGGTGCCGATCGGGCCCGCGGTGTTGACGCTGACGACGTAGACCTGGTTGACGATGGCGTTGGCCTGGGCGATGACGAGTTCCTGGGCGCGGTCCGCCGAGGTGGTCATGACCGGGTTGACGATCACCTCGGCTCCCATCCAGGCCAAGTGGCGGGCCACCTCCGGGAACCAGGCGTCGTAGCAGATCGCGAACCCGATGCGCCCGACCTCCGGGAGGTCGAGGACGACGAAGCGGTCGCCGGGGGCGTACGGCTCGTAGGGCCGCCACGGGAAGACCTTGCGGTAGTGGGCGGCGAGCCGCCCCTGCGGGGAGAAGGCGAGGGCGGTGTTGAAGAGCTCGCCGGCCGCGCCGCGCTCGCACACGGTGCCGGGGAACAACCAGATGCCCAGGTCGCCCGCGAGCTCGGCGAGCACCTTCGCACGCGGGCCGTCGAGAGGCTCCGCCGCAGCCTGGAGCCGGTTCTCCGACTCTGCGGCCGGGCCGTCGACGCCGCACAGATGCAGCTCCGGGTACGCGATCAGCCGGGTCTGCGGGAAGCGCGCCAGCACCCCCTCGACGTCGGCGACGAATCCGGAGAGGGGGTCCGTGGCCAGGCGGGGAGGGGCCTGGACCAGGGCGACGGGGAGCGGTCGGGACATACGCAGGAAATTAGCTCAAGATGAGCCCTTATACAATGGTCTCATTATGAGCAGATTTACTGACCGCTATCTTGAGGGCATGGTCGGCACCCCGGACGAACCCACACCGGCGAGCACCGAGGAGATCGATCTCTCCCTCAACTCGCCCAAGCTGAAAGGCATTCGCCGACTCACGGCCCTGGACACGGTGCGCGCCCGCATCGCCATGGCGGTCGATTTCGGACTGCTCTCCCCCGGCGAGCGACTACCGCCGACCGATGCCATCGCGCGAGCACTCGACGTCGGCGAGATCACTGTGCGTCGCGCACTGAGCTCCCTGTGTGCCGACGGCGTCCTGGAACGCAGGCGCGGGCGCAAGGGCGGCACGCTGGTGGCCGAGCAGCCGACACGGAAAGCGGTGGACGCCACCGAGGTGTACCGCGGTCAGACCGCCGAGGTGCACCACCTGATCGACGAACGCCTCGTCATGGAATGCGGGATCGCCCACCTCGCGACCCGCGCCGCGAACACCGCGGACCTCGACGAGCTCCAGCAGCTCGTCGAGGTCATGGACAAGGCGGAGAGCTGGGCGGAGTTCCACTCCTGCGACGAGCGGTTCCACCTCGCCTTGGCACGCACCACTGGCCTCGACGAAACCGTGGACACGTACGCCACCGTCCTGCGCAGGCTCTACGCGTACTACCTCCCCTACCCCCTCGCCGCCCTCCGCGAGTCCAACGACGAACACCGCGCCCTGGTGGAGGCGATGCGCGCGGGTGACGCGGCGCTGGCGGCCGACATCGCGTGCCGTCACGTACGGACACTGCACAACACGATGTTCGTCGGCCTGACGAACTGAGCGGCACAGCAGCACAGTTGAGGCGCTCTCAGGTGCCGTAGACCTGGAACTCCCACAGCGAGTAGCCGTATTGGGTGGAGCGCGCGGTGCCGTTCATCCGCACGTACCGCCCGGAACCGGTGACCGCCAGCGTCTGGTTGCCGCCGGTACCCGCCGTGGTGGTGTAAATGGTCGTCCAACTCACCCCGTCGGCCGAGGTCTGGATCTGGTACGAAGTGCCGTACGCGGCCTCCCAGTTGAGCCCCACCGAGCTGATGGCGTGCGTGGCGCCGAGGTCCACCTGCAGCCACTGGGGATCACTGAACGCACTCGACCAGCGGGTGCCGGTGTTGCCGTCGACGGCCATCGGCGCGGTGAAGCTGGTGTTCTCCGAGGAGGAGGCGGTGGCCGGCCGGCCCTGCGACAGCAGCGTCCCGGGGCCGGGGTTCCCGCCACTGGTCGAACCGTAGAGCCTGAACTCATAGAGCGAAGCGCCATACGACGAGTTCCTGGCCGTGGCATAGATCCGGACGTATCTCCCGGAGCCCGACAGCGCGGTGTCCTGGAGCAGTTGTGGACTGTTGTTGTTGGAGTAGATCGTGGTCCACGTACTGCCGTTGGCGGACGTCTGTATCTGGTAGGCCGATGCGGCGGCCGCCTCCCAAATCACCGTCGCGTGGGTGAGGTTGTAAGTAGCTCCGAGGTCGACCTGCAGCCACTGCGGATCGCTGAACGCGCTCGACCAGCGGGTGCTGATGTTGCCGTCGGTGGCGTTGGACGCCGGGAACGAGGCGCTCTCCGCCGAAGACGCCGTGGTGGGCTTGCCCTGGGCGATGTTGGTGCCAGTGGTGCCGGCCGGGGCCTTGTTGTAGACGGCGACGTAGTCGATGTTCATCGAACCGCCGGACACGGTGGCCGCGGTGGGACCGCCGCCGTAAGCGGCCGGGAAGGCGCCGCCGATGGCCAGGTCGTAGATGATGAAGAAGCTGTGGTCGACCGCGTTGGACCAGGCGGTGGCGTCGACCTGGTTGGAGCTGAGCGTGTAGTTCAGGGCGCCGTCGAGGTACCAGCGGATCTGCTCGGGAGAGGTCGAGCGGTCGATCTCCACGGCGTACGTGTGGTACCCGGTCTGGCAGCCGGAGCAGGCGCGTTCGCCGCTGCCGACGCCGGTGTTCTCGTTGCACGGACCGCCCGGAGCGGTGCCGCAGTGCAGCGTCCCGAATGTCGAACTGCGGCCGTTGATGTCCTCCATGATGTCGATCTCACCGGACCCGGGCCACACGGTGCCGACCCGCAGCGGAGAGCCCAGCATCCAGAACGCCGGCCAATACCCAAGACCGTTGGCCGTGTTGACGTTCGGCTGCTGGATGGACGACTGAATCCGTACGACGCCACCGGGCAGCGCGCCGAAACCGTCCGCCTGAGTCTCGACCCGCCCCGAAGTCCACCCGGCGACCGGGTCGGAGCCCGTATGCAGAGCCTTCAGCACCAGGTGGCCGTTGCCATCCTGATAAACGTTGGCCGTGCTGTTGGTCATTGTCTCGACCTCGCCGGTCCCGAAGGTCCAGCCCTCACCCACGTCGTACCGCCAAGTCCCGGTGTCCAGACCGGTGTTGGCGGCACCGGAGAAGTCGTCGCTCCAGGTGGTGGTGAAGCCGGCGGGGGCGGCGGGTACGGCAGCGGGGGCAGCCGGTGCGGCGGCCGCCGCGGGCTGCGCCGCGATGGCCGTCAACGGGGCTTGCGCGGAGGCCCCTTGGACGGCGGGCGCACCGGCCAACGCGACGGTTGCGAGGGCCGATACGACCGCGAGCAGGCCAATACCGCTCCGTCGCCTGCCTCTTCGGCGCGGAAACAGCGGAAGCAAGTGCGAGCTCATGTCTCTGATGGACATCCGTGCTCCTTCCCCTTGTGGGGGGCAAGGAGGACCACTTGAACGATGCTCCGTCAGGTGGCGTCCCTGCGGGGTGGAGGTGAGAGCGCTCTCGGGAGCGTGTCCCTTTGGTCTGGTCCATGTCAAGGGACGCGACAACTCTTGCTGGCCGGGGCTGGCTTACGGCATGTCAACCGGTTCACGAATCGGCGCGGTCGTGTTGATGCAGCCGGCCAGGCAAGGAACAGGTCCAGCGGTTTCTGAGAGGACGACAACCACCCGGTCGGCTATCCGAGCGTCGAGGGAATCAGCGAGACCTACCTGGACGCCCGCACGATCCGCCCCTGATCCCCCTCTGTCACCGATCGCGCACCTCGGACGCCCACGTCCCCGCCTTGTGGACTTCCGGTCCCTCGACGTGTGTGGCACCGGCCGTGTACAGGAGCCACAGCAGCTCAAGGGAGCCGAAGAACGATTCCCCCCAGCTGTCGACCCAGACGCGGAGCCGCGACGGCCCCACCTGGACGATGTCCCAGAACTCCCAGCCGCGAGAGTCTTCTTCCGGGTCGAACCGATAGAGCCAGTTCTGCAAGGACCAAGGGCCTCCACCACTGCGGTCCACGTACGCGGTGCGGCCGTGTCGGGCGAATTCCGGTGGCGGAGTCTCACCGTCCCGGACGGAGACCGTCCTGAACCAGTCGGGGAACTCGTCCGCCGGCAGGTCTTCGTCGCCGAACTCCGCCGTGCAGGCAAGGTGGAGGGCGGCCGACAGGACGCGACGTACCCGTAGCGCGTACGCCTCGGGGGTCCCCTCGAGTACATCGACAGTGAAAGCGGCCAGAACCGGCGGAGCCGACTCGATCGCGGGGCGCTGCCGAACACGGTCCAGTTCGGCGGCGACGCTCTCCTCGCTGTGAATCATCGAACGATCCTATTCGACACGTCCGGAGCCCTTGATGACGTTGTCGCGGAGTTCGTTGAGGAGCTTGGCCGGGATTCCGTAGAGGTCCTTTCCTTTGGTCGGATCGGAGATTTCCGGGTACTCCTGGAGCAGCCCTTTCCATTCCGTGCGGGTGAAAGCGTCACCGTCAGGATGGTCATCCTTGTTCTGCGGCAGAGCGGATTCACGGACCTTGAGCAAGTAGTCCTCGGAAATCTTGAAGGAGACGATCTGACCGCCGTCGCCCCGGTATTCCAGCGTGTGCTTGATATCGCCGCTCATGTTCAGATAGAGCTTGCCTTTACCGGTGATCGTCACCTCGCCGTTCTCACCGATGTGAATCCGCTGGCTCAGTGGGTGGTCGGTCTGTTTGCGGTAGACCGAGATCAGGTCCTCGCCGCACTCCTCGAGACCGAGTGGGTCGGTCCTGGTGTACGGGTTGTGGACGTAGGTGTTGGGGTTGGGAGCGGGGGCGAGACCGAGGGGGTCAGGGGTGACGTAGCGAGCGGTTTCGGGGTCGTAGTGGCGGAAGTAGTTGTAATGCAGGCCGGTTTCGGGATCGTTGTACTGCCCGGGGAAGCGGAGGGGGGTGTAGGCGGTGGCGTCGCTGCTCCAGGCTGTGGCGCCCCAGAGGGTGCTGCGGGCGCGCCAGGCGATGTCCCCTTGTTCGTCGACGAGTTCACGGGGAGATCCGACGAGGTCCGTGACGATCGCGAAGAAGCGGGAGTCGATCTCCTGCTGGGGTGCATCGGCCGCGGTGATGCGTTCGGTCTGGGCGACGGGTTTGAGGCCCTGGTGGTCCCAGGTGAGGGTGACGGGATTCGGGAGGTCCGCGGAGTGCGTGGTCTGTTCGCAGAGTGTCGCGCCGTCCCAAGTGAACTCGACGCGCTCCGCGACGGTTTCGCCGTCCACTGCGAGGCGGAGTTTGGCGGTGCGGCGGCCCAGGGGGTCGTAGGTGTGCGGAGTTTGGCGGTGCGGCGGCCCAGGGGGTCGTAGGTGTAGCGCCAGCGGGTGCCGTCGGGGGTGGTGACCTGGGTGAGGCGGTCCTCCGTGTCCCATTGGTAGTGCCAGGTGTCGGGTTTGCGGGACAGGCGGGTTTTCTGGCGCAGGATGATGCGGCCGAGGGCGTCGTGTTCGTAGCGGACGTTGCCCGCGCGGATGATCCGGGTGCCGGTGTAGGCGCGGGCGCCCGTGGCCTCGTGGCCGGGGTGTTGAGCGGGCCAGGTGGCGTGTGTCTGGTTGCCGGCGCTGTCGTAGGCGTAGGTCTCGGTCCAGTCGTGGGCGTGGACCGCGGTGACGCGGCCGGTCGGATCGAGGTCGAAGTGGCGGGTGCCGTTGAGCTGATCGTCGATGCTGGTAGGTCGACCACGCCCGGTCAGCCCTTCTCGCCCTTGGCCGCGGCCGCGATCAGCACATCAAGCAGATCGAACGCGTCGGAGACCTCGCCGATCAGCTTCGCCTCCGCGTCCCACTCCTCGCCCAGTTGCTTGGTGAGCTTGGCCAGGGTGGTCATGTCCTGCTCTATCTCGCCCTTCGCCCCCAGCAATGAGCCGAGTGCTCCCAGCGCGCCCAGGTCATGGGTCTGCTCCTGGAACTGCTGCAACGGCTTCGCCGTGTGCTGCCCCACACCATGCAGCCCCGAGGCCGCCTTGTGCATGGACACGGCTTCCTTCTTCAGATCCGACATGCCGTCCACCCCCGTACTTCACTCTGTGCACATGCCAACCGAAGAGACTATGGAGGGCGGCTATGCGAGAGGTATGGGCAGACTCAAGGGACGGCAAAGATCGACAAGCGCGCACGGGCTGCGGTCGCCGCGCACCACGTCTCTCGGGACTGCGGCCGCAAAGGAAGAGCCGCATGTAGCGGCAGACGAGCCGAGCTGTACGCCGGGTTCTGTTCCCCGGTCCCTCGCGGGTGCCGGGGCGACGGCCATCCATCTACGACCGACGTTGCCGTCGGCCTCCTGCGGTCTACCCGCGGACTCGGGCGAGCAGCCCTCGGGCGTCCGCGCAGGAGCCCTTTTCCATTCCCAGGAAGGGACTCCCTTTTGACCTTGCTCCGGGTGGGGTTTACCTAGCCGCCTGAGTCACCTCAGGCGCTGGTGGTCTCTTACACCACCGTTTCACCCTTACCCGGCGCCGAAGCGCCGGGCGGTTTGTTTTCTGTGGCACTGTCCCGCGGGTCACCCCGGGTGGCCGTTAGCCACCACCCTGCTCTGTGGAGCCCGGACGTTCCTCGGGAAGCCCCCGTCAAGGGGACTCCACGCGGCCGTCCGCCCGGCTCGTCTGCCGTGTCGACCATGCTACCGGGCGGGTGCCTTTGCCCCGACCACGCGGACCGGAGGCCGCCGTCGCCAGGATCGAGCCCGCCAGGATCAGAGTGAAGGCCGTTGCGATGCCGAGGGTGAACGCCTCGTTCAGGAAGAGCGCTCCCGCCGCCACCGCCACCGCCGGGTTCACGTAGGTGATCACCGTGGAGCGTGTTGGGCCTACCTCCTTGATCAACTCCAGGAACGCCACGAACGCCACCGCCGTGCAGATCACGCCCAAGCCCGCCAGCGACGCCAGGACCGACGCGGAGGGGACCGTCGACGGCCAGGTCATCGCCGCCGCCGGGGCGTACACCAACGCCGCCAACGCCAGGCACGGGGCCGTCAGTTGCAGGGTCGGGACGTCCTTCAAGTAGCGCGCCGCGATCAGCGGGGCCGTCGCGTAGCCCAGGACCGTCACGAACACCTCCGCCAGGGAGCGCGCGTCACCGCCCGTGAGGTGCGGGACCGTCAGGACTCCTACGCCCGCCAAACCCAGACCCAAGCCCGTCACCCGCCTCGCACCCAACCGTTCCGTGTCTCCGAAGAAGCGGGCCAGGAGCACGCCGACTATCGGGACGCCGGCGATCAACAAACCCGCCGTCGAGCTCGACAGGTGCCGTTCCGCGTCCGTCAGCGTGAACCACGGGCCGATGATCTCGATGCACGCGAAGGCCAGCATCGGCAGCCAGTGGGACCTGACCGTGCGGATCAGGCCGCCGCCTCGCAGGGCGAAGGGGAACAGGAGGAGCGCCCCCAGGGCACAGCGTGTGAAGACGACCATCGACGGGGAGAGGTCGTCCACCGCCACCTTGATCATCAGGTAGGGGATGCCCCAGATGACGCCCATGAGGGAGAACAGGAACCAGCCGCGTGCAGTCATAGAGGGAGGATGCGTCCCCTCAGCGGCTCACGTCTTGAACGCTATTGCGGTACGCCGCCGGCGTGACCCCCAGCACCCGTCGGAACCAGCGCGTCAGGTGCGCCTGATCCGCGAACCCCACCAGCGAAGCCACCTCTGCCGGTCTCAGGCCCGTGTCCAGGAGGCGGCGCGCCCTGGCCACCCGGTGCTGCGCCAGCCACGCATACGGCGGCATCCCCACCGCCGTGCGGAAAGCCCGTAGGAGCTGGTAGCGGGACAGGCCCAGGTCGCAGGCCAGGGCCGTGAGGGACGGGGGCTCAAGGAGTTCGTCCGCCAGGCGGTCCCGTACCGCCCTCGCTATGCCCTCCGCGCCCGGGACCTGGTCGCAGGTCGGGCGGGACGTGGAGTGGCGGCGGGACAGGGCCGTGAGGAGCCAGGGAAGGCGGGACTCGGCCTCCAGGGGGTCCGGGCAGGCGCTCAGCTCCGAGTGGGTCAGCAGCAATGCGGACGCCAGTTCCGGGTCGTCCAGGAGCGGTTCGCGGAAGTGGGGGATGCCCCCGACCGTGCCCTCCGTCAGCAGTGTCGGCTCGGCGTACAGAGCCCGGTACGCGTAGCCGTCGGTCGCGCTGCCGGGGCCGCCCGTGTGGATCTCGCCGGGGGCCAGGACGACGATCGAGCCGGGGCCGGTGCGGATGTGGCCGCCTCGGTAGTCGATCAGTTCGGAGCCGGCCACGCAGACACCGATCGTGAACTCGTCGTGCGCGTGCGGGGAGTACACGTGCTTGTCGAAGCGGGCGGTCAGGAGGTGCAGCGCCGGTCCGCAACGGCCCAGGCGGGCCTTCGTCCACAGAGCCTCTTCGGCCATCGCCCCGCACCCCCTCCTACGCCCGCCGCGCCCCTCGTACGCCGACCGCACCCCTCGTGCGCCGGCCCCATTCACTCCTACGGAGACAACGCCTTCAAGCCCTTTTCCATGCCCGCCGCCCCCAGTTTCCGCACCGCGCCCCAAGCGGCAGCGCCGTCGCTTGACCCTGCCGCAACGTCAACGTTTCTACTGGTCGCATGCGGATCGGAGAACTCGCCGCCACCGTCGGCGTCACCACGCGGGCAGTGCGGCACTACCACCATCAGGGGCTGTTGCCCGAGCCCGAGCGACTGTCCAACGGCTACCGGCAGTACACGCTGCGGCACGCCGTCGTGCTGGCGCGGATCCGGCGGCTGACCGAGTTGGGGCTCGGTCTTGCCGAGGTGCGGGACGTGCTCGCCGAGGATGCCGGGAAGGATCTGGCCGAGGTGCTCACCGAGCTGGACGAGGACCTCGCCCGGCAGGAGGCGGCGATCCGGGAGCGGCGGACTCGGTTGCGGGCGTTGTTGGACGCGGGGGGCGGGCTGTCCGCCGACGCCCCGGTCTCGCCGGAGCTGGCCGCGCTGTTCGAGCGGACGGCGAGCCTGTCCGACTCCCCCATGGCCGCCAAGGACCGCGAGGTCCTCGCCCTGGTCGAGACCGCCGCGACCCCCGAGGACCGGGAACGGCTGCTGGCGGCGATGGGTGTCGTCGCCGGCTCGCCGGAGACGGTGGCCAAGGCCAATGAGGCGTACGCGCTGCTCGACCAGCTCGTCGACGCCGATTCCGGCGATCCCCGGGTGGAGACGGCAGCGCGGTTGCTCGCCGAGTGCACCCCGCCGCAGTTGCTCCCGGACGCCGGCGCCGTCGACCTCGACCACAGCTTCCTGCGTGCCTTCTACGCCGACTTCGCCCCCGCCCAGGCCGCCGCGATCCGGCGCGCGCTGCGCATCCTCACGGAGGAACAGCCATGGAACACGGAGGAACAACCACGCGACACGGAGGAACAGCCATGAGAGTCGTACTCGCCCTCCTCCGCCACGAACTCCGCCTGCTCGCAAGCCTCGTGCTCTGGGTGACCCGCCGTACCCACGGCACCGACGGCACTGACGGCAGCGACGGCAAGCAAGCCTTCGGATACGCCCGCGGACAGGCCGCGATGATGTACGGCTTCGCCTTCGTGTGCGTGGTCGAGACAGTGGCCATGTCCGTCCTGCTCCGCGAACTGCCCGTCCTGCACGCGGTGTTGCTCGTCCTGGACGTCTACACCGTCCTGTTCGTCCTCGGCATGCACGCGGCCTCCGTCGTACGCCCGCACGTGCTCGACGTCGACGGCGGCTCGCTGCGCGTCCGGCAGGCCGGGCACATCGATCTCCTCGTACCGCTGGAGAAGATCGCGTCCGTCCGCCGCGAACTGCGCATGACCCACACCAAGGCCGACGGCCAACTCGACCTCCCCATCGGCTCACAGACCACCGTCACCCTCGAACTCGCCGAGCCGGTGGCCCACTTGACCTTCACAGGCCGCCAACGGCCCCTCCACCTCGTCCGCTTCCACGCCGACGACGCCGACGGACTCGTACAAGAAATCAAGCGGGCCATCGAGCAAGCCGTCACGCGGGAGCGAACCGCACCTTAGCCGCCGCCCCAGGGTCCGCCTGCGTCAGCCGCACCCGCAGTCGTTCACCCAGCGGGAGGTGGTCCCCCTCGATCCGGCCGATAATTGCCAGGGACTCCAACTGCACTGTCCCGACACCGGACTTGTGCTCGTCGAGTTCCACGACCACCGCGTCGAAGAGCTCTCCCACTCGGTCCTTCAGCAGGGCCGCCTCGACGATGTCCACGCAGGCCCGTTCGACCGCACCCGCGCGTCTCGTTCCGTCGGCCATCTCCTTTGGGAGGGCGTCCAGCGCGGCCAGGACCCAGTCCGGTACGTCCGCCCCCGCGACTGCGGCCAGGCAGATCTCGGCCGCGTAGCGGTCGACCAGGCGGCGGAGGGGGGCCGTGCAGTGGGCGTAGGGGGCCGCGACGGCGGCGTGCGTGGTGATGGACGGCAGATTGCCGTCTCGGAAGACCGTGTAGCCGGCGCCGCGCAGCAGGGTCGTGCACTCCTGGAGGAAGGCCGCGTGGTCGGGGCGGTGCGGGTCCAGGGAGCGGACGAGCTGCGCGTACGAGACGTGGTGCGGCCAGTCGATGTGCAGGGCCCGCGCGGTACGGCGCAGGCGGCCGACGGCGCCGTCGGGGGCGGCCGGGAGGGTACGCAGGACGCCGGTGCCGTGGGCGAGCATCAGGTCGGCCGCCGCCATGCCGGTGAGCAGGGAGATCTGGGCGTTCCAGCCGTCGGCGGGCAGCGGGGCGCGGTACGTCAGCTCGTACGTGTGATCCCTCTCGACGATCTCCTGCTCGGGCACGTTGAGCGAGATGCCGCCGCGCTCGACCTCCAGTGCCTCCCGTAGCTGACCGATCTCCTTGAGCAGTGCGAGTGGTTCCTCGGCCGTGCCGTCGTCGATCTGTCGTTGTACGCCCGCGTAGTCGAGCTTGGCGCGGCTGCGGACCAGGGCCCGGCGGACGTCGACGGCGACCGTACGGCCGTCCGCGTCGAGGTCGATCGTCCACAGCGCGGCCGGGCAGGTCTGGTCCGGTAGCAGGCTCGCGGCACCCTCGCTCAGCACGGTCGGGTGCAGCGGGACCTTCTCGTCGGGGAAGTAGAGGGTCGTCACGCGCCGGTGCGCCTCCAGGTCCAGCGGCGCGCCCGGTACGACGAAGGCGGCGACGTCGGCGATGGCGTACCGGACGCGGTAGCCGCCGGGCCGGCGACTGAGGTGCATCGCCTGGTCGAGATCGGTGGACGTGGGCGGGTCGATGGTGAGCAGAGGGATGTCGGTGGCGTCGTACGACGGCAGCGCGGGAGCCTTCGCCGCCCGCTCGGCCTCGGCGAGGGCCTCGGGCGGGTAGCTCTCGGGCACGTCAAGTTCGGCGCGCAGGGCGGTGAGGACCGCCCGGAGGGGGGCTTCAGGGGCGCCGGTCACGCGGATGTGGCGGCTGGGCATGTAGCGAGCGTAGGTCCCGGTTCGCCGGGTGGCACGCCGTACGCTGTCCCGGAGCTCAACCGAAGGAGACCGATCCCGTGCTCGTCCTGCTGCCGCCCTCCGAAGGCAAGGCGTCCTTTGGCCGTGGTACCCCGCTGAAGCTGGAGTCGCTGTCGCTGCCGGAGCTCTCCGACGCCCGCGCGGCCGTGCTCGACGAGCTGGTCGAACTGTGCGCCGCCGACGAGGAGAAGGCGCGCGAGGTGCTCGGGCTGACCGAGGGCCTGCGCGGCGAGATCGCGAAGAACGTCGAACTGCGCACCGCCGCCGCCCGTCCCGCCGGGGAGATCTATACGGGGGTGCTGTACGACGCCCTCGACCTGGCCACGCTCGACGCCGCCGCGAAGAGGCGGGCCGCGCGGTCGCTGCTGGTCTTCTCGGGACTGTGGGGCGCGGTCCGCGTCACCGACCGCATCCCCTCCTACCGCTGCTCGATGGGCGTGAAGCTGCCGGGGCTCGGGGCGCTGGGCACGCACTGGCGGACCTCGATGGCCGCCGTCCTGCCCGAGGCCGCCGGCGACGGGCTGGTCCTGGATCTACGGTCCTCCGCGTACGCGTCCGCCTGGAAGCCGAAGGGCGAGGTGGCCGCGCGGACGGCGAGCGTACGGGTGCTGCACGCGCCGACCCGGAAGGTGGTCAGCCACTTCAACAAGGCGACCAAGGGGCGGATCGTACGGAGTCTGCTGTCGGCCGGTGCGGCGCCGAAGGGGCCCGCTGAGCTGGTGGAGGCCTTGCGGGACCTGGGGTATGTGGTGGAGGGAGAGGCGCCCGCGCGGGGTGGGCAGGCGTGGTCGTTGGATGTGCTGGTGGACGAGATTCACTGAAGCCTCTGCCAAGAGGTGCCGCGAGGTGGTGCAGTGCATTGCCGGGCGTTGCAATATGCGCAACACCCTTTGCGCACCCTGCATCACCCCGGCAGGATGAGCGGCATGCCCACGTCTGTACTGGACCTTGCCCCCGTCGTCCCCGTCGTCGTCCTTGATGACGTCGCCGATGCCGTTCCGCTCGCGCGGGCGCTGGTCGCCGGTGGGCTGCCCGCGATCGAGGTGACGTTGCGGACGCCGGTCGCGCTGGACGCGATCCGGGCGATCGCCGGTGCGGTGCCGGACGCGGTGGTCGGGGCCGGGACCGTCATCACGCCGGCCCAGGTGACGGAGTCGGTGGCGGCGGGGGCGCGGTTCCTGGTCAGCCCGGGCTGGACGGACGTACTGCTGGAGGCGATGCGAGCGTCCGGGGTGCCGTATCTGCCGGGCGTGTCCACGACGTCGGAGGTCGTGGCGCTGTTGGAGCGCGGGGTGCGGGAGATGAAGTTCTTCCCGGCGGAGGCGGCGGGCGGGACGGCGTACTTGAAGTCGCTTGCCGGGCCGTTGCCCCAGGCGCGGTTCTGTCCTACGGGCGGGATCGGGGCGGCGAACGCGCCCGACTATCTGGGGCTGCCCAACGTCGGGTGTGTGGGCGGGACTTGGATGATCCCGGGGGATGCGGTGGCCGCCGGGGACTGGGGGCGGATCGAGGGGCTGGCGCGGGCGGCGGCGGGGCTCAGGCGATCCGGATGACGACCTTGCCGAAGGCGGCGCCGGTCGCGTAGTACGCGTACGCGTTGCGCACCTCGTCGTGACCGAAGCCGAAGACCCGGTCCACGGGCGGGTGGAGGGCATGCAGGGTGATCGCGCGGTTCATCCGCTCGAAGTGGGCGCGGCTGCCGACGAAGAGGCGTCGCAGAGTGACCAGGGCGGAGCCGAGCGCGTCGGTGCTGATCTCCAGGGACGTCCGGTGCGGGCTGTTGGCGGCGACCAGGGCGATACGGCCGTACAGCGCGGCGGCGCGCACCGACTGCTCGACGGTCTCCGGGCCGCCGGTCTCCACGACGAGGTCGGCGCCGCGTCCGTCGGTCAGTTCGCGGACGTCACGCCACCAGGCGGGATTCTGGGTGTAGTTGACGACGTGGTCGGCTCCCAGCGCCTTGAGGCGTTCCGCCTTGGCCGGAGCGGACGTGGTGGCGACGACCTCGGCGCCGAGTGCCTTCGCGAACGACACGGCGAAGAGTGCGACGGCGCCCGTGCCGAGGATCAGGACCGTCTCGCCGGGGAGCACCGGTTCGGCACCGCCGGTCACCGCGTTCCAGGCCGTGACGCCGGCGCAGGGCAGAGCGGCCGCCTCCTCCCAGGTCAGATGGTCGGGCACGGCGACAGCAGCGTCCTGGTCGAGGCGGACGTACTCGGCGAGCATGCCGGGGAGGGTGACGCCGGGTTGGTCGATCAGGGCCGGGGTGATCCGGCCGTCGAGCCAGCGCGGGAAGTACGTACTGGTCACCCGGTCGCCGACGGAGAACCGCGTGACCTCCTCCCCGACGGCGACGACCTCGCCCGCGCCGTCACTGAGGGGGATGGTGTCGGGGGTGGCTTTCAGTGGGTAACGCCCGTCCAGGATCAGCAGATCCCGACGGTTGAGCGAGACCGTACGCATGCGGACGACGAGGTCCCGGGGGCCGGGTTCGGGGCGGCGGGCGGTGTCGCGGGCGACGATGCCGTCGAGGGAGCCGAGGGTTTCCAAGTGGTAGGTGCGCATGGGGTCATGCTGATCGTCCGGGGTACGGGGGCTCAATTCCCGGCAGGGTATGGACGCCCGCCCCGGGAGTCGGCGGGCGTGCCGGGGAGGATGGCGCCGGGCTGTTCGGTCAGGGCCTGGGTTGTCGTACCCGTCCCGTACAACTGACCGCATGACCACTGTGGGACAACCACCCCCCTTCGCCCGCGAGTTGTTGCGTTGGCGTACCGCGCGCCGGGTCAGTCAGCTGGAGTTGGCCTCGCGGGCCGGGACCACTCAGCGGTACGTCAGTTTCATCGAGCGGGGGCGCTCGGTGCCGGGGCGGGCCGTCGTGCTGCGGTTGGCCGAGTCGCTGGAGTTGACCCTGCGGGAGCGCAACGCGCTGTTGCTGGCGGCGGGTTACGCGCCCGCGTTCCCCGAGTCGCCGTTGGACGCGGCCGAACTGGGGCCGGTGCGGGAGGCGTTGGACGGCATCCTGGAAGGGCATCTGCCGTATCCGGCGATCGTCGCCGGGCCGCGCGGTGAACTCGTCGCGGCGAACGACGCGTTCGACGTGCTCACCGAGGGCGCCGCGGCGGAGCTGCTGAAGCCGCCGGTCAACGTGCTGCGGCTGGCGCTGCATCCGCGCGGGATGGCGCGCCGGGTGGTCAACCTGGACGCGTGGGGGCGGCACATCGTGGAGAACCTGCGGGCTCGGGCGGCCCGCAGTCCCGACCTGTCACTGGACGAGCTCGCGGCGGAGCTGGCCGGGTACATGCCGGCACCGGACGACTCCGGCGACGACTATCTCGGTTTCGCCGTGCCCCTGCGACTGCGATGTGCCGAGGGTGAGTTGCGGCTGCTGACGACCTTGACCTCGTTCGCCACCGCCGTCGACGTCACGCTCGCCGAGTTGCACCTGGAGGCGTTCCTGCCTGCGGACGCGCGGACGGCGGAGATCCTGCGCGCCCGTGCCGGTCAGCGCAGGTGAGAGGTGTCGTTGAAGAGCCGCACGCTCGCGTTGCCGTCCGCGAAGTACGCCACCGCCGAGAGGGCTGCCGCCGAGAGTTCCATGCGGAACAGGGCCTCGGGCGGGGCGCCGAGGGCGAG
Source organism: Streptomyces sp. NPDC092369 (assembly GCF_044755245.1). Lineage (NCBI taxonomy): Bacteria > Bacillati > Actinomycetota > Actinomycetes > Kitasatosporales > Streptomycetaceae > Streptomyces > Streptomyces sp. NPDC092369. Next base: position 693,625 of record NZ_JBIVQP010000002.1, read on the forward strand.
GCGTACGAAGGTCTTGATCGGGGTGACGTGGCTGACGAGGAGGACCGTGCGGCCCGCGTAGGCCGTGACCAACTTGTCGCGGGTGGCGGCGATTCGGGTGCTGGTTTCTGCGAAGCTCTCGCCGCCGCCGGTGGGTTGGGCCTCTGGGTCGGCCAACCAGGCGGTCATGTCGGCCGGGTAGCGTTCGCGGACCTCGCCGAAGGTGAGGCCCTCCCATGCGCCGAAGTCCGTTTCGCGTAGGCCTTCGTCGATGGTTACGTCGAGGCCGAGGTGGGCGGCGACGATGGCTGCGGTTTCCCGAGTACGGGTCAGGGGGGACGCGACGATGGCCTGGATCGTGCCGCGTTTTGCCAGGGCGGCGCCGGCTCGCTCCGCTTGTTCGCGGCCTGTGTCGGAGAGGGATGGGTCGGTGCCGCCGCTACCCGAGAAGCGCTTCTGAGGAGTGAGCGGCGTTTCGCCGTGGCGGAGGAGTACGAAGGTGGCGGGGGCGCCCATGTCTGGGGACGAGCCCCAACCGACTGTGGGTTTCGGGGCCGTCGATACGTTGCGCGCGGCGCGGGTGTCGACGGAGGTCTCATCGGTCGTCGTCACAGTGCCAGCCGGTGGGGGCTGGTCGCGCAGTTCCCCGCGCCCCTTAAAAGGCTTGCCCGATTGCGCCGTATCCAACTCCGCCGTCGAAGCCTCCGCCGACCACTGCTCGCCCCGCTTCCCTGCATCCATCGCCTCGTTGGCCAAGCGGTCCGCGTGCTTGTTCTGCTCCCTCGGGATCCATTCGTACGTCACCCGGTCCGGCGGGAAGATCCCCGCCGCCTCTGCCGCCAGGGGCTTCATGTCGGGGTGTTTGATCTTCCAGCGGCCCGACATCTGCTCGACGACGAGCTTGGAGTCCATGCGGACGTGGACGGAGGCGGAGGGGTCCAGGGCGTGGGCCGCGCGGAGGCCCGCCAACAGGCCCCGGTACTCGGCCACGTTGTTCGTCGCGACCCCGATGTACTCCGCGGCCTCCGTCAACGTCTCGCCCGTCACGGCGTCCAGCACCACGGAACCGTAGCCCGCCGGCCCCGGGTTGCCCCGTGAGCCGCCGTCCGCCTCGACGATGAACTCCCGCACGGCGCAAGCTCCTTACAGACCGGACTCGGACGTACGCACCAGGATGCGGCGGCAGTTCTCGCAGCGGACGACCGTGTCGGGGGCGGCGGCGCGGATCTCGTTGATGTCGGTGATGGACAGCTCCTGGCGGCAGCCCTGGCAGCTGCGCTGGTACAGCTTGGCCGCGCCGATGCCGCCCTGCTGCTCGCGCAGCTTGTCGTAGAGCTTGAGGAGATCCGCGGGGATCGTGGCCGAGATGACCTCGCGCTCCTTGGTGATCGTGGCCACCTCGCCGTCGATCTCCTTGACCGCGGCATCGCGGCGCGCGGTCGCGTCGTCGATCTTCGACTGGACGGAGGAGACCCGCTCGGTGAGTTCGGCGATCCGTTCCTGCACGGACTCGATGCGCTCCATGACCTCCAGGACGACGTCCTCCAGGTCGCCCTGGCGCTTGGCGAGGGAGACGATCTCGCGCTGGAGGTTCTCCAGGTCCTTGGGCGAGGTGACGGCGCCGGAGTCCAGTCGCTGCTGGTCGCGGACGGCGCGCTGGCGCACCTGGTCCACGTCCTGCTCGGCCTTGGTCTGCTCGCGGGTGGTGTCGCTCTCCTCGGTCTGCGCGGCCACCAGCAGGTCGCGCAGCTGGGTCGCGTCCTTGGTCAACGCGTCGATCTCGGCGTGCTCGGGCAGCGAGCGGCGGCGGTGCGCGAGCTGCTGCAGGCGGACGTCGAGGGCCTGGACGTCGAGGAGTCGGATCTGGTCGGCGGGCGCGGCGTTCAGTTGGGGGCTCCAGGGGTGTGCGTCGGGTTGGACGCCGCGTGGGCGGTCCAGGGGTCGGTGACCGTCGGCGAGACATGGACGCGCAGGTCCCAGCCGTGGCGGTCGGAGATCTCGTCGAGCTGGGCTGCGGCCAGCTCGCACCAGGGCCACTCGGTGGCCCAGTGCGCCGCGTCGAGCAGCGCGAGGGGGCTGTGGGGGCTGTGGGCCACCGCTTCGGATGCCGGGTGGTGGCGCAGGTCCGCGGTGAGGAAGGCGTCGACACCGGCCGCGCGGACCTGGTCGAAGAGGCTGTCGCCGGAGCCGCCGCTGACGGCGACCGTGCGGATGACGGCCTCGGGGTCGCCGGCGACGCGGATGCCCTGCACGGTGGCGGGCAGCCGTTCGGCGGCTCGGGCCGTGAACTCGCGGAGGGTCAGCGGGGCGTCCAGTTCGCCGATCCGGCCCAGGCCACGGCGGCCCTGCGGGTCCGTCGGATCCGGTACGAGGGGTCGTACGATCCGCAGGTCCAGGGCGCCGGCGAGTGCGTCGGAGACACCGGGGTCGGCGGTGTCCGCGTTGGTGTGGGCGACGTGCAGCGCGATGTCGTTCTTGATCAGCGTGTGCACGACCCGGCCCTTGAAGTGCGTGGCCGCCACCGTCGTCGTACCGCGCAGGTAGAGCGGGTGGTGGGTGACCAGCAGGTCGGCGCCCAGCTTCACCGCCTCGTCGACGATCTCCTGGACGGGGTCCACGGCGAACAGGACCCGGGTGACCTGCTGCTCCGGGTCGCCGACGACCGTGCCGACCGCGTCCCAGGACTCGGCCCGCGCGGCGGGCCAGAGTTCGTCCAGCGCGGCGATGACTTCAGACAGACGGGGCACGGGGAAAGGCTACCTGGCTGATCTGTGGCGCTGAACCGACGGAGACGTCCGGCACCGGACCGGCAGAGCCACCCGGCCTCTCCCCTGGGCCCCGCTCAGCACATCCGCCACCGTTTCCTCAGGCGAATCGTTCCTGGGCCACCCTTATGTGTGAAGAGGGTGCCTGGTGGTCCCACGTCCGTGCGTACGAAAACTAGCTTCGTGGCCGGAGGTGACCAGACGATGACGGCCTGTGCGATCGAACCCGGGGCGACCCCTGAGGAGACGACCCCTGAGGAGGGGGCTCCGCAGGTGGAGTGCACGATCAGCGCGGACGGTGCCTACGCGGCCCGGCTCGCGCTCGACGGCGGCTCCTGGTTCCCGGAGCGCTGGACCCTGGACGGCCCCGAGCCGTACGCCGTCCCGCTGCCCGGCAACCAGCCGGAGGAACCCGGCACCGAGGTGCAGCCGATGGGCGACGGGCGGGTCCTGATCCGGCGCCTGGTGGACGGGCGGCACGTCTTCACGCTGCTGTACCCGACCGGGCCCGGTACCGGTGAGGTGCTGATCGGCGGGGTCGAGTGCCCGGACGAGGACACCCGGCTGCGGCTGCTGCCGCCCGCGCCGGGCGGCGAGAAGGCGTACGCCCTCGCCGTGGGCCGGCGCGCCAGCACGCTGTGGCTGGTGGCGGGCGGCTCCTTCGGGCCCGAGCATGTGGCGGAGATCCCGGGGCGCTGCTCGGGCGGGGTGTGGCTGGACCGGACGGGCCGGATGCTGGCCCTGGACCGGGAGGTCGGCGGCTGCACCAAGGCGATCGTGGTCGACCTGGAGCGGGCGGGCGAGGTCTCGCCGCTGCTCCAGATCGCGGCCGGCAGCGACGACCGGCTGCTGCTCGCCGACCCGGACAGCGGGCTGCTGCTGATCCGCTCGGACGCGCCGTCGCCGGGCGAGGACCGGCTGGGCTGGGGGGTGCTGGGCAGCACGCTGCCGGTGCGCTTCCCGGAGAGCCTGCGGCTGCCGGACTGCGCGGTGACGCCGTTCGCGATCCAGCCGGGGCTGGTGCTGATGCCGGAGAGCTGCGCGGTGGCGCTGCGTGTGGACGGGCCGGTCGGCAGTTGGGTCGGCGTATGGCGGCCGTCCGAGCGGCGGATGCTCCATCTCCCGGCGCCCGAGGGCTGGTTGGCGGGCACCGGGTTGTGGTCCACGGACGGGGTGCTCCAACTGCCCTTCACCACGGCCGAGGTGCCGTGCGGGGTGGCGCGGGTGGCGGTGCCCTGGGGGGAAACGGGGGGATCGGGGGATGCGGGGATGACGGGGGAAACCGGGGGGTCGGGGGACGCGGGGGGCGCGGGCCCGGGGGGTTCGGATCGGGGCGGTACGACCGTGCAGGCGGCGTCGGGGAGTTCGTCCCCGGTCGCCGACGGGTCGTCGCAGCCGGATCCCCCGGTGCCCGCCGTGTCCGCGGTGTCCGCCGTGCCGTCGGCGCCGCGTCCGGTGCCGCTGGGGAAGGCGCCGTTGGCGCGTCTTGTAACGAACTAGTGCCGGTTGGCGCGCCCTTGTGGATTCGAGGTCAGGTGTGCTGGATAAACTCGCCGGGCTGTTAGAAAGATCATGTTAACGGGGTGAACCTTCCGATGAGCGACGCAACCACGATGCAGCCGCTGACCGCCGATACCCACGAGGACAACGGGCAGGGCCGACACCGGGGGCCGGTCTCGGCCCAGGACGGCGAGACGGCTCCTCGCGGCCGACACCGCAAGCCGGAGTCGGGCGAGTAGGCAGAGCACGCGGCCCTGACGGCACGCAGGTGAGTGGCCTGACGGTACGCAGGTGAAGGGGGTGGCCCTAGCTACGGGTCACCCCCTTCCGTGTGCCGGCCGCTCCTGTGGTCAGCCGCGTTTGAGGCCGAGCACCTCCGCCGCCGCGAACGTCTCCCCCGTCGGCCGGTCCGCGTAGTGCGGGGTGAGCAGGGCGTCGAGTTCGTCGTAGCTGAAGACGTCCTGCTTGCTGTCGAACTTCGCCTGGACGTGCGGGCGTTCCACGATCGCGACCATGCCGCCGTGCACCACGAGGAGCTGTCCGTTGACGCGGGCGGCGGCAGGCGAGGCCAAGTAGCCGACGAGCGGGGCGACATGCTCGGGGGCGAGCGGGTCGAGGCCCTCCTCGGGGGTGGCCAGGCCGGCGAAGACGTCCTCGGTCATCCGGGTGCGGGCGCGGGGGCAGATGGCGTTGGCGGTCACGCCGTACTTGGCGAGCGCGAGCGCCGTGGAGGTGGTTAGACCGACGATTCCGCCTTTCGCGGCCGCGTAGTTGGGCTGTCCGGCCGAGCCCGCGAGGAACGCCTCCGAGGAGGTGTTCACGATCCGCCCGTACACCGGCGCGCCCGCCGCCTTGGACCGCTCGCGCCAGTGCGCGGACGCGAAGTGGGTCGTGTTGAAGTGGCCCTTGAGATGGACCCGGATCACCGCGTCCCACTCGCCCTCGGTCATCGAGAAGACCATCCGGTCGCGCAGGATGCCCGCGTTGTTGACCAGGATGTCGAGCTTGCCGAACTCCGACACGGCCGACTCGACGAGCGCCCGGGCCTGGGCGAAGTCGGCCACGTCCCCGGTGTGGGCGACCGCCGTGCCGCCCGCCGCCCGGATCTCGGCGGCGACCTCCTCGGCGGGGCCCGCGGAGGCGGCCCCCGATCCGTCCCGGCCCGGCTGTCCGAAGTCGTTGACGACGACGGCCGCGCCGAGCCGGGCGAGCTCCAGCGCCTCGGCCCGGCCCAGCCCCCGGCCGGCACCGGTGACGACAGCGGACAGCCCCTCAAGAGGCAGCGACGACACAGGAACTCCCGTCGGTTGTGGCGACGACATCGCGACCCCCGTCAGATCTCGATGCACGTACGCAGGGCCGTCCCGGTACGCATCTGGTCCAGGGCCTCGTTGATGTCGGCGAGCGGGACCCGGTGGGTGATCAGGCCCTCCAGGTCGATGCGGCCGGCCCGCCACAGGGCGATGGTCCGCTCGTAGGAGCGCAGGACGTCACCGCCGCCGTACATCGACGGCAGGATCCGCTTTTCGTCGAAGAACAGCTCGAACATGTTGAGTTGGAGGAAGTCGTCCATGGCGCCCGCGCCGACGATGACGAGGCTGCCGCCGCGCCGGGTGTTGTCGTAGGCGGTGCGGGCGGTGCTGGAGCGGCCGACGACCTCGAAGACGTAGTCGAACCCCTCGCCCGCGGTGACCTGTTGCTTGGCGTCGGGCAGTTCCTCGGGCGAAACGGCCCTGGTGGCACCGAACTTGAGCGCGGACTCACGCCGGGAGGCGACCGGGTCGACGGCGACTATCTCGGCGGCGCCCTTGAGCCGGGCGCCCTGGATCGCGGAGATCCCGACGCCCCCGCATCCGATGACCGCGACCGACGAACCGGCTTCCACGTCAGCGGTGTTGAGCGCGGCGCCGAGTCCGGTGGTCACCCCGCAGCCGATCAGCGCGGCGATGTCGAAGGGCACGTCGTCGGGGATCGGCACCGCGCAGCCCGCGTCGACCACGACCTCCTCGGCGAAGGTGCCGGTGCCCGCGAAGCCGAAGACGTCACCGGTGGGGCGACGGAAGTTGGGGGTGCCGGCGTTCATGAACCCGGCAAGACACAGCTCGGTCTGGCCGCGCTTGCAGGCGGCACACTCGCCGCAGGCCGGCAGCCAGCACACGACGACCCGGTCGCCGGCCTTCAAGTTGCTGACGCCTTCGCCGACTTCGAGGATCTCGCCCGCGCCCTCGTGCCCCGGCACGAACGGCGCCGGCTGCGGCAGCACCCCGCTCATCGCGGACAGGTCCGAGTGGCACAGGCCCGTGGCCCGCACCCGGATCCGCACCCTGCCGGGCCCGAAGCCCACCGCCTCGACGTCGTCGAGGACCTCCAGTTTGTCCTGGCCGATCTCTTGCAGTACGGCTGCGCGCATGGTGCGGCTCCCCTCAGGTGATCCCCAGTCAAATGGGCACTGTGTCAGGCGTGGTGGACGAGTCAGGAGTGTTGGACGAGGGTGTCGGCGAGGACCGGCGCGTCGTCCCGCTCCACGGCGCTCACGGCCACCCGGACCGAGCCGTCCAGCCGCCACATGCGGATGCGCAGGGTCTCGCCGGGATACACGACCCCCGCGAACCGGGTGCTGTACGCGCGGACCCGGCCGACATCACCGTCGAGCAGCGTGTCGACGACCGCCTTCAGCGTCATGCCGTACGTGCACAGCCCGTGCAGGATCGGCTTCTCGAACCCGGCCACCTTCGCGAATTCGGGGTCCGCGTGCAGCGGGTTCCAGTCACCGGAGAGCCGGTAGAGCAGGGCCTGGTCCTCACGGGTGGCGCGCTCCAGGGTCCGGTCGGGCTCGCCGGAGGGCGGGTCGAGACGAGCCGAAGGGCCACGATCGCCACCCCAGCCACCCTCCCCCCGTACGAAGATCTGCGAGTCGTTGGTCCACAACGGTCCGTCGGCGTCGGCGACTTCGGTGCGCATCACCAGGACGGCCGCCTTGCCCTTGTCGTACACGGCGGCGATCCGGCCGGTGGTCGTCGCGCTGCCCGTCGCCGGGATCGGGCGGTGCAGCTCCAGCGTCTGGCCGCCGTGCAGCACCTTGGCCAGCTCGACGTCGATGCCCGGCAGGGACAGCCCGCTGATCACGCCGGGCGCGCCGGATCCGGCGACCGTGGCGAAGCTCGGCAGGACGTGCAGCCGGGATTCCAGGGTGTAGCGCAGTTCGTCGGGGTCGGTCGCGGGACGGCCCGCCCCGATGCCGAGGTGATAGAGCTGGACGTCCTTCGAGGTCCAGGTGATCTCGCCGGTCCGGGGTTCGGCGGCCAGGGCCTTGGCGGCGTCGATGGGCAATGCGGCTCCCTGAGTAATCGGAGAGACCCCGGTACGGCCGTCCGCACCGTCGGCCGCACCGAGGTCGTCACGGGCCGATCTAGAACGCGTTCCAGTCCGGCGCCCCTTGTATAGCCCAGCGCACCGCACTTGTGAAGGCTCCTGACACTGTGTCAGGTGGCCGCGGTGTGGCACGGCCCGCCGTGACATTTGTCCTGCCCGAGTCCGTACAAGCGCATCTGCCGGAGGGCGGGGGCGAGTTCGTAGCGTCATAGCCATGACTCAGGGGACGGGTACACAGACACCTGCCGCACAGACACACACAGCCGTACGGTTCACCGCCGCCGGCAAATCCTTCGGCGCCGTCCGTGCCGTGGACGGCATCGACCTCGACATCGCCCCCGGCGAAACCGTGGCCCTGCTGGGCCGCAACGGCGCCGGCAAGTCGACGACGATCTCGCTGCTGCTCGGTCTGAACGAGCCCGACGAGGGCACCGTCTCGCTCTTCGGCGCTCCCCCGGAGCAGTCGGTACGGGCCGGGCGGGTCGGTGCCATGCTCCAGGAGGCACGCGCGGTACCCCGGGTCACCGTGCGCGAACTGGTCGCCTTCGTCGCCGGCCGCTACCCGGCCCCGCTCCCCGTCTCCGAGGCCCTGCGCCTGGCCGGCATCGCCGAACTTGCGGGTCGGCGCGTGGACCGGCTCTCCGGCGGCCAGACCCAGCGGGTGCGCTTCGCCGTGGCGCTGGCCGGGAACCCCTCGCTGATCGTGCTGGACGAGCCGACCGCCGCCCTGGACGTGGAGGCGCGGCAGGCCTTCTGGGCGTCGATGCGGGTGTTCGCGCGCCGCGGCCACACGGTCCTGTTCTCCACGCACCACCTGGAGGAGGCGGACGCGTACGCCGACCGCATCCTCGTCATCGACCGCGGCCGGATCGTCGCCGACGGCACCGGAGAGCAGCTCAAGCGCTCGGTCGGCGGCGGCCTGGTCACCGTCGACCTCGCCGGGCGCGACACCGCGGACCTCGGTCTGCTGCCCGGGGTGCGGTCCCTCGAAGTGCGCGGCGACCGGGCCCGGCTGCGCACCGACGACCCGGACGCGACGGTGATCGCACTCGCCGGTCTCGGCGCGATCCGCGGCCTGGAGGTCGCCCCGGCCTCCCTGGACGACGCGTTCCTGGCGCTGACCTCGGCCCCGTCGTCGACCGACTCTGTGATGGAGGTGGCGTGATGCTGGACTACCTGCGGCTCGAAGTGCGCCGGACCCTGCGGGACGCGGGGTTCGTGATCGGCGGCATCGCGATGCCGGTGCTGATGTATCTGCTCTTCACCAACCTCGGTGCGGACGACGGCGGTTGGAAGACCGGCTCGATGATCGGCATGGCCGGGTACGGCGCCGTCGGCTGCGCCCTGAACACCGGCGGCGGGGTCGCCGAGGACCGGGCGATCGGCTGGCTGCGGCAGCTGCGGGTGACCCCGATGACCCCGCGCCAGGTCGTGGTGGGCCGCACCCTGACCGGTTCGGTGACCGTGCTGCCGGCCATCGTGGTGGTGCTCGCGGCGGGCGGCCTGGTCAACGGCGTCCGGCTGGCCGCCTGGCAGTGGGCGACCGTCGCCCTGCTGCTGTGGCTGGGCTCGGTGCCCTTCACGCTGCTGGGCCTGGGCAACGGCTACCGGCTGACCGGGCAGACCACCGGCGTGACCAACATGGCCTGCAACCTGGGCCTGGCCGTCCTCGGCGGTCTGTGGTTCCCGGTCACCCTGTTCCCCGACTGGCTGCGCACCCTGTCGGCGTACACCCCCACGTACCGCTTCGCCCAGCTGGGCACGGGGGTCGCGGAGGGACACGCCCCGGCGATCGGAGCCATCCTTGTCCTGACCCTCTGGCTGCTGGCCTTCGGTTCGTACGCTGTGCTGTCGTACCGCCGGTCCGGCCGGACCGTCTGAACGGGGAGCTGAGAGATGACCTGGATGCGAGAGGTGTCCTGCCAGGTGGGCAGGTGGCGGGCGGCGCGGGCCCAGTGGAAGGCGGACATGGAGGCCTTCAAGGCCGCGCAGAAGGAGGCCCGCCGCAGCGGGAAGGAGATGCCCGAGCACCCGGGTCCGCCGCCGACCGGCTTCTCCCTGCTGCCCTGGCTGCTGATGGGGATGGGCGCGTTCTCCAACCTGTTCCAGGGCGAGACCGCGAACCCCTGGGTGGGCGGCCTGGGTCTGCTCACCTTCAACTCCCTGTACATCTACGTGACCTTCCGTTCGTTCGTGAAGGAGGCGCGCGAGGCGGTCTCGACCCGGGTGGCGCTCGCCGTGATGGGTCTTGTCACCTGTGGTCTCGCCATCGGGTACGGCGGCAGCTGGCTGTACTTCTTCCCGCTGCTCGGCCTCGCCGCCGGCGCGGCGGTGCGGGGCCCGCGGCTCGGCCAGGTCGGACTCGGACTGACCGCGCTGGCGGCGACGGTCTCCGTGTTCCGCGCGGGCTGGGACGCCATCAACATCGCCTACGGCACCTTCCTGTCCACCATGGTCACGGCCGCGATCCTCTCCCTCTCCGAGGCGGTACGCGAACTGCGCGCCGCCCGCGAGGAGTTGGCCCGGCGCGCGGTCGAGGAGGAACGTCTGCGCTTCTCCCGCGACCTGCACGACCTGCTCGGCCACACCATGTCCGTGATCGTCGTGAAGTCGGAAGCGGCCCGGCGTCTTGCCGCGCGGGACATGGACGCGGCCCTCGCCCAGATCACCGACATCGAGTCCGTCGGCCGCCAGGCGCTGACCGAGATCCGGGAGGCGGTGACCGGCTACCGCGAGGGCAGCCTGGCCACCGAGCTGGACCGCGCCCGCTCGGCGCTGTCGGCGGCGGGCATCGAACCGGTCGTGACCCGCTCCGGCGCCCCGCTCACCCCGCAGACCGAGGTGCTGCTCGGCTGGGTGGTGCGGGAGGCGGTCACCAACGTCCTGCGGCACAGCGGCGCGACCCGCTGCGAGATCACCATCGGCGGCGTCCTGGACCGCGCCAAGCTGACGGTCACGGACAACGGCATCGGCGCCGCCACAGACGCAGACACCGCCACCGGCACCAGCACCGGCACCGAGGCCATCGGCTCCCCCACGGCCGGTGCCGCCGAGGGCATCGGCGGCACCGGCCTCAAGGGCCTCACGGAACGCCTCCGGGCGGCGGGCGGCTCCCTGACGGCCGGTCCGGCACCGCGCGGCGGCTTCACCGTCACCGCCGAACTCCCTGTGGAACCGGCCGACTTCACGTCCTTCGTGGTGACCGAGGCCGTGACTACGGTGCCCAGGGCGCTGTGACCACCCAGCTGACGTCGTCCGCCCACGAGGTGGCGCTGTCGAAGGCGTTCGACCCGCCGTTGCTCGCTATGTAGACGTTGTAGTTGTAGTGCCGCAGATATCTGGTCGGGTAGTTGTACGACGCGAACGACGTGCCCGTGCCGCTCTTCCCGGTCCCCGCGCAGAACGTGGCGTCCTGTCTGAACTGGGCCGTGCCGACCATGGGTTGGCGGTAGAGCTGGTAGTTGAAGTGGCGCAGGAAGTCGCCCGGGTAGTTCCGCGACTCGAACGAATAGCAGGCGCTGTTGGCGAGACCCCGGCGCACGATCCAGGTGGCGTCGCCCTTGTCGAGGGCCGAACTGCTCGACGTGATCGCGGAGACGACCGCCGCGTTGTTCTGGTGGCGGATGTAGTCGGCCGTGCAGCAGGCGGTCGTCGCGCGCAGCGAGATCTCCGAGCCGGCCGTCAGCGTGCCGGTGCTGCCGGTGGATCCGCCGTAGCCGACGGAGACGATGTTGGCCTGCACGGAGTTGTCGGCGGCGTCGGTCGGGATGCCCGCGGTCATGACGCCCTCGAAGAACGAGCCGATGGAGCCGTTGCTGTTGTCCCCGCCGGTGCCCAGGACGATCGCGCCCTCCTGGTGCATGGGTGAGTACCCACTCGTGGTGGGTTCGCCCCCGGAATAGGTGGTCGTGAGACTCCCCGACTGCGCGTTGCCGTATTTCAGCGCGAAATGGTTCTGGCCGTTGTTCTTCAGCAAAGCGGTGACGAACGGTATCGCCCCGGTACCGGTGTTCGCGGTGTTCTTGCTGTACCCGGCGTCCGACTGGAACAGCCCGTTCTCCAGGTCGGCCTGCACCCAGGGTCCCTGGCCGTAGCAGGGCGAGAACCAGCACTCGGTGCCGAAGTTGATGGCGTCCATGTGCCCGTTGCCGGTGTCCAGGTTGTTGGTCTCGGCGTTGCCGTAGTCGAAGCAGCAACTGCCGTTCACATGCGTGCCGGACGTCACCATGTACATCCCCTCGGCCGCGCCGTTGGTGGCCACGCCCGAGGTGGAGTTGTCGCGGTAGCCCATGCCGGCCGAGATCTCCAGGCCGTACACCTGGTGCCCGCCGGCCGTCACCGGCAACGCGTCCGCGGGCGCCCCGACATCGGCCGCCCCGGCGCCGCCCGCGCCCTCGATCGTGAGGTCGTTGTGACGTGCGGACTGGTCGTAGATCTTGGTGATGATGCAGGTCGTACCGGCACAGAACGAGTCCTGCGCCGCCGCGTCGGCGTATCCCCCGGCGGCCAGCAGCCCGATGTTCGCGGTGCCGCTGTCGGAGGCCCGCTGCACCTGGTAGAGCGAGCCGTTGTACGAGGAGTAGAGCGCCCTGACGAGACTGTGCGCGGCCACGCAGGGGGTGCCGGCGGCGGCGTAGATGTCACACGGCAGCGACGACGCGGCCTCGGCCTGCGGGACGCCGACGGCGAGCGCGACGACGGTCGCGAATACCGACAGCACGGCCAGGACCGCGGTTCTGATTCTTGGGAGCACAGTGCACCTCTTTCAACGCCTTGTCGAGATATCGAACTCCGTTCGACCGACATACCGAACCTGTTCGCGATCGAAATTGCGAAAGTTTTCGAAATCGGCAGTGTGCGGGAATTGCAGGGGTGATCGCCGAATGCCGAGGTGATTGTTTTCCCGCGACCGGAAGCCGTCAAGACGCGCGGAGTCGAACCAGGACGAGTTTTTAGGAACGGCCGGTGACCCGTACGGGCCTTACCCTTGCCCGGTGGATGAGATGCCCAAGGACCACCGGCCCGCCAAGTCCATCCGAGTGCTGCTCGCCGAGGACCAGGGCATGATGCGCGGCGCGCTCGCCCTGCTGCTCGGCCTGGAGGCGGACATCGAGGTCGTCGCGCAGGTCGGCGCCGGTGACGTGATCGTGGACACCGCGCTGATCCACCGCCCCGACGTCGCGCTGCTCGACATCGAACTCCCGGGCATGAGCGGCCTCGACGCCGCCGCCGAACTGCGCGACCAGGCCCCCGACTGCCGCGTCCTGATCCTGACCACCTTCGGCCGCCCCGGCTATCTGCGGCGGGCCATGGAGGCCGGAGCCGCCGGTTTCCTCGTCAAGGACGGCCCCGTGGAGGAACTCGCCGCAGCCATCCGCCGGGTGCTGACCGGCGAGACCGTGATCGACCCCGCGCTCGCCGCCGCCGCGCTGAGCGCCGGGCCCAATCCGCTCACCTCCCGCGAGTGTGACGTACTGAAGGCCTCGGTGGACGGCGCGACCGTCGCGGACATCGCCGGCAAGCTGCATCTGTCCGAGTCGACGGTCCGCAACTACCTCTCCTCCGCGATCGGCAAGACCGGCACCCGCAACCGGATGGAGGCGATGCGGGAGGCCCGGCAACAGGGGTGGCTGTGACGCGGGGCGTCAGCTCAGCGCCGTCGCCCCCCGCGCCATCACCCCAGCCCCGTCAGCTCTGCGCCGCCACCCCCGCGCCATCCCCCGCACCGCCACCCCCGCGCCATCACCCCCGCACCGTCACCTCGGCGCCGCCACCCCCGCACCATCGCCCCCGCCCCCTCAGCTAAGCGCCGTCACCTCCGCCGACTCGAACTCCGTGCCCTTCGGCGCCACGCACACGAACCAGTTGTACGGGGAGCCCTCGGCCGAGCGGATCGCCGGCTCGACATTGTCCGTCGCGTCGCTCGTGGGTGCCTTGGTGAGGGAGATGCCGTCGCCATCCTTGATGTGGCACAGGACCCGCTCGGCGGTCTTGGACACCGAACCGATGCCCAGCCGCACGGGGTTGTCGGCACCGGGCACCAGTGGCAGCGCGCCCGATGTGAGGTCCGTGTCCGCCATGGCGTCCGACGCGACGACCGTGTTCTCCAGCACCGGCGAGGTCGTGTCGCCGTAGCCGCGGTACACGAAGTACGCCACCTTGCCAATCAGGTCGGATGCCTTGCGGACGTCCGGCGCCGACTCCTCGTACTCGGCCATCGCCGTCAACTGGGCCTGCGCCTCCGCCTCGTCACGCGGCGCGCCCCAGACGTCGATGAACACCTTCCACTTCGTGCCCTGGTCGGTCCCGGTCGCCAGCGTGGTGCGGTGCGGTGCGTCCTGGAACGCGGCCGGCGTCGGAGTCGGCCGCTGTGTCACCGCCGGCGCCACCTGGTGGCCGTCCCCCGGCAGCCCCGCCAGCGCCAGCGTCGCCGTGGAGCCGACGATCGCCAGTGCCGTCGCCGTGGCCACCGCCCAGCGCCGGGCCCGGCGTCGGCGCCCGCCCCGGATGACCGCCTGGGTGGGGGCTATACCGACCTCGACCCCGTCCGCCGCGTCGGCCAGCAGAAGGGCGATGTCCCTGTCCGTCATGGTGTGACTCTCCCGGTCCGCGCTCATCACTTCCGCCGCCCTTCACCGCTCGTCACCGTGTCCGCCAGTCCCGGTATGGCGCGGAGTTTCGCGATCCCCTTCGCCGCGTTGGACTTCACCGAGCCGACCGAGCAGCCCATCGCCCGTGCCGTCTGGGTCTCGGTGAGGTCCTCCCAGTAGCGCAGGACCACCGCCTCCCGCTGCCGTGGCGGCAGCTTCGCCAGGGCCGTCAGCAGGGCGCCGCGGTCGTCGGCCTGGGCGATGCGGTCGCCGGTGTCGGCCACCTCGCGGGCCAGGCCCGAGTCGTCCCTGGGCGCCAGGAACTCCTTGAGTCGCTTTCGGTGCCTGCGCGCGTGCGCGTTGATCATCACGCGCCGTACATACGCCTCCGGGTCATCGGCCGAGTCGACTCTGCGCCAGGCCACATAGACCTGTTCGAGCGTCGACTGGACGAGATCCTCCGCGGCGTGCTGCTCCCCCGTGAGGAGAAATGCCGTCCGCAACAACCGCGGCCAGCGGCCGACGACAAAGCTCTGGAACTCCTCGTCCCGAGCCTGCTTGCGATCCCCCATGGGCACCTCCTAGATGTTCAAAGGAGTCCATGGACCACTCGAACCGTTGCCTCACTCAGCCGAACTCGTCGAAATCACCTCGGCCGAGTCTCCCCCCGACACCCTGCTCACCGGTGGTTTCCTCCTCGGCAGCCACGCCAGCATGAGCACCGCCCCCGCGAGCAGCACCCCCGCACTCGTGCGGAACACGAGCGCGTACCCCTCGGTCAGTGCCTCCGGCGTCAGGCTGTCCCCCGTCCGTGCCGCCGCGATCGTCGACATGACCGCGAGGCCGAGCGAACCGCCCATCGTGCGCGAGGTGTTGATGAGCCCGGAGACCAGGCCGGCCTCGCCGGGCGCCGCCCCCGACGTGGCGAGCGCGGCCAGCGGGGTCGCGGTCAGGCCCGCGCCCAGCATCATCAGGATGCCCGGGAACATGATCTCGGTGAGGTAGTCGCCCCGCGCTGTCATCGCCGACTGCCAGGCGAACCCGCCCGCCGCGATCAGGGTGCCGAGCGCGGCCACGTTGCGCGCGCCGAGCCTGGGCATGAAGCGGGGCGCGGACTTGGAGCCGATCAGTACCGCGAGCGAGCTGGGCACCAGGGCCAGACCGGCCTCCAGGGGGCTGTAGCCGAGCACGTTCTGGGCGTACAGGGTCATGAAGAACCACATGCAGAACATCGCGGAGCCGGTCAGGAACATCGCCCCGTTCGCCGACGACACCGCCCGCGCCCGGAAGAGTCCGAGCGGCATCAGCGGAGCCGCCGTACGCGCCTCGACCAGCAGGAAGAGCGCGACCAGCGCGATGCCGGCGAGCAGGGGTATCAGGGTGGCGGCCGCCGTCCAGCCTTCGCGCTCGGTCTGCGAGATGCCGTAGGCGAGGGTGGCGAGTCCGGCCGTGACCAGGACCGCGCCCGGCAGGTCGAGGCGCCGTCCGTCGCCGTTGCGGCTCTCCGCGAGCCACCGGGAGGCGCCGGCCAGCACGACCGCTCCGATCGGCACATTGATCAGCAGCACCCACCGCCACGAGAGCCCGTCCACGAGCGCTCCGCCGACGAGTCCGCCCGCGGCCCCTCCGCCCGCGCCCACCGCGGTCCAGGTCGCGATGGCACGCGCGCGTGCGGCGCCCTCCGGGACGGCAGCGGTGAGGATGGTCAAGGTCGACGGCGCGAGGACCGCGGCGCCCAGCCCCTGCACGGCCCGGGCGACCAGCAGCTCCGGCCCCTCCTGGGCGAGCCCGCCGCCCAGCGAGGCCAGCGTGAACAGGGCGAGCCCCACCAGGAACATCCGCTTGCGGCCGTACAGGTCGCCGGCCCGGCCGCCCAGCAGCATGAACCCGGCGAAGGCGATCGCGTACGCGTTGACCACCCACTGCAGCCCCTGCGCGCTCAGTCCGAGGTCGGTCCGCATGGACGGCAGCGCCACGTTCACGACGGACACGTCCAGTACGACCAGGAACTGCCCCGCGCAGGCGAGCGCCACCACCAGCCAGGTGGGCGGTGCGTTGCGGCGGGTTATTCGGGTGGCGTCAGCGGCTTCGAGCATGGGTGTCATACTCTCAACCCGCTTGCGCCCCTTGCATCGGGATTTCGCCGCACCCGTCCTGGACCTCTGGTCCTAGGGCCTGGAGACGGGCTTCCCGCCCACCCGCACGGCTGGTCGGCCGCGCCGACAGGCCCGGGTGCCATCGCCGTATATCCGATGACATTGAGTGTCATCACTAGGATGAGCGACATGGGTCGATGGATGCCGGACGCAGCGGGCCGACTGTCGCGGGCCGCGCTCGAGCTGTACGAGGAGCGCGGGTTCGAGGACACCACGGTCGCCGAGATCGCCGAACGGGCCGGTCTGACGAAGCGGACGTTCTTCCGGCACTTCCCCGACAAGCGCGAGGTGCTGTTCCCGCTCTCGGCCCGGATCCACCAGACGATCGTCGACGCCATGGCCGCCGCGCCGCCCGAGCTCTCGCCGCTCGCCGTCGTCCTGGAGGGGTACGGCGCCGCCGTGGACATGGTGAACACGGCGCATGCGAACGCCCGGCGCCGCCGGGCCGTCATCGTGGCCAATCCGGAGCTTCAGGAACGGCAGCTGACCAAGTTCGCCCAGACCAGTACGGCCGTGGCCGAGGCGTTGTGCGAGCGCGGTGTCGCGCCGCGGGCCGCCTTCCTGACCGCCCTGGCGGGTGCCGCCGCCTGGCGGGCCGCGCGCGAATGCTGGATCGAGGGTCCGGAGACGCAGGACCTGCACGCCCTGCTGCGCGAATGCGCGGAGGAGCTCAGGGCCGAGGTCGCGGCCCCGCTCGCGCCGTAAGCCAGGACGGCCGCCACCGCCGCACCTATCCCCACCACCGCCGTGCCTCTCCCCACCACTCCCGTCACCCATGACACCTGGTGTCATCACTGTTACGATGACACCAGGTGTCATCACTTGCCATGGGTTCGACCGAGAGGGTGCATCGCGTATGTCGGAAACGTTCGACGAGGCAACCACGCTCAAACGGCGAACTTTCGTCGCGGCGTCGACGGCGGTGGCCGGCCTCCCCCTGCTGACCTCGGATCGCCTGCCCGCGGCCCCCGCCGCGCCCACCCCGGCCGACCAGCTCTCCACCGTCCGTCTGACGGTCAACGGCGAGCAGCGCACCGCCCGGGTCGACAACCGCACCTCGCTCCTCGACCTGCTCCGCGAGCACCTGGACCTGCCCGGCACGAAGAAGGGCTGCGACCAGGGCGCCTGCGGAGCCTGCACGGTGCTGGTGGACGACCGGCGGGTGAACGCCTGTCTCACCCTCGCCGTGATGCACCAGGGCGCGGACGTCACCACGATCGAAGGACTCGCTCAGGGCGATCAACTGCACCCGCTGCAACAGGCGTTCATCGACCACGACGGCCTGCAGTGCGGCTACTGCACGCCGGGGCAGCTCATGTCGGGCGTCGCCTGTATCGCCGAGGGCCACACCGGCTCCCGGGCGGAGATCCGCGAGTGGATGAGCGGCAACCTCTGCCGGTGCGGGGCGTACACGAACATCGTCTCCGCCATTCAGCAGACGGCAAAGGAGGCATGACCGCATGCATCCCTTCGCCTTCAGCCGGGTCTCCACCACCGCCGCCGCGCTCAACGCCGGTGCCGGAAACGGCCGTTACATCGCCGGCGGGACCACACTGGTCGACCTCATGCGGGAGACCGTCGAGCGCCCCGC
Organism: Streptomyces sp. NPDC092369; assembly: GCF_044755245.1. NCBI lineage: Bacteria > Bacillati > Actinomycetota > Actinomycetes > Kitasatosporales > Streptomycetaceae > Streptomyces > Streptomyces sp. NPDC092369. The sequence continues at coordinate 711,578 of NZ_JBIVQP010000002.1, forward strand.
GCACGTGGTCGACATCAACGCTCTGCCGTACAAGGACATCACCGTCACCCGACAGGGGCTGCGCGTAGGCTCCTTGGTCCGGATGAGCGAGCTCGCCGCGCATCCGGAGGTGCGCGCCGGCTACCCCGTCCTCTCGCAGGCGCTCGAACTCGGCGCCTCGGCCCAGCTGCGCAACATGGCCTCCATCGGGGGCAACATCATGCAGCGGCCCCGCTGTCCGTACTTCCGGGACGTCCACTCCGCGTGCAACCGCCGTGACCCGGGCTCGGGTTGCGACGCCCGGGACGGTGACAACCGTATGCAGGCGATCCTGGGGACGAGCACCCACTGCGTGGCAACTCACCCCTCCGACCTGGCAGTTGCCCTCGTGGCGCTGGACGCCGTGGTCGAGGTGCGCGGTCTCGACGGTCCTCGCTCCATCCCCGTCCAGGACTTCTTCCTCCGCCCCGGGGACACACCGCAGAAGGAACACTCGCTCAGGTCCGGTGAACTCATCACCTCCGTGACCGTCCCCGCGGGAGCGCACACGCGCCGCTCGGGCTATCTGAAGGTCCGCGACCGGCAGTCCTACGAGTTCGCCCTCGCGTCGGCGGCGGTGGCGCTGGACATCAGGGGTGGCGTGGTGCGGGGCGCCAGGGTGGCCGTCGGCGGTGTGGCGACCGTGCCGTGGCGGCTGCCCAGGGTGGAGGAGGCGCTCGTCGGCAGGCGGCCGGGGCGCCGGACGTGGACGGACGCCGCGGCCCTCGCGGCCGAGGGCGCCGAACCGCTGTCCGAGAACGCCTTCAAGGTGCAGCTGGTCGAACGGACCGTGCGCCGCCAGCTCATGACGATCGGAGGACAGTGATGGCGACGACCGTCGTCGGGCAGCCGCTCTCGCGCGTCGACGCCCGCCGCAAGGTGACCGGCACGGCCACCTACACCGCCGAGCACCGCATCGAAGGCCTGCTGTACGGCGTGATCGTCAACAGCACGGTGACCCGCGGCACGGTGAGCCGCATCTCGGCGGACGCGGCGCTCGGCCACCCGGGTGTCCTGCGCGTCCTGACCGACTTCGGCAGCCTGCGACTTGCCCACCCCGTCGACCGGATCGCCTTCTACGGCCAGCCCGTCGCGGTCGTCGTCGCCAAGACCCTGGAGGCGGCGACCCACGGCGCCTCGTTGGTTGAGGTGACGTACGAACGGCAGGACGCGGTAACGGACTTCGACGCCCCCGGCATCCCCTCGCAGACACCCGCCGACGAGCCCGACTACAGCCGCGGCGACCCGGCGGGCGCGCTGGCTTCGGCGCAGGTGAAGGTGGACCTGGACCTCACCTCCGCCCGCGAGAACCACAACCCCATCGAACTGCCCTCGACCATCGCCCAGTGGCAGGACGGGCGCCTGACGCTCTGGGACAAGACCCAGTGGTCACAGGGCGCCGCGCGCACGGTGGCCGGCGCGCTCGGCATCGCGGTCGGCAACGTACGCGTGCACAACGAGTTCCTGGGCGGCGGGTTCGGCAGCGGAATCCAGACCTACGACCACGTCATGCTGGCCGCGTTCGCCGCGCGCGAGGTCGGCAGGCCCGTCAAGGTCGTACTGACGAGGCGGCAGTTCTACTACGGCACCGGGTACCGGCCGGCCAGCCGGCACCGGATGGCCCTCGGCAGCAACGCGGCCGGGCGTGTCAGCGCGCTCGTCTACGAGGTGCGGATCGAGAACGCGCGCTACCAGTCCTACACGGACGGCCTGACCGACCTGCCGCAGTTCCTCTACGGCGTCCCCAACACCCGTACCGCCTACCGGGTCACGCCCGTCGACGTCCAGTCCCCGTGCTCCATGCGAGGTCCGGGCGTGGTGCTCGGCAACTACGCCCTGGAAACGGCGATGGACCAGCTCGCGCACGAACTGGCCTTGGACCCGGTCGAGTTGCGGCTGCGGAACGAACCGACCCAGGACGAGGTCTCCCGACTCCCCTTCTCCACGCGGAAGTTGCGTGAGTGCTACGAGACCGGCGCACGCCGCTTCGGCTGGTCCCGGCGGCACGCCAAGCCTGGTTCGCGCACGGACGGCGACCTGCTCATCGGCATGGGGATGGCCACCGCGAGCTATCACAACAACCGGCGCGACTCCAGCGCACGGGCCCGGATCCACGCCGACGGCAGCGCCGAAGTCTTCGCGGCCTCCGCGGACATGGGCCCCGGCACCACCACCTCGGTCATGCAGGTCGCCGCGGACGCCCTGGGGCTGCCCGCCTCGGCGGTCACCTTCCGGCTGGGCGACTCCAGTTACCCCACCGCGCCCCTGCACGCCGCGGCCACCACCATGGCGAGCGTGGGGTCGGCCGTGCACACCACCGGCAACGCGCTGCGGGCGGAGTTCATCCGCAGGGCGGTGGCGGACCCCGAGTCGCCGCTCCACGGCGCGAATCCGGCGGATGTCCGTGTGAGCGACGGCCGGCTGTCGGCCACCGGTGGAGGCCGGGACAGCTACCGGGACATCCTGCGCCGCGCGGGTCTGCCCAGCCTCGACGTCACCGGCAGCTGGGGCCCGGGCGACGCCGATTCGAAGATCTCCACCTACGGCTACGGCGCCGTGTTCGCCGAGGTCTCCGTCGATCCCCTGCTGGGTCTCGTCCGGGTACGGCGGATCTTCGCGGCGTACGACGTGGGGCGGGTGATCAGCCCCAAGCTCGCGCACAGCCAGGCCATCGGCGGCATGGTCGGCGGCATCGGGATGGCCCTCCTCGAAGGCACCGTCACCGACCACCGCGACGGCCGCATCGTCAACGCGAGCCTCGCCGACTATCTGGTGCCGGTGAACGCCGACGTCCCCGACCTGGACGCCGCCTTCATCAACACCGAGGACCCGCAGGCCGACCCGATCGGCGTGAAGGGACTCGGCGAGATCACCATCGTCGGGGTGGCGCCCGCCATCGGCAACGCGGTCTTCAACGCGACGGGCAGACGCCTGACGGACCTGCCGATCCGCCCTGAGGCGCTGCTCTGACCCGCGTGGACGCCCTCGCGGCGCGGTGACGCGGACGCGGTCCTCCGCCAGGACCTGGCGGAGGATCAGATACCCATGACATGGTCAAGAATTGATTAGAGGCGCGAAGCAACGGAATAGTTGCCCATGCATACGAGGTTTACCAGGCACTTATCTCTCTGGAGGCCTCACCTCATGACCCACACGATCAACGAACCGCCCGCCCGGGCAGCCAGCGGGGCCGTGGTCCCGGTGCTCGCCTTCGCGGGCATCGTTGTCGCGGTGATGCAGACCCTGCTCGTCCCGGTCATCAAGGACCTGCCGCAGCTGCTGGACACCGCGCCCAGCAACGCGACCTGGGTCCTGACCTCGACGCTGCTCTCGGGCGCCGTCGCCACCCCGATCATGGGCCGGCTCGGCGACCTGTACGGCAAGCGGCGGATGCTGATCCTCAGCCTCTCCGTCATGGTGGTCGGCGCGCTGGTCAGCGCCCTCACCAGCGACCTGCTCACGATGATCGCCGGCCGGACCCTGCAGGGCTTCGCGATGGGCGCGATACCGCTGGGCATCGGCCTGATGCGCGACATGCTGCCCCGCGAGAAGCTCGGCTCGGCGATGGCCCTGATGAGCTCCTCGATCGGCGTCGGCGGCGGCCTCGCGCTGCCCGCGGCGGCCCTGGTCGCGCAGCACATGGACTGGCACGCCCTCTTCTACGGCGCCGCCGGCCTCGGCGTGCTCGCCATCGGCCTCACCCTCCTCGTCGTACCGGAGTCCCCGGCGCGCGCCGAAGGCACCTTCGACGTGCTGGGCGCGGTCGGCCTCTCCGCCGGACTGGTCCTCTTCCTGCTGCCGATCACCAAGGGCAGCGACTGGGGCTGGACGTCCACCACCACGCTCGGCCTGTTCGCCGCGTCCGCCGCCGTCCTGCTCCTGTGGGGCGTGATGGAGCTGCGCCTCAAGGCCCCCCTGGTCGACCTGCGCACCACGGCCCGCCCGGCCGTCCTCTTCACCAACCTCGCGTCGATCATGGTCGGTGTCAGCTTCTACGTCGTCTCGCTCGTCCTGCCCCAGCTGCTCCAGCTCCCCAAGGCGACCGGCTACGGCCTGGGCCAGTCGATGGTCAGCGCCGGCCTGCTGGTGGCACCCCTGGGCCTGACGATGATGTTCACGGCCCCGGTCTACGCCCGCCTCTCGGCGAAGTACGGCCCCAAGGTCACCCTCATCCTCGGCATGATCATCATCGGCATCGGCTACGGCGCGGGCATCGGCCTGATGAGCGCCGCCTGGCAGAGCCTGGTCATCGCGGTCGTCCTCGGCGCGGGCATCGGCCTCGCGTACTCCTCCCTCCCCGCGCTGATCGTCGGCGCGGTCCCGGCCTCGGAGACGGGCGCGGCCAACGGCCTCAACACCCTCATGCGTTCCATCGGTACGTCGGTGTCGAGCGCTGTCATCGGGATGGTGCTGGCGAACACCGCGAACAACGTCAATGGTGTCGCGATCCCGACCATGCACGGCTTCCGCGTCTCCTTCCTGATCGCGACCGGCGCGGTGGCGATCGGCCTGCTGATGGCCCTGTTCCTGCCCAAGCCCAACCGTGCCCCGCAGCTGAACTTCAGCAGCGAGGAGAAGACCAACCTGGAGCGCGCCGAGCAGATCCTGCGCGGCTTCCGCGGCCGGGTCCTGGACGCGGACGGCTCCCCGGTCGCCCGCGCCAAGGTCACGCTGATCGACCGCCGGGGACGGCAGGCGGGCGCGACGGTCTCCGACGAGGAGGGCGGCTACGTACTCGCCGTGCCGTCCGGGGGCGCGTACGTCCTGGCCGCACGGGCGGTGGGCCACGGCCCGCTGGCGTCGTCGGCGACGCACGGGGGCGAGGAGCGTCCGGTGGATCTGGACCTGTCGCTGCCTTCGGAGACGGTTCCGGCTCCCTGACGCGCGCCCGCTCGCTGATGGGACGCGGGCCCAGGAGAGCACCCCGTACGCCTGTCCGCACCCCCTGTCGCCTCCGCGGCAGGGGGTGCGGCAGCATGGGCGCCCCGGACACCCGTACGACCGAGAGGACCCTCATGCCCGCGGCCCCCAAACCCGAGATCCTGGCCGCGTTCGAGGCGGCGAAGGGGTTCATGCCCGTGGACGAGGGGCTCGCCCTGTACGGGGCCGCCGTCGAGGCGGGCGCGCTCGGGCTGCCGCTCCTCGAAGTGGGCACGTACTGCGGCCGTTCCACGATCCTGCTCGCCGACGCGGCCCGCGAGACGGGCGTCACGGCGCTCACGGTCGACCACCACCGCGGCAGCGAGGAGCAGCAGCCGGGCTGGGAGTACCACGACCCGGAGACGGTCGACTCCGAACTCGGCCTCATGGACACCCTGCCGACCTTCCGCAGGACCCTGCACCGGGCGGGCCTGGAGGACCACGTGGTCGCCCTGGTCGGCCGCTCCCCGCAGATCGCGAAGTTCTGGAACTCCCCCCTCGCCCTCGTCTTCATCGACGGCGGCCACACCGACGAACACGCCACCGCCGACTACGAGGGCTGGGCCCCGCACGTCGCCGAGGGCGGCCTCCTCCTCATCCACGACGTCTTCCCGGACCCCAAGGACGAGTTCACCGGCCAGGCCCCCTACCGCGTCTACCTCCGCGCCCTTGAGTCCGGCGCCTTCACGGAACTCCCGCCGACGGGCTCGCTGCGGGTGCTGCGGCGCACGTGACGCGGAAGCCGACTCAGGAGAGCCGCGCCACCGCCGTCCCGTAGAGCGCGGCCCGCTCCGGCGTCAGGTACCGCGAGACCCGGACCAGGAACCGGCCCCGGACGTAGTCGTACTCGGCGAGCGCGGGCATCGACGTGGTCACGCCCCGGATGTACTCCGCGCGTGCCTCCGCGTCCGCCGCATCCGCGAACACCTCGACGGCACCGCCCCGTTCGATGTCACCGGGACCCGCCCCGGTGACCTCGTTGGCGGCGACGAAGCTGTCCGAGAAGGTGACCTTGGACGTGTACTCATGGGGGCGACCGAGCAGGTGGTTCGGATCGTCGGCCGCGGTGACGGTCCCCGTCATGGTCGCCGTCCCCACGCTCCGGGACAGCTCCTGGAACACGGTCCGCGCGGTCGACGGCGCCCCCTTCGCCGGGCCGCGACCATCGGTCGTGGAGGCGGACGTGCCGGTGACCTGGCTGCCGCAGGCGCTGAGGGCGGCGAGCAGGAAGAGACAGGCCGCGGTGGTACGAGTGCTGTGCATCCACCGATGCTGACGATCCAGCCGCCTCCGCACGTCTGTGTAGCGGACCTGTGACGCTGTGTTCCCTTGTCCGTCGGGGTGTTCGGGCGGAGGCGGGACGGAACGCTCCCGGTACGGGGATCCCGACCACGCGTACGGACGGCCGCTAGGGTGGCTTCCGTGTCGTACGTAGGCCCGGACTTCGATCCTCCCCAGCCCCGCCGTTCCCGGCGCCGTCCCCTGACCGTCGCGTTCGCCGCGCTCGTGCCGGGGGCCCTGCTCGGATGGCTCGTGTACGAGGCGGTGGGGGGTTCCGGCGACGGCGGTGGGTCGGATCAGGCGGGGGTGGCGACGTCCAGCACCGCGTCGGCCTTCAGCAGCCCTGCCTCCGACTCCGCCTCCGCGCCCTCCCCGACCGACCCCGCGACGGACGACGACAAGCAGCCGGGGTCGAGTTCGACGCCCGGCACCTCCGCGCCCGCCGGATCGACCCCGCTCAGGGGCAAGGTCGTCGTCATCGACCCGGGGCACAATCCGACCAACTTCGAGCACACGGCCGAGATCAACCGCAAGGTGAACATCGGCACGAACTCGAAGGAGTGCGACACGACGGGGACGTCCACCAACTCCGGTTATCCGGAGGCCCGTTTCACGCTGGACGTCTCGCGGCGGCTGGCAACGCTGCTGGAGAAGCAGGGCGCCACCGTGAAGTTCACGCAGGACGGGGACCGGCCGTGGGGGCCGTGCGTGGACGAGCGGGCCGAGATCGGGAACAAGGCGAACGCCGACGCGGCGATCTCCATCCACGCGGACGGCGCCGCCGCAGGCAACCGCGGCTTCCACGTGATCCTGCCGGGCTCCGTGCACGCCGGCGCCGCCGACACCCGTAAGATCGTGGCCCCTTCGGCCGAACTCGGCGAGCGCGTCGCGGGCAACTTCCTTCGTGCCACCGGCAGCGCCCCGTCCAACTACATCGGTGACGGCACCGGACTGGTCACGCGCACGGACCTCGGGGGTCTCAATCTGTCAACGGTTCCCAAGGTGTTCATCGAATGCGGGAACATGCGCGATAGCAAGGACGCGGCACTGCTCACCAGCGGCGCCTGGCGACAGAAGGCCGCGCAGGGAATCTCTGAGGGAATCGTGAGTTTCCTGCGCGGTTCCTGATCGGCGGGCGGATCCCAGCGGACACCCAGGTCGGGTGGGCGATAGGGTCTACCGACGACGATGACGACCTACGAAGGACCTGAAGTGAATATCCGCTCCCTCACTCGGGGCGACGGCGTGGTGATCGGGGCAGCGGTATTGCTGTTCATCGCGTCGTTCCTCAAGTTCTACTCCGCCGACGGATTCAACCTCGACGCGAACGCGTGGGAAAACCTCGGCACGGGCCTCGGCGTGTACATGGGCGGAGTCATCGGCGCCGCCCTGATCGTCGTCAACCGTGCGCTGCCGCAACCGCGCAAGGTCCTCGGCCTGGACCTCGGCACGGTCGGTGTGGCGTTCACGGTCCTCGCCGCGTGGGCGATGTTCTGGACGCTGGTGGATGTCCCGGAGGGCGCGAGCGCGGCCATCGGTCTCATCCTCGGCTTCCTCGCCGCGCTCATCCTGGCCGGCGGCGCCATCGCCACCCCGCTCCTGCCCCCGCTGCAGGCGGCCCTGCTCCCGGCGCCCAGCCCCGCCGCGCCCCAGCCCTACGGCGCCCAGCCGCCCGGTGGTTACGGCTACCCGGGCGCGCAGCAGCCGCAGCCGGGCCAGCCCCAGCCCTACGGCGGTCAGCCGCAGCCGGGTCAGCCCTACGGTGGTCAGCCGGCGCCCGCCGCCCAGCCGCCGCAGCCGGCCGGGGAGTTCGCGCCGTTCTGGTTCGCCGTGCCGGTGCCGCGCCCGCTGTTCTCGGAGGACGGTTCGCCGTCGCCGATCGCCGAACTGGCGCCCGGCACGTGGTACTTGGCCGTCGAGCAGCGCGGTCCGAGCCTGGTGGCGCAGACGCAGGACGGCCGTCGTGGCGTACTGCAGGACACGAGCGGTATCCAGCGCGGCTGAGTCCCACCGCGGAGTTTCCCGACGGCCCCTCGCCCTTCCCGGCGGGGGGCCGTTGTCGTACAGTCGCCAGCGGTCACCCGGTATCTGACGGATCGTCAGGAGGCAGGCATGCGGCTCGGTCTGGCACTCGGCTACTGGGGGCGCGGCCCCTCCGCGGACCACGTACCGCTCGCCCAGGAAGCGGAGCGGCTCGGCTACGACTCCGTGTGGACCGCCGAGTCGTGGGGCTCGGACGTCTTCACGCCCCTCACCTGGATCGCCGCGCAGACCTCAAGGATCAAGCTGGGTACGGCGATCGCCCAGATGGCGGCCCGCTCCCCCACCACCACCGCGATGCACGCGCTCACCCTCGACCACCTCTCCGGCGGGCGGGTCATGCTCGGGCTGGGTCTGTCGGGGCCGCAGGTGGTGGAGGGCTGGTACGGGCGGCCGTTCCCCAAGTCGCCGCTGACCGCGACCAGGGAGTACGTCGAGGTCGTACGCCAGGTGCTGCGCCGGGAGGCGCCGGTCGAGCTGGACGGCCGCTTCCACTCCCACCCCTACCGCGGCGCGGACGGCACCGGTCTCGGCAAACCGCTGAAGCCGATCACCCACCCGCTCCGCCCCGACCTGCCGATCCTGCTCGGCGCCGAGGGCCCGAAGAACGTGGCCCAGACGACCCGGATCGCGGACGGCTGGCTCCCGTTGTACTGGTCGCCGAGCCGGCCCGAGGTGTACGGAACGACCGACTTCCCCGAGGGCTTCCTCGTCGCACCCATGGCACAGGTGAAGGTCTGCGACGACGTCGCCGAAGGCCTCCTCCCGGTCAAGATGATGCTCGGCTTCTACATCGGCGGCATGGGCCACGCGGCCCGCAACTTCCACGCCGACCTGATGGCCCGCATGGGGTACGAGGAGGAGGCCCGCCGCATCCAGGAACTGTTCCTCTCCGGCCGCCGCGAGGAGGCCGTCCTGGCCGTACCGGACGCCTTCGCCGACGAGATCTCCCTGGTCGGCCCCCGCGAACGCATCGCGGAACGACTGGAGTTGTGGCGCAAGGGCCCGGTGACGGACCTGCTGGCCCTGGCACCCGACCCGCACACACTGCGGGTCCTGGCGGAACTCAACTCCTAGGCGCCGAGGAACGGGGGCGTCACTCGGGCGGCATCGAACGGGTTTCCTACCGTCCGGGTTTCATATGCGATCCGGCGGCAATCCGGAAACCATGTCTCGATACAGAAGCGGCAATCGGGCCGGCGCGGTCATAGCGATCGTCGCCGACGTCATGGCCCTCATCCTGGGCCTGTGGATTCTGATGTACCTCCTGGACGCCAACCGGGCCAACGACCTGGTGCAGTTCGTCCACAACATCGCCTACTGGCTGGCCGGCTGGTCGCGCGACCTGTTCACCTTCGACGAGGCGTGGGCACGCGTGGTCGCGGGCTACGGACTGGCGGCGGTCGTCTACCTCTTCATCGGCCACGCCATCGCCGGACGCATGCAGCGCCACTGAGACGACAACGGCCTGACGTCTCAGTCGCAGCAGTCCGGGTCCAGCCCCCTGGGCAGGTGTTCACCGCCGAACACCGCGCAGGTGGCCTCGTGGCCGCCCAGTGCGGCGACCGCGAGGAGGAGCGAGCCGGCCGTCCAGGTGGTGAGTTCCTGGGGCCAGACCGTCTCGTCCTCGAAGACGTAGCCGGTCCAGTACAGGCCGGTCTCCGGATCGCGCAGGTGCTGGATCGACTGGAGGATCTCCAGCGCACGGTCGGACTCGCCCATCGCCCAGAGCGCGAGGGCGAGTTCGGCCGATTCGCCGCCCGTCACCCACGGGTTGGGGATCACACAGCGCACCCCGAGGTGGGGCACGACGAAGCGCTGCCAGCCCTCCTCTATCCGGGACTTGGCCTCCGTACCGGTCAACGCCCCGCCCAGCACCGGGTAGTACCAGTCCATCGAGTAGCGGTCCTTGTCGAGGAACCGCTCGGGGTGCCGGCGGATCGCGTGCCGCAGTGCACCGACCGCCAACTCCCAGTCGGGCTGCGGCTCTTCACGCTGTTCGGCGATGGCGAGCGCGCAGCACAGCGCGTGGTGGACCGAGGAAGAGCCGGTCAGCAGCGCGTCCGACGTGAAGGTGCCGTCGTCCTCGCCCTTCCAGCCGATCTGCCCGCCGGGCTGCTGGAGCCTGAGCACGTACTCGACGGCCGCGTACACGGTCGGCCACATGCGGTCCAGGAACGTGTCGTCGCCGGTGGAGAGGTAGTGGTGCCAGACGCCGACGGCCACGTACGCCACGAAGTTCGTCTCGCGGCCGCGGTCGGTGACGTCGGCGAAGTCCCCGTCGGCGTAGGCCGCGTACCAGGAACCGTCCCCGTTCTGATGCCGTGCGAGCCATTCGTAGGCCCGCTCGGCGGCCTCGTGCTCGCCGGCCGCGTCCAGGGCCATCGCGGCCTCGGTGTGGTCCCACGGGTCGAGGTGGTGCCCGCGGAACCACGGGATCGCCCCGTCCTCCCGCTGCACCGCGAGGACGCCGTGCACGGTCGCGGCGGCCTCCTGCGCGGTGAGGACCCCGGGCAGGACGAGGTGTTCTGTCCGGGGGGTGGTCACTTGGCGGCCGCCTCGGCGAGGCCGGGCAGGTGCGGCTTGGTCGCGTAGGCCACGAAGCTCTTGCCGATCAGCGGGTTCAGCGCCTGTTCGGCGACCCGGGTCGCGAGGGGTTTCTTCATGATGTCCCAGACCAGCAGCTTGTGGTACGCCTGCACGGGCAGCGCCTTGTCGTTGTCGACGCCGAACGCGCACTTCAGCCACCAGTACGGGGAGTGCAGGGCGTGGGCGTGGTGCGTGCCGTAGGGGCGCAGGCCCGATTCCCGCATCTTCGCGAGCAGTTCGTCGGCCTTGTAGATGCGGATGTGGCCGCCCTCGACCTCGTGGTAGGCGTCGGACAGCGCCCAGCAGACCTTCTCGGGGCCGTAGCGCGGGACGGTGATCGCGATCCGACCGCCGGGCTTCAACACCCGTACCATCTCGGCGAGTACGCCCTTGTCGTCGGGGATGTGCTCCATCACCTCGGAGATGATGACGACGTCGAAGGACTCGTCGGGGAAGGGCAGCGCCAGGGCGTCGCCCTCCATCGCGGTCGCGGTGGCGCCGGCCGGTGCCTCGCCGGCCTCCTCCATCGCCGCGAACCACTTGGCGACCTCGCGGATCTCCTCACCGTTCTGGTCCAGCGCGACGACCCGGGCGCCGCGCCGGTAGCACTCGAACGCGTGCCGGCCGGCTCCGCAGCCGAGGTCCAGGACGCGGTCGCCCGGCGCGAGCGGGAACCGGGAGAAGTCGACGGTCAGCACGTGGCCCTGCTTTCGGATGGGATGCCTGCAACACTGACGGCCGCCGGGCGGCCGGAGCTGTGGGCCGCGGCGGCGTCGATCGCCTCGCGGTAGCGGGCCACCGTCTCCTCGGCGGCCCGGGCCCAGGTGAAGCGGGCCAGCACCCGCTCCCGCCCGGCCCGGCCGAGCCGCGCGCGCAGCTCCGCGTCGCCCAGCAGCCGGCTCAGCCCCGCCGCGAGCGCCCCGGGATCCCCGGGCGGCACCGCGAGACACGTCTCTCCGTCAGGACCGGCCACCTCGGGAATCGCGCCGCCCGTCGTGGCGACCAACGGCGTCCCGGTGGCCATGGCCTCGGCCGCCGGCAGCGAGAAGCCCTCGTACAGGGACGGCACGCAGGCGACCTCCGCCGAGCGGATCAGGTCGACCAGTTCGGCGTCCGAGATGCCCTTGACGAACTCGACGGCGCCTTCGAGTCCGTAGCGCTCCATCGCCTGCGCGACGGGTCCCTCGGCGGGCCGCTTGCCGACGACGACGAGGTGCGCGTCGGGGTGTTCGGTACGGACCTTGGCGAGCGCCTCGACCAGGAAGACCAGGCCCTTGAGGGGCACGTCCGCGCTGGACGTGGTGACGATCCGGCCGGGCACGACGGGCACAGCGGGGTCGGGCGAGAAGAGCTCGGCGTTCGCGCCGATGTGGACCACGTGGACACGGTCGTCCCGCACCCCCAGCTGGTCGACGATCTCCCGGCGGGAGGTGCCGGAGACGGTGAGCACCGAGGGCAGCCGGCGGGCGACCCGGCGCTGCATGCGGGTGAAGGCGTACCAGCGCCGCTTGGACAGCCGCTGACGCAGGTTCTCGGCGGCGTCGATCTCCAACTGCCGGTCCACGGTGATGGGGTGGTGGATGGTGGTCACCAAGGGCGCCCCCACATCCCCCAACAGCCCGTAACCGAGGGTCTGGTTGTCGTGCACCACGTCGAACTCGCCGCGCCGGGCGCGCAGATGGCGGCGGGCCCGCAGGGAGAACGTCAGCGGCTCCGGGAAGCCGCCGGTCCACATCGTGCCGACTTCGAGGGCGTCGATCCAGTCGCGGTACTCGTCGCGCTTCGGGGTGCGGAAGGGGTCCGGCGAGCGGTAAAGGTCCAGGCTCGGCAGCTCGGTGAGGCTCAGCCGGCCCGCGTGGTCCTCGACCTCGTCGAGCACCGGGTAGGGCTGGGAGCCGATGACCTCGACACTGTGGCCGAGGCGGGCCAGTTCGCGGGAGAGGTGGCGGACGTAGACGCCCTGCCCGCCGCAGAACGGGTTCCCTTTATAGGTGAGGAGTGCGATGCGGAGCGGTCGCTCGCCGTCGGTGGCGGAGCCTTCCTGGAGACCCGCCTGACTGGCCTCAGCGGTCACTCTGAGCCCCCTTCTGCCTGCACTGTCCCGCGAGATTACGCCGGGACGCTAATCTAGAACAAGTTTCAGACTTGATCGTCCAGGAGGCTCTGAATCTACCGGCTGGTAGGGGCGCCGTGAGAAGTGGATCAGGTGATTCACACCACGGCGGAGCCCCTGTCATGATCGGTCCGATCACTCGCCCTCACCGACTGTCACGGAACGGGACCCATGCCTGCGGAACCCAAGCCGGCCAAGGCGGAGGCCAGAACCTCCCCGCCGCCCTCCCCGTCGTCGCCCCTGCCTTCCTCCCTGTCGTCCTCCGCGCCGCTGACCGAGCGCCAGGAGGCGCGTCGGCGCCGGATCCTGCACGCGAGCGCGCAGTTGGCCAGCCGGGGCGGTTTCGACGCGGTGCAGATGCGGGAGGTCGCGGAGTCCTCCCAGGTGGCCCTGGGCACCCTCTACCGGTACTTCCCGTCCAAGGTCCACCTCCTGGTCGCCACCATGCAGGACCAGTTGGAGCACATGCACGGCACGCTCCGCAAGAAGCCGCCCCAGGGCGAGACCTCGGCCCAGCGGGTCGCGGAGACCCTGATGCGGGCCTTCCGCGCGCTTCAGCGCGAGCCGCATCTGGCCGACGCGATGGTCCGCGCCCTGACCTTCGCCGACCGCAGCGTCTCCCCCGAGGTCGACCAGGTCTCCCGCCAGACGACGGTGATCATCCTGGACGCGATGGGCCTTGAGCACCCCACTCCCGAGCAGCTCTCCGCCGTCCGCGTCATCGAGCACACCTGGCACTCGGCCCTCATCACCTGGCTCTCGGGCCGCGCGTCCATCGCCCAGGTGAAGATCGACATCGAGACGGTGTGCCGGTTGATCGACCTGACGGAGACCGGGGGGCGGGAGTAGCCGCCGGCGGCGGTCAGGGTGTCGGCGTGGCTGTGCCGAGGTCGCACCTGCCGAATCCGAAGACCGCCACTCCCTTGAACCCATCACCCGCCTCTGCGGGCGGAAGGGCCGCCCACATCTCCTGCGGGTACGCCTCGCCGGACACGACACTCAACGTCCAGCCGTCCCGGTCCAACGCCCACGCGATCCCGCTTTCGTCCGCCAACGGTTCCTCAGCCGTCCAACCGCGGTCCTTCAACTCGGCAACGACCCGCTCGGCAGCCTTCCGGTCCGGCACGGTGTGGGTGCGCACCCGCGCGGCCACCTGGCACGGATGGCGCCGAAGCGCCGCCGACCGCTCGTCCGCGAAGGCCGGCCGCCCGAATCCCCCGGCGCGCAGGGCGGCCCGGACATCCCCCTGCACAGCGGAGACCGTCACCGTCCGCGCGCCCGCGTCCACCGCGGACGCATGGCTTTCGGAACCGCCACTCCCGTCCCCGCCTCCACCGCATCCCGCCAGCCCCACGACCACCACGGCCGTGACCGCCGCGGACAGCACCGCCCCCACCCCTCGCATGACTCTCCCGCCTCACAGATCACTCACAGTCGAGGTGGGAGTCTCGCACGTACGCGCTACTCCTCGGGCGGAAAAACCGGCTCCCCGCTCCCCAGCAACGTGATCACAATCGCCTCCACCGGACAGCTCTCCGCGGCCTCCAGAATGAGTTCGTTCGCGTCGGTCTCCCGTTCCAACGGGTGGGACTGCATGGCCGAGTCAAGACGGAACGCGCCCGTGGCGCGGTGGACGCACTGGGCCGAGCCGATGCAGATGGAGCGGTCGACCTCTACCTCCCAGCGGTCGCCCATACCGCTCACGCCTCCCAGCCGGCCGGCAGGTGGATCATCTTGTGTTCGAGGAACTCGCCGTAGCCTTCCGGACCGAACTCCCGCCCCAGGCCCGAGGACTTGTAGCCGCCGAAGGGGCCCAGCATGTCGAGGCTGAAGGTGTTGACGGAGTAGGTGCCGGTACGGACCTGGCGGGCGACGTCGATGCCGTGGGCCACGTCGGCTGTCCACACGCTGCCGGACAGCCCGTAGTCCGAGTCGTTCGCGATCTTCACCGCCTCGGTCTCGTCGCCGTACGGGAGCAGGCAGATGACCGGGCCGAAGATCTCCTCGCGGGCGATCCGCATGGAGTTGTCGACGTCACCGAAGAGGGTCGGCTCGACGTACCAGCCGCGGTCGAGGCCGGGTGGACGGCCGCCGCCCGTAAGGATCTTGGCGCCCTCCTCCTGGCCTATGCGGATGTAGTCGAGGTTGCGCTGCTGCTGCCGCCGCGCCACCAGCGGGCCCACCTGGGTCGCCGGGTCCAGCGGGTCGCCGACCACCAGCGCGCTCGCCGCCGCGGCGAAGGCGTCCGCGAACTCGTCGTAGCGCGAGCGGGGTACGAGGATGCGGGTCTGGGCCACGCAGGCCTGCCCGTTGTTCATCCAGGCGGCCGAGACGATGCCGGGGACGGACGTCGTGATGTCCGCGTCGGGCAGCACGACCGCCGCCGACTTGCCGCCCAACTCCAGTGTCACGCGGGTGAGATTGCGCGCGGCGACCTCCATCACGCGTTTTCCGGCCGGCACCGAACCTGTGAAGGAGACCTTGTCGATGCCGGGGTGCCCGACCAGGTACTCGCTGACCTCACGGTCGGCGGGCAGGATCGACAGCACGCCCTCCGGCAGGCCCGCCTCCTTCGCGATCTCGCCCAACAGATAGGCGTCCAGGGGCGATTCGGGCGACGGCTTGAGGATGACCGTGCAGCCGGTCAGCAGCGCGGGCGCGAGCTTGGCGGCGGCCACGAACTGCGGGACGTTCCAGGGGACCACGGCCGCGACCACCCCGACCGGCTCGCGCCGGACCAGGATCTTGCCGAGGACGCCGTCGCGGTACTCCTCGTACGTGAAGTTCCGCGCGACCGTGATCGCCGAGTCCCACACCATCATCGCGCCGAGCGCCTGCGCCAGGATGCTCCAGGAGTACGGCGACCCGTTCTCGGACGAGATCACGCGCGCGATCTCCTCGTGCCGTACGGCGATCGCGTCCTTGATCCGACTGACCACCTCGATCCGTTCGTCGAGGGTCATCCGTGGCCAGGGCCCCTGGTCGAAGGCCGTGCGCGCCGCCGCGACCGCCCGGTCCACGTCCGCGGGCGAGGCGTGCGGCACCCGCCCGATGACCTCCTCGGTGTGCGGCGAGACGACCTCGATGACGTCCTTGCCGAGGGGGTCGGTCAACTCCCCGCCGATGAACAGCTGTCCGTGTTCCACGAGCTCGGCCATGGCCGACCGCCTCCCCGGATCCTCGCCACTGAGTCTCCACTGAGTCCCTGACGATCCACTGAGTCTCTGACGATCCATCAGATACGCACTCAGTGGAACTGATACCAGTTCCACTCGGAGGAGTCCACGGAACGGGACGGACGGATGACTCGGGCTCCCATCGAAACTCGTTCTAGTTATAGTGGCCGGGACGCGGCGATAGGGGAACCCATGGTGGAGACGGCCGATCACGGCGGGGGCGTACGGTCGATCAAGGTTCCCATCCCGGACAACCCCCTCGGCCACACCCTCGTCTACGTGGTCGACACCGACCGCGGCCCGGTCCTGATCGACACCGGCTGGGACGACCCCGCCTCCTGGGACACGCTCGCCGAGGGGCTGACGGGGTGCGGTACCTCGGTGGACGAGATCCACGGTGTGGTCGTCACCCACCACCACCCCGACCACCACGGCCTTTCGGGCAAGGTGCGCGAGGCGTCCGGGAGTTGGATCGCGATGCACGCGGCGGACACCGCGATCGTGCGGCGGACGCGGGAGACCCGGCCGGGGCGCTGGTTCTCGTACATGGCCAACAAGCTGATCACCGTCGGCGCCCCGGAGGAGCACGTGGCGCCCCTGCGCGACGCCGCTCCGCGCAGCACCCTGCCGGGCTTCTCCCCCGCGCTGCCGGACCGCGAGATCGTCCCGGGCGAGCTGCTCGACCTCCCAGGCCGGCGGCTGCGCGCGATCTGGACGCCGGGCCACACTCCGGGGCACGTCTGCCTCCATCTGGAAGAGGCGCACCCGGCCCAACTCATCGGCAACGGACGCCTGTTCTCCGGCGATCACCTGCTCCCGGAGATCACCCCGCACATCGGCCTGTACGAGGATCCCGACGACGTCACGGTCACCGACCCGCTCGGCGACTACCTCGACTCCCTCGAACGCATCGGCCGCCTCGCCCCGGCCGAGGTGCTCCCCGCCCACCAGTACGCGTTCACCGACGGACCGGGCCGGGTACGGGAGTTGCTCGACCACCACGAGGAACGGCTCACCGGCCTGCGCGCCCTCCTCGTCGAGCCGCTCACCCCCTGGCAGGTCGCCGAGCGCATGGAGTGGAACCGGCCCTGGGCCCAAATCCCGTACGGATCAAGGAACATCGCGGTCTCGGAGGCCGAGGCGCACCTGCGGCGGCTGGTGAAGCTGGGGCGGGCCGAGGCGGTGCCGGGGACCGAGCCGGTGACGTACGTGGCCGTCTGACCTGAGCGCACAGGCGCACAGGCGACTCCCGGAGTGGTTGCTACGGGCGGGTACAGTGGCCCGGTCGTCATCACCCGTACGGGGGGAAGCCGGTGCAATTCCGGCGCTGACCCGCAACCGTGTGCCGGTCCGCGAGAGCCTGAGAGGCCCTGGGACCGGTGAGCCGGATCGCCCCGCGCGGATCGTGACCGGCTCAGGTGTGTCGGCAACCCGTCGGCGCACGGCACCGTCGAGGCATACGGAGCCGAGCCGCCCGGGGTGTCCCGTGCGCCTGCCCGGCTCCCGCAGGGGAGAGGCATCCGCCGATCATGAACGCCGTCCGCCGCACCGCCGCGGCCCTGGCCGCCGCCACAGCAGTCATCGGCTCCGTAACCGTCGGCACCGCAGTCATCGGCTCCGCAGTCGTCGGCTCCGCGGCACCCGCCCTCGCCGCGACGCCCTCGCCCTCGCCGTCCGTGGCGATTCCCGCCGGGCTCTACGGCACCGCCGACCCGACGTACGACGGCGTCTGGCGCCAGTCGCTCGCCCTGATCGCGCAGGACGCCGTGGGGGTGGTCCCGGCCGACAAGGCGGTGACCTGGCTGACCGGGCAGCAGTGCGCGAACGGTGCCTTCGGTGCGTTCCGCGCGGACGCCGGGAAGCCGTGCGCGGCCGACACCAACAGCACCGCCGTCGCCGTACAGGCGCTCGCGGCGCTAGGCGGTCATGACTCCGCGACCGACAAGGCGCTGGCCTGGCTGAAGTCCGTGCAGAACAAGGACGGCGGGTGGGGGTACGCGGCCGGCGGGGCCAGCGACGCGAACTCGACGTCCGTCGTCATCGGCGCGTTCGCCAAGGCCGGACTGAAGCCGCAGGACATCCGCAAGGGTGCCGCCTCCGGCAGCTCGGGCACGTCCCCCTACGACGCTCTCCTCAAGCTCGCCCTGCCCTGCACCGGAGCCGACGCGGGCGCCTTCGCCTACCAGCCGGACAAGAAGGGCGCGCTCACCGCCAACGCGGACGCCACCGCGGCGGCGGTCCTGGGCGCGCTCGGCAAGCCCATGACCGGCTCCTCCGGCAAGACCACCGCCGACGCCCAGACCCCGGCCGCCTGTACGAAGACCTCCGACCCCGAGCGGGCCGCGCTGAACGGCGCCGGTTATCTCGCCAAGGCCCTCGCCAAGGACGGCCACCTGACCTCCGCGCTGCCCGGCGCCGAGGACCAGCCCGACTACGGCAACACCGCCGACGCGGTCGTCGCGCTCACCTCGGCCGGCCTCACCGACCAGGCGAAGCCCGCCGTGCGCTGGCTGGAGGCGAACTCCGCGAAGTGGGCGGCGCAGGCCGGCCCCGCCGCGTACGCGCAGCTGATCCTCGCCGCCACCGACGCGGGTGCCGACCCCCGGGACTTCGGCGGGCAGAACCTGGTCGACCTGCTCGGCGCGACCGGCCCGACGCCGAAGAAGGCGTCCGACGCGGGGGCGACCGCCGGCGCCACTCCCGCCGCCGACTCGGCGGACGGGGACGACGGCACCCCGGTGGCCGTCTGGGCGATCGGCGGCGGCCTCCTGCTCGGCGCGCTCATCGGCGCCGCGCTGATGTTCCGCGGCCGACGGCGGCAGCAGCCGTGACCCGCCCCCGCACCCGGCACGCCCTGCGCCTCGCCGTCCTCCTCCTCGCCGTGGCCGCCGGCATCGGACAGGCGGCCCCCGCCCAGGCCGCCGGCTACCGCTACTGGTCCTTCTGGGACCGCGCCGGCGACACCTGGACCTATGCCACCCAGGGCCCCTCCACCGCCCGCCCGTCCGACGGAGACGTCCAGGGCTTCCGTTTCTCGGTCAGCGAGGACTCCTCGGACTCGGCACGCCCGCGCGGACCGGCGGTCTTCGCCGTCATCTGCGCGCGGACGCCCGCCAAGGACGGCGAGAAGCGCGTCGCGCTCGTCATCGACTTCGGTACGGCGGCGGACGCCCCGTCCGGCGAGACCCCGCCGGCCCGTCGTACGGCCTGTGCACGGGTGGCGTCCGACGCGACGACGGCGCAGGCGCTCGCCTCGGTCGCGAAGCCCCTGCGGTACGACACGGGCGCGCTGCTCTGCGCGATCGCGGGGTATCCGCGGACGGGGTGCGGGGAGCAGGTGTCGGCCGGCAAGAAGCCGACG
The DNA here is from genome assembly GCF_044755245.1 of Streptomyces sp. NPDC092369. NCBI lineage: Bacteria > Bacillati > Actinomycetota > Actinomycetes > Kitasatosporales > Streptomycetaceae > Streptomyces > Streptomyces sp. NPDC092369. The sequence goes on from NZ_JBIVQP010000002.1 coordinate 731,076, forward strand.
GCCGAGGCGCGGAAGAAGGCGCCGAAGGACGACGACGGCGGACCCTCGGTCGGGCTGTGGGCCGGTGCCGGGGCCGTCGTCCTGCTGGGTACGGCAGCGGTGTGGCAGGCACGGCGACGCAGGCATGGCTGACGTCCGCGCACCACGCCTCGGGGCCCGCACCGCCGCCGGCCGCGGACTCCAACTCCACCCCGGCGCCTGGTGGTTGTGGGCCCTGTCCCTCGGCACCGCCGCCACCCGCACCACCAACCCGCTCCTCCTCGCGCTGCTCGTCGCGGTCTCCACGTACGTCGTGGCCACCTGCCGCCCCGACACCCCCTGGGCGCGCTCCTACACGGCCTTCGTCAAGCTCGCGCTGGCCGTCCTCCTCATCCGTCTCTTCTTCGCGGTCGCCCTCGGCTCCCCGATCCCCGGCACGCACGTGCTCGTCACGCTCCCCGAAGTCCCGCTCCCGCACTGGGCGCAGGGCATCCGGCTCGGCGGCGAGGTCACCGCGGAGGCGCTCGTCTTCGCGCTCTACGACGGTCTGAAGCTGGCCACGCTGCTGATCTGCGTGGGCGCGGCGAACGCCCTCGCCAACCCGGCCCGGCTGCTCAAGTCCCTGCCGGGCGCCCTGTACGAGATCGGCGTGGCGGTGGTCGTCGCCCTCACCTTCGCGCCGAACCTCATCGCCGACGTCCAACGCCTGCGCGCCGCACGCCGGTTGCGGGGCCGTCCGGACAAGGGCGTCCGCGGCCTGCTCCAGGTCGGACTCCCGGTCCTGGAGGGCGCGTTGGAGCGTTCCGTCTCCCTCGCCGCCGCGATGGACGCCCGTGGGTACGGCCGAACCGCCGACGTGCCCGCCCCGGTCCGCCGTACGACCGCCGCCCTCACCCTGGGCGGTCTGCTCGGCGTCTGCGCGGGAACGTACGGGCTGCTCACCGCCGAAGGGGGCACGTACGGGCTGCCGTTGCTGCTCGCGGGGCTCGCGGCGGCGCTCGGCGGGCTGCGGCTGGGGGGTCGGCGCAGCATCCGGACCCGTTACCGCCCCGACCGCTGGGGGCTGCGCGCCTGGCTGGTCGCCGGTTCCGGCGCGGCCGTCGCCGCGCTGCTCGCCCTCGCGGCGAGCGCCGATCCCGACGCGCTGCATCCCGGAGTCGTCCCGCTGGTCGCACCGACCCTCCCCCTGTGGCCGGCGGCGGCCGTACTCCTCGGCCTGCTGCCCGCGTTCATCGCACCCACGCCCACCCCCGCTTCCGCCCCCGAGGAGCCGTCGTGATCCGCTTCGAGGATGTCTCCGTCACCTACGACGGAGCCGCCGAACCCGCCGTGCGGGGCGTGGACTTCGAGGTCCCCGAGGGTGAACTCGTGCTGCTCGTCGGCCCGTCGGGCACCGGCAAGTCGACGATCCTCAACTCGGTCTGCGGCCTGGTCCCGCACTTCACCGGCGGCACCCTGCGCGGTCGCGTCACGGTCGCGGGGCGGGACACCCGTACGCACAAGCCGCGTGAACTCGCCGACGTCGTGGGCACGGTGGGCCAGGACCCGCTCTCCCACTTCGTGACGGACACCGTCGAGGACGAACTCGCCTACGGGATGGAGTCGTTGGGGCTGGCCCCGGACGTCATGCGCCGCCGGGTCGAGGAGACGCTCGACCTGCTCGGACTCTCCGACCTCCGCGACCGCGCCATCGCCACGCTCTCCGGCGGGCAGCGACAGCGCGTCGCCATCGGCTCGGTGCTCACCCCGCACCCCCGCGTCCTGGTGCTCGACGAACCGACCTCGGCCCTCGACCCGGCCGCCGCGGAGGAGGTCCTCGCGGTGCTCCAACGCCTCGTCCACGACCTCGGCACGACGGTCCTGCTGGCGGAGCACCGGCTGGAACGGGTCGTCCAGTACGCCGACCAGGTCGCCGTCCTGCCCGCCCCCGGCGCCGCCCCGCTGCTCGGCACACCGGCCGAGATGATGGCCGTATCGCCGGTGTATCCGCCGGTGGTGGGACTGGGACGGCTGGCGGGCTGGTCTCCGCTGCCACTGTCGGTGCGGGATGCGCGGCGGCGGGCCGGGGGTCTGCGGGAGCGGTTGGCGGACCGCGAGGTGCCGCCCGCCCCGGCGCCCGCCGCCTCCTCGACTCCCGCCCCCGCCGCCTCCTCGACTCCCGTCCCCCTCGCGGAAGTTCGCGCCCTCGCCGTCCGCCGCGCCCGCGTCCAGGCGCTCCGGCACATCGACCTCACCGTCTCCCCCGGCGAGACCGTCGCCCTCATGGGCCGCAACGGCGCCGGGAAGTCGACGCTCCTCGGGGCGCTCGTCGGACTGGTCGAGCCGAGTGGCGGGACGGTACGCGTCGGCGGCCTCACCCCGCACCGCACACGGCCCAAGGACCTCGTACGCAAGGTCGGTCTGGTCCCGCAGGAGCCGCGTGACCTGCTGTACGCAGACACGGTCGCCGCCGAGTGCGCGGCGGCCGACCGGGACGCGGGAGCCGACCCCGGCACCTGCCGTGCGCTGCTGTCGGACCTCCTCCCCGGTGTCGCCGACGACATCCACCCCCGCGACCTCTCCGAGGGCCAGCGGCTCACGCTCGCGCTGGCCGTCGTCCTGACCGCACGCCCGCCGCTGCTCCTGCTGGACGAGCCGACGCGGGGGCTGGACTACGCGGCGAAGGCGCGGCTCGTGGGGCTGTTGCGGTCGCTCGCCGCCGAGGGGCACGCGATCGTCCTCGCGACGCACGATGTGGAGCTGGCGGCCGAACTCGCCCACCGGGTCGTCCTGTTGGCCGAGGGCGAGGTGATCGCCGACGGCCCGACGACCGAGGTGGTCGTGTCCTCACCGTCCTTCGCCCCGCAGGTCACCAAGATCCTGGCGCCGCAGCAGTGGCTCACGGTCACACAGGTGCGGGAGGCGCTGACGTGACCCGGCCCGTCCGGCTCGGCCCCCGGTCCATCGCTGCCCTCCTCCTCGTCAGTGCCGTAGGCGTCGTCGGGTTCGGGTGGCCCTTTCTCGCGCCGCCCGGGTCGCAGGTGGGGGCGCATGCGCAGGACGCGCCCTGGCTGTTCGCGGGGCTGCTCGTGCTGCTGGTCGGGGTCGTCGCGGCGACGATCTCGGAGTCCGGGCTCGGGCCGAAGGCGGTGGCCATGCTGGGGGTGCTGGCGGCGACCGGGGCCGCGCTGCGGCCGATCGGGGCCGGGACCGCCGGGCTCGAGCCGATGTTCTTTCTGATGGTGCTGAGCGGGCGGGTGCTGGGGCCCGGCTTCGGGTTCACCCTCGGGTCGGTCACCATGTTCGCGTCCGCGCTGCTCACGGGCGGGGTGGGGCCGTGGCTGCCGTTCCAGATGCTCGCGATGGGGTGGTTCACGATGGGCGCGGGGCTGCTGCCGGGGCCCGACCGGCTGCGGGGCCGTACCGAGCTGGCGCTGCTGGCCTGCTACGGCTTCCTGGCCGCGTTCGCCTACGGCACGATCATGAACCTGGCGGGGTGGCCCTTCATGGGCGCGCTCGCCTCGGGCATCAGTTTCGATCCGCAGGCCGCGGTCCCGGCCAACCTCGCCCGTTTCGTCGCGTACTGCGTGACCACCTCGCTGGGCTGGGACCTGGGCCGGGCCGTCGTGACCGTCGTCCTCACCCTCACTGCCGGCCCGGCCGTGCTCAAGGCGCTACGCAGAGCCACCCGGCGGGCCGCGTTCGAGACCGCGGTCACATTCGACGCCGGTTGAGCGGTGAACCACCCCACATGACCCACATCACCAACTATCTCCTCTCGTAGGGCATATCGGACGCCATGGGCATGCCAGAATGCCCTCTGACCTGCGCTTTGAGAGCCAGGTCACAGCAGCACCCATTCCACTCGATTCGACCACAACTAGTAAAAGGGGTCATTGCGGACGCCTCTCAAGCCTGTTTCTCTGGACAACGTCGCACGGCGCCGACGAGCCCACTGGGCCTCGGCGCCGACGCATGCCGACGGTGTGCGCGACCGTCCCGTCCCCGAAGAAAAGGTTCCTCGTGATCGTCTCCCGCATCGCCCGCAGCATCGCGTCCCCGAAGAAGGCCCTCGCCTCCGCCGCCGTGGCCGCCGCCACCGCCGGCATGGTGCTGACCGCGGCTCCCGCTCACGCCGCGACCGCCGACTCGGCCACCGAGGCCAAGGCGATCGCGCACAAGCTGATCCCGAGCTCCGCGCAGTACAACGCCTTCAGCAACATCGTCGAGCACGAGAGCGGCTGGGACGTCGACGCCAGCAACGCCTCCTCCGGCGCGTACGGCCTGGTCCAGGCCCTGCCCGGCTCCAAGATGGCGTCGGCGGGCTCGGACTGGAAGACCAACGCCAAGACCCAGATCAAGTGGGGTCTCGACTACATGAACTCCCGCTACGGCAGCCCGGCCGGCGCGTGGGCCTTCTGGCAGGCGAACGGCTGGTACTGAGCCGTCCCCCAGAACCGAAAGAGTGCCTTCCAGGTCGGAGAGATCTGGGAGGCACTTCGTGGTTGTCTGGGGCGATGAGTGCCACTCCCGCCCCACCCGGTCCCGAGGAACGCGGCCTGCGGCTGGTGTTCGTGCTGTTGGGGCTCACCTTCGTCAGTGGGCTCATCGACGCCGTGGCCTATCTCGGCCTCGGCCATCTCTTCACCGCCAACATGACCGGCAACGTCGTGGTGCTGGGCTTCGCGGCGGCCGGGGCGCCCGGGTTCTCGGTGCCGCACACCGTGACCTCGCTGGGGTGCTTCCTGGTCGGCGCGGCGGTCGGTGGCCGGATGGAGAGGCGGTTGGGCGGTGGCCCGCGGCGGCGCTGGGCACGGCTCACACTGACCGCCGAGGCGCTGCTGGTCGGCGCGGCGGCGGTGGTCGCCTTCGCCGCCCCGGACGCGGGCGGCACCCGTTACACCGTGATCGCCCTCACCGCCTTCGCGATGGGCCTGCGCACGGCGACGGTCCGCAAGCTCGGCGTGACCGCCCTCCCGACCACGGTCGTCGTCACCACCACCCTGACGGGTCTCGCCGCCGAGTCGCCCGCGGGCGGCGGCCCGGGCACCCACGGCGCGCGCCGCACGGCCTCCGTGATCGCGCTCGCGGCCGGCGCCTGCCTCGGCGCCTGGTTGGTGATCCACCACGGCCTCGGCATCCCCCTGCTGGTCGCCGCGGCGCTGACCGGGGCACTGGCGCTGGTGGCCTCAGGGAGGGACTAATTGGGTTGAGCTCGGGGCGGTCATCATGGAACGTCTGTGCGGTGAACCTGGAGCTCCGCCCCTACGACCTCGCCTGGACCGACCTCGACCCGCGCACGCACGCCTTCGACCACGCCGACGCCCTGGGCACCGTCCGGAGCCTGGAACCGGCGAGCAGGATCCCGGTGCGGCCGGTCCAGAAACGTACGTCCGGACCCGTCGAGGCCGCCGAGCAGTACCGCACGCTCTGCCACTGGTCCCACCACGAGGGCTGGAGCTGGGCCGACGACATGACCGAGGCACTGGTCGAGCGGTACGGCAGGTGGAGCACCGGCTGGCGGTGGGCGCACGACGAGGGGGACCTGGGCGGCGGACCCGTCGGCGCCTGGTGCTGCACCCTGCACTCGATCGGCACCCCCGAGGAGACGCTGGAACGGGTCGCCGCCGCGCTGTGCGAGTGGCGGGAGTGGCTGGAGTTCCTGGCCGACTGGTTCGACCGCTACCCCTTGGAGGGACCGCCCGCCACCCATCGCCTGATCCTCCAGGTCGTGGACCGCACCGGCTCGGGAGACGCCTGGTACGCCCACTGCCGACAGGTCCTGACCTGGTACCTCACCCGCTGGGACACGGGCCCGGCGACGGCGCGGGCGCTGGTCGAGGAGGCGATCGGCGGCCGGTTCGAGAGCTGGATCGCGCCGGAGGGGAAGCTGGTGGACGAGGTGGCGGACCAGCTGGCCGCCGCGCTGGGCACCGGCGAGGGGGCCGACCCCGGCTACACCTACACCTCCGCCCGCATCCAGTCCCACCTCGACGAATGACGACCGACCCGCCCGGCGCCCCGCTCGCCCCCGTCACCCCGGACCACCTCCGCGCCTGGCTCACCCTCCGCGCCCAGATCCCCTGGCACCGGGCCCGCCCGGTCACCCTCCCCGCCCGCCACCCGGTCCGCGACGGCGCCGTCCACGACATCCGCACCCACGACCACGCCCGTTCCCCGCACCGCGCCCATTCCCTGCTGACCGCGCTCGCCCTGGCCCGCGCGGACGCCGCATCCGGTACGCCGCTGACGTTCGCGACGCTCAGCGCGTGGCAGCGGCATGTCCTGGACGTCCCCGAGGCCCCGTTCCGCCGACACCCGGCCTACGCGAAGGCGGGCCGCGAGCGCTACGGCACCGGCGCGGACCTCCCGGCCCTCCTCGACGCCTGCCTCGCCGAGACCGAGGCCGAGACCTCGCCCCTCCCTCTCACCGCCCGCGCGGCCCGTGCCTACCTCGACGTCTGCTTCTTCCACCCCTTCGACGACGGCAACGCCCGTTCGGCCTTCCTGACCCTCACGTACGTCCTGGCGCGCGCCGACGTCACCCTCGAACAGGTCGGTCCCGTCCGCCGCGTCCAGCGTCACGCCGATGACCCCGAGGGCGCCCTCGCGCTCGCCGACCTGCTGGCCGTCCTCATTGGCCAGTAGCCTCGCCCGTCACCGTCTCCAGCACTCGAACCACACCCGTTTGCCGCCCCCGCTCACCCGCTCCGCACCCCACTTGTCGGCCACGGCATCGAGCAGTACGAGGCCGCGAGCGCCCTCCGCGTCCATGGACAACTCGGCCGCCATCAGCGGCAGTTCAGGCACCCCGTCGGACACCTCCACCCTCATCCCGGCCGCGACCCGCAGCATCAGCACGGTGCAGCGGCGGTCCGGGACATGGCGGACGACGTTGGTGATGAGCTCGCTGACGCCCAACTCCGCGGCGTCACACAGCTCCAGCAGCTCCCACTCGTCGAGCAGTGAGCGCACGATACGGCGAATGTGACGTACCGAGTGCTCACCTACGGTCAGGCGCATCCGGTACGTGGGGGGAAGGTATCCGTTCACATGACGAGAGTGACGCCACCCGACTACCCTGGGCTACCGAAAGGACACAACCGGTCCGATTGTGGGCCGAGTTGCCTGAGAGGGGCCTCGCGTGACCAACATCAACGTCCTCGACCCCGGCGCCTCGCCACTCGACTACTACGGCTACGAACTGCGCCGGTATCGCGAGACGGCGGGCCTCACCCAACGGCAGCTCGGTGACATCGTCAACTACACGGGATCACTGGTCGGCCAGATCGAAACGGCGAGGAAGCTGCCGACGCGGGAGTTCAGCGAACGGGTGGACGCGGCGTTGGGGACGGGCGGGTCGTTGTCCCGGCTGGTGGAGCTGGTGCTGCGAAGTCAACTTCCGGCGTGGTTTCAGCAGGTTGCGGAGCTGGAGGTGCGGGCGACTGAGATCTGTAGTTTCCACACGCACCTGGTCCACGGGCTTCTGCAGACCAAGTCCTACGCGCATGCCGTGCTCGGAGTGCTCGACAACACGAACCTCGACGACCGCACGGCCGTCCGGTTGGCGCGGCAGAGCATCTTCGAGAAAGAGGCTCCGCCGGTCTACTGGCTGGTGCTCAGCGAAGCCGCGCTCCACCAGGAAATCGGTGGTCCCGAGGTCATGCGAGTTCAACTGGCGCACCTGTTGTCCTTCGAGCACAACTCCAGGATCAACATCCAGATCCTGCCGTTCTCGGCCGGGACGCACGCGGGACTACAAGGCTCGTTCGACATCTTCCGCTTCGCGAGCGACCCGACCATCGTCTATACCGAGGGCTACGGCAGTGGCCATCCAACCGCAAACCCAGACACCGTCAAGGACTGCTCACTCCGTTACGATCATCTACGAGCCGCCGCGCTGTCTTTGAAGGACTCGGCGGAGCTGATCCGGCGAGTGATTGAGGAACGCTATGGGGAACAACGCGACTCAGTGGCGTAAGTCCAGCTACAGCGGTGATCAGGGCGGTTCCTGCGTCGAATGCGCGCCTCTCGGCGGAATTGCATGGCGCACGTCCTCGTACAGCAGCGACCAAGGGGGCGAGTGCGTTGAGTGCGCACCCCTCGGCGACATCGCCTGGCACACCTCCAGCCACAGCGGTGACCAAGGCGGCAACTGCATCCAGGTAGCCGAAACCCCCTGCGCAACCATCGCCGTCCGCGACTCAAAGAACCCGGCGGGACCGATCCTCACGATCGACCCCGCCGCCTTCACCACGTTCCTGAACTGGACCTCTACAGCCGCTGAATGATCGTGCCCGTGGCCAGACCGCCACCCGCGCACATCGTCACCAGCGCGAACTCCTTGTCCGCGCGCTCCAGTTCATGAAGTGCCGTCGTGATGAGACGGGCCCCGGTCGCTCCCACCGGGTGCCCGAGCGCGATTCCGCCGCCGTTGACGTTGACCTTCTCCAGGTCCTGCTCGAAGACCTGCGCCCAGCTCAACACCACTGACGCGAACGCCTCGTTGATCTCGACGACGTCGATGTCCTTCAACGTCATGCCCGCCTTGCCGAGCACGGCCCGCGTGGCGTCGATCGGCCCGTCGAGGTGGAAGTGCGGGTCGGAACCCACCAGCGCCTGCGCCACGATCCGCGCCCTCGGCTTCAGCTTCAGGGCGCGAGCCATCCGCTTCGACGCCCACATGATGGCCGCCGCACCGTCCGAGATCTGCGACGAGTTGCCCGCCGTGTGGATCGCCGTCGGCATCACCGGCTTGAGGCGGGCCAGCGCCTCCATGGACGTGTCGCGCAGGCCCTCGTCCTTGTCGACGAGCCGCCACATGCCCTGACCGGCCCGCTGCTCCTCCTCCGTGGTGGGCACCTGGACCGCGAACGTCTCCCGCTTGAAGCGTTCCTCGGACCACGCGTTGGCCGCGCGCTCCTGGGAGATGAGGCCGAGCGAGTCGACGTTCTCCCGGGTCAACCCACGGTGGCGGGCGATGCGTTCGGCCGCCTCGAACTGGTTGGGCAGGTCGACGTTCCACTCGTCTGGGAACGGTTTGCCCGGGCCGTGCTTGGAGCCCGAGCCGAGCGGTACGCGGGACATCGCCTCGATGCCGCAGCTGATGCCGACGTCGATGACACCGGCCGCGATCATGTTGGCGGTCATGTGCGAGGCCTGCTGCGAGGAGCCGCACTGACAGTCCACGGTCGTCGCCGCGGTCTCGTACGGCAGGCCCACGGTCAGCCAGGCCGTACGCGCGGGGTTCATGGACTGCTCGCCGGCGTGGGTGACGGTGCCGCCGACGATCTGCTCGACCGCGTCGGCGGGAATGCCGGTGCGGCCCAGGAGTTCGCGGTAGGTCTCGCCAAGAAGGTAGGCGGGGTGCAGATTGGCGAGCGCGCCGCCGCGCTTGCCGATGGGGGTGCGTACGGCTTCGACGATCACGGGTTCCGCGGCCATGGGGGTGGATCCTCTCCATCCGGTACCCGCGCGGCGCGGGCGTCCCGGCCCACCCGCCACGCAGAACTAGTACGTGTTCTAGTTCTTTGTGCAGTCTGCTGACAGTCCGTCCGTAACCGCAAGGGGCGTGCAGGTAATTAGGGCTGCCATACCCCTTGCCTCTTGTAGAACCCGTTACTACCTTCACGGCAATTCCTGATGGACCGTCAGACTTCAGCTGGAGTCACCCATGCCCTGTCCAGCTCTCCCCGACGGGTTCGACCTCACCGATCCCGACGTGCTGCACCACCGCGTGCCCCTGCCGGAGTTCGCCGAACTGCGCCGGGTCGAACCGGTCTGCTGGATCCCCCAGCAGGCGGGCATCGCCGGCTTCCAGGACGAGGGCTACTGGGCCGTGACCCGGCACGCCGACGTCAAGTACGTGTCCACGCACCCCGAGTTGTTCTCCTCGACCACCAACACGGCGATCATCCGCTTCCACGAGCACATGGAGCGCGACGCGATCGACGCCCAGCGGCTGATCCTGCTGAACATGGACCCGCCGGAACACACCCGGGTCCGCCAGATCGTGCAGCGCATCTTCACCCCGCGGGCCATCCGCGCCCTGGAGGACCGCCTGCGCGACCGCGCCCACGCCATCGCGGCCAACGCCCGTACCCACGCGGGCCCGTTCGACTTCGTCACCGAGGTCGCCTGCGAACTGCCCCTCCAGGCCATCGCCGAACTCATCGGCATCCCGCAGGACGACCGCACCAAGATCTTCGACTGGTCCAACAAGATGATCTCGTACGACGATCCGGAGTACGCGATCACCGAGGAGGTCGGCGCCGAGTCGGCCACCGAACTGATCGCCTACGCGATGAACATGGCCGCCGACCGCAAGCAGTGCCCGGCCAAGGACATCGTCACCACGCTGGTGGCCGCGGAGGACGAAGGCAACCTGAACTCCGACGAGTTCGGCTTCTTCGTACTGATGCTGGCGGTGGCCGGGAACGAGACGACCCGCAACGCGATCACGCACGGGATGCACGCCTTCCTCACCCATCCCGACCAGTGGGAGCGGTACAAGCGGGACCGACCGGCGACGGCGGCCGAGGAGATCGTGCGCTGGGCCACCCCGGTCAACGCCTTCCAGCGCACCGCGACCCAGGACACCGAACTCGGCGGGAAACTCATCAAGAAGGGCGACCGGGTCGGCGTCTTCTACGCCTCCGCCAACCACGACCCCGAGGTCTTCACCGACCCCGACACCTTCGACATCACCCGCGACCCCAACCCCCACCTCGGCTTCGGCGGGGGCGGCCCGCACTACTGCCTGGGCAAGTCCCTGGCCGTCCTGGAGATCGACCTCATCTTCAACGCGATCGCCGACGCCCTCCCGGACCTCACCCTGGCCGGCGACCCCGACCGGCTGCGCTCCGCGTGGATCAACGGCGTGAAGCACCTTCAGGTCCGGACGGGCTGACGCACACCGGCACCGAACTCGGGTCGGCGGCCTTCCCGGCGCCGCCGGCCCGTCCCGCGAGGCGTGCCCGCGGACCCTGGAGCAGGTAGGACAGCCCGAACCCGGCGCCGACGACCGCCGCGCCGCCCGCCGCGTCCAGCACCCAGTGGTTGCCGGTCGCGACGATCGCCGAGACGGTGAAGAACGGGTGCAGCAGGCCCAGCGCCTTCATCCACCACTTCGGCGCGATGATCGCGATCACGACACCGCACCACAGCGCCCAGCCGAAGTGCAGGGACGGCATCGCCGCGTACTGGTTGGTCAGCGCCGTCAGGGTGCCGTAGTCCGGCTTGGAGAAGTCCTGGACGCCGTGCACGGTGTCGATGACGCCGAGACCGGGCAGCAGGCGCGGCGGGGCCAGCGGGTAGAGCCAGAAGCCGACCAGCGCGAGCAGGGTCGCGAAGCCCAGGGACGTACGGGCCCAGCGGTAGTCGACCGGGCGGCGCACATACAGGACGGCCATGACGCTCAGCGGCACGACGAAGTGGAACGACTCGTAGTAGAAGTCGAAGAAGTTCCGCAGGAAGTCGACCTTCACCACCGCGTGGTTGGCCCAGTGCTCGATGTCGATGTGCAGGAAGCGCTCGATGTCGAGGATCTGGTGCCCGTGCTCCTCCGCCCGCACCCGGCCGGCCGAGTTGGAGCCGCCGGTCGCCGCGAGCCGGACCTTCTGGTAGGCGGCGTAGGTGACGCGGATGAGGAGCAGTTCCAGCAGCAGGTTCGGGCGGGTCAGCACCCGGCGCAGGAACGGCAGCAGCGGGACGTGCTTGAGCCGGGCCGGCACGGGGGCGGCGTACTCGGTGGGGATCGGGGCGCGGTAGTACGGCGAGGTGCGCGACAGGAACGGGATGACGGTGGCCGCGGCGAGGGCGGCGAGCAGGACGACGTTGTCGCGCAGGGCGTACACCGCCGACATGTTCGGCAGCATCATCTTGGCGGGCAGCGTCATCACCAGGACGACGGCGACCGGCCACACGTACCGGTCGGAGGCGCGCTTGCCGACCCGTCCGACGACCGCGAGCAGCACCCACAGCAGCTGGTGCTGCCAGGTGGTCGGGGACACGGCGATGGCCGCGCAGCCGGTGACGGCGACCGCGAGGAGGAGCTGTCCGTCGCGCGCGTAGCGGACCGCGCGCCGCACACCGAGGACGGCGACGGCGGCGCCGAGCGTGAGGAACAGGCCGATCTCCAGCGGCCCGGACAGACCCAGGCGCAGCAGGGCGCCGTGCAGGGACTGGTTGGCGAGGTCGTCGGCGGGGCCGCCGAGACCGGTGCCCGCCATGTGGTGCACCCAGTAGGTGTACGAGTCGTGCGCCATCGCGGCCCAGGCGATCGCCGTACAGGCGGCGAAGGTGACCCCGGCGGAGACGGCGGCGCGGCGGCGGCCGGTGAACCACAGGAGCGGCGCGAAGAGCAGCACGGTCGGCTGGAGGGCCGCGGCGACGCCGATCAGCAGGCCGCCGGTCCGCTCGCCGCGGACGGTGAAGCAGCCCAGCAGCACGAGCAGGACCGGGATGATGCTGGTCTGGCCGAGCCACAGCGTGTTGCGCACCGGCAGCGACAGCATGAGCAGGCTGATCGCGACGGGCGCGGCCAACAGCGAGCTGCGACGGGTGACCGGCTTGGGCAGGGCGCGGGCGGCGATCAGCCCGAGGGCGACGACCAGGAGCAGCGTGCCGAAGGTCCAGCCCCAGCCGAGGGCCTGTTCGGCGGCCTTGGTCAGCGGCTTCAGGACGAGACCGCCGAAGGGCGTACCGGTGAAGCGCGTCGAGTCGTACAGCGACCCGTTCACGTGCAGGACGCCGTTGGTACCGACCCAGGTCTCCAGGTCCGTCAGCCGGTCGCCCTCGGGGGTGCTCAGGACGACGACGACCTGGCGGACGGCCAGTATCGCGGCGACCAGCCACAGACCCATGCGTGCCGCCCGCAGCCGCCCTCTGACGGCTCCGGCGGCCGTCGCCCGGAAGGCATCCGCCGGTCGCCCGCTGTGCTCCACGTTCGCCACGCCTCGTAGGCCTCCCGCCCCGTTTTCTGTGTGCCCCCACAGAGAGACGCAGGCTACCCCGGCTTCACCTGTCGTCCGTTCTCCTTTTGTCTGGACGACGATAGTGCGCCGGAGGTTGGGTTGCCTCGGCGGGACGCGAGATGGATCACAGTGGCGTCCGCCGGGAACCGCTCGGGGGCGGGTGAGCGGCACTGCGCACACGCCCTTTTGCTGCCCTGCGCAATCAAGTGCATACGGCACGTATACGCCCCGACCGCCCCTATGGTCGGTCGGATATGTCCCTCCTGCAGACAACACCCAGTCCCCCGTCCGAGTACCCCGCCCCCGTTCGCCCTACCGACGCCCCCGACGTCACCGTCACCGATCCCGCGCTGGTCCGGCGGGCCGTGAAGGCCGCCGCGCTGGGCAACGCGATGGAGTGGTTCGACTTCGGCGTCTACAGCTACATCGCGGTGACGCTGGGCAAGGTGTTCTTCCCGTCCGGGAATCCCACCGCCCAGCTGCTGTCCACCTTCGGCGCCTTCGCCGCGGCCTTCCTGGTCCGCCCGCTCGGCGGCATGGTGTTCGGCCCGCTGGGCGACCGGATCGGCCGCCAGAAGGTCCTCGCGCTCACGATGATCATGATGGCCGCGGGCACGTTCGCGATCGGCCTGATCCCGTCGTACGGGTCGCTCGGCGTCGGCGCCCCGCTGCTGCTCCTGGCCGCACGCCTGGTCCAGGGCTTCTCGACCGGCGGTGAGTACGCGGGCGCGTCCACCTTCATCGCGGAGTACGCGCCGGACAAGCGGCGCGGGTTCCTGGGAAGCTGGCTGGAGTTCGGCACGCTGGCCGGTTACGTCGGCGGCGCGGGCCTGGTCACGCTGATGACGGCGCTGCTGTCCACGGACGACCTGACGTCCTGGGGCTGGCGGATCCCGTTCCTGATCGCGGGCCCGATGGGCATCATCGGCCTGTACCTGCGGCTGCGCCTGGAGGAGACCCCGGCCTTCGCCGCCGAGGTCGAGAAGTCCGAGGCGAACCGCCCGAAGGTGCCGCTGCGCGAGATGGTGACGGGCCAGTGGCGGGCGCTGCTGCTGTGCGTGGGCCTGGTCCTGGTCTTCAACGTCACCGACTACATGCTGCTGTCGTACATGCCGAGCTATCTCACCGGTGAACTCAAGTACGACGAGACGCACGGCCTGCTCGTGGTCCTGGGCGTGATGGCGCTGATGATGGTCGTCCAGCCGTTCGCGGGCGCCCTGACCGACCGGATCGGCCGCCGCCCGGTGATCGCGGCCGGCTGCGCGGGCTTCCTGCTGCTGTCCGTCCCGGCGCTGCTGCTGATCCGCCAGGGCGGCCTGGGCGCGGTCGCGCTCGGCATGGCCGCTCTCGGCCTCCTCCTGGTCTGCTTCACGGCCGCGATGCCGTCCGCGCTCCCGGCCCTGTTCCCCACCCGGGTGCGCTACGGCTCCCTCTCCATCGGCTTCAACGTGTCGGTGTCCCTGTTCGGCGGCACGACCCCGCTGGTGGTGACGGCCCTGGTGGGCGCGACCGGCGACCTGATGATGCCCGCGTACTACATGATGGCGGCGGCCGTGATCGGCGGCTTCGCCGTCTGGCGCATGACCGAGTCGGCGGGCCGCCCCCTCCCGGGCTCGGCACCCTCGGTGGAGCCCCGCTGACCGGTACGGCGGTCACGGGGACCGGCGCAGCCCGCGCGAGTGGCGAGGCGCCTGACGGGGAACCCGCACAGGGCAATGTTCGTTAGCGCACCTAGTTAGAAACTCTAATGAGACATCCGCGAGGCCACGGGAGGCACGGACTCATGAGCGAGTCGCAGGTCTGGGACGCCGTCGACGACTACTTCACCGCCCATCTCACCCCGGAGGACGAGGCCCTGACGGCGGCCACGCGGGACAGCGAGGAGGCCGGTCTGCCGCAGGCCGCGGTGACCGCCCCGCAGGGCAAGCTCCTGCAGCTCCTCGCCCAGATCCACGGCGCCGGCAGGATCCTGGAGATCGGCACCCTGGGCGGCTACAGCACCATCTGGCTCTCCCGCGCGCTGCCCGCCGACGGCCGGCTGATCTCCCTGGAGTTCAGCGCGAGGCACGCCGAGGTCGCGACCGGCAACATCGCGCGGGCCGGCCTCGACCACCTCGTCGAGGTGCGGGTGGGCCCCGCCCTGGAGTCGCTGCCCAAGCTGGCCGAGGAGAACCCGGCCCCCTTCGACCTGGTCTTCATCGACGCCGACAAGGGCAACAACGCGCACTACGTCGAGTGGGCGCTCAAGCTGACCCGCCCGGGCAGCCTGATCATCGTCGACAACGTCGTCCGGGAGGGCCGGGTCACCGACCCGGACAGCACCGCCGCGGACGTGGTCGGCACCCGCGCCGCCATCGAACTGATCGGCGCCCACCCGAAGTTGAGCGCCACGGCGATCCAGACGGTGGGCACGAAGGGGTACGACGGGTTCGCGCTGGCGCGGGTGCTGGCGTAGGGGTCGGCGCCCGCGCGGCTTCCGGCCGGTGCGGGGCTCAACCCTCGTGGTAGAAGCCGACGTTGACGCTGCGCGGGGCGGTGCGGTCCTGGACGACGATCTCGCCGCTGCCGCCCCGGGGCAGGGTCACGCTGCCGCCGTACACGAGGGGCTGCGCGTACTCCCCCACGATCAGGCGGACTTCGGAGGACGGGTCGGGCTGCGAACCGCGCAGCCAGGAGACCTGCCAGACGCCCTCGGGGCCGCACAGGAACTCCAGATGGACGCGGGAGACGAACAGCCAGTCGTCCGGCGTCACCAGCCGGCACACGGACTTGTCGCGCCCCACCCGGAGCACGGCACCGGGTTCGCTCTGCGCATCGGCCATGAGCATGCCGGCCGTGGCCCCCTCTTCCGTCCCGGAGACGGTGGCCATGGTGAGTTCGAGCACGCGGCGCTCCTCGTGAAGTGTCCTTATGCAGCCGCCGCATGATAAATCGCCCGGCCATGTCGCGTCCGGCACAATGGACTCATGACCGAGCGAAAGCCTCCCGGCGTACCGTTCGAATCCTGGGTGGACAAGCAGATCCGCGACGCGGAGGCGCGCGGTGACTTCTCCCAGCTCCCGGGCGCGGGCAAGCCCCTGCCGGGCGGCGCGGACACGACGTACGACGAACTCTGGTGGGTGAGGCAGAAGCTGGCCCGCGAGGGCTTCTCGGTCCTGCCGCCCACCCTGGCCCTGCGCAAGGAGGCCGAGGACGCGCTCGCGGCGGCGTACGCGGCTCCTTCGGAGCGGATCGTGCGGAAGATCATCACCGAAGTCAACGTCAAGATCCGCGAGATGATGTACAAGCCGCCGCCCGGCCCTCCCCTGGGCAAGAAGCCCTACGACGTCGAGGACGTCGTCCGCGAGTGGCGCGAGCGCCGGGCGGGGGACGGGTCGGGCGGGACGGCCGGACCGGGTGGACCGGTCGGACCGGGCGGGTCAGGCGTGTAGCAGCCGCTCGGCGATCTCGCGGTAGTCCCGCAGGGCCAGCCGGAGTTGCTCGGTGTCGGAGTGGTCGTCGGACGTGGCGTCACCCTCCTGCCAGGACCTGCGCAGGGTGCGGCGGCGCTGGGTCAGCGCGTCCGTGTAGCGGCCGGTGATCTCCTCCACGACGTGGTCGGCTTCCTCGACGGCCGTACGAGGGTCGTCGACGAACCCGGACAGCGCGTGCTGGAGCCGCTCGGCGAGCTTGTCGGTCTCGTCCTTCGGGAGCAGGGGGGACGAGGACGAGGACGGCGTCGAGGACGAAGTCGACGGCGGGGTCGAGGACTTCGGGCGCGAGGATGTCTGCGCCGGGTCCCTGCCGTCGGTCGACTGCGTGGATGTCGGTGCGGGTGTCCCCGTGCGGTCGGGGGTGTCCGTACGCGTGGAGGTGGAGGTGGGAGTGGGTGCGGGGACCCTGCTCTCATCGGTGCGGGCGGACGTCTTGGTCTCGTCCGTACCCGTACGCGTCTCCGAACGGTCCGACCGGTCCGAGCGCGCGGACGTCGGTATCGGCGTCGGTGCGGCTGCGGGCGTGGAACCGGGCGTGGACGCGGGTGTGGAACTCTTGGTCTCGTCGGCCATGGTGGTGTCAACCGCCCTTGATCGTCTGTTCCTTGTCGGATGAGGTGTCGTGCGATCGCCTGGCCGTCTTGCCAGGGAGCTTGTCGGACAGCTTGTGAGACGTCCCGTCGTGGGACGTGCCCCGCGCGGTGCGGGCGCCGTCGATGAGCGACTCGAAGAGCGCGCGGGCCTCGACCATCGCCTCGCGCAGTTCCTCGGTGTCGGCGCGGGTGTCGTCGGCGCGGGCCACGCTGTGCACGTGGCGGTAGCCGTTGACGTCGGACGCGTGGTGGACGGAGAGCGCGGCGAGCTGCTCCTCGTACTGGGCGCCGTCGGGGAAACCGCGGACGGTGGCGAGTTCGCCGAGCAGCTGGTCCGCGTCGGCGACGGCCTCCCGGGGCGAGTCGACGAACCGCTCCTGCGCGGCCGCCCAACGGGCCTCGAACTGCTCACGCCGGGCCGGCTCCAACGGCTGCTCGCGCAGCGATCCGTGCCGCTCAACGCGCTCTGCGAGCTCACGTTCGGCGGCCTTGGTGTCGCCGTCGTGGCGGGTCACCGCGCGGTCGTACTCGGGACCGAAGCGGTGCTTCAGATCCCGACCACCGACGCCGCCGCGGCTACGCAGGGTGAGGGCGGCCGCAACAACGACCACGACCGCCACGATCACGATAACGATGATGATCATGCCTGTGGACATGGGTGCCTTCCGGATGCTTCGGCCCAACGGGCCGGTTCTCTCTCCGGGTTGCCCGGAACCGGGCACTCAAACTGCACGGGCCCGGACGTCGAGGTGGCGCCCTGCCGGCCGGCGTCCAGGCCGGGTCGTCAACTGATCCGCGGTGCTGATCCGTTGTGGGGCTGTTCGCTGTCCGAGCCGCAGAGTTCGTTGGTGAGTTCGGTGACCAGTTGGGTGAGGTCGGTGGGGCGGTCGGGGGTCCACCAGTCGCCCAGGAGGGTGGCGAGGGATTCCTCTCGGGCCTTGGAGAGGTGGTCGGCGGTTTCTCGGCCCTCGGGGGTGAGGACCAGGTCCAGGCCCTCCCGGGTGGCGAGGCGGCGTTCCTCCACCTGGCGGGCCGCGGCGAGGATGACCGGCAGGGGTACCGTGCCGCGTTCGGCGAGGACCGCCGGTTCCGCCCAGCCGTTGCGCCGGATGCGGAGCAGCAGCCAACTGGCGGCCGGGAGAAGGTCGTAGCCCGCCCGCTCGGTGATCTGCTGGTAGATCTCGCGCCGGCCGTCCCGCGTGCCGAGCACGGACAGGGCGCGGCACACCTCGTCGTAGGAGGAGCGCTCGACCGGGTTGCTGGCGAGCGTCTCCGTGAGGTCGGGCGCGGTGACCGAGCCGCGCAGGCGGTCCTCCTTGAGGAACCACGCCAGGACGAAGCCGAGGAGGGCGACGGGGGCCGCGTACAGGAACACGTCCGTGATCGAGGACGCGTACGCGTGAATTGCCGGGTCCCGTAGCGCCGGCGGCAGGGATCCGATGCCTCTCGGGTCGGACTTCAAGGTGTCCGCCGAGATGCCCGTGGGGAGGCGGGTGTCCTGGAACGCGTCCGTGAGTTTGTCGGACAGGCGGCTCGCGAAGACCGTGCCGAAGATGGCCACGCCGAAGGACGCGCCGATCGAGCGGAAGAAGGTCGCGCCCGAGGTGGCGACGCCGAGATCCTCGTACGAGACCGAGTTCTGCACGATGAGGACCAACACCTGCATGACCAGGCCGAGTCCGAGGCCGAAGACGAAGAAGTACGCGCTCATCTCCGCCGTCGAACTGTTCTCGTCGAGGCGGTGGAGGAGGAGCAGGCCGACCGTCGTGACGCCTGTGCCCGCTACCGGGAACACCTTCCAGCGGCCGGTCCGGCTGACGATCTGCCCGGACGTCGTGGACGACAGCAGCAGGCCGATCACCATCGGCAGCATGTGCACGCCCGACATGGTCGGCGTGATGCCGTGCACCACCTGGAGGAACGTCGGCAGATACGTCATCGCGCCGAACATCGCGAACCCGACGATGAAGCTGATCACCGCGGAGAGGGTGAAGGTACGGACGGTGAAGAGCTTGAGGGGCAGGACGGGTTCCGCGGCCCGCCGCTCCACCCGCACGAAGACCACCGCCAGGACCACTCCCAGCACCGCCAGGCCGATGATCTGCGGCGAGCCCCAGCCCCACGTCGTGCCGCCCAGCGAGGCGACCAGCACCAGACAGGTCGCGACGGACGCGATCAGGAACGTACCGAGGTAGTCGATGACGTGCCGCGTCGACTTGCGCGGGATCCGCAGCACGGTCGCGATCACCGCGAGGGCGACCAGTCCGACGGGCAGGTTGATGTAGAACACCCAGCGCCAGCTGAGGTGTTCGGTGAACAGCCCGCCGAGCAGCGGGCCCAGCACACTCGTCGCCCCGAACACCGCGCCGAACAGCCCCTGGTAGCGCCCGCGTTCGCGCGGCGACACGATGTCCCCGACGATCGCCATCGACAGCACCATCAGGCCCCCGCCGCCGAGCCCCTGCAGCGCGCGGAAGCCGATGAGCTGGGGCATGTTCTGCGCCATTCCGCACAGCGCCGAACCGATCAGGAAGATCACGATCGCCGTCTGGAAGAGCCGCTTGCGCCCGTACTGGTCACCGAGCTTGCCCCACAGCGGGGTCGCGGCGGTCGACGCCAGCAGATACGCGGTGACCACCCAGGACAGGTGCTCAAGCCCGCCGAGGTCGCTGACGATGGTGGGCAGCGCGGTCGACACGATCGTCTGGTCGAGGGCGGCGAGCAGCATGCCGAGAAGCAGGGCACCGATGGAGACCAGCACGTTGCCGGACACGGGTTCCCCGGCGGCACTGCCCTTCTCGGGAGCACTGCCCCGCATCGGTGCGTCTCGCATATTTCCCGTCATACCGTGCGCATCCTCGGCCATGAAGACCTCCAGCGGCTCTCGTTACACAGCGCCCTCGGCACAGCACCCTCGCCCTCGCCTTCCCCTCCATGGTGATCGGTGTGAACCGTTATGGCCTGTCGAGTCCCGTTGACGCCCGATTTACCGGGACCCTCCCCGGGGGCCGACCGACAGCGACTGTGGAGAGGGTCTGCATAATCTCTGGAGTTCGTGGGGGAACTGCGGAGGGAGGGACGACGCGTGACAGAGCCGACAGGCCACGAGTGCCCGGAGTGCGGGGCACCGAGAGGGGCCGACAACACCCCGTCGTGCGGCTGCACACAGCGGGCGTCCGACGCCCTGCGCGATGCCCGCACGGCGGAGGCGGCCGCGGCGGAGGACTTCGACCCCCTCCGCATACGGCCGTACGTGGAGTTGGCGGGCGAGGACGGCGTGGGCAAGGAGGTCCCCTCGGCGTTACCGGCCGAGGAGACGGTGACGTCACCGGCCGAGGAGACCGTGCCGTTGCAGGCCGTGGACGCCACGTCCCTGCTGCCGCCGGTACCGCCGGTGCCGCCTTCGGGCGAGGAGCCGCCCGACTACGGGGACGAGGCCGAGGAGGACGCCGGGCCCGTACGTCGGCGCCGTACCGTCCTGCTCGCGGCCGGCGGCGCCGTCGTCGCCGTGGTGGCCGCGACCGGGCTGGCGAGCGGGTTCCTGTCGTACCAGACGCCGTCCCGCGACAACGCGGCCTCGGGCGGGGTACGGGCGAGCGTGCCGGACGCGTCGAGCGCGACGGCGTCCGTGTCGCCCGCGCAGGAGACCGGGTCCCCGTCGCCGACGTCCGCGCCGCCGTCACCCTCCGCCAGCACGAGCCCGACGCCCTCGACGTCCCCGTCGGCCACCGCCGTCTCCCCGACGCCGACCCGGTCGACCGAGCCCACCGGCACACCCTCGACCGTCGGAGCGACCGGGACGATCCAGGAGGGCGGCGCCGACAGCAGCACGCCACCGGTGCTGCGACGCGGCGACCACGGCGCCGAGGTGGTCGAACTCCAGGAACGGCTCGGCCAGTTGAACCTGTACGTCGGCAAGCACGACGGCGACTTCAGCACGACGGTGGAGAGTTCGGTACGGACGTTCCAGCTCGCCAGGGGCATCAGCGCGGACGAATCCGGGGTGTACGGGGCGGCTACGCGGGCGAAGCTGGAGTCCGAGACGACGGAGCCGTAGCCCCGCAGTCGCAGTCGGCCCGGGCGGGGACCAGCAGGTGATGGACGTAGGCGGGCGGCAGGTTGGACAGGACGATCTCGCTGCCCACCACGTGCGGGGCTATGGCCTCGCGCAGCACGTGCCGGGAGCGGGCCTGTCCGGGATCGAGCAGCTGCCCGGCCCGGCCCCCGACGTAGCTGAAGAAGGAGAGCCGGCCGCCCGGCCTGAGCGACGACAGGAGTTGGCCGACGATCGCTTTGACCTGTGCGGGCGGGAGGTTCGCGAAGGGCAGCCCGCACACGATGTTGTCGTAGTCGCCGAGCCGCTGGTCCTGGACGAAACCGTGGTGCAGGCGGGTGCGGTGGGCGATGGCGGCCAGTCGTGTGTCGTGCCGCAGGGCCGAGGCCAGGTGGTCGACGAACGGGCCGTTGGCCTCCACGAGTTCGAGCGTGTCGTACGGGCCCAGACGCTGGGCGAGGTGCCGGGTGACGGCTCCGGTTCCCGGTCCGACCTCCAGCACGGCGCGCGGCCGGTGTGCGCTGCCGGGTCGGATGTGCCGGGTGAGCGCCCGGGACAGGGCGGCCCCGCTGGGCACCAGGGATCCGGTCGTTCTCGCCGTGCGGGCGAACTGCAGGAGGAAGGCCATGGCTTCCGCCAGAGCGGCCGGCGCGGTGGGGATGGTCACGTGGGCACCTTCGCCTTGCTGATCGGACAGGGTGAGCTGAGACCGGGGACGGGGCAGGTCATGCCACCGCCGGATCGGGAGCGTGCAGGGCCGCGAGAGCCTGTGTCACGGCGGTGGTGACCTTCGGGTCGTGCGCGGCCTGCTTCCCGTCGAGGGTGCGCAGGCTCAGCACGGGGGTGGGGGCCGCGGTGGTGCGGGCGCCGGCGGCGCGAAGGATCGCCTCCAGGTGGTCCTCGGCGCCATGGGAGCCGTAGCCGATGACCAGGCCGGTGGCCGGCTTGCCGGCGAGGGGGGCGTCGCCGCGGGGACGGGAGAGCCAGTCGAGGGCGTTCTTCAGGGCGGCCGAGATGCTGGCGTTGTTGACCGGGCTCAGGACCAGCAGACTGTCGGCGGCGGCGACCTGGGCGCGCAGGGCGGCCACGGCGGGCGGGGCCGGGTCGGTGTCCAAGTCCTCGTTGAACAGCGGGAGTCGGTCCAGGCCGGTGGCCAGGACGACTTCGTGCTCCGGGTGGTCCTGCGCTACGGCGGCGTGGGCGACCTGGGTGGTGACGGCCTCGGCGCGCAGGCTCCCGGACAGGACCAGCGTGCGGTGACGGGTGGCGGACGACTGTGACATGAGAGCGAACTCCAGGGGGAGGAAGGGAAGGAGCAGGAGAGGGAGGACAGGGCAGCTCAGGGCGAGCCGGAGAAGCGCCATGGGGCGGGGGCGGCGGACGGGCCGGCGGGGACGGGCGGGCCTGCGAGGTCAGTGGGCCGCGTCGGCGATGGCGTCCAGCGTGCGCAGCGTCTCCACGGACAGGCCGATCGCGGCGGCGGCGATGTTCTCGGCGAGGTGGGCGCGGGTGGAGGTGCCGGGATCAGCAGCATCGTGGGAGAGCGGTGCAGCAGCCACGCCAGAGCGATCTGCCGCGGAGTGGCCCCGAGGTCGGCCGCGACCTGTTCCAGCGCCTTGGCCTGCAGCGGCCGGAACCCGCCCAGCGGCCAGAAGGGCACGAACGCGATGCCCTGCTCGGCGCACCGGTCCACCAGGGCGTCGTCCTGGCGGAAGGCGACGTTGTAGTGGTTCTGCACCGCGACGACGGGTGCGATCCGCTGCGCGGCCTCGACCTGCTCCGCGCTGACGTTGCTCACGCCGAGGTTGCGGATCAGGCCCTGTTCGCGCAGCTCGGCCAGGACCGTGAACGGCTCGACGATGTCGTCCCCCGCCAGGGTGTCGGTCATCCGCAGATTCACCAGGTCCAGCGCCTCAAGACCCAGGTGGTCCAGGTTGTCGTGGACGGCCTGCACGAGCTCCGGCCGCGACAGCGCCGCGGGCCACCCGCGCTCGGCCGTGCGGCGCGCGCCGACCTTGGTGGCGATGTGCAGACCCTCGCGGTAGGGGTGCAGGGCCTCACGGACCAGCTCGTTCACCACGTGCGGGCCGTAGTAGTCGCTGGTGTCGAGGTGGGTGATCCCCGCCTCGACGACGGCGCGCAGCACGGCCAGGGCCTCGTCGCGGTCACGCGGCGGGCCGTAGGCCATCGGCCCGGCCAACTGGAGGGCGCCGTAGCCGACGCGGGTCACGCTCAGGGTCTCGGACAGGCGCAGGGTGCCGCCGGGAAGTACGTCGCTCATAGCGAGCTCCTTGCTGAGAACACACTCGGGGGTGGTGTCTCAACCGTGCCGCCGCGACGACGGAATCAACAGTCGATCACGGTGAACCCGCGTCGAACCTCCAACGAGGCGGCTTCACTCTGACTGTACTTCCGTCATGCATCGATCTGACCGACACATCGTGCATCACCACCTTGCCGCTCAGGTCGGGATCAGGCGGCCGTCGCGGAGTCGGGTGCCCGCCTGCTTGAGGCGGTGCAGGACCGGGACGACGTCGACCTGGTGGACCGCGTCGAGGGCGCCGACCTTGGTGGTGACATAGGCGAAGAGATCGTCCATGGTGCGGCAGGTGACGGTCACCAGGAGGTTGGCGGATCCGGTGACCGCGGCGGCGAAGGTGGTCTCGGGATGGGCGGAGAGCATCTCGCCGGTGGCGTTCAGGCGGCCGGGGGCGACGGTGAGCCACAGGTAGGCGGGGGCGTGGAAGCCGAAGCGCGGGTACGCCAGGTCCACGGCGACGCGCAGGGCCCCCGCCGCGAGCAGTTCCTCCAGGCGCGCGGAGACCCGGGACTTCGACCAGCCGCAGGCGCGGGCGAGTTCGACCACACCGGCGCGTCCGTCGCGGGCGAGTTCGGCCATCAGCGGGGCGTCCTGGTCGCGGGGGGCCACGTCGTCGCGGAGTTCCGGGTCGGTCGTTCCGGCGGTGGCGCGCCGCTGCGGGTCGGAGGCGTGCAGCAGTGCCGCCTGGTCGTCGGTCAGAGGGTCGTCGAAGGCGAGCCACTTGGCGCGGGTGCCCAGGTACATGTGCATGACCGCACAGGCGTCGAAGCCCAGGACCTTGGCGGTGCGCGGCAGGCGTTGCAGCACTGATCCGCCCTGGTCGCGCAGCCCGGTGCGGGCCTGGCACACGACCTCGGAACCGCCGGAGGTGACGCTGACGTAGGAGGTGTCCTCGCGGGCGGCCAGCGCGTCCGCCAGGGCGTCGGTGGCGTCAGGACGGCACTGGACCCGGACCAACCAGGTCTGGTCGCCGTACAGCCCGTGTCGGGGCAGGGCGCGCACGCGGACGGCTCCGTCGGCGACCAGGGCGCGGTAGCGGCGGGCCACGGTCTGCTCGGAGACCTCGGCCACCTCGGCGATCCGCCGGAAGGAGGCCCGCCCGTCGCGCAGCAGGCATTGAACGATCCGCCGGTCGATCACATCCATGACGGAATTATAGAGAGACTCGATCGATGGACATGGAGCTTCAGCCGCAATATGGCGGTCTGGCTGGGAGCACGAAGTGGGCCGGGCGGACAGTGGTGCGATGACCGAATCCCCACGCACCGAGGAGGTCGACGTCATGCGCGCCGTCACGTTCACCCAGTTCGGTGGCCCGGATGTCCTCACGGTCGACGAGCGCCCGATCCCCGAGGTCCCTGCCGGGCACGTACGGGTCAGGGTCCAGGCGGCCGCCGTACACCCCTTGGACGTGGTCGCCAGGGCCGGCTGGCTGGGCCCGATGGTGCCCCCGGGACCGACGTACGTGCTCGGTGTCGACGCCGCCGGCACCGTCGACGCGATCGGGCCCGGGACGTCCGGCTTCGACGTCGGGCAGCCCGTGCTGGCGATGTCGAACTGGCCGGAGACCAAGGTCGGCACTCAGGCGGAGTTCGTGGTGCTGCCCGCGGCCTTCCTCGCGCCCGCCCCGGCTGGCGTGGCACCGGCCGCCGCGGCGACGCTGCCGCTCAACGCCCACGCCGCGGCGCAGGCGCTGCGGATCCTCGGACTGGGGGCCGGTGATCGGATCGCCGTCACCGGAGCGGCGGGCGCCATCGGCGCTTTCGCGGTCCAGTTGGCCCGACACCAGGGCCTGGACGTGGTCGCCGTCGCCGCGCCGGAGGACGAGCCGTACCTCACCGGTCTCGGGGCGACCTTCGTAGCCCGTGGCGCGGATCCTGCCGACGCGGTGCGCAAGTCCGTGCCGAGCGGGGTCGACGGACTCCTCGACGCCGCGTCGGTCGGGTTCGCGGCGATCGGGGCCGTGCGCGACGGCGGTCTCTTCGTCGCGGTGACGCCGCCCGGTGTTCCGCCGTCGGAGCGCGGTATCGGGGTCGGCCTGGTGCAGGCACGTGCGGACGGCGCCGAACTCACCGAACTGGTGGGCCTGGTGGAGAGCGGCCGACTGGACCTGCGCGTCGCCAGGACGTTCCCGTTCGAGCGCGCCGCGGAAGCGCACACGATACTGGCGAAGGGCGGCTTCCGAGGCGGCATCGTGCTCGTCACGGCCCCCGATCCGAATCCGGAGACCGCCTGAGCCAGATCGCGTACGGCGCCGGACGATGACCCCCAAGGCCACACCGGGACCGGCGCCCATCCGGAGACCGCCCGCGCCACATCGCGCACGCCACGAATCCGGAGACCGCCCAAGCCCGATCACGCACAGCTCCGGACGATGACCTCCAAGGCCACACCGGGGTCGGCGCCGATCCGGAGACCGCCTGAGCCGCGCCTAAGCCACATCGCGCCCGGCGCCGATCCAGAGACCGCCCAAGCCACCCCGTACCCAGCGTCGCCCCCGCGCCCCCAGTCCGAGACCCCTACGCCACGTAAAGCCGGATCCCGCCGCCCGCGACGCCTTCGACCCGTACCTGCGTCAGATCCCGCACCACGACGTCCGGCTCATGGAAGTCGGCCCGGGGACCCACCCCCACCACCCGCATCCCCGCGGAGCGCCCCGCCGCGATGCCCGCCGCCGAGTCCTCGAAGACGATGCAGTCGGCGGGGTCGACGCCCAGTTCGGCCGCGCCCTTGAGGAAGCCTTCGGGGTCCGGCTTGCTCGCGCCGACCGACTCGGCGGTGACGCGGATGTCCGGGAGCGCGAGGCCGGCCGCGGCCATGCGGGCCGTCGAGAGGGCCACGTCGGCCGAGGTCACCAGGGCGTGCGGGAGGCCCGCAAGGGACGCGAGGAACTCCGCGGCGCCCGGGACGGGGACGACACCGTCCAGGTCGGCGGTCTCCTCGGCCAGCATGCGCGCGTTGTCGGCCATGTTCTGCTCCATGGGCCGGTCGGGCAGCAGGACCGCCATCGAGGCGTACCCCTGGCGGCCGTGGACCACCTTCATGACCTCGTCCGCGTTCAACCCGTGCCGCTCCGACCAGCGCCGCCAGCAGCGCTCGACGACGGCGTCCGAGTTGACGAGGGTGCCGTCCATGTCCAGCAGGAGGGCGCGGGCGGTGAGGACGGTGGGCACGGTGGTGGCCGTCATCGGCAGCTCCAAGGCGGCGGGAAGGGGCCTGCGGGTCGGACCCCCGGAGGGACAAAGCGCCCCGCCCGCCGGTCAGGGAGAACGGGCGGGAGCCACTTTGTTCATCCACGGTACAAAACATCTCCCGCATCCGCCACCGACTCGGGAAACAGTTCACCGAACGTTCAGCTCGGCCGACCCCTGCCCCGAACCCCCGCCCCCGAACCTCAGCCCGTGACCGCTTCCCACAGGCTCCACACCCCGAGCGCCAGCATCAGCAGCGCCGCGACCTTCGTGATCAGCACCAGCGGCACCCGCTTCATCAGCGCCTTTCCGCCGACGATGCCGAGCCCGGCGACCGCCCAGAGGCCGAGCAAGGCACCGAGACCCACAGACAGCGGATCGTCGTAGCGGGCGGCCAGGTTCGCCGTCATGATCTGCGTGAGATCTCCGAACTCGGCGACCAGGATGAGCATGAATCCGGTGCCCGCAACCTTCCAGAAGGACTGGTTCTCGGGCTTGCGGATCTCCTCTTCGCCCTCGTCCTTCTTCATCAGCAGCACGGCCGCACCCCCCAGGAAGAGCACACCGGTGATCGCGTGCACGAGCTGCTGCGGGAGGAGGGTCAGGACGCTGCCCGCGGCGACAGCCAGCGCGACATGCAGCGCGAAGGCGGCGGCAACGCCCGCGAAGACGTACGAGGCGCGGTAACGGGTACCCAGGACAAGCCCGGCGAGTGCGGTCTTGTCGGGCAGTTCGGCCAGGAAGACGACACCGAAGACGACTGCCGTCACGGTAAAGCTGATCAAGGTTCCTCAATCGGTCGGGGCTGCCCCACCGAGAGTGCGATTGCTGTCCGCGGACACCTCGGCATGACAGCGCACACGAAAAACGACTAGTGCACTGCTTGCCGAAGGTCTCGCTGGCCGATCCGTCCGCAGCGATCGCGACGAACCTGCCTCTGGGCGCCGGCTCAGACGAGCTGAGCAGTATGTCGACGGTCCAGCGAAGAGCTACTCCCCTTCTGCGCCGTCCACTGTACGCGACCGGCGCACACGGCAGAAGTTCGACCGTGCACCTTGTCATGTCATGTACGCGTCACTAGCTTCTTACCCAACGCACACCCCACCGCAACACGGCACCGCGAGCATTCCCTCGCTCGCACTCCAACGTCCCCCCACCCCAAGGGAGTTCGTATGCCGAAGTTCTACGCGCGTCGACGGCTGAGCATACTCGCGGCGTTCACCGGACTCATAGCCTCCGTCGCTCTGTTCAACGGTCCGAACGCCTCCGCCGCCCTCCCCACCCCCGTCAGCGCCTCCACCGCCCGCACCTACCTCGCCTCCCTCACCGTGGCGACCGAGGTCAGGACCGGCTACGCCCGGGACCTGTTCCCGACCTGGATCACCATCAGCGGCACCTGCAACACCCGCGAGTACATCCTCAAGCGGGACGGTACGAACGTCGTCACCGACTCCGCCTGTGCCTCCACCAGCGGCAGCTGGTACTCCCCCTACGACGGCGCCACCTGGACCGCCGCCTCGGACGTCGACATCGACCACCTCGTGCCGCTGGCCGAGGCCTGGGACTCCGGCGCCCGCAACTGGACCACCGCCCAGCGCCAGTCCTTCGCCAACGACGTCACCCGCCCGCAGCTCCTCGCGGTCACGGACAACGTCAACCAGTCCAAGGGCGACCAGGACCCGGCCACCTGGATGCCGTCCCTCACGTCCTACCGCTGCACCTACGTCCGCGCCTGGGTGCAGGTGAAGTACTACTACGACCTCTCCGTCGACTCGGCCGAGAAGTCCGCGCTCACGAGCTACCTCTCCGGCTGCTGATCCGGCGACGGCCGCTGATTCGGTAACGGTGATCGCCGGACACTGTCCGCCCTCCCCCGTCGTTCAATACCGTACGGTGCGACGGAGGAGGGGCGATCATCGTGGCCGAACTGCGCCTGGGACCACTGCTGAGGTATGCCGACGGCTCGTCCGCGACCGTATGGGTCGAGGCGAGCCGACCGTGCACCGCCGAGGTGCGCTGCGCGGACGGCAGCGCCGGACAGGCCCGCACCTTCCAGGTCGCGGGCCATCACTACGCGCTGGTGGCGGTGACCGGGCTGACCCCCGGCACGACGACCGCGTACGAGGTGTTCCTGGACGGCACGCGCGTGTGGCCGCTGCCGGACTCCCGTTTCCCGCCCTCCGTGATCCGCACCGGCGTCCTCGACGACGGCGTCCGCGTCACCTTCGGCTCCTGCCGCTGGGCCGCGCCGCCGGCCGGCGGTCACGACCCCGTCGGACCCGACGCCCTGGACTCGCTCGCCACCCGCATGGCGGCCGACCCGGACGGCGAACGCCCGGACGTGCTCCTGCTGTTGGGCGACCAGGTGTACGCCGACGAGACCTCGGACGCGACCAAGCGATGGCTGGCGGCCCGGCGCGGCCTGAGCGACGCCCCGGGCAGCGAGGTCGCGGACTACGAGGAGTACACGCACCTCTACTACGAGTCCTGGCTCGACCCCGAGGTGCGCTGGCTGCTGTCCACCGTGCCCAGCTGCATGATCTTCGACGACCACGACGTGATCGACGACTGGAACACCTCCGCCGCCTGGCTTGAGGACATGCGGGCCACCGACTGGTGGCGGGAGCGGATCCTGAGCGGCCTGATGTCGTACTGGGTCCACCAGCACCTGGGCAACCTCTCCCCCGACGAGCTGGCCGCCGACCCCCTCTACGCGGCCGTCCGCGCCGTCCCGGACGCCACCGACGACCTGCGCGCCTTCGCCTCCAAGGCCGACGCCGACGCGACCTCGGTGCGCTGGAGCTACCGGCGCGACTTCGGCCGGGTCCGGCTGCTGATGGTGGACAGCCGCGCGGCCCGCGTCCTGGACGAGGAGTCCCGCTCGATGCTCGACCCGGGCGAGGCCCAGTGGCTGCGCGAACAAGCCCTGGCGGACCGGGAGTCGTACGACCATCTCCTGATCGGCACCTCACTGCCCTGGCTGCTGCCGCATCTGGTGCACGACGCCGAGCAGTGGGACGCGGCCCTGTGCCGGGGGGAGCGCGGGGCGCGCTGGGCGCGGTTCGGGGAGAACCTGCGGCGCACGGCGGACCTGGAGCACTGGGCGGCCTTCCCGACGTCCTTCACGGCTCTGGCCGACCTGATCGCCGAGGTCGGTTCCGGGCCCACCGCGCCGGCGAGCGTGCTCGTCCTCTCCGGAGACGTGCATCACGCGTACGTGGCCGAGGCGACCTGGGCCGAGGGCGCGCCGGACGCGCGAGTGCTGCAGCTGACCTGCTCGCCGGTCCACAACTCCGTACCGGCGTACATGCGCGTCGGCTTCCGCTTCGGCTGGAGCGCGGTGGCGCGTGCGCTGGGCCGGCGGTTCCTGCACCACGGCCGGTGCGCGCCGTTGCCGGTCAAGTGGCGCAGGAAGGGCGGGCCTTGGTTCGGCAACCAGCTCATGACACTGACGCTGCGCGGGCGTTCGGCGGGGCTGCGGCTGGAGCAGGCGCGAGTGCGGGCGGGAGCGGAGGCGGGGACGGTCGGCGATCTGAAGACGGTGACGGAGTCCGTCCTGACCTCCGAATGACCCCGCCCCCACCCTCATATGCGGGGCAATTGGGACAGGTGGGGCCCGCGTTGGCTTACGTGACTGCCGAGGGCATGATGATGCGGACCGTCTGCTTCCACCAGGCGGTTTGCTGCCAAGCGCCCCACACGCCCGGGAGTCCCCGTTTTGTCTGCACCGACCGCGGCACCGCCCTCCGTCTCCCTCGCCGTGGTCGGCGCCGGACCGCGCGGCACCAGCGTCCTGGAACGCCTCTGCGCCTCGGTGCCCGAACTCCTCCCGCCGGGCGTCCGGTTGACCGTGCACGTCGTCGACCCCGCCGCGCCGGGCGCGGGCAGCGTGTGGCGCACCGGGCAGTCGCCCGAGCTGCTGATGAACACCGTGGCCTGTCAGGTCACCCTCTTCACCGACGACAGCGTGGACTGCTCGGGGCCCGTGCGGCCCGGTCCGAGCCTGTACGAGTGGGCGGACGGGGAGCTGGGCGCGGACGAGTACCCGACCCGCGCGCACTACGGGCGCTACCTGGAGTGGGTCTTCGCGAAGACCGTGCGCGAGGCCCCGGCGGCGGTCCGCGTCGTCCCGCACCGGGCGCGCGCGGTACGCCTCGACGACTCCTCCGACGGCCGCCAGCTGCTGACCCTGGACAACGGCGGACTGCTCACCGGCCTGACCGCGGTCGTCCTGGCCCAGGGCCACCTGCCGACGGTCCCCGACAGCACACAGCAACGCCTCGCGGCCTACGCGGAGCGGCACGGCCTGCGCCATGTCCCGCCCGCCAATCCGGCCGACGTCGACCTGTCCGCCGTACCGCCCGGCGAGCCGGTGCTGTTGCGCGGCCTGGGCCTCAACTTCTTCGACCACACAGCCCTGTTGACCACCGGCCGCGGCGGCCGCTTCGTCTCCGCCCGTCGCGGTCTGCGCTACGTCCCCTCCGGCCGCGAACCCCGCCTGTACGCCGGCTCCCGACGCGGTGTCCCCTACCAGGCGCGCGGCGACAACGCGAAGGGCCCCTACGGCCGCCACACCCCGCGCGTCCTGACCCCGGACGTGATCGCCGGCTTCCGCAAGCGCGCGGAGAACGGCGAGGCGCCCGACTTCCTCGCCGAGATATGGCCGTTGGTGGCGAAGGAGGTCGAGACGGTCTACTACACGGCTCTGCTGCGACGCCCACGGCGCCCGGACTTCGCGGCACGCTTCCTGTCCGTACCGCACGGCGACCCCCAAGAGGCGGACGTACTCGACGAGTTCGGGATACCCGCCGCCCGGCGCTGGAGCTGGGACCGGGTCTCACGGCCGTACCGGGAAAGGGAGTTCGCGCATCCCGGACAGTGGCGGGAGTGGCTCCTCGCCCACCTGCGCGAGGACGCGGCGCAGGCGGCGCTGGGCACAGTGGACGGCCCGCTCAAGGCGGCCCTCGACGTCCTGCGCGACCTGCGCAACGAACTGCGGCAGGTCGTGGACCACGGCGGCCTGACCGGCACCTCCCGGCGCGACCACCTGGACCGCTGGTACACCCCGCTCAACGCCTTCCTCTCCATCGGCCCGCCCCGCCGCCGCATCGAGGAACTGGCCGCGCTGGTGGAGGCGGGCGTGGTGCAGGTCCTCGGCCCCCGCCTGGAGGTCACCGAGGCGGACGGCGCCTGGCTGGCCCGCTCCCCCGAAGTACCGGGCTCCGCGACCCGCGTGACCACCCTCATAGAGGCCCGCCTCCCGGAACCGGACCTGCGCCGCACCGCCGACCCCCTCCTCGCCCGGCTCCTGAAGACGGGCCGCTGCCGACCGCACACCGTCGACGGCTACGAGACCGGCGGCCTGGACGTCACGGAGCGGCCGTACCGCCTGATGGACCGTCAAGGACACGCCCACACACGGCGGTTCGCCTTCGGCGTGCCGACGGAGGGCGTGCACTGGGTGACGGCGGCGGGCGCCCGCCCCGGGGTGGACTCGGTGTCGCTCTCGGACGCGGACGCCGTGGCGAGAGCGGTACTGCGGGTGGCGGCGGACGAGGCGGGGGCCGGTGGGAGAGCCGCCGGGTCGGAGGCGGATCCGCGGCCGACGAACGCCGAACTCGCCCGCGTCGACTAGCCGGCCGCTCGCCGCCCCCCGCTCACGGGCTCACCCGGCGACCCAGCCGAACGGCACCGTGAAGCAGCCCACGCGGGCGCCGTGCGTGCCCGGCATGTCATGGATGACGACCGAGGACGCCTCGCCGCGCCGGAAACCCCAGTCGTGGCGGGCGCTGGCCTCACCCGAGCCGTCCTTGCCGGCGGTGAAGTCGAGCCAGACCTCGTTGTCCGCGTTCACATGGGCCGCGTCGGTGCCCACCTCGTGCTGGTAGTGCCCGCCCGCGGCGGCCGGGTCGGCGGTACAGGGCTTCCGGTGCACATGGACGGCGTACGCGTGCCCGGGCGCCAGCCCCTCGACCCGCAGCCGCACGGTCGTCGCACCGTTCTCCGCGGTCCGCTGGCCCACCTCGATCCACGCACCGGCCGGCACCAGCTTCGTGTCGTAGGTCATCGCCGCCGAGGGGACGAAGGCGGTGGGCGGCGCAAAGCGTGCGTCCGTGTGCATCGAGTAGCCGTGGGCACCGCCGGTGCCGGCCGCGAGCACGGCCGCCGCGACGGCGCCCGCGCATATACCTGCCACCATGATCTGTACCGTTCCTCACGTCGTACGGCCGCTGCGGCCGAAGGTCGCCCCCACTCCGTGCTACGGGACACCGGCGGCCCGCGCCCGCCGGGGGACGGCAGCCGGGTGAACGTCGTGTGCCGATCCCACGCGCCCCCGATGAATCTCCTGTCACACCCCAGGCGTACGCTGTATGGCTGTTGATGGCCGCCCCTGCCGCTCCCCCGCGACAATGCGGCACGGTCTGGCCACGGGGGAGTTCACGGGGAGTCGCGGTGCTGGAGAGTGTGGGGACGCTGACGGGCAGTCCATGGATCTACGCCATGGTCGCGCTGTCGGTCCTGCTGGACGTGTTCCTGCCGGTGCTGCCGAGCGGCGTGCTGGTGATCACGGCCGCGACCGCGGCTGCCGCGGGCTCGGCGACCGGGCAGGTGCCGAGCCAGGTCCCGACCCAGGTGCCCGACATCCTGGCGCTCATCTTCTGCGCGGCCACCGCCTCCGTCCTCGGCGACCTGGTGGCGTATCGGCTGGCCTGGCGGGGCGGCGAACGCCTGGACCGCGCCATCGCCCGCTCCCGCCGGCTGACCCTGGCGCAGGAACGTCTCGGCGTCGCGCTGGCCCGCGGCGGCGGCGCCCTGGTCATCCTCGCCCGCTTCGCCCCGGCCGGCCGCTCGGTCGTCTCCCTCGGCGCGGGCGCCGCCCACCGCCGGGTCCGCGAGTTCCTGCCCTGGTCGGCCCTGGCGGGCCTGGCCTGGGCGGCGTACAGCGTCGCCCTCGGCTACTACGGCGGCCGCTGGCTCGGTACGACATGGCTGGGCACCGGGGTGTCCGTGCTGGCGTTGTTCGCGGCGGGCGCGGGGGCGGCGTACGTGATGCGCCGCCCGGAGAAGGCGGCCGTCGTGGACAGCCCCTCGGCCCCCTGAGCCCGCTGAGCCCCTAGGCGCCGGCCTTCTGTCCCTGGCCCCGCACCTGCAGCCCCGCGAGCAGTTCCGCCGTGGCCTCGGCGACCGCGTCGACGGCCCGGTCGAAGACCTCCTGGTTGTGCGCGGCCGGGGCCCGGAAGCCGGACACCTTGCGTACGTACTGCAGGGCCGCGGCCCTTATCTCTTCCTCCGTCGCCTCCTCGGGCAACGCGGGCGGACGGAGTGTCTTGATGCTTCGGCACATGCGACCAGTCTCCACCGGTCTCCCCCGATCCGGCGAGGCCTGGGATGATCCCGTTCGAGGCGGCCACCATCACGGGGCCGACCGGCGAAGGGACGTACGACATCATGGCGAACGACGAACTCACGGTGGCGGTGCTCGGCCCCGGCGGTATCGGCGGCCTGCTGGCGGGGCTGCTGGCCCGCGCCGGACACCGGGTGATCTGCCTGGCCGGTGACACGACGGCCCAGACGCTGCGGACGGACGGGATCCGGGTCCGCAGCGGCCTGTACGGCGACTTCACGGCCCGCGTCGAGGCGGACGCGGTGCTGCGGGAACCCGTCGACGTCTGCCTGGTGGCGGTCAAGCACACAGCCCTGGACGCGGCCCTGGAGCGCGTACCGCCCGCCGCCCTGGGCGACGCGCTCCTCGTACCGTTCCTGAACGGCGTCGAACACCCGGCGGCCCTGCGCGCCCGCTACCGCCGCGAGCTGGTCGCCCCGGCCGTCATCCGCGCCGAGTCCACCCGGCCGGCGCCGGGCCTGATCGAGCTGGGCAGCCCGTTCGCGGAGATCGACCTGACCGGCGACCCGGTCCCCCGCGAGCGGCTCGACACCCTCGCGCGGACCCTCAACACAGCCGGTCCCACCACCCGCGTCCTCGACGACGAGACGGCGACGCTGTGGGCGAAGATGTCGTTCCTGGCCCCCTTCGCCCTGCTCACCACCCGCTACGCCCTCCCCCTGGGCGAGGTCCGCACCCGCCACCGCGCCGAACTGACCGCCCTGGTGGAGGAGACGGCCGCGGTCAGCCGAGCCTGCGGCGGCCCGTCGGACCCGGCCCAGTCCCTGGCCCGCTACGACGCCTTCCCACCCGGCACCAAGTCCTCGATGCAACGCGACGCGGAGGCCGGCCGCCCGCTCGAACTGGACGCCATCGGCGGCGCGTTGCTGCGCGCGGCGCAGCGGCACGGGGTGGGTGTGCCGGTCGCCGCGCGGCTGGTGCGGGAGTTGGGGGAAGCGGCGGCCTGAGAGGGAGTGGCCGGGGGCGACGGGGCAGCGAGGGATGTCGGGCGTCGGGCGTGTCGAATGCGCCGGTCCCCGATCGACGCGAGGGTGAAGGCAGTACTTCCATGACGCACAGGAGTCAGGAGCACCCGCCGTGACCGTCACCGCAGACATGGCCATCTCCCTCGACGGCTACATCGCCGGCACCGACGTGACCCTCGACAACCCCGGGGGCCACGGCGCCGAGCCGCTCTTCGACTGGATCCACAACCTGGCGAGCTGGCGGGAGCGCCAGGGCATGACGGGAGGGGAGGACAACCAGGACTCCGAGCTGATGCGCGAGTGGTTCGACGCCACGGGGGCGGTGGTGATGGGCCGGATGATGTACGACACCGGCGAGGAGTTCTGGGGCGACAACCCGCCCTTCCGAACTCCGGTCTTCGTCCTCACCCACCGCCCCCGGCCGACCCTGGTCAAGGAGGGCGGCACCACCTTCACCTTCGTCACCGAGGGCGTCCACAGCGCTCTCGACCGGGCGAAGGCAGCCGCCGGCGACCGGAACGTCGACATCGCGGGCGGTGCGAGCACGGTGCGGCAGTACCTCGCGGAGGGGCTCATCGACGAGCTCCAACTGCACGTGGTGCCCGCCCTGTTGGGAGACGGACTGCGGCTGTTCGAAGGGCTGGGCAGCGGGGCGCGACCGCGTCCCGTCGAGCCGGTCAGGGTCGTCCAGACGCCCCTCGCCGTCCATCTGAAGTATCGTCTCCCGAACGTACGAGAGACTTCTGCCCGGTGACGGAGTCGGCGTGGGGTGTGTGTCCCCGCTTCGCGCCACCACTGGACGGTTCCAGGCGATGACCACGGGTCGGTGAATGGGCACCGACGACCCAGGGTGGTCCGCCCCGCCGGGCAGCGAAGAGGAATCGCCGTGTCGTCGGCGCCCTATCCCCGTCTGCTGCGCACCCCCGGCGCCGCGGCCTTCTTCCTGACCGCGACCGTCGGCCGCGTCGGCATCGCGATGACCGGCCTCGGCATCGTCTGGCTGGTGCACGGCCGCACCGGCTCCTACACCTCGGCCGGTCTGGTGAGCGGCGGTTTCGCCGTCGCCGAGGCCCTGGTCGGGCCGCAACTCGCCCGCCTGATCGACCACTTCGGCCAGACCCGGGTACTGCCACCCCTCCTGCTCGCCCACGCCCTGGCGGTGGCCACGCTGCTGACCCTGGTCGCCGGTGACGGCCCGCCCGGACTCATGACGGTCGGCGGAGTGCTGGTCGGCGCCACCATCCCTCAGCTCGGCGCGCTGTCCGCGGCCCGCTGGGTGGCCCTGCTCCGCGAGCGGCGACCCGCCGAACTGCCCAGCGCCTTCTCCCTGGAGTCCCTCGGCAACGCCGTGGGCTACCTCGCCGGCCCGACCCTGGTCAGCGTCCTCGGCGCGAACGGGCATCCGGCGCTGGGCACCGTACTGGCAGCCGCCTTGGTGGTGACCGGCGGAGGCGCCCTCGCCGCCCAACACCGCACCGCGCCAAGGCCGTTGACATCACCGACCGGGGCATCGACATCGGCGCCGGTTCCCGGAGCCGCCGGACGCTCCCGCACAAGAGGCTCGCTCCTCCGCCCCGGATTCGCGGCGCTGATCGGCCTCAACCTCGCGATCGGCGTGTACTTCGGTGCCGTACAGGTCTCGGTGACGGCCTTCGCGGTCGAGCACCACGCGGCGACCGCGGCGGCACCGATCTTCGCGGCATCGAACTGCGGCGGCCTGCTGGCCGGTTGGCTGTACGGGACGCGTCGATGGCGCACGCCCCCGCAGACACAACTCGTCGTAGCGACATCCGGGTTGGCGCTGGCCTGCCTGCTCCTCCTCACGGCCGGCTCACCCCTGGCGCTGGGCTCCGTGATCGTCCTCACCGGCGCCACGATCCCGCCCGTCCTGGTGCTCCTCTCGGTCCTGGCCGAGTCCACCGTCCACCGAGCCGTCCTCACCCAGGCCTTCACCTGGCTGAACTCCGCGGGCGCGGCGGGCTCGGCGGGCGCGGCGGCACTCTCCGGCCGGGCGGTGGACGCCTTCGGCGCACGGGGCGGCTTCGCGCTCGCGGCGGCGGGGGCCGCGGGGATGGCGGTCCTGGCGGTGGGGTGTTGGGGGCGAGGCGTCTGGGGCGACTGACTCGGGGTGGGCGTAGCCACGGCCGTGTCCCGAAGAGCCCGGCGAACGCGGCCCGGACCACCGTGCCGCCACTCCGCCCGGCGAGCAGCGCCCCGGCGGAGGGCCACTCACTCTGCCCGACCGGGCGATTCACTCGTGCGGGACCCGGCGGGGGAAGCGTCCGAGGACGAAGTGGGTGGGGACGAGCACGATCCAGAACCACATGGCCGCGTTCGTGTTGACGTAGGCCAGGGGGATGGAGAGGCCGAAGATCAGCACGCTGGAACCGAGTTGGGCGGCGAGGCGGCGACGGGCCACGGCGTCGGGCGCGGTGGGCGTGGGGTGCACCTGGCGCTGCGTGAGGAGCAGCAGGGTGGTGTGCACCGCGTGGATCGCGGCCATGGCACCGGCGTAGAGGGCGACGGCGTCGGGCTGGGAGGCGTACTCGGCCAGGAGCCCGGTGGGGAAGGGCAACAGGGCGACCAGGCCCAGGCCGAGCAGGATCAGCTCGGTGATCACGAACGAATCGACGGGCAGCGTGGCGAGAATGCGGCGCTGGTCACGCCAGAACCCGGAGAGGAGGGTGAAGCTGAGGGCGAAGGCGCCGAGGCTGGGGAGTTCGTCGCTCAGGGCCCGGTGGAACGCGGCGTCGTTCAGGCCCGCGGGCACCGCGAGGTCGATGACGAGAAGGGTCATCGCGATGGCGTATATGCCGTCGGACAAAGCGATCAGGCGGGCCACGCCCGGGGCGTCCTCGTGTGTGCGCTGCTGCGGCTGCGGCTTCAGCTCCGTCATGGCGATGACAGTAGGGCGTCCGCCTTGGCCGTATCGCACCGGCCAAGGCGTGGTCGGCTCACATCGTCACGCCGTTACCGCCGGCCGTACGTCAACAGGTACGGCCCGTGTAGTGGGCGCCCTGGATCTTGCCGGCGGAACCCAACCAGCTCCTGCCGGGGCCGACACACCGTTCGTAGTCCGGTGCCAGGGCGGTCCTGACGTGGATGACGACGTTCGAGCCGTCGGAGGTGCAGTGGTTGTAGAAGGCGTCACTTGAGGTCTTGTAGAAGCCGCACGGGTCGGCGGCGGCCGGGCCGGCGGTGGCGGTCACCGCGCCCAGGGAGGCGAGCGCGAAGGCGGTGGCACCGAGGGCGCTGGTCACCATACGTCGGATAGGCAAGCGGAACTCCTTGATGTGCGGGCCGGCGACACGAACGGGCTTGTGCCTGCCGGTCAGTTGGCTGAATGCCCGAGTATCGCGACGCAACCGGGCGGGATTGCGGGGCCGCCGCGTGGTTCACCTGACGAATCGTTAACCCACTACGCCGAACGGATGGTCCGATGTCCGACCTCAACCACCAGGCCGCCTACTGGGACGCGGTCGCGGAGACGAAGCGATTCACGCATCCGCTCCACACTCCGTGGCTGGAGGGCCTCGACCGTGACGCGGTGATCCTCGACTACGGCTGCGGATACGGCCGGACCATGAGCACCCTCGAACAGCACGGCTTCGGCAACCTCTTCGGCGTCGACACCTCACCGGGGATGATCGCCCGCGCCCGCCGTCTGCATCCGGCGATGCGCTTCGAGGTGCTGACCACCGCGCCGACCCTGCCGTGCCCGGACGCGAGCATCGACCTGGTCGTCCTCTTCGCGGTGCTGACCTGCATCCCCGACGATCAGGCACAGCGACGGCTGATCGGCGAGCTGTGCCGCGTCCTCAAACCGGGGGGCCGGCTCTACCTCAGCGATCTGCTCCTCCAGCACGACCAGCGCCATCGCGACCGCTACACCGAGTTCGGCGCACGCCACGGCGGCAGCACCTACGGAGTCTTCCGCACCGCCGACGGCGCCGTCTGCCGCCACCACCACGACGACTGGTTCACCGACCTGCTCACCGACTTCACGCCCGTCGACACCCGCCCCGTCACGGTCGCCACGATGAACGGGCATGAGGCGGCCGGGGTGCAGATCCTGGCCGGCGCACCCACCTCCGCAGTCCCCCGCAAGGTCGAACGACCCGGTCCTACCAGCTGAGTTCGAGGCTCCCGCCCACCGACAGGGCGTGCCAGCGGTCCGCGTACGTGTCGAAGCGGGCCACGATGCGGTCGACGACCGGAGGGACGTGGTCGGCACGCACGTACGCCGGGAGCGTCTTCGTGTGGCCGCGGCGGATCTCCCAGACGGGGACCGCGATGGCCGCCAGTTCCTCCGAGCGTGCCATGTCCGCGCTGGCCTGCGGGGTCGGTGTCGTCGGCTTGGACTTGCGGCGGCGGGCCGCCTTGTTGCGCTCGGCGGGATCCGCGGGCCAGAACAGGCCGTTGTCGCCGGCGGCCAGGCGCCCGTACACCCCGAGCCTGATCCCCGCCTCCGCCTCGACGAGGAAGTGCACCAGGTCGTGCGGCAGGTACGGGTGTCCGCCGGGCCCGTTGCGCGGGGCCAGCGCCGCGCCGGTCTCGCGGTGCACCGCGATGTCGTAACTCGTGCCGGGGCCTTTGGTGAAGACGACGCGCATGCCGCTCACGCTAGGCGTGGGGACGCGCACCCGCATCCCGTTTTCCGCTCCGGGGACGCGCTGCCCAGGGCGTCACGGAGGGCCGCTGCGCGGACTGAAGTGCCTGCACGAGTACGGGCATCGGCCTGCCACCCGTGGGACGCGGAGGCTGAGCACGGGACTACGGGACCAGCGCGATCCTGCCGAACACCTCACCGGCGTCCATCTTCCGGTGCGCCTCCACCGCCTGGTCCAACGGCAGCACCTCGTGGACGACCGCCTCCAGTTCACCGCGGCCGGCGGCGGCGAACTGCTCGCTCCGCTCGGCCCGCAGGGCGGCCTCGTCCACCGTGTCGAGGCTGAAGGTGGCAAAGGTCAGCGACCTCTGGAAGGAGGCCATGAGCTTCGTACCGAAGTCCGCCGGCGGCTGCCCTCCGACCACGCCGACGGCGATGAGGCGGCCGTTTCGATGGAGCCGGTCGAAGAACGTGGGCAGGTCGGCGCCGGCGACGATGTCGATGATGACGTCGTAGCCGGCGGGCGCGTCCGCGCCGCCGTTGCCAGAGCGGTCCAGGACGTGGGTCGCCCCGAGCGCGCGCAGGCGTTCACCCCACTCGGCCGACGACGTCGTGACCGCCACCGCCGAGGCTCCACCGCGCGCCGCCAGCTGCACGGTCATGAGCCCGAGGCTGCCGGACCCGCCGCGCACCAGGACGGTCTCCCCCGGCGCGAAATGGGCGTGCGCGAGGGCGAAGTGCGCGACGGACCCGGCGCTGCCGAGGGCCACCGCGTCGACGGCGGACAGGTCGGCGGGGAGCGGAACGACCCGCTCCACCGAGGCGGCGACCTGTTCGGCGTAGCCGCCGCCCGCGCCGGAGGATCCCCACACCCGGCGGCCGATCCACGCCCCGTCGACACCGTCACCGACCGCGGTGACGGTCCCCGCCACCTCGCCGCCGGGGACGAACCCCTCCGTGAAGCCGTAGGAGGCCAGCGCACCACTCCGGATCAGGGTGTCCACGCCCCCGACGCCGGCCGCCGCCACGGAGATGAGGACCTCACCGGCGGCAGGCAGCGGCGCCGGAAGATCCACCACGGCCAGACCTTCCGGTGCTCCGAACGCCTTGATCTCGATGGCCTTCAACGTCGTCTCCGTTCAGTTCGGTTCAGTTCAGGGGTTGTACGAGACGGCCGCGGCGGCTGCGGGCACGGCCACGGTCACGCCTTCGGACCGTAACGGACGCCCCCGTCCGTTTGGCTAAAGTGAGAGCGTGACCGACGATTTGCCTCACCCCCTCCGCTCCGACGCGCAGGTCAACCGCGAACGCATCCTCGAAGCGGCCCGAGCGCTGTTCCGCGCCGAGGGCCTGAACGTGCCGATGCGGGAGATCGCCCGGCACGCCGAGGTCGGGCCCGCCACCCTGTACCGGCACTTCGCGACCAAGCAGGCGCTCGTGACCGCCGCCTTCGCGGACCAACTGCGCGCCTGCCGTGACATCGTCGACGCGGCCTGCGCCGATCCCGATCCGTGGCGTGGGTTCCGTACGGTCGTCGAGAAGGTCTGTGAACTGCACGCGCGTGACCGGGGGTTCACCGAGGCGTTCATGTCGACGCTCCCGGGAGCGGACGTGGCGGCGGTGACGGAGAGCAGTGCGTACCAGTTCAAAGCGGTCGACGCGCTGGCTCGACGAGCCAAGGACGCGGGGCGTCTGCGGCCCGACTTCACGCTCGACGACCTCGTCCTGATGCTCATGGCCAACAAAGGGATCCACGCCCCGTCGCCCACCCTCCAGGCCAACGCCTCCCGCCGCTTCGCGGGGTTCGTGATCCAGGCGTTCGAGGCCTGCCCGCACCGGACCGCACTGCCACCGGCGGTGACGTTCGAGCGATACGAGTCGCTCGGAGGTCCGCCCGGGCGTTAATCGCCTTTCCCGGCCGCCTGGTTGAGGTCTAGGGTCCGGGTCGTGGTCCGGCGAGCGACCCACGAGGAGTGAAGAGACATGCCCGGTCGTCCGAGCGCGCGTTGACGTCGTAGGCCGTGATCGGCCCGTCATCGCGTGCTGCCCTCGGTTCTGCGGCACAGCGAGCCTTCACCCCTGTCTGCGCGCAACCCGAGGACTCCCGTGCCGTCCGCTTCCTCCCCCTTCCCCTCCCCCTCGCCCTCCCCCGCCACGTCGAGCCTGTGGCGGGACCGCGACTTCCGCAGCCTCTGGTTCGGCCAAACGGCCTCCCAACTCGGCGAACACACAAGCCTGTTGGTGCTGCCGCTCTTCGCCGTCCTGACGCTCCACGCCGGCGCCGGCGAGTTGGGCGCCCTCCGTGCGGTGGGGCAGGCGCCGGTCCTGTTGCTGTCGCTCTTCGTCGGCGCGTGGGTGGACAGTTGGCGCACGCGCACGGTGATGGTGCTGTCGGACGCCGGCCGCGCCTTGGCACTGGCCGCCGCCGCGCTGGCCGGTCTCCTCGGTCTGCTCGGCCTGCCCGCGCTGTTCGCGGTCACCTTCACCGTCGGCGCGCTGTCCGTGTTCTTCGATGTGGCCTACCAGGCGTCCCTGGTAAGGCTGGTGACACATGATCAGCTGGTACGCGGCAACAGCGCCCTCGAAGGCAGCAGATCCGCGGCCCAGATAGGCGGCCCCGCGCTCGGCGGTACGTTGGTGACCCTGCTGTCGGCACCGGTCGCGGCCGCCTCCAGCGCCTTGTTCTTCGCGCTGTCGTTCCTCTCGATACGACGGATCCGGCACCGCGAACCGATCCCGGAGCGCACGCGACGTCCCCCGCGCATGGCGCGCAGGATCCACGAAGGTCTCCGCTTCGTGACCAGCGACACCTCACTGCGGACGGTCTGCCTCGCCTCGGCCGCCTTCCAGTTCTTCTTCGCGGCCACGATGACCGTCTACCTGCTCTACCTCCCGCGTGAGCTGCACCTCTCGGGCACGGCGGTCGGACTGGCGCTCGCGGCGACGGGACCGGGCGCCCTGCTGGGCTCGGTACTGGCCGCGCGCCTGCCGCGCCGGTTCGGCCACGGCCCGGTGCTCGTGTCCGCGGCGGCGCTCGGCGACGGCGCGTTCCTGTGCGTACCCGCGTTGCACGGCTCCTGCGCGCTGACGGTTCCGGCGCTCCTCGCGATCGGCTTCGTGTTCGGGACCGGCGGCCAGTTGGTGAACGTCACGGTCATGGCCGTACGACAGTCGGTCACTCCGGACGGGATGCAGGCGCGCGCGGCTGCCACGATCACGTTCGCCGGCATGGGAACGACCCCGCTCGGCTCCCTCCTGGGCGGCTTCCTCGCACAGGAATGGACCTTGCGGGCCGGCCTCCTG
Organism: Streptomyces sp. NPDC092369; assembly: GCF_044755245.1. NCBI lineage: Bacteria > Bacillati > Actinomycetota > Actinomycetes > Kitasatosporales > Streptomycetaceae > Streptomyces > Streptomyces sp. NPDC092369. The sequence goes on from NZ_JBIVQP010000002.1 coordinate 773,921, forward strand.
ACGACGGCGGCGGGGATGCTGCTCTCTCCTGTGCTGATGGCGCTGTCCCCACTGGCACGCCTGGGCCGGACGCTTCCGACCCACGCGGAACGCCCCGCCGCCCCACACGCCCCCTGACCGCCGCTCCCCTCTTCTGGACTTGCCAGTCCATTTTTTCCGAAGCACAGTGGCACCCGCGTCCTGGCCGCCCACCACCCAGGACCCGGCTCGGACCCCCGGTGGGGAATCAAGCAACGGAGTGGAACATGTCGATGCGGCTCGCGGGCAAAACCGCCCTGGTGACCGGAGCGACCAGCAACATCGGGCGGGCGATCGCGGAGGCCTTCGCCGCCCAAGGAGCGCACGTCGCCGTGTCCGGCCGCAGCGCCGAGCGGGGCGAGGAGGTCGTCGCCGGCATCCGTGCCCGCGGCGGCCGTGCCGACTTCGTGCGGGCCGACCTGGACGGCAGCGCGGCGGCCTCGCAGGCGCTGGCCCAGGAGGCGACACGGGTTCTCGGCGGCCGTATCGACGTCCTGGTCAACAACGCCGGCATCTACCCCGGCGACAGCACGCCGGCCACCGACGAGAAGACCTTCGACCAGGTCTACGCCGTGAACGTGAAGGCCCCGTTCTTCCTGACCGCGGCCGTCGCCCCCGCCATGGTGGAGGCCGGCGGCGGGGCGATCATCAACCTGGGCTCCTGGATCGCCCGCCTGGGCATTCCGGTCGCCGCGCTCTACAGCTCCACCAAGGGAGCCGTGGAGACGCTGACCCGCGCCTGGGCGGCGGAGTTCGGACCACGGGGGGTACGGGTGAACGCGATCTCGCCGGGCGTGGTGCAGACGCCCGTACCGGGAGAGGTCCACCCCGCCGAGAACATGATGAAGGGCACGCCCGCGGGCGCCATGGGCTCCCCGGACGCCATCGCGAACGCCGCCGTGTACCTGGCCGGCGACGAGTCCTCCTTCGTGCACGGCATCGTGCTCGACGTCGACGGCGGTCGTACGACGGCTGCGGTCATCGCGGCCTGAGATACGACTGGAGTGCGTGATCCGGGGGCCGGGTCACGCCATGACACTGCCGACGTGCCGCAGGTCCGCGATCCCCTGATCGAGCGCGGCACGCAGGTGGGTGGACTCCCCCGTCGACAGCAGGATCGACACGCCCCCTTGGATCGCCGCGAGCAGCGCCGCGGCCCGCATGTCGACATCGACGTCGGCGGGGACCAGGCCACGCGCCTGCAACGCCCGGATGCCCCTGGCCAGACTCTCCTGCCACTGGCGCGTCAGCTCGATCACGATCACCCGCATCCCCGGAGTCGAACGCCCGACCTGATGAAACAGCGACCCGAGCGGACAATGATCCCCCTGCGCCTCATAGCGCTCGACCACGACGTCCCGCCACCGCCCCCAGGCCTCCCACGAGTCGAGACAGCCCAGATAGGGCTGCTGATCCGCCAGCACCTGATCCGCCTCGAACTGGGCCACCGCGACGAGGAGTTCGTCCTTCCCCGCCGGAAAGTAGTGGAACAGCTGACTCTTGCTGGTCCGGGTCCGCGCCATGACGTCGTCCAGCGTCGCCGAGGCAACACCCTTCTCGCGTAGTACGGCCGCGGCTCCCTCGACGATCCGGCTCCGGGTCGCCTTTCCCTTCGCCGTCAGCTCACGACGCATGCCGCACCTCCTGGAAACTGGACTGGACGGTCCACCGTATTGTCCTGGCGACGCGTGCGGCAACCCGCGCCGCCCAACGGCCGCGCCACCCTTCAGCCTCTCTGCCCACCAGGCGTGAACGGCCCGGTCGCGGGAGCTACGCATGTGTCGATGACGGTCCGCTCGCCGGCCGCCGAGCCCCGCAAGCAGAGACGTCCACCCGTCCGGCGCAGGTCGAGGAAGAACCGGGTGGTCGCTCCGGACCGCTTGAGGTCATGGATGCGTTCGTCGACATAGCCGAGGCCGTTGAGGACCTTCCTGACCTCGGCGGGGGTGGGGTCCGCCAGATTCCGGAGCGCCTGGGCGACGCGCTCTTCGTGGCGGGCGCTCGCACACCAGTCGCGAGCGTTCAACTCCACTTCCGGTCCGGCCGTGGGGGCGACGGGCTCGACGTCCGCTGCCACCGAACCGGACGGCGGCGTCGACGCAGGGCCGGTCGGCGGCGCCTCGGGAGGGGCGCTCGGAGGACACGACCGTGCGACTCGGTCCAGCATCGCCGTGAAGGCCGCGTCGGTCCGGCCTCCTGCGCCGACGGCGACCGCGGACTTGCTCCGCTCTCCGCCGGCGCCGGCCTTCTCGGTGCCGCAGGCGGCGAGCGACAGGACGGCAGCGGCTGTCATCACGAGGGGCAGTCGCCGCCCCCGCGAGGAGCGGGCGAACAGGCCGGCCGAGGCAGGGATTCGTCTCATGCGAGCAGTCTTCGATCAAGCCGCCCGGTGCACGTGAGTACGCGTACTCAGGCGGGTGGGACCAGTTGCTCAACCTCTCCGAAGTCGACTCCGGTCAGGTCGCGGCTCGCGGCCCACAGCCGCGCCGCGACGGAAGTGTCGGCGAGGTGGTTCCACACAGGTTCGCGGTGGGGCTTGCCGCGCAGGCCGAAGGCGCGCGGTCCCCACAGCTGTCCTCCGCGCACGGTCGGGTCGAGCACCGCGCGGACCGCGGGCCATGCGCCGGCGTGCTTGCCCTGGACGAGGAGGGCGGCCGGCGCCCCGCCGAGCCGCGCACCGGGGGTCCGCACATGCACCGGCGGCCGTGACGGGGTCAGGGAGTCCAGCGCGCCCCCGGGATGGACCACCACGCTCGCCACCGTGCTGTCGACGGCACGCAGGCGGCGGTCGAGTTCGAGGCCGAAGTACATCTGCGCCAGCTTGGAACGTCCGTAGGCGCGCTTCGCCCGATAGTCCCTCCGGGACTGGAGGTCGTCGAGGTCGAGTCGCTCGGACTTCGCCGCGAAGCTGCCCGTGGTCACGATGCGGGCCGCCGGTGCGGCCGACAACAGCGGCATCAGCCAGTGGGTCAGCGCGAAGTGCCCGAGGTGATTCGTGCCGAACATGAGCTCGTGGCCGTCCCTGGTCTCCCTGCGCGGCGGGTCGTCGAGCGCGACGCCGGCGTTGTGAACCACCGCGTCGAGACACTCGACATCCAGCGATTCCACCGTTGTTCCGAGCGAGGCGAGGTCGGCGAGGTCCAGCCGTACGGCCCGCACTCGCGCGCCGGGGACACGCGAGCGGATCGAGGCCGCGGCGACTTCGGCCTTCGAGGGATCACGGCTGCCCAGTACGACCGTGGCTCCGGTCGCGGACAACTGCTCCGCGACGAAGTACCCGATGCCGGCGTTGCCCCCGGTGACCAGGAAGACGCTGCCATCGGCACGCGGCAGCCGTTGAACGTCCCAGGGCGGGACGGAGGATACGGACGACATTGCGGCGGGGCTCCCTTGCTGTCGAAGGCGGCTGCGGCTGTAGCCGCGACTGCGGCCGCCCTGTGGGCCGGCTGGACGCCCACGGTTCCAGCGGCCCCCGACACATCGCCGACGGATCACCGAGAGCCCCACCCGCCGGCCGACATCCCGCCGACGCGGCACACCCGCGTTGCCTGAGCCTCTCCTGCCACTGACGCATCAGCTCGGCTCTATGTCTCCGGCCACCCACTGCGACTGAGCGGTCTTGACCTTGACGCGGGGTCAACCCTCCATCCTCCCCGTACGAGCCTCCTGGCTGTCGCCCGGAAGAGCTCCGCAAAGGAGGCAGATGACCATGACGACCCAATCGATCGCCGCTCCGGTGATACGCGTGCAGGGTCTGGAGAAGTCGTACGGGAAGCTCGACGTGCTGCGCGGTGTGGACTTCGAGGTGGCGCGAGGCGCCGTCTTCGCCCTGCTCGGCTCCAACGGTTCGGGCAAGACCACGACCGTACGGATCCTCGCCACGCTCCTGAAGGCCGACGCGGGGAGGGTCAGCGTCAACGGCTTCGACATCGCCGCCCAACCGGCGAATGCGCGGGCGTCCATCAGCCTCACCGGTCAGTTCGCGGCCGTCGACGAGATCCTCAGCGGTCGGGAGAACCTCGTACTGGTCGCCAGGCTGCGCCATCTCAAGGACCCGGGCGCGATCGCGGACGACCTGCTGAGGCGCTTCTCGCTGGCCGAGGCGGACGCACGCCGAGTGTCGACGTATTCGGGTGGGATGCGCCGCCGGCTGGACATCGCGATGAGCCTCATCGGGAATTCACCGGTGATCTTCCTGGACGAGCCGACGGCCGGGCTCGACCCCGAAGCGCGCGTCGAGGTGTGGCAAACGATCAGGGAACTCGCCCGCCACGGAACGACGGTGCTGCTCACCACCCAGTACCTGGACGAGGCCGAGCAGTTGGCCGACCGGATCGCGATCCTCCACCAGGGCCGGATCATCGTGAACGGCACTCTCACCGAACTCAAGCGGCTACACCCGCCGACCATGGTCGAGTACGTCGAGAAGCAGCCGACCCTGGAGGAGATCTTCCTCGCGATCATCGGCGGCGACGACAAGAGCGCCACCACCGGCACGACGACCAGGGAGCGACGATGACCGCGTCCTTCTTCGGCGACACCGCCGTCCTCACGGGGCGGACCCTGCGCCATGTCACACGCAGCCTGGACACGGTCATCACCACCGTCATCACGCCGGTCGCCATGATGCTGATGTTCGTCTACGTCTTCGGCGGCGCGATCGACACGGAATCGGCTTCGTACGTGAACTACATGCTGCCCGGCATCCTGCTCATCACCATCGCCTCGGGTGTCTCCTACACCGCGTACCGGCTCTTCACCGACCTGCAGAGCGGGATCTTCGAGCGATTCCAGTCCTTGCCGATCGCGCGGTCCGGTGTGCTGTGGGCACATGTCGTCACCTCCCTGGTCGCCAACCTGATCTCGCTCGTGATCGTCGTGGGCGTCGCCCTGCTCATGGGCTTCCGTACGGGAGCCGGAGTGCCGGCCTGGCTCGCGGTCGCCGGCATCCTGTTCCTGTTCACCCTGGCGTTGACCTGGATCGCCGTAATCCCCGGGCTCTCCGCGGCGTCGGTCGAGGGCGCGGGCGCGTTCGCCTACCCGCTCATCTTCCTGCCCTTCATCAGCTCGGCGTTCGTGCCCACGCAGACCATGCCCGGTCCGGTGCGCCGGTTCGCCGAGCATCAGCCGGCAACGTCGATCGTCGACACGATCCGGGACCTGTTCGCCCAGAGGCCGGTCGGCGACGACATCTGGGCCGCCCTCGCGTGGTGCGTCGGCATCCTCGTGGTGGCATACGTCCTCGCGATGGCCGCCTACCGCCGGAAGATCGCCTGAGGCAGGCTGAGACCCATGCTCACCATCAGCCGGCTCGCGGCGCACGCCGGGGTGACGGTACGGGCGGTACGTCAGTACCACCGGATCGGACTGCTGCCGGAGCCCGAACGCGACCGATCCGGGTACCGGAGCTACGACGCCACCGCGGTCGTACGACTGATCAGGATCCGCACCCTGGCAGAGGCCGGCGTACCGCTGGCCCGGGTGCAGGAGCTCCTCGACGCCGGTCCTGTCGACTTCGCCGACCGCGTCCAGGAGATCGACACGACTCTGCGGGCCGAGATCCGCCGACTGCAGGCCACCCGCGAACGACTCGCCCGGCTCGCCGCCGGAGAGCACCTGGCGCTCCCGCAGAGCGTCGTGGACTACCTCGACCGGCTGCGTGGACTCGGCGTCGAGGAGCGGTACATCGAGATGGAGCGCGACGCCTGGATCATGGTCGCCGCCCAGGTACCGCACCTGATCGAGGCCGTGATCGCCAGGAAGCACGAGCAGTTGGACGACCCTGACATGGCGAAGCTCTACAGCCTTCTCAACGGGGAGTTCGACCGACCGATCGACGATCCACGACCGGTGGACGACCAGCGGCCGATCGACGATCCACGGCCGATCGACGATCCACGGCTGATCGAGATCGCCGACATCGTGGAGCGCCTGATGATGCGCGCCGTGGAGGCCGGCGAGGTGAGTGCCGACGGCTTCGACGACCACTTCGTCGACCTCCTGGACTCGACCATGGTCGAGTCCTCACCGGGCGCCGAGCGCCTCATGGCGATCCTGGAGGAGCGCGGCTGGAGAGGCTGGACCCGCATCGAACGAGTGCCTGCCGACCGGCTCGACACTGAGCCGCCCCCACCGTGATTGGAGTCGCGAGGGCGCCAACTGGGCTGCTGGGAAGCGAAGATGCCACCACGCCACCGCCCCGGAGACCGTCCTCAGCATCCGGCACCTGCCACGGCGGACTCCTCGTCGCGACCGGCCAGTTGGACGCCTTTCTCCTGCTCGGGGCCGACCCCTGGGACATCGCCGCTCTGATCCCCATCGTTCAAGAAGCCGGAGGCACATTCAGCGCTGTCATGGCGTCGGACGCCTGAAAGCAGACCGTTGTGCGACTTCTGAGCGCGCCGACCGGACCGTCTCGGATGACCCACACCCAGGATCCCCACGCGACCTGTTTCGGGAGGTTGCGGTGACTCTCCCGCGCCCCGGACTGCCGCACCCGTCGTTGCGCGACTCAACGACAGCGCGCAGTAGGAACGGGCCCTCTCGGTGCGGTGGGACGAGCAACGTTCGGACGCGTACTCCGGGTTCGGACCGCACCCGTTCGCATGAACCCCGCGAAGGAACTCGCATCCCAAATTCGAACAGGCGTACCATTGCGCCGTGGCTACGACCTACGACTTTCCGAGTGACCTCCTCGCCGGTCAGGAGGAGCTGCATCAGGTCCGGGCCGAGCTGTCGGCCCTGCTCAAGCGGCTGCCCTGGTCGGTCGTACCCCTCGACGGGTTCAGCGACGAGGCAGGCTGGCGCAAGGTGGAGCGCCCCGCCTCCCCCGGCTGGACGCCCGACGAACAGGCCGAGGTGGAGAAGCTCCGCCAACGCGAGCACGAACTGGCCGTCTTCGTCACCACCCACCGCTTCTGGGTGGAGGTCACGCAAGGGGAACGGGTCCAGGCACGGATGCGGCTGAAGCACGCGCACGGGGACGAACGCGACGACACCTGACGCGTCCCGAACGCGGAAGGCCCCGGCCGATACGGCCGGGGCCTTCCGATGTCATTCCGACGTGGGCGCGGACGGTTTCGAACCGCCGACATCCTGCTTGTAAGGCAGGCGCTCTACCACTGAGCTACGCACCCGGGACAGGCCGACAGCCTACATTGCCCAAGGCGCTGCCCCGCAATCCGGTTTCACGGGCCGGGCAGGACTCGTAGCCATCTCTCAGGACCGAGCGGGAGCACGTCCTGTTGCCAGGTCGCGTGCTCGGCCGCGTGCCCCGTGCGGTGCGAGGCACGCTGGTCACCCGCTTTCGCTCCGCCTCCGGGCGGCACGGATCGTGTCCGTGGTCCGGGAGCGCGGGGGCGGGGTCCCTCACGCCTCCGGGCCTCCGGTCCGGTCTGGACGGTCCGATGCCCCGCACGATCACTCCGGTCGTGCGGGGGCGGTGCCGTCCGACGCCGGATCGGATGCCCCAGGGCGCGCCTTCCGATCGCCACGGCTGCCGCGTCGTGGCGAGTGGTCCTACGGGTGGGGGTGGTCAGTGGCCGCTGCCAGTGCTGGGCGCCCCACCGGGAGGTGTACGCCGGATCCACCGCGACGATCGCAATGTTCTGCTCGGCGGCCATCGACACCAGCCGGGCCTTGAGCCTGGCGGTGGGAAAGCGGGAGACGAGGCGGCGGAAGGCCTTGTTGCGGCCGTACCTCTCGCGGCTCGCGCCGTCGCCGAAATCGAGGTCTTCGACGGCGATCGCCCGGGCCCCGGCCCGTCGAGTGTGGTGCAGCAGACGGGTCAGCGCGTGTCGGATCTGGGCATCCCGATGCCGTGTGTTCCCTGACAGGTCGAAGCCGAAGCGCCGGGGTTCGCCGACCGGGTTGCCGTGCGTGTCCAGGTGCCAGGCGGCGAGGTGGTCGTCGTTCATGTCCACTGCTACGACGCCATGGGCCAAGGCCGCCGGAAGAGGCAGCAGTTGGGCCGCGGTGCGCTGCCAGGAAGCGGTCACGTACCAGCGGTCGCGTACGACGTCGAAGTGGATGCGGTAGGCCACCGCCCGGTTCGCGGCGATCCGGTCACGCCACTCCTCGGCCCGGTGGGAGAACGTCACGGACGCCGCCGACACATACCGTCCGTGCCGGGCATTGGCCAGGTGAGCCAGGGCGGCGGGGAGCCTGATCGAGAGCTCGCCGCCGTCGGTGACCCGGATGGTCTCGTTGCCGCAGGGTTTGCCGGACTCCCCGTCCGCGGCCAGGAACATCCGGGCGGCCTGCCACCGTTCCCGCCATGCTTCCCGGCCCAGCCCGGTCTCCTCCACATGGTGGCGCAGGTGGGCGAGCTTCTTGCCGCCGCGGACGATGTGCACCCGCCCGGCCACCAGGTCCGCTTCGAGCCCGGCCAGCCGCTCCCTCAAGGAGTGCAGACGGCGGGCCTTGGCATGCCACTCGGATCGACTCCCGTAGCCACGTACCAGACCGGCCCGCCTGTCCGCGCGGGCCCGCAGCGGCCGGGCCAGCCTCTCCTCGGTCTGCGCGATCTGTCTCCGCAGCCACGCCAGCTGGGCGCTCTGACCACGCCTGGCCAAGGCCCACTGGTCATGCGTGGCCTTGGTGATACTGCCCGCCCATCGTGCCGACGAGGACTCGGTCAGCTCCCGCTTCCGCCGCGCCCACGAGCCGGCGTCGTGGGTCGTGCCCTGCCGGGACCGCACCGCGAGATCCCGTGACGCCAGTGCGCCGAGGAAGCGACCCACCTCGGTCAGCACCGCCTCGTCCACCGACGAGACCCGCAGCCGCGCCCTGATCGCCACCGCGGCAGGACCGGGCACCACGAACGCGGGCGCCACCTTCCGCAGCCCGCTCACGCACACCCCCGCCGACGCCGAAAATCCGTTCGTCGTTTCCAACGACCATCACACGAGTAGGTCACCCCGGGGGTTATCCCCACCCCAGATCCGGGAGCCGCCCGGATCCCCCCGCGGCCCCCCGCTCCGTACGGTCGTAGAGCCTGCACAACCGCCTCAGGGGGAGATCATCATGGACCGCACGCCCACCGCCCGTAGCCGCACCGCCCGTACCCGTGCCGCCCGTACCGTCGTCGCCGTCGGAGCCGTCGCGCTGCTTGTCGGTGGTGTCGCCGCCTGTGGGGCGTCCGCCGGGGACGACAAGGATCCTGATCACCGGACGTTCGCGTTGGAGGGGAAGACGCTCACCGTGGATTCCGACGACTCGGCGTTGGAGATCGTCTCGGCGGATTCGAACGCGGCGGGGAAGGTCGAAGTGACCCGGTGGTTCCAGGGGAGCGTCGCCATCGGGTCGGACCCGAAGGTGACCTGGTCCATGAAGGGTGACCGGCTGGTGCTCAGGATGAAGTGCAGCGGCGTCGTCGCCGACTGCTCGGCCAAGCACCGGATCGAGGTGCCGCGCGGGGTCGCCGTGAAGGTGGAGGACGGGGACGGGAGCGTGCGGGCCCGTGGGTTCAAGGACGCGCTGAACATCCGTACGGGTGATGGGTCCGTGCATGTCACCGACTCCAGCGGGCAGCTCCAGGTGCGTACCGGCGACGGATCCGTGCACGCCGACGTCACCTCGCGGCAGGTGCGTACGCAGACCGGTGACGGCTCCGTGCACCTCGAACTGGGCGCCGTACCGGACCTGGTGGAGTCCCGTTCCGGCGACGGCTCCGTGACCATCGCCCTGCCGCGTGCCTCGTACCGGGTCACGACCCAGACCGGCGACGGGGGCGTGGACGTCTCGGTGCCCCGCGACAGCGGCAGCCCGCATGTCGTGACCGCTCGTACCGGTGATGGAAAAGTCACTCTGAAGACCGCGAACTAACCGGCCCGTGTGTTCGTCCTTAACCGGTGGGAGAATGAAACGAGACACCGGTAACGGGTAAGGACGGATGACAGCTCGGGAGAGGCACGTGACGGCGACACCTGGGAAGCCGTGCTCGCCGTCGGTGCGGGACACCGTCACCCTCCTCGCGCTGCCGCTGGTCGTCGCCCTCGCACTGCCCGTCGCGTTCGCCGGTGGCGGGACCCGGCGCTGGTTCGGCGGGCGGGCCGAGAGTCAGCGGGCCGAGGCGCAGGCCGCGAAGGACGCGGCGGCGGCCGCGTTCTACGAGCTGGACACCGCCCAGCGGGATCTGCGGATCTCGATAGAGACCATCACGGCCGTGGACGACTCGCCGGCCGCCCGGCGCGTGGTCGCCGACTTCGAGGCGCTGGGCCGTCGCATCGACGAGGCCAGTCAGCGGTACATCGAGGCGGTGGACGCGCACGATCTGGACCGGGACGAGCTGGAGGCCTCGGTCGCGGCCCACGCGCGCACCGAACTGACCAAGGCCAAGGACGAGCTGGCGAACGTCAAGCGCGAGCTGGACCGCTTCGGCGACAGCCTCGGCCCGCTGATCGGCAAGGCCGAGACCCAGCTGGCCCGCCTCGCCCCGGCGGTCGAACGGGCCCGGCAGGGTCTGCTCGCCGCGTCGAACGCCCTGGACGCGGTACGGGAGTCGGGACTGCGCGCGGACGATCTCGCGGCCCGGCTCGCCGCCCTCGCCCCCGAGCTGACCAAGCTCAACCAGGGCGCTGGGCAGCACGGCGTGCCGGAGACCCTGGAGCGGGCCGAGCGGGTGGCGCGGGAGGCCGAGGCGGTCCGGGTGGAGGCCGAGCGGCTGCCGGAGAAGGCCGCCGAGATCGACCACCGGCTGGTCTCGCTGCGCACGCGCGCGCAGGCGCTCACCACTCGTGCCGGGCAGGTCGATCCGGTGCTGAGCGAGCTGCGCCGCCGTTTCACCGCGGCCTGCTGGCAGGACCTCCAGCACGTGCCCGACCAGGCCGGGGAGAACGTACGGCAGGCGGAGGCGAAGCTGAAGGAGGCGCAGGCCGCGCGGGACGCCCAGCGCTGGCCGGACGCGACCGCGCTGCTGTCGACGGTCCGCGCGCTGCTGAACACGACGGACGAGTCGGTCTCGGCGGCCGGTGACCGGCTGCGCCGGCTCAACGCCGTGCAGAAGGATCCGCAGCAGGAGATCGACCGCACGCGTTTCGCCATCCGGGACGCCCAGCGGCTGGCCATGACCGGCCGCAGCACCCCCGACCCCCGCCAGGCCCGCCCGCTGGACGAGGCCGTGGCCCGCCTGGACCGGGCGATCAACGGTCTGGAGGGCCGCCACCCCGACTACTGGCACTTCCTGACGGAGACGGAAGCGGTCCGGCAGTCGGTGGCACGCGTGGTCGCGCAGATCCGGGAGGAGCGCGGCGGCGTCCACTGAAGGGTGGGGGCGTCCGCTGAAGGGTGTGGGGGCGTCCACTGACGGTGGTACGGCCGTCGTACGACGGTTTCCCCTGTCTGTACGTCGATCCCGTGCCGCCGGTTAACCTGTGCCCATGCCTCGCTACGAGTACCGCTGCCGTACCTGCGGCGACACGTTCGAACTGAACCGCCCGATGGCCGAGTCCGGCGCGCCCGCCGACTGTCCGGCCGGCCACGACGACACGGTGAAGCTGCTGTCGACGGTGGCCGTGGGGGGCGGCAGCAAGTCCGCCCCCGCGCCCCAGGCGGGCGGCGGGGGCGGCGGCGGTTGCTGCGGCGGGGGCTGCTGCTCCTGACCTGCGCTCAGCGGGCCGCGCCGGACGCCTTCAGGAACTCCCGGAGGATCCGTTCGCCGGCCAGCACGCCCCGTTCGGGCAGCGCGGTGATGCCCGGGGCCGCGAACTCCGTCTCGGCCAACTCCCCGTGCCCCGGCCGCCATCCGCGGTCCGCGGCCAGCAGCAGGTCGGCGTCGAGGAGCGAGTCCCCGGCGGCCAGGGTCAGTTCGGCTCCGGTGCGGCGGGCGACCTCGTGCATGGCGGCGCTCTTGGTGAGCGGCTTGGGGACGGCGTAGATCTTGCGGCCCTGCAAGGAGACCGTCCAGCCACGGTTCTCGGCCCAGGCGGCGAGCTCCTTCACCCACTCCTCGGGCAGCAGCTCGCGCTCGACTACGAGGTAGGCGAACAGGTCCTCGGCGTTGCGCTGCTTGCGCAGCCACAGGGGGTCGGCGGAGGACGCGAGGTAGTCCTCGATCTCTGCCAGCGGGGCGCACTCGTCGGCCAGCCGCTCCGTCACGCGCGCGTGCCAGTCCGGGTCGGAGGCTCCGTCGACGAGCAGGTGGCCGCCGTTGGCGCAGATCGCGAACTTCGGTTCGGGTCCTGGCAGGTTGATGCGCTGGTACTGCTTGCGGGTCCGGGTCGTCGTGGGTACGAAGACCGCCGCGTCGCCGAGTTCGGTGAGCAGCCCGGCCGCCGTCTCCGTCATGAAGGACAGCGGTCTGCTCTCGTGCACCTCGACGCAGAGCAGCCGGGGTGCCCGCGCGTCGGGCATGGTCAGCGCGAGGGCCGCCGCGGAGTAGATGAGCGTACGGTCGAGGTCGCTCGCCACCAGTACCGGCATCAGACCGCCACCGCCTTGCCGTCGGCGCCGGTCGCGCCGCGGGTGAAGCGGGGGTGGATCAACCCCACGCAGGTGTACGGGAGTTCGTCGACCTCCTCGACCGGTACGCCGCGTTGTTCGGCCAGCAGGCGTACGTGGTCGAGGTCGGCGCCGGCGCCTGCTCGGGCCAGGATCTTCCAGGGCACTCGGCGCAGCAGCACGCGGGTGGTCTCGCCGACGCCGGGCTTGACGAGGTTCACGTCGTGGATGCCGTACTCCTCGCTGATCCGCTCGACTGCCGCCCAGCCCTCCCAGGTTGGCGTGCGGTCGCCGGAGAGCAGCTCCTTGGCCTGGGCGTCGACCGCGTCCGTGACCTCGGGGAAGCGGGCCGCGACGGCGTCCAGGAAGTCCACCGAGACGTCCGCGCCGGCAAGTTCGCGGTAGAACTTGGCGCCGTGGAAGTCGTGCGGGCCGACCAGGTCGGAGCGCAGGACCGTGCGTGAAATGAGGCCCGATACGGTCGAGTTGAGGCAGGCGGAGGGGATGAGGAAGTCCGCGCGGGTGCCGTAGGTGCGTACGCACGAGCCCGGGTCGGCCAGTACCGCGATCTCCGGGTCGAAGCCGGTGACTCCCTCGGCGGCCTCGAACTCCCTTACCGCCTGGGTGAGTTCGCGGGTGATGGCGCCCTTGCCGGTCCAGCCGTCGACGAACACGACGTCGGCCGGGTCGTGGTGGGCGGCCAGCCAGCGCAGCGCGTTGACGTCGATGCCGCGGCCGCGCACGATCGAGACGGCGTAGTGCGGCAGTTCGACGCCGTGCCGGAACTGGGCCCAGCGGCGCATCAGGACGCCGACGGGGGTGCCGGCGCGGGCCAGCGAGACGAGGACCGGGCGGGGCGAGCGCTCGGCGAGCACGATCTCGGTGACGGCGCCGACCGCTTGCGCGATCCGGGTGGCGGACGTCTCGAGCGCCGCCTGGAAGAGCTCCTGGTACTGCTCGCTGGGCTGGTACTCCACGGGCAGCGACTCCGCGTAGTGCGCGCCGCCGCTCTGGATGGCCTCCTCGCGCTCCTCGGTCGGTGCCTCCAGGGTGACGTCCGAGAGGTCCTGGAGCAGCCAGCCGACCTCGTCGGGCGGGTACGAGGAGAACGCGGGGCCGCGGAGGGGCTCGGGCAGCATCGGGGGCCTTTCGGGGACGTACAGGGGCTCGGGTACGTAGGAGGGGACGACCGCGAGCAGGATCTGCGGGGCGTGTGCCGCGAGCTGGGCCAACAGGCCGTCCGGCGCGTGCAGTTCGGGGGTGTCCGCGGTGGAGTCGACGACGGCGACGACGGCGTCGAAGCCGGGGGCGCTGCCGCTGGCGGCAACGTTGTAGGCGTAGCGCTCACCGGGGCCGTCGGGCGGGGTGTCGTGGGCCGGGAAGACTATGCGGTTGCGTATCGCGTAGCCGGGGTCGTCGACGGCGAGGACGGGTGAGCGGGTGGTGGTGGAGTAGCGGACCTCGGCGTCGGCGACCTGTTCGAGTTCGCGGGCGAGTCTGAGGGGGGCGTACATCAGCTCTTCGAAGCCGAGTATCAGGACGCGGCGGGCTTCGGCCGGCAGCGATTCCGCGAGGCGGGCGGCCATGGCGGGGAGGGCGTTCTCGAGGCGGGCTCGGTGGGCGGGGGTGAAGCCGTGCCTTCCACCGTCGGGGAGGCCTCGCGGCCAGCAGAGGTCGACGCGGTCGATGCGGCCGGGGGTGGTGCCGGTAGTGGTCGGGTGCGGGCCGGTGGGGGCCGGTCGCGCAGTTCCCCGCGCCCCTGGGGGGTTGCGGGTCGGGTCGGCCTCGACGGTCAGGTCGGCTCCGGCGCTCAGATCGCCTTCGCCGTCAACGCCCCTGTCTTTTAGGGGCGCGGGGAACTGCGCGACCAGCCCAGACGGCGCGTCAGACGACCGACTACCTGCCGTCTCATACCGCGCCACCAACTCCTGCCCCTTCTCCAACACCCCCTCCGGGAGCCGCACGGTTCCAGAAGCAGCCGCGACCAGATCAACCCTCGCGCCTATCTCCCGCGCGAAATCCTCCAGCCGCCCCGAATCCGCCGCCGACCTCATGTCGACCAACGCCACTACGACATACCGCCCCCGGGGATAGCGATCATGCAGGTCCCGGATGGTGTTGAGTACCGTGTTCCCCGTGGAGAACTCGTCGTCCACCAGCACCAACGGCCCGTCGCCGACGAGGAGTTGGGGATCTTCCGGCAGCAGGAGGTGCGAGGTCGCGTGGGAGTGGGCCTCCTCGAAGCCGCCCGCCGTGGCGACCCCCGCGACCGCGCGGCGCGTGGAGTGGAGGTAGGGGGCGAGGCCGATGCCGTCGGCGACGGAGTGGCCGAGGCCCGTCGCCGTCTCCGCGTAACCGAGGACGACGGCGGCGCGGGACTCCTCGGTGCCCAGGAGCTCCCGTACCCGGCGGCCGAGGGCGAATCCGTAGCCGTAGACGACGGACGGTGCCTGCGGTACGTGCTTGCCGAGCACGTTGGAGACCAGGAGATGCGCGCGCTTGGGGTTGCGGCGCAGGGCGAGGCCCAGCAGGTCGGTCAGTTTGGTGTCGCCCACGAGTTCGAGCCCGAGTCGCTCGGCGACCCAGGTCCCGGACCAGACCCCGTTGTTCACTGCGTTGATGACGATTCCCTAGTTAGTGAGACTCAGCCGGGGATGCCCGCGGCGAGCAGGTCCACGAAGCTGACGTCCTCGTGCGCGACGCCGAAGACCTCGGCCCGCAGCATGGTGCGCTCGGCCCAGGCGCGGTGCGGCTTCACCTCGTTCATCTTGTTCGTGTAGGCCGACCGAAGCACTCCGCCGCCGTCCCGGCCGGGTCGGACGATGTCCGCGGCGTCGCTGAACTCCTCGTGGCTGACCACGGACAGCGCGTGGACGGGCAGGACGTGGGAGGGGTGGATGCAGGTCTTGCCCATCAGGCCGTTGGCCTGGTCCAGGGAGATCTCCCGCAGCAGCCCGTCCATGGCGTGTTCGATCAGTTTGATCCGCAGCTCGACCGCCTGTCCCTCCAGGAAGGGGCTGGTGCGCAGCATCGGCTTGAACATGCGCTCGGGGACGCGGAAGTACTCCCACACCGGTCCGGTCACCGTGAATCCGGTGCCGTCGGCCCGGCCCAGCATGTTCACCACGTCCGAGATCACGGAGGCGATGACATGGACGTCGTACGCCGTCATGTCGGGGGCGCGGCGCAGGCCGTAGGAGGAGCAGAAGTCGGTGACGCCGAGGCGCAGGGCGAGGACGCGGTCGCGGTACTTGTCGACGGCGCGGAAGATGCCCTCCAGGGTCTCCACGCGGGACTCGCGGTACAGCAGCTCGGGCGATTCGAGGACGGGCATGGCGAACAGCCGGCGTCCGCTGAAGGTCTCGGCGCTCGCCAGGGCCTCCAGGAACGGGATGCCGCGCTCCTCGGTGAACTTCGGGAAGACGAATCCGGACAGCAGCCGGACGGTCACGCCGAGGCGCTGGACGAGGTCGGGGATCTGCTCGGGCGTGCGCACTCTGATGAACAGCAGCGGGACGCCCACGCCCGCGTCCGCGCGTGCGTCGAGGTCGGCGAACTGCCGGACGAGGTTCTCCTCGCCGGCGGCGACGTCCGCGTCATCGATCGAGTCCTCCAGGCACAGCACCATCGAGACCACGCCGAGTGCCGCCTGCTTGACGATGTCGTCGGCGAGCCGCGGTCTGGTGGCAGGGCTGTAGAGCGTGGCGCCCAGGGCCGCGGAGAGCAGCCGGGCCGGGGAGTCGGCGGTGAACTCGCACGGCTCCTGATGGAAGAGACGCTGTCGCACCTCAGGGGCGATGTGCCCGAAATGACGCATAAAACTCCCCCGTGGCGCAAGGTGGGCCTGTGGATTCTGGGAACAGGTGGCCGGTAATAGTACGTATGGACCCATGTCAAGGGTTCCCGTCGGTCATGAATTTCTGGTAACGCCAACGGGCACAACGGTGGTGGGCAGTGGGCCCCCGCATTGTCGTGACCAGGACCGAGAGGGCAGGATGACCGCATGACGCACGCGATGCTGAAGGGATCGAACGTCCCGCTGGAAGCCACCACGGTGCGCGCCGTGCTGCGCTGGACGCCCGGGCAGGGGGTTCCGGACGTCGACGCCTCCGCGCTGCTCCTCGGCCCCGACGGTCGTGTGCGCTCCGACGAGGACTTCGTCTTCTACAACCAGCCCCGGCACCCTTCCGGGAAGGTCTGGTGGCTCGGCAAGAAGCGTGCCGCCGAGGGTCCCACCGACACGATCCAGACAGATCTGGCCGGTGTCGAGCCCGCCATCAGCCAGATTCTGGTGGTCGCTTCGGCGGAGGACGTCACCTTCGACCGGGTACAGGGGCTACGCATCCTGCTGTACGACGCGTCCGTCGCGGACGGCGAGCCGCTGCTCCACTTCGACATCAAGCCGGAGACCGGCAAGGAGACGGCGCTGATCTGCGGCGAGCTCTACCGCCGCGGGGAGGGCTGGAAGTTCCGCGCCCTGGGCGAGGGCTACTCGAACGGTCTGCGAGGGCTCGCGACCGTCTACGGCATCACGGTGGACGAGTCGGAGACCGCCCCGGAGCCCTCCCAGCAGGCCCCGGAGGTGTCGTCCCCGCTCCAGCCGGACGTCCCCGCCCAACCGCTGCCTCCGGAGCAGCCGGCCACGGTCCCGGCCCAGCCGGACTACGGCTATCCGCAGCAGCCGCCGGCCACCCAGCCCGCGTACGGCTACCCGCAGCCCACCAGCCAGCCGGCGTACGGCGGCTACGGCTATCCGCCTCCGGTGACAACGGCACCCGCCCCGGACGTCCGGCTGCCTCCTCAGGGGCCGCAGTTCATCCGGCCCTGAGGGGCGCCTGAGGGGCCGGAGCGGCACGGGTGAGGGCGCGCCCGGCCGGTGAGGCCGTCAGCGCTCCGCCTTCGCCTTGTAGCCCCGGCCCCACTGCAGTCCCCATCCGTACAGCCGGTCCAGTTCGGCCTGGAAGCCGTAGACGAACTTCACCTCGCGGCGCACGACCAGTTCGCCCTTGATGTTCTCGATCATCACGACCGCGCAGGAGCGGGCCTGGGGGTGGCGTTCGTCGAGGTGGATCTCGATGCGGGGGCCGTTGCTCGGGTAGAGCGTGACGCTCGCGTGGGTGCGGTCGAACGCCGGGGTCTGGTCGTAGATGTAGACGAAGACCAGCAGGCGCTTGATCTCGTCCCGGTGGTCGAGGTTGATGTACATCGTCTCGCCGGACGCCGAGCCGAACCGGTCGTCGCCGCTGAGCTTGACGTACGGCGGTCCGTTGGTGTCCCCGAGGTAGCCGCCGAGGGGTTGTACGACGCCCTTGGAGCCGTCCATCAGTTCGTAGAGGCAGCCGAGGTCGAGGTCGACGTTGACCATGCTCTGGCTGTGGCCCATGACCTCCGGCGGCTTCAGGGCCTTGAAGGGGTGCCGCAGCAGGGACTCGCGGGGCGAGCCGCCTATGTCGGAGGTCCGCATCCGCCAGTTCAGGTTGACGCGCAGGTGTCCGGTGGCCGCTCCCTGCTTGGTGAGGGAGACCTGATGGTGCCGTTTGGTCAGCTCGATGGCGTTCGTGGCCGCGCTGCCGGAGTCGAACTCGCCCTTCCGGCCACCCAGGATTCCGTCGAAGAAGCCCATTCCCGCCCGCCCCCAAGTCCACCGTGTTCACGGCGCTCACGTGGAAAAACCGGCGGGGCGGCCGGAGGCTTCCGGCCGCCCCGCTGAGAGCGTTCCCGCCCTCTGAGGGGTGTCACACCCCGGACGGGACCTCAGTCTTCTCGTCCGTGCCCGTCGCTTTTCCCTCTGCCGCTGCCAGGGCTCGGTTGCGGCGGACGGAGGACCAGAAGGACCAGCCGATCAGGACCACGCCGACGAGACCGGTGATGACCTCGTTGATCTGGTACTGGATGGTGACCATGAGGATCACGGCCAGCGCGCCGATCGCGTAGTGCGCGCCGTGCTCCAGGTAGACGTAGTCGTCCAGCGTGCCCTGGCGGACCAGGTAGACGGTGAGCGATCGGACGTACATCGCGCCGATGCCCAGGCCCAGCGCCATCAGGACGATGTCGTTCGTGATGGCGAACGCGCCGATCACGCCGTCGAAGGAGAAGGACGCGTCCAGGACTTCGAGGTAGAGGAACATGAAGAAGGCGGCCTGTCCGGCCAGGACGACCGGCGGGCGCTTCTTGCCGGTGCGTTCCGCCTCTTCCTCCTCCTCGTGCTCGCGTTCCTCCGCTTCTTCGAGGCGGTCCTCGAAGAAGCCGGAGAGCCCGCCGACGACCATGTACGTGATCAGGCCGGCGATGCCGGAGATCAGCACCGTCTGTGCCTTGTCGGCGTGGCCGCCGCCGTGCTGGTGGGCGTGCGTGGCGAAGGTGAACGCGGTGATCAGCAGGACGATCAGGGCGATGCAGACCGACAGCATGTCGACCTTGCCGAGCTTGGCGAGCGGGCGCTCGATCCAGCGCAGCCACTGGATGTCCCGGTCTTCGAAGATGAAGTCGAGGAAGATCATCAGCAGGAACATGCCACCGAACGCGGCGATCGCCGGGTGCGCGTCGGTGACCAGTTCCTGGTAGTGGTCCTTGTTGTTGAGTGCGAGGTCGACCGCGTCGATCGGGCCGATCTTCGCGGTGACGGCGACGATCACGACCGGGAAGACCAGCCGCATGCCGAAGACCGCGATGAGGACACCGACCGTGAGGAAGATCTTCTGCCAGAAGGCGGACATCTTCTTCAGGATTCCGGCGTTGACCACCGCGTTGTCGAACGACAGCGAGATCTCGAGAATGGAGAGGATCGCGACAATGCCGAAGGCCTCCCACCCCCCGTAGAAGACCGCCGCGACCAGGCCGATCGCGGTAATCGCGAACGACCAGCCGAAGGTTTTCAGAAGCACTGGCTACCCAATCCTGTATGTACGGGTCTCCCCCGCGCCGTACTCGGCTTTACTCACTGTTGACCACGAAGTCTAGGGCTTCGCTCACCGGCCGGAACAGTAGGGGCGTCCGGCCGAGGAAGGCGCAGGTCGGAGGGGGCGCCGGCAGGGATCGGGCCGTGGCCCGGCGGACCTTACGAAACGTTGACCCCGAAGTCGAGGGCGATGCCGCGCAGCCCTGACGCGTACCCCTGGCCCACGGCGCGGAACTTCCACTCGCCCTGGTAGCGGTAGAGCTCGCCGAAGATCATGGCCGTCTCGGTGGACGCGTCCTCGCTGAGGTCGTAGCGGGCGAGTTCCTGGCCGTCCGCCTGGTTGACGACGCGGATGAAGGCGTTGCTGACCTGGCCGAAGGTCTGGCCGCGGTTGTCGGCGTCGTGGATGGAGACCGGGAAGATGATCTTGTCGCAGGTGGCCGGCACCTTCGGGAGGTCGACGATGATCGACTCGTCGTCGCCCTCGCCCTCACCGGTGAGGTTGTCGCCGGTGTGCTCGACGGAGCCGTCCGGGCTCTTGAGCTGGTTGTAGAAGATGAACCACTCGTCCCCCATCACCCGCCCGCCGGTGCACAGCAGCGCACTGGCGTCCAGGTCGAAGTCGGCTCCGGTGGTGGAACGTGCGTCCCAGCCGAGCCCGACCAGAACCTGAGTGAGGTTGGGTGCGGCCTTGGACAGGGAGACATTGCCCCCCTTGGCGAGCGTGACGCCCATAGTGCTGGTCCTCCCCGAGGTGATGCTTCTTTGGTTGTCCTGCGCCTCCGGCGCCGCACCCAAACGGTGCGGCGCCGGACGATTGCCCTGAGGGCGTCACAGCTGCCGAGGCGGCGTCCGTCAGACGTTGACGCCGAAGTCCTGGGCGATACCGCGCAGGCCCGAGGCGTAGCCCTGGCCGATGGCGCGGAACTTCCACTCCGCGCCGTTGCGGTACAGCTCGCCGAAGACCATGGCCGTCTCCGTTGAGGCGTCCTCGGAGAGGTCGTAGCGGGCGATCTCGGCGCCGCCGGCCTGGTTCACCACGCGGATGAACGCGTTGCGGACCTGGCCGAAGGACTGCTGGCGGTTCTCGGCGTCGTAGATGGAGACCGGGAAGGTGATCTTGTCGACGTCGGCCGGGACCGCCGCAAGGTTTACCTTGATCGCCTCGTCGTCGCCCTCGCCCTCACCGGTGGTGTTGTCACCGGTGTGCTCGACGGAGCCGTCCGGGCTCTTGAGGTTGTTGAAGAAGACGAAGTTCGCGTCGCTGGCGACCTTGCCCGCGCTGTTCAGGAGCAGGGCGCTGGCGTCGAGGTCGAAGTCCGTGCCGGTCGTGGTGCGGACGTCCCACCCCAGACCGACGATGACCGCGGTCAGGCCCGGGGCCTCCTTGGTCAGTGAAACGTTGCCGCCCTTGCTGAGGCTGACTCCCACGAGTCCTCCATGTGGTTAGTAGGGGCGGGGAGCCCCGACGTGCGTTGCTATCGGATCAACGTCTCGATCCTAGTGACGGGTTCCCGTACCACGCAGGCCCTGGAACCGAACAATCACAGGGTGTCGAGCGCCTTGACGTACGAGTTCAGGTCGCGGGCGTCCGGGAGGGCGTTGACGACGGTCCAGCGGACCACGCCCTCCTTGTCGATGACGAAGGTGCCGCGCACCGCGCAGCCCTTGTCCTCGGCGAAGACGTCGTAGGCGCGGGAGACCTCGCCGTGCGGCCAGAAGTCGCTGAGCAGCGGGTACTCCAGACCCTCCTGCTCGGCGAAGACGCGCAGGGTGTGGATGGAGTCGTTGGAGACCGCGAGCACCTGGGTGTCGCGGTCGGTGAACTTCGGCAGGTTGTCGCGCACCTCGCACAGCTCGCCGGTGCACACGCCGGTGAAGGCGAAGGGGTAGAAGAGCAGGACGACGTTCTTCGCGCCACGGAAATCGGAGAGCCTCACGGTGGCGCCGTGGTTGTCCTTGAGCTCGAAGTCAGGGGCCTTGTCGCCGACCTGGATCGCCATTGTCGCGGTTGTCCCTTCGATGAGGCCGTTCGGGTGGCCTCCCACCCTACGCAGCGATCACCGGGAACCGGCGGACGGGCCGGGCGAACCGGCCCGTCCGGGGTCAATGGGTCACTTCTTGGACTTGGCTGCCTTCGGCGTCACCAGCCGGCTGCCGCTCCAGTCCTTCCCCACGCTGACGCTCTTGGAGGCCGACAGCCCCGCCGTCGTCGCGGCTTCGGAGATGTCGCTGGGCTCGACGTATCCGTCACGGCCGGTCTTCGGCGTGAGGAGCAGGATCGAGCCGCCTTCCTCGATGTACGTGGTGGCGTCCACCAGCACATCGGTCAGGTCGCCGTCCTCGTCGCGGAACCAGAGCACCACGGCATCGGCGACGTCGTCATAGTCCTCGTCCACAAGGTCGCTGCCGATGACTTCCTCAATGGCCTCGCGGAGCTCCTGGTCTACGTCGTCGTCGTAGCCGATCTCCTGGACCACCTGCTCGGGCTGGAACCCCAGCCTCACGGCAGGGCTCGTCTCCGCGTGGTCCGCGGTCGCGCTCACGGGTTGCCTCCTGATCATGTCTTGATGAGTGTCTCAGCGTCGCGCAGGCGCGAAGCATTGGCCGTAGTCCACACGGGCGGGGCGGATCGCGCAAGTACCCGGCCGTTCAGACCGCCGAAACGGTGACGTTCCTGGCCGTGTCACCCCAACTCCAGGCACGTCGACACGGCCGTAAGTGACCCACACCACACCGTTCTGCCCCCTTTGTGGCATTGAGAACCAGCCGGAGCGCACGTAGGTCTCGGTTACCTCTCAGTAGAGATGACGTTTGCTTTCCCGAGGTACACGATGGGGAACGGTGCAGACAGACCGAAAAGCAGCTCACAGCAGCCCTCTGACAGGTAAGGAACAGCGTGGCTTCCGGATCCGATCGCAACCCGATCATCATTGGCGGCCTTCCGAGTCAGGTTCCTGACTTCGACCCCGAGGAAACGCAGGAGTGGCTCGACTCCCTCGACGCCGCCGTCGACGAGCGCGGCCGCGAGCGGGCCCGCTACCTGATGCTCCGGCTGATCGAGCGGGCGCGCGAGCGGCGCGTGGCCGTGCCCGAGATGCGCAGCACGGACTACGTGAACACCATCGCGACCAAGGACGAGCCGTTCTTCCCCGGCAACGAGGAGATCGAGCGCAAGGTCCTCAACGCGACCCGCTGGAACGCGGCGGTGATGGTCTCGCGCGCGCAGCGGCCCGGTATCGGGGTCGGTGGCCACATCGCCACCTTCGCCTCCTCCGCGTCCCTCTACGACGTGGGCTTCAACCACTTCTTCCGCGGCAAGGACGAGGGCGACGGCGGCGACCAGGTCTTCTTCCAGGGCCACGCCTCCCCCGGCATCTACGCGCGCGCGTTCCTGCTCGACCGCCTCAGCGAGCAGAACATGGACGGCTTCCGCCAGGAGAAGTCCAAGGCGCCCAACGGACTGTCCTCGTATCCGCACCCGCGGCTGATGCCGGACTTCTGGGAGTTCCCGACCGTCTCGATGGGCCTCGGTCCGATCGGCGCGATCTACCAGGCGCGGATGAACCGCTACATGCACGCGCGCGGGATCGCCGACACCTCCAAGTCGCACGTGTGGGCCTTCCTCGGCGACGGCGAGATGGACGAGCCGGAGTCGCTCGGCCAGTTGACCATCGCGGCCCGCGAGAACCTGGACAACCTGACCTTCGTCGTCAACTGCAACCTCCAGCGCCTGGACGGCCCGGTGCGCGGCAACGGCAAGGTGATCCAGGAGCTGGAGTCGGTCTTCCGGGGTGCCGGCTGGAACGTCATCAAGCTGGTCTGGGACCGCTCCTGGGACCCGCTGCTGGCCCAGGACCGCGACGGCGTGCTGGTCAACCGGATGAACACGACTCCGGACGGCCAGTACCAGACGTACGCGACCGAGCCCGGCTCCTACATCCGCGAGCACTTCTTCGGCGACGACCAGCGGCTGCGCGCGATGGTCGAGGGCATGACCGACGACCAGATCCTGCACCTGGGGCGCGGCGGGCACGACCACAAGAAGATCTACGCGGCGTTCAAGGCGGCCACCGAGCACCGGGGCCAGCCGACGGTCATCCTCGCTAAGACCATCAAGGGCTGGACGCTGGGCCCCAACTTCGAGGGCCGCAACGCCACGCACCAGATGAAGAAGCTGACGGTCGCCGACCTCAAGGGCTTCCGCGACCGGCTGCACCTGCCGATCTCCGACAAGGAGCTGGAGTCCGGCCCGCCGCCGTACTACCACCCGGGTCGTGACTCGGAGGAGATCCAGTACATGCACGACCGGCGCAAGTCGCTGGGCGGGTACGTCCCCACGCGCGTCGTGCGGGCCAAGCCGCTCGCGCTGCCGGACGACAAGGTGTACGCGAGTGTGAAGAAGGGCTCGGGCCACCAGTCCATCGCGACGACCATGGCCTTCGTCCGGCTCCTCAAGGACCTCATGCGGGACAAGGAACTCGGCAAGCGCTTCGTACTGATCGCGCCGGACGAGTACCGCACCTTCGGCATGGACTCCTTCTTCCCGAGCGCGAAGATCTACAACCCGCTCGGCCAGCAGTACGAGTCGGTCGACCGTGATCTGCTGCTCGCCTACAAGGAGTCGCCGACCGGTCAGATGCTGCACGACGGCATCTCGGAGGCCGGCTGCACGGCGTCCCTGATCGCGGCGGGCTCGGCGTACGCCACGCACGGCGAGCCGCTCATCCCGGTCTACGTCTTCTACTCGATGTTCGGTTTCCAGCGCACCGGTGACCAGTTCTGGCAGATGGCCGACCAGTTGGCGCGCGGTTTCGTCCTGGGCGCGACCGCCGGACGGACGACGCTGACCGGTGAGGGGCTGCAGCACGCGGACGGCCACTCGCAGCTGCTCGCCTCGACCAACCCGGGCTGTGTCGCGTACGACCCGGCGTACTCGTACGAGATCGCGCACATCGTGCAGGACGGGCTGCGGCGGATGTACGGGCCGACCGCGGACGGGAAGCCGGGCGAGGACGTCTTCTACTACCTGACCGTCTACAACGAGCCCATCCTGCACCCGGCCGAGCCGGAGAACGTGGACGTCGAGGGCATCGTCAAGGGCATCCACCGCGTCGGCGAAGGGACTTCGGGCTCGATCCCGGCGCAGATCCTCGCCTCCGGTGTGGCGGTGCCGTGGGCGGTCGAGGCGCAGCGGATCCTCGCGGAGGACTGGAACGTGCGGGCCGATGTCTGGTCGGCGACCTCCTGGAACGAGCTGCGGCGCGAGGCGATCGACGTCGAGCGGCACAATCTGCTGCATCCCGAGGAGGAGCAGCGGGTTCCTTATGTGACGCGGAAGTTGGGCAACGCGCAGGGTCCGTTCGTGGCCGTGTCCGACTGGATGCGGTCGGTTCCGGACCAGATCGCGCGCTGGGTGCCGGGGACCTACCAGTCGCTGGGCGCGGACGGGTTCGGATTCGCGGACACCCGCGGCGCGGCTCGGCGGTTCTTCCACATCGACGCGCAGTCGATCGTGGTGGCCGTGCTGACGGAGCTGGCAAGGGAAGGGAAGGTCGACCGGTCGGCGCTGAAGCAGGCCATCGACCGGTACCAGTTGCTGGATGTCACGGCTGCGGATCCTGGAGCTGCCGGCGGCGACGCCTAGCCGGAACGACCGAGGGGTGGTGAGGCCGATGGCCTCACCACCCTTTGGTGTTTCTTTACGATGCGGGCATGAAGGAACTATCGGCGCAAGCCCGTTGGGAGCAGCGCACCCAACGGCCCCTGCTGGCGCTCGCGGTGGGGTTCGCCATCGCCTACGCCGTGCCGATCGTGGACAAGACCGCCGGGCATTCGCTGACGACGGTGTGCACGGCGGTCGAGTGGGTGGTGTGGGGCGCGTTCGCCGGGGACTACCTGGTGCGGCTGGCGATGAGCCGGCAGCGCACGCAGTTCGTCCGGACGCACTGGCTGGACCTGTGTGCCGTACTGCTGCCGCTGCTCCAGCCGTTGCGGCTGCTGCGCATGGTGTCCACGCTGATGCTGGTGGGGCGGCGGGCGCGGATGGCCTCGCAGATCCAGCTGACGACGTATGTCGTGGGCGCCGTCGTCGGGCTGCTGATGTTCGGGTCGCTGGCCGTGCTGTCGGTCGAGCGGGACTCGCCGAACGGGAACATCCGGACGTTGGGTGACGCCCTGTGGTGGTCGTTCACGACGATGACGACCGTGGGGTACGGGGACCACGCGCCGACCACCGGGCTCGGGCGGATGGTCGCCGTCGGGCTGATGCTGTCCGGGATCGCGCTGCTCGGTGTGGTGACCGCGAACATCGCCACGTGGTTCCTCGCGCGGTTCGAGAAGGACGACGTGGAGGAGCGGCGGCAGACCGAGGCCATCGAGGCGCTCACCGAGGAGGTACGGGCGCTGCGCGCCGAGGTCGCGGCGTTGCGCGAGCCGTCCGCGCCGTTGCGGGAGCCGTCGGCCAAGACATGACCGGAGTTGATGGCGGGTCCGGTCTAGAGGAACAGCCAGTAGATCGCCAGGAGCGTGTCGAGCGCGCCCAGGACCACGGCCACCAGGGCCGGGACCGGACGGGTCCTGGACCAGGACCAGGTGCGGCCCATGGCGAACCAACCGCAGACGACCGCGACCGGGCCGAGGATCAGGCCCAGTACGAAGAATCCCGCGATCGCGCAGACGACTCCGACGATTCCCAGCGTCGCGCGGTCCGGCCCGGTCCGTGACCTCATGCGGCCACGCGAGCGGGGGTACTTGCGCGTTTTGCTGCCGAAGCCCGCCATCATCAACTCCCTCGGCCCCGGAGTCCGTTCGGGGCTCAGAAGTGCGGGTACCCCCGATCCGGCCGCTCATCGCCCCGGGCCTGCGGCGCGCTGTCCCCCTCCGGCAGCGCGCCGCGGTCCCGAGTCACCCCCTGCGGAGGGCTTGACCCACTGTGACCTGCGGCGCGTGCCGAACAGAAGGAATCTTTAGCGTCTTCACCCTGATAGGCGAAGTCCGTTGAAAACCCGTCAGGGACTCGTGGAACCCGGCGGGGAAGCCCGACAGACCGTCCGCCGGACCCCGTCCCGTCAGATGTGGCCCACGCCCGCGCCCGCCTCCGCGTTCGCACCGCGTTTGGTGAGGAAGGCGACGAAGACCGCCACGACCGCCACCCCGCACGCGACGAGGGAGGCGAGGCTCATGCCGGAGATGAAGGTGTCGTGCGCGACGTCGGCGATCTTCGCGGCGATCGCCTCGGGCGTGCCCTTGGCGACGGGTGCCACGCCTACCTGGACGGCCTCGGAGGCCTGGTCAAGCTGGCTCGGGGTGAGCTCGGGGAGCCCGGCGCCCTTCCAGTTGGCCGCCAGGTCGCTGTCCACCTTGGACGCCATCACACCGCCGAGGACCGCGGTGCCGAGGCTGCCGCCGATCTGCATCGCGGCCTGCTGGAGACCGCCGGCGACACCGGAGAGCTCCATCGGCGCGTTGCCGACGATGACCTCGGTGGCGCCGACCATGACCGGCGCGAGGCCGAGGCCGAGCAGGGCGAACCAGATGGACATCACGGCGCTGCCGGTGTCCGTCTCCAGCGTCGACATGCCGTACATGGCGATCGCGACGGATGCCATGCCGCCGGCCAGCGGGATGCGCGGGCCGAGCTTGGTGATCAGGGCGCCCGCGAGCGGGGAGCCGACGATCATCATGCCGGTGAGGGGAAGGAGGTGCAGGCCCGCGTCGATGGGGCTCATCCCGTGCACGTTCTGCAGGTAGAACGTCACGAAGAACAGGCCGCCCATGAAGGCGATGGCCATCAGGACCATCAGCACCACACCCGCGGACAGCGCGACCGAGCGGAACAGGCCCAGCGGGATCAGCGGCTCCTTGACCTTCGTCTCCCAGAAGGCGAAGAGCGCGAAGCCGAGGACCGCCGCGGCCAGGAACGCCCAGGTCTTGCCGTCGCCCCAGCCCCACGCCGGGGCCTTGATGAGGGCCCAGACCAGGCAGAACATCGCGCCGGACAGCAGGCCGATGCCCAGGAGGTCGAAGGAGCGCGGCGCGTTCTCGGCGCGGTGGTCCAGCAGGATCACCAGGCCCAGGATCAGGGCGATGATGCCGACGGGCACGTTGATGAAGAACACCGACTGCCAGTTGACGTGCTCGACCAGGACACCGCCGAGGATCGGGCCGCCCGCGGTGGAGGCGCCGATGACCATGCCCCAGATGCCGATCGCCATGTTCAGCTTCTCGGCCGGGAAGGTGGCGCGCAGCAGGCCGAGCGCGGCCGGCATCAGCAGCGCGCCGAACAGACCCTGCAGCACGCGGAAGGTGACGACCGCGGCGATGCTGCTGGACAGGCCGATGGCGCCGGACGCGGCGGCGAAGCCGGTGACGCCGATCAGGAAGGTCTGGCGGTGCCCGAAGCGGTCGCCGAGCTTGCCGGCGGTGATCAGGGAGACCGCGAGGGCCAGGAAGTAGCCGTTGGTGATCCACTGGACGTCGGCGAAGCTCGCGCCCAGGTCCTTCTGGATGGCCGGGTTGGCGATGGCCACGATGGTGCCGTCCAGGGCCACCATCATGACCCCGACGGCGACCGTGATGAGGGTGAACCAGGGGTGGCCGCGCAGCCCGGCGCCCGGCGCCTTGTCCGACGGGACCGTTGGTGCCTTGTCCCCCGACCCCGCCGTCTCGATGGTGGTCTGACTAGTCATACCGCGAGGCTAATGACAGCCGCTGACAATTGACAAACCAATTCACAAGTCGGTAACTGACGCATATGGAAACACTGCGCGAACGCAAGAAACAGCGCACCCGGGACGAGCTGCTGCGCGCCGCCGTCGAGTTGTTCACCTCCCGCGGTTACGAGCGGACCACCGTCGACGACATCGCGGCCGCCGTCGACGTCTCCCAGCGCACCTTCTTCCGCTACTTCGCCGGCAAGGACGAGGCCGCCCTCGCGCTGCACGACCTGGTCACCGACCGCTTCATCGAGGCGGTGCGCGAGCGGCCCGCCCACGAGGCGCCGCTGGAAGCGCTGCGCCGGGCGGTGCTCGGGAACTGGGACGCCCTCAACGAGATCGTCGAGTCGGTCGTCCCGCTGGAGAGCTTCCTGCGCATGTACCGGGTGATCGAGTCGACGCCGGTGCTGCTGGCGGCGCATCTGCGGCACAGCGAGGAGACCGAGGAGACCATCGCGCGCGTGCTCGCCGAGCGCGAAGGCCTGGACGTGGACGCCGATCCGCGACCGCGGCTGGCCGTCGCCGTCTTCGGCGGGGTGATGCGGGTGGTGGAGCGGCAGTGGACCCGGCGCGAGGACCTCGGTCTGGCGGCGATGCGCGAGCTGACGAACACCTACCTCGAACAGGTGGGACCCGCACTCACGGACAGCTGGCGAACACACTGAGGAACCTTCGGAACCTTTGAGGTCAACGCCACGGTTATCGAAACGTGATCTCGGTCACTCGGCTCACGCGAGACCGTCCCGTTCTCCTAGTGTGTCCTCCCAGTGACTTCCTTCGACACCTCCCCGCAACTGAACGTCTGGCGCGCACTGCTCGCGCTGGCCGTCGTTTTCGTGATGCTGGCGACCACGGGCTGGACGGCCCTGCGCAGCCACCACGACAGGACCCCGCTCCAGGCCTCGCGCTCCTCCTGGGAGCACGGCCACCTGCACGGACACCGGCTGCCGGACCCGGACGCGGCCCCCGCCGCGCTCTCCCGGTTCTTCGCCTCGCTCACCGTGCAGCAGCGCACCGACCTGGCGCGCCGCTACCCCCTCGCGGTCGGCAACATGAACGGCGCCCCCGTCGCCCTGCGCTACCGCGCCAACCGCCTCGCGCTCGCCAAGCAGCGCAGGGTGGAGGCCAAGCGCATGCACGACAGCCGGCTCTCGCCCTCCGGGCAGCACGAGGCCGGCCGCCGGATGCACCGCTACGAGGCGCTCATGCACCCGGGCCGGCACATCCTCGCCTTCGACCCCGAGGGTGCCGGCCGGATCGCCGAGGTCTTCGGCAACCTCCAGCACGCCGAGCGCGTCTCGGTCGTCGTCCCCGGCGTCGACACCGACCTGCTCACCTTCCAGAAGACCAACAAGCCGTACTCGGCACCGGTCGGCATGGCCAAGTCGCTCTACAACGCGGAGCAGGCGGCCGACCCCTCGACGCGTACGGCCGTGATCGCCTGGGCCGACTACACCGCGCCCGCCGGACTCGGCATCGACTCGGCGACCGCGATGCGCGCCAAGGACGGCGCGGTCCGGCTGAACGCCCTGGTCCGCGCCCTGCCCGGCAAGGCGCCGATCTCACTGTTCTGCCACAGCTACGGCTCCGTGGTGTGCGGGGTCGCCGCGCACACGCTGCCGCGCCGGGTGGCCGACATAGCGGTGGCCGGCAGCCCCGGCATGCGCACCGAGAAGGCCTCCCATCTGCACACCTCCGCACAGGTGTGGTCGATGCGGGACGCCACCGACTGGATCCAGGACGTGCCCTATCTGGAGCTCGGCGGGCTCGGCCACGGCGCCGACCCGGTCTCCTCGGCCTTCGGGGCGCGGGTGCTGTCGGCACAGGGCGCGAAGGGCCACGGCGGCTATTTCGAGCCGGACACCGAGAGCCTGCTCAACTTCGCCGAGATCGGCGTCGGCGCGTACGGCTCTGTGCGGTGCGCGCGTGACAACGACGCCTGCCACGCCGGTTTGTCCGGCGCGGCGCCGACCGGACGCGCGTAGAGGCGCAGGAACTGCGGTCTGCGCGAGATGGCGACGAAGAAGCGCTCCGCGCATACGATGAGCCGCATGGGTGACGTACTGGCCGGATTTCACGCTGCCTGGGAGTTCGAGTCCGACTCCGTGCTCATCCGCTACGAGCGCGGAATTCGGACACCCAAGCTGTTTCAGGCGCTGGGGGAACGGCGTGTCCCGCTCGACGCGATCGCCGGGGTGACGCTGACTCCCGGCAAGCGCGGCACCGTGGTCCTGCGGATCGCTCCGCGGGTCGGGGCGGATCCACTGATGGAGGCGGCGGCGGGGCAGCTGAAGGAAGCGTGTGATCCCTACCGGCTGGTGCTGTCCGCCGAGCGCGAGACGCTCGCCGAGTACTACGCGGACGAGTTGCGGGCGCGGCTGAGCGGGGACGGTGAGCCCGCGGAGCGGTTCCTGGTGGAGGCTCCCGAAGCGCCCCGGGCGTTCAAGGCGTACGACGCGAAGGCGTCCTTCGACGGGAAGACCGTGCACTTCCGGTGGTTCTGGACCGGGGCGTCGTCGGCGAAGTGGAAGGCCGGGGACCAGAGTTTCCCGGTGACGGAGCTGAGTGGTGTCGAGTGGCGCTCGCCCGAGGTGTTCGAAGGGCATCTGCGGTTGCTGCGACGGGATGTGGGCGCGCAGCCGGCGCAGGCGGATCAGGATCCGGCGGCCGTGGTGTTCGGGCTGGGGTACGGGCCCGTGCACGAGTCGTTGCCGTTCGCTGCGGCGGTGTTGGCGGCGGTTCGGGATCGGGGGCCGGTGGCGGCGGTGTCGGCCGGTGCGCCGAGGCGCGATCCGGCCGACATCGCCGAGAGGATCCGTCACCTGGGAGAGCTGCATCAAGCAGGGCTCGTCACGGACGAGGAGTTCTCCGTGAAGAAGGCGGAGTTGCTGGCTGAGTTGTGAGGTGCTTCGTCGGGTGCGGGTTCGTGGGGGCTGGTCGCGCAGTTCCCCGCGCCCCTACCCGGCATTCACTCGCGGCCCGCTGAAGAGAACCGCATGTCCGCGTAGCGGTCTCCCGCCACCTTCGACGCGATCGGCTCCAGGGCCGCCAGTTCCTCGTCCGTCAGGACGATGGCCGTCGCGCCCGCGTTCTCCTCCACCCTGCTCGGCTTGCGCGTGCCCGGGATCGGGACGACCGGCAGGTTGTGGACCGTTGCCTGTTGCTGGGCCCAGGCCAGGGCGATCTGGCCGAGGGAGGCTTCGTGGGCCGCGGCGACGGTGCGGATGGGGTCCAGGAGGGCCGCGTTGGCCGCCGCGTTCTCGCCCGTGTAGCGGGGCTGCTGGCGGCGGAAGTCGTCGGAGGTGAGTTCCTTGTCGGCGTTGGTGAAGGAGCCGGTGAGGAAGCCCCGTCCGAGCGGGGAGTAGGGGACGAGGGCCACGCCCAGTTCGCGCGCGGCCGGGACCACGTTGGGCTCGATGTCCCGGCTGAACAGGGACCACTCGGACTGCACGGCCGCGATCGGGTGGATCGCGTGGGCCGCGCGGAGTTCCGCCGCCGTGACCTCGCTCAGGCCCAGGTGCTTGACCTTGCCCTGGCGGACCAGTTCGGCCATGGCGCCGACGGACTCCTCGATCGGTACGTTCACATCGCGCCGGTGCATGTAATAGAGGTCGATCTCGTCGACGTCCAGGCGCTTGAGGCTCGCCTCGACGGCCTGGCGGATGTACGGCGGGTCGTTGCGGATGACCCGGCGCGTGGGCTCGCCCGGCGGGATCGACAGGGCGAACTTGGTCGCGATGACGACCTGGTCGCGGTTGGCCTTGAAGAAGGGGGACAGGAAGCGCTCGTTCTCGCCCTGGCCGTACGCGTCCGCCGTGTCGTACAGCGTGATCCCCAGTTCGAGGGCGCGCTCCAGGGTGGCGCGGGACTCCTGCGCGTCCGAGGGGCCGTAGGCGAAGCTCATGCCCATGCAGCCCAGGCCCTGGACGCCGACCTCCGGACCGGTGGCGCCGAGTCGTACGGTCGGGATCCTGCCGTTCGTCATCGCACTTTCTCCGCCTCGTAGGCGCGGGCGCCGTCGGCGTCCGCGTAGAAACTGATCTTCCGGTCGAGCACCGCGAGCGTGTCCTGGAGCTCGGCGATCCGGGCCACGACGTCCCGGCGGGTCGCTTCGAGGAGCTCGAAACGGTCGCCGAAGGTGTGGTCGCCCTCGCGCACGAGTTCGGCGTACCGGACCATGTCGGCGACCGGCATGCCGGTGAGCCGCAGCTTGCCGACGAGGTCGAGCCAGTCGAGGTCGCGGTTGGTGTAGCGGCGCTGGCCGGTGTGGGAGCGGTCGACGTGCGGCATGAGCCCGATGCGCTCGTACCAGCGCAGGGTGTGCGCGGTCAGGCCGGTGAACGCGACGACCTCGCTGATCGTGTAGCTGTCCTCGCCCTCGGGGCGCCGGTGCGGGTGGGGCGGGGCGCCGCAGAGGTCGGTCCTGGTGGGGGTGGTCTCCATCACCGTCATGCGCTCAACGCTATGGCCTTGGAGTGCACTCCAAGCAAGCGGAACAGGTAATAAATCGGCAGGACGGGGTTGCCGGGCGGTCGCTAGCGTACGGGCATGAGTCTCGTACGTCGTGCGGTGCCGGAGGACGCGCCGGAAGTGCTGCGTCTGCGCCAGGTGATGATCGACGCCCTGCCGGGGTCGGACGGGTCCACGCAATGGCATGCCGAATCGCTGCCGACCCTGCGGGAGAAGCTGGGCGAGCGGGACGGGGACTTCGCCGCGTTCGTCGTGGACCATCCCGAGCGGCCCGAGGGGCTGGCCGCGCTGGTCGTGGGGACCGTCGACTACCGGATCGGGAAGTCCGGCGATCCGCGCGGGGTGGTCGGCTACGTCTTCAGCGTGGCGACCGATCCGGACGCGCGGCGGCGCGGGTACGCGCGCGCGTGCATGGAGGAGCTGCTGTCCTGGTTCCGCGAGCGGGGTGCCGCCCGGGTCCACCTGACCGCGTCGCCGCAGGCCGAGCCGCTGTACGTCTCCCTCGGCTTCCGGCCCAAGCCGGACCCCTTGCTGGAGCTGCACCTGTGAGCGCATAGGCTCGACGGCATGTCGCTGAAGAGCCTCGCGCTGATCGAGAACTGGGCGGTTCCCACCGCCGCGGCCGGCGCCGTGCGCGTGGACGGCACGCTCCTGGGCACGCACGGCCCGGCGGACCACCGTTTCCCGCTGGCCTCGGTCACCAAGCCGCTCGCGGCGTACGCCGCCCTCGTCGCGTACGAGGAGGGGGCGATCGACCTCGACGAACCGGCCGGGCCGCCCGGGGCGACGGTGCGGCACCTGCTCGCGCACACCTCGGGCCTGGCCTTCGACGAACACCGCGTGACGGCGCCGCCCGGTGAGCGGCGGCTGTACTCCAACGCCGGTTTCGAGCAGCTCGGCGAGCACATCGCCACGGCGACGGAGATCCCCTTCGCCGACTATCTGCACCAGGCGGTCCTCGAACCGCTGGGCATGAACGCCACCTCCCTCGACGGCTCTCCCGCCAAGGACGGTGTCTCGACGGTCCAGGACCTGCTCCGGTTCGCCGCCGAGGTCCAGGCCCCGCGTCTGCTCGACCCGCGCACGGTCGCCGAGGCGATGACGGTCCAGTACCCGGGCACCAAGGGCGTCCTACCGGGCTACGGCCACCAGAACCCCAACGACTGGGGCCTCGGCTTCGAGATCCGCGACTCCAAGTCCCCGCACTGGACGGGCGGTTCGTCCTCGCCGCGCACCTTCGGCCACTTCGGCCAGTCGGGTACGTTCCTGTGGCTCGACCCGGACGCGGGCGCGGCCTGCGTGGCCCTGACGGACCGGGCGTTCGGACCGTGGGCGGTCGAGGCGTGGCCGGCGTTCACGGATGCGGTGCTCGCCGAACTCCCTTAGTCCGGGCCCTAGTTCCGGCCCTGGCCCGCCATCTCCCACACCAGCAGCTCCACGGGCGTCACCCCCACCGCCTCGACCCCCTTGGCGTCGGTGATGCGGGCCGCGTCACCGGCCCCCAACTCCTCGCCGTCCAGCCCGACTTCACCGCGCACGACATGCACGTAGACAAAGGCCCCGTCCGGCACCGCCGTCCGCTCCCCCGCCCTCAACCGCCGCACATGCAGCATCGCGCCCGCCTCCGGGACGGCGTACGGCGTGGAGTCGGCGATGCCGTGGACGATCTCGTAGGCGGGTTCGCCACCGGGCTCCAGCGGGGCGAGCCACATCTGGACGAAGACAAGAGGCACCGGCCCGGCATTGCGCTCGACATGCCGTACCCCCGCCCCGGAACTGAGCCGCTGCACGTCCCCGGCCCTGACGACGGTCTCGTGGCCCGCCGAGTCCCGATGGGTCAGCTCCCCGTCGGCCACCCACGTCACGATCTCGGTGTGGCTGTGCGGGTGCTCGTCGAACCCGGCACCCGGAGCGAGCCGCTCCTCGTTGCAGGCGATCACCGCCCCGAACCGAAGGTTGTCGGGCTCGTAGTGCGGCCCGAAGGAGAAGGCGTGCCAGGACTCGATGCCGGCCGCCGGCTCCCCACCTGGATAGCGCTCAGCAGCGCGCCGCACATCCATCACGCCCCCACGGTAGCCCCGACTTCCCACGCCCCCGTCCCGATAAGGCAGTCTTGTCCCCGTGCCCGAACCCGAAGCCAGCAAGCCCGGCGCCCCGGTGCCCGTCCATTCGCACTCCGCGACCCTGAGGCGCCTCGAGAAGTCGTCCGGAAGTCTCGCCGCGCAGGCCATCGCGCGGATGGACGAGACGCTGCCGTGGTACCGGGCGATGCCCCCGGAGAACCGTTCCTGGATCGGGCTGGTCGCCCAGGCGGGTATCGCCGCGTTCACCGAGTGGTTCCGGCGGCCCGACGCCCCGCAGGCGATCTCGACGGACGTGTTCGGCACCGCGCCGCGTGAGCTGACCCGGGCGATCACGCTGCGGCAGACGGTCGAGATGGTGCGGACCACCATCGAGGTCATGGAGTCCGCGATCGACGAGGTCGCGGCCCCCGGCGACGAGAACGTGCTGCGCGAGGCGCTGCTGGTGTACGCCCGCGAGATCGCCTTCGCCACCGCCCAGGTGTACGCCCAGGCCGCCGAGGCACGCGGTGCCTGGGACGCGCGCCTGGAGTCCCTCGTGGTCAACGCGGTGCTCAGCGGGGAGGCCGACGAGGGCGCCGTCAGCCGGGCCGCCGCCCTCGGGTGGAACGCGCCCGAACATGTCTGCGTGGTCCTGGGGACCGCGCCCGACGGGGACTCCGAGCTGACGGTCGAGGCCATCCGGCGGGCCGCCCGCCACGCCAAGCTCCAGGTGCTCACCGGCGTGCTCGGCGACCGGCTCGTGGTGATCGCCGGCGGCAGCGACAACCCGATCGCCGTCGCCAAGTCGCTGATCGGGCCTTTCGCCGCCGGTCCCGTGGTGGCCGGACCCGTCGTGCCCGACCTGCTCGCCGGAACCCGGTCCGCGCAGGCCGCGGCCGCCGGGCTCAAGGCGTGTTCGGCCTGGCAGGACGCCCCGCGGCCGGTCCTCGCGGACGATCTGCTGCCGGAGCGCGCGATGGCCGGTGATCCCGGCGCGCGCGAGCAGTTGGTGGAGGAGATCTACAGACCGCTGGAGGAGGCCGGGTCGGCCCTCCTGGAAACCCTCTCGGTCTATCTCGAACAGGCGAGCAGTCTCGAAGGCGCCGCCCGGATGCTCTTCGTGCACCCGAACACCGTGCGCTACCGGCTTCGACGTGTGACTGACGTCACCGGCTGGTCGCCGTCGGATGTACGGTCGGCGTTCACGTTGCGCATCGCGCTGATCCTGGGGCGTCTGGCCGATGGAGATCCCCAGACCTAGCCTTTTGTCGGGGCTCCACAAAAGCGCCTCGTGTTCTTCGTCCCTGTCCCCACGGGCGGTCGTGGCCGTCCACAAGAGAGAGTGTGAGAGTGCTCGTACTCGTCGCTCCCGGCCAGGGCGCTCAGACGCCCGGCTTCCTGACTCCCTGGCTCGACCTCCCCGGTGCCGCCGACCGCGTCGCCGCGTGGTCGGACGCCATCGGCCTGGACCTCGCCCACTACGGCACACAGGCCGACGCGGACGCGATCCGTGACACCGCCGTCGCCCAGCCGCTGCTGGTCGCCGCCGGGCTCCTGTCCGCCACCGCCCTCGGCGACGTCACCCCGGGCGCGGTCGCGGGCCACTCCGTCGGCGAGATCACCGCGGCCGCCTTCGCGGGCGTCCTGGACGACTCCGCCGCCCTCACCCTCGTCCGCAAGCGGGGTCTGGCCATGGCCGACGCCGCCGCGATCACCGAGACCGGCATGTCGGCGCTGCTCGGCGGCGACCCCGAGGTCTCCGTCGCGCACCTGGAGAAGCTGGGCCTGACCCCGGCGAACGTGAACGGCGCGGGCCAGATCGTCGCGGCCGGCACGCTGGAGCAGCTCGCCGCGCTCGCCGAGGACAAGCCCGAGGGCGTCCGCAAGGTCGTCCCGCTCAAGGTCGCCGGCGCCTTCCACACCCACCACATGGCCCCGGCCGTCGACGCGCTGGCCAAGGCCGCGGCCGACCTCGCGCCGGGCGACCCGAAGCTCCCGTACGTCTCCAACAAGGACGGGCGTACGGTCGCCACCGGCGCGGAGATCCTGCAGCGGCTGGTCGGCCAGGTCGCCAACCCGGTCCGCTGGGACCTGTGCATGGAGACCTTCAAGGAGCTCGGCGTCACGGCCCTGATCGAGGTGTGCCCCGGCGGCACCCTGACCGGCCTCGCCAAGCGCGCGCTGCCCGGCGTGAAGACGCTGGCCCTCAAGACCCCCGACGACCTCGACGCGGCTCGCGAGCTCATCGCCGAGACGCTCACATCTGCCGCTGACGCGGCGGGTGCCTGACAAGGAGCCCGAGAGCATGTCGAAGATCAAGCCCAGCAAGGGCGCCCCGTACGCGCGCATCCTGGGCGTCGGCGGCTACCGCCCGACCCGGGTCGTGCCGAACGAGGTGATCCTCGAGACGATCGACTCCTCCGACGAGTGGATCCGGTCGCGCTCGGGCATCGAGACCCGGCACTGGGCGAACGCCGAGGAGACGGTCGCCGCGATGTCCATCGAGGCGTCCGGCAAGGCGATCGCGGACGCGGGCATCTCCGCCGAGCAGATCGGCGGCGTGATCGTCTCGACCGTCTCGCACTTCAAGCAGACGCCGGCCGTGGCAACCGAGATCGCCGACAAGCTCGGCACGAACAAGGCCGCCGCGTTCGACATCTCGGCGGGCTGCGCCGGCTTCGGCTACGGCCTGACCCTCGCCAAGGGCATGGTCGTCGAGGGCAGCGCGGAGTACGTCCTCGTCATCGGCGTGGAGCGGCTGTCCGACCTGACCGACCTGGAGGACCGCGCGACGGCCTTCCTGTTCGGCGACGGCGCGGGCGCGGTCGTGGTCGGCCCCGCCACGGAACCGCACATCGGTCCGACCGTGTGGGGCTCCGAGGGTGACAAGTCGGACACCATCAAGCAGACCGTGCCGTGGACCGAGTACGACAGCACGGGCAAGTTCCCTGCGATCACGCAGGAGGGCCAGGCGGTGTTCCGCTGGGCCGTGTTCGAGATGGCGAAGGTCGCCCAGCAGGCGCTGGACGCGGCCGGAATCACCGCGAACGACCTGGACGTCTTCATTCCCCACCAGGCCAACGAGCGGATCATCGACTCGATGGTGAAGACACTGAAACTGCCGGAGCACGTCACGGTCGCGCGTGACGTACGCACCACCGGCAACACCTCGGCCGCCTCGATTCCGCTCGCGATGGAGCGGCTTCTGGCGACCGGTGAGGCGAAGAGCGGCGACACCGCGCTCGTCATCGGCTTCGGGGCGGGTCTCGTGTACGCCGCGACGGTCGTTACCCTCCCCTAGGCACTGCGTGCCGGATCATCACCAACGATCCGGTACGGCACCACCGCCAAACCCTCTGGATCACAAAGAAGGAGCGCCTGACATGGCCGCCACTCAGGAAGAGATCGTCGCCGGTCTCGCCGACATCGTGAACGAGATCGCCGGCATCCCGGTTGAGGACGTCCAGCTGGACAAGTCCTTCACCGACGACCTGGACGTCGACTCGCTGTCCATGGTCGAGGTCGTCGTCGCCGCCGAAGAGCGCTTCGACGTCAAGATCCCCGACGAGGACGTCAAGAACCTCAAGACGGTCGGCGACGCGACCGACTACATCCTCAAGCACCAGGGCTGAGCCACCGCTCAGGCCTGACTGCATGGCCCCGCCACCCGGCGGTGGCGCCGCTGAATCCTCGTAATCGTTGGAGAAAGAATTCCCGTGAGCCCGACCAATCGCACCGTGGTCGTCACCGGTATCGGCGCAACCACACCGCTGGGTGGCGACGCAGCCTCGACCTGGGAGGGACTGGTCGCCGGACGTTCCGGCGTCAAGCCCCTGGAGCAGGAGTGGGCCGCCGAGCAGGCGGTCCGTATCGCCGCGCCGGCCGCCGTGGACCCTTCCGAGGTCATCCCGCGTCCGCAGGCCCGCCGTCTGGACCGCTCGGCGCAGTTCGCGCTGATCGCGGCCAAGGAGGCGTGGGCCGACGCCGGTTTCACCGACAAGGCAGGTGACGATGCCGCGGTCGACCCCGACCGCCTGGGCACCGTCATCGCCTCCGGGATCGGCGGTGTGACGACCCTGCTCGACCAGTACGACGTGCTGAAGGAGAAGGGCGTCCGCCGCGTCTCCCCGCACACCGTTCCCATGCTGATGCCGAACGGCCCGTCCGCCAACGTGGGGCTGCTCGTGGGCGCCCGCGCGGGCGTGCACACGCCGGTCTCCGCCTGCGCCTCGGGCGCCGAGGCCATCGGCTACGCCATCGAGATGATCCGCACCGGCCGCGCCGACGTCGTCGTTGCGGGTGGCACGGAGGCGGCCATCCACCCCCTGCCCATCGCCGCGTTCGGCAACATGATGGCGATGTCCAAGAACAACGACGACCCGCAGGGCGCCTCGCGTCCCTACGACACCGGCCGGGACGGCTTCGTCCTCGGCGAGGGCGCCGGCGTGATCGTCCTTGAGTCCGCCGAGCACGCCGCCAAGCGCGGCGCCCGGGTGTACGCCGAGGCGGTCGGGCAGGGCATCTCCGCCGACGGCCACGACATCGTGCAGCCCGAGCCGGAGGGGCGCGGCATCTCGCACGCCCTGCAGAACCTGCTCGACAACACCGACCTGGACCCGGCGGAGATCGTGCACGTGAACGCGCACGCGACCTCGACGCCAGCCGGTGACGTGGCGGAACTGAAGGCGCTGCGCAAGGTGTTCGGCGACGACGCGGACCACATGGCGGTCTCCGCGACCAAGTCGATGACCGGTCACCTGCTCGGCGGCGCCGGCGGTGTCGAGACGGTCGCGACCGTCCTCGCGCTGTACAACCGGCTCGCCCCGCCGACCATCAACGTCGACAACCTCGACCCGGAGGCGGAGGCCAACGCGGACGTCGTCCGCGGCGAGGCCCGCAAGCTGCCGGTCGAGGGCCGTATCGCCGCGCTGAACGACTCGTTCGGGTTCGGCGGGCACAACGTGGTGCTGGCGTTCCGTACGGTCTGAGCTTCGCTGTGAACGGCGTGTGGCCCGCTCCCCGGGTTGGGGGCGGGCCACACGCCGTCTTTCGTCCAACGGCCGGTGGGGGCTGGTCGCGCAGTTCCCCGCGCCCCTGGTCGGCTCACACGACCTGATGCAACCAGCGCACCGGCGCGCCCTCACCGGCATACCTGAACGGCTCCAACTCGTCGTCCCACGGCTTGCCGAGCAGCTTGGCGATCTCCGCTTCCAGGTCCGTCTCGCCCTGTTGGGAGCGGATCAGGGCCGCGCGCAGGCGGTCCTCCGGGATGAGGATGTCGCCGTGGATGCCGGTGACGGCGTGGAAGATGCCGAGTTCGGGGGTGCAGCTGTAGCGCTCGCCCTCGGCTGTGGCGCACGGCTCGGCGGTGACCTCGAAGCGCAGCAGGTGCCAGCCGCGCAGCGCGGAGGCGAGTTTGGACGCGGTGCCGGGCTGGCCCTGCCAGGAGAACTCCGAGCGCCAGGTGCCGGGCGCGGCCGGTTGCCGGATCCAGTCGAGATTGACGCGGGTGCCGAGCACGCCGGCTACGGCCCATTCGACGTGTGGGCACAGCGCGCGCGGCGCGGAGTGCACGTACAGAACTCCACGTGTCGTCACCGGGACCTCCGGGCTGAGCGGGACATCTTGCTGACTGGCGGGCGGTTGTGGCGGGCGGGCCACGTTGATGGCGAGGCTACCGTGCGGCGGCGCAAGGAGTGTGACGTACCGTCCGTCCTGATGCCCACAAACACCTGCCATTCACCCGGCAGGACGCCTGTACGGCGTGAACCGTTGCACGCCGGGTGGTTCGGGAACTCTCGCGCGTTGTTATGGACGGAGACCGGTGGATGTCCGCCGGTGTGCGCCGAGTGAGGGGATCATCGCCGATGCGGAAGCCCAGCCACCGCTCCCGGACCGTGCTGGCGGCCGTGACGGCGACCGTCCTGGGGGTCGCGGGCTGTGACGCGGCCGGTGGCAACTCCCCGGCGCCGGACGGCACGAAGGCGAAGCAGGCGAAGCCGTCCCCACCGGCCTGGGACGTGAGTCCGGGCTCCGTCGCCGCCGTGGGCGACTCCATCACGCGCGGCTTCGACGCCTGTTCGGTGCTGTCGGACTGCCCGGAGGTGTCGTGGGCCACGGGCGACAGTGAGCAGGTGGACAGTCTCGCCGTACGGCTGCTGGGGCGGGCGAAGGCGGCCGAGCACAGTTGGAACTACGCGGTCACCGGCGCCCGGATGGCCGACCTGTCGGGGCAGATCGCGCAGGCGGCCGTGAAGAAGCCGCAGTTGATGACGGTGATGGTGGGCGCGAACGACGCCTGCCGCTCCTCGACCTCGGCGATGACCTCGGTGGCCGACTTCCGCACCGACTTCGAGGACGCCCTGAGCTCACTGCGCACGCGACTGCCGAAGACGCAGGTGTACGTGGCGAGCGTGCCGAACCTGAAGCGGCTGTGGTCCCAGGGGCGCACCAACGCGCTGGGCAAGCAGGTGTGGAAGCTCGGCATCTGCCCCTCGATGCTGGCCGACGCGGACGCGCTGGACTCGGCGGCGACCCTGCGCCGGGACACCGTGCAGCAGCGGGTCGAGGACTACAACAAGGTCCTCAAGGAGGTCTGCGCCAAGGACGAGCGGTGCCGATTCGACGGCGGCGCGGTCTACGACTACCGATTCGGCACCGACCAGTTGAGCCACTGGGACTGGTTCCACCCGAGTGTGAACGGCCAGGCGCGACTGGCGGAGATGGCCTACCGTGCCGTCGTCGCCAAAGGGGCGTGATTTAGGGTCTCGCTCATGAGCGAACAGTTCGGCACACTTTCCGACGGCACCCCGGTGCACCGCTGGACCCTGGAGCGGTCCGGCGTCCGGGTGCGGATCCTCTCCTACGGCGGGATCGTGCAGTCGGTCGAGGTCCCGGACCGGGAGGGGCGGACCCAGAACGTGGTGCTCGGGTTCGCCGACCTGGACGGCTACCTCACCCATCCCGAGCCGTATCTCGGCGCCCTGGTCGGCCGCTACGCCAACCGGATCGCCGGCGGCCGCTTCCCGCTGGACGGCGTGACGTACGCGCTCGCGCAGAACACCCCGCCCAACTCCCTGCACGGCGGCGAGCGTGGCTTCGACAAGCGCGTGTGGGAGGTGACACCGGTGGCTCCCGAGGAGGGGCACGGGGTACGGCTGAGCCGGGTCAGTCCGCATGGCGAGGAAGGGTTTCCGGGCCGGGTCGAGGTCTCGGCGACCTACACGCTCGACGACTCGGGCGCGCTGCGCATCGCCTACGAGGCGGTGACGGACGCGCCGACCGTGGTGAACCTGACGAACCACTCGTACTGGAACCTGGCCGGCGGCGGGAACGCGGGCGGGCACGAACTGCGGCTCGCCGCCTCCCACTACACCCCCGTCGACGCCGATCTGATCCCGACCGGCGTGCCGGCAGGGGTCGCGGGCACGCGGTTCGACTTCCGGGAGACGCGGAAGGTCGGGGCGGGCTACGACCACAACTTCGTGCTCGACGGCGGGGTGACGCCCGCTCCCCGCGAGGTCGCCGAGCTGCACGACCCGGCGTCCGGGCGCGTGCTGACCGTCTCGACCACCGAACCGGGTCTCCAGCTGTACACCGCGGAGCACCTGCCCGAGCCCTTCTCCCCCGGCGACGCCGTCGCCCTGGAGACCCAGCACTTCCCCGACTCCCCCAACCGGCCCGACTTCCCGAGCACGGTGCTGCGACCGGGCGAGGTGTACCGGTCGGAGACGGTGTACGGGTTCGGCGCCCGCTGAGGGCCGTTGAGGGCCCTTGAGCGAACCGCTTGGTCCGCCGAGGGCCCCTGGAACCACTTCGCCCCGGTCCAGGGGTCAGGTCCCGGACCGGGGCAGTTCGTGGGGAGGCTCGTCCCGCCTCAGACGTTAATCGTCGCGGTGATCCTGCGGTCGGTGATCGAGCGACCGACCTGGATCTCGTACGAACCCTTCACAAACGACCACCCGTTGGCCGTCTCGTCCCAGATCTCGAAGGTGCGGCGCGGGAGTTCGATGACGGCCTCGGTGGTCTCGCCCGGACCGGCCCCGACGCTCGCGAATCCGGCCAGCCAGCGGCCGGGGCGGTCGGCACTGGGTTCGGCGGGAGCCAGGTAGAGCTGGACGACCTCGCGGCCGGGGCGCGTGCCGGAGTTGCGGACGCGGATCGTGGCGGTCGTGCCGTCCACGTCGACCGACTCGTACGTCCAGTCGGTGTAGCCGAGGCCGTGGCCGAAGGGGTACGAGGGGGCGCGACCCTCCTTCTCCCAGGCGCGGTAGCCGATGAAGACGCCCTCGGTGTACGGGAGTTCGCCGTCGACCGGGGTCACCTGGGTGACCGGGGCGTCGGCCAGGGCGCCCCAGGTGGTGGGCAGCCGGCCGCCCGGCTCGTGCGTGCCGGTGAGGACGTCCGCGAGGGCCGCGCCGCCTTCCTGGCCGGGGAACCAGCTGAGCAGGACGGCGGACACGTCGTCGCGCCAGGGCAGCTCGACCGGGGAGCCGGAGTTGACGACCACGACGGTGTTCGGATTGACGGCGGCGACGGCGCGGACCAAATCGTCCTGCCGACCCGGGAGTTGCAGGTCCTTGCGGTCGAAGCCCTCCGACTCGACGCGTTCGGTGGTGGCGACCACGACGACCGCGGTGTCGGCGGCGCGGGCCGACTCGACGGCCTCGGCGATCAGTTCGTCCTCGTCGCGCTGCGGTTCCTGGTGGGCGAGGGCGAAGGCGACGACCTTGAAGGGGACGCCCTCGGGGAGCGAGAAGACGTGGGTGAGGGAGACCTCGACCGGTTCGCCGGCGACGAGTTCGGCCTGGGCGCGGGGCACCGGGGCGCCGAAGATGGCCTCGAAGGGGTCGCTGTCGTCGGCGGGGCGCTGGACGTCCTCGTAGTACGTGGTGCCGGCGACGGTGAGGGTGAAGGGGCCCATGCCCTTGATGCCGAAGGTGTGCGGGCCGCTGTCGCGCGGGGTGAAGGTGCCGGTCAGCTCCACCGTGTGCAGGTTCTCGTGGGTGACGCCGACCGGGAGGTCCGAACCCATCCACTGGATGTGGCCGTTGGGCACGGATCGCGTGCCGATGACCTCGCCCGCCGCGTCCCGGCAGATCGTGGTCAGCTCGAACCCCTTGTCGGCGACGGCGAGTTCGGTGGCGGGGTCGGCGCCGACGGCGTAGGTGAGGGTGCCGTCGGGGAGGGCGGCGGTGAGGCCGTCGAGCGGGGAGACGATGTGGGAGGGGAAGACGGTGGCGGAGCCGCCGCCGAGGACACGGGCGTCGCGGGCGGCGGCGCCGATGAGGGCGACCGTGCGGTTGGCCCGCAACGGCAGGGCGCCCTGCTCGTTG
Organism: Streptomyces sp. NPDC092369; assembly: GCF_044755245.1. Classification (NCBI taxonomy): domain Bacteria; kingdom Bacillati; phylum Actinomycetota; class Actinomycetes; order Kitasatosporales; family Streptomycetaceae; genus Streptomyces; species Streptomyces sp. NPDC092369. The sequence goes on from NZ_JBIVQP010000002.1 coordinate 817,860, forward strand.
CGGACGAGGACGAAGGAGCGGCGGGCGATCTCGCGGGCCAGCTCCTCGCCGTCGACGGGGTCGGGCAGTTCGGTGACGGCGGGCTCGGCGCCCTCCAGGATGCCGACGCGGGCGGCGAGCCGCAGGACCCGGCGGACGGCCTCGTCGACGGTGGCCTCCTCGACCTCGCCGTCCCTGACGGCCTTGGCGAGGGCCTCGCCGTACACGGTCCGCGGGCCCGGCATCGCGACGTCCAGACCGCCCTCGACGGCCGCGACCGTGTCGCGGGCGGCGCTCCAGTCGGAGACGTTGTAGCCGTCGAAGCCCCATTCGCCGCGCAGGACTTCGTTCACCAGATACCGGTGCTCGGTCATCGTCGTGCCGTTGACCGTGTTGTAGGCGGTCATGATGCCCCAGGGGTGGGCGTTCTCGACGATGTGCTCGAAGGGGGCCAAGTACAGCTCGCGCAGGGCGCGTGGGGAGACGAGGTTGTCGACGGTGAAACGGTCGGTCTCGGCGTCGTTGGCGACGAAGTGCTTGACGGTGGTGCCGACACCGCCCGCCTGTACGCCCTCGACGTACTGGGCGCCGATCCGTCCCGTCAGGTACGGGTCCTCGCTGTACGCCTCGAAGTGCCGCCCGCCGAGCGGGGACCGGTGCAGGTTGACCGTGGGCGCGAGGAGCACGTGGACGCCCTTGCGACGGGCCTCCTGGGCGAGCAGCGTGCCGGCCCGGCGGGCCAACTCCGGGTCCCAGGTGGCCGCGAGGGCGGTCGGGGAGGGCAGGGCGACGGACGGGTCGTCGGCGCTCCAGCGCACACCCCGGACGCCGATCGGTCCGTCGGACATGACCAGGGACCGCAGGCCGATCTCCGGCAGCGCGGGCAGGGACCAGGTGTCCTGGCCGGCCAGCAGACGGGCCTTGGCGTCCAGGTCCAGCTTGCCGAGCGCGACCTCGACGACCGATTCCGTTCCCCCCATGGGAGTGCCTCCTCATTGAGTGCCTACGGGCCCTCTCATCCTGCCTCGATTACCTGTAGAGCGGTAGGTTTCGTTACCTCCCAGTTATTTTTCGCGCGCCGCGTGCCGTACCGTGACGGCATGAGGGCCAGGAGCGAGGAGCGGCGGGCGGAGATCGTCCGGGCCGCCCTTGAGGTGATCGCCGAGCGCGGCTACCGGGGGGCGAGCCTCGCGGCGGTGGCCGAGCGGGTCGGGCTGACCCAGCAGGGGCTGCTGCACCACTTCCCGACGAAGGAGGCGCTGCTGGTGGCCGTCCTGAGGGAGCGGGACCGGTGGGACGCGGTGCCGGAGACCGGGTGGCGGGTGGATCTGCTCGCCGCCCTGGTCGAGTACAACGCCATGCGCCCGGCGATCATCCAGACCTTCTCGGCGCTGCTCGGCGAGAGCGTGACCGAGGGGCATCCGGCGCGGGAGTACTTCACCGAGCGGTACACACGGGTGCGGGCGAACATGGCGGACGTGCTGCGCGCCGAGTACGGCGACCGCCTCCCGAACGGCCTCACGCCCGAGCGGGTCGCCCCGCTGCTGGTCGCGGTGATGGACGGGCTCCAGTACCAGTGGCTGCTCGATCCGGAGTCGGTGGACATGCCCGGAGCCTTCCGGGACTTTCTCGCGCTGCTGGGCGAGGAAAGGGGCGGGGAAGGGGGCGGGGCGGCCTGAGCCGGCCGGACGGTGGTCAGTGCGGCGCGGGCACCGCCGCCACGACCTCGATCTCGATCTGCGCCTCCGGGCGGAACAGCCGCGAGGCCTCGAAGGTCATGCTCGTCGGCGGCGTCCCGGTCAGGAACTCCCGCCGTACGGCGCCGTATTCGGGCAGCTTGTCGATGTCGGTGAGGTACGAGCGGATGTTGATGACGTGGTCCAGGGTCGCCCCGTGGGCCCTCAGCAGAGCCTCCAGCGCCTTGAAGATCCCGCGCGTCTGCTCGGCCATGGTGTCGCCCTCGGCGATCTGGCCCGAGACGAACAACAGGGCGCTGCCGTCGGGGTGTTCGACCCGGGCGACCTGGGAGTAGTAGGGGCTCGCGGGCTGGGGCGCGGTGGGCGGACTGTCCAGGGTGATACGCATGCCGCCGACGCTAGGCGCGGCCATGTGATGCGACAAGCGAATGTCTAGCATGGCTGACATGCCGAATCAGCATCACGCGAGTTCGCGGACGACACCGGCCGCCCCGGACGTCTCGACGATCTGGCTGCGCGTGTTCCTGGAGGTCGCCCGGCACGGTTCGTTCACGGTGGCCGCGCGGGCGCTCGGGTGGACCCAGTCGGCCGTGTCCCGCCAAATCTCCGCGCTGGAGGGTGCGTTGGGCGGCGCACCGCTCTTCGACCGCCTGCCGCGCGGAGTGCGGCTCACGGAGGCCGGCCGGCTCCTCGTGCCGTACGCGGAGTCCGTCGTGGAGATCCTGTACGGCGTGGCCCGCGAGTTGACCGACCTGCGCGAAGTGGCGGGCGGGCGGCTGCGGTTCGGGGCGTTCCCGACCGCGGACGCGGAGCTGGTGCCGCACGCCCTGGCCGCGTTCCGCGCCCGGCACCCCGGCATCCACGTCTCGCGCGAGGAGGGACTCACCCCCAGGCTCCTGGACCGGCTCACCACCGGCCACCTCGACCTGGCGATCGTCTCGACGACGGCCGGCGCCCCGCTGGAGTCGTACGAACTGCACCATCTCCTCGACGAGTCCCTGTACGTCGCCGTCCCCGCCGGCCATCCGCTGGCGGGCTCCACCTCCCCCATCCGCCTCGGCCGCCTCGCCGACGCCGACTGGATCTCCGGCAGTCCCCGCCCCGAGGGCACCCTCCTGCACGCGGCCCTGCGCCAGGACTTCCGCCCCCGCGTGGCGCACGTGGTCGCCGAGTGGACCGCCAAACAGGGCTACGTCGCCGCCGGCCTCGGCGTCGCCCTGGTCCCGGCGCTCGCCGCCGGGTCCGTACGCCCGGACATCGCGCTGCTGCGGGTGCTCGACGAGGGGGCGCCGGCGCGGGCGGTGTACGCGGCGACGGCACGGGGGCGGACACCCGCGGCGGCGGTCGAGGCGTTCGTGGGAGTGCTGCGGGAGGCGGCGGGGCGGGTGGCGGGGTGAGTACCGGGGCAGGTGCCGGGGCGGGTGTCCTAGCGTGGAGGCGCAGATCGCACCGAGGAGCCGACTTGTTACGTTGCGAGTCCGTCAGCAAGCGCTACGGCAGGGGCAGTTGGGTTCTCCAGGACGTGGACCTGGAGGTCTCGGGCGGTGACGTCCTCGCGGTGGTGGGTGCCAACGGCTCGGGCAAGTCGACCCTGTTGAGGATCCTCGTGGGACTGTCCCGGCCCACGTCAGGGCAAGTGGCGGGCAGACCGCGGCACATCGGCTGGGTACCGGACCGCTTCACCGCCCACGAGCGGATCTCCGCGCTCTCCTACCTCACCCACATGGGACGCATCCGAGGCCTGTCCGGCGCGGCGGCCCGGACCCGGGCGGGTCACCTCCTGGACCGGCTGGCCCTGGTGGGTGGCGGGGACGCGTCGCTGCGCACCCTGTCCAAGGGCAACGCCCAGAAGGTGGCGCTCGCCCAGGCGCTGCTCGTCGAGCCCGAGCTGCTGGTTCTCGACGAGCCGTGGTCGGGCCTGGACGCGTCGGCGCACGGGGTGCTGGCCGAGTTCATCGCGGAAGTCGCCGCCGGTGGCGGGGCGGTGGTCTTCACCGACCACCGCGAGGCGATCACCGAGACCCGTGCGACCGGCGTCCACGCCATCGACGACGGACGGGTGAGTCCGCGTGGCGGACAGCGATCGGCCGGGCGGGACGCGGAGGTCGAACTGACGCTGACCGCGCCGGTCACCGGCGTCCGGCCCCGCGAGGTGAACTGGTCCGCCCTGCCCGGCGTGACGGAGGCCGCGAGCCGGGACGGCGTGATCGTCCTGCGCGTCGGGCGGGAGCACTCGGACGCCGTGCTCCTGACGGCGCTGCGACAGGGTTGGTCGGTGGAGAGTCTCACCAGGCCGGGCACCGGTCACGCCTCCCTCTGGGACACGCGGAGGGCCGTCCGGTGATCGCCCTGGTGCGCTACCTGTTCACGGTGATGCTGCTCTCGCAGCGCTATCTCGCGCCGCTCCTGCTGTTCGTCGGCCTCCTCGCGGTGCTGACCAGCAGCGACTCGGGGCCGCTCGCCGCGACCTACGGCTCGGCGGCCGGCGCCATGCTGGTCTGCTCCGTCTGGCTCACCATGGCGCTGATCGGGCTGGAGGACGGCACGCACCGCTCGGTCGTCGTCGTCACCACGGGCAGCCATCTGCGGGTGCTGCTCGGTTCGGTCGGTACGGCCGCCCTGTGGTGCCTGCCGCTGACGGTGGCCGGCCTCCTGCTGCCGCTGGCGTTCGGCTCGCACACCTTCACCTTCGCGGACGCGGTCCTGGGGACCGAGGCCCAACTCACCTGCGCCTGCACGGGTATCGCGATCGGGGTGCTCTGCTCCCGGCTGCTCTTCCGCCGCCAGGGCCACGCGCTGCTGCTGGCCCTGATCCTGCTGTTGGCGGCGCTGCTGGCCAGGGGGATCTCCCCGGTGTACGTATTGCTCGCCGATCTGCAGAGCGCCTCCGACTCCGCGGATCTCCTCGGCTCCACCGCGGTCCTGCTCGCTATCTCCGCGGGGGTCCTGGCGGCCTCGGTGGCGATCACGCAGGCGATCAGCCTGAGAAGGAGCTGAGTCGGCTAGGTACGCCTACTCAGGCGCTCCCGCTCCCCCGTCGCGACGATGGTCCCCATGCGGAACTTCGTGGCGGCACTCGCGGTCCTGCCCCTCAACGTCCTTCTCGTCGGCTACGGATGGCTGGCGGCCGGGATGACGGGCTGGGCTGCGAACTGGGACGAGCAGCCGTACGAGCCGCCGTTGACCGAACTGGGCGTGGTCTGCGGGGTGGTGGCGGCCGTCGGGGTCGCGCTGTGGGTGGCACGGCTGCGCGGGGCGGCGGTGTTGCAGACGGTGCCGCTGCTCGTGCTCGTGTTGCTGATGATGCCCGGCTGACTCACCGGCCCCATGTCGTAGACCACTTCCGTCGGGGAATACTGCGGCCGTCCAGCACCACGCACCCCACGGCGACGGAAGGACCCGACTCCCTTGAGTTCTCTACGTGTTCGGATCGGCGTACTCGGCCTGGCCCTGATGGCCGGGCTTGCCTCCCCCACGACGGCGACCGCCGCCGGGACGGTAGTCCCGCCCACCGTCGAGGAGCAACGGCTCGACCGGGCCGTACCGCAGGAGATCCTCCGACGGTCCGGATTCGACGACGTGGCACCGGAGTTCGCGCGGGCGCTGGAGCGGGCCCGTTCCTATGCCGAGGCGCGTCGGATCGCCGTACGCGAGGGGTCGGCGTTGTGGCGGCGGGCCGTCGACCGGGCGCAGGGGCGCGGGCCGGCGGGCGGGGACCTGAGCCGGGACGACGACCGGCCGCTGTACTGGGCGCGGCTCGGGCTGACCAAGGAAGTACGCACCTGGGAGCCGGAGTTCGGGCTGAGTGACACCCGACGCGCCGCGCTGATCGACGCGTTGGAGCGGACGTCCAGGGGGCAGGAGGACGTCCGTTACCCGCGCACGTCGTCGTCGGGCAAGGGCGTCAACTCAGCGCGAGGGAAAGGCGTCAAGCGGATCCTCGTCACCGGCTTCGACCCGTTCACGCTGGACCGGGACATCCGGATCTCCAACCCCTCCGGGGCCACCGCGCTCGCGCTCGACGGCACGGTGATCAGGACAGCGGAGGGGCCGGCGCGGATCGAGACCGTCGTCTTCCCGGTGCGGTGGCAGGACTTCGCCGACGGGACGGTGGAGCGGACGTTGCGGCCGTATCTGAGGCAGGTGGATCTGTTCACGACCGTGAGTCAGGGGCGGGTCGGCCGCATCGACGTGGAACGGACCAACGGGGCCTGGCGGGGCGGGTTCCCGGACAACGACAACGTCAGCAGGACGGAGACCGTGCCGGTCAGCGACCCGGCCTCGCAGCCGCAGTGGACGACCACGACATTGCCGTATGCCGCGATCGTGGCCGCCCAGACGGGACGGTTCCCGGTGTACGACCACACCTCCGTCACCGAGATACCGGCGGGCGGCACGGTGCCGGTCGTGCGGGAGGACGGGCCGACGGCGGGGTCGACCGCGCGGGCCGGGGGCGGCGGGGACTACCTGTCCAACGAGATCGCGTACCGCGCGACGCTGCTGCGCGACCGGCTCGGTCTGCACGACACGCTGCCGGGTGGTCATGTGCACACGCCGGTGCTGCAGTTCGGGGCGGGGAACACGGATCCGGCGACGGGGGCGGTGACGGATCCGCAGTTCGTGCAGAACCGGTTGGACATCATCGATCAGGTGCGGGCGATCGTGACGGTGGCGGCGGACGTGACGTTCGGCAAGTGACGTCGTGACGTGGTGACGTTCAGAAGGTGAGCCGCTTGTTGCCGGGCTCGGGGTCGGGTTCCGCCGTCCCCTCGTCCAGAAGGTCGCGGGCCATCATGGTGGCGCCCGCGACCGCGCCCGGCATCAGGAAGACCGCGACGAACGGCACCAGGAAGGCCACGGCCAGCGGGGTGCCGAAGCCCCAGACCAGGGTCTTACGGGAGCGCAGGAGGGTGAGGCGCGCACGCAGGTCGACGCCTCGCCGCTGCAGCGCGACGGCGGTGAGTTCCTCGGTGAGGAAGAACCCGGTGACGAAGAACCCGATCACCGGGATCGCCGTCTGCCCGACGAAGGGCAGGAAACCGAGGCCGAAGAGCAGGATGCCCCAGACCGCGGCACGCACGAGGATGCGCAGACTGTCACGCGCCGAGATCCACAACTCCCGCCACAGCGACAGCCCGGACTCGGGTGCGGTGCCGTCCGGCGAGAGATCCCGGTCGACCTTCTCGGAGAGGTTCTCGTAGAAGGGCTGGCCTATCAGCAGCGTCACCGCGGTGAAGGTGAGCACGGACAGGAGCAGCGCGAGCGCGAACAGCACGGCGGTCAGAAACCCGCGGAACAGACCGAGCCACGGACTCGACCAGTCATCGGCGAACGGCGTGGCCCACGTGACGAAGTCCTCACCCCAGAGCGCCAGCGCGATCAGCGCCGCGAGATAGAGGACAAGCGTGATGAGCCCCGGCAACAGCCCGAACCCGTACTGCTTCCCATGCCGCGCCGCCCACTGATGGCCCTTCAGAAGGTACGTGAAGCCGGCCCCTAGATCTCGCATACGGGAAGCCTATCGGCGGGCGGGGGCGGGGTGGGGGGCGGTGTCTTTGTGGGCGGTTGTCGGGAGTTGCCGTCGAAATCGGCTGTGTGCGTACGAAGATGCTGCCATGCGTCGCACCGCTGAAGAGGCCGAGCTGTTCAGGTTGGTCCGCCGCTATGTCACACGCGGCCGCCGGTACCTCAGACTCGGCGGCGCCCTTCTCTATCTGAGTGGGCGCGACCGAGCCAAGTTCACGCGGAAACTGGGCAAGGACGCCGGGAAGATCACCCCTCGAGAACTGCGAATGTTGCTCGACGGAGGATGGCGCGAGAGCGGGACGGCGGCTTGGCTCATCGCTGTTGCCGGCAGAACCGAGTTTCGGGACCGTCTTGGCGAAGTCCTGCTCGCCAGCAGGGGTCCCTATGCAGGCCAGGCGTACTGTGTCGCGCTGGCCACCTTCGGCACCGCCGCCGACGCCGACCTCTTGGTGGCCTACCTCGACCGCTACCTGCCTCGACCCGACCTCGACTACGACCAGCCGGACGCCCTCGGCGCGCTCCTCCTGCTCGACGCCAGGCTCGGAACCGACCACGCGGCCCGGTTCCTCGCCCCGGACGGCCTCTGGCAGCAGTGGATCGACGGGCCGCCCGCCAAGGACCACGATTACCCTGCCGAGTACCGGGAGTTCATCGGTCAGCTCTGCGTCTTCGCCGATGACAGCGCCAAGCACTGTCGACCGCGCCGGCACGACCTGACGTGACCACTCGCCGACGGTAGGCCTCGTTCCAGCGACCCTCAGTCGATGCAGAACTCGTTGCCCTCGATGTCCCGCATCGGGATGCACGCGTCCTTGCCGTCGTACAGCGTCTGTACGTGGACCGCGCCGAGGGGGACCAGGCGGGCGCACTCGGCCTCCAGGGCGGCCAGGCGTTCCGGGCCCACGAGGCCGGTGCCGACGCGTACGTCGAGGTGCACGCGGTTCTTGACGGCCTTTCCTTCGGGTACGCGCTGGAAGTACAGGCGCGGGCCTACGCCTGAGGGGTCGACGCACGCGAACCACGCGTCCCGCTCCTCAGGGGGCTGCGCGTTCTTGTACTCGTCCCAGGTGGCGAAACCCTCCGGGGGCGGCGGGACGACGTATCCCAGGACCTCGCACCAGAAGCGGGCCAGACGTTCGGGTTCCGCGCAGTCGAAGGTGACCTGGAACTGCTTGATCGATGACATCGGCGCACCCTACCAACGGGCTCGGCGCCCTCACGATCGCTTTTCGATCACCTTCGCGTGCAGGAGTTTTCCGGCGAGTTCGATACGGAGGCGGGGAGGGGTGGGTGAGGTTCTGGGGCGGAGTTTCAGTTTGGAGTAGGTGAGGGTCAGGTCGTCCGTGTCGATCGCGATGTCGCGCGTGCCGGTGAAGAACAGCTTGCCGTGCACCATGTCCGTCTCGATGCGCAGGATGTCCGAGGTGATCTCCGCGTGGGTGAAGTCGAAGGTGACCCGGCAGAGTTGGGCGCGGAGTTCGATGCGGGCGGGTACCGACCAGCGGCCCTCGCGGATGTACTTGCCGCCGTGTTGCTCGACCACCAGGACGTCCTTGGCCCTGGCCGCCGACGCGTTCGGGAGGTCGGCGGTCAGTTCGGCCAGTTCGCCCAGCGTGCGGGCCGTCAGCGCGCTCTCCAGCCGTGCGTCGAGTTCCTCGGCGTCGAGTCGGCCGTCGCCGGCCGCGATCCGCAGTACGTCCACCACCCGGTCGCGATCCTCGTGCGATGCCCGCAGGTCGGGCAGGTCCTTCGACATGGCAGTCACGTTAGCGGGGGCGCGCGGTGGCCACCAGGGAGCGAGATCCGCTGACGCACCGACCCACCCGCGCCCCGCCTCAGGCCGTCATCGGCGCTCCCACCGCCACCACCACCCCCCGCTCCCCCGCCGGCGCCACCGCCGCGCTCACCCGTATCGCCGCCGAACGCGCCACTCGTCCCGCCCTCGACGCCGCCGCCAGCAGCAGCGGCTGGAGCTGTTCGAGGCTCGACACCAGGAACTCCTCCCCCGCGATCAGTACCGGCCGGACCGTCTCGGTCGTCGCCGCCGCCGCCTCCGTGAGGTCCGCCAAGGGGGACAGGGTCGCGCGGGCCACGCCCGCTCCCGCCGTGGCCGCTCGTTCCGCCAACGACACCTGGAGGGGGAGGAGCGGAGCCAGCGCCGACGTCAACGCGTCGGCGATGCGGCGGAGTTCGGGGGACGCGTCGCTCAACACCCCCGCCGTGGAGCGGATCACCGGGGTCGCGGCGAGGAGCAGGCCCGCGATCACCCCGGCCACCGCCGGCAGCAGTGGGGAGGCCGCCTCCAGCAGGTCCCCGAGCGCCGTCGCGCATTCCTCCACCGCCGGCTCCACCGCGTCCAGCACCGGCAGCAGGCTGTCGCCGATGGCCGCGAGGAGGACCTGGGCGGGCTCGCTGACGGGGTGCACGGCCAGCGGGGCGCCGGTCGTGCCCAGACGGGTCAGGGTGTCGACGATCCGGTAGAAGGCCTCCTGGGCCTGCGGGGACGCGCTCGCCTCGGCCAGTTCCGCGGTGGTCTCGCGCAGGACGCGCAGCGCCTCCGCGCCCGAACCGTCCCGCGGATCGAAGGTGTTGATCGCGATCCTGGTGATGTTGCCGGCCGTGTCCAGGAGCTGGCCGGTGATGTCGGTCGTGCTGCGTGCCATGCGCAGTACTTCGTCCCTGCTGGGGAGCGAAGGGATCGTTGCCACGGGGTCTCTCCTCGCCTCGCGCACCGCCGCCGGTGGTCGCCGCCGCTCTCAGCATGCCCCGATCGCACCCCCCGGGACGCCCATCCGGGGCATCCGTCGCATGAACTCCCCGGTGTCGCGGTTGAGTCGAACAGGTACATCTCGCCGTACCGATCGAAGGAAGCCCTGGAGGAGGTACACACGCGCGCCACGGCCCACAGGGCGTCCCGTCCGGCACGCGACCCTTTTTCCAGTATCAGCCGAAGGGGGAACTTCCGCAGGTCGGACAGGCGTTGATCAGCATGGCGCACGCGAGCAGCGGCTGAGATCGAGGAGAGCTGATGACTCAGGAGATCCACGGCACCGTCGCGGACGGGTACGAGGCGGTACGCGAGGAGTTCGCCGCGTTCGTGGCCACGGAACGGCCGGACTACGAGGGCCAGTTGTGCGCGTACGCGCACGGCCGGCGGGTTGTCGACCTGTGGGCGGGCGAGGGCGGCCCCGACGCGCTGTTCGGGGTGTTCTCGTCCACGAAGGGCGCCGCGCATCTGGTGGTGGCGCTCCTCGTCCAGGACGGCACACTGGAGCTGGACCGCAAGGTGACCTACTACTGGCCGGAGTTCGCGGCCGAGGGCAAGGGCGCCCTCACGCTGCGCGAGCTGATGGCCCACCGGGCGGGTGTCGTCGGCACGGACACCGGCTTCACGCCCGCCGAGCTCGCCGACGACCGGCAGCTGGCCGAACGCCTCGCCGACCAGCGCCCGTTCTGGCGTCCGGGGACGGCCTTCGGCTATCACGCGCTGGTCATCGGCGCCCTGACCGGCGAGGTCGTCCGCCGCGCCACGGGCCGCACCCTCCAGGAGGTCTTCGAGGAACGCGTGCGCGTCCCGTACGAGTTGGACCTCCACCTGGGTCTGCCCGCGGCCCTCGAACCCCGCTTCCGCTCCGCGCAGCCGATGATCCCCACCGCGCCGGAGCAGGCGGTGCTGGACTCGGCGGCGACCGGGCCGCACACCCTGGCCTCGATCGCGTTCAACGAGCACGCGCCGGACACCGTGAGCCTCGTGGACCACGTCAACTCCCGCGCCGTGCGCGCCAAGGGCCCGGCGTCCGCGGGCGGTGTCGCCGCGGCGCGCGGGCTCGCCGGGATGTACGCGGCGGCAATCAGCGAGGTGGACGGGCGGCCCCCGCTGCTCAAGCCGGACACCATCGGCGAGGTGGGCCAGATCCACTCGGTCGGCTACGACCTGGTCACCCGCACCCACCGGTCCTACGGTCTGGGCTTCCAGGCCACGGCGGACACCTGGCACGCGTTCCTCGGCGCCGGCGCCTTCGGCCACAGCGGAGCGGCGGGCTCGCAGGCCTTCGCCGACCCCCGCTCGGGCCTCGCCTACGGCTACACCCGCCGCCGTTTCGCCTTCCCGGGAGGGGCGGCGCCGGAGAACAACCGGCTGGTCATGGCCGTGCACGCGGCCGTTCTGGCGGGTTGAGCGGCGGAGTGAGCAGCGGCGGCTCATGCAACCGGTGGAGGCCGCACCCCACGTCCAGGGGTGCGGCCTCCAGCAGTGCGACGGCCGACGGGCCCCTGCGTCCTACAGCTTGACGATCATCTTCCCGGTGTTGTCCCCGCGCAGCTGGCCGAGGAACGCCTCCAGGTTGTTCTCGATGCCCTCGACGACGGTCTCGCGGTACTTCAGGGCGCCCGAGGCGACCCACGGTCCGACCTCGGCCACGAACTCCGGCTGGAGGTCGTAGTGGTCGCCGACCAGGAAGCCCTCGATGCGGCCGCGGGTCTGGATGAGACGGGCGAGGTTCTTCGGGCCGGGGACGGGCTCGGTGCTGTTGTAGACGGAGATCATGCCGCAGATCGCGATCCGGCCGCCCTGGTTGAGCGAGCCGATGGCCGCCTCCAGGTGGTCGCCGCCGACGTTGTCGAAGTAGACGTCGACGCCGTCGGGCGCGGCGGCGCGCAGCTGCTCGCCCACGGGGCCGTTCTTGTAGTTGAACGCGGCGTCGAAGCCGTACTCCTCGACCAGCAGCTTGACCTTCTCGTCGGAGCCGGCCGAACCGATGACCCGCGAGGCGCCCTTGAGCTTGGCGATCTGGCCGACCTGGCTGCCGACGGCACCGGCGGCGCCGGAGACGAAGACGGAGTCGCCCTCCTTGAAGGACGCGGTGCGCAGCAGCCCGGCGTAGGCGGTGAGGCCGGTCATGCCGAGGACGCCGAGGTAGGTCGACAGGGGCGCGGTGTCGGGATCGACCTTGACGACGTTCTTCGCGTCGGTGGCCGCGTACTCGCGCCAACCGAGGAAGTGCAGCACGTGGTCGCCGACGGCGATGCCCTCGGCGTTGGACTCGACGACCTCGCCGACCGCGCCGCCCTGCATGACCTTGCCCAGCTCGAAGGGGGCGACGTAGGACTTGGCGGCGCTCATGCGGCCGCGCATGTAGGGGTCGACGGAGAGGTACCTGTTCCGCACCAGCACCTGGCCCTCGCGGGGCGTCGGGATCTCCGCCTCGACCAGGGCGAAGTCCTCGGACTTCGGCCAGCCGACGGGACGGCTGAGGAGGTGCCATTCGCGGTTGATCATGACGGAACCTTTCACGCTTACCACTGCAGAAATGCTTCAGTACGTGAAATAACCATGCAGCTAATATTTCATGATGTCAAGCAACGGGGTACCCTGGAGGCATGGCCACACCACAGAGAACCCGCCCCGACGCGCTGACCATGGAGGTCGTCGAGCTGATCGGCGATGTCGTGGCCCGGTTCTACGAGGACTACGAGGACGCGGCCGGCGAGCACGCCCTGACCGGGGCCCAGGCCCGGCTGCTGAGCCTGCTGTCGCTGGAGCCGCTGCCGATGCGGAAGCTGGCGCAGAAGCTCAAGTGCGAGCCGTCGAACGTGACGGGGATAGTGGACCGCCTGGAGTCACGCGGCCTGGTGGAGCGGCGGCCCGATCCGGCCGACCGCAGGGTGAAGCTGGCGGCGGCGACGGACGAGGGACTCCGGGTGGCCCGCGAACTGCGCGAGGGCCTGCGCTTCGCCCGCGCACCACTGGCGGGACTCTCGGACGAAGAGCGGCTGTCTTTGCGGGATTTGCTGCAGAGGATGCTCAACGCATAGGCGATGAGGCCGGGTTACCGACGTCCCCGGTTCCCGGGGCACCGGCTCACGTGCACCACCACAGGAACCTGTCGCACGTCTGTGACGGCGAGGGGTCCGGGCTCGGGTCGGACGTCGTCGGGTCCGAGGTGGGCGTCGGGGTCGAGGCAGGGGCGCTCGCGGCGGGGGCCGACGAGGTGACGCCCGGCCGCGAAGTCGGCGTGGGGGACGGGGAGTCGGTGTCGTCCCCGTCCTTCTTGTCGTCGTCCTTCCCGGACTTCGAGGCCGAGGGCGAGGCGGAGTCGTCGGGCGAGGGGGATTCCGACCCGCCCTTCGTGCCCGAGGTGTCGTCCAGCGGCTTGGCCGTCCCGCCGGCCTCCTCGGAGGAACCGCCCTCCGCCGAGGCGTCCCCCGCCGCGGCGGGCTTGGGGGTGGAGAAGGGGGCGTCCACGCCGAGTTCCGCGAGGCTCAGTCCGGCGGCGGCCAGGACGAAGCCGGCGGTTATCAGCAGGGTGCGACGTCTGCGTCTTCGGTGTGCCGCGGCTTTGCGATCGCGGCGACTCGCGCCGCCGCCGGGCCCTTCGGCGTCCGCGCCACGACCCCGGCCGCGCCCGCGTCCCCGCTCCTGCGCACGCCGTGCGGCACGCCCGACCGGCGCGTCCTCGTCGTCGGCGGCTTCCTCCGCCTCCCCGGCCTCGTCGTCGGGGGTCGCGTCGGTCCGTGCCGCGCCCTCCTCGTCGTACGAACTCGCCTGCGGGCGCTCCTCGTTGGGCTGCTGCCCCGCGTGCGCGCGGAGTTCTTCGACGGGTGCGCCGCACCCCGGGCAGGCGAGGGCGCCGTTGAGGTGCCGGCGGCAGGGGAGGCAGTAGTCCATGACGCGGGAAGACTAAGTTCCCGGACGGTCAGGTTCCTAGGCGCGTCTGTGAAGGTTCTGTGGGAGACAGCACTGGTGACCGAAAGGTCCCTCGAATGCTTGTCGAAACCGTTACCCGTTCGACCCATTGACACTTCTCATGCCCCGTCCTTACTGTCACGCCAGCATTTCGAACGTGTGACGAAATCTCGAACAGCGAATCTCGAACAGCTGAGGGGCAACTGCCGTGCGCATCACCGGAATCAGCACACACGTGGTCGGGACGCCCTGGCGCAACCTGACCTACGTCCAGGTGCACACCGACGAAGGAGTCACCGGAGTCGGCGAGACCCGGATGCTGGGGCACACCGACGCGCTGATCGGCTATCTGCGGGAGGCGGAGGCCAATCACATTCTGGGTTCCGACCCGTTCGCGGTGGAAGACCTCGTACGACGCATGAAGTACGGCGACTACGGCCGGGCCGGCGAGATCGTCATGTCCGGCATCGCCGTCATCGAGACGGCCTGCTGGGACATCAGGGGCAAGGCCCTCGGGGTGCCCGTCTGGCAGCTGCTCGGCGGCAAGGTGACCGACAAGGTCAAGGCGTACGCCAACGGCTGGTACACCACCGAGCGCACGCCCGAGGCGTACCACAAGGCCGCGCAGGGCGTGATCGAGCGCGGGTACAGGGCGCTGAAGATCGACCCCTTCGGCACCGGGCACTTCGAGCTGGACCACGAGCAGACCCTGTACGCCGTCTCGCTGATCGAGGCCGTGCGGGACGCCATCGGGCCGGACGCCGAGCTGATGCTGGAGATGCACGGCCGCTTCTCCCCCGCCACCGCCGTCCGCCTCGCCCACGAGCTGGCGCCCTTCAAGCCGGCCTGGCTGGAGGAGCCGTGCCCGCCGGAGAACCTGAAGGCGCTGGAGAAGGTCGCCGCCAAGGTCGACATCCCGGTCGCCACCGGTGAGCGCATCCACGACCGGATCGAGTTCCGCGAGCTGTTCGAGAGCCAGGCCGTCGACATCATCCAGCCGGACGTCGGCCACATCGGCGGCATCTGGGAGACCCGCAAGCTCGCCGCCACGGCCGAGACGCACTACGTGCTCGTCGCGCCGCACAACGTGGGCGGTTCCGTGCTGACCGCCGCCTCGCTCCAGGTCGGCTTCAGCACGCCCAACTTCAAGATCCTGGAGCACTTCAACGACTTCGCGGACGCGGAGATCAAGAAGGTCGTCAAGGGCGCGCCGGAGGTCGTGGACGGCTACTTCCACCTCTCCGACAAACCCGGTCTCGGCGTCGAGTTCGACGCCGACGCGGCGGCCGAGTTCCCGCAGCAGCAGGCCCGGTTCGACCTGTGGGCCGAGGGCTGGGAGCAGCGCAAGCCGAAGGGCACCGAGCAGTGAGTGGCGCCGTCGTCGTCGACGCGCCGGGCGAGCACCGGCTGGCCCCGCACGAGCCCCGGCGGCCGGAGGCCGGCGAGGCGCTGGTGAGCGTCCACGCGGTCGGCATCTGCGGCAGCGACCGCGAGGTGTACCAGGGCAACCGGCCCGAGGGGTACGTCCGTTACCCGCTGACGCCCGGGCACGAGTGGTCCGGCACGGTCACGGCGGTCGGTGCCGGGGTGCCGTCGACTCTCGTGGGGCGCAAGGTCGTCGGTGAGGGGTTCCGCAACTGCCAGGTGTGCGACCGCTGTCACGCGGGCGAGACCACGCTGTGCACGGCCGGGTACGAGGAGACCGGGTTCACCCAGCCGGGCGCGATGGCCCCGACGCTGACCCTGCCGGCCCGGCTGCTCCATGTCCTGCCGGACGAGGCCGACTTGACGGCCGCGGCGCTCCTGGAGCCCGCGGCCTGTATCGCGGCGGCGGCGCTCAAGGCGAACGCCCGGCCCGGTGAGCGGGTCGCCGTCGTCGGCACGGGAACGCTCGGCATGTTCGCGATCCAGTTCCTGAGGGCGGGTTCGCCCGCGGAACTGCTCGTGGTGGGGACGCGGCCCGACCGCGCGGAGCTTTCCAGGACGTTCGGCGCCACCGACTTCCGGACCAAGGACCAGGAGCTGCCCGACGACTTCGACGTGGTGATCGAGACCGCGGGTTCCGCGGACGCGGCCCGTACCGCCGCCGGCCTGCTCCGGCGGGGCGGACGGCTGGTTCTCACCGGGATCCCGGCGCCGGGCGCCGAGGGGCTCGACCCGACCGACCTGGTCGTGCGGCAGCTGGAGGTGCACACCGTCTTCGGCGCCCCGCCGGACGCCTGGGCGCACACCGTACGGGTCTTCGGGGCGGGCCTGCTCGACCCGCTGCCGCTGGTCACGCACGAGCTGCCGCTGGACGAGTTCCCGCACGCCATCGAGCTGGTCGGGTCCGGCGACCCGAAGGTCGGCAAGGTGCTCCTTCGCCCCTAGACGTACGCCGGTACGGGGGCGACCTGACGGTCCCCGTGCCGGCGTACCCCCAGCCTTTCCGTACCCAGAGCCGCGAACCTCGTCCGATATACCGAACGCGAAGGACAGCTTGTGAACGACGTCTCCGACCCGGCGGCCCGCCGGCCCGGTGAGCAGATACTCACCGCGCTCGGCCTGGGCGCGCCCGCCCTCGACCCCGCCGACGCCTCGCCGCACACCTTCCCCGGCGGCGGCCGCTGGCGCACCGAGATCCCCTCGTGCGAGGGCCCCGAGGCGCTGGCCGTCGTCCTCAAGGAGTCCTCCCGCCTCGACGTGCCGATCCACCGGATCAGCCAGGGCAGCGGGGTGTGGATGCTGACCGACGCCGAGATCACCGAAATGCTGGAGGCGACGGCCGCGCGCGACATCGAGCTGTGTCTGTTCACGGGCCCGCGCGGCACGTGGGACATCGGCGGCTCGGTGCGGTCCGACTCGCGCGGCGGCGGCCTCCGGGCCCGCGGCCACGACGCGGTCGCCGGCTGTGTCGAGGACGCCGTGCGGGCGACGGAGTTGGGCGTCAAGTGCCTGCTCGTCGCCGACGAGGGCGTGCTATGGACGCTGCACCGGGCGCGGGTCGCCGGGATCATCCCGGCCGACACCACGCTGAAGGTGTCGGCGCTGATCGGGCCGGTCAACCCGGCGTCGTACTCCGTCTTCGAGCAGCTGGGCGCCGACTCCCTCAACGTGCCCAGCGATCTGACGCTCGCTCACCTCACCGAGATCCGGCGGGTGTCCGCCGCTCCCATGGACATGTACATCGAGGCCCCCGACGACCTCGGCGGCTACATCCGGATGTACGAGGTCGCCGAGCTGATCAGGCGCGGTGCTCCGCTGTATCTGAAGTTCGGTCTCTCCAGGGCGCCCGGGATCTACCCGTGGGGCACCCACCTGCGGGACGTGACCCTGGACACCGCGAGGGAGCGGGTACGGCGCGGCCGGCTCGCCCTCGACCTGCTCGAACGGCATGGCGCGGGCGGGGACATGGCGCCGCTCGGCTCCCGACTGCCCGGAACGCTCAAGCGCTTCCCGGCCAACTGACATCCCCCCACACCCCGCCAGGCCCAGCACATCTCAACGACGAGAAAGACAGGGACGATCACCATGCGCACTCGCAGAAGCGCCCTCACCCTCATAGCCGGCGCCGCCTCGCTCGCTCTCACCCTGTCCGCCTGCGGGCAGGACAGCGAAGGGGGCAGCAAGGCGAGCTCGGGCGACGCCAAGGGCGGCACCATCGGTATCGCGATGCCCACCAAGTCCTCGGAGCGCTGGATCGCGGACGGCAAGAACGTGGTCGCGAACCTGAAGTCCAAGGGCTACAAGACCTCGCTGGTCTACGGCGAGGACGACCCCGACCAGCAGGTCTCGCAGATCGAGAACCTGATCACGCAGGGCGTCAAGGGCCTGATCATCGCGGCGATCGACAACAAGTCGCTCAACAACGTGCTCCAGCAGGCCGCGGACGCCAAGATCCCGGTGATCTCCTACGACCGCCTGATCCTGGGCACGAAGAACGTCGACTACTACGCGTCCTTCGACAACACCAAGGTCGGTGAGCTCCAGGCCAACTACATCGTCGAGAAGCTGGGTCTGAAGGACGGCAAGGGCCCCTTCAACATCGAGCTGTTCGCCGGTTCCAACGACGACAACAACACCAAGTACTTCTTCAACGGCGCGATGAGCGTGCTGCAGCCGTACATCGACAGCAAGAAGCTCGTCGTCAAGTCCAAGCAGACCGGGCTCACCCAGGTCACCACGCTGCGCTGGGACGGCACCACCGCGCAGAAGCGCATGGAGGACGTCCTGACCTCCTCCTACAAGACCGGCCGCGTCGACGCGGTGCTCTCGCCCTACGACGGCATCTCCATCGGCATCCTCTCCGCGCTGAAGTCCGACGGCTACGGCTCCTCCAGCAAGCCGCTGCCCGTCATCACCGGCCAGGACGCCGAGCTGGCCTCGGTGAAGTCGATCATCGCCGGTGAGCAGACGCAGACCGTCTACAAGGACACCCGGCAGCTCGCCAAGGTCGCCGCGACCATGGTCGACGACGTCCTCAACGGCAAGAAGCCCGAGGTCAATGACACCAAGACGTACGACAACGGCACCAAGGTCGTGCCCGCGTACCTGCTCCAGCCGGTGAGCGTCGACAAGACCAACTACACCAAGGAACTGGTCGACACCGGCTACTACAAGGCGAGCGAACTCCAGTAGCCGTCCCCCGTCCCGATCCTCACGGATCGATCATTCCTACGGATTGGAAGGGCACGACCATGGCGGGACCCGTCCTGGAAATGCGCTCGATCGTCAAGACCTTTCCCGGCGTCAAAGCGCTGTCGGACGTCACGTTGACGGTCCGTCAGGGCGAGGTCCATGCCATCTGCGGTGAGAACGGCGCCGGGAAGTCCACCTTGATGAAGGTGCTCTCCGGCGTTCATCCGCACGGCACGTACGAGGGCGAGATCCTCTTCGAGGGAGAGGAGTGCTCGTTCAAGGACATCCGGGCCAGCGAGCACCACGGCATCGTGATCATCCATCAGGAGCTGGCCCTGGTGCCGTTCCTGTCGATCGCGGAGAACATCTTCCTCGGCAACGAACACGCCTCGGGCGGGTTCATCAACTGGAACGAGACGCTCAAGCACGCCACCGAGCTGCTGCGCCGGGTGGGTCTCACCGACCACCCGGAGACCCGGATCGCCGACATCGGCGTGGGCAAGCAGCAGTTGGTGGAGATCGCCAAGGCGCTCTCGAAGAAGGTGAAGCTGCTCATCCTGGACGAGCCGACGGCGGCTCTGAACGACGAGGACAGCGGCAAACTCCTGGATCTCATCCTGGAGTTGAAGAAGCAGGGCATCACCGCGATCATCATCTCGCACAAGCTGAACGAGATCCGGCGGGTCGCCGACTCGGTGACGATCCTGCGCGACGGCCGGTCCATCGAGACCCTCGACGTGAAGGCGCCGGAGACCACCGAGGACCGGATCATCTCCGGCATGGTCGGCCGCGACCTCGACCACCGCTTCCCCGACCGCACGCCGTACGCGGGCGAGGTGGACGCGGCGCCGGCCCTGGAGATCCGCGGCTGGACCGTGCACCACCCGATCGACCAGCAGCGCAAGGTGGTCGACGACGTGTCGATCAACGTGCGGCGCGGGGAGATCGTCGGCATCGCGGGCCTGATGGGCGCGGGGCGCACCGAGTTGGCGATGAGCGTGTTCGGCCGCGCCTACGGCCGGTACGCGGGCGGCACGGTTCTCAAGGACGGCCGGGAGATCCGTACGAAGACCGTCGCGGAGGCGGTTCAGCACGGGATCGCCTACGTCACCGAGGACCGTAAGCACTACGGCCTCAACCTCATCGACAACATCAACCGGAACATCTCGCTGACCGCCCTGGGCAAGGTCGCCAGGCGCGGTGTCGTCGACGAGCACGAGGAGCGGAAGGTCGCCGAGGGCTTCCGCACGTCCATGAACATCAAGGCGCCGACCGTGTTCGAGACGGTCGGCCGGCTGTCCGGCGGCAACCAGCAGAAGGTCGTCCTCAGCAAGTGGATCTTCGCGGGTCCCGAGGTGCTGATCCTGGACGAGCCGACCCGCGGGATCGACGTGGGCGCCAAGTACGAGATCTACACGGT
The DNA here is from genome assembly GCF_044755245.1 of Streptomyces sp. NPDC092369. Taxonomy (NCBI): domain Bacteria; kingdom Bacillati; phylum Actinomycetota; class Actinomycetes; order Kitasatosporales; family Streptomycetaceae; genus Streptomyces; species Streptomyces sp. NPDC092369. Next base: position 837,784 of record NZ_JBIVQP010000002.1, read on the forward strand.
CATCGACCAACTCGCCGCCGAGGGCAAGGCGGTCGTCTTCATCTCCTCCGAGCTGCCCGAACTGCTCGGCATGTGCGACCGCATCTACACCATGGCCGCCGGACGGCTGACCGGCGAGGTCCCGCGGGCCGAGGCCACGCAGGAAGTGCTGATGCGCCAGATGACGAAGGACAAAGAGGTATCCCGATGAGCACCGATGTGACGGACAAGGTCCCGGCCGCCGCGCCGCCCGGCAAGGGCGGCGGATCCGCCTCCGGCGGCGGCCTGCTGCAGCTGATGCTGGGCGGGCTGCGCCGCAACATGCGCCAGTACGGCATGCTGATCGCGCTCGGCCTGATCGTGGTGCTGTTCCAGGTGTGGACCGGCGGCGACCTGCTGCTGCCGCGCAACGTCTCCAACCTGGTGCTGCAGAACAGCTACATCCTGATCCTCGCGATCGGCATGATGCTGGTGATCATCGCGGGCCATATCGACCTGTCGGTCGGCTCGTTGACCGCGTTCGTGGGCGCGTTCGCGGCCGTGCTCACGGTGCAGCACGGGGTGGCCTGGCCTCTCGCGCTGGTGCTGTGCCTGGTGGTGGGCGCGCTGGCCGGCTCGGTGCAGGGCTTCCTGATCGCGTATCTCGGCATACCGTCGTTCATCGTCACCCTGGCGGGCATGCTGCTCTTCCGCGGTCTGACGGAGATCTTCCTGGAGGGCCAGACCCTCGGCCCGTTCCCGGACGGTCTGCAGAAGCTCGGCAACGGCTTCCTGCCGGAGGTCGGCCCGGACACCAACTACCACAACCTCACGCTGCTGCTGGGCTTCGTGCTGCTGGCCTTCGTGATCTTCCAGGAGGTCCGCGACCGGGGCCGCCAGCAGGAGTTCTCCCTTGAGGTGCTGCCGCGCAACGCCTTCCTGCTGAAGCTCGTCGCGATCGCTGCCGCGATCCTCGCGGTCACCATGCTGCTGGCCAGCTATCAGGGTGCGCCGATCATCCTGATCGTGCTCGGTGTGCTGGTGGTCGGCTACGGCTACGTGATGCGCAACGCGGTCTTCGGGCGGCACATCTACGCCATCGGCGGCAACCTGCCGGCGGCGAAGCTGTCCGGTGTGAAGGACAAGAAGGTCACCTTCCTGGTCTTCCTGAACATGGGCGTGCTCGCGGCCCTGGCGGGTCTGGTGGTCGCCGCCCGTCTGAACGCGGCCTCGCCGAAGGCGGGACTGAACTTCGAACTCGAGGCCATCGCCTCGGCGTTCATCGGTGGCGCGTCGATGAGCGGCGGTGTGGGTACCGTCCTCGGCGCGATCATCGGTGGTCTCGTCCTCGGTGTGCTGAACAACGGTATGAACCTCCTCAGTGTCGGCACCGACTGGCAACAGGTCATCAAGGGCCTCGCCCTGCTGGCCGCGGTCGGCTTCGATGTGTGGAACAAGCGCAAGTCCGGTTCGTAATTCAAGCTACGGGCCCCGCAGGTGAGATCCACGGGGCCCAATTCCTTTACAGGAGCCGCTAGATGGAACTGAACAGACGCACAGTCATCGCGGGTGCAGCGGCGGCGGGACTCGCCGCGACCACCCTCGGTACGGGTACCGCCGAGGCCTCCGGCGGCAGGACCCCCTCGAAGAAACTCTTCGGCAAGCTCGCGGACGGCACGAAGGTCTGGATCTGGTCGCTGGCCAACGGCGGCACGAAGCTGAAGGTCCTGTCCTGGGGCGGCGTCGTGCAGTCCCTGGAGATCCCCGACCGGCACGGCCACCTGGCGAACGTCTCCCTCGGCTTCGACAACATCGAGGACTACGTCGCCAAGACCCCGTACTTCGGGGCGCTGATCGGCCGCTACGGAAACCGCATCGGCAAGGGCCAGTTCACGCTCGACGGCAAGAGCTACCAGCTCTCCGTCAACGACGGCGTGAACAGCCTGCACGGCGGCACCCAGGGCTTCGACAAGCACGTGTGGGACGTCGAGCCGTTCACCAAGGGCTCCGACGTCGGCCTGCACCTCTACTACACCAGCATCGACGGGGAGATGGGCTACCCCGGCACGCTCAAGGTGAAGGTGACGTACACGCTGAACAAGCACGGCGACTGGACCATCGACTACGAGGCCACCACCGACAAGGCCACCGTCGTCAACCTCACCAGTCACGTCTACTGGAACCTGGCAGGCGAGGGCAGCGGAACGATCGAGGACCACGAGCTCCGGATCGCCGCCGGCCGCTACACACCCACCGACTCGGGGCTGATCCCGACCGGCGAACTGGCGAAGGTCTCCGGCACTCCCTTCGACTTCCGCAAGACGAAGACGATCGGCCGGGACATCCGGGCCGGCCACGTCCAGCAGGTTCAGGCCAAGGGCTTCGACCACAACTGGGTTCTGGACAAGGGCATCACGGCCAAACCGGAGCATGTCGCCACCCTGCGCGAGCCGCGCTCGGGCCGCACATTGAAGATCGCCACCGACCAGCCGGGGCTGCAGTTCTACTCGGGCAACTTCCTCGACGGGACCCTCACCGGGACCGGCGGCAGCGTCTACCGGCAGGGTGACGCGCTGTGCCTGGAGACGCAGCACTTCCCGGACTCGCCCAACCAGCCCTCGTTCCCGACGACCACCCTGCGACCTGGGCAGACGTACCGTACGAGGACGGTGCACACGTTCAGCGCATGACGTGGTGAACCGTCTCACAGGCCGCCGGATGCGTCCGGCGGCCTGGTGGTTCCCACACTCACACCACTTTCACACGCGTTGAACAACGCCACCCCAGACTCCGTATCTAAGAGCGGCCCGTGCTCCCCCGCGCGGGCCACCCAAGACGACGGACCCGGCCGTCCCCGACGGGTCCGCCCCATACGGAGGTTCCATGGCCGACAACGTCACCTCGTTGTTCCGCAGCACGGCGGCGCACAGCCCGTCGATGGCTGCGCTGACGCGGGAGGGCGGCGACGGAGCCGGCCCGGTGGACTTCTGCATTCCGTGCAACCCGTACTTCCCCACCCCGGCCATGTTCGACACGATGTCGGCTCGTCTGCGCGACATCATCACGTACTACCCGAGCAGCGCGGACACGATCACCGCCGAGCTGTGCAACCTGCTCCAACTGCCCCCGCAGGCGGTCGCGATGGGCAACGGTTCCACCGAACTCATCACCTGGATCGACCACTTGCTGGTCCGCGAGTCCCTCGCCGTCCCCGTCCCCACCTTCGGCCGCTGGACCGACCAGCCGATGGAGACCGGCAAGCGGGTCGACATGTTCCCGCTGCAGGAGTCCAGCGGCTTCGCCCTGGACCTCGGCCAGTACGCCGAGTTCATCCGCGCCCGCGGCACCCGGGTCGCCGTCATCTGCAACCCGAACAACCCCGACGGCGGCTATACCCACAAGCAGTCGCTGGTGCAGTTCATGGACGCGATGGCCGACCTGGATCTGATCGTCATCGACGAGTCGTTCCTGGAGTTCGCCGACGCCGAGGCCGAACCCAGCGTCGTCCAGGAGGCGATGCTGCGCCCCAACGTCGTCGTGCTGCGCAGCCTCGGCAAGAACTTCGGCCTGCACGGCATACGGTTCGGCTACATGGTCGCGAACCCCTCGCTGGCCGGCCGGGTCCGCTCCATGCTGCCGAAGTGGAACCTCAACGCCTTCGCCGAGTACGTGGTGTTTATGCTCAAGGAGCACGGCGCCGAGTACGCGCAGAGTCTGCACCAGGTGTATCGGGACCGTCTTGACATGTCGAGCCAGCTCTCGGCGCTCCCCGGTCTGACCGTCTATCCCTCGCAGGGCAACTTCCTCTTCGTGCGCCTGCCCGTGGGCGCCGAAGGCACGGTGGTCCGGGACCGGATGCTCACCGAGCACCGGATCCTGGTCCGCGAATGCGGCAACAAGATCGGTTCGTCCAGCCGCTTCCTGAGGCTCGTGGTGCGCCCCCAGGTGGACGTGCGTCGCCTGGTGTCCGGCCTGGAACAGGTGCTCTACGGGACCAGGAGGGGAGCCGCCGTGCCCGAGCTGGGTACCGGGACCAACTACAGCTCGGGTACGGCGGCCGTGGACCGGCTGGTCAGCGAGACGAACGGGGCGGGTATCCCGCTCGTCGCGCAGGCCATCGGGGGCGGGGGCGGTATGCCCCTGCAGATGCCGATGCCGGCCGCCGCGCAGAGCGGCGGGGCGGGGATGCCGATGCCGGCCGTGGCCCAGATGCCGATGGCTGCGCCGCCTCAGCCGCAGATTCCGCAACCGCAGGTTCTTCAGCCGCAGGTTCCTCAGCCGCAGATTCCGCAGCCGCAGCCTCCGTACGCGCCGGCGATGAGTGCGCCGCCGCAACCGCAGATGCCCATGCCTGCGGCTGCTTCTGCGGCTCCTACGCCGCCCGGTGTTCCTGCGCGGGGTGGGCTCACCGCCGCGCAGGTTCGTGGGACGACCGGGCCTGGGCTGGCGCCCGCGCCTGCCACGGGGTGGCCCAATGCGCAGAGTTGGCCCAATGCGGCGGGGATGGGGCAGGCGGGCTAAGCACCATAGGGGTTTTGTGCGCGGCCGGGTGCGGGTGGAGTGTGGCTGGTCGCGCAGTTCCCCGCGCCCCTGGCGGCGTCGCCGCTCAGGCGTAGTTCGAAGCGGGCGTTGGATCTGGTGCGGAAGTACCGGACGGTTACGCGCTCGTGGGCGTTGTAGCCGCCTCCGTCCGGTACCGCACCCGTGCGTTCCTCGAACCGGACGGGTGCCTCCGTCGCCGCGAAGGCGTGGTGGGCCTCGTGTTCGGATTCGCGTTCGTCGGCGGCTACCGCCTCCAACGGGGAGTCCGGCGGTACGGGCAGGGCGAAGATCTCGACGCTGCGGCCTGCCACGCCCAAGTGAACGATGGCGACCGGGGATTCGGCGACCGTCGAGCCGTAGCGGCGTGCGAGGCGGCCTCGGACCACTACGCTCGGGTTGACGGCGCCGGGTTCGAAGCCCAGGCGGTCGAGTTCCTCACGCAGGCCTTCGAGGGTGTCGGGGAAGACCAGTACCGCGGTGTGGTCGAAGGCCAAGTGGCTTGAGATGTCGGTCCGTTCGGTCTCCGTCAGGTCGGGGAACAGTTCGGCGAGGACCTGGTCCGTGTCGTGGGTCTCGACGTACGCGGCGGCGCGTTTGATGCGCAGTACGTCGGCCTCGGTGAGGTTCATGTGGGACGGTTCCTCGGGTCAGATGCCGGTGTAGTTCTCGGCGAAGAAGTCCTGGTGCGCGCGGGAGGTGCGCAGGCTGTCCAGGCGGGCGTACTGGAGTGCGCGGCCGTAGCGGGCCCGGGGGTCGTCGGTGGACGGGCCGTGCAGCAGGCCGCTCATCCAGTGCGAGAACTCGTGCGCCCGCCAGACTCGGGGCAGGCAGTACGAGGCGTAGCGGGCGAGGTCCGTCTCGTCGCCTCGGGCGAGGGCCTCCGTGAAGGCTTCCGCCAGGCGTTCGGCCTGGAGTACGGCGAGGTTGGCGCCCTTGGCCGCGGAGGGGCTGATGAGTCCGGCGGAGTCGCCGGCCAGCCAGAGGCGGCCGGTGCCCGGGGAGTCCAGGACGTCCGAGCGCAGGTCGACGACCGTCCTCTCCAGGACCGGACCGCGCTTCAAGGGGCCGAACTCGTCCGTGCGGAGCCTTGTGGCCAGTTCGGTCCAGACGCGGTCCTCGTCCCAGTCCGCCGGGTCGGTGCCTCGCGGGCACTGGAGGTAGTAGCGGGTGACCGTCTCCGTGCGGGCCATGTGGCCGGCGAACCCGCGGTCGTGCAGGGCGTATCCGACGGCGGCGAGGCTGGGCGGGGCCGCCACCAGCACCGCCAGCCAGGTCACCCCGTGGTCCCAGCGGGCGGTACGGATGCCGTGCGCGGTGAGGGCCTGGCGTCCGACACCCCGGTGGCCGTCGCAGCCGGCGACATAGCGTCCGGTCACGTCCGCGGCTCCCCGGATCCGTACCCGGCCCTCGGAGATCTCCTCGGCCTCGGCGCCGAAGCGGATCTCGCCGCCGCGCCGCAGGTACTCGGCCAGCAGGTCGCGGACCAACTCCTGCTGGGGGTAGACGGTGTGGACCTCGCGCTGCCCCAACTTCCCGTAGTCCAGGGTGAATTCGCCTTGCTCGCTACGGAAGAGACAGGTGCCGTGCGGTCGGCCCTTGGCCAACAGGCCGTCGGCCAGGCCGTGTTCGGTCAGTACGCGTACGGAGTGGGCGGCCAGGAAGCCCGCCCTGGCCCGCCCCTCCACCGCCTCGCGGTCCCGTCGCTCCAGGATCACGCAGTCGATGCCCTCAGCCAGGAGCAGGTTCCCCAGCACCAGCCCCGCCGGGCCCGCCCCGACGATCACCACCCCGGTCCCTGCTCCGGAGTCGAACCGTTTCGCCACAACCACCCCTGATCTTGCTTTTTCGGCCAAGAGGTTTCATATCAGCCAGATCAGGGGGACCAGCAACCGAAGGCGGCTTCTTAGCCCATAAGGGACCAACTTGGCATATGTCAGTGGTCGTTGTCCGAGTCCCTGGGCGAGGGCCATGAACCCGGGTTCAGCTGCCGTCCTGCCGCTTCGGCGCCTGGAAGCCGCCGAGCTCCCGCTCCAGTAGTTCGGCCAACCTCAGCGGGGTGCGGTCCTCGAACATCGGACCGATGAGCTGCACTCCCACCGGCAGGCCCTCGGGGGACAGGCCGGTCGGTACGGCGGTGGCGGGCAGGCCGGGCATGGTGGCCAGACCGGCCCAGACGAGCTGGTCGAGATACGGGTACGCGACGCCGTCGATGTCGAGCCGGCGTTTCATCGAATCCGGTTCGTGGTCGTGCGCGAACGCCGGAGTGGGCGTGATCGGACACACCACGGCATCGAACTCGGCGAAGAACTCACGCCAGCCGTGCCGGTGCAACTCGCGACGGTTGTTCGCCTCCGCCCAGTCGCGGTGACTCGACACGAGCCCCCGCAACCGCGCCGCGTCCAGACCCTGATCATCCGCGCTCAGTCCGGCGGCGAGGTCTCGCAGCTGCCCGTAGATCTCGGCGGGAAAGCGTGCGCCGACTCCCGCGAACCACAACTGCGTGTAGATCAACGCCGATTCGGAGAGGCTGGGCAGCAGCCCACTGTGCCTCTCGACGCGCGCGCCGCCGTCGGCCAGCGCGTCGGCGACACGTTGCACGCCCGCCCGCACGGCGGTCCCGGTCGGGATGAAGGGGTGCTCGTCGAGGACCAGGACCCGGAAGTCGTCGAGCCGCTCGTGGCGCGCGGGCGGCAGCGCCAGTTCGTACGCCACACCGTGGGTCAGCGGATCAGGTCCGGCCATGACGTCGAGCAGGAGCGTGAGGTCGCGAGCGGTGCGCGCCATCGGACCGACGACGGCGAGGTCGGAGGCGACCGGCCAGGCCGGCACGGCGGGCGGGACCGAGCCGCGGGACGGCACCAGTTCGATCGTCGGCTTGTGCGCGTAGATCCCGCAGAAGTGTGCGGGGGTGCGCAGCGAACCGCCGATGTCGGAGCCGATGGACAGCGCGCCGAACCCGGCCGCCAGGGCCGCCGACGATCCGCCGGAGGAGCCGCCCGGTGTGCGGCCGTGGTCCCAGGGGTTGTTGGTGGTGCCGTAGACCTCGTTGAAGCTCTGCACGTCCTGCAGTCCCAGGGGCACGTTGGTCTTGCCGAGCACCACCGCGCCGGCGGCCTTGAGCCGGGACACCTGCACCGCGTCCTCGGCGGGCAGGAAGTCCCGGTGCTGCGGCATGCCCCAGGTCGTGGGCAGTCCGGCGATGTTGTAGGACTCCTTGACCGTCACCGGGATGCCGAGCAGCGGCCGGTCCTCGCCGCGGGCGCGTGCCTGGTCGGCATCGCGCGCGGCGGCCCGCGCACGGTCGAAGTCCGGTAGGCAGATCGCGTTGATCGCCTCGTCGTCCCGCTCGATACGGGCGATCGCCTCGTCGGTCAGCTCCGCCGAGGTCACCTCGCCGGAACGCAGGGCGGTCGTGAGTTCTTCGGCCGAGTGATAGCTCCAGTCCATGATGGCGACCGTAAGGGCCATCGACTCAAGCCACGAAATACCTTTTTGCGCAACGGAATTGCCGTCCCGGCGGGCCGGCTGACGGTCACCGCCACAGCACCGCCCAGCCCGGCAGATCGATCTCCGCGCGGACCGTCTTGCCCGGCGGTTCCCGCTCCAGCACCTCCCACCGGTCCGCGACCGCGTCGACGAGGAGCAGTCCACGACCGGACTCGTCGAGGGGGTCTGCGGGCGGGGCCACCTCGCCGGGTGCCGGCGGGCGTCTGTCCCCGACCGTGTCCGTCACTTCCACCCGGACGCTGCCCGTGACGAGTGACAGCCGCAGCTCGAAGTCCCGCCCCGGCACCCGGCCATGAGTCACGGCGTTCGCGGCGAGTTCGGCGACGACAAGTGCGACGGCGTCGGAGGCGTCGCAACCGGGCGGGATGCCCCAGGTGTGGAGCTGGGCCAGGGCCAGATGCCGGGCGAGTCGGGCGGCGCGGGGGGTTGCGCTCAGTCGCTGCGCGAACGCACGTACGGTGACCGGCTGTTGCGGGGTGGGGAGCGCTGTCATGCGCCCAATCTGGCGGTCCCGAACGGCTCTTATCCAGGTGAGCACCGCGTACACCGCGGCAGCGTACGCGGTTACGCACTGGACAGTACGAGTGACGGAACGTGACCATGACTGCGGGAGGTGACCGACTGTGGTCGATGAGCCGGAGGCGTCGGACAGCTTGCGGACGTTCGGGGCGGTGCTCCAGGCACTGCGCGAGCATGCGGGACTTGGGAGGGAGGAGTTCGGCGCGCTGGTGGGGTACTCCAAACATACGGTGGCTTCCATTGAGTTGGGGCGGCGGATGCCGGACCTCGCCTTCGTGCAGCGGGCGGAGGCGGCCCTGGGCCACACAGGGGCGTTACGGAGGTCGTTGCCGACACTGGCCCGTCAGCCGGGGTTGGCGGCCTGGTTCCGGAAATGGGCGCGGTTGGAGCAGGCGGCGATCACGATGTACACGTACGAATGCCGGTTGGTCCCAGGGCTGTTGCAGACAATGGCGTACGCGACCGCTCTGGCTACCGACAACCTGCCACCCCTCGACGATGCACAGATCGAGGAGCGGTGGATTGCCCGAGCGCAGCGGCAACAGCTGCTACGGGAGCGACCGAACACCGCGTTCGGCTTCATCCTGGAAGAGCAATTGTTCCAGCGGCGCACAGGTGGGGTAGAGGTCACGCGGGAACTCATCGACCACGTGCTGGAGATCGCCGACCTACGGAACGTCGAGATTCAGATCATGCCGCTGATCCAAGAGTCGCATGCCGGACTGCAAGGGCCCTTGCAACTGCTGGAAACGCCGGAGACCCAGTGGTTCGCCTACCTCGAAGGGCAGGAGAGCGGCCAGCTGATCTCCGATCGGAAAGTGGTAAGCGTGCTCCAGAGGCGGTATGCCAGGATGCGTTCGCAGGCTCTCACCATGCAGGACTCCGTAGGCCTGTTGCAGCGCATGCGAGGAGACTTATGAACGCGCCTGAGTTGACCTGGGTCAAGAGCAGCTACAGCAGCAGCGCCTCCGGAGACTGCGTCGAGGTCGCCGCCTGCCCGGCCGCCATCCACGTCCGTGACTCCAAGGACAAGCAGGGTCCTCAACTCGCCCTGTCGCCGAACACCTGGACAGACTTTCTGGCTCACGCGCGCGGGAACGCAGGGGGCGTGCGGTCCCCCGGATACTGAACACCATGGGTTGGAAGGGATCCCGGTAGCGCCACGGGCAAATTGGGGTGCGTGCGGGCACCACGCCGGTCAGACTCGCGGACATGACCGAGAAGATCACCCGCATCAACCCCGAGCAGCTGCACGAGATGCCCGGCTACCACCACATCACCGTCGTCGAGGCGGGCCGTACGGCCCATCTGGCGGGACAGTGCCCGCTGGACAGGAACGGCGACCTCGTCGGCCCCGGTTCCCTCGAATCCCAGGTGGACCAGGTCGTCGCCAACGCGCTCACCGCCCTGGCAGCGGTGAACGCCGAGCCGCACCACGTGGTGCGGTCGGTGATCTACGTGCGCAGCGATGAGAGGGCTGTGCTCGCGGCCGCGTGGCACCGCCTCACCAACTCCGGCCTGGGACCGGCGTTCACCACGGCCAGCACGCTCCTGGGCGTCGCCCAACTGGGCTTTACCGGACAGCTCGTCGAGGTGGACCTCACCGCCGCACTCCCTGACTGAGCTTTCCCGGATCCGAGTCGGTCGCCATGTCACACCATCAGCGCCTCATGACAGCCCTCGATGCACTGGACCGCGCCTTCGCCGCTGAAGAGCCGTTCCCCGTCGGCGGTTGCACGTACTGCTACGGCGAGGAGGGACTCGCCGAGCTCTCCAGGCCGCTGCACCTCATACCCGACGACTTGGTGTCCGCGGCCGCCGGAGAGGTGCCCAGCCACTGGGACGACTTCCCGCGTCTCTACCGCCGGCTCGTCCCGCGCATCATCCGCCCCCTTGTCGCCGGTCTGTTCCCCGTCTCCGAGGAGCTGGTCGCCACCCGCCTGGTCGAGGCGAGCTGGGGCACCTGGGACGCGCCGCTGGCCGACGCTCTTCACACCCTCTGGACCGCTTGGTGGCAGGCCACCTTGCGCACCCACCCCGGCCCGGTGTCCATCAGGGACACTCTCGGCCTCATCACCGTCGCCACCGACAGCCTGCGCCCCTGGCTGGACGTATGGACCGCCACCCGGACCCCGGCCGCCGACGCGCACTTGACGGCCCTGCTGGACGACGTGCTGTTCGAGCACGAGATCGCCGACCTGCGCCTGGGGTTCCACGGTGAGTACCACGCCACGGCGGAGCTGGTGGAATGGCTCCTCACCGATGTGCGCGACCGCGTCACCGACTCCCGCCTCGACGACCCGCACTTCGCGACCATCGCGGCTCTCGCCCCGCGCCCGAACCACTGACTCAAGCGCCGACAGCACCGGTCCCGTTCGTCGCCCGGAGGCGCACGATGTCCCGCCCCACGGTGATCGCGACGCTCACGAAGGCCACCAGGGAGAGAGCGCCCAGTCCGTACCGCCCGGCGGTGAGGAGCAGGACGCCCAGGGTGACCGCCGCGACCCCCATGGCCACTTCCAGCCCGAGCACGATTCGGTCCAGGGAACGGCGTCTCATCGTCTGCACCTCTCCGCGCCCATCTGCCCACCCGCGCATCCGCCGAAGCGACGGGCCCGCAGATCGTACAGCTGGACATCCTCAACCCACACGTCCGACAAGTAACTTGACGCCCCGTCACTTTGCCAAACCCACAGCCCCTCGACAGAGTCCCTTCCTAAAGTGCCGTGTTCATGACAGAAACTTCGGAAGCAACCCCCACCCCGATCGGCCGCCGAACCGTGCTGATCGCCACCGGCGCCACCGCCGCCACGCTCGCCGTAGGCACCGTCGGCGCAGCCGCGCCCGAAGCCCCCACAAGCCCCGCCACCCAGCCGGCGGCCGCCGCGGCCGTCTGCACGCTCACCAAGGAGATGACCGAAGGGCCCTACTACCTCGACGGACAGTACGTCCGAGCCGACGTCAGGGAAGGCAAGGCCGGTATCCCGCTCAAGCTCGCGCTCACCGTCGTGGACGACGACACCTGCGTCACCATGCCCAACGCGCTGGTCGAGATCTGGCACTGCGACGCGCTCGGCGAGTACTCCGGGTTCGTCGGCAACAACGGCCACAGCGAGCCCGACGACGGCACCTTCCTGCGCGGCGGTGTGCTGACCAACAGTGCCGGCCTCGCGAGCATCACCACGATCTACCCCGGCTGGTACCGCGGGCGCTGCGTGCACATCCACGTCAAGGTGCACACCGGCGTTACGCTCACCGCCGACGGCTCGTTCACCGGCGGCACCGAAGTGCACACCGGGCAGCTCTTCATCGACGAGTCGATCACCACCAAGGTCGCCGTGATCTCGCCGTACTCGACCAACACGGTCACCCGCACCACGCTCGCCCAGGACTCGATCTACGACGACGGGGGCGCCGCGTCCGGCCTCATGACGCTGACCGCGCTGGGCAGTTCGACCTCGGCCGGCTACACCGGCACGCTGACGCTGGGCGTCGAGCGGAGCTGACGCAGGGTGGCCCGCGCAGCGCGGGCCACCCCTCACGCCCGGGTCAGGATCACGGGCAGTGCTGCCATGCCATGTGGTACACCGTGCTGATGTCGCCGTCCGTCGAGTCCATCGTCATGAAGCTGAGCGAACCGGGCGTCGACGAACCGGCCGCCACCCTCAGCTCCGTGTTGATGTTGAAGTTGCGCTGCACTCCGCACGGCGCCCACACCAGCTGAGCCCAGTCCGTGCTGTCGGTGGCCTGCCAGTTGTCGTCGTAGGGGCCGTTGAAGGGGTGGGTCTTGGTCGCGGTCTGCGGGGAGCCCTGGAAGTAGTACGAGGCCTTCTGCGTGGCGCTCGCGCCGCGCTGGAGCGAGGCGAAGCCCCGGTAGTCGGCGCTCGCGATGGCGTACGTGAAGCCCGACGGGACATGCACCACCAGGTTGAGCTGGCAGTTCTTGCGGAACGCCGTGGGGTCGGAGTTGCCGCCGACCTGGGCGAGATAGGCGCTGTACGTCACCGTGAAGGCGGTGTTGTCCTCGGAGACGGCGACCGCCGTCGTGCCCTGCGGGCAGCCCGAGCCGTTCACCGTGGCGACGTTGATGACGATCTTGTCCGGGGGCGGGTCGTCGAACACGGGCGACGACGAGTGCTGCGCGGACGGCAGCGCGGTGGCGAGCAGCGCGGCGACCGCACCACTCAAGAGGAGCCCACCAGGCATGGTTTCTCCTTGGGGTTGGGGGGTGGCTGCGCCCCAAGTCTTTGAAGAAACAATGAAGTTCCTGTGAAGACCGACGGCGCGCTCGCATCGTAGGAAGCGGCACACGGAGCGGTCAGGGCGAACTCCAGCCATTCACAGACGCGCTATTCACACTGTTTCCACAGCGGGTGAACTCTGTTGAAATAACCGGGCGTTGACCGATCAGTCCCCAGCGCCTTCACAGCCGCACACCAAGGAATCAGCCCACTTCACATGGGTCCGCATCTCACCCGGACAGACATCGCCCCTACGGGTTCTCCCACGCCGCCGGCTGCGCCGCCAGCTCCCGCACGGACTCCGGCAGGGCGTCCGCCGCGATGTCGGCGATGGTGACGCCCTCCAGGATCTTGCGCACATTGGCCCGCAGCGCGATCCACAGCGGCAGCAGCGGCTGGGCCGACCCGGTGTAGGCGAGGCCGGTGGGCCGCTCGCCGCGTACGGACACGATCGGGCCGTCCACCGCCCGTATGACATCCGCGACCGTGATCTTCGCGGCCTCCCGCGCCAGCCGGTAGCCGCCGCCCCCGCCGCGCCGGCTGTCCACGACCCCGGCGCGCCGCAGATCGCCGAGGATCCCTTCCAGGAACTTGTGCGGAATGCCCTGCTCGGCGGCGATGGCCTCCGCCTTCACCGCTGCGCCGTCCTGCCGTACGGCGAGCTCAAGAACCGCCCGTACCGCGTAATCCGCCCGTGCCGAGATCCTCATACGACCATTGTGGGGTGTCCCTCCGTACACAATGACCCCGAATTCGCCCGCCGACGGACCCGCACGACGGAGGCTTCCTTGGGGCTCAGCAGACGTACCTTCAGCGCACTCGCCGGAACGGCCGCCCTCGGCCTGGCGCTCGGCGGCAGCGGGGCGGCGAGCTGCGCCTACGCCGCCCCGAGCGCGCCCACCGGCCCTTCGCCCGCGCCACCCGGCGCGGACGGCCGCCGGCACACGATCGAGTTCGACCGCTACTCGCTCCTGGTCGACGGCAGCCGCCTGGTCGTCTGGTCGGGTGAGCTGCACCCCTTCCGGCTGCCGAGCCCGTCCCTGTGGCGGGACGTCCTGCAGAAGATGCGCGCACACGGCTACAACGCGGTCAGCATCTACGTCTCCTGGAACTACCACTCCCCCGCCGCCGGCAGCTACGACTTCACCGGCGTCCGCGACCTGGACCTGTTCCTGACCATGGCCGCCGAGACCGGCCTCTACGTCATCCTGCGCCCCGGCCCCTACATCAACGCCGAGATCGACGCGGGCGGCTACCCCGGCTGGCTGACCGCCACCAAGGGCACGGCCCGCACCTCCGACCCGACCTACCTGTCCCACGTCGACGAGTGGTTCACCCAGGTCGACGCCATCGCGGCCCGCCACCAGTACACCGACGGCGCGGGCACGATCCTGCTCTACCAGATCGAGAACGAGTACAACGCCTACGTCGACCAGCCGGCCGGCCGCGACTACATGGCCCACCTGTACGCGAAGGTGCGGGCCGACGGCATCGACGTGCCCCTCTTCCACAACGACAACGGCCGCAACGGCTACTGGACCCCCGGGAGCTTCGACACGGGCGGGGAGGAGGGGCGCTGGCTGTACGGCTTCGACGGATACCCCTCCCCCAGCCAACCCGCCCCGGACTGGGGGCGCTTCGGGATCGGCGGCGCGAAGGGCGGAGCCACCGCCAGCCCGGACACCCCTGGTTTCGTGCCGGAGTTCGGGGGTGGCTGGTTCGATCCGTGGGGCGGGGTCGAGTTCGGCGGGAAGGGGTACGCGGAGTCGCGGCGCACCCGGGACGCGGCGTACGAACGACGCTTCTACCTCACCAACCTCGCCAACGGCATCACCCTGCACAACGTCTACATGACCTACGGCGGCACCAGCTGGGGCTGGCTGCCCGCGCCCTGCGTCTACACCTCCTACGACTACGGGGCCGCCATCGACGAGGCACGGCAGCCCACCGCCAAGCTGGTCCCCATGCACCAGATCGGGCATCTGGTCCAGTACGTGCCCGACCTCGCCAAGCTGGACCGGGCGGCGGACGTCACGGTGACCGGCCTGAAGGCCTACCACCTGGCCAACCCCGACACCGGCGCCCAGGTCTACGTGCTGCGCAACGACGGTACGAAGGCGGTCACCTCGACCGTGCCCGGCATCGACGCGCCGGTCACCGTGCCGGCGAAGGACGCGCGACTGCTGGCCGCCTCGATCCAGCTCGGGCGACGGAAGGTGCGGTACTCCAACGCCCAGCCCATGCTGGCGCTCACCGCCGGACGGCAGGAGATCGCCGTGCTCACCGGGCCCACGGGCGACCGGACGGTGACCGCGATCGAGTGCGAGATCCAGCCGACGGTGGCCGTGCTGGAGGGGGACGCCACCTCCACGTACGCCGACGGGCTCCTGCGGATCGAGGCCGAACTGGGCGGACTCACACGGGTGTTGGTGTCCGGCGGCGGGTCCGCCACCCCGCTGCTCCTGCTGCTCGCCGACGACGAGACGTCCCTGCGGCTGTGGCCCCACGACACCCCGTCCGGGTCGGTCCTCGCCTACGGGCCCGCCCTGGTGCGGACGGTGACGGTGACCGGCGTGACGGTCGCGCTCACCGGGGACACCGTCGCGGACGCCGAACTGGAGGTGTGGGGGCCGCGCGGCATCCTCGAAGTCACTTGGAACGACAACGACTTGACGACCGCAGCCACTCCCTCCGGGAGTCTGCGGGCCGCCCAGCCGTTGCCGGGTGTCGGCGCGGTCGGTCTGCCCTCGCTGGCCGACGGCTGGCGCACGAAGGCCGAGAACCCGGAGGCCGCCCTCGGCTTCGACGACTCCGCCTGGAAGACGGCCGACCGCACGACGTCGTTCAGCACCACACCGGTCCCCGCCGGACAGCCGGTGCTCTTCGCCGACGACTACGGCTTCCACTACGGCGACGTCTGGTACCGCGGCCACTTCGCCGACGCGACCGGCGCGCAGTCCGTGTCCCTCGCCTACAGCACGGGCACGCAGGGGCTGCTGCTCGCCTGGCTGGACGGGCAGCCGCTGGGCAGGCACCGGATGCCGGTGCCTGACAAGGCCTCGGTCCGGCAGGGGAGTTGGACGGCCACGGCCGAGTTCACGGTCCCGCAGGCGCTGCGTACCTCGGGCGCGCACGTGCTGTCCGTGCTGGTGCGGCGGATGCAGCACGACATGGACGGCAAGTCGACGGACACCCACAAGGCCGCGCGCGGGCTGACCGCGGTCACCTTCAAGGGGGCCGCTCCGAAGGTGAGTTGGCGACTGCAGGGAGAGGCGGCGTCCGACCCGGTGCGCGGGCCGCAGAACAACGGCGGGCTGTACGGGGAGCGCAACGGCTGGCATCTGCCGGAGTTCGACGACGGCGACTGGGCCCTCGGCGACCTGGTGAACGCCGAGAAGCGGCAGGGCGTGACCTGGTACCGGCGCAGCTTCAAGCTCGCCGTCGACGCCGGCATCGACGCCTCGATCGGGCTGATCCTCAACGACGACGTGGCCCGCGCCTACCGCGTCCAGATCTTCCTCAACGGCTGGAACATGGGCCAGTACATCAACGACGTGGGCCCGCAGCACACCTTCGTCCTGCCGAACGGGATCCTGCGCACCCGCGGCACCAACACCCTCGCCCTGGCCGTCATTTCGGACGGCACCACGGCCTCGGGCCCGGCGGAGGTGGGCCTGACGCTGCTGGGCTCGGCGGCGGGAGGGGTGCCGGTGACGACGGTGTGACCTGAAAGGGACGTACGCCCGCATTGCCTTGTTCGGCAGGCTGGTTCACCGTGTGGGCCCACGGGCCGCGGACGGTGCAGAGGGGGAACTCCCGTGCGAAGACGGCGATTCATCAGCGGAGTGGTGGGAGCCGGGGCCGGACTGGGTCTGGTCTCGGCGAGCACGGGAGCCGCCAGCGCGGGAGGGGCGAGCGCGCGGACGGCGAGTGCCGGTGTGCCCCACGACTGGGCCGCCGTCCCGGCCCCCGACTGCGCCCCCGCCGCCCAGTTGCTCGGCGTGGCGGCCGCCGGACCCGGCCTGGCCTGGGCGGTCGGCGAGGAGGGCCGCAACGGCAGCACACGCGGGACTCCGCTGTCCCTCACCTGGGACGGCACGGTCTGGAACCGTGTCGACCTCACCCACCTCGGCTTCGGTGGCTACCTCCACGCGGTCGCCGGCACCACCGACCGCGCGTGGGCGCTCGGCTACGACACCACGGGCACGTACCGGCTGTTCGCCTGGGACGGCGTGACCTGGCAGGAGGCCGACTTCCCCGGCCGCGGAGCCTCCGGCACCTCCCTCACGGATGTCGCGCTCGGCCCGGACGGCGACACCTGGATCTCCGGGCGCACCAGCGACGGCCTGATCCTGCTGCAGGGCCACGGCACCGACTGGACCTGGGAGCCGGCACCCCCGAGCGCCCCCACCACCGCCCCGTCGGGCCTGCGCGTCCTGCCGTCCGGTGACGTCTGGGTCTACGACAGCGCCCTGATCGCCCGCTGGAACGGCACTGCCTGGACCGAACTGCCCACACCACCCGGCATCCGCGCCTCCGTCACCGGCCTCCTGCCGGTCGCCGACGACGACATCTGGCTGACCGGCTACTCCTACGGGGTCGGCGGCCCGCCCGGCAAACCGCCGAGCGTCACGCTGATGCACGGCGACGGCAGCAACTGGACCTACGTCACCGCCCCGTTCACGGTCGGCATGCTGTCCGGGATCGCCGACGACGGCCAGGGCGGCCCCGACCGCATCGCCGGCTGGGACTTCTGGGACCAGACCCGCGCGCACTACCTCCGCTGGGACAACGGGAGTTGGGTGAGCGAGCGCGGCCCGGTCTCCACAACTCCCGTCCTCCCCCTCGCCCTTGCGACGGTACCGGGCACGGGCGGCTACTGGTCCGTCGGCACGACGTCCTCGTACCCGTATCCGCCCGCACAGGTGCACATCGAGAACTGACCCTCGTAGCAGGGGAATCGAAGGAGCTAGGCCAGTCGGATCACGTTCCAGGACAGCGGTTCCAGTACGGCGGTGAGGGTGCCGTCCGTGAGGGTGGTGCCCTCGACCGGGTGCGGGGTCACGCGGTCGGGGTCGGCGAGGGTGTTGCGGGCGTCCGGGTCGGCGTCGGCGAGGGCGCTGTGCTCGGTGACGGAGGTCAAGTCCAGGCCGGACAGGGCGACTTCGAGGGGCAGCGACTCGGTGCGGCTCCGGTTGACGGCGAAGACGGTGACGGTGCCGTCGTCGGCGCGGACGGCGGTGGCGTGCAACAGGTCGGTCTCGCCGTACTTCGCGGTGTCGTAGGTCGGCGAGTCGACGCGGACGTCGAGGACCTGGCCGCGGCCGAAGCGGGAGGCCTGCGCGAAGGGGAAGAAGGTCGTCTGGCGCCAGGCCGGGCCGCCGGGTTCGGTCATGATCGGGGCGATGACGTTGACGAGTTGGGCGAGGCAGGCGACCGTGACGCGGTCCGCGTGCCGGAGCAGGGCGATCAGGAGCGAGCCGAAGACCACCGCGTCCATGACGCTGTAGTTGTCCTCCAACAGGCGCGGCGCCTGGGGCCAGTCGGCCGGGTCCGCGTTCTTCGTCTGCTCCTCCCAGTCCGCCGTGTACCAGACGTTCCACTCGTCGAAGGAGAGGTTGATCTTCTTCTTGGACTTGAGGCGGGCACCCACGTGGTCGGCGGTCGCGATCACGTTCTCGATGAAGGACTCCATGTCGACGGCGGAGGCGAGGAAGGAGTCGAGGTCGCCGTCGAGCGGCTGGTAGTAGGCGTGCAGCGAGATGTAGTCGACCAGGTCGTACGTCTCCTGGAGGACCGTCGCCTCCCATGCCGCGAAGGTCGGCATGGCCTGGGAGGAGGAGCCGCAGGCGACGAGTTCGACACCGGCGTCGATCTGGCGCATCGCGCGGGCCGTCTCGGCGGCGATCCTGCCGTATTCCTCGGCCGTCTTGTGGCCGGTCTGCCAGGGGCCGTCCATCTCGTTGCCGAGACACCAGACCTTGATGCCGAAGGGGTCCTTGTCGCCGTGCGCGATCCGCTGCTCGGAGAGGGCGGTGCCGGCGGGGTGGTTGGCGTACTCCTGGAGTTCCAGGGCTTCGGCGACCCCGCGGGTGCCGAGGTTGATCGCCATCATCGGTTCGGCCTGGGGGCCGACCTTGCGCAGGAAGTCGATGTACTCGGCGAGGCCGAAGCGGTTCGTCTCCGTCGAGCGCCAGGCGAGGTCGAGGCGGCGCGGGCGGTCCTCGGCGGGCCCGACCGAGTCCTCCCACTTGTAGCCGGAGACGAAGTTGCCGCCCGGGTAGCGGATGGCGGTGACGCCGAGTTCGCGGACCAGGTCGAGGACGTCGGTGCGGATTCCGGCCTCGTCCGCGGCGGGGTGGCCGGGTTCGAAGATGCCGGTGTAGACGCAGCGGCCGAGGTGTTCGACGAAGGATCCGAAGAGTCGGGGGTTCACCTCGCCGACCGTGAAGGCGGGGTCGAGCGTGAAACGGGCGGTGGTGGTGCTCATGGGAACCCTTCGGGAACGGGGGCCGACGGACGTGCGGAATGTCGAATGCTGCTCGCGTCCTCGAACAGGACCGTAAGGAGGAAGCGCTTTCTCGGTCAATGGTCCGGGCGGAACTTTCCAGCCAGATAGGTAGTTCCGCACTGAACCACTCGCACCGGATCACATGACGTGGACCGGACCCGCCGCGTACGCTCGAACAGCCCTGCCGCCCGGCGGCCGGGCGGGAAGGGGCACGATGGACATCGCGGGCGCGCGGAGGAAGGCGGCCGGGATCGCCGCTGCTCTCATGCGCTCGCGAAGAGCCACCGGGCCGCGATTCGAGACGCATGTCGGGACTCCCTTCGGCACGCGCTTCGGAACGAGCTTCGGGACGCGTTCGGGGATGCGGGAGCTGACGGCCCGCCTCGGGGCCGCGGTGGCGGCCAGACCGGACGCGCCGGCCGGGGTGCGCGAACTGTGCCGGGCGCTGTGCGAGGAGATGAGCGCACTGCGCGGCGGACGACCCCTCGATCTGCGCTTCGAGCGGTTCCCGGACGAGATCGAGGTCACCGGACTGTGGGTGGAGTTCCAGGACTTCGACCTGGTCATCGTCGAGGAACGGGCCGAGGCGGTGCAGCAACTGGTCATCCTCGGCCATGAGTTGTGGCATCTGCACGCCGCGCACGGCCATCACCACGTGGCCGGTCCGCTCGCCGCGCACGGCCATCACCACATCGCCGGTCCGCTCGCCGCGCACGCCCTGGCCGACCGGCGCGAGTGGACCGACGCGGCGCTGACGGTGGCCGCGCGCAACGGTTCGCGGGAGAGCGACGAGGCCGAGGCCGACGACTTCGGGCACCGGCTCGCCGCCGCGTTCCGGCCAATGCTCGACGGACGTACGGCGGGCGGGGACCTCGACCCCTTCCAGCGGTCCCTGGGCTATCGCGGACGCGGCGGGCCGCCGCGGTGAGCTTCGTCAACGAGTTCTACCCGTCCTTCTGGTGGATCCCGGCCGGGGTGCTGACCGCGGCGCTGGCGATCAAGCTGCCCACCATCGTCCGGCTGTGGAGCGACCCGCTGCTGCGGGCGGTGGGCGGTCTGTTACTGCTCGCCTGCGCGGTGTTCGTGTTCGTGGCGCCCTCCACGATCGCCTGGGTCAACCGGGTCACCGGCGTCACCAACGTCTCGGCGCCCTGGGTGTATTCACTGCTCACCGCGTACTGCGGCTCCTGTCTGCTGCTGATCATCGCCTGGCGCAACGGCCTCTCGGACCGCTCCGCGCAGACCGTCCGCGCGATGCGCTGGGTCGTCGCCACCTACTCGGGCGTGATCGTCGCGCTGTGGGTGCTGTTCGCGCTCGGCGACGCGCCCGTGGAACGGCTGCGGGACCTGGACACGTACTACGCCAACACCCCGTACCTGCGCGAGATGATCCTGCTCTACCTCCTCGCCCACACCGTGGCCACGCTGATCACCGCGTGGCTGATCTGGAACTGGGTGCGCACCGACGGACTCGACGCGTGGCTGCGCTGGGGGCTGAAGTTCCTCGGCGCCGGCTACGCGAGCCAGTTGGTCTTCGACGCGGCCAAACTCACGGCGGTCACCGCGCGTTGGGCCGGGCGGAACCTGGACTGGCTCAGTACGGGAGTGGCGCCGCCGATCGCCTGTCTGTCGGCCATCCTCATCGCGGTCGGCTTCATCCTTCCGCACGCCGGCCAATACCTGCACGACCGCTGGCGCGTCCGCCTCGCCCACCGCGAACTGCGCCCGCTGTACCTGCTATTACGCACGGTCAACGGCGGCGGCACGCCCTTCCTGCTGCGGGCCACGCCCGAACTCCGGCTGATCCGCCGGGAGACGTTCATCCGCGACGTGCTGCTGCCGCTGGCCCGGCATATCGACGAGGACCGCCGTCGCTCCTACTACGACGCCGCACTCGCCCTCGGCCATGACGCCGGACGCGCCAAGGCCCTCGCCTGCGCCGCGAGCATCCAGGACGCCGTCGCCGCCCGCCACCGCGCGCCGGACGGAGCGGGAGACCACGACGGCGACACGACGGATCTGCTGCGGGAGATCGGCGCGGTGTCGCGTGCGCTGCGTCGGGCGGAGGAGTTGTGGGGGGTGCGGGTTCGGGCGGAGGCGGAGGCGGGGGCAGGGGCAGGGGCAGGGGCAGGGGCAGGCATAACGGCTCAGTCGTCGTCCGCGGCACGGTCCTCGGCCTCGGCGCATCCCGCACCCACGGCACATCCTCAGGCGGAGGATCACGCGGTCTGAGAGCGTGTCGCCGTTGCGCATACGGCCGTCGAGCTCGTGGAGCGGTCGGTGGCCGTGGTGGGGGTGGTTCGCCGGGGTGGGCTGCCGTGGCCTGCCCGGGCGCCGGCCAACTCCCGTCGCCCGCGCGGGGGGTGAAGGTACCGTGAGGGCTTTCCATGGCTGAGTGTGCCCGTGGCTCCCGCCCCGTGGCCTAATGCGAGGAGCCCCATGCCGAGTAGAGCTGTCGTCATCGGTGCCGGCCTGGCCGGCATGCTGGCCGCAGCGGCCCTGTCCACCGCCGTGGACGAGGTGATCGTCCTCGAACGCGACGAGTTGCCCGCCGGGCCTGAGCACCGCAGGGGCCTGCCGCAGGGCCGCC
Organism: Streptomyces sp. NPDC092369; assembly: GCF_044755245.1. Classification (NCBI taxonomy): domain Bacteria; kingdom Bacillati; phylum Actinomycetota; class Actinomycetes; order Kitasatosporales; family Streptomycetaceae; genus Streptomyces; species Streptomyces sp. NPDC092369. The sequence goes on from NZ_JBIVQP010000002.1 coordinate 859,652, forward strand.
ACGCCCACCTCCTCATGGCCGGTGGCGTGGCCGCGATGGACGACCTCCTGCCGGGCATGGACATACGCGGGCGACTGCTGGGCAAGGGCGCGCACGAGGTCTCCCTGAGCTCGGGCATGCTCGCCCGCACCGCGGAGGGCTGGCTGCGGCGGTGGCGGCACGAGGGGCCCCGGATGATCAGTTGCAGCCGGGCGCTGGTGGACTGGGTGGTACGGGACGCCGTGCTGGGCCTGGGCGGGGAGGAGGTCGGGCGAGCCCGGGTGGAGATCCGGCGGGCCCAGGCCGTGGAGTTGCTGGGCGACGCGGGTCGCGTGCGGGGCGTACGGGTGTCGACTGCCGCCGGGGACAAGGGACTTGACGCCGACGGTCACGGAGACGTCGACCTTGACGCCGATCTCGTCGTGGACGCCGGTGGGCGTGGCTCGCGGATCCTCAAGTGGCTTACCGCGCTGGGGATTTCGGAGGTCGAGGAGAGGACCGTCGACGCCGGGCTCGTCAACGCCACCCGGATCTACCGCACTCCGGCCGGCGCCGAGAGCTTCCCGCTGACCCTCGTGCACGCCGACCCCTACGCCGGCCGGCCGGGCCGCAGCGGGATGGTGATGCCCATCGAGGGCGACCGCTGGATGGTCAGTCTCGCCGGGTCCCGGGGCGGTGAACCCCCGGCCGATCCCGACGGATTCCTGCGTCACGCCCTGGAGTTGCCCGACCCGATCGTGGGCCGGCTGATCTCCGGCGCCGAACCGCTCACCGACATCCACGTCGGCCGCGGCACCGCCAACGTGCGGCACTACGTGGAGAAGGCGCGCGACTGGCCCGAGGGCCTGATCGTGCTCGGCGACGCCCTCGCCACGTTCAACCCGACCTACGGCCAGGGCATGTCGGTCGCCGCGCTCGGAGTCCGGTCCTTCGCACGGGAGTTGGCCCGCGGCGGGCCGGCCGCGCCGGGTCTGTCCCGCCGGGTGCAGCGCGCGGCGGCACGGTCCGTGGACACGGCCTGGGCGGTCGCCGTCGGCCAGGACGTCTGGTACCCGGGCACGCGGGGCGGGCGACCGGGCACCGCCGACCGGCTGGTCGCCGCGTACTCCCGCCGTCTGAACCGGACGGCCACCGGTTCCTACCAGGCGGCGGCAGCCATCTGGGACCTGTCCAGCCTGACCACGGGCCCGACCCGCGTACTGCGCCCCCGCACCCTCCTCGCCGTCCTCAACGGCCCCCTGCTGCCGCCGCCCACGGAGCCGCCGATGACCGACTCCGAGCGGAAGATCCTGCGGTCGCTGGACCGGACGGGACGTATCGAATAGGCCGCGGTCCCTCAGCCCGCGAACGCCGGTTGCGCCAGCCCCTTCCCCGCGCCCGGTACCACCAGCAGCGAGCCGGCGGCCGGGACGGGGGCGGTGAGGCCCGTACGGGCCGTGGTGATGTACAGGTCGGTGAGGTCCGCACCGCCGAAGGCGCAGGCGGTGGGGCGGGGCACCGGCAGCTCGATCACCCGGTCCAGCGCGCCGGCGGGCGTGTAGCGGCGCACGGCGCCACCGTCCCAGAGGGCCACCCACACGCACCCGTCCGCGTCGACGGTGAGCCCGTCGGGGAACCCGGCGCCGTCCTCGATCGCGGCGAGGGGCCGCCGGTTGCCGACCCGCCCCTCACCCTCGTATCCCTGGTTTCCCTCGTAGTCGAAGACGTCGATACGGCGGGTCGGGGAGTCGATGTAGTACATGAGGCGCCCGTCGGGGCTCCAGCCGGTGCCGTTGCTGACCGCCACGTCGTCGAGGACGGGTTCGACGGTGCCGTCGCCGGTGATGCGGGAGAGCGTGCCGCCGCCGGGGGCCTCGTCGTAGCGCATGGTGCCTGCCCAGAGGGAGCCGTCGGGGGCGACGGCGGCATCGTTGGCGCGGCGGCCGGGTACGGGTTCGCGGTGCAGCCAGCGGAACGAGTCGTCGGGGTCGACGAGCCCGACGCCGTCCCGCAGATTCAGCACCAACCCGCCACCCACGCGCGGCTTCGCGGCGCCGACGTGCTGCTCGGTGGTGCGCACGGTGCGGTGTCCGGTGGCGGGGTCGTAGGTGTGGACGCGGCTGCCGAGGATGTCGACCCAGATGAGCCGCGCGGCGTCGGCGTCCCAGGTGGGCCCTTCGCCGAGGGCGGCCTCGGCGAGCACGGCCACCTCGTACGCGTGTGTCATGCGACGCTCCGATGCCCGAGCCGCTCCGAGAGCTCCACGGCACCCTTGGCGGCGAGCTGCTCCAGCTCGGTCCGGCGCTCGTCGCTCCAACGGATCATGGGTACGGAGATGGAGAGCGCGGCGACGACCTGCCCCGTGCGGTCGCGCACCGGCGCGGCGACGCAGCTGACGTCGGGGTTGGACTCGCGGCTCTCCACGGCGATGCCCCGCTGCCGGATCTCCTTGAGGGCCTCGCGCAGGGCGGTCGGCTCGGTGATGCTGTTGGGGGTCATCGCGACGAGGTCGGCGTCGTCCGGGATGCGCGAGTCGAGCTCGGGCTGCGGGAGGGAGGCCAGCAGCATCTTGCCGACGGACGTGCAGTGGGCGGGCAGCCGGCGGCCGGCGGCCGACACCATGCGCACCGCGTGGGTGGAGTCCACCTTGGCGATGTAGATGACGTCGGTGCCTTCGAGGATGGCCACGTGCACGGTCTCGTCACAGGTCTCGGCGACGGACCGGGCGACCTGCTGCCCCTCGGCGGCGAGGTCGAGTTGCTCGGCATACCTGCTGCCCAGCTGGTAAGGCCGCACCCCGAGCCGGTAGCGTCCCGGCTGCCCGGGCACCTGCACGATGTACGAACGGGCGGCGAGCGTGGTCACCAACTCGTGCACGGTGGTGCGCGGCAGCTGCAGCTTGCGCACTATGTCGGGGGCGGAGAGCGTCCCGTCCCCGTCGAGGAAGAGCTCAAGAATGTCGAGCGCCCGAGTCACGGCAGGTACGAGGCGTCCCACGACCGGCCCCCTCCCTTGGTTGTCTGTAGCGTCTGCGTTCGAGATTTCAACAGACGATCGGAATGACGAACGGGGACAGGCTAGCCATAGTGCGTTTGCCCGGGCAATGGTCCTGCGGGCACCACCTCACGGGCCAGGTGACCACTACTGTCTCCCATGTGCGACACGTCACATCATGTCGTGCGGTGGACGGCCGGGGGCGGGAGGGGCCCTCGGCGTCCGGAAGGTGCGATTGGGGGGTTCCGTGCAAGAGACGCGCGACATGGCCAAGGGTTCGAACGTATCCCTTACGGCCTTGAGCGAGAACGTCGATTCGGTGATCGTCGGTCTGAGCTGGACCAGCCCGACCGGCGAGGGCGACGCGGACGTGTCCGTCCTGCTCGTCGACCCGAACGGCAAGGTACGCAGCGACGCCGACTTCTACTTCTACAACAACCCGGTGGCCGCCGACGGCAGCGTGCAACTGCTGGGCAAGACGCCCACCGAGGACGGCAACGAGGACCGGATCGGCTTCGACCTGACCGCCGTGCCGCCGGACGTCGAACGGATCGTCGTGGCCGCGAGCCGGTACGAGGGCGCCCGGTTCGGGGAGTTGGAGGGCTTACGGGTGACGCTGGCCGACGCGGCGGGCGAGCAGTTGCTGCGGTTCTCGATCGACGACGCCGGTTCGGTGAGCGCGTTCATCTTCGGTGAGCTGTACCGGCGCGGGGCGGAGTGGAAGTTCCGTGCCGTGGGGCAGGGTTACGAGACCGGCCTTGCCGGCCTGGCAACGGACTTCGGCGTCGACGTCGACGACGAGCCGGCCGAGGCGGAGGGCGAGACCGACACGGTCGGCACCGAGGTGGGAGGCGAGCCCGCGGAGGCCGCCCAACCGGCGCGGCCGGTTCCGGGGCAGGATCCGCAGCCGAACCTGGAGGCCATGCCCGCTCCCCGGCAGCCCGGCGACGACGCCGAAAACGGCCCACGGAAACCGGTCGGGCGACCTCGTACGGCGAAGAAGAAGGTCACGTTGCCCAAGGTGACCAGGAAGTCCCTTGCGGACAACGAGACTTGGCGGGAGGCCCGGCTCTTCCCGGTCTCGGTGCTCAAGAGCGACCGTGACCGCGAGACGCGGGCCACGTCCGTGCTGTTGTCGGTGATGGCGCAGGTGCCGGAGTTCGGGCGCAGGCTCACGGCCGCGTTCGGGGCGCCGGCCGGGCGCATGGAGACGTTCACCGAGGTGGCCCTGCCGCACGGCGACACGCCTCGGCGGCCCGACGGGGTGATCCGGGTCGAACGGGCAGGCAAGTTGTGGACCGCGCTCGTCGAGACCAAGACCAACGGCAACGCCCTCAAGGCCGAGCAGGTGCAGGCGTACATGGACATCGCCGCCCGTCGTGGCTACGAGGCGGTGATCACGCTCTCCAACGACGTGGCCCTGGAGGGCAGTCCGCTCGTCGACGTCAGGATCGACGGCCGGCGCAAGCACAGGGTGGCGCTCTGGCATCTGTCCTGGGCCGAAGTCACGCACCAGGCGCAGCTGTTGATCCGGCACGAGGGTGTCGGGAACGCGGCCCACGCCTGGCTGCTCCAGGAGTTGCTGCACTATCTCCAGCACGAGAACTCCGGCTGCCACGGCTTCCAGAACATGGGCGCGGCCTGGGTGCCGGTGCGCAACGGCATCGACGACGAGACCCTGTGCCAGGGCGACCCGCGGGCGCTGGAGGTCGTCGAGAACTGGGAGCGGCTCATCCGCCAGGTCTGCCTCGGTCTCGGCGGCGAGCTCGGCCAGAAGGCCCTCCCCGTCCAGCGCACCAGGCGCGGCTCGGACCCCGGCACCCGCCGAGCCCGCCTCGCCGACCAGCTCTGCTCCGACGGCCGGCTCCAGGCGGAGGTCCGCATCGAGGGCACCCCGGGCCTGCTCACCCTCACGGCCGACCTGCGCACGGGCCGGTTGCGCACCTCCCTCGACCTCCCGGCACCGGACCAGGGATCCCCTCTGACCTGGGCCAAACGCCTGATCCGCCGTCTGGACGAGGCACCGGCCGACCTCCACGTCGAGACCCTGGTCGAAGGCGAGACCGGAGGCCCCCGAGGCACCCTCGAACGCCTCCGCCCCGAGCCGGCCGACATCCTCCCCAAGAACCCCACGACCCGCATCACCGGCTTCCGCCTCTCCCTCATCAAGAACATGGGCAACGGCCGGGGCAACGCCGAAACGGGCTTCATCCGCAGCGTGAACGACGCGGTCAACCGCTTCTATACGACGGTGGTGGTCCAGGTGGAGGGGACGGCACCGCGCCGGACGGGAGCGAAGGAACGGAGCGGAACCGGCTGATCCCCTCCGATCCGCTGCCGATCCGCGCGTCGAGCGATACCGTCCCCCTGACCGATCGGGAGATCGACGCGCGAGGAGCGGCATGAGCGAGGGCCCGGAGGCGGAACCCGTCCTGGTGACCGGAGGCAGCGGATTCGTCGGGAGTCATCTGGTCCAGCGGCTGCTCGACCACGGGTACCGGGTGCGGGCCACCGTCCGCAGTACCGCCGACTCCGTGAAGGTGGCCCCCCTCCGCGCGATGCAGGAGCGGCATCCCGGTCAACTAGACCTCTTCGAGGCCGACTTGCTCGGCGACGAGGACTTCGACGCGGCGATGGAAGGGTGCGGGGTCGTGTTCCATGTGGCCTCGCCCTTTCTCATGCCGGAGAAGATCAAGGACGGGCAGCGGGATGTGGTCGAGCCCGCGCTCGTCGGGACGCGGAACGTGCTGGGGAGTGTCGAGCGGACGCCGAGTGTGCGGAGGGTGGTGTTCACCTCCACCGTGGGGGCCGTCTTCGGGGACTACGTCGACGTGCTGGAGATGGACGGGGGCGTGCTCAGCGAGAAGTACTTCAACACCACCAGCACCGTGGAGAACAACCCGTACCACTACGCCAAGACGGTTGCCGAGCAGGCCGCTTGGGAGGCCGCGGAAGCGCAGACGCGGTGGCGGCTGGTGTCCGTCAACCTGGGGCTCGTGCTCGGGCCCTCCCTCACCCCCGCCTCCGAGTCCGGCAGCCTCTTCCTGCTCGACGAGCTCTTCAAGGGCTACTTCTTCTACGGCGCCCCCGACTTCAGCTTCACGACCGTCGACGTCCGTGATGTCGCCGACGCGCACATCGCCGCCGCCGAGAACGAGGCGGCGCACGGGCGGTATGTCGTCGCCGCCGAGCGGATGTCCTCCTTCCACGACATGGCCCGGGTGCTGCGTGGGCGGTACCCGCGGAATCTGCGGCTGCCCCGAACCCGCCTGCCCCACTGGCCTGTTCGCATCCTCGGGCCGGCCTTCGGCCTCACCCAGGACTACATCCGCAAGCATCTCGGCATACGGTTCGAGGTCGACAACGGGCGTGGGGTACGAGAGTTGGGGATCAGCTATCGGCCCATCGAGGAGACCGTGCTCGATCACTACGAGGCCTGGCGGCGGCAGCGGGCTCGCTAAGAGGTGGCTCTCGCCTCCCCCAACGTCCCCCTCAACCTCTGCGCCCGCAGGACCAGTTCGAGTTCGAAGCGGCGGTCCGGGTCGTCTATCTCGTCGCCCCAGAGTTCGCGGATCTGGCGGAGGCGGTAGCGGACCGTCTGGGGGTGGACGCCGAGGCGGGCCGCGACCTCCGGGGCGCCGCCTCTTGTCTCCAGCCAGGCCAGGAGCGTTTCCGCCAGGCGGCGGCCGTGGGTCGGGCCGCTGTGGGCCAGGGGGGCCAGGCAACGTCGGGCCAAGTCGTCTATCAGCTCCTCCGGTTGGAGGAGGACCAATGCCTCGGTGTGCTCGGTGCAGTGCAGGACGTCTCCGGCGGGGAGCAGGCCGCGCTCCACGAGCCGTACCGCCGCCTCCGCCCAGTGCAGCGACTTCGCCGCGTCGGCGAGCGGGACCGGCGGGCCGATCGCGCCCGACCAGCCGGTCAGGGCGCGATGGAGGAGTTCGGGGCGGCCGGCCGCGTCCGGTTCGGGCACGACCATGCGGGGCTGCTCGTACTCCATGTCCAGGAGGACCCCCTCGCCCACGGCCGGGGCCACCGCCTCCCTCGCCGGGCGCAGCAGTACGCCCACCGCGACCTTCCTCGGCAGCGGCCAGCCTACCCGCGCGGCCCGTTCGGTGAGCGCCTCGGCCGGGTCGCCGAACCGGTGGTGCTCGGCCAACAGCAGTTCCATCAGGCGGCGTTGGAGGCGCAGGCGTTCGCCGGCCTGCCGTGCCGCCGCTTCCGCGTAGCCGCGTACCGACTGTTCGACCAGGCCGTCCAGGTACTCGTAGCCCGCGTCGACGAGTTCGTACATCGCCGGCGGCGGGATCTCCACGCGCTGGCCGATCTCGGCGAAACAGCGCCAGGCAAGACGTACGCCCATGCGGTAGATCGCCTGGAGGGAGTCGAGGGAGCGGCCGTGCAGGCCCTCGCCGCGGCCGAACTCCTGGAAGACGCCCGGCGGTACGGTCGGGCGGCCCTCGGAGGTCTCCAGGTGCTGGACGAAGACCTCGATGGCGCGTCGGATGCCGACCATGGCCATCGGCTCGCCCGACTCGTCCAGGACGACCGGGAGATGGGGGTACTCGCGGCGGATCTCCCGCAGGATCTCCTCCGCCAGCGCGGGCGCCTCCGCCATGGCCAGCGCCGCGAACTCACGGACCTGGAGGCGGGGGACGTCGTGCCAGGCCGAAAGGGTGGACGTGGCGGGTGATCGGGCCGGCGTCACCCGTCAACTCCCCTGTCCGGCTTGCTCGTACGTGATCAACGGCGTGTTGGGCTGGTCCGGGGTCGCGTCGAGCAGCGCGACGACACCGAGCGCGGCGCCCACCGCGAGAACGGCGGCGACCACGACGGTGAGTGCGGCGGCGAGCAGTCTGGACATCGCAGGATCAGCCTCTCTGTCGGGAGGTCGTCCCCACCCCGCTGTCCCACCCCTGCCCGTCGGCCCAGTGTCGACAAGCATTGACACCCCGTCAAGGGGCGCCTACGGTCCCGGGCCCATGGAACGGCCCGACTCCGTCATCCCTCCCCCCTGGAGTGCCCGGATGCGCCGTACAGCCTCACCAACCTCCTTGATACTGCTCGGTCTCGGCGTGTTTCTGCTGGTCCTGGCGCCGATGCTGGCGTGGTACGTGCAGCCGCGGGCCGCCGTGAACCCGATCGACATCGACACCACCGCCGTCTACCAGGGCACCGGTGCCTACTTCGACACCGACGAGCTGAAGACCGTCACCGACAAGCGCATCACCGTCACCCAGCAGGTCCGCGGCAACGTCGAGGACAGCGAGAAGAGCGGCGACGCGGTGTGGGACGTGACGACGACCGTCGACACGGACAAGTCGCTGCCGGCCGCCGATCCGCACGACGCGCTGGAGTTCTTCCTCAACCGCTGGGTCACCGACCGCAAGACCAACAAGCCGGTGCACTGCTGCGAGGAGAACCCGTACTTCGAGGGCGACGCCTACCTCAAGTTCCCCTTCGACGTGCACAAACGCTCCTACCAGTGGTGGGACAACTCGCTCGGCGACGTGATCACGCTGCACTACGCCGGCAGGCAGAAGGTCCAGGGCTACACCGGCCTCGCCTTCACCGGCACGGTCCCGCCGACGAAGATCGGCACCCGGCTGGTGCCGGGCAGCCTCGTCGACCAGCCCGATCAGCCGCAGGTGCTGGCCGAGGAGTGGTATTCCAACCACGGCGTCCGGCTCGTCGTCGACCAGCGCACCGGCCGCGTGATCTACGCCCAGGTCGGCCCCCGGCGTACGCTGCGCGCGCCGGGGCACTCGAAGGACGCGGTGGTCCTGCTGGACGCCGAGAAACTGGTCTTCACGACCGCCACGCAGAAGTCCCAGGTGAAGTTGGCCAAAAAAGAGAGCGGTCAACTGCGCATGGTGGGGCAGACGTTGCCGATAGGCGCCGCTGTGGCCGGGTTCGTCCTGGCCGTAGTAGGGGGCGTTTTGGTGGTACGCGGACGAAAGCGCCCCCGATCGCCGGATTCGTCCGGGGTCGGGCTCACGATGTGACATGACGTCAGTTCTAATAAAGCCCGAAATTGTCACCTCGGTGAGTAGCCGTGGCGAACGGCGGGGCGAAAACTGTCCAACCCCACCCCAGCACAACCTGTCCACACCCCACTCCTGAGAAGGGCTCAGTTCCCCCACAGCGACAGCACAGAAGTAGCCACTGAGTTCCGCACCCTGAGACGAGTTGGAGCACCCATGCCCCAGCACGTGCCTTCCTCGCTGCGTGCCGTGCCACCCCGGGCGGCGCCGCAGCACCCTTCGGCGCCTCCCCCACAACCGCGCCGAATCGTTTTCCTCGCCCACCGGGATCTGGACAACCCGGCGGCCGGCGGCTCCGAGCTGCTGGTCGACCGACTCGCCGACGGACTGACCGGACTCGGCCATCAGGTGACGCTGCTGTGCGGCGGACCCGCGGCCTTCCGGGACTACCGCGTCGTGTCGGCGGGCGGCTCCTTCGACCACTACCTGCGGGCCCGCTCCGCCTTCACCCGCCGGATCGGCGACTGCGACCTGCTGGTCGAGGTGTGCAACGGCATGCCGTACTTCGCACCGGTCTGGCACCGCGGGCCCACACTGTGCCTGGTCAACCACGTCCACTCCGACCTGTGGGCGATGCGGTTCGGCGGGCCGTTGACGCCGGCCGCGCGGCTGGGCCGAAGACTTGAGCAGTGGGCGTTGACCGGCGCGAGCGGCTCCGCCGGTTCGCGGGGTCTCCTGGTCGCGGTCTCGCCCTCCACCGCGCATGCGCTCCGCGGGATCGGCGTGGAGCGGGACCGGATCAGAGTCGTGCACAACGGAGTTGAGGAGCCGGGGCCTCTTGGCGATCGGTCGGCCGAGCCGCTGTTCGTCGCGGTGGGGCGGTTGGTCGAGTACAAGCGGATCGATCTGCTGCTGCGGCTGTGGGAACGGGTACGGCCCGTCACCGGCGGGCGGTTGGTCATCGTCGGGGACGGGCCCGAGAGGGAGCGGCTTGAGCAACTCGCCGGTCCTGGCGTGGAGTTCGCCGGGCACGTGTCCGAGGAAGAGAAACATCGGCTGTTGTGCGCGGCCTGGTTGCTGTTGCATCCGTCGGCCGTGGAGGGGTGGGGGCTGGTCGTCACGGAGGCCGCCACCCGGGAGACACCGACCATCGCGTTCGACGTGCCTGGCCTGCGGGATTCTGTCGTCGACGGGGAGACCGGTGTGCTTGCGCACGGGGAGTCCTCGTTCGCGGCGGCCTGGTGCACGCTTGCCCTCTCGGGCGAGCGGCGGGAGTTGATGGGGAAGGTCGCTCGGGAGCGGGCTGCTCGCTTTCGGTGGGATCGGACCGTCAGACAGTTTCGGGCGGTTGCCGCGGAGGCGGTGGCGGGCTGGGGGTCGTGATGCGGCCTGGGGTGCGTCGTGGTCGGTCGCGCAGTTCCCCGCGCCCCTCAAAGGGCGATGTGCGCAACCGGCGTTTCAAGGATCCGTCGGTTCGGCGTTCGCTCTCCCTCTTTCGAGCCTTTCTGCATGAGCAGGACGACCCCGAAGCCTGCTACTCGCTCCTCGCTCGTGACGCTGCCGATCAGGTCGAGGCCTACGGCGGGGACCTCGTCGGGCGGACCGTCGTCGATATCGGCGGTGGCAGTGGGTACTTCACCTCGGAGTTCCGGCGACGCGGAGCGCACGCGTATCTCTTCGAGCCGGACGCGGCGGAGTTGGGTGGGAAGCCGCCCGAGTCCGCCGTGATCGCGGACGGGTATCTCCTGCCGTTGTCCGACGGGGTCGCCGACGTGACGTTCTCGTCCAACGTGTTGGAGCACGTGGCCGACCCGCAGACGTTTCTGAGTGAGTTGGCCCGGGTGACGCGGCCCGGTGGGCTGATCTATGTGTCGTTCACCAACTGGCTGTCCCCGTGGGGCGGTCACGAGTGGGCGCCGTGGCACTACTTCGGTGCCGAGCGGGCCCGCGCGCGCTACCGGCGGCGTACCGGGAAGCCGGCCAAGCACACCCTCGGCGAGAACCTGTTCGCCGTGCACATCGGCGCCACCCTGCGGCAGGTGCGCGCACGGGACGACGTGATGGTCGTCTCGGCGCGTTCCCGCTACTGGCCGTTCCTCGCCGAGACCGTCGTGAAGGCGCCCGGCATAAGGGAGTTGGCCACCTGGAACCTCCTCCTCATACTCCGGCGGTGTCCCCCATGACGACCACGGTCCAGGCTCCTCCTCCGGCAACCGTCCCCACCGCGAGGGCCGCTTCGGGTCCGCCGGAGGGGCCGCGGTCGCGGCGCTTGCTGGTCGGGTTCTGGGCCGTGATGTTCGTGCTGTTCCTGGTGGTGCATCCGGGGCGGCAGACCTTCGACACCAAGCTGGGTGTGACGGTCGATCCCGGCGCGTTCTTCTCCGATCTCGGGCAACTCTGGCACGACCAGGGGTCGTTCGGCGGGATCCAGGACCAGTACGCCGGGTACCTGTGGCCGATGCTGCCGTTCTACTGGCTGGCCCATGCCGTGCAGCTGCCGGTGTGGCTGGCCGAGCGGCTGTGGCTGTCGTTGATCGTGTCCGTCGCCTTCTGGGGCGCGCTGCGGCTGGCCGAGCGGCTGCGGATCGGGACCGGCGGTTCGCGGGTGCTGGCGGGGGTGGCGTACGCGCTGTGGCCCGTGTTCACGATCGTCGTCGGTTCCACGTCGGCAGCCGCACTGCCCGGTGCCTTTCTGCCGTGGGTACTGCTGCCGTTGACCGACGAGCGGTACACCGCCCGGATCGCGGCCCTGCGCTCGGCGTTGATCGTGCCGTTCATGGGCGGGGTCAACGGGGCTTCCACGCTGGCCTCGTTGCTTCCCGTCGGGTTGTATCTGCTCTCCCGGCCGCCCGGGCCACGGCAGCGCAAGCTGATCGCGTGGTGGGTGCCGGGGGTGATCGTGGCGACCGCCTGGTGGTGGGTCCCGCTGCTCATGCTCGGCGTCTACGGCGAGAACTTCCTTCCGTACGTGGAGACTTCGCAGACCACGACGGCCACCATGTCGGCGACGGAGGCCCTGCGCGGGGCCGGTGACTGGGTGGCGTATCTGCACTTCGGGGACGCGTGGCTGCCCGCCGGGTGGGCCGTGGCGTCCTCCGTCGTCGTGATCGTCTGCTCGGCGCTCGCGGCCGGGCTCGGTCTCGCCGGGCTGGCGAGACGGGACATGCCCGAGCGGCGGTGGCTGGTGCTGACCGTGGTGACGGTCTCGCTGCTGCTGCTCGCCGGGTACGGCGGTGCGTTCGGGGCGCCTTTCCACGGGGTGGTGCAGGACTGGCTGAACGGGTGGCTCGTGCCGTTCCGCAATATCTACAAGTTCCAGACGGGCCTTGCCCTGGCGCTGGTACTCGGGATCGCCCATCTGGTCGGCGTGGCCGCCGAGCCGCGCGGGGCCCGGCGGGTGCGCGGGCGCCGGTTCGCGCCGCTGGTCGCGGCGGTGCTGATCCTGCCGGGGCTGATGTGGCCGTACCTCAACGGCTCGATCCTCAACCCCGGTTCCTTCCAGGAGCTGCCCAAGTACTGGTCGACCACGGCTGACTGGCTGGAGAAGTACTCCCCCGACTCCCGCGCCCTGGTCGTCCCCGCCACCGCGCACGGCCTCTACACCTGGGGCTCCCCCATCGACCAGCCCCTCGACGTCCTCGCCAAGTCCCGCTGGGCACAGCGCGATTACGTCCCCTTCGGCACCCCGGGCAACCGGCGCGCGATGGACGCCGTCGAGAACGCGCTGACCTCCGGAAGTGAAGTCCCGGGCCTGGCCGACTACTTGAGTCGCGCCGGGGTCTTCTACGTCGTCGTCCGCAACGACCTCGACCAGAACCAGGTCGGCTCCGTGCCGACCTCCACCGTCAAACGCACCCTGGAACAGTCCGGGTACCAGCGGGTGACCGGGTTCGGGCCAGTCATGACGGGCGGGACCATCGCCCACGACTCCCCGCTCCAGGTGGAGGGGCTGTACTCACGGCAACGGGCGGTGGAGATCTACGAACCCGCCGACCAGGACGTGCCCAGGCCCGGGCAGGCGCACCTCCTCCCGGTCGCCGACACCGCCGTCGTCTCCGGTGGCCCCGAGTCCCTGCTGCCGCTGGCATCCGACCTCCGCGGCCGAGCCACGGTCCTGACCGGCGACAACCACCCCGGTCTCGGCACCCCGTCCCTCCAGGTGACCGGCGACGGACTGCGCCGCGCGGACACCCGCTTCGGCCTGGTCAGCGCCAACACCTCCTACACGTACACGACGTCGGAGCGGAACCCGTCGGACGCCGTGCAGGACGCGGGCCAGAAGCCGCACCAGATCCTGCCGACCAAGGGCCTCGACCACCAGACCGTGGCCCAACTGCGCGGCGCCCGCTCGGTGTCGGCGTCCTCCTACGGCAACTGGCTGTTCTCGCTGCCGCAGTACGACCCGGTGAACGCCTTCGACGGCAACCCGGACACCGCGTGGGCCGAGGGCGCGCCCGGCTCGGCGGACGGACAGTGGCTGCGGATCGGCTTCACCGGCTCCTACGACATGCCGTCCTCCTTCAAGGTCACGCCGTTGCCGCAGGAGAGCGTGCGGTCGGCGGCGACGAAGGTGCGGGTGGAGACGGAGAAGGGGGCCAGGACCAGCTTCCTCAAGCCGAACGGCACCACGCAGAGCATCAAGGCGCCCGCGGGCGAGACGAGTTGGATGAAGCTGACGATCCTCGACTCGGTGGCGCGGCACACCGGCCTGACCGGCGCCGGGTTCTCGGAGATCGCCCTGCCGCACGTCCAGGTGACCCGGTTGCTGCGGCTGCCGACCGACGCGGACTCCTCCGACGCCGCCGCCTCGCTCATCTCCCTGCACCGCACGCCCGACCCCACCGGCCTCTCCGCCACCGGCACGGAAGCCGGCCTGCACCGCACCTTCTCGACCAGCTCGGCGGGGACGTATGAGGTGAAGGCGGGCGCGGTGCCGGTGAGCGGCGAGGCGCTCGACAAGCTGCTGTACCAGGTCGCGCCCGACCAGCAGAACCGGATCGTGGCGACCGCCGACTCCACGGCCGACCTCGGCGCGGGCCTGTCGGCGCGCAACCTGACCGACGGTGACCTGACGACGGCGTGGGTCGCGGGCGACCGGCCGACGATCCACCTGAGCTGGAGCGGCAAGCAGGCCGTGGGAGAGGTCGTGCTGGCGCCCGCCGGCGGGCTGTCCACCCGGGCCACGCAGGTGGACATCAGCTCCCCGGACGGCTCGACGATCGCCGGCGTCGACGAGAACGGCGTGGCCCGCTTCGACCCGATCACCACGGACCGGCTCGACATCACCATCACCCAGACCGCCCCGCTGACCCTCCACAACCCGGTCGCCGACGAGGACTTGAAGCTGCCGGTGGGTCTGACCGAGGCGTACATCCCGGCCCTCGACCAGTACCGCACCAAACAGCCCAGCCCCACGCGGACGTTCGAGCTGCCGTGCGGTCAGGGCCCGGTGGTGTCGGTGGACGGCCAGCTGTACCAGACCGGTGCGAAGGGCACCGTGCGCGACCTGACCGAACGCCGGCAGGTCGAGGTGACGCTGTGCCAGGAAGGACGCGCGAACGGCGAGCTGGAGCTGCCCTCGGGCGCGCATCGCGTCGAGGGAGGCGACAGCGGCCCTCTCGCTTTGACCGATGTGACCCTCACCCGCGGGACGGTCACCGAACCCACGGCCGAGGCACGTGAGTTGACCATCCGGGACTGGCTGGGCGACCGCCGCGAGGTGGCGGTCGGCTCGGGCGCGGCCACCTATCTGACGACATACGAGAACTTCAACGACGGCTGGAAGGCCACGCTCGACGGCAAGGAGCTGACCCCGGTCCGGCTCGACGGGTGGCAGCAGGGCTGGCGGATCCCGTCCGGGGCCGGCGGCGCGGTGAAACTGTCGTACGAGCCCGCGACGACGTACGAGGGCGGGCTGATCGGCGGCGCGGTCGGACTGGCGATCCTGATCGGCCTGATCGTGTGGCGCCGCCGCACCCCGAACCCCGACGAGCCCCAACAGACCCCGCCGCCGCCCGGGTTGTGGCTCGGCACGGTGGCGCTGACGGTGGTCGGCATCCTGATCGCCGGCTGGTTCGCCCTGCTGGTCCCGGCGCTGGCCCTGCTGGCGTACCGACGCCACCAGCTCCTCGTACCGATCGCCTTCGCGGCCCTGGCGGGAGCCGGCATCGCCGCCGCCACGGGGGCCGGGGAGCCGGTGGGCGCGGGCGAGGGAGCGTTCGGGCACACGGCTCAACTGCTGGCGTTGATCGGGCTGTTCGCCGGGGTGGTGAGTGTGCGGGAGCCGTACGGCGGCTACGCGGGTGACCCGGCGAGAGGCCGTCCCTACGGGGCCGCGTCCAGGTCCGGTGACACGGCGGTGCTGCCGCCGACTCCCGCGTCCGGACCGCCGCCCGGCTTCGAGGCACCCCCTGCACAGCCGCTGCCGCACCGGCACCCGGGCGAGAGCGGGCCGCCGACCAAAAACGGAACGGCAGGCAGAAGGGGGACGGCGGTCGGAAGCGGGACGGCGGCAGAGGGTTCACCGGCGGCCGGAAGCGGGACGGCGGTCGAGGGCTCACCGGCGACCGAAAGCAGGACGGCGGTCGAGGGCTCACCGGCGACCGAGGGCGAGCCGACGGCCGAGGGCAGGTCCACGGCACCCGCACCCGCACCCGTCCCCCGCCCCGACGCCGGACGACCCATCACCGCGCGCGGTCCCGGCGGGCCCGATCCCGACCCGCCGACCGCGCGGATCCCGCTCGGCAAACCCGGACCCCGGCCCACTCCCCCCGAGGAGACCGGAGCACCGAAAGCCACCGCGGACACCGCCGACACGCCCGACCCTCGGCGGACCGACGACGCCCCCGCCGCGCCGACCGACCGTGCGCCCGAGGACCGTAGGGGAAAGGGCGAAGGCACATGACCGCACTCGAACACCCCGCCCGCGCCGACGGCCCGGCGCAGCCGACCGCCCGCATTCCCTTCCCGCTCGTCGACGAAGTCTCCCGGCACTGTGTGCAGGAGGAGGAGCCGGAGACGGTGCACATCGAGGTGCATCTGCCGGGGCCGCTCGACCGGGACCGGCTGGCCGCGGCCTTCGTGGAGGCGCTGCGTAGGCATCCTCGGGTACTCATGCGTGAGGCGCCCGGTCCCTGGTACCGGCGGCGCTACGAATGGGAGTTGACGGCGGAGCCGGATGTGGAGGTGGTGAGCTTCCCGCCGGCGGGGCCGAACGCGTTGCGGGACGCGAGGACGCGCGCGCTGACCTCGGCTCCGTCGCTGTCGCTGTCGCCGCCGGTCCGGCTGGAGGTGGTGGCGGACGCGGGGCGGGCCGAGGGGAGCGAGGCGACGGACGCGGTCGGGCTCGCGCCGGCACACCGGCAGACCCACACCCCGCGAACCGGCGGAGCCAAAGGCACGGTTCTCTTCCTCACCATCAACCACACCGCCCTCGACGGACCCGCCTGCCTCCGAGTCCTCGCCACGGCCGCGGAGTTGTACGGCGGCCGGGACAACTCCCCCGCCGCACCCCCGGTCCGCCCGCCCGAGCCGCCGCAGCCGCCCGCCGACACCCCCTCCAACTGGTCCCCGCCCGCCCGGGTCGCCCCCGGCACCCCGGAGCCCTCCCCCGGCAACGGCCTGCTCGTCACCGAACTCCCGCTCCCGCACCGCCCCAAGGGCTCCCCGTACACCGTGAACGACCAGCTCATGGTCGCCACGGCCCTGACGATCACCCACTGGAACAGGGAACACGGGGCCCGGCCCCGGCCGCTTCGCATCACCATGCCCGTGGACGACCGCCCCCGGGACGCCACCATGCCCATCGGCAATGGCACCCGACTGGTCGAAGTCCCCTTCTCCGTCGAGGAGTTGGACGCGCAGGCTCTTGCCGACATGCCGTCCCTGCTGCGCCGCACGGCGGCCCGCACCCGCGCCCTGAAGGCTCAGCCCCGGCCCCAACTCGGGCGCGGAGCCGCCCTCCTGACCGCTCCGGTCACCCCCGTCGCCTGGCGGGCCGGCCTCACCCGCGGGCTGCGGCGGGCGGCCGCGAGCTGGACCTCGACGACCCTGCTCAGCAACATCGGCCGCATCCCGTACGCACTGGACTTCGGCGAGGAGGCGGGCCGGGCGCAGGCGGTGTGGTTCTCGGCACCGGCCCGGATGCCGCGCGGCCTCACCGTGACCACCGCCTCCACGGCGGGCCGACTGCATCTCGCCCTGCGCTGGTCCCGGGCGCTGCTCGGGCACGGGGACGGCGCCCACGTCAGAGACCTGTTCGAGCACTACCTCCACACGACGGAGACGGGCACATGACCACCACCGCGGCGCTCCCGCGCGAGCTCCGGGACTTCTACGAGAACCCGTCCGTGCCCGTCGCCTCCGGCACCTCGCGGAGTCTGCGCCAGGCCCGCATGCTGGCCGCCGCGCTCGGCCCGGTGGGCCCACGTCCGTGCACCGTCCTCGACATCGGCTGCGGCGACGGCACCGCCGCGGCCACGGCCGCCCCGCTGCTCGCCGGGCACCGGCTGATCGGCGTGGACTGGTCGCAGGACGCGCTGCGGCGGGCCCGCACCCGACTGCGGAACGCCGTGCGCGGTGAACTCACGGGCGGTGGGCTGCCGTTCGGTGCCGCAGCCGCGGACGCCGTGCTGTTCAGCGAGGTCGTCGAGCATCTCGTCGACCCGGACGCGGCCCTCGACGAGATCCGCCGCGTGCTGCGCCCCGGCGGTCATCTGATGCTGTCCACACCCAACCTGGCCGCCTGGTACAACCGCGGCCTGCTCCTTGCGGGGGTCCAACCGGTGTTCTCCGAGGTCAGTCTGCGGGCCATCCACGGACGGCCGGGGTCGGAGGTCGTCGGACATCTGCGGCTCTACACCGCCCGTGCGCTCAGGGAGTTCGTCGCCGCGTCCGGCTTCACGGTCGTGGCGCTGAGGGGCGCCCCCTTCCACGGCGTACCGCGGGCGCTGCGGCCACTCGACCGGCTCGCCTGCGCCAGACCGTCCCTCGCCTCGATCCTCCTGCTGCACGCCCGCAAGACGTAAGGGGGCGTGGCCCATGTGGGTGGGAGTGGCCGCGGCACTGCTGGCGAACCTTCTCTACAGCCTCGGATTCGTCCTGGAGAAGCGCGCGTTGTCCAGTCTGCCGGAGGTGACGATCCGTCAACCCGCGCGGCTGCTGCGGCTGGTGGTGGGCAGCCCGCTGTGGATCGGCGGATCGATCACGCTGGCCGCCGGTTTCGGCGCGCAACTCGTCGTCTACCGGACGCTGCCGATCGCCGCCGCGCAGGGCATCTTCGTCTCCGGCCTGGTGCTGCTGGTGCTGCTGTCGGCGCGGCTGCTGGGCGAGGAGACGACCGGCCGTGAGCGGTACGCGCTCGGCGCGATCCTGGCCGCGCTGCTCATGGTCGTGCTGTCCCTGAAGGAGGCGGGCGCCGGCGCGGACACCGTCAGCCGCAGTGCGCCGTATCCGCTGATCCTGCTGGTGTGCGTGCCGTCGCTCGCCGGGGGCGTGTGGCTGTACGGGGCCGCCGAGCGCCGGGCGCGGCACCGGCACCGGGCGCCGACCACGGGCGTGGAGTACGGCGTGGCGGTGGGCCTGCTGTATGGGGTCAGCTCGCTGGCGATCAAGGGGGTGTCGAGCTATCTGACGACGAGTGGCCTGGGCGGTGCGGTCGTTGACCTGCTGCGCTCCCCGTACCCGTATCTCCTGCTGTGCACGGGCGTGTTCGGCCTGGTCATGTCGCAGGCGGCGCTGCAGCGCTGCCGGGCCTCGCTGATCGTGCCGGTGTGCACGACGGTGACCTGCCTCTACACGGCGGTGCTCGGCACGCTCTCGTTCGGCGAGGCGCTGCCGCACGACCCGGTGCGGCTCTCCCTGCGGATCGCCGGCACCGCCCTGGCCGTGTCCGTGCTGCTGGCCATGCCCAGGCACGATCCCGCACCCCAACCCCCCATCGGTGCCAAGGAGTTGACGCCCCCATGAACCCCGACGACCCACTGCTGCGGATACTGGCGTGCCCGCTCGACAAGGGCCCGCTGCATCTCGTCGCCGACGGCGAGATCCTCTACAACCCGCGCCTGCACCGCCGTTACCCGATCGTCGACGGCATTCCGCAGCTGCTGCCCTCCTCCGGCGAGCAGGTGTCGGACGACGAGCACGAGGCCCTGATGAAACGGATGGTCCCGTGAACGCGCCCGCCCCCGCCACGGCTCCCGTACCGGCCCCCACCCTCGCGGCCCGCCTCGCCCGGCTGCTGCCCACGCGACTGGTCGCGGCCACCGCGCGGGCGGTGTATCCGCGCTTCGAGCCGGAGTTGGCACGGCTCGCGGAGCTGTGCCCGGCCGACTGCGGGACGGCGGTGGACGTCGGCGGCTGGTACGGCCCGTGGACGCGGCGGCTGTCGCGGCGGGCGCGAAGGGTGGTGACCGTCGAGCCGGTGCCGCACCTGGCGCGGCTGCTGACCGCCGGCGCACCCGCGAACGTACGGGTCGTACAGGCCGCCGCCACCGACCGGGCCGGCACGCAGCGGCTGTGGTTCCCGGCCGACGACTCCGGAGACCGGGGGGTGTCGTCCCTGGTCCGCCGTGACATTCACGCGCACGCCCTGCACGTCAGCTGCGTCACGCTGGACCAACTGAACCTGCGGGACGTCGGTTTCATCAAGGTCGACGTGGACGGCAGCGAGCTGGCGGTGCTGCGCGGCGCCACCGGCCTGCTCTCCCGTGACCGCCCGGCGCTCTTCGTCGAGTTGGAGTCCCGGATCCAGCCGATCGCGCCGGTCGTCACCTACCTCTCGCTGCTCCGCTACGAGGGCTGGGTGCTGCCCGGCGACACCTGGGTCCCGCTGTCGTCCTTCCCGTTGGAGGCGCACCAGAAAGAGGCCGCGCACGTGGTCGCCCAGGGGCTGCTGGGGCGCGTACTGCCCTTCCGGCGCCATCCGCGGTACGTCAACTCGGTCCTGTTCCTGCCCGACGGCCGCCGTCCGGGTGCGCCGGCGATGGGCGACGATGGGGAGCATGCCCTCCGCAAAGCGCCCCGGTAGGTCCGGTAGCCCCGGCAACTCCACCGGCTCCACCGGACCGTCCGGCCCCTTCCGCCCCTTCACCCCGCTCGACTTCCAGCTGGTCCTGCTGCGCCGCATGGCCGATCACAACCCGGACCGGGTCGAGGACGCCCGCCGTGAGCTGGGCGCCTCGCTCACCGACATGCGCGAGGCCAACAAGCGGTGGCAGGCGATGGCCCGCTCGCCACGCGCGCGTGGCGCCGCTTCCCGCTACCGCTCGATCCTCGGCGCCCCAGAGTCCACGCTCCAGCGCAAGATCGGCGACCTGGACTGCGCGGCCCTGCTGTGGCCGGTCCCCCTCTGGCCCGACCTCCGTTTCGAGGTGCTGCTCGCCCCGAACGGCGCCGTCTGGAACGAGTGGCTGATCCGCGCCCCCGGCGCCGACGCCCCGCCCCTGAACACCCTCGACGACCTCACCCCCTGGTCCTGCACGGTCGACGAGGCCGCCCGCGCCTTCGCCCCCGCCCGCCCCCTGGAGGGCACCGCGCCGACCCGCTGGGGCCTGGCGTTCGCGGCGCCGGACGGAGCGGGCGTGCGGCGGAACGTCGTAGCGGAATTCACCTGGGGGCTGCTGCAGCGGACCGCGGTCAGCGACGGGCCGCCGCCAGGATCGCGTCCCTGACCACCGGCACCGAGTCCGGGTGCAGGAACAGGAAGAAGTTCGGCTCGACCAGCTCCAGCTCCATCACCACCGGCTCCCCGTCGTCCCCGTCGACGAGATCCACGCGCGCGTACAGCAACTCGGGCGAGTGCGGTACGGCGGCCAGGGCGCGCTCGGCGACGGCGCGCTCGGCCGGGGTCGCGGTCCACGGCTCCAGGCCCGGGTGGGCGGTGCGCGCGTCGTCGTAGGCCGTGCCGGGGGCCAGCACGGCCCGCTTGCGGCTGGCGTGCAGCAGCTTGCCGCCGACGAACAGCAGGGCTCGCTCGCCGGCCGCGTCGATGCCCCGCATGTACGGCTGCACCATCGCCGTCAGGCCCTCCTCGTGCATGCGCGCGAGATGCCGTAGCGCGCGGTCGCGGTCCTCGGGCGCGTATCGCGCGGCGTAGCGGGAGCCGGCGCCCGAGGTCGGCTTGACGACGTACTCGTGGTCGTCCGGGAGGTCGGGGGCGTCGCCCGGCGCGAGGTAGCGGGTGGGGATGACGGGCACGCCCGCCGCGTCGAGATCACCGACGTACCGCTTGTCGGTGTTCCAGCGCACCACCTCGGCCGGATTCGCCAGGCGCGTGGCCTTGCCGCAGCGCTCGGCCCAGGCCTGGAACTCGGCGGCCCGCCGGCTGTAGTCCCAGGTGGAGCGGATGACGGCGAGGTCGTAGCCGGCCCAGTCGGCGTCGGCGTCGTCCCAGAACACGGCATCCGCGTCGGCCCCGGCCTCGCGCAGCGCCGCCAGCAGCACCGGGAGGTCCCGGTCGGGGCTCGGTTCGGGGCTGGGGTCGAAGGTGACGAGAGCGATGCGGGGCACGGTGGCACTCCGTTCCGGTTGCGGGACGCCCACGGTCCGGTGCGGGGGCGCGTCCGCGCAGGCTAACCGCGTCCCCCGCAACCGCGGCAACCCATTTGACCTTCCCCTTCGGTGAAGCCCCAGCATCGGTGACGGAACCGGAAGAGGTCGAGGTGCGCATGAACGGCACGGACATGCTGACGATCGGGGCCTTCGCACGGGCGTGCAGGCTGTCGCCGAAGGCGCTGCGGCTCTACGACGAACTGGAGCTGCTGCGACCCGCGCGCGTGGACCCCGACACCGGCTACCGCTACTACGCGGTCGCGCAGCTGGAGCGGGCGCGGCTGGTCGCATGGCTGCGCCGGCTCGGCATGCCGCTCGCCCGCATCCGTGAGGTGTGCGCCCTCGAACCGGCGGGCGCCGCGCGGGAGATCAGCGCGTACTGGGCGGAAGCCGAGGCGCAGACGGCGGTACGGCGGGACCTCGCCGCGTTCCTGGTCCACCACCTGTCGGAACAGTCCGCGAAGGACGTCACCATGAAGGACACCACCATGCTGGAACTGCGTTACTCCGCCCACTCGGACCGCGGTCTGGTCCGCCCCTCCAACCAGGACACCGCGTACGCGGGCACACGCCTGCTCGCGGTCGCCGACGGGTTCGGCCCGGCGGGCGCCCCCGCGAGCGGGGCGGCCGTGGAGGCGCTGCGCTTCCTGGACACCGAGGAGGTGCCGGCGGGCAATGTGCTCAACCTCCTGGAGGAGGCGGTACGCGGCGCGACCGAGGCGGTCCGCGACGTGGCCGACCCCGACGAGAACGGCACGACCCTGACCGCGCTGCTGTGGACGGGCTCGAAGCTGGCCCTGGTCCACATCGGCGACTCCCGCGCGTATCTGCTGCGCGACGGCGGGCTCTTCCGGATCACGCACGACCACTCGGTGGTCCAGTCGCTGATCGACGAGGGCCGGCTGACACCGGAGGAGGCCGGCGCGCACCCGCAACGCAGCCTGCTCCTCAAGGCGTTGACGACCGCCGCCCCCGACCTGAAACTCCACGACGCCCACCGCGGCGACCGCTACCTGCTGTGCTCCGACGGTCTGACCGCGGTCGTCCCCGAGCACCGGATCCGCGAACTCCTCACCGCGCGGCCGGACCCGGAGGAGGCGGTACGGGCCCTGGTCGACGCGGCGAACGAGGCCGGCGGTCCGGACAACGTCAGCTGTGTGGTGGCGGACGTGGTGTAGGAACGAGGTGTCCCCGACGGCTGGGGATGCCCCCGACCGCCGGGGGCCTGTGTCCCCGACGGCTTAGGAGTGCCCCGCGTGTCCTCCCTCTTTCCCGCCCTGGCCGCCCCCGGCGACGGAGTCGCCCTGTCCTTCGGCGAGCGAGCCCTCACCTACGCGGAACTCGCGGCGGCGACGGACGCCCTGGCGGCCCGGATCACGGGCGGCGACCGGGCCTTCGCCGGCCGGGTCGCCGTATGGGCGACCCCCGCGCTGGAGACGGCCGTCGCGGTCGTGGCGGCACTGCGGGCCGGGGTGCCCGCGGTGCCGCTCAACCCGAAGTCGGGTGAGAAGGAACTGGGACACATCCTGACGGACAGCGCGCCGACGCTGGTGCTGGCCGCTCCCGGAGACGAACTTCCTTCGCCGCTACGGGACTTGCGGCGCGTCGATGTCGAGGTGCGGGGCACGGGAGGCAGCGGGACGGCGGTTCACGAGGAGCCCGGCGACGAGGACCCCGCCCTGATCGTCTACACCTCCGGCACCACCGGCCCGCCCAAGGGCGCGGTCATCCCCCGCCGGGCGATCTCCTCCACCCTCGACGCGCTCGCCGACGCCTGGCAGTGGACCGACGACGACGTCCTGGTGCACGGGCTGCCGCTGTTCCATGTGCACGGGCTGGTGCTCGGCATTCTGGGACCGCTGCGGCGCGGCGGCAGCGTCCGGCACCTGGGCAGGTTCGACACGGAGGGCGTGGCCCGGGAGCTGAACTCCGGCGCGACCATGCTGTTCGGCGTACCGACGATGTACCACCGCATCGCCCAGGCGCTGCCCGAGGAACCGGAGTTGGCGAAGGCGCTGGGGCGGGCGCGGCTGCTGGTCTCCGGTTCGGCCGCGCTGCCGGTGCACGACCACGAGCGCATCACGGCGGCGACCGGGCGCCGGGTCGTCGAACGGTACGGGATGACGGAGACGCTGATGAACACCAGCGTCCGGGCGGACGGGGAGGCGCGGGCCGGAACGGTCGGCGTACCGCTGCCGGGCGTCGAGCTGCGCCTTGTGGAGGAGGACGGCACCGAACTCACCGCGTACGACGCGGAGAGCGTCGGCGAGATCCAGGTGCGCGGTCCCAACCTCTTCACCGGTTACCTCAACCGCCCCGACGCGACGGAGGCCGCGTTCACTGCCGACGGCTGGTTCCGCACCGGGGACATGGCGGTGCGGGAGCCCGACGGGTACGTGCGGATCGTCGGCCGCAAGGCCACCGACCTGATCAAGAGCGGGGGTTACAAGATCGGGGCGGGCGAGATCGAGAACGCGCTCCTCGAACATCCCGGGGTGCGGGAGGCGGCGGTGACCGGGGAGCCGGACGAGGATCTGGGCGAGCGGATCGTGGCGTGGATCGTGCCGACGGATCCCGACGAGCCGCCGAGCGACGGGGAGTTGGCCGACCATGTGGCCCGCCGTCTCGCCCCGCACAAGCGCCCCCGGGTGGTGCACCACCTGTCCTCCCTCCCCCGCAACGACATGGGGAAGATCATGAAGCGGGCGCTGACCCGTGACTGACCGCCTCTCGGCCCGGGAGATCCTGTCTCTCGTCACCGACGCAGCGAGCTTCTCCGAACTGCCGCCCCCGCCAAGGGAGTCCAAGCCCGACGGCCCCCTCGGCTGGCAGGGCTACGACGCCTCGCGCGCCCGCGCCGCCGAGCGCACCGGCGAGGAGGAGTCCGTGGTGTGCGGCACCGCGCGCGTAGGGGGGACGCCGACGGTGCTGATCGCGTTCGAGTTCGGCTTCCTCGGCGGCTCGCTGGGCGAACGCACCGGCGACCGCATCGAGTCGGCGTACGCCCACGCCCGCGCCCACCGCCTACCGGTCGTCCCGCTGGTCGCCACGGGCGGCAGCCGCATGCAGGAGGGCATGCTCGCCCTCACCCAACTCCAGCGCGTGGCCCACCAGTCGGCGCTCACGCGAGCGGCGGGCCTCCCTCAGATCGCGGTCCTGCGCGACCCCACCACGGGCGGCGGCTGGGCCACCCTGGGCGCCGGCGCGGACGTGATCCTCGCGCTGCCGGGCGCGCAGGTCGGTTTCGCAGGCTCCCGGGTCCGCCCACCGGACGCGGACCCGATGGCGTACACGGCGGAGGCGCAGGTGGCGGCGGGGGCGGTGGACGCGGTCGTGTCGCCGGAACAGCTGCGGGAGCGGCTGGGGTTGTGGCTGCGGCTGCTGACGGGCGGGGCCGAGGCGTCGGGCGACGGGGCGGAGGAATCGGGCAGCGGGGCAAGGGCCGACCGTGCGACCGCGGGAGCGGGCTCGGCGGACACGCCCCCGGCGGTCGCCGACCGAACTGCGGGAGCCCGACCGGACGCGGACGCCGCCTCGACGGAGACACGCTCCGCCTCCACCCGGACCGCGGGCACCCCCACGTCCGCCGCGATCTCGCCCGCCCCCGTCCCCGGCGCCCTCGGTACCCCCGACCTCCCCGCCACCGGCCGGGACGCCGTTCAGGCCGCTCGCTCTCCCCGACGCCCGCACGCCCATGCCTACTTGGACGCCTACTTCACCCACCGTGCCGACCTCTCCGGTGACCGTTGCGGCGGCACCGACCCCGGCATGCTCTGCGGCTTCGGTGAGCGGGAGGGCCGTACCGTCGCGTATGCCGCGCAGACCGGGACCGCGACCCGCCCGGCGGGCTATCGGACCGCCGCTCGGCTGATCGGGCTCGCGGGCCGGCTCGGCATCCCCGTGCTGACGCTGGTGGACACCCCCGGTGCCGCCAACGACGCGGAGGCGGAGCGGCAGGGGGCGGGAGCCGCGATCGCCGAGGTGTTCGCGGCAGTGGCGTCCGCGCGGACGCCGGTCACCACGCTGGTGATCGGCGAGGGCGGCTCGGGCGGCGCGCTGGCGCTGGCCGCGCCCGGCAACACCTGGGCCACGCCGGACAGTTACTTCTCCGTCATCGCGCCGGAGATGGCGGCGGCCATCCTCAAGCGGCCGGCGGACCGGGCGGAGGCCACGGCCGACCAACTCCGCATCCGGCCACAGGACTTGGTGGAGCTGGGCGTCATCCGGGGCGTGGTGCGGAGCTGAGCCGGGCAGTGCCGCGACCCGAACAGGGGAACAGCTGGCGTGGCGTGCCTACTTCACCCCCACCGCCCGAATCACCTCCTGTGTCACCGACCCGCCCAGGTCGTCACTCGCGGCGGCCCGCAGGGAGATGTACGAGGCGTCCCGGGGCACGGTCAGCGTGCCGCGGCCGGCGCCGCTGAGCCGTACCGCGCGCCACGACGTCCCGTCGTCGTACGACACTTCGAGCCGCTCGCCGCCGATGGTGCCGGTGTCCGGCGCGCCCTTCACGTACTCCGCCCGGATCCCGACGGGCAGCCGCGCCCCGCCCCGCACATCGCCCGCGAGGTCGGTGTCGACGTCGAAGGCGAGGTTGATCAGCGGCAGGAAGGTCCAGCGGTCGTCGGGGGTCGCCGCCGAGCGGAAGGTCCACTCGGAGTGGCCCTTCGTGGACAGCCGCCAACGGTCCGCGTCGAGCGCGGTGTCGGTGACGACCCTGTACGTGTGCTCGTCGGCGGGCGCGTCCCAGGCGTACGCGCCGGAGCTCTGGCGCCGGTCGACCAACTCGCCGTCCAGATACACCTCCGTGTACTGGGACATGCCGGTCTCCGTGCTCCACACGTCCCCGAACCCGGTGTGGTCGGGCCCGGAGTCGCCCCAGCCCGGCGTGTTGAACTGCAGCTGGTTTCCGGAGCGTTGCTGTCCCCAGCCGAGCCCCGTGCCGAGCCACGGATGCCACACCGGCTTGAACCAGTCCAGCGCGGGCCGCGACCCGCCCCGGTACGTGACAAGCCCACTGCGCTCCTCCAACGCCCCCTCGGCCGCCGTGACGGACTCGTGCCACAGCTGCCCCGGCCCGGTGGACACGTAGTCGGTCCGCTCGGCCGGGTAGTCGATCCGCTCCTGGAACCCGATGCCGATGGGGAAGGTCCCGGTGATCGAGTACCGGAACTCGCCTCCGCTCACGGGCTGGGCCGCATGGAACTTCACGCCTACGGAGCCCAGTTCACGCCCACTCGGTGCGTACGTCAGGTCGCGGTTCGGGATCGCCCCCGCATGGCCTTGCGAAAGGTCGTACATGTAGGGCGTGTTGCGCGTCCCGGTCATGTCGACCCGCCCGGCCGCACGAAGGCGAGCAGCATCATCCGCGTTCACCGTGGCGATCTGCAGCGCCCGGTCCCCGTCGTCGTCGCCCCACCAGGCGTTGAGCCGCCCGGGTTCGTCGTCGGTCACGAACAGCGCCTTCGCACCCGCGTCCTGCGCGGCCTGGGCGAGGGCGACCGGATCACCTCCGTCGGCGAGACGCGCGAGCACCGCCCTGCCCCGCACCGCGCCCGTCATGGGACCGTCCCCGACGTCCACGAGCGGCAGCCGCGTACGCCCCTCCACCAGCGTGCCGCCCGGCTGCACGACGGCCTCGCGCACGCCCTTGACCGCCAGCGACGGCTTGCCGAGCCGCCACACGGTCCGGTACTCGAAGCCGCCCTGGGTGACCTTCCTCGTGGGCGCCGCGAAGACGCTGTCGTACTTCACGGGCACCTGGACCGCGCCGAAGAGATCGGATCCGCCGGCCTTCCGGTCGTACTCCATGAGCAGTTGCCGGGTCTCGGTACGCCGGTCGACCTCGGCCCTGATCTCCCGCAACGCCCGTCCGTCGAGGGTGACTTCACGGTCCCGGTCCAGCGTGATCTCGGGCGCCGCGAGGAAGCCGAGCCCGAGCGAGTCGGCGCCACGGCCGCCGCGCACGTCGAGGAAGGAAGTGAGACTGTACGTCCCCGGCTGGAGCCGCAGCTTCAGCGTGCCGGAGTCGTCGACGTGCGCCGAGGCCGGGTCCACATCTGCGGCGAGCCGCTGCACCACGAGGTCGGCGGCGGTGGCCGCGCCGTCCCGGTCCTTGACGTGGACGGTGAGCGTGTACCGCTCCTCCTCCTTGACCAGCCCGAACGCCGTGTGCGCGACAGGAGTTCCGGCGACGGACGCCACGACCTGCCCGCTGGTGTTCCCGACCGGCGCCTTCGATCCGTCGCTGGTCACGGTGGTGGACGCGGTGCCGTGCGCGGGCACGGTGAGGCGGGTGTCGGCGAGGGTGGCGACGCCGTCCCGGGTGCCCTGCACCGCGAGGCTCAACTCGACGTCGGAGTCGGAGGAGTTGGTGTAGGTGAGAGTCCTGCTCACCGGCTTGTTGTCCTCGTAGGGCCAACGGTAGAAGCCGAGATCGGCGCTCCCGGTGGCGGTGACGTCCGCCTCGACGGCCGCCGGGACACTCACCCGACCCGCACCCAACTGATAGACCGACGCATCGAGTTGCGCCGACGTCGACATCAGCGCGTCCTTGAGCTGAGCGCCGGTCCAGTCGGGGTGTTCCTGCGCGAGCAGGGCGGCCACCCCCGCCACATGGGGCGTCGCCATGGACGTACCGCTCATGGATGTGTAGTAGCCGCTGCCGTCGACGAGCCCGGAGCGGGCGGCGAGGATGTCGACGCCCGGCGCCGACAGGTCGGGCTTGAGGGCGTTGTCGCCGTGGCGCGGGCCCGCGCTGGTGAAGTAGGCGGCCTCGTCGGACGCGTCGACGGCGCCCACGGTGAGCGCGGAGTCGGCGGCGCCAGGTGAGCCGATGGAGGAGGGGGCGCCGGTGTTGCCGGCCGCGACGACGAAGAGGGCGCCGGTCTCCTCCGTGAGCGCGTCCAGGGCCTGGGCCATGGGGTCGGTGCCGTCACTGGGTTCCGTGGACCCCAAGCTCATGGAGACGATCCTGGCGTGCACGTCCCGCGCGGCCCACTCCATGCCGGCGATGATCTGCGACTCGCTGCCCGACCCCTGGTCGCTGAGCACCTTGCCGACGGCGAGGGTGGCGTCCGGGGCGACGCCCCGCTCCTTGCCCTCGGAGGCGGCGCCGTCACCGCCGACGGTCGAAGTGACGTGCGTGCCATGGCCGTTGCGGTCGGCGACCTCCTCGCCCTCGATGAAACTCTTGGTGACGGAGACGCGCCCGGCGAGGTCGGGATGGCCGACGTCCACCCCCGTGTCCAGCACGGCGACGGTGACGCCCTTGCCGGTCAGCCCGGCCGCCCACGCCGAGGGCGTACCGATCTGCGCGTTGCTCTCGGCCATGTCGGCGCGGACCCGCCCGTCGAGCCACAGCCCCCGCACCCCGCCCTGCCGGGTGAACTCCCGCCAGAACCCCCGCCCCTTGTCCGCCTCGACCGCGGCGCCGCGCACACTGTCGAGCATCCGCGTCCGCGTGGCACTCCGCGGGACGACAGCGCGGGCCCCCTTCTTGTACGTCACGATCAGCGGGAGTTCGGAGGCCTGCTCGTCGGTGAGCCCCTGCCGTATCAACTCGCTCACGTCGAACAGCCGTTGATCGAGCGTCCCGGCCCGCAGATACGGCAGCGCCTCGTCGGGTACGACGGTGATCTCACCGTCGGCGGTCTGCGTGCGCACGGCTCCGGTGGCGCCCCTGGGCCGCTCGACGGTGACCGTCCTCCTGCCGCCGCCGAGGTCGGTGACCGTGACCTTGTCGCCCGTCACGAGGGTGACGGTACGGGCGGCAACCGCCGCCGTGCCGGCCCTCGTTGACGTACCGGCGCCCGGGGTGCCGTCCTGTGCGGTCGCCGGTGCCGTCGGTAGCAGCGCCAGCACGAGCCCCGCCGACAGGAGGGTCGCCCCGCGTCCGACTGGTCCTCTGCTCATCCACGCCTCGCTTTGTCTCGTCGAGTGCTGCGAAGAGTGTCAGGGGCCTTGTGGTGCGGGAGAGTCGCGTGGGGGTGGCGGGTTGGTGCGGTGGCGGGTTTCCGCCAGCGGGCCCGGTGGCACGAACGGGGTGTCGAAACCGGGGCAACTTCAACCGCCGTCCAGGACAATGAGGTTGATCGGTTGGCCGGGGACTACGGGGGCGTCGTGGATGGTTTGGTCGAGTTCAGGATGAACGACGGCTCCATGGTCGCGGTCGAGGCCATGGAGGAGGAACGGGGCTCCCGGCTGATCGGCCGCCGGCGCGAGGACGGCACGATCCAGGCGGCACGCACCTTCGAGGGCGCGTTGGCGGGGGTACGCGCGGCGGCCGAGTCGGCGCTGCGGGTGTTCCGGGACGGCGGGCTCCGACCCGACGGCGTGGAGATCGAGTTCGGCGTGAAGATGTCCGCCGAGGCGGGCGCGTTCATCGCCAAGGGGACGGCCGAGGGGCATCTGGTGGTCAAGCTGACATGGGCGCCGCCGGAGTCGCCCGCGCCTTCGCCGACGCCCGCGCCCGCGCCCGCCCCCGCGCCCGGATCTTCGCCCTCGCCGGCGCCTTCGCCTTCGCCGTCGTCCGACCGGGAGGTCGGTGGGTCCGCATGATCCCCGGTGAGTGGCAGGCCCGCGTCGAGTGCGGCGGCCGACTGGCCGGCGCGGGTTTCCTGGTGACCGCGGACAAGGTGCTGACCTGCGCGCACGTCGTCCAGGACGGCGACCGGGCGCCGGTGACCGTGTCCTTCCCGCAGCGCCCGGGCGCCGAGCCGGTACCCGCGCGAGTCGTCGCGCGGGGCGGCTGGCCCGGGCTGCGCGCCGACCGGGGCGACCTGGCCGTCCTCCAGCTGGCGAGCGAGGTCGCCATCGCCCCGGCGGTCCTCGCGCCGGCCGACGCGGCGCACGGCGACCGCAGGCTGGTGGCGTACGGATTCCCGCAGGGGTACGACGACGACGGCACGCTCGCCGAGTACCGCACGGCGGGGCCGTTCCCTGTCATGGACGAGTGGATCCAGCTGGTGGCGTGGAGCGGGCACGGCCAGCCGCTGGTCTCGGGGTTCAGTGGAGCCGCGGTCGCCCTGGTGGAGACCGGCGAGGTCGTCGGCATGGTCACGGCCGCGGACCGCGCCCGGGACGTGCGCACCGGACGCATGATGCCCACCCATGTCATCGCCCGCTACTGGCCCGACCTCAGCGACCTCGTGCCCTTCCGGCCGCCGGCCGGGCTCTGGCCGAACGTGGGGAGACGGGTCGAGGCGGGGGCCGGGGCCCGGCTGCGGGGCCTCGTGGAGAAGGCCGCCCGGGCCGGCCTCGACTGTGATCCGGTGCGGCTCTACCGGGACGCGGCCGGGGAGTTCGACCCCGAACCGCCGGCCGAGGGGTTCGCCTCGCTGTGGGCGGCGGCCTGGTTCGTGCTGTGCGAGGTGGACGATCCGCTGACGCCCGCGCGGTTCGCCGACCGCCTTGACGCGCTGCTGACCGTGCCGGTCCGGACCGACGAGGCGCCCGACTGGTCGCCGATCCTGGTGGAGGTGCGGCCCAGCGGCGCCGGCCACGACGTGTTCCGGGTCGAGGTGTCCGCGTACAGCGGCCGGCGCCGCCATCTCGTCGCCTCGAGCACGGTCGCGGAGGAGCGGCTGCCCGCCTACGTGCGGGACCACGTCGAGGAGGCGTTCCCCTATCTGCGGCCGGGCGCCGACGAGTTGATCGCGTTCGCGCTGCCCCGCGACCGGCTCGACCTGCCGGTGGACCGCTGGGGCAGCGCTCCGGACGACCCGACCCCGCTCGGCCTCACGTACCCCGTCGTCGTGACCGACCACGCCCGGCGCGCGGGCGGCAAGCGGCACGTCCTGACCCGGGTGTGGGACCGGCTGCGCTCCTACGAGGACGCGCCCGTGCAGCGCGTGGCGTGCGACTGTCCCGACAACCCCATGAAGCTCCGGCGGCGGATGCGGCAACCCGACGCCTGTCTCGCCGGCTTCGCCGCCGCGTCCCCGACGGCCCGCACCCGCCCGCACTTCGAGGAGTCGGTCACCGCGCCGGCCCCGATGATCGTGTGGTCGCGCCGGGGCTGCGAGGCGGCGGCGGGGGAGGCGGGCTGCGCGGGCGACTGCTCCGGTGCCGCCTTCCTGGACGTGGTCGACGCCCGCCTCTCGCACGTCTCCCCCGCCGAACTCCCGCGCGCGGTCCTGGCGTTGCGCGAGGAGGCCGACGCGGAGGACGACCACTGGGCGCGGGACATCCAACTGCTGTGGGACGACCCGCGCTGCTTCACCGACGAACACGCCGGAGCCGTGCACACGAGGTCTCCGCTGGCCTGACCACCACTCGGACCGCCCGGACCCGAAAGCCGTAACACCCGCCCTCAGACCGGAGATCCGCCCCATGCCGCACTGGTCCGTCTACACCGGCAGCAGCGAACCGCACGACGGGATCGCCGAGTTGCCCGCCCCGCCGCCGTGGCGCGCGTTCGACGGCGGCCCCGCGCTGCCGCCGCCCGGTGAGCGGGACGACACGGCGGCGATCTCACCGGACCGGGTGCACAGGGCGCGGACGTACGTGGCGACGCCGGAGAGCGTACGGCTCGTCAACGCGGCACTGTGTCTGCGCCGCCCGCTGCTGGTCACCGGACCGCCCGGCACCGGCAAGTCCTCGCTGGCGTACGCGGTGGCGCGCGAGCTGCGCCTCGGCCCGGTCCTGCGCTGGAACATCACCAGCCGCAGCGCCCTCGCCGACGGGCTCTACCAGTACGACCCGCTGTCCCGCCTGTACGCGGCCCGCCCCGGCCCGGAGGGCGACGGGCAGCCGCGCGGCGGAGTCGAGGACCACCTGCGGCTCGGCCCGCTCGGCACCGCGCTCCTGCCCTACGACCGTCCCCGCGCCCTCCTCGTCGACGAGATCGACAAGAGCGACCTCGACCTCCCCAACGACCTGCTGAACGTCCTGGAGGAGGGCCAGTACGAGATCCCCGAACTGGTCCGCGCCGCCCGCCCCTCCGCCGACGGCACGGCCGAAGTCCTCGCGGACGGCTCGGAGTCGCCGGTCACCGTGGACCACGGCCGGGTCCGCTGCCGCGCGTTCCCGTTCGTCGTACTGACCAGCAACGGCGAACGGGAGTTCCCACCCGCCTTCCTGCGCCGTTGTGTCCGGCTGGAGCTGCGCCGCCCCGAGCGGGGGCAGCTGACCGAGATCGTCCGCGCCCACCTCGGTGACCCGGACGACCGTGCCGTGTCCCTGATCGAGGACTTCCTGCGGCGCTCGGGCCGCGGCGAACTCGCCACCGACCAACTCCTCAACGCCATCTACCTGACCGGCGTCGCCGGCCTCGACGCGGGCTCACCGGAGGAGCTGGCCGAGCAGTTGATGCCGTACCTGAGCGCGACGGCGGACGGCGATGGCATCTGATCCCGCTCCGGGTGCCGCCGTCTCCTCCGCCACCGACCGGCTGACCGCCCTGCTCGCCACGGCCGCGGGCCCCGACGGCACGACCCCGACCCCGCGCGAACTGGCGGAACTGCTGTGGCTGGCACGCCAGTTGGCGCCGGACCAGGCGGATGAGGGGGACGGCACCGACCGGGCAGACCCGGGGCCGGCCGCGCCCGCACCCCCTCCACCCGCTCCCACCGCCGTACCCCCGGACTCCGCCGAGCCGCCACCCCCCGCCCCGAACTCGGACGGCCGAGTCCCCCTGCACCTGCCCAAACCACCGCCCGCACCCCCGCCTTCGGCCCCTTCCCCCACCCCGGACACTTCGGCCGACGGGCTCTTCCTCGCCCCCGCGCCCCCGATGCTCCACCACCCGCTCGCTCTGCAGCGCGCCATCCGCCCCCTCAAGCGCAAGGTGCCCGCGCGCCGTGCCAGGGTCCTCGACGAGCACGCCACCGCCGACCGCATCGCACGCCTGGGCGCGCGTCCGGAGGCCTGGTTGCCCGTACTGCGCCCGGCGCCCGACCGCTGGCTGCGGCTCAACCTCGTCCACGACACCGGCCCGACGATGCCGGTCTGGCGCCCTCTGGTGCGCGAACTGCACACCGCGCTCGCGCAGTCGGGCATCTTCCGCGCGGTCGCCCTGCACCCGGTCGGCCCCGACGGCCGGGCCCGCCAGGTGCCCGACCCCGCCGACGGCCGCACGGTGACCCTCGTCGTCAGCGACTGCATGGGTCCGCAGTGGCGGCCGGGCCCGGCGGGCGACTGCTGGTACCGCACCCTGCACCACTGGGCGGCCCGGATGCCGGTGTCCGTGCTTCAGCCCCTGCCCGAACACCTGTGGTCCACAACGGCGTTGCCCGCCGAGCCGGGCCTGCTCGCGGCCGCGACGGCAGTGTCTCCCACGGCACGGCTCGCCTTCACGCCCTTCGACCCGGACAGCCCTCGCGACCGCCAAATGGGGACATTCCTCCCGGTGTTGGAGGCGGGTCCGTCCTGGCTCGCCAACTGGGCCGCCCTCATCGCGTCCCCGGGCGGGTCCTACACCCCGGGCGCCGCGGCCCGGCTGCCCGCGCGTCCCTCCTCGCCGGCCGAGCCCGCGGCCCCTGACATCGCCGCGCTTCCGCCGCGCGACCTGGTCCTGCGCTTCCGCTCGACGGCGTCCCCGGCCGCCTTCCGCCTGGCCGGCCACCTCGCCCTGGCCGACCCGTCCCTGCCGGTCATGCGCCTGGTCCAACGCGCCCTGGAATCCGACCCGCGCCCCCAGCACCTCGCCGAGATCATCCTCAGCGGCATGCTCACCACGGTCCCGGGACCGCCGGGCTCCTACGACTTCCGTCCGGGCGTACGGGATCTGCTGCTGCGGTCCCTGCCCCGTACGGCTCGGGGGCGGACGCGTGAATTCCTGGCCCGGGTGGGCGGGTTGATCGACGAGCGGGCGGGGCTGACGGCCGGGGAGTTCCGGGCGCGGGCCGGCGGGCGCGAGGACGAGGCGTTCGCGACGGTACGGGAGGAGACGGTTCGGCGGTTGGGTGGCGAGCGGCGGGGCGAGCCTGGCGAGGGCGGGGACGGACACCCCCGGCCGGGCCGGGACGGCGAGTCGGCGCTTCCGGGCGAGCACGAAGCGCCGCGACACCCGCCGGGCGAGGACGGGGAGGACCGCCCCCTGCCAGGCGGGGACGCGCACCCGCTGCTCGGCGACCGGTACCGGCTCATCCGGCCGCGCGGGCGCGCCCGTTGGACCTGGCAGGCCGAGGACGTGCGGGGCGGAGAGCCCGTGACCGTGCACCTGTACGCGGACCAGGCGGCCCCGCAGGAGCGGTTTCTGCGGGAGGCGCGCGCCCTGGCCGGGATCCGGCACCCGAACGTCATGCCGGTGCTGGACTACGGCGTGTCGGCCGAATCGCCGTACCTGGTCACGGAGTTCGTGGACGGAGTGACCCTGGACGAACTGGAGCAGGGCAGCGGGCCAGGCGTGAACTTCCGGGTCTTCGCCCAGCTGGTGGTCCAGGGCGTGGCGGGGCTCGAAGCGCTGCACGCGGCGGGCCTGGTGCGCGGGCAGCGGGGACACAGCGGGCTGCTGCTGCGCCCCGACGGCAGCGTGCTGATCGGCCGGTTCGCCCTGGGTGAGGAGTCCGTGGGCTGGGACGCGGCTGCCGACTTCGCCGAGCTCGACACGCTGGTACGGGAGTTGGCCGCACAAGTACCGGCCGGCGACCGGCTGCTCGCCGACATCGTCCGTGGCGACCTGTCCGCCCGCGAAGCGGCCCCCCTCCTCGCGTCGGCCCCGGACCCCGAGCCGTGGACCTTCCAGCTGCTCGGCCCGCTGCGCATCAGCCTCCCCGACGAACCGCACATCACCGTGCTGCTCGCCGACGCCGAGGCCCTGCTGTGCATGCTGCTGCTCAAGCAGGGCCGACGGATCACCTACGCGGAACTGGCCCAGGGCATCTGGGACGAGCCGCCCGAGGCCGCCGAGGCCGACCGCCGTATCCGCCTCCTCTGCGCCGAGGTCCTGCGCCGCCTGGGCCCCGGCATCCTCGCCGCCACCCCCGACGGCTACGCCCTGCACGCCCCCGCCGCCCACATCGACGTACTCCACTGCGAGCAGCTCCTCGCCCGCCGCACCCCCGAACTGGACCCGCACACCGAACGCGCCCTGATCCAGGAGGCGTTGGACCTCTGGTACGGCGAGCCCCTCGACGGCGTCCCCGGCCCTGCCGCCAAGGCGACCCGTGCCCATCTGCACACCCTCCGCCTCACCCTGTGCGCCACTCGCGCCCAACTCGACCTGGACCTGGGCGACTTCGAGCAGGCGGCCGGCGACCTCGCCGCCCTCCTCCGGGAGCATCCGGACCGGGAGGACTTCCGCTGGCTGCACATCCTGGCGCTGAAGGGCCTGGGCCGGATCGCGGAGGCCATCGAGTCGTACGAGTCCTACGCGGAGGTCAGGGCCCGGCAGCACGGCGACCCGATCGACCCCGCCCTGCACGAGCTGTACCAGGAGCTGCGGGCCTCGCCCGAGCGGGGCCGGCCCACGATCGTCTTCGACGCCCCCGGCCTGAGCGAACACCCGCAGGCCCGGTACGCCTTGGGCCACGCGGTGACCGGCCTTCTCTCCGCGCCGGACCTCACCCCGCACCAGTACGACGTCACGGCCCGCACCGACGGCTATGTCGTCCTCGCCGAACCCGAGGCCGACATCCTGCCCCTCCTCGACGCCGTCCTGCGCGAACTCCCTGAGACGCTCGGCGACTTGGAGGACCCACCACCGTTCCGGGTGATCTTCTGGCACGGCCCCTGGTTCACGGGCCCCGATCAGTCCGGCATGCCGAGCCACCTGGCGACCGTCCTCACCCGCCACGAGGCCGACATCCTGGTCGTGCTCTCCCCCGTCCTGCACGAGGAGTTCTCGCGCGCCTCCGCGGTCCCCCTCTTCGAGCCGTTCCGCATGGGTTCCCCGACCTCCCAACCCCTGTCCTGGTACCGCCCGTTGCACCTCCCGCAGGCCGAACCCGAGCCGGAGCCCGAGTCCCGGGACCTGGTGAGCGGCCCGTTCACCACCCCCGACCTCGCCCGCCTCGAACCGCCCGACGCGGGCCGCACGGCCATCGTCCACACCCAGCCGGACGGCCCCCTCACCCTCCTCAACCCGAGCCGGCCCTGGGGCACCCGCCCGCCCCGCCTGACCACGTACTACGAGATCGACCTGACCACGCAGCGGGCCGAGTACGAGGTCTCCCTGCCGAGTTCGGGCGGCGGCACGTTCACGACGGTCGTCGAGCTGTCGTGGCACGTCGACGATCCGGTCGCCTACCTCCGCGGCGAGACCGCGAACGTCTCGGGAATCCTCCTCGCCCACTTCCTCAAGGAGGCGTCCCGCATCACCCGGCGCTACCCCCTGGCGCGGGGCGGCGCGGCCCAGAACGCCGTACACGGCGGACTGCGGCGATGGCCGGTGGCGGGGTTGTCGGTGACGCTGTCGGCGAGGCTGTCGGCGGAGGGGGAACCGGCGCCGCCGCGTACCGTCCCGCCGTCCGATCGCTCGCCGGCCGGTCTGCTGCGGGACGCGGAGACCGTACTGATCGGCTTCGACGGGGTCCTGACGAGGCTGTTCTCGACGCGAGAGGCCCGCAGCGCGGCTTTGGACCTGCTCGGCGTGGTGGCCGAGCACCGCGATGTCGAGGGCGCCCTCGAAGGGCGCCCCCTCACCGGCACCGGCAGGGGTCCGGTCACCGAGCAGGAGGCGTACGTCCATCCGCTGGACGTGCTGCGGGCCTTCGCGGACAGCGGGCTCGCCCCCGCCCTGAGCGAGCGCCTGGACCTGCTCGAACTGCGGGCCGCCGCAGTGGCCCCCGACGACTACGAGTCCGCGGGTCTCGTCCGCGCCCTGCACGCGGCCGACCGAGCGGTCCACGTGGTCTCGGACGTGTGCGAGGCGGCGATCCACCGTCACCTGGGCCCGCAGAGTCTGCCCCTGGCCGGTGTGCACGGCCGCGGCCCGGACCCGCGCAGGCTGCTGCCGCACCCCGACTGTCTGACGCGCGCCCTGCGCACCCCCGGCGTCCGGGCCCCCGCCAGCCTCGTGATCGGCTCGTCGGTCGCCGAACTCACCGCCGCCCAGCGGCTCGGCCTGTCCTTCATCGGCCTCGCGGGCACCACGTCGGCGGAACGGCGACTGCGCCAGGCGGGCTGCGAGACAATGGTCCCGAGCCTCCAACCCCTCCGGGAAGCCGCCGGACACCTCTGAGCCACCCTCATCTTTACGGCGCATTTACATGGGGCATATGTGACAAAAACCCCCATTCAGCCGCACCCCACCCGGCCCCCCACAAAAGGCGCCCCCACCCCCGCCCCCGCACGATGCGAGTGAGGCCCGCCACCCGGTGCGGCCCACGGAACGAGGTCCGCCATCACGCGGCGGCCCACGGTCTGCGCTCTCGGGAGGACCTAGCCATGACCGCCAGTCTGGAGCAGTTGCGCCGCTGCCATTTCGCCGTCGACCTGGGTGCGGCCCGGACCCGCGTCTATGTGAAGGGCGCCGGACTCGTCGTGGACCAGCCCTCCGCCGCCGCGATCAACACCCGCACCGGCGCCCTGATCGCCGTGGGCGAGTTCGCCGAGAAGATGACCGGCCGCACCCCGGACTACATCCGCGTCGTCCGCCCCGTCTCCGGCGGCACCGTCGTCGACATCGAGATGGCGCAGCGCATGCTGCGGCACCTGCTCGGCGACAAGATCCGCCGCAATCTGCGCCGCAAGCCCCGTCTGCGGGCCGCGGCCTGCACCCCGCACGACGCCGATCCGCTGGCCCAGCGGGCCGCCATCGAGACCCTCGTCGGGCTCGGCGCGCGCCGCGTGGAGCTCGTCGACACCCTGATCGCCGCCGCCGTCGGCTGCGGACTGCCCGTCGAACGGCCCGAGGCCACCATGATCATGGTGTGCGGGGCGGCGGCGACCCAGGTCGCCGTGCTCTCCCTCGGCTCGATCGTCACCGCCGAGCGCATCCCCGTCGGCGGCGAGGCAGTCGACCACGCGATCGTCCAACACCTGCGCCACGAGCACGAGTTGATGCTCCCGAGCCAGTCGGTCCGGCCGCTCCAGCTCGCCCTCTCCGGCAACGGCCTCACCGCCCAGGGCCCGGCGTCGACCGAGATCCACGGCCGGGACGTCGCCACCGGCCTCGCCCGTTCCGTCCAGGTCGACACCGCCGCCGTGCGCGACGCGATCGAGACGCCGCTGACGGCGGTGCTCGACGGCATCGGCCGGGTGCTGCGCAACTGCCCGCCCGACCTGGTCGCCGACCTCGCCGACCGCGGCATCATGATGGTCGGCGGCAGCGCCCTGCTCCCCGGTCTCGACCAGATGCTGAGGCACGCCACCGGCATGCCGGTGCACATCGCGGAGCGCCCCGACGTCTGCGCCGTACAGGGCCTCGGCGCCATGCTGGAGGGCAAGATCGAGCCGCTGGTGCTCGACCCGCTGGCCACCTGAGCACCGTACGAGACTCCCGTACGAGACACCCCCGACCGGGCACCCGGCATGACCGACCGTCTGCCGCCGCTGCTGGAGGCCGTCCTGGGCGTGGGTACCGACCTCGAACTGCGCACCACCCTCCAGCACATCGTGGACAGCGCGGCCGAACTGACCGGTGCGCGGTACGCGGCGCTCGGCACCGCGGATCCCGGCCGGGACGGTCTCACCGAGATCCGTACGCCGGGCGCCGTCCCGCGCTCCCCCGGCGTCCCGGCCCTCAGCGTGCCCATCCATGTGCACGAGGAGACCTTCGGTGAGCTGCACCTCGCAGAGAAGCGGGGCGCGGTGCCGTTCAGCGCCGAGGACGAGCAACTGCTGCACGTCCTCGCCGCGCAGGCCGGTATCGCGATCGGCAACGCCCGGCTGTACGAGGCGGCCCGGCAGCGTGAGCGGTGGATCGAGGGGGCCGCGGCCGTCACCACCGCGCTGCTCACCGGTGAGGAGGCGGCGGACGCGCTGGAGACGGTCGCCGAGCGCGCCCGCATCCTGGCCGACGCCTCCGCCGGGATCATCCTGGAGCCCACCGAGGACGGCGGCATGGAGATCGTGGCCGCCTCGACCGACCAGGACCCGGGCGACATCCTCGGCACCACCATCGAGCCCGGCAGCCCGGTCCTGGTCCAACTCCTCGGCGGAGAACCGGTGTTCATCGACGACTCGGCGACCGACCCGAGAATGACCACGCATGTACGGCACCGGTTCGGGCCCAGCATGATGCTGCCGCTGCGGGCGGAGGACCGGCTGATCGGCACCCTCGCCCTGCCTCGCGCGCGAGGGGACCGCCCGTACACCTCCGTGGAACGGCTGCTGGCCACCCAGTTCGCCTCGCAGGCCGCGCTCGCCCTGGTCCTGGCCGACGCCCAGCACCGCCGCGCGCGCCTGGCCGTCTACGAGGACCGCGACCGCATCGCCCGCGATCTGCACGACCTGGTCGTCCAACGGCTGTTCGCCACCGGGATGATGCTGGAGTCCACCCAGCGCAAGGGGCCCGTCGACGAGGTGCACGCGACCCTCGGCCGGGCCGTCGACGAACTCCAGTCGACGATCCAGGAGGTCCGCACCGCGATCTTCGCCCTCCAGCAACCGCCCGCCGAGGCGCCAACCGGCTTGCGGGGCAAGGTGCTTCGGGAGACGTCCGCCTCCGCCGCCGTGCTCGGCCGCAGCCCCTCCACCCGGTTCACCGGGCCGGTCGACAGCCGCGTCCCGGACCGGACCGCCGGCCACCTCCTCACCGCCCTGCGCCGCGCCCTCGCACACGCCACGCGCCGCCCCGGCGTCTCCCGCGTGGAGGTCGTGGTCGACGTGACGGCCAGGCTCCCGGACGGGAGGGACGCCGTACGCCTGACCGTGTCCGACGACGGGACGGCGGAGGACGGGAGCGAGGGGACGACGGTGAGTTGGCAAGCGCCGCTGTGAACTCCCCGCACCTGAAAGGAAGTCAGCGGCGGAACCAGCACCGCACCGTGGTCCCCCCGGGCCCCGTGTGCAGCCGTACGAGATCCGCGAGCAGGTTCACCAAGAGCAGCCCGCGACCACCCCGTCGGGCCCTCGGTGCGGGGCGGCGGCCGGCCAGGGGGTCGGTGAGGTGGCCCTTGTCGCGTACCTCGCACACCACGAACCCGTCCTCGGCCCACAGCCGCAGCGCGCCCGAACCCCCGCCGTGCACCACGCTGTTGGTGGTCAGCTCGGCGATGGCCAGGGCCAGGTCCGGCAGTCGGGCGGACGGCAGTCCGAGCCGGGCGCCCTCGTCGGTGGCCAGGTGCCGGGTCTCGCCGAGCGCCTCGGCGTCGAAGGCGAGGGCCAGGACGTCCGGCACGGGCGGGAGGGGCTCGTTGTAGCGGGCGAGCGCCGCGTCGGGGGCGTAGCTGTCGCTGTCCCGGGCCCGGCCGGAGCCGGCGTCGAGGATCATCGGGTGGGTGGCGTGGACGTCGGCGACGGCCTGCGGGGCGAGGGCCCGGATGTCGTACGGGCACAGGACGGTCGCTCTGCGGCCCTCGAAGGAGAGGTTGACCAGCGCCTCGTGCTGGACGCAGGCCGCGTACTCGACGGCCGTGCGCTCGGCCCACATCGGCTCCCCGACGATCCGCACCTGTGCACCGGGGGGTTGGGTGTCCGCGAAGGCGCGCAGCACGCCGGGGATGATCCGGCCGGGGTTGCGTCCCGCCACCCGCATGTCGACGAGGCGCGGGGCGGGGTCGGTGCCGAACTCGTCCTGGATCAGCCGGAGTCTCTCGGCGGGTACGGCCACGATGACGGGCTCGCCGGCCGCGAGCGCACCCCGCACGAAGGGCAGGACGCCGTCCAGGTACTCGCGTTCGTCCCGGTAGAGCAGGGCGAGGTGGGTGAACGGGCCGAGGGGGTCAGGGGGTTCGGGAGGCTCGCGCGGTCCGGCCGGGAATCTCCCGTCGCCGTCGCCTCGAACGCCGCTGTCCACACCGTCTCCCCACTCATGCTCTGGACGCTGATGTCTGGACGGCCTCCCTACCGATACCTGGACGACAGCGCGCCTACCCCCGACTCGACCGCTCATTCACCTCGACGTCACGAGGACCGCACGGAAGCGGCGAGGGGGGACATGACCACAGTGGAGGGACTGGAAGCGACCTCAGTACGGCACTCAGTACGGCACCCAGTACGGCACTCAGTACGGCACTCAGTACGGCAGCATCCGCCCCGACGGAGTCCTGCGGTCGATCTGCTGGTCCCGGGCGTCCCTGGCGTCCCTGGAGGACGTCGCGGACCCCGGACGGCGGCTGACGCGCACACGGGTCTGGCGATTCATGGCATCCTCCTCGGACTCACCGGCTCCTGGCTGATACCCACCAGCCTGGCCCCTGTACCCCACCGGCACATCGTGCCTTCGGAGGCTCCTGACCTGCCCCTCCAGCACTACCCCGCACCGACCCCGCTACTCCCGGGGAATGAGATCACCCTTACTCCTGGCGAGGGAGCGTTTGTCCCACGGACGGGAAGGGCAGAGGGCGGGCATGGTCGGTGAGCAGGGCACGGAGGGGAACCAGGCGCCCTACGCCGCCGGTCTGCGGACCCCGGCACGGGAGTACGAGGACATCGCGCTGCCCGTCGAGGGCACGCTGCCGCCCTGGCTGTCGGGGACACTGCTGCGCAACGGGCCCGCCCGCTTCGAGGTCGGCGACCGCAGCTTTCGGCACTGGTTCGACGGCCAGGCGATGATCCACCGCTTCCACATCGCCGCCGGTGGAGGTGGCGGTGGGGGCGTCGACGCGGGCGCCGCCGGAGTGTCGTACACGAACCGCTACCTCGCCACTCCGGCCCGTACGGCCTCACTAGCCAACGGCCGCATTTCGTACGGGGAGTTCGCGACGGACCCGTGCCGCTCCATCTTCCAGCGGCTGTTCACGCTCTTCTCCCCGCCGCCGGCCTCGGGCAACACCAACGTGAACATAGTCCGGTTCGGCGAGCGGACCCTGGCGCTGACGGAGACGCCCCTGCCCGTCGAGTTCGACCCCGACACGCTGGAGACCGTGG
This sequence comes from Streptomyces sp. NPDC092369, assembly GCF_044755245.1. NCBI lineage: Bacteria > Bacillati > Actinomycetota > Actinomycetes > Kitasatosporales > Streptomycetaceae > Streptomyces > Streptomyces sp. NPDC092369. The sequence goes on from NZ_JBIVQP010000002.1 coordinate 902,050, forward strand.
GCGTCCGGGGCTACGAGGACCACCTCACGGGCGCCCCGGTCACCACAGCCCACCCCCATCTGGAGCCGGACGCGGGCCACTTGGTCAACTACTCGATCCGCTTCGGCCGCGCCTCCCGCTACCTGATCCACCGTCAGCGCACCGATTCCGCCGCACTGCGTGAGGTCGTGGCCGAGAAACAGGTCGCCCGCCCCTCGTACATGCACAGCTTCGCGATCACGCCCTCGTACGCCGTGCTCGTCGAATTCCCCTACCGGGTCAACCCGTTGGCGCTGCTGCTGAGCGGTCGCCCGTTCATCGAGAACTACCGCTGGCAGCCAGACGACCCCACCCGGATCACCCTCCTCTCCCTCACCGACGGCAGCGTGGCCGGGGAGTTCGAGGCACCGGCGATGTTCGCGTTCCACCACATCAACGCGTACGAGGAGGAGGCGGCGGACGCCGAAGTCGGCACCGGCGGCACGGTCGTCCTCGACCTCTGCGCCTACCCCGACCCGGAGATCGTCCAGGCCCTCTACCTGGACCGGCTCCGCGCGGGCGGCCCGGTCCCGCAGGCCCTGCCGACCCGCCTGCGCGTGGACCGCCGGACCGGCCGGGTCACGGTCACCCGCCTCTCCGACGAGCCCCTCGAACTCCCCCGCATCGACTACCGCCGCCACAACGGCCGCCCGTACCGGTACGCGTACGGAGTGGGCTCACGCGACCACGGGGGCGGCGACTTCTTCGACCAGCTGGTCAAACTGGACGTGAGCTCGGGCGAAACGCTCACCTGGCACGAGCCGGGCAGCTACGCCGGGGAGCCGGTCTTCGTGGCGGCACCGAGGGTCACGGCCAGTCCGGTCGGCAAGGAGAACGCCGAGGACAACGGCGTCATCCTGTCCGTCGTCCTGGACTCCACCGCGCAGTCCTCGTACCTCCTGGTCCTGGACGCGACGACCTTCACGGAACTGGCCCGCGCGCGGGTCCCACAGCCGGTCCCCTTCGGCTTCCACGGCGTCTTCACGCGCGACTAGGGGCTGTCGTTCGGATCAGGCCGGCTGAGAGGCACGGTGCTTCTTGGCCGAGCCGAGCGGGGTCTGGTGCGTGCAGCTGCAAGGCGGAGGAGGGAGTCATGGCGGAGCCATGACGAGTGACGACAACGCCGCTGGGGGACCCCCCACGCCTTAAGGCAGTGGGGGAGCGCGTGCCAGACCCCGCGACGCCGGGCTGATCCAAACGACAGCCCCTAGGGCTGTGCCCCCGGCAGGCGCACACTGGAGGACGACCAGGAGGAGCCATGCGCATTCCCCTACGCCTCCCTCGCCCAGCCACCCCTCCCACCCCGGCCGGCCCGCCCCGGTCCGCGCAGGTGCGGGCGCTGGTCGCCGTCCTGGACGACGCGGTCGCGGCGCAGGGGCCGACCGACGAGGCGGTGGCCGCGTGCGGCGAGCCCGGGCCCGTCTCCCGCCAGACCGCGCGGGACTGCGGCCTGCAGAGCATCGCCCTGCACCGCCTGCGCACCCGGCTGCAGGACCTCCGGCTGACCGACCCGGACCTGGTACTGGCCCAGGCCCAGGCGGCCCGGCTGCTCGCCTACGGCCTGTGGATGCTGCGCGAATCCCTGGACCTCGCCTTCACGGCCCACCGCGACGCCCGCACGGAGGCGGCCCGGCTCCGCCTCAACGGACTGGGCCGACGCGCGGACGACCTGCGACGCCTGCGGGACGGGGTGCGGGCGGAGGTCCGCTGAGAGGTAACCGGCCATCGGACAGTGACCCCCCGGCCTGGACGCCGACGCGGCGGCCGTACGCCGGGCGTGAGTGGTCAACCCGCCTCCTGCTGAAGGCCGTTGAGAATCAACTCAAGACCGAACTCGAACTCGCCGCCGTAGGCCGCGAAACCGCCACGGCCGTCCGCCGCCTCCTCGACGCGGCGTGACGGGAAAGCCGGCGCTCACGACGACCACCGAGTGACGGCACCCGAGGCCTCGCGCCACTCACGCCACGGCACCGCACGCCCCGCACCCTTTCGGGGTTTCGCACGTTTGTGCCACTCTGTGTCCTCGATCCGTGGGGCGAGGGCGGGGATGTCTTGAGCAGACGCGGTTGGTTCAGCGCTCGGAAGTGGTTCCAGCAGGGCGTCGCCCTCGCCGCGCAGGGAAAACTGGAGGAGGCGCGCGACGCGTACCTCCGGGCGGCGGAGGCGAACTCCGTCAACGCCCAGTACAACCTCGGGCTCCTCTACATCGATCTCGGCGACCGCGACAGCGCGATCCTGTGGTTCCGCCGGGCCGCCGCCGCGGGAGACGCCGGCGCCATGCACAGCCTCGCCCTGCAACTGGCCGACGGGGACAGGCAGGCGACCCGCGAGACACTGCACTGGTACACCGAGGCGTCCGCGCGCGGTCACGCGCCATCGCAGTACAACTTGGGTCTCCACTACCAGGCCACAGGTGAACTCCCCGTCGCCGAGCGCTACTTCGAACAGGCGGCGAAGCAGAAGCACCTCGACGCGGAGGTGTCCCTGGCTGGTCTGTGGCTCGCCCGGGGCCGCCGCCGGGAAGCCGAGGAGATCCTGCGCCGGGCAGCGGACAGGGAGCACCCCGGGGCGCTCAGCTTCATGGGCGATCTGGCCTGGGAGGGAGGTGACACCGTGCGGGCCGCCGGGTTCTACGTACGCTCCCACGCGGCGGGGTTCAGCGGCGCGGCGGTGAACCTGGGGCTGATGTACGAGCGTCAGCAGCGCGTGACGGAGGGCGAGGAGTGGCTCCGCAAGGCGGCCGACGCCGGGAATGCCGGCGGTATGTACGCCTTGGGCCGGCTGCTGGTCGGTCTGGACCGGGCGGACGAAGCCCTTGCCTGGTTCCGCAGGTCCGCCGATCTGGGGGACGCGCAGTCACGGCAGGCACTGCGGGTCCTCGGCGCGCGAGAAGAGGAGTAGCCCCCAAGGGTTCAGACGAACCTCAGGAAGAGCCCGAGCGCGTCGCTGCGTTCCCCGCCCCGAAGTTCACGGACCCGAACCACCGGAACCCGCTACGAGTATCAATGTCAGTGGTCTCTGTTAGCTTCAGGCGCTCGTGTGATCCACGAGCATCAAACGCTCACAGGGGAGGGCTACTTGACCAGGTTCACAAGGACAGGCAGACGCAGACGGACGGTGGTGGGGGTCTGCGCGGCGGCGCTGTTGGCCACGGCTGCCGGGACGGCGTACGCGGTGGCCAACCTGCCGCCGAATCAGCCGCTCGTCCAAGACCTCCAGTCGGGAGGCAAGGCATGCGCGACCGGTGACGACATGCCGTACGTCTCGGCGCCGCCCAGGCTCAGCGCAGTGCTGTACGACCCGGAGGAGGACAACCAGCCCTCCGAATCCAGCCCGATCCGTGGCGAGTTCGAAGCCTGGTGGACGGATTCGGCCGGAGTGGAACAGCGGCGTACCTACACCACCATCACTCTTTCCTCGGGGTCGCGCCTGAACTGGACGATGCCGAACGACATCCCGGCCAACACCGTCGTCTCCTGGCATGTCCGCGCGAACGACGGCCAGGCGACCTCCGCGTGGAGCGACGAGGGCGACGGATCGGTCTGCTCGTTCGTGTACGACGACGTGAGCCCGGAGAAGGCGACGATCACCTCTCCCGAATACCCCAACCCGGAGGACGTGTTCTGGGTGGACGGAGTGGGCGTCTACGGCCACTTCACCATGGACTCGCCTTCCGACGACGTGGTGTCGTACACGTACGACTTCCTGGGCGGCCCCTACGGCACCGTCTCCGCGGAGCGGCCGGGCGCGGCCGTGACCATTCCGTACCTGCCGCTCTCCGCGGGACCCAAGTCGCTGACGGTTCGCGCGATCGACCGGGCGGGCCGAAGCAGCGGGAGTTCGCATTACGACTTCAACGTGCAGGCCGGCCGTGCTCCCGTCGCCCGCTGGAAGCTGGACGACCCGGCGGACTCCACCTCGGCCGCCGCCGAGACCGGCACCCCCGCCCGCGCCGGGACCGGGGTGACTTTCGGCGGCCCGGCGCCCACCGGCACCACGGCCACCGCCACGGTCGCCCTCGACGGCAGCGGCCACGGCTTTCTCACCCCGGACGCCCCGGCGACCGACATCCGTAAGACCTTCGCGGTGAGCGCCTGGGTACGGCCCGCCGAAACCGGCCGGAACATGACCGTCGTCAGCCAGGATGCCGACGGGGCGCCCGGCTTCGACCTCGGGCTGCGCCACCAGGACTCCGGCCCTGTCTGGTCGTTCGCGATCGGCGGCACACAGGTGTCCGGCGGCGCCCCCGAGACCGGCGAGTGGGCCCATCTGCTGGGGCTGTACGACGCCGAGACCGGAAAGGCGCGGCTGTACATCAACGGCCACGAGGCCGGGACCGCAGCCGACGCGACTCCCGCCGAGGCGGCCGGCGCCTTCCAGATCGGGCGTGCCCTCGGTGCGGCAGGCTATGGGGACCAGTGGCACGGTGACATCGGTGACGTACGGGTTCACGACCGGGTCGTGGTGCCGAACGAGGCAGCCGAACTGGCCTACCGCAAGCCGAAGTTGCTCGGCCACTGGTCATTGGAGAACGCGACGGACGGTGTGAGCCCGGAGCAGTTGGACGGCGCACCGCTGCGGCTCGGCGCGGGGGCTTCGATCTACCGGGGCTCCGACAACTCCTGCATCCCGGAGATCGACCCGGACTGCCCCTACGTGCCGCCGCCACTCGTCGGTGACGGGCATCTGGTGCTGGACGGCGAGAGCGGGTACGCCGCTGCCGACGGGCCCGTCGTGGACACCGGGGACAGTTTCACTCTCGGCGTCGTCGTACGCCTCGCGGACTCCGAGCCCGCCCACCCGATGACCGTGCTCTCGCAGGCCGGCGAGCACACCGACGCCTTCAAAGTGCGCTACGAGCCGTCCACGTACACCTGGCAACTGGTGATGCCGGAGAGGGACGAGGCCGGAGCCCCCGAGAAGGTGGTGTCCCAGATCGTGGGCGCGGACGGAGGCGCGGGTCAAGGCCATCGCCTCGCCGTGGTCTACGACGACGCCACCGACACGATCAAGCTCTACGTCGACGGCTACACCAACGCCGAGGCGACCGCGAGCCTCCCCAACGGCTGGCACAGCACCGGCGCCGTCCAGATCGGCCGGGCCAGGTCCGCTGACGGCTGGGGCGAGTACCTGCACGGCGACGTGGACGAGGTACAGGCCTACTCCGGCGCGCTGAGGGACCGCGACGTCCTCGGCCTGGGGCGGGGTACGGATCCCTGTCTGTGCTGAGACGTCATCCGCTTGTCGATCACGGGGCCGGCCTGGTCCAAGAGGGTTCCTGATCGGGTGATCGCGTGACGGCGTATGCATGACAGCAGGGCCTCTTGGCAGTTCGGGTTGCGAATCAGACCGATCGCCAGGAGGCCCTGCCCGGGCCAGAGTGACCTCAACCAACCCTCGTGGCAACGGAGTCGAACTCGCGAGGAGCGGATTCCGCCCCGTGGACCAACGTCCTGGATCCACACCCCGGATGAGACGTTTCCGCGGATGACAGGAGTGCATGGTGGGGCGGGTGGGACTCGAACCCACGGCCGGCGGATTATGAGTCCGCTGCTCTAACCGGCTGAGCTACCGCCCCATAGCGGCGTGTCGCGCACACGTGTACGCACCGTCTGCCGCAGCATAGCCGCTCATACGATCTCCTGCTTCGGATGGTCGACTTCGCATGCCCTTGAGGACTCCGCTGTGACCTGCACGGTTCCTTCGGACATGAAAAAGGACCCCATCGGGGTCCTCGTCCACGTGGCTTCCAGGTGGCTCTCCCGACTGGACTCGAACCAGTAACCTGCCGGTTAACAGCCGGCTGCTCTGCCAATTGAGCTACGGAAGATCGAAGCTCCCCCGACTGGACTCGAACCAGTAACCTGCCGGTTAACAGCCGGCTGCTCTGCCAATTGAGCTACGGAGGAACGCCTCGTTTGCATCGAACGTAGCTACCTGGGTATTCGCCAGGGGGCGGGCGCTCGCTGCGACACATACATTAGCGCAAGCAGGGGGGTGCTCCGCCAATCGATACTCCCCGGCGCTACGCCGCACCAGAGATCCACACGAGGGAAGGGTGGCCACCATGCGCTACAAGCTCACGTTCGTCGCCGGGCTGGCGGTGGGTTACGTGCTCGGCACGCGGGCCGGGCGCGAGCGTTACGAGCAGTTGATGAAGTCGGCTCGCCAGGTCGCGCAGAACCCAGCCGTCCGCAACACCGCCGAGTCCGCCGCCCAGCAGGGCCGCCAGTTCGCGGGCAAGGCGTACCACGCGGTCAGCGAGAAGGTCGGCGACCGCGTCCCCGACTCGGTAGCCGACCGCGTCCGCTCACTCCGCGACCGCAACACCAATGGCTCAAACGGGGACGACTGGGGCACCAGCAACACTTGAGACCGACGGTGACGCAATCGCCCCTAGGGGCGCGAGGCTGTGCATATCTGCGGCTCCGCCGCGTGGGCGCGACCAGCCACAACGGCGCCGCACCTGCCCCAGAACACGCACCCCGTCGGCTCCACGGCCAAACCCAGCGGAGCGATGCGGCAGAATTTTGGCCATGGGGATAGTCGCCGGGTTGGACAGTTCGCCCGATTTCACTCGCATCGTCGTCTGCGACGCAGACACGGGAGCCGTACTCAGGCAGGGGTATGCCCCGCATCCGGTGGACGGCGCCGAGGGCACGCGGCCCTCCGACATCGATCCACAGGCGTGGCTGCTGTCCCTCGGTGAGGCCGCCGGCGGCGGGCTGCTCGAAGGCGTGCAGGCCATCGGCGTGTCCGCCCAGCAGAACGCCGTGGTCCCGCTGGACTCGCAGGGCAACACCGTCAGACCCGCGATGGTCGGCGGCGACAAGCGGGCGCAGGTCGCGGCGGCCGATCTGATCGACGCGCTCGGCGGACGCCAGGCATGGGCGCAGGCCGTCGGCTCCGTGCCGCAGGCCGCACACCCGGTGACGAAGCTGCGCTGGCTGAACAAGACCGAACCGGACAACGCCCTGCGCACCGCCGTCCTCATGCAGGCGCACGACTGGCTCGTATGGCAGTTGCTGGGGCGCCCGGTGCGCCGTACCACCGATCGTGGCGGGGCCTCCGGGACCGGGTACTGGTCGGCGGCCACCGGCGGGTACCGGCCCGATCTGGTCGAGCTGGCGCTCGGTCACCAGGCCATGCTGCCCGAGGTGATCGGGCCGGCGGAGGCGGCCGGTACGACGCCGGAGGGGCTGTTGATCTCGGCCGGGACCGGCGAGACCATGGCCGCCGCCTTCGGGCTCGGGATCGGGCTCGGGGACGCCGTCGTGTCGCTCGGGGCCTCCGGGTCCGTGATGGCCGTGCACGGTGAGGCGCTGGTCGATCAGAGCGGGATGATCACCTCGCTGGCCGACGCGACCGGCATGCACCTGCCGGTCGTCACCACGCTGAACGCCGTGCGGGCCCTGCGCGGGACCGCCGAGCTGCTCGGGCTGCCCGATCTGGAGAGCCTGTCCGAGCTGGCGATGAAGTCGACGCCCGGTTCGCACGGGCTCGTGCTGCTGCCCTATCTGGAGGGCGAGCGGACGCCGAACCTGCCGCACACAGCCGGAACACTGACCGGTCTGCGCCGTGAATCTATGCGTGCAGAACACCTCGCGCGGGCCGCCTTCGAGGGCATGCTGTGCGGGCTCGCCGACGCGCTGGACGTGCTGCGCGGACGGGGTGTCGACGTACGGCGGATCTTCCTGCTGGGGGCGGCGGCCGAGCTGCCGGCCGTGCAGGCCGCGGCGCCGTCGCTGTTCGGCGCGCAGGTCGTCGTACCGCAGCCCGCCGACTACGCGGCGCTCGGTGCCGCCCGGCAGGCCGCCTGGGCGCTCGGGGTCACGCAGGGCACGCTCGACCGGCGCAACCCGCCGCTGTGGCAGGGCGCGGCGGCGCAGGTGCTCGATCCCGGCGAGGATCTGGCCGTGGGGCAGGCCGTGCGCCAGCAGTACATGTCGGTCCGCGAGCAGACGCACCCGAACGCCTTCCGCTCATGACTTCACGAGTCGGCAAAGGACACCGCCCATAAGGCGGTAAAGCGCCCTGCTGTCGGCTTAATCGGTTGAGGTAACGCGGGTGGAGTGTTCGACGATAGGAGCCTGGGGCACAAAGTCCGCCCCGCCTCACCCGCCGATCCGAGAGACGTAGCGTGCTCATACGACTTCTGCGGACCTATCTCAGGCCCTACAGGAAACCCATCGCCCTGCTGGTGCTGCTGCAGTTCCTGCAGACCTGCGCCACCCTCTACCTGCCCACTCTGAACGCGCACATCATCGACAACGGCGTCGTCAAGGGTGACACCGGGTACATCCTCTCCTTCGGCGCCCTGATGATCGGCATCTCGCTGGTGCAGGTCGTGTGCAACATCGGGGCCGTGTACTACGGCGCCCGGACCGCGTCGGCGCTCGGCCGGGACATCCGGGCGGCCGTCTTCGACCGGGTGCAGTCCTTCTCCGCCCGCGAGGTGGGCCACTTCGGCGCGCCCTCGCTGATCACCCGTACGACGAACGACGTGCAGCAGGTCCAGATGCTGGCCCTGATGACGTTCACGCTGATGGTGTCGGCGCCGATCATGTGCGTGGGCGGCATCGTGCTGGCGCTCGGCCTGGACGTACCGCTGTCCGGGGTGCTGATCGCGGTCGTGCCTACGCTGACCATCTGCGTGACCTTGATCGTGCGGCGGCTGCGGCCGCTGTTCCGGGCGATGCAGACCCGCCTGGACACGGTGAACCGGGTGCTGCGCGAGCAGATCACCGGCAACCGTGTGATCAGGGCCTTCGTGCGCGACGAGTACGAGAAGGACCGGTTCAGGAAGGCCAACACCGACCTGACCGAGATGCAGCTGAAGACGGGCAACCTGCTCGCGCTGATGTTCCCGGTGGTCATGACCACGGTGAACCTGTCGTCGATCGCGGTGGTCTGGTTCGGCGCGCATCGCATCGACAGCGGCGGGATGCAGATCGGCGACCTGACCGCGTTCCTCGCCTATCTGATGCAGATCGTCATGTCCGTGATGATGGCCACCTTCATGTTCATGATGGTGCCGCGCGCGGAGGTCTGCGCCGAGCGCATCGAGGAGGTGCTCGACACGGAGTCCAGTGTCGTGCCACCCCTCGCGCCCGTCACCGAACTGCGCCGGCACGGCCATCTGGAGATCCGCGGGGTCGGCTTCTGCTATCCGGGGGCCGAGGAACCCGTGCTGAAGTCCGTCGACCTGGTGGCCCGGCCGGGTGAGACGACCGCCGTCATCGGCTCGACCGGCAGCGGAAAGTCCACCCTTCTGAGTCTGATCCCCCGGCTGGTTGACGCGACCGACGGCCAGGTCCTCGTCGACGGTGTCGACGTGGCGACGCTCGACCCGGTGCTGCTGGCCAAGACGGTCAGCCTGGTGCCGCAGCGGCCGTACCTGTTCGCGGGCACGGTCGCCACCAACCTGCGCTACGGCAATCCCGACGCCACCGACGAGGAGCTGTGGCACGCGCTGGAGGTGGCGCAGGCCAAGGGTTTCGTCGAGGGACTCGAAAACGGGCTCGACTCCCCCATCGCACAGGGCGGCACGAACGTCTCCGGCGGTCAGCGCCAGCGGCTCGCGATCGCCCGTACGCTCGTCCAGCGCCCGGAGATCTACCTCTTCGACGACTCCTTCTCGGCCCTGGACTACGCCACCGACGCGAACCTGCGCGCGGCGCTGTCCCAGGAGACCGCCGAGGCGACCGTCGTGATCGTCGCCCAGCGGGTGGCGACCATCCGGGACGCCGACCGGATCGTGGTCCTCGACGAGGGCCGCGTCGTCGGGACCGGCCGCCATCACGAGCTGATGGCCGACAACGAGACCTACCGGGAGATCGTCCTCTCCCAGCTCACGGAAGCGGAGGCTGCCTGATGGCCGGGCCGATGGGGCGGATGATGGCCGGGGGCGGCCCCGATTCGCGCTCGATGGATTTCAAGGTGTCGGGCAAACGCCTGATCGCCCAGTTCAAACCCGAACGGCTCACCATCTACGCGCTGTTGACCTGTGTCGTCATCAGCGTCGGGCTGAACGTGATCGGTCCGAAGATCCTCGGCGAGGCGACCGACCTGGTCTTCGCCGGGATCATCGGCCGGGAGATGCCGGCCGGGGAGACCAAGGCGCAGGTCCTCGCCTCGATGCGGGAGCGCGGCCAGGGCACGGTCGCCGACATGCTCCGCTCGACCGACTTCACCCCGGGCCAGGGCATCGACTTCGACGCCGTAGGCCGGGTGCTGCTGCTCGCGCTCTGTACGTTCCTGGTGGCCGGGCTGCTGATGGCGGTGGCGACCCGGCTGGTCAACCGGGCCGTCAACCGGACGATGTACCGGCTGCGCGAGGACGTCCAGGCGAAGCTGTCGCGGCTGCCGCTGTCGTACTTCGACAAGCGTCAGCGCGGTGAGGTGCTGAGCCGGGCGACCAACGACATCGACAACATCGGGCAGACCCTCCAGCAGTCGATGGGCCAGCTCATCAACTCGGTGCTCACGATCATCGGCGTACTCGCGGTGATGTTCTGGGTGTCGTGGCTGCTGGCGCTGGTGGCGCTCGTGACGGTGCCGCTGTCGTTCCTGATCGCGACCCGGATCGGCAAGCGCTCGCAGCCGCACTTCGTGCAGCAGTGGCGCACCACGGGCAAGCTCAACGCCCACGTCGAGGAGATGTACACCGGGCACACCCTGGTGAAAGTCTTCGGGCGGCAGGACGAGTCGGCGCAGCAGTTCGCCGAGCAGAACGACGCGCTGTACGAGGCCGGGTTCAAGGCGCAGTTCAACAGCGGTGTCATGCAGCCGCTGATGATGTTCGTGTCGAACCTCAACTACGTGCTGGTGGCGGTGGTCGGCGGTCTTCGGGTCGCGTCCGGCGCGCTGTCCATCGGTGACGTGCAGGCCTTCATCCAGTACTCGCGCCAGTTCTCGATGCCGCTGACGCAGGTCGCGTCGATGGCGAACCTGGTGCAGTCGGGCGTCGCCTCGGCGGAGCGGATCTTCGAACTCCTCGACGCGGAGGAGCAGGAAGCCGATCCGATGCCGGGCGCCAGGCCGACGGAGCTGCGCGGACGGGTCGCCCTTGAGCACGTGTCGTTCCGCTACGACCCCGACAAGCCGCTCATCGACGACCTCTCGCTCAAGGTCGAGCCCGGCCACACGGTCGCGATCGTCGGCCCGACCGGCGCCGGCAAGACCACGCTGGTCAACCTCCTCATGCGGTTCTACGAGGTCTCCGGCGGCCGCATCACCCTCGACGGCGTGGACATCGCGACGATGTCCCGGGACGACCTGCGCGCCGGCATCGGCATGGTGCTGCAGGACACCTGGCTGTTCGGCGGCACGATCGCGGAGAACATCGCGTACGGGTCCGCCCGCGAGGTCACGCGGGGCGAGATCGAGGAGGCGGCACGGGCGGCCCACGCGGACCGGTTCGTGCGTACGTTGCCCGACGGCTACGACACCGTGATCGACGACGAGGGCACGGGTGTCAGCGCCGGTGAGAAGCAACTGATCACCATCGCGCGGGCGTTCCTGTCCGACCCGACGATCCTGGTCCTGGACGAGGCGACGTCGTCGGTCGACACCCGCACCGAGGTGTTGATCCAGAAGGCGATGGCCAAACTGGCCCACGGCCGTACGTCGTTCGTGATCGCGCATCGGCTCTCCACGATCCGGGACGCGGACACGATCCTCGTCATGGAGAACGGCGCGATCGTCGAACAGGGCGCGCACGCCGATCTGTTGGCGGCGGACGGGGCGTATGCGCGGCTGTACAAGGCGCAGTTCGCGCAGGCGGTGGCGGAGGTGGACTGAGCAGTATCCCGGTGTCAGGGTGCCGCGCGGCGGCACCCTGACCTCAGTCCAGGTATCCCCTCAACTGGTCGGCGAACGCGTGGTCGCGGAGCTTGTTGAGGGTCTTGGACTCGATCTGCCTGATCCGCTCCCGCGTGACCCCGAAGATCCGCCCGATCTCCTCCAACGTCCGCGGCCGACCGTCGACCAGCCCGTACCGCAGCTGAACCACCTTCCGCTCCCGCTCCCCCAGCGTCGAAAGCACCGCCTCCAGGTGCTCCCTGAGCAGCAGGAACGCGGCCGACTCGACGGGGGACGCCGCGTCGCCGTCCTCGATCAGGTCACCGAGGGCGACGTCGTCCTCCTCACCCACCGGCGCGTGCAACGACACCGGCTCCTGAGCGAGCCGCAGCACCTCGCTGACGCGCTCGGGCGCGAGGTCGAGGTGGTCGGCCACCTCTTCCGGCGTCGGCTCGTAGCCGCGCTCCTGGAGCATCCGGCGCTGGACGCGGACGACCCGGTTGATGAGTTCGACGACGTGGACGGGGACGCGGATGGTGCGGGCCTGGTCGGCGAGGGCGCGGGACATGGCCTGACGGATCCACCAGGTGGCGTACGTCGAGAACTTGTAGCCGCGGGCGTAGTCGAACTTCTCGACCGCCCTGATCAGGCCCAGGTTTCCCTCCTGGACGAGGTCGAGCATGGTCAGTCCGCGGCCGACGTAGCGCTTGGCGACGGAGACGACGAGCCGGAGGTTGGCCTCGATGAGGCGGCGCTTGGCCATCCGGCCCAGGACGACCAACCGATCCAGGTCCAGGGCGAGTTGACTGTCCAGGTCGACCGCGGTGCTGAGCCTCTCCTCGGCGAACAGCCCGGCCTCGACCCGGCGCGCGAGGTCGACCTCCTCGGCCGCGGTGAGCAGGGAGATCCGGCCGATCTCCCGCAGGTACTGGCGGAACAGGTCCGAGGACGGTCCGCTGGTGTCGGCGCGGCTGCTGCGGGGCGGCTCGGGCGCTTCGACGGGTTCGGCGGCCTCCGGGCTCTCCAGTACCTCGGCGGGCGGCTCGGCGGGTTCCGCGGCCTCGGTCTCGGGGTGGTGCGCGACACGCGTCTGCGGGGGGACGGCGACGAGTACGTCGGTCTCCGCGTCCGGCTCTGTGCCGTCTGTGCTCTCGGTCTGTGTGAGGGTCTGGGTCTGCACGGGGGCGACCTCCAGGATGATCGCTGCCAGGGGGTACGGCAGCGGTTCTTCGGGGGCGGAGTCGACGGCCTCGCCGTTGTCCGTCCCGTACTCGATGAGCGGAACCGCGGGGGTCTGGGACCCGTATGGGACGGATCGGCCGCGCTCCGAGGACTCAGGCACCGGAACCCAGTGTGGAGTACGACACATCGCCGCCACGAGGGGCGTGCGGTGACTTTTTGAGTCCGGTCCGTGACCGGGTGGTTACCCTCGCGGGAAACTCGGAAGCCTGTGTCCGCTCTGATCTGCCACGATTCGCGCGCCGACGCACCCGAACCGTCCTAGAGGGCGCCGGCCCCCTTCTCCCGTAGCGCCTGGTCGTACTGCTGCAGGACCCACAGCTCGTTCTGTACGGCGGCCAGCTGGGCGGGGTCGCCGCCGGCGGAGAGGCGGGCCATCTGGGACTGGATGTCGCGGATCCGGCGTTCGACGGCTCGGCGGCGGACCCAGACGAGCTGTTCGCCCGCGTAGTTCTCGTCGACCGTGCGGCGCATGATCGCCTCGACGGCCAGCTCCGTCACCATCGCGCGGACGGCGTCGTCGGGGGCGGCCTCGCGGACGCGGACCAGGTACTCCTGCCCGTCCTGCATGCCGTACTCGGCGCCGCCCGCGTCCATGATGGCCTGGCGGACGGCCGCGTAGGGGACGGCGGTGAACTCGTCGATGCCGTACGCGTCGAAGGCCGGGGAGACCAGCTCGGGGCGTTGCAGGGCGAGTTTGAGGAGTTCGCGTTCGGTCGCGTAGACCGGGTTGCGGAGGTTGAGGGCCGGGCCGCCGGGGGCGGCGGCGCGGGGGGCCGACTCGTAGGGCTGCCGGCCGCGTGCCGGCGCCGGGCCCTGGCCGCCGCGGTCGCGGGCCCAACGGGCCAGCTGGGCGACCCGCTTGACGACGAACTGGGTGTCGAGGATGCCGAGCATGCCGGCGAGCTGGACGGCGACCTCGTGCTGGGCACCGCTGTTCTTGATGCGGGCGACGATGGGGGCGGCCTCGTCCAGGGCGGCGGCGCGGCCCGCGGGGGTGTCGAGGTCGTAGCGGACGACGATCTGGCGCAGCGCGAACTCGAAGAGCGGGGTGCGGGGTTCGACCAGGTCGGCGACCGCCTCGTCGCCCTTGGCCAGGCGCAGTTCGCAGGGGTCCATGTTGTCCGGCGCGATCGCGATGTACGTCTCGGCGGCGAACTTCTGGTCGTCCTCGAAGGCGCGCAGGGCCGCCTTCTGGCCGGCCGCGTCGCCGTCGAAGGTGAAGATCACGCGCGCGCTGCCGTTGTCCATCAGGAGCCGGCGCAGGATCTTGATGTGGTCGGTGCCGAAGGCCGTGCCGCAGGTCGCGATGGCGGTGGTGACGCCGGCCAGGTGGCAGGCCATGACGTCCGTGTAGCCCTCGACGACGACCGCGCGGGACACCTTGGCGATGTCCTTCTTGGCGAGGTCGATGCCGTAGAGGACCTGGGACTTCTTGTAGATCGCGGTGTCGGGCGTGTTGAGGTACTTCGGGCCGTTGTCCGACTCGTAGAGCTTGCGGGCGCCGAAGCCGACGACCTCGCCGCCGATGTCGCGGATCGGCCACATCAGGCGGCCGCGGAAACGGTCGATGGGTCCGCGGCGGCCCTCCTGGGCGAGGCCGGACAGGAGGATCTCCTTGTCGGTGAAGCCCTTGCCGCGCAGGAAGCGGGTGAGGTGGTCCCAGCCCTGGGGGCTGTAGCCGACGGAGAAGTGCTGGGCGGCGGCCTGGTCGAAGCCGCGCTCGGCGAGGAAGGTGCGGCCGGCGTCCGCCTCCGGGCTGGTGGCCAGCTGTTCCATGTACCAGTCGGCGGCGATCTTGTGGGCCTCGACCAGGCGGATGCGCTCGCCGCGCTGGTGGGAGGGGTTGTAGCCACCCTCCTCGTAGCGCAGGGTGATGCCGGCCTGGCCGGCGAGGCGCTCGACCGCCTCGGAGAAGGAGAGGTGGTCGACCTTCATCACGAACGTGATGGTGTCGCCGCCCTCCTGGCAGCCGAAGCAGTGGAAGAGACCCTTGCTCGGGCTGACCTGGAAGGACGGCGACTTCTCGTCGTGGAAGGGGCAGAGACCTTTCAGGTTTCCGCCGCCCGCGTTGCGCAGCTGGAGGTACTCGGACACCACGGCGTCGATCGGGACCGCGTCCCGAACCGCCTTCACGTCCTCGTCGTTGATCCGTCCTGCCACGCGTGAATTCTAAGGGGGCGGACTGACACTTACGGGACCAGGCTTTCGAGCGGAACGTGCGGGTCCGCCAACGACTCGGTGTTCACCTGGGTCTTCGAGCGGATCAGCTGCTGGATCGGGTCTGTGACGTCCCACACGTTCACGTTCATCCCGGCCAGCACGCGGCCCTCCTTGACCCAGAACGCGATGAACTCACGCTTCCCGGCGTCCCCCCGGATCACCACTTCGTCGTAGGAGCCCGGGGGCGCCCAGCCGGAGTACTCCATGCCGAGGTCGTACTGGTCGGAGAAGAAATAGGGCACGCGGTCGTAGGTGACGTCACGGCCGAGCATCGCGCGGGCCGCCGCCGGGCCGCCGTTGAGGGCGTTGGCCCAGTGCTCGACACGCAGGGTGGTGTCGAACAGGGCGTGGTGGAAGGCGGCCACGTCGCCGGCCGCGTGGATGTCGGGGTCGGAGGTACGCAGCTGTTCGTCGACCGCGATGCCGCCGCCGTGCGCGCGGTCGGTGATCTCCAGGCCCGCCGCCTCCGCGAGGCCGATGCGCGGGGCCGCGCCGATCGCGGCGAGCACGTCGTGCGCGGGGTGCTCCTCGCCGTCGTCCGTCCGGGCCGCCAGGACCATGCCGTCCTGGCCGACGATCTCGGTGAGGCGCGCGCCGAAGTGGAAGCGCACCCCGTGCTCGCGGTGCAGTTCGGCGAAGAGGTTGCCCAGTTCGGGGCCGAGCACGCCGTGCAGCGGGGTCGGCCCGGGCTCGATGACGGTGACCTCGGCGCCGTACTCCCGGGCCGCCGCGGCGACTTCCAGGCCGATCCAGCCGGCGCCGGCGATCACGAGGTGGCCGTTGTCGCGGCCGAGGGCGGCCAGGACGCCCTTGAGGCGCTCGGCGTGCGCGAGGCGGCGCAGGTGGTGCACGCCGGCCAGGTCGGTGCCCGGAATGTCGAGGCGGCGGGGCTCGGCGCCGGTGGCCAGCAGCAGCTTGTCGTAGCGCACGAGTGTGCCGTCGCCGCCGAAGCGGACCGTCTTGGCGGTGCGGTCGATGGCTTCGACGGTCTCGCCGAGGTGCAGCTCGATGTCGTTCTGCGCGTACCACGCGGGCTCGTGCACGAAGACGCTGTCGCGCTCCTCCTTGCCCAGCAGATAGCCCTTGGAGAGCGCGGGGCGCTCGTAGGGGTGGTCGCGTTCGTCGCAGATCAGTATCACCCGGCCGGTGAAGCCCTCCGCTCGGAGCGTCTCGGCCGCCTTCGCGCCGGCGAGCCCGCCTCCGACGATGACGAATGTCTGATCCGCGTCGACCACTTGATGCCTCCTCGTAACGGTGCCGCCACATGCGAGCGTCCCGCACGGAGTGTGATGGGGGAAGAGGGAGTGGCCCGATCAGGCCACGGAGGGTCACAATCGGGCGCGTTTCACGTCACTCTGTTTCGTCTCAGTCTCACTGGTGCCCCGTCAGACGCGCGTGAAGCGAGCGCGCCGAGGCGTCGGTCAGGGAGGCGATCTGGTCCACGATCACCCGTTTGCGGGCTCGGTCGTCGGAGGCCCGGTCGAACAGGGCGCGGAACTGCGGGTCCAGGCCGTCGGGGGCGCGCGCGGTGAGCGCCTGCGCCAGTTCGGCGACCACGATCCGCTGATCGGCCCGCAGCCGCTCCTGCTCGGCCCGCTGCATCACGTACCGGTCGGCGACCGCCTTGAGGACCGCGCACTCCAGCCGCGTCCGGTGGGGTACGACGAGTTCGGCGCCGTATCTCGTCAGCCGCCCGGTGCCGTACGCCGCGCGCGTGGCGGCCTCGGCGGCCGTGCAGAAGCGGCCGATGAGCTGGCTGGTGGCGTCCTTGAGGCGGGCCTGCGCGACCGCCGAGCCGTCGTAGCCGTGCGGCCACCACTCCTCGTCCTGGAGCCGGTCGAGGGCGGCGGCGAGCTCGGCGGGGTCGGTGTCCGGGGGCACGTAGCGGCCGACGGCGACCGCGAAGACCGCCTGCCGCTCGGGCTCCGCGTGCAGGCAGTTGGGGTCGATGTGGCCCGCGTGGAGCCCGTCCTCGACGTCGTGCACCGAGTACGCCACGTCGTCCGCCCAGTCCATGACCTGGGCCTCGAACGTGATCCGGGTGCCCGGGGCGTCCTTGCGGACCCAGTCGAAGACGGGCCGGTCGTCCTCGTAGACACCGAACTTGGGCGACTTGGGGTCGTCGGGGCGGGCGCCGCGCGGCCAGGGGTACTTGGTCGCCGCGTCCAGGGTGGCGCGGGTGAGGTTGAGCCCGACGGAGCCCTCCGGGGTGAACCTCTTGGGTTCGATGCGGGTGAGCAGGCGCAGGGACTGGGCGTTGCCCTCGAAGCCGCCGCAGTCGTCGGCAAACTCGTTCAGCGCCTGTTCGCCGTTGTGACCGAACGGGGGGTGGCCGAGGTCGTGGGAGAGACAGGCGGCCTCGACGAGGTCGGGGTCGCAGCCGAGGGCCGCGCCCAGTTCTCGGCCCACCTGGGCGCACTCCAGGGAGTGGGTGAGGCGGGTGCGGGGGCTGGCGTCCCAGGCGGACGCGTTGCGCTCGCCGGGCGTGACGACCTGGGTCTTGCCGGCGAGTCTTCTCAGGGCCGAGGAGTGCAGTACGCGTGCGCGGTCGCGTTGGAAGGCGGTTCGGCCTTGGCGTTTGTCGGGCTCTGCGGCCCAGCGGGCGACTGACGTCGGGTCGTAGCCGGGGGGTGGGGTGTGGTTGTTGCCTTCCATGACTCGACAGTAAGCGGAGGCAGTGACAAATGGGGTGCGCCTTTTCGTCCGCCGGGTGCGGTTATATGGCGAGTGCGGGTTGTTCGTGGCTGGTCGCGCAGTTCCCCGCGCCCCTGAGGTTGGCCACCGAGGCCTGCGTCGACAGGGTCTGGTCGTAGCGGTGGAGCAGGAGGTCGGCCATCGCGGGGTGGGTGCCCAGGGGGGCCGACGCGATCCAAGGAGCCCTCTCCGCGCACTCTCTCGCGAAGCGGCCCGGGGCCGTGAAGTACGAGGCCACGGCCACTCGGTGGCGGCCCTGGGCGGCCAGCGTCGCCAGAGCATCCGGGATCGTCGGGGCCGCGGTGCTCGCATAGGCGGGCAGGACGGGAACGCCCAGACGCTCGGCCAGGAGGGTGGCCGTGTGGTTCGTGTCCGTCTGGGAGTCCGGGTCGCGGGAACCCGCGGCGGCGAGGATCACGGCGCTCTGTCGGCGGGTGGTCGTGTCCATGCGCATGCGCCAGCCCGCCTCGACCAGGCGGGCCTGGAGGGCGTCCACCAGGAGGGGATGGGGGCCGAGCGGCGCGGCCACGCGCGTGCGTGCCTGTGCTTGCGCGGCCATCTCGGGGATGTCCCGCTTGACGTGGTAGCCGCGGCTGAGGAGGAGCGGGACCAGGACCGTCCGCGCGGTGCCGAGGGCGGCGAGGGTGTCGGGGAGCGAGGGCTCGTTCAGTTCGATGTGGCCGAGGTGGACGGGCAGGCCCGGGCGCTGGGCGCGGACGCGGTCCAGGAGCGTGCGTACGGTGCTCAGCGCGCGTGGGTCGCGGCTGCCGTGGGCCACGACGACGAGGGCCGGGACCGGGGGGCGGGGGCGCCGGCTGCCGTCGAGGGCGACGAGGCTGAGCTGGCTGGCGAGTTGGCTGCCGATCCGGTTCATGAGGTGCGCCGTACTGTCGAGGTGGGCGGTCGTGGACTCGTCGCGGTGCAGGTTCGACGGCGTCATGGACCGATGGTGGCGGTACGAGGTTGCCTCCCCGTTGCGCCGGAATGACGCGTCTTTTCGGGCGGTTCACGGTGGGGTGCAGGGGGTGTGTGAGGTGCCGTGACCTGCAGTTTCACTTCCGGTAGTGAACCTGGTCACGTGTCGGGGGCCGAACCGTACGGGCTGACAGGACGTCTCTGAGTGTCGAGCGACCGACCGGAAAGGGGCCGTCCGATGCGTCGACCGAGGCTGCGGGCATGGAAGCCGCGCGCACCGAGGCCGCGCCGGCCGCGACTGCCACGCACGCGTGCAGGACAACGGCGGCTGGTGCAGGCCGTGATGGCCGGGTGCGTGCTGGCGTTGCTGCCGTCGACCTGGATGTACGTCGTGACGGGCGACCGGCTGCGCACGATCGCGGACGTGCCCCGCACCGAGGTCGCGGTCGTCTTCGGCGCCGGCCTGTGGGACGGCGAGCCGTCGCCGTACCTCGCCAACCGCCTCGACGCGGCGGCGAAGCTGTACCGCGCGGGCCGCATCGAGGTCGTCCTCGTCACCGGCGACAACAGCCGCGAGGACTACGACGAGCCCGACGCCATGCGGACCTACCTCACGGAGCACGGCGTGCCCGATGCACGGATCGTCAGCGACTACGCCGGCTTCGACACCTGGGACTCCTGCGTCCGCGCCAAGAAGATCTTCGGTGTGGACAAGGCCGTACTGATCAGCCAGGGCTTCCACATCCGGCGCGCGGTCGCGCTCTGCCAGGCGGCAGGCGTGACGTCGTACGGCGTCGGCGTGGACGCCAAGCATGACGTGACCTGGTACTACGGCGGTACCCGGGAGATCCTCGCGGCGGGGAAGGCGGCGCTGGACGCGGTGTTCGAGCCGGATCCGCGGTTCCTCGGGCCGAAGGAGGCGGGGGTGAACCGGGCGTTGGCCGATGCCCGTTGAGGCGACGGACACGGCAGAGGAGGTCGGGGCCGGACTGGGGGCGGCGCGCGGGTCGACTCTAGGCTCGGCGGGGTGAGCGATCACGAGTTCGGTTACCGCTGGGGCCATTCCGCGCTCATCCTCGACCTCGACTTCGGTGGTGGTTCCGGCGAGTTGCTGCGGGTGTCCCGGCCCGGTGACCCGACGCCTCCCGTGACGGGTCTGCCGCTCGTCGACGTGACCCTCATGGGCGCGGGTACCGGCTGGTCGGGGCCGCGTTTCAGGGGTACGGCATTGGGCGGCGCGCGGCTGCGGTATCGCGCGCATCGGGCGACGTACGGCGACGGTTGGCATCACCTGACCGTCGAACTGGGCGATCCGCAGAGCGGGTTGAGGGTGTTCGCCGAGTACGCGTCGCCGGACGGGGTGGCGGTGCTGCGCTCGCGGGTGCGGGTGCGCAATGAGGGCGACGCGGCGGTGACGGTCCGTTCCGTCGGCAGTCTGCTGCTCGGCGGGCTGCCGTCCCCGGACGTGCTGGACGCGCACCGGGCCCGCAACGACTGGCTCGCCGAATGCCGTTGGTACGCCGAGCCGTTGCGGGCGTCGGTGCCGGACATCGGGCGAGAGGTGCACGAGCACGACTCACGGGCCGCCCTGCGGCTGACCGGGCGGGGCAGCTGGCCGACCGACGGCCATCTGGCGATGGGCGCACTCACCGACCGTACGGACGGGCGGTGTTGGCTGTGGCAGGTGGAGTCGGCGGCCGGCTGGGTGTGGGACGCGGGCGAGGCGCCGGCCGGGCGCACGTACGTGGGGCTGAGCGGTCCGACGTACGACGAGCACGGCTGGAGTCAAGTGCTGGACCCGGGTGCGGAGTTCGCGTCGGAGTACGCGGCGCTCGCGTTGGGGGACGGGTTCGACGGGGCGGTGGGGGCGCTCACGGAGTACCGGCGCCGGGTGCGCCGACCGCATCCGGATCACGACCGGCTCCCGGTCGTCTTCAACGACTACATGAACACCCTGATGGGCGACCCGACCACCGAGAAGCTGCTCCCGCTGATCGACGCGGCGGCCTCGGCGGGCGCGGAGTACTTCTGCGTGGACGCCGGTTGGTACGACGACTCGGGCGACGGTGGTTGGTGGGACAGCGTGGGGGCCTGGCAGCCGTCGGGGCGGCGCTTTCCCGGGGGCATCCAGGAGGTGCTGGAGCGGATCCGGGAGCGTGGGATGGTGCCGGGGGTGTGGCTGGAGCCGGAGGTGGTGGGGGTACGGAGTCCCGTAGCGGGGGTAGGGAGTCCCGTGGCGGGGGCGGGCTTGGAGGCAGGGGCGGGGGCGTTGCCGGATGACGCGTTCCTGCATCACGCCGACGGCAGCCGTGTCACCGAACAGGGCCGTCACCAGCTGGACTTGACCCACCCGGCAGCCCGGGCCCACCTGGACGCCGCCGTCGACCGGATCGTCGGCGAGTGGGGAGTGGGCTATCTGAAGCTGGACTACAACATCACGACGTCGGCGCCGGGGCTGCTCGATCACACGCGGGCGTGGCGGGCCTGGTTGGCGTCCGTCCTGGACCGGTACCCGTCCCTGGTCGTCGAGAACTGCGCGTCCGGCGGCATGCGCATGGACGGCGCGTCCCTCTCCGTCACCCAGCTCCAGTCGACCTCCGACCAGCAGGACCCGGTCCGCTACCCGCCCATCGCGGCGGCGGCACCGACGGTCGTGCCGCCGGAGCAGGGGGCTGTGTGGGCGTATCCACAACCGTCCTTCCCGGACGCGGAGATCGGCTTCACGCTCGGCACGGCGATGCTTGGGCGGGTCCATCTGTCCGGCCATCTGGACCACATGACGGAGCGTCAACTGTTGCTGGTGCGGGAGGCAGTGGCGACCTACAAGGCGATTCGGGGCGATCTGCGTACGTCGGTGCCGTTCTGGCCGCTGGGGCTGCCGGGCTGGACGGACGGGTGGATCGCCCTGGGATTGCGGGCGCCGGTCGAAGGGGCGACGTACGTATCCGTGTGGCGTCGGGGCGGCGATGAGGTCGAAATGGCGCTACCGGTAGCGCACTTGGCGGGGCGAGCTGGCGTCCGGGGCGAGGTTCTGCACGCGACCGACGCCGGGGTGACCGTGACATGGGACGAGGGGTCGGGCCTCCGGGTGACGATGACGACGGCACCGGCGATGGCGCTGATCCGGCTCACCTGATCCGCCAGTCCCCGCTTTCGATCAACTTGCCGTGGGTGCGGAGGTTTTCGGCGATTGGTGGTGCGGCGACGTACACCCAGGCCAGGACCCCGCCCCCGTCCCCCTCCTCGCACCGCACCTCCCGGGCCACACGCTCGTACAGGTTGCTCGGGTCGCCCGGCGCGTACTCCTCCAAGCGGTCCAGGGCGGCGAGCAGTTCCTCGTAGTGGCCGGGGAGGGCGGTCACCAACTCCCCGTGCACGAGACCGCCCGGTTCCGCCACGGCGTACGGGTAGCCGGGGCCGTCGTAGAGCACCGCGCCGGCCAGGCGGGCGGGGGTGTCGGAGCGGGTGCGGCCGCGCAGGAACAGGTCGTGGTTGACCTCGCCGGGGCGGAGCGTGCCGTAGACGAAGAACGGGAGGGTCACAGAAAGATTCTCTCTCCCCACGCACTTCCTCACATTCTTCCTCGGACGCGGTATGGACATGACATCTCCGGGCTTCTTAAATCTTGGTCAGCACCAGCGCGCACCTCCCCCACACGCGCCCGTTGGCGCCTTCCCGAGGAGACCAATGAGCCCGATGAGCCCGATTCGCCAGCACGTCCGAGGTTCCCGTCGTCTCGCCGCCGCCGGAGTCGCGGTCACCACCGCCACTCTGCTGGCCGCCACGCTCTCCCCCGCCGCCGAAGCGGCCGGCAGACCGACCAGGGCCGCCGCGATCGACAACGCCGTGTCCGCGCTCGTCGCGCACGCGTCGGCGCTCGGACTCGACTCGACGCAGAGCACGTCGGTCCGGGACGTGATCGTCGACAAGGACGGCACGCAGCACGTCCGATACGACCGTACCTACCGCGAACTCCCGGTCCTGGGCGGCGACTTCGTGGTCCACCTGGCGCCGGACGGGACGTACCGCAGCGCGAACCGGGCGACCAAGAGCCGAATATCCCTGGCCTCGATCACCCCCTCCGTGTCGGCCCCGAAGGCCGCCGACCTCGCGACGAACGCCCTGCGGGCCGCGAACCTGGGCGAGGCGCTGAAGAAGCTGACGGCCAAGCCCCAACTGGTGGTCGACGCCCTGCACGGCACTCCGAAGCTGGCCTGGCGGACCAATGTGGTCGCGCAGGACTCACTCGGCAACCCCGTCGCCCGTACGGTGATCACGGACGCGCGCAGCGGGGCGCAGATCGACGCCTGGGACAGCATCGAGACGGCGAGCGGGGACGGGCAGTCGCTGTACGGCGGGACGGTGCCGCTGGAGACGACGGTGTCCGGATCGACGTACCAGCTCAAGGACCCGACGCGCGGGAACACGTACACCGGGGACGCGGCCAACAAGACCGACCTGTGCATCTTCGGCATCTGCATCAGCCGGGCGCCGTCCACGGTCTTCACCGACGCGGACAACCACTGGGGCACGGGGGCGACTTCGGACCGCGCGTCGGCGGCGGTGGACGCGCAGTACGGGACCAACGAGACCTGGGACTACTACAAGAACGTCCACGGCCGGAACGGCATCGCGGGCGACGGCAAGGGCTCGTACAACCGGGTCCACTACGGCAACGCCTACAACAACGCGTTCTGGGACGACAGTTGCTTCTGCATGACGTACGGCGACGGTGACGGGACGACGTTCGGGCCGCTGGTGGCGCTGGACGTGGCCGGCCACGAGATGACGCATGGCGTCACCTCCAAGACCGCCGCGCTGACGTACTCGGGCGAGTCCGGCGGTCTGAACGAGGCCACGTCCGACATCCTCGGGACGATGGTCGAGTGGTACGCCAACAACCCCTCCGACAAGGGCGACTACCTGATCGGCGAGAGGATCGTCCGCTCCGGCTTCGGCAAGGCGGCGCTGCGCTTCATAGACAAGCCGTCGAAGGACGGCAACTCGGCTGACTCCTGGAGCAGTTCGGTCGGCAACCTCGACGTCCACTACTCCTCGGGCGTCGCGAACCACTTCGCGTACCTCCTGTCGGAGGGCAGCGGCGCGAAGACCATCAACGGCGTCGACTACAACTCCCCGACCTCCAACGGCTCCACCCTCACGGGCATCGGCCACGACAAGGTCGGCGCGATCTGGTACCGCGCGCTGACGGTCTACATGACGTCCTCTACGAACTACGCGGGCGCCCGGACGGCGACGCTGAACGCGGCCAGGGACCTTTACGGGACGGGGAGTTCGGAGTATGCGGCTGTGGGGGCGGCTTGGAGCGCGGTGAACGTGAACTGAGATCGCGTACGTGACGAAGGCCGGTGCCTCCCCACGTGGGCACCGGCCTTCTCGCATTCCTCGCGGTCGAGCGGCCCGCGCTACCCGGGGTACGGCCGCACCCCCCGCCCCTCCCTCAATGCCCGCCCCCACCACACCAGTTGATCCAGCATCACCCTGGCCGCCGCGTCCGGGCCCGACGGGTCCTTGAGGCGGCCCTCGTCGAAGGACGTGCCCGCGTTGTGGAAGGAGACGGTGTCGCGGATCGTCACGGCGTGGAGTTCGGCGAAGACCTGGCGGAGGTGCTCGGCGGCGCGCAGGCCGCCCGCGAGGCCGCCGTAGGAGACGAGGGCGACCGGCTTGGCGCGCCACTCGGTGTAGTGCCAGTCGATGAGGTTCTTGAGGCCGGCCGGGAAGGAGTGGTTGTACTCGGGGGTGAGGACGACGAACGCGTCGGCGGCGGCCAGCTTCGGGGTGACCGAGGACTGGGCGGCGAGCGCCTCGGCGCTGGGTTCGAAGGTCGTGGGCAGGTCGGCCTCGGCCACGTCCACGACCTCGGGGTTCAGGTCGTCGTGGTCGCGCATGCGGTCGAGGAGCCAGTCGGCGACGACGGGGCCGAAGCGGCCGTGGCGGTTGCTGCCGAGGACCAGGGTGACGGCGAGCGGGGAGGCGTCGGCGGCGGGGTGGGTGAGCCGGGGCTCGGTGACGGATCGCGCTTGTGTGGTCTGCATGCGCCGAGCCTCGTACCTCAATCATTGTTGAGGTCAAGCGGGTGCGGTCGTGGAGGTGGTGACGCGTCGGGTCACCCGTTCACACGCGCGCTCTGCGCCCTTCGGGTTCTCTTCCGTCCCGCGCCCGCGCTACGTCGGTGACCTGCTGAAATACCGGTCGATCTGGCCCGGCTTCCACCACTCCGCCACCCATTCACCGCATTTCTGACACACCCTCAGGAAGCGCGCCGGGCCCGCTGGCACTTACCTCGGAAGGGCAGGGGACACCGACAAGGCTCTGAAGAAGCTCTAGGGAGCACCGATGCGACGTACCGCCCGTCTGCTGACCGGTACCGCGCTCGCCGTCGCGGCCGCCGGCCTCGTCGCCGCGCCGGCCCACGGTGCCGACGGCGGCAGCCTGGAGGTGTACCCCTCCTCGGTCGTGCCGGGCGATCAGGTCACCGTCAACACAGCGGCCTGCGGCGAGGGCGGTACGGCGGCCGGTGACGCCAGCGCGGTGGGCGCCGGTGCCTTCACGCTGGCGCCGAGTACCCATGAGGGCGACGCGATCGGGCAGTTCAGGGTGCCGCCGAGCGCGCAGCAGGGGACGTACGAGATCGTCGCGGAGTGTGCCGAGGGCGGACGGCACGTCTCGGGCGACCTGGTGGTCACGCTGACCCCGGTCCGCGGGCAGGTGCACCCGAGAGGAAGCGTCAAGACGGGGGTCGGTGGCGCTCTTGGCCCCGATCCCGTGCAGACCGCGGCCGGCGTGGCGGCTCTCGCCGTCGCCGCCGCGGGCGGTACCTGGCTCCTGCATCGCCGGGCGAGAGGCGACGGGATCTGACGGACACCCTCCGCTGTCCGTTCGCCGGTACCGCAAGTCCCTCCCCCTCCGGGTCCGACGCCCCTCGCGGCCCGGAGGGGGGCCGGGGTCCCCAGGCCGAAGGCCGCTCCAGCAAGCAGCAGGCAGCAGGTCGCCCCTCCGGCAGGAGGCCGCTCCACCGGGCAGGAGGCTCGCGTGCGCAAGCTCAGCAACGCCCTCATAGGGTCCGTCACCGTGGTCGCGCTCTGCACGGGCGCGTGGCTGCTCGGCAGCGGCACGGACACCCACGCGCCGCCGCAGCCGTCGGCCGCGCAGGCCCACACCGCCCGCACCGGTCAGCAGGGCGAACGGCCCGCCGCCCCCGCGCTGCCGCCCTCGCCGCCCGACCGCATCCGCATCCCCTCGATCCGCGTGGACGCCCCCCTCATGGGCCTGGCCCTCACCCCGACCGGCAGCCTCGACGTACCGCCCGCCGCGAAACCGAATCTCGCCGGCTGGTACGAGGCGGGCACCGCCCCCGGTGAGCGCGGCACGGCCATCGTCGCCGGCCATGTCGACAACGCCGACGGCCCCGCCGTCTTCTACGACCTCGGCGCCCTGAAGAAGGGCGGCAGCATCGAGGTGGACCGGCGGGACGGCGGCGTGGCCGTGTTCACGGTGGACGCGGTGGAGGTCTACGAGGCCAAGAACTTCCCTGACGAGAAGGTGTACGGCGCCACCGCGCGCCCCGAGCTTCGGGTCATCACCTGCGGGGGCGGTTACTCGCGGAGTACGGGCTACCAGGGCAACGTGGTCGTCTTCGCGCACCTCACGGGCAGCCGCTGACGGTCGCCGTCAGCCGTCGAGAGCAGTCGCTCATCGCCCGGGCCCGCTGTCAGGACGTGCTCTCCAGATACCGCAGCACCGCCAGCACCCGCCGATGCCCCGTGTCCGACGGCGGCAGATCCAGCTTGGTGAAGATGTTGGCGACGTGCTTTTCCACGGCGCGTTCGGAGACCGTGAGGGCCGCGGCGACGGCGTGGTTGGTGCGGCCCTCCGCCATCAGGGAGAGGACCTGGCGCTCGCGCGGGGTGAGGGTGTCCAGGGCCGTGGTGCGGCGGCTCGCGCCGAAGAGCTGGGCGACGACCTCGGGGTCCAGCGCGGTGCCGCCGGCCTTGATGCGCTCCAGGGCGTCGACGAATTCCCCGATGTCGGCGACCCGTTCCTTGAGGAGGTAGCCGAACCCGGCCGGGTTCGCGAGCAGTTGGGTCGCGTGCGCCGTCTCCACGTACTGGGAGAACAGGAGAACTCCCGTGCCGGGGCGTTCCGTTCGGATGCGCACGGCCGCGCGTACGCCCTCGTCGGTCTGGGTCGGGGGCAGGCGGATGTCGACGACGGCGACGTCGGGGGCGTGTTCGGAGATGGCGACGAGAAGGGTCTCGGCGTCCCCGACGGCCGCGGCCACCTCGACCCCGCGCAGCTCCAGCAACTGCGCCAGCCCGTCCCGCAGCAGGGCCGAGTCCTCGGCGATGACGACGCGCATTCCACTCCCGTCATAGGGGCGGCCCGGCCCGGGTGGCCGCCCGACGCACCTGGCCGACCCGGTTCACCCGGTTCACCCGGTTCACATGGGCAGTTCGACGGTGACCACCGTAGGCCCTCCGGGCGGGCTGTCGCAGGTCAGCGTGCCGTCCACGGTACGGACCCGGGCGAGCAGGCCGGTGAGTCCGGACCCGGCGCCGATCACCGCGCCGCCCCGGCCGTCGTCGGTGACGCGCAGGCGCAGCAGTCCGTCCCGGCCGGTGACGGTGACGTCGACCGCGTCCGCGTGGCTGTGCTTGGCGGCGTTGGTGAGGAGTTCGGCGGCGCAGAAGTAGGCGATGGACTCGACGGCGGGGGTGGGGCGGGCCGGGATGTCGGTGGTGAGCGCGGCGGGAAGGGCGCTGTCGGCCACGAGGCCGGCGAGGGCCGCCGGGAGGCCCTGGTCGAGGACGGGGGGATGGATGCCCTTGACCAGATGGCGCAGGTCGGCGATGGCCTGGGCGGCGTTGCCCTGCGCGGTGTCGACGACGGTGAGGATCCGGTCGGGGGCCGCGTCGGCGCTGATCAGTTCGCGGATGATGGTGAGGTGCATGGCGAGGCCGACCAGGCGGGCCTGGGTGCCGTCGTGCAGGTCGCGTTCGATGCGGCGCACGGTCGCGGCGGCGTCGTCGACGGCCTGGGCGCGGGTCTCCTCCAGGGTGCGGATGCGGCGGTCGGCGGCGTCGGTGCCGAGCAGCGCGGTCAACAGCGCTCGGTGGGGTGTGAGCGCGTGTCGCAGGAGGTGCGGGGCGACGGCGAGCAGCAGCAGACCGAGTGTGAACGGGATCAACCAGCGCGGCCAGCTGTCGACCTGGTAACCGAAGAACTCCAGCGATACGTGGGTCACGGTGCCGTCGGGGTGGTGGACGGTGTTGTAGTTCAGGTGGCTCAGGACCGGGTGGAGTGTGAGCAGGACGCCGTAGACGTATCCGATGACGACGGCGACGTACGCCAGAACGCCTGTGAACGGAGTCAACAGGGCGCAGCCCACCGCCCGCCACCCCGACCGCTCCCCCAGCAGCGCCCGCCGCCACGCGAACACCCCACCGCCCCGCGCCACCGGCGGCTCCTCGATCTCCACCCCGAGCAGCCGCCGGGCCAGCCCCCGCTGCAGCGCCCCCAGCGCCAGCGCGCCCCGCACGGTCCCGGCCACCAGCCACAGCCCCAGCGTGGTCACCGACAGCACCCCGCCCACCGCGAGCCCGAACAGCGTCAGGACGAAGCCGACCAGCGCGAGCGGGAAGGCGATGACGCCGTAGAGGACGGCGGCCAGGGCGCGGGGGCCGAAGGTGGCGGCGGCGAGGGAGACGAGGGTGCGGGGACGGAGAGCGCGGGGACTGAAGGGGCGGAGGGAGCGGACGCGGTCGTGGAGGCGGTTCACAGCGTTCAACCTAGGCGAGGAAGCGGTGGGCGAGCCGGAGCTGGAGGGCGGTCAGGCCGCGTCCGATCCACGGCATGAGCAGCAGGAAGCCGATCCCGCCGAGGAGCGCGTGGAACGCCCACGCGCCGGCGAAGGTGGGGCCGCCCCATGCCGCGGAGTAGTCGTCGCCCGCGCGCAGGGGCCAGCCGAGGTTCATGGGGACGATGAGCCAGCCGTAGACGGTGACGAAGAGGGTGAGGAGGTTCAGCGGCAGTGAGACGAGGGCGTGGACGAGCCCGCTCCTGGCTCCGCCGTGCATCTCGCTGAAGGTCCCCTCCGCGTCCTCCCCCAGCACCCGTCGCATCACCCTGCGCTGCCACCGTCCCGCGGGCGCCCCGATCAAGGCGAGCGGGATGCTCGCCAAGCCCACCGGCAGGGCCACCACGCCGTAGGCGAAGCGGCGCCAGGTGCCGGCGGTGAAGGGCTCGCGGAGGATGCGCCGGGCGCGGGTGAGGGTGCGATCAGCGGTGATGTGGGGCGGGATCTCGCGGGTGGTGGTCATGGCATGTCCCCCTGGACCTGAGCTGGTGGAATCGGGCCTGAGCCGGTGGAATCCGACGGATCAAGACTCGCCGCCACCCTGCTCGCGGGCGATGGTGCGAGTACGGAACCCAGGGGTTCGGCCAGCCCCACCCCCGTGCCCCGTGCCCGCCTCACAGCACGCCCCCACCCCACCCCTCGAACCCTCACACCCACCCCCCACCCCCGCTGAGGGCAGCGTTCCTCGTGGGAAACAGGGGGGATGCCACCGGGTAACACCGGCGTCGCAGGCTCCTGGGCATGACCTCGAAGCCGCGTGTGGTGCCCACCATCGTGCTGGTCGGCCATGGCATGGTCGGTCAGCGCTTCCTCGAAGCGCTCGCCGAGCGCGGCCTGACCGCCACGCACCGCGTGGTCGTGCTGTGCGAGGAACCCCGTCCCGCGTACGACCGCGTCCAGCTCACCTCGTACTTCTCGGGCCGCACGCCCGAGGAACTCTCGCTCACGGACGCGGAGTTCATCAGGGATCACGGGATCGAGCTGTACGTCGGCGACCCCGCCGAGACGATCGACCGGGCGGCGCGGACGGTAACGGCCCGCTCCGGAATGACAGTTGAATACGACACCCTCGTCCTGGCCACCGGCTCGTACCCGTTCGTGCCGCCCGTCCCGAACAAGGACGCCGAGGGCTGTTTCGTCTACCGCACGATCGAGGACCTGCTCGCGATCGAGGCGTACGCGAAGTCGAGGGCGACGACCGGTGCGGTGGTCGGCGGCGGTCTGCTGGGCCTGGAGGCCGCGGGCGCGCTGAAGGGGCTCGGACTCGCCAGCCACATCGTGGAGTTCGCGCCGCGCCTGATGCCGGTGCAGGTCGACGAGGGCGGCGGCGCCGCACTCCTGCGCACCATCGAGGACATGGGCCTGACCGTCCACACAGGTGTGGGCACGCAGGAGATCATGACCGACGCGGACGGCGCGGTCACCGGGATGAAGCTCTCGGACGGTTCCGAACTCGCCACGGATCTGGTGGTGTTCAGCGCCGGCGTCCGTCCCCGCGACCAGCTCGCCCGGGACTGCGGTCTGACGGTCGGCGAGCGCGGTGGCATCACGGTCGACGAGCAGTGCCGTACGGTCGCCGACCCGCAGGTGTTCGCGATCGGCGAGTGCGCGCTGGCGGCGGACGGCCGGGTGTACGGCCTGGTGGCGCCCGGTTACGAGCAGGCGGAGACGGTCGCGGCGACCATCGCGCGGGACGAATCGGCGTTCACGGGCGCCGACTTGTCCACCAAGCTGAAGCTGCTCGGCGTGGACGTGGCGTCCTTCGGTGACGCGCACGGCACCGCCGAGGACTGCCTGGACGTCGTGTACTCCGACGCCCGCGCGGGCCTGTACAAGAAGCTGGTCATCGCCCGGGACGGCACGCTGCTCGGCGGCATCCTGATCGGCGACGCGGACGCGTACGGCACCCTGCGCGCGTTCACCGGCTCGGTCCCGCCGGTCGCCCCCGAGTCGCTGGTCCTGCCGGCCGGCGCCGGCGACTCCGTCCAACTGGGCCCGTCCGCGCTGCCGGACGAGGCGATCGTCTGCTCCTGCCACAACGTCTCCAAGGGCGCGATCCGGGGCGCGGTGACGGACCACTCCTGCACGACCGTGCCGGAGGTGAAGAAGTGCACCAAGGCCGGTACGGGCTGCGGCAGTTGCGTCAAGGTGCTCGGCCAGCTCGTCACCGCGGAACTGGAGGCCAGCGGGGTCGAGGTCGACAAGGGCCTGTGCGGCTGCTTCGCGCAGACCCGCGAGGAGCTCTACGAGATCGTCCTCGCCCTGCGCGTCGACTCCTACCAGGATCTGCTCGACCGCTACGGCCGTGAGGGCGCCCGGGGCGGCGACGGCTGCGAGGTCTGCAAGCCGACCGTCGCCTCGATCATCGCCTCCCTCGCCCCGACGATCGGCGCGAGCGGCTATGTCCTGGACGGCGAACAGGCGGCCCTCCAGGACAGCAACGACCACTTCCTCGCCAACCTCCAGAAGAACGGCTCGTATTCGGTCGTACCGCGCATCCCCGGCGGTGAGATCACCCCCGAGAAGCTCATCGTGATCGGCGAGGTGGCCCGGGACTTCGGGCTGTACACGAAGATCACCGGCGGTCAGCGAATCGACCTGTTCGGCGCGCGGGTCGAACAACTCCCGCTGATCTGGGCCCGGTTGGTGGACGCGGGCTTCGAGTCGGGGCACGCCTACGGAAAGGCCCTGCGCACGGTGAAGTCCTGCGTCGGCCGGACCTGGTGCCGCTACGGCGTCCAGGACTCCGTCCGCATGGCGATCGACCTGGAGCTGCGCTACCGGGGCCTGCGCTCCCCGCACAAGCTCAAGTCGGCGGTCTCCGGCTGCGCCCGCGAGTGCGCGGAGGCCCAGTCGAAGGACTTCGGCGTGATCGCCACCGCGAGCGGCTGGAACCTCTACGTCGGCGGCAACGGCGGCGCGACCCCGCGCCACGCGGACCTGCTGGCCCAGGACTTGAGCGACGCCGAGCTGATCCGCCTGATCGACCGTTTCCTGATGTTCTACATCCGCACCGCCGACCGCCTGGAGCGCACGAGCGTGTGGCTGGAGCGGATCCCGGGCGGCCTGGACCACATCCGCGAGGTGGTCGTGGAGGACTCGCTCGGCATCTGCGAGGAGTTGGAGTCGCTGATGGCGGCCCACGTCTCGAACTACGCCGACGAGTGGGCGACCACGATCAACGACCCCGAGAAGCTGGGCCGGTTCGTGTCCTTCGTGAACGCCCCCGACACCCCCGACCCGGTCGTCGGCTTCGTCCCCGAGCGCGACCAGATCAAGCCCGACCTGCCGCTGCTCACCATCGGCCACCGTCCCCTGGAAGGAAGCGCCCAGCGATGACCCTGGCACCCGAGACGACCGACCTGAAGGTCCAACTCCGGCTCGACACCGACTGGTTCGCGATCTGCGACCTCACCGCGCTCACGCCGGGCCGCGGGGTGGCGGCGCTCCTGCCCGACGGCCGCCAGGTGGCCCTGTTCCGCGACCGGAACGGCACGCTGTACGCGATCGACAACCGCGACCCGTTCAACGGCGCGGCGGTCCTCTCCCGCGGCCTGACCGGCACCCACCAGGGCCGCCCGTTCGTCGCGTCCCCCTTGCTGAAGCAGCGGTTCGACCTGCTGAGCGGGCGGTGCCTGGACGACGAGTCGGTGCGGGTGGCCACGTACGAGGTACGGACTGCCTGACGCGCGAGTGATCAAGTTCGCCTGAACCTTTCTTGACCGATCATTCCGCACAGTCCTAGGCTCCCCTCATGGCCAGGACCAAGGAATTCGACCCGGACACCGCGCTCCAGTCCGCCCTGGAGCTGTTCTGGCGGCGCGGCTACGAGGCCACCTCGATGTCCGACCTGGTGGCACACCTGGGCATCGGCCGGGCCAGCCTCTACGCCACCTTCGGCAGCAAGCACGAGCTGTACCTGAAGGCGCTGGACCGCTACGACCGGGCCGGACTCCCGCCGATCGTGCGGGAGTTGTCGCAGCCGGGCCCCGCGCTGCCGGCCGTACGAGCGGTCGTACGGCGGTACGCGTCGGAGGCCGCCGACGACCAACTGCGCCTGAACGGCTGCATGGTGACCAACACGGCGGCCGAACTCGCCCCGCACGACCCGGCCGCGGCCCGACGCGTGGAGCGCAACTGGGACCAGCTGGAGACCGTACTGCACTCGGCACTCGTCCGTGCCCAGGCGCAGGACGAGCTGCCCGCCGACCGCGACCCGCTCACCCTCGCCCGCATGCTGCTGGTGCTGATGCAGGGGCTGCGGGTGGTCGGCAAGGCGTCGGCGGATCCTGCGCGGGTGCGGGACGCGGCGGAACAGGCGCTGCGGTTGCTGGACTGACCCACGCCACCGGGCTCCTCGCCCAGAGGGGTTCGTTCTTTGCGCCCACATAATGAACCGATCGGTCAAGAAACAGGGGAGACCATGACCACCACCCGCCTCACCGGCAGGACAGCCCGCTTCACCGGCCGGACGGCCCTCGTCACCGGCGCCGGCTCAGGTATCGGCCGCGGCATCGCCCTCGCGCTGACCGCCGAGGGAGCGAACGTCGTCGTGGCCGGGCGTCGCCGCGAACCCCTGGACGAGACGGTCCAGTTGATGGAGGCGGCCGGCGGCAAGGCCCTCGCGGTGACTGCCGACGTGTCCCACGCGTCCGACACCGACGCCCTGGTCCGCGCCGCCGTCGACCACTTCGGCTCCCTCGACGTGGCCGTCAACAACGCGGGCGTCTTCCGGGGCGGCCCGCTGGCCGACCTGTCCGAGGAGGACTGGCAGGCCCAGCTCGACGCCAACGTCACCGGCATGTTCCTGGCACTTAGGGCTGAGATCCGGCAGATGCGGACCCAGCCGTCCGGCGGCGCGATCGTGAACATCGCCTCCGTCTTCGGCGCCCACGCCCGCCGCCCCGGCACCGCCGCCTACTCCGCCACCAAGGCCGCCGTCTCCGTCCTCACCAGGGGCGCGGCTCTCGATCACATCGGCGAGGGCGTCCGCATCAACGCGGTCAGCCCCGGTGCCGTGGAGACCCCCATGTCCCTGCGCCCGGGCGAGGACGCGGCCGCCCGCGCCGAACGCGCCGCGGCCACCCTCCCCCTCGGCCGCATCTCGACCACGGCGGAAATCGCCGCCGCCGTCCTCTACCTGGCCTCGGACGACGCCTCCTCGGTCGTCGGCACGGACCTGGTGGTGGACAGCGGGGCGACTGCCTGAACGACCGGAGGGGCGGCACCCCCGCACAGGGTCCCGCCCCTCCTTCGTGATCCGGAACCGCCGCCCATCGGTTGAGGGTCGGGGACAGGCGACGGCTCCGGCGTTCAGTGGCCGTAGGACCTAGCGGTGATCACTCCCCGTCGACTGCGTGGCCGCCCGCCCCGCCTCCAGCCGCGCCACCGGGATGCGGAACGGCGAGCAGGAGACGTAGTCGAGGCCGACCTCGTGGAAGAAGTGGACCGACTCGGGGTCGCCGCCGTGTTCGCCGCAGACGCCGAGCTTGAGGTCGGGGCGGGTGGCGCGGCCGGCCTCCACGGCGGACCTGACCAGGGAGCCGACGCCGTCGCGGTCGATCGTCTCGAAGGGGGAGACGCCGAAGATGCCCTTCTCCAGGTAGGCGGTGAAGAAGCTCGCCTCGACGTCGTCGCGGCTGAAGCCCCACACCGTCTGGGTGAGGTCGTTCGTGCCGAAGGAGAAGAACTCCGCCGCCTCCGCGATCTGGCCCGCCGTCAGCGCGGCCCGCGGCAGTTCGATCATCGTGCCGATCGACAGCTTCAGGTCGGTGCCCGTCGCCGCCTCGACCTCGGCGATGACCTGGTCGGCCTCCTCGCGGACGATCTCCAGCTCCTGGACGGTGCCGACGAGCGGGATCATGACCTCGGCGCGCGGGTCGCCCTTGGCGTTCTTGCGCTCGGCGGCGGCCTCGGCGATCGCGCGGACCTGCATGGTGAACAGGCCCGGGATGACCAGTCCGAGACGCACACCGCGCAGTCCCAGCATCGGGTTCTGCTCGTGCAGGCGGTGGACCGCCTGGAGCAGCCGCAGTTCGTTCTCGTGCGGGTCCTTGCGGGACTCGGCCAAGGCCACCCGCACCGACAACTCCGTGATGTCCGGCAGGAATTCGTGCAGCGGCGGGTCCAGGAGCCGGACCGTCACCGGGAGGCCGTCCATCGCGGAGAACAGCTCGACGAAGTCCTGCTTCTGCAGCGGGAGCAGCTGCTTGAGGGACTCCTCGCGCTCCTCGTCCGTGTCGGCCAGGATCAGCCGCTCCACCAGCTCGCGCCGGTCGCCCAGGAACATGTGCTCGGTACGGCACAGGCCGATGCCCTGCGCCCCGAAGCGCCGCGCGCGCAGCGCGTCCTCGGCGTTGTCCGCGTTGGCGCGCACGCGGAGTCGGCGCTTGCGGTCGGCGAAGGCCATGATCCGGTGCACGGCCTCGACCAGTTCGTCGGCGTCGTTGGCACCGGCGTGCATCCGCCCCTCGAAGTACTCCACGACCGGGGACGGGACCACCGGCACCTCACCGAGGTACACCTTGCCGCTCGACCCGTCGATCGAGATCAGGTCGCCCTCCTCGACCACCTGCCCGCCCGGCACCGTCATCCGGCGCCGCTTGGTGTCGACCTCCAGCTCCTCCGCGCCGCAGACACAGGTCTTGCCCATGCCGCGCGCGACGACGGCCGCGTGGGAGGTCTTGCCGCCGCGCGAGGTGAGGATGCCCTCGGCCGCGATCATGCCGTCCAGGTCGTCGGGGTTGGTCTCACGGCGGACCAGGATGACCTTCTCGCCCGAGCGGGACCACTTGACCGCCGTATACGAATCGAAGACCGCCTTGCCGACGGCCGCGCCCGGCGAGGCCGCGATGCCCCGGCCGACCTGCGCGGCTTTCGCGTGCTCGTCGAAGCGCGGGAACATCAGCTGGGCGAGCTGGGCGCCGGTGACCCGCTGGAGGGCCTCGGTCTCGTCGATCAGGCCCTGGTCGACGAGCTGGGTGGCGATCCGGAAGGCCGCGCCCGCCGTGCGCTTGCCGACGCGCGTCTGGAGCATCCACAACTGCCCGCGCTCGATGGTGAACTCGATGTCGCAGAGGTCCTTGTAGTGGTTCTCCAGCGTCTTCATGATCTGCATCAGCTGGTCGTACGAGGTCTTGTCGATCGTCTCCAGCTCCGCGAGCGGGACGGTGTTGCGGATGCCCGCGACCACGTCCTCGCCCTGCGCGTTCTGGAGGTAGTCGCCGTAGACGCCCTGGTGGCCGCTGGCGGGGTCGCGGGTGAAGGCGACGCCGGTGCCGGAGTCGGGGCCGAGGTTGCCGAAGACCATGGAGCAGACGTTGACCGCGGTGCCGAGGTCGCCGGGGATGCGCTCCTGGCGGCGGTAGAGCTTGGCGCGGTCGGTGTTCCAGGAGTCGAAGACCGCGTGGATGGCGAGGTCCATCTGCTCGCGCGGGTCCTGCGGGAAGTCCCGGCCCGCCTCCTTCTTGACGATCTTCTTGAAGGCGGTGACCAGCTTCTTCAGGTCCGCGGCCTCCAGCTCGGTGTCGACCGCGACCTTCTTGGTCTCCTTGGCCTTCTCCAGCGCCTCCTCGAAGAGGTCGCCGTCGACGCCGAGGACGGTCTTGCCGAACATCTGGATGAGGCGGCGGTAGGAGTCCCACGCGAAGCGGTCGTCGCCGGCCTGCTTGGCCAGACCCTGCACGGACTTGTCGGAGAGTCCGATGTTCAGGACGGTGTCCATCATGCCGGGCATGGAGAACTTCGCGCCGGACCGCACGGACACCAGCAGCGGGTCGTCCGCCTGGCCGAGCCGCTTCCCCATCCGTGCTTCGAGGGCGTCGAGGTGCGCACTTACCTCGTCACGCAGTGCCGCCGGCTCCTCCCCGCTGTCGAGATAGACCTTGCAGGCGTCCGTCGTGATGGTGAACCCGGGGGGAACGGGGAGACCGAGGTTGGTCATCTCGGCGAGGTTCGCGCCCTTGCCACCCAGCAGGTCCTTGAGGTCCTTGTTTCCCTCGGTGAAGTCGTAAACGAACTTCGCTACGTGGGGATCTTTGTTTTCCGACACGGGTCTCGACTCCTCGGGACGCGGGTGGCTGCCCTGACAGCCAGGAACTTACCCAGATCGAAGGCGTCTGGGTACGTCCACTTGCGCGTCATGCGCCTGTAACCGGTCGTCCGCCACCGGATCGAAAGTCAAAGCTTGGCAAGCGCAGAGCAGCTGATGTTTTCACTTCTTGAACGGATCACCGTCCGAACACCGACAATTCCGCTCACATGAGCGGCCCACGGCACGCCTGATTTCGATCGATGAACGATCAAGGGGTGGCACTGAGTGCCACCCCTTGGAGAAGTGCAGCCGAGCCAAGATCCGCTCATCCGAGCGCCAGCCCTATCAAAGGTGGCGAGAATCACGCTGCCACAGCCGCCGGGATTTCACCATGCGGACGCTTCTCGGGGCGGAAACCCACCCGTCACACGCCCTCAGACCCCCAGCGCGCGCAACCGCTCCTCCACCCGCTCCGGCGCGTAGAGATGCTCCACGACCAGCGCACCCGCCCCCACCAGCCCGGCCCGCTCACCGAGCCGCGAGGTGACGATCTCCAGCCGGGCCGTCGAGCGGGACAGCGCCCGCTGGTACAGCAGCTCGCGCACACCCGTGAGGAAGGGAGTTCCGGCCAGATCCCCGGCGATCATCAGCACGCCCGGATTCAGCAGCGTCACCACGGTGGCGAGTACGTCACCCACCTGCCGCCCGGCCTCCCGTGCGAGGCCCACGGCCTCCGGGTGCCCGGAGGCCAGCAGTTCCCGCACATCCGAGCCGGACGAGGCCTCGATCCCGGTCTCCGTCAGCCGTCGGGCCACGGCCCAGCCGCTGGCGACGGCGGCGAGACAGCCGTAGGACCCGCACCGGCACAGCGCCTCGGCGCCCACCCGGATGTGCCCGATGTCGCCGGCGCCGCCGTCGATGCCCCGGAAGACGGAGCCGTCCACGACGACTCCGGCGCCGATGCCGGTGGAGACCTTGACCAGGACGAAGGCCGAGCAGTCCGGGTATCCGGTGCGCTGTTCGCCGTACGCCATGAGGTTCGCGTCGTTGTCGACGAGCACGGGGACGCTGGCCGGTCCGCCGGTGTGCTCGGCGAAGGCGCGGGACAGCCGCCCTCTTATGTCGTAACCGTCCCAGCCCGGCATGATCGGTGGCTGCACGACAAGGCCGGTCTCGCTGTCGACGGGCCCCGGCACCGCGAGCCCGATGCCGCAGACCGACCGCGCGGGCCGGTCCGCCTTGTCCAGCAGCTCGGCGAACCAGCCGCCGAGCGCGCCGAGGACCGCGTCCGGACCGTCCTCGACGACCAGGGTCCCGGCCCTCTCGGCGAGGATCTCGCCGGTCAGGGTGAGCAGGGCGGCGCGGGCGTGGCGGGTGTCGAGGTCGGCGGCGAGGACGACGGCGTGCTCGTCGTCGAACTCCAGGGTGATGGAGGGGCGTCCGCCCAGCGGCGAGTCGACCGGGCCGCCGGCGCCCTCGCGCAGCCAGCCCGCGCGGAAGAGCCGGTCCAGGCGCTGGCCGACAGTGGCGCGGGAGAGCCCGGTGGCCTGCTGGAGGGCACCGCGGGTGGTCGCCCGCCCGCTCCGCACCAGTTCGAGCAGATCGCCGGCGCGAGCTTGACCCCGATGCTGACCCCGAATCCGGTCCCGAGCAGTCATGCGCACCCCCTTGTGTTTCTCAACCCTGCATTACATATTGAGTTTTGCGTGTTAAATAGACGTAACCCTACGGTAGCCAAGACCGAACCGGTCTGCCGAACGTCTTTCGGGGAGCCCCGAGTGGATCGCACTGCCCAACTCACCGTCCGCCCCACCGAGGGCACGCTTGTATACGATCCGCACGATCCGCCCCCGATGCCGGATTCGCTGCACCGCAGGGCCGCACGGGTGCTGGAAGCGAACTGGACGGGCACGTCCACGGTCCCCTCGCGCGGCCTGTATCCGCACCAGTGGTCGTGGGACTCGGCGTTCATCGCGATCGGCCTGCGGCACCTGTCGCCGTTACGGGCCCAGACGGAGCTGGAGACGCTGCTGAGCGCCCAGTGGGCGGACGGGCGTGTCCCGCACATCGTCTTCAACCCCTCCGTCCCGCTCGACGCGTACTTCCCGAGCCCCGACTTCT
The DNA here is from genome assembly GCF_044755245.1 of Streptomyces sp. NPDC092369. Lineage (NCBI taxonomy): Bacteria > Bacillati > Actinomycetota > Actinomycetes > Kitasatosporales > Streptomycetaceae > Streptomyces > Streptomyces sp. NPDC092369. The sequence continues at coordinate 940,971 of NZ_JBIVQP010000002.1, forward strand.
GGCGCTCCTCGACCGCGGGCCACGCGGCGGGCGCCCCGCGCACCGTACAGACCTCCGGCATCGTGCAGCCACCGGTCCACGCGCTGGCCGCGTGGCTGGTGCACAGCGCGGACCCGGGCCTGTCCCGCGCGCGTGGCTTCCTCGCCGGGGTGTACCCCCGACTGGCCGCCTGGCACCGCTACTTGCTGCACCGCCGGGACCTGGGCGGCGGCGGACTCGCCTCCGTGGTCCATCCCTGGGAACAGGGTATGGACAACAGCCCTTGCTGGGACGCCCCCTTGGCCCGCGTCACGCCGGCCCCGGCCCGCTCCTTCCGCCGCGCGGACCTCGACCACGGCGCCGCCGAGGACCGCCCGACGGACCTGGACTACGGCCGGTACGTGCGCCTGGCGACGGACTACCGGGACGGGGGGTACGCGGATGGCGGCGGCCGATTCGCCGTCGAGGACCCGGCGTTCAACGCCCTGCTCATCGCGTCGGAGCACGCCCTGGCCAGGATCGCCCGCGAGCTGGGCGCCACGGGCACGGCCCGCCACGCACGCGCGGAACGCCTGACGACGGCACTGGTGGACCGCCTGTGGGACCCGGCGAGCGGGATGTTCCTGTGCCGGGACCTGCGCACCGGGGACCGTGAGGGCACCCTGATCCCGGAGCGCAGCGTCTCCGGCCTGATCCCCCTCCTCCTGCCCGGCCTCCCGCGGAACACCGTCGCCGCCCTCCTCCGGACGCTCCGCGGCCCGCACTTCGGCCTCGGCGACAGCACCCGCCTCACCCCCAGCTACGACCTCCTGGGCGAGGCCTTCGACCCGCACCGCTACTGGCGCGGGCCGGCGTGGTTCAACACCAACTGGCTGCTGGAGAGCGGCCTGCGGGTGCACGGCGAAGCGGCGGCGGCCGACTCGCTCCGGGAGGCGCTCCTGCACACCGCCGCCGACACGGACTTCGCGGAGTACGTCGACCCGTACACCGGCGAGGCCTGCGGAGCGCTCGGCTTCGGCTGGACCGCCGCGCTCACGCTCGATCTGCTCCATTCGCGCCCGGGAGACGGCGTGTCCTCCACGGGCATCGGCACGTTCGGGATGAGGGACAAGGGAGGGGAACGGGGATGACGGACCGGCATCATCTGCTCGTGCACGGCGGGACGTTCGCGGCCGTGGGCGACGGCGGGGACATCAGCGGCGTCCGAGGGGCCGGTTCCCCGGACGGACTGTTCGTGCGCGACGCGAGGCACCTGAGCCGTTGGCAACTGACGGTCGACGGCGCGGTCCCGGAGTCGCTCACGCCGGTCGCGGACGGGGACACGGCACGCTGTGTCCTCGTCCCGCGAGGCGGGCGCCAGGAGCCGCCCAAGTGCACGCTCTTCCGCGAACAGGCAGTGGGCGACGGCGCGTTCGTCGAATCCCTGAGGGTGACCAGCAACCACCCCTCCCCCACCACGGTCCGTCTCGCGATGACCGTGGACGCCGACTTCACCGACCAGTTCGAGCTGCGCTCCGACCACCGCACCTACACCAAGATCGGCGCCACCCGCTCCCGCCAAGTCCTCGACGACGGCGTGGAGTTCAGCTACCAGCGCGGCGAGTGGCGCTCGTGTACGACGGTGACGGCGGAGCCGGCCCCGGACGGCGTGGAGGAGACGGGCACCGGCGCCCGCCGCCTGGTCTGGACCCTGGAACTGGCCCCGCACGGCACCACCGAGCTGACGTTACGGGTGATGGCCCGCCCGCACGGAGACAAGCGGGCCAGGCGCGTACCCGCGTCCCCGGCCGCGATGAACGAACAACTCCTGGCCCTGGAGGGCGAGTTCGTGGAGGGCGTGCCCTTCCCGACCGGCTGGCCGGAGCTGGCGGCGGCCTGTGCGCGCGGCCTCGCCGACCTGGCCTCGCTCCAGGTCCAGGCGACGGGCCCGGACGGTGAGGAACTGCGCGTCCCGGCCGCCGGAGCCCCCTGGTTCCTGACCCTCCTGGGCCGGGACGCCCTTCTCACGTCCCTCTTCACCCTCCCCTACCGTCCCCAACTCGCCGCGGCCACGCTCCCCGCGCTGGCGGCGACGCAGGCGACGGAGACAGGTCCGACCTCGGTGTCCCAGCCCGGGAAGATCGTGCACGAGGTACGGCACGGGGAGCTGGCGCACTTCGGCCAGGTGCCGTACGGCCGCTACTACGGCTCGGTCGACGCGACCCCGCTCTTCCTGGTCCTCCTGGGCGCGTACGTCGAACAGACAGGTGACGCGGACCTGGCCCGCCGCCTGGAGCCGCACGCGCGCGCGGCGATCGGCTGGATGCTGGACCACGGCGGCCTCACCTCACGCGGCTACCTCGTCTACCGCGCGGACCAGGGCGGCCTGGCGAACCAGAACTGGAAGGACTCCCCCGGCGCGATCTGCTCCGCGGACGGGACGCGGGCGAGCGGGCCGGTGATGGCGGCCGGCGCGCAGGGATACGCGTACGACGCGCTGCGCCGCACGGCGTGGGTCGCGCGGACGGTGTGGGGCGACGAGACGTACGCGGCGCTGCTGGAGCAGGCGGCGGGCGATCTCCGGGACCGTTTCCAACGGGACTTCTGGATGCGGGACCTCAACTTCCCCGCGCTCGCGCTGGACGGGGAGGGGCGGCAGGTGAACGCCCTTGCCTCGGACGCGGGTCACCTTCTGTGGTCCGGGCTGCTGGACAAGGAGTACGGGGAGGCCGTGGGGCGGCGGCTGGTGGAACCGGACTTCTTCTCGGGGTGGGGAGTTCGGACGCTGGCGTCCGGGCAGGCGGCGTATCACCCGCTGTCGTACCACCGCGGGTCGGTGTGGCCGCACGACAACGCGTTGATCACGTTGGGGTTGGCGCGGTACGGGTTGCATGACGAGGCGCGGTCGGTGGCGCATGCGCTGGTGGACGCGGCGACGGCGACGGGGCATCGGCTGCCGGAGGTGTTGGCGGGGTATGGCCGGGACACGCATTCGGAGCCGGTGCCGTATCCGCATGCGTGTGTGCGGGAGTCTCGGTCGGCGGCGGCGCCGCTTGCGCTGCTGACGGCGGTCGGTGGCGCCTGAGGGGTGGGGTGGCTGGGGGTGGGGGGCGGCTGCCGGCCGGTGGGGGCTGGTCGCGCAGTTCCCCGCGCCCCTAAAAGCGCCTCTCCGTACCGTTGACCGGGCATTTGCCCGGTGTTTGCCTGCCTCCGTGAACACCGCCCGACAGCGCACCGTACGAGATGGCATCAAAGGTCTCGCACGGAAGGAACCCTCGGGTGCCTGTCTTCACGCGCCTCAGTCAGCAGCAGGACACGTCACCCGAGGTCGAGGGCGCGGGCGAGCCGGAGGCCGGCGCCCCTGAGCCGAAGGGGCTGCGGGCCCGGCTCGCCGTTCTTCGTGAACGACACCCCGCGGCCGTACGCGCGGTCCGCTGGACGATCACGATCCTCTGCGCCGTGCTCGTCCTCGGGGCCCTGCTGCTGCCGAACCGGATGAGCGCGCTGCAGGTGGACCGGTTCACGCGGATTCCGGTGGAGGCGATTCTCGGCGCGGCCGTGGCGCTCGCGCTGCCGCGTCGGCCGCGGGTGATCGTGGCCGCTCTGTCCGGGGTCCTGCTGGGCGCGATGACGATCGTGAACCTGCTGGACATGGGCTTCCTGGAGTACCTGGGCCGGGGCTTCAACCTGGTCCTGGACTGGGAGTTGCTGCCGGACGCGCAGGCGTACATCCAGGACTCGATGGGCAAGGCCGTGGCGGTCGGCGCGAGCATCGGCGCGGTCGTCCTGATCGTCGTGCTGCTCACCGTGATGGCGCTGGCGATGGTCCGGCTCAGCAACCTGCTCTCCCGCCACAAGCAGGTCGCGACCCGGGCGACCCTCATAGCCACCGTCGCCTGGGTGCTCTGCTCAGCGCTGAGCCTTCAGCTCTCCGGCATGCCCATCGCCTCCGACCGGCAGGCGAAGGCCCTGAGCATCCAGGTGCGGCGGGTGCAGGACACGCTGCGGGACGAGGCGGAGTTCCAGAAGGTGGCGAAGGTCGACGCGTTCGGGAACACGCCGCCCTCCCAGCTCGTGCCCGACCTGCGCGGCAAGGACATGATCTTCACCTTCATCGAGAGCTACGGCCGCAGCGCGATCGAGGACCCGATCATGGCGCCGGGCGTGGACAAGACCCTCGACGTGAGCACCAAGGCGCTCGCCAAGGCCGGCTTCCACGCGAAGAGCGGGTGGCTGACCTCGGCGACGTACGGCGGCAGCAGCTGGCTCGGCCACTCGACCACGATGTCGGGCCTGTGGATCGACAACCAGCAGCGCTACCGCACGGTGATGGCGAGCGACCACCTCAGCCTCACCAAGGCATTCCAGAAGACGGGCGACTGGGACACGGTCGGGATCATGCCGGGCGTGCAGAAGGCGTGGCCCGAGCAGAGCTACTACGGCCTCGACTCGGTCCGCAACGCCTTCCAACTGGGCTACAAGGGGCCGAAGTTCAGCTGGTCCACGATGCCGGACCAGTACGCCCTGGAGGCGTACCAGAAGCTGGAGCACAGCAAGAAGCGGGACAAGCCGCTGATGTCGGAGATCATCCTGACCTCCAGCCACCAGCCGTGGGCGCCGATCCCGAAGATGGTCGACTGGGACAAGCTCGGCGACGGCACGGTCTTCAACGCGATCCAGAAGGCCGGCAACAAGGCCTCGGACGTCATCACCAACCCCACCAAGTCCCGCGAGGAGTACGGCAAGTCGGTCCAGTACTCGGTGACCGCGCTCACCCAGTGGATGGAGCGCTACGGCGACGAGAACACCGTCCTGGTCTTCCTCGGCGACCACCAGCCCATCGCCCGCGTCAGCGGCGACCACGCCAGCCGTGACGTCCCGATCTCCATCGTCGCCAAGGACCCGAAGGTCCTCGACAAGATCGCCGACTGGAACTGGTCCGACGGCCTGCGCCCGGCCCACAACGCCCCCGTCTGGAAGATGAGCGCGTTCCGGGACAAGTTCCTTACGGCATACGGCTCCACGCCCCACCCGAAGAAGAGCTGACCGACATCCACTCCCCGCACCAGGGGGCTCCGCCCCCTGGACCCCCATCGGCCCTGAAGGGGCCTCGCCCTCAAACGCCGGACGGGCTAAAAAGATCAAGCCCAGGCCGACGACAACTCAGCCCCTTGTGGGTCCCCCTGGGGGGTGAGGAGCGGGGGGCCGGGGGTCGCCCCCCCCGGGAACGGGGTCGAAGGGGCAGAGCCCCTGGAGGATGGGACGGGTAGGGGCGGCGGGGCGAGGAAAACCCGCCACTACCCCCCGGACGTGTCCAGCTCCGCGTCCTCGCTCAACCCCGCGCAGTCGTACGGGTCCTTCAGCCAACCATCCGGCAGCACGACCCGGTTGTTCCCCGACGTACGCCCGCGCGGCCCGTCCGCGCCGGTCGGCCAGGCCTGATCGAGCTCCAACTCGTCCAGCCCGGCCCGCAGTTCGGCCAAGGACGACGTGACAGCCAGCCGCTTGCGCATCTCGCTGCCGACCGCGAACCCCTTCAGGTACCAGGCGACATGCTTACGGAAGTCGATGACGCCCCGCGCCTCGTCCCCGATCCACTCACCGAGCAAGGTCGCGTGACGGACCATCACATCGGCGACGACGCGCAACGACGGCCGCGCCACATCATCCGGCCGCCCCTCGAACCCGGCCACCAGATCCGCGAACAGCCAAGGCCGGCCCAGGCATCCACGCCCGACGACAACACCGTCGACGCCCGTCTCGCGCACCATCCGCAGCGCGTCCTCGGCCGACCAGATGTCTCCGTTACCGAGCACGGGGATCTCCGGCACATGCTCCTTCAGCCGGGCGATCGCCTCCCAGTCGGCCGTACCGCCGTAGTGCTGAGCGGCCGTACGCCCGTGCAGCGCGATCGCCGTGACACCCTCCTCCACCGCGATCCGCCCCGCGTCGAGGTAGGTGATGTGATCGTCGTCGATCCCCTTGCGCATCTTCATCGTCACCGGCAGCTCCCCGGCCCCGGACACCGCCTCGCGCAGGATCGCCCGCAGCAGGTTCCGCTTGTACGGAAGCGCCGACCCGCCACCCTTGCGCGTCACCTTCGGCACCGGGCACCCGAAGTTCAGGTCGATGTGATCGGCGAGCCCTTCCTCGGCGATCATCCGCACCGCCTTGCCCACCGTCGCCGGATCGACGCCGTACAGCTGGATCGAGCGAGGCGTCTCCGTCGCGTCGAAACGGATCAGCTGCATCGTCTTCTCGTTGCGCTCGACCAGCGCCCGAGTAGTGATCATCTCGCTGACGAACAGCCCCTTGCCCCCGGAGAACTCCCTGCACAGCGTGCGGAAGGGCGCGTTGGTGATCCCGGCCATGGGAGCCAGGACGACGGGCGGCTGGACAATGTGCGGCCCGATCATCAGGGGCGCGGCGGTCGTGGACATTGCCCCATTGTCCCGCACACCGAAGCACGGCCCGCCCCAAGATCTTGTACCGGTCATTAGTTAGACACACTATCGACACGGGCGTACGATGGAACGCATGCCCGAGCTCAGCCCCCGCCGCCGCATGCTGGTGCTCGCGATCTGCTGCATGAGCCTGCTGATCGTGAGCCTCGACGTCACCATCCTGAACGTCGCCCTCCCGTCGATGCAGGACGAGTTGCACGCGAGTACCGCCGGCCTCCAGTGGACGATCGACGCGTACACCCTGGTCCTGGCCTCGCTGCTGATGCTGGCGGGGTCGACTGCGGACCGGATCGGCCGCAAACGCGTGTTCATGGTGGGCCTGGTGGTCTTCAGCCTCGGCTCGCTGCTCTGCTCCCTCGCCCCGAACCTCGACGCACTGATCGCCTTCCGCATGATCCAGGCGATCGGCGGCTCGATGCTCAACCCGGTGGCGATGTCGATCATCACCAACACGTTCACCGACCCGCGGGAGCGCGCGAAGGCGATCGGCGTATGGGGCGCGGTCGTCGGCATCTCGATGGCGGCGGGCCCGCTGATCGGCGGCGTCCTGGTGGACTCCATCGGCTGGCGCTCGATCTTCTGGACCAACCTCCCGGTGGGCCTCGTGGCCCTGCTGCTCACCCTTCGCTACGTGCCCGAGTCCCGCGCCCCCAAGGCCCGCCGCCCGGACCCGGTCGGCCAGTTCCTGGTCATCGCCCTGTTCGGCTCGCTGACGTACGCGATCATCGAGGCGCCGACCTCCGGCGCGGCCACCGTCCTCCCCTTCGCGGCGATCGCCCTGGCCGCGCTGCTCGGACTCCTCTGGTACGAACCCCGCCGCGACGAACCCCTCATCGACCTGCGCTTCTTCCGCTCGGCCCCGTTCAGCGGCGCCACCGTGATCGCGATCGGCGCGTTCGCGGCGCTGGGTGGCTTCCTGTTCCTGTCGACGCTGTACCTGCAGAACGTGCGCGGCCTGAGCGCCCTGCACGCCGGACTGTGGATGCTGCCGATGGCGGTGCCGATGTTCCTGTGCGCGCCGGTGTCCGGGCGGTTGGTCGGCAGCCGGGGGCCGCGGCTCTCGCTGCTGATCGCGGGGACGGCGATGACGGTGAGCGCGGTGATGTTCGCCGCGTTCGACGCGGAGACCTCGAACGTCACGCTCTTCATCGGCTACGCCGTCTTCGGCATCGGCTTCGGTTTCGTGAACGCGCCGATCACCAACACGGCGGTGTCGGGGATGCCGAGGGCCCAGGCCGGCGTGGCCGCGGCGGTCGCCTCCACCAGCCGCCAGCTCGGACAGACGCTGGGCGTCGCGGTGATCGGCGCGGTGCTGGCGTCGGGGATCGACGCGTCGTCGTACAGGACCACGTTCGTGTCGGCCTCGGTGCCGGGGTGGTGGATCCTCGTCGGCTGCGGGCTCACCGTGCTCGGACTCGGGGTGCTGACCAGCGGGCGCTGGGCGCGGGGCACCGCGGAGCGGACGGCGGACCAGCTGAAGTCGGTCGAACTGCACGAGGCGGCGAAGGTCAGCGCGTAGCCAGTGCACGTCAGCGCGCGTCGGCGCGTAGTCAGCGCACCGCCGCCGCCTTCCCTCCAGCCCGCTCCTCCGCCGTCCTCCCAGCGCGCTGCTCCGCCTTCTCCACCGCGATCTCGTGCAGCCGCTCCAGCCGCCGCCTCGACTCCTCGTCCGCCGGCAGGTAGGTGACCATGCGCGGGCCGACCTGCGGGCCGAGCCACAGGTCGGTGTGGTCGACGGTGACGCGGCCGACGTAGCGGTTGCGGAACTCCTTGCGCTTGCCGCGGTGTTCGACGATCTCGTGCCGCTCCCAGGCCTCGCGGAAGTCCTCGGACTCGGCGCGCAGCCGCTTGAGGAGGGTCTTCCAGGTGGGCTCCGCGAGGTGGCCCGCCATCGAGGCGCGGAAGCGGGCGGCCATCGTGCGCTGGGCGTCCGCGAGGTGCACGATCGAGGACTGCCACTCCGGGTTGGTGTAGGAGAGGATCATGCAGTTGCGGTCCTCGGCGGGCACCTCCTCCAGGTCGCACAGGAGCAGGCCGTAGGTGCGGTTGTAGGCGAGGATGTCGTACCGGCTGTTCTGCACGGAGGCCGGGATCGGCTCCAACTGGTCGAGGACGGCCCGCAGGCTCGGGGTGATCGACGCGCAGGACGTGGCCGGTGTCGGGTCCACCGCCCCGGCCAGCTGGAAGACGTGGGCCCGCTCGCTCGGGTCGAGCAGCAGGGTGCGGGCCAGGGCGTCCAGGACCTGCACGGAGACCTGGATGTCCCGGGCCTGTTCGAGCCATGTGTACCAGGTGACGCCGACCGCGGAGAGGTGGGCGACCTCCTCGCGCCGCAGTCCGGGCGTGCGGCGGCGGGAGCCGCGGGGCAGCCCGACCTGCTCCGGGGTGATGTGTTCGCGCCGGTGACGCAGGAACGCGGCGAGCTCGTGCCGGCGGATCGCCGACACGGCCGCGCCCTGCGGCGGGGCGGTGACGTCGAGTGCCGGCTCCTGAGCCTTCTCCTGGGCCATGGTCGTCATACGCTCCAGCGTGCCGCACCCCGGACCCTGTTGCCAGGTGGTTCCGCTACCAGGATAAGAAGACTCTGGTACCACTCTGCGCGCGGGCGCAAGCTCGTCACCATGACCGAAACCGTCACTTCACACCGGACCGAGACGCCCGCGCCGCCTGCGCTGGGCGCCCTCGGTCTGTTCACGGTGCTGCTGGCCGCGGCACTGCCGCTCATCGACTTCTTCATCGTCAACGTCGCCCTGCCCACCATCGGCAAGGACCTCTCGGCGAGCGAGGCCGTCCTCGAACTCGTCGTCGCCGGCTACGGAGTCTCGTACGCCGTCCTCCTGGTCCTCGGCGGCCGGCTCGGCGACCTGTTCGGGCGTCGCCGGCTCTTCCTGGGCGGGATGGCCGCGTTCGGCGTGACCTCGCTGGCCTGCGGGCTCGCGCCGACCGCGTGGACGCTGGTGGCGGCGCGGATCGCGCAGGGCGCGGCGTCCGCGGCGATGCTCCCGCAGGTCCTCGCCACCATCCAGGCCGCGACGCACGGCCCGCGCCGCGCCAAGGCGATGGGCCTGTACGGCGCGACCGCCGGCCTCGCCATGGTGGCGGGCCAGATCCTCGGCGGGGTCCTGGTCGCCGCCGACATCGCCGGCACCGGCTGGCGCGCGGTGTTCCTGGTGAACGTGCCGGTCGTCGTCCTCGGCCTGGTCCTGGCCGTGAAGGTCGTACCGGAGACGCGTTCCCAGCACCCCGAACCGGTGGACGTGCCCGGCACGTTCCTGCTCGCCGCGTCCCTGCTGGCGCTGCTGGTGCCGCTGACCGAGGGGCGGGCGGCGGGCTGGCCGCTGTGGACGTGGCTGTCGCTGGCCGCGTTCCCGGGGATCGTGTCCGCGTTCTACGCGGTGGAGCGCAGGGCGGACCGGCAGGGGCGTACGCCGCTGGTGCCGCCGAGTCTGCTGGCGCTGACCTCGCTGCGGCGCGGGCTGGTGATGATCCTGCCGTTCGCGATCGGCTTCAGCGGGTTCATGTTCGTGATCGCGGTGGCGTTGCAGCGCGGGGCGGGACTCGGCCCGGTCGCCGCGGGGCTGGCGCTGGTGCCGCTGGCGGTTACCTTCTTCTTCGCGTCGCTCGCCGGGCCGCGGCTGGTGACCCGGTACGGCACGCGGGTCGTGACGGCCGGTTCCGTCGTCCAGGCGGTGGGCCTGGGCCTGATCGTGCTGGCCGCGTGGCGCTCCTGGCCGCATCTCGGCTTCGTCGAACTGCTTCCCGGTGCGGCGGTCGCGGGCGCGGGTCAGGCGCTCCAACTGCCCATCATCTTCCGGATCATCCTGTCCGAGGTGCCGGCGGCCCGGGCCGGTGTGGGGGCCGGCGTGATGGTCACCACCCAGCAGTCCGCGCTGGCGCTCGGTGTGGCCACGCTCGGCACGCTCTTCCTGTCGCTGATTCCGGGCATGGGTATGCGAGACGCCCTGGTGACAACGCTGTTGGTGCAGTTGGTGGGGGTGGTGCTGACCGGCCTGCTCAGCCTGCGTCTGCCGCGCGCGATCGGCTGACATCCGCACGGCACGGACGATTCGCCGGGTGCCACCGCGGCTGTCATGTTCACAGCTTGGACAACTCGGCGTGAATTGCGCCCCGTTGATGTTGATATTGCTGCACACTCCTTGCCGGAGACTCCTGAGCGGAGGCGAGGCGCATGTTGCAGATCAACACGAGCAAAGTGAGCCGCTGGGACCAGCACGGGCGGGAACACATCGTCCGCGTGCAGCGCAAAGGCGCGCAACGCACGATCAAGTGCGACACCTGCGGCTGGAAGAAGAGCGCGCAGTTCCTGCCCTGGCTGAAGGCGGAGGAGCACCTGGCCGAGGCGCACCAGGCGACGGTGGACCCGTCCGACGACTGAGCGGGGGCGGACCGGTGCTCGGAACGGCGATGAGTTCGCGAGGCGAGGAGAGTCGTATCCCGTAGCCGATACGACTCCCCGGACCGGAAGGCCGACCGATGAGCTCTCTCCACGACACCCTGCGGCGACGCGTCGACGACGGCACCGTGCCGGGGGCGGTGGGCCTGGTGGCCCGCGGCGACGACGTCGAGGTGGTGGCCGTCGGCTCCGTCGACGTCGAAGGCACCGCCCCGATGGCCCGCGACTCGATCTTCCGGATCGCCTCGGTCAGCAAGCCGGTCACGGCGGCGGCGGTCCTTGCCCTGGTGCAGGACGGACGGCTCGCGCTGGACACCCCGGTGGCGGAGTGGCTGCCGGAGCTGGCGAAGCCGACGGTGGTCCGCACGCCTTCCTCGCCGGTCGAGGACGTGGTCCCGGCGGAGCGTCCGATCACGGTCGAGGACCTGCTGAGCTTCCGGGCCGGCTGGGGCTTCCCGGACGACTTCTCGCTGCCGGCCGTCCAGACGCTGCTCGCGTTCCAGCAGGACGGCCGCGCTCCCTACCTCCAGCCCGGTCCCGACGAGTGGCTCGCCGCCCTGTCCCGGATCCCGATGGTGCGCCAGCCGGGCGCCGCGTGGCTCTACAACACCTGCTCGGACCTGCAGGGCGTCCTGGTCGCCCGCGCCTCGGGCTCGTCCTTCCCCGACTTCCTGGCGGAGCGGTTCTTCGGACCGCTGGGCATGACCGACACGGCGTTCACGGTCCCCGAATCGAAGCGGGCCCGCTTCACCACCGCCTACGCCCCCGACGAGGAGGGCACCCTGAACCAGTCGGACACCCCCGACGGCGGCTTCAGCCGGCCCCCGGCCTTCCCCTCGGGCGCAGGCGGCCTGGTCTCGACGGCCGACGACCTCCTGGCCTTCGGCCGCATGCTCGCCAACGACGGCGCCGCCCCGGACGGCACCCCGGTCCTCTCCCCCACCTCCGTGAGCCGCATGACCACCAACCACCTCACCGCGGCCCAGCGCGACGCCTCGACGCTGTTCCTGGAGGGCCAGGGCTGGGGCTACGGCGGCCAGGTCGACGTCACCCCCGTCGACCCCTGGAACGTCCCCGGCCGCTACGGCTGGGTGGGCGGCACAGGCACGGCGGCCCACGTGATCCCCCCGACGGGCACGGTGACGATCCTGCTGACCCAGGTGGCGATGACCAGCCCGGTGCCGCCTGCGCTGATGCGGGAGTTCTGGGAGTGCGCGGTGAAGGGGTAGGGGCGGTCCGGCCGATCATGCCGGCGGCGCGGTCCCTGGCACGCACTCGTGCGAGGCCGGTTCCGGGTGGTCGGCCGCGCTGACCGGCCGGTGCGGGCAGCGGCCACCCGGCGGACGTGCCGGGCCTCCCCCAGGGCATCGCGCATGCCCTCCGCCGAGTGCGCGTCCGGGCCGATGCCGAGCGTCTGCGCGTCCGCGCCGATGCCGAGCGTGACCTGCCTGTCGCCGAGGCCCGGACAGCCCCTAGTCGGCGAACCGCTCCGGCCGGAAGTCCGCCAGCGACTCGTCCCTCTCCCCGCTCAGGATCTCCGCGGCGAGCAGCCGCCCGAGCACCGGTCCGAGCGTGATGCCGCTGTGGGAGACGGCCTCGTAATAGCCCGGCACCGTCGGCACCGCTCCCACCGAGGGGAATCCGTCGGCCGGGATGGGCCGGAAGGCCACCCGGGTCCGGGTGACGCGGGAGTCGGCGAGTGCGGGAACGACCTGCCGTACCGATGCGTGCAGCAGCCCGGCGAGTTCCGCGGGATCCTCCTCGCCGGTGCCGATGAGCGCGTCGATCTCACGGCTGTGCAGGACCATCGATCCGTCTCCGTCGGGGCGGATCTCGATGTGGGGCGCGTGCATGGCCCGGTGGATCGGGACCGGGTCGCAGTCGATCCGGGTGACGACACCCGGTTCCCGGCGCATCGGCAGCTCGCGTGCGACGAGCTCGGCGATGCGGGGGGCGTCGGGGCCCGCCGCGTTCACTACGGCGTCGACCGCGAGAACGGTCCCGTCGGACAGCGCCACGCTCCGGACGCTCCCGTCGGCACCGGTCCCGATGCCACGGACCTCGGTGCCCGACCTCAACTCGGCGCCCGTGGCGACCGCTTGGCCGACCAGGCGGCCGACGAGACGACGTCCGTGCACCCAGGCCTCGTCGGGGTAGAGCAGGACGGGAACGTCGTCGGGCAGCGCGAGGGCGGGTTCGAGGCGGCGGCGCACCTCGGCTCCCGTGGACAGTTCGACCCGGTAGCCCCAACTGGCCAGCAGTTCCGCCGTTTTCAGGAACTGCGCCTCCGCCGCCGGGTCGTCCGCCCAGCGCAGGTGGCCGCCGGGATACCACCAGGTGTCCGGCCCGATGGTCGCCGCGAGTTCGCGGTGCGCGGCCATGCCGGCGACGTTCAGGTCGTAATAGGACCTGCGCACGGTCTTGTTGCTGGCGTTGACCCATGAGAAGGACCAGTCGGTGACGCCTTCGCCCGGCCGGCCCGCGTCGACGAGGACCACCTGGGCACCCTGCCGGGACAGGTTCCAGCCCACGCAGGCTCCGAGGACACCCACTCCGATGACGGCGACGCGTCGGGGCCGCCCCATGGACCCGCTTTCCATGGACTCGATTTCCATGGACTCGATTTCCATGGATCCGATTGTCAGCCCCGCAGCCCCCGCACCAACAGCTCCACGACCGCCTCGAACTCCGCCTGCGCGCCCGGCTGTTCCCACTCCTTGGCGTAACCCGGGTCGTGGAAGCGGCCCGTGGCCTGGAAGACGGCGGTGGCGGCGGTGAGGGGGTCGGCGGTGGTGAACGCGCCGGTGTCCATGCCCGCCTGGATGATCCGGGTCAACTGCTCGGTCAGTTCGGCGAGATGGTCGCTGACGACTCCGCCGTACTCGGTCACGAGCACGCTGTACGTGGCGAACAGCTCGGGATCGGCGCTCGCCTTGCGCCGCTTGGCCGCGAACAGCCCCGCGAGCCAGTCGCGCAGCCGGGCCTCGGGGTCCCGGTCGGTCTCGTCGACTATCCCGGACAGCGCCTCGGCCGTCCGGTCCAGCCACCGCTTGGTCACCGCCTCCCGCAGCGCGACCTTCGTACGGAAGTGCCGGTAGACGCTGCCGTGGCTGACGCCGAGCGCGCGGGCCACGTCCACCACGGTGGCCTTGGCGGGGCCGTGGCGGCGCAGCACCTCCTCGGTCGCTTCGAGGATGCGCTCGGCGGTCAGGGCCTGGGTGGTCGGTGCCATGGCCTAGACGGTACCCGCAGGCAGAATCACCTGTTCGGTACCCGCGGTCGGGGTCATTGCTCGGTGCCCAGGTGCGCCATCTGCACGGCCGGGTAGCGGGTGCCCGCCGCCGCGCCCGCCGGCACCGCCTCCTCGATCGCCGCCAGGTCCGCCGGCTCCAGCGTGACGTCCAGCGCGCCCAGCGACTCGGTCAGCCGCTCGCGGGTGCGGGCGCCGACCAGCGGCACGATGTCCTCGCCGCGCGAGAGGACCCAGGCGATGGCGATCTGCGCGACCGTCACGCCCTTCTGCTCGGCGATCTTGCGCAGCGCCTCGACGAGTTCGAGGTTGTGCCGGAGGTTGTCGCCCTGGAAGCGGGGCGAGAAGGCACGGAAGTCCGTCGCGCCGAGCTGCCGGTCCTGGGTGAAGTGGCCGGAGATCAGACCGCGCGAGAGCACGCCGTACGCGGTGATGCCGATGCCCAGCTCGCGGGTGGTCGGCAGGATCTCCCGCTCGATGTCACGGGTGATGATCGCGTACTCGATCTGCAGGTCGGAGATGGGCGCGGTGGCCGCGGCCCGCCGGATGACGTCCGCGCTCGCCTCGCTGAGGCCGATGTGGCGGACGTGCCCCTTCTCGACCAGCTCCGCGATCGCGCCGACGGTCTCCTCGATCGGCACGTCCGGGTCGACCCGGGCGATGCGGTAGACGTCGATGTGGTCGACGCCGAGGCGCTGGAGGGAGTAGGCGGCGAAGTTCCGCACAGCGGCGGGCCGGCCGTCGTAGCCGTTCCAGCCGCCGTCGGGGTCGCGCAGGCCGCCGAACTTGACGCTGGTGAGGGCCTGTTCGCGCAGGGCCGTGGGGGCGGTGCGCAGGGCTTCGCCGATCAGCATCTCGTTGTGGCCCATGGCGTAGAAGTCGCCGGTGTCCAGGAGCGTCACGCCCGCTTCGAGGGCCGCGTGGATGGTGGCGATGGACTCGCCGCGGTCCGCTTCGCCGTACAGCGCGGACATCCCCATGCAGCCGAGGCCGAGGGCGGAGACGCGGGGACCGGTGGTGCCGAGGGTTCGGGTCTGGATCGTCGTCATGCGGTCCACCATGACATGACAGCTGACAAATTTCAATATCTGTCATTCCAACATCTGTCAGCACGTCTCATGAATTGGTCCATACCTATTGACGGGAGGTCTGGACCACGCGCACTGTCGAGCCAGCACTGTCATGCCTACGACACCTCACCGCACCCCCACCGGGAGGATCCGCATGCTCCGCCGCACGCTGCGCCTGCTCGCCGCCGGCCTCACCACGGCCGCTCTCCTCGTCCCCCTCTCGATCGCCACCGCCCCCGCCGCGTCGGCGGCCGACACCTGCGCCGTGAAATCCCGCCCGGCCGGCAAGGTCCTCCAGGGCTACTGGGAGAACTGGGACGGCTCCGCCAACGGCGTCCACCCGCCCTTCGGCTGGACCCCGATCACCAACTCCGCGATCGCCGGCCACGGTTACAACGTGATCAACGCGGCCTTCCCGGTCATCCGTTCCGACGGAACGGCCCTGTGGGAGGACGGCATGGACGCGGGTGTGAAGGTGGCGACCCCGGCGGAGATGTGCGCGGCGAAGGCCTCCGGCCAGACGATCCTGATGTCGATCGGCGGCGCGGCGGCGGGCATCGACCTCAGCTCGACCACCGTGGCCAACAAGTTCGTCTCGACGATCGTCCCGATCCTGAAGAAGTACAACTTCGACGGCATCGACATCGACATCGAGACGGGCCTGGTCGGCAGCGGAAACATCAGCCAACTCTCCACGTCCCAGGCCAACTTGATCCGAATCATCGACGGCATCCTGGCCCAGATGCCGGCCAACTTCGGCCTGACGATGGCCCCGGAGACCGCCTACGTCACCGGCGGCAGCATCACGTACGGCTCGATCTGGGGCGCGTACCTGCCGATCGTCAAGAAGTACGCCGACAACGGCCGCCTGTGGTGGCTCAACATGCAGTACTACAACGGCAGCATGTACGGCTGCTCCGGCGACTCCTACTCGGCCGGCACCGTCGCGGGCTTCACCGCCCAGACCGACTGCCTCAACAAGGGCCTGGTCGTGCAGGGTACGACGATCAAGGTCCCGTACGACAAGCAGGTCCCGGGTCTGCCGGCCCAGTCCGGCGCGGGCGGCGGCTACATGTCACCGACCCTGGTCTCCCAGGCCTGGCGCCACTACGGCACCTCGCTCAAGGGCCTGATGACCTGGTCGATCAACTGGGACGGCTCGAAGAACTGGACGTTCGGCGACAACGTGAAGTCGCTGCAAGGACGTTGAGACCCCATGCGAAAGGCCGGACGAGCCGCTCGGCTCGTCCGGCCTTTCGTTTGAGCGGACTTGAGGCTAGGCGCCGATCAGACGCCCGGCCAGGTAACCCTCGATCTGGTCCAGCGACACGCGTTCCTGCTTCATGGAGTCGCGCTCGCGCACCGTCACCGCGTTGTCGTCCAGCGTGTCGAAGTCGACCGTCACGCAGTACGGCGTGCCGATCTCGTCCTGGCGGCGGTAGCGGCGGCCGATCGCGCCCGCGTCGTCGAACTCGATGTTCCAGTTCTGGCGGAGCGCGGTGGCCAGGCCCTTGGCCTTCGGGGACAGTTCCGGGTTGCGGGAGAGGGGCAGGACAGCAACCTTGACCGGAGCCAGGCGGTGGTCCAGGCGCAGTACCGTGCGCTTCTCCAGCTTGCCCTTGGCGTTGGGCGCCTCGTCCTCGACGTACGCGTCGAGCAGGAAGGCGAGCATCGCGCGGCCGACACCGGCCGCCGGCTCGATGACGTACGGCGTCCAGCGCTCCCCGGCCTCCTGGTCGAAGTAGGAGAGGTCCTGGCCGGAGGCCTTGGAGTGGGCGCTGAGGTCGAAGTCGGTGCGGTTGGCGACGCCTTCCAGCTCGCCCCACTCGTTGCCGCCGAACTGGAAGCGGTACTCGATGTCAGCGGTGCGCTTGGAGTAGTGGGAGAGCTTCTCCTTGGGGTGGTCGTACCACCGCATGTTCTCCTCGCGCAGGCCCAGGCCGGTGTACCAGTTCCAGCGCTGCTCCATCCAGTACTCCTGCCACTTCTCGTCCTCGCCCGGCTTGACGAAGAACTCCATCTCCATCTGCTCGAACTCGCGGGTGCGGAAGATGAAGTTGCCGGGCGTGATCTCGTTGCGGAAGGACTTGCCCATCTGAGCGATACCGAACGGCGGCTTGCGGCGCGAAGTGGTCTGCACCTGGGCGAAGTTGGTGAAGATGCCCTGGGCCGTCTCGGGGCGCAGGTAGGCGACGGAG
Source organism: Streptomyces sp. NPDC092369 (assembly GCF_044755245.1). Taxonomy (NCBI): domain Bacteria; kingdom Bacillati; phylum Actinomycetota; class Actinomycetes; order Kitasatosporales; family Streptomycetaceae; genus Streptomyces; species Streptomyces sp. NPDC092369. The sequence goes on from NZ_JBIVQP010000002.1 coordinate 958,325, forward strand.
CCGGTGTCCTGCGTCGGGCCCAGGTGGGTGGAGAGCAGGCCGGAGAACTCCTTGGGCTCGGTGAACTGGCCCTTGTTGCCACAGTTGGGGCAGTTGATGTCCGCGAGGCCGTTGGCCGGCGGGCGGCCGTGCTTGGCCTCGTAGGCCTCTTCGAGGTGGTCGGCACGGAACCGCTTGTGGCACGCGGTGCACTCGGTCAACGGGTCCGAGAAAGTGGCGACGTGGCCGGAGGCGACCCACACCTCGGGAGCCAGGATCACGGACGAGTCGATACCGACCACGTCCTCGCGCGACGTCACCATGTAGCGCCACCACTGGCGCTTCAGGTTCTCCTTGAGCTCGACACCCAGCGGCCCGTAGTCCCAGGCGGCGCGCTGGCCGCCGTAGATCTCACTGCTGGGGAATACGAAGCCACGGCGCTTGCTCAGGCTGACGATGGTGTCGATCTTGTCGGCGGCCACGGTGCTCTCTTCATTACGACGACGGACGAGGAAGCGAGACGCTTCAGAGCGAATGCTTCAGCGTACCGGCGGGGCCTCCCCCCTAACCAAATCGGTCCGGGACTCAGGACCCCGGCACCCACTCCCACCGGCCTCTCACCACGGCTTGTTGACAACGGTTTCCATATTTGTTGAAAATGACTGTCATGAACGTACGACGACACCACATATCCGGGATCGCGGTCGCCGCCGTCACGGCACTCGGACTCGGCACCCTCTCCGCCTGCTCCGGCGAGAGCGCGGCCGCCGCCAACACGGACAAGTTCGACGTCGTCGCGTCGTTCTACCCGATGGCCTACCTCGCCGAGCGCATAGGCGGGGACCACGTGAACGTCTCCAGCCTGACCCAGCCCGGCCAGGAGCCGCACGACCTGGAGATCAGCGCCCGGCAGACCGCCCGGCTCCAGGAGTCCGACGCGGTGCTCTACCTCAAGAACCTCCAGCCCTCCGTCGACGACGCGGTGTCCCAGTCCGAGGTCAGGACCAAGATCGACGCCGCCTCCCTGACCACGCTGGAGAAGCACGGCAACGAGGTCGGCGGCCACGCGGCCGAGCACGACAGCTCCGAGAACGACGAACTGGCGGGCCTCGACCCGCACATCTGGCTCGACCCGGTGCGCTACGCCCAGATCGCCGAGGGCGTCGGCAAGGCCTTCGAGAAGGCCGACCCGGACCACGCGGCCGACTACAAGGCCAACACCGCGGCCCTGGTGAAGAAACTGGACGCGCTGAACACCCGGTTCAAGGAGGGGCTCGCGAACACCAGGACCAAGGTCTTCATCACCACCCACGCCGCCTTCGGCTACCTCGCCGAGCGCTACGGCCTGACCGAGGAGGCCATCAACGGCCTCGACCCCGAGTCGGAGCCGAGCGCGGCCCGCGTGAAGGACCTTGAGAAGATGGCGAAGGCCGACGGCGTCACCACCGTGTTCTACGAGACGCTCGTCAGCGACAAGACCGCGAAGACCATCGCCGCCGACGCGAACCTGAAGACCGACGTCCTCGACCCGATCGAGGGCATCACCTCCAAGTCCCGCGGCAAGGACTACTTCTCGGTCCAGGAAGCCAACCTCAAGGCGCTGCAGACGGCCCTGGGAAGTAAATGATCAGCCCCATGATCAGCACGGAGGACGACATGGCCGAGCCCGTCATATCGCTGCGCGGTGTCCGCGCCGAACTGGGTTCGCGCCCCGTCCTGCGCGGCATCGACCTCACCGTGCACCGCGGTGAGGTCGTCGCGCTGCTCGGCGCGAACGGCTCCGGCAAGTCGACCGCGATCCGCACGGTGATCGGCCAAGTGCCGGTCAGCGCCGGGGAGATCGAGCTGTTCGGCACGCCCCGCAAGGCGTTCCGGGACTGGCGACGGATCGGGTACGTCCCGCAGCGCGCTTCCGCCGGCGGCGGTGTCCCGGCGACCGTGACGGAGATCGTCTCCTCGGGCCGGCTCTCCCGCACCCGCTTCGGCCTCTTCCGCAAGGCCGATCACGCGGCCGTACGGCACGCCCTCGACCTGGTCGGCATGGCGGACCGGGCCAGGGACAGCGTCGAGGCGCTCTCCGGGGGCCAGCAGCAGCGGGTGCTGATCGCCCGTGCGCTGGTGGCCGAGCCCGAACTGCTGATCATGGACGAACCGATGGCGGGCGTCGACCTGGTGAGCCAGGAGGTACTGGCCACGACCCTGCGCGAACAGGTCGCGGCGGGCACCACCGTCCTCCTGGTCCTGCACGAACTGGGCCCGCTGGAGCCGCTGATCGACCGCGCGGTCGTCCTCCGCGACGGCTGCGTCCTGCACGACGGCCCGCCCCCACGGGCGGTGGGCCAGCACGCCCTTCCCGGCCACGACCACGTGCACCCGCACGAGTCGGTTCACACAGGACTGCTGAGCTGATGGAACTCCTCGACTACGCCTTCATGCAGCGGGCGCTCATCGCGGCCGTCCTGGTCGGCATCACCGCCCCCGCGATCGGCATCTACCTGGTCCAGCGCCGCCAGCCCCTGATGGGCGACGGCATCGGGCATGTGGCGATGACCGGCGTCGGCCTCGGCTTCCTGCTGAACGCGTCGCCGGTGTGGATGGCGACCGCGGTCTCCGCGCTCGGCTCCGTCCTCATGGAACTGATCCGCTGGTACGGCAGGACCCGCGGCGACATCGCCCTCGCCATGCTCTTCTACGGCGGGATGGCGGGCGGTGTGATGTTCGTGAACCTCGCTCCGGGAGGCTCCAACGCCAACCTGAGCTCATATCTGTTCGGCTCGCTGTCGACGGTGTCCCCCTCGGACGTGACCGCGATCTCGATCCTGGCCGCATTCGTGATCGTGGTCACCCTCGGCCTGCGTCGGCAGCTGTTCGCGGTGAGCCAGGACGAGGAGTTCGCGCGGGTCACCGGCCTGCCGGTCCGGGCGCTCAACCTGCTCACCGCGATCACCGCGGCGGTCACGGTGACCGTGGCCATGCGCGTGGTCGGGCTGATCCTGGTATCGGCGCTGATGGTGGTGCCGGTGGCCGCCGCCCAGCAGCTGACCCGGAGCTTCACGGCGACGTTCGCGATCGCGGTGGCGCTGGGCGTCGCCACGACCATCGGCGGCACCGTCACCTCGTACTACCAGGACGTCCCGCCCGGCGCGACGATCGTGCTGCTGACCATCGGCGCGTTCCTGGTGCTGACCGCGGTGGCCGCCCCGGTGGCCCGGCGACGGGCCCGGGCGGCGGCGGCCGCGCGGCCCGCCGAGGATCCGGCGGAGTGCGCGATTCCGGCCACCCGGGGGGCCGGGGACGGGGTCGGCGTCTGACCGGGCACAGCGCGGGCTGGCACAATGGCCCGACAGGCGCTCAGACGTGGAGGAGGCAACCGGTGACCACCGTAGGACCGCCCGTGAAGGGCCGCTCCACCCGGCAACGTGCCGCCGTGTCGGCGGCGCTCAACGAGGTGGACGAGTTCCGCAGCGCGCAAGAACTGCACGACATGCTCAAGCACAAGGGCGACTCGGTCGGTCTGACCACGGTCTACCGCACCCTCCAGAACCTCGCGGACGCCGGCGAGGTCGACGTCCTGCGCACGTCCGACGGCGAGTCCGTGTACCGCCGCTGCTCCACCGGCGATCACCACCACCACCTGGTCTGCCGCGTCTGCGGCAAGGCCGTGGAGGTCGAGGGCCCTGCGGTGGAGAAGTGGGCGGAGGCGATCGCGGCGGAACACGGGTACGTCAACGTGGCGCACACGGTGGAGATCTTCGGCACGTGTGCCGACTGCGCGGCCGCGTGAGCGACTAGGCGCCGTGGAGACGCGGCCCGGTCGTCGACTGCCGGTCCACGGTGGCTGGTCGCGCAGTTCCCCGCGCACCTGGGGAACTGCAGCGCCCTTGCCCGTGAAGATCAACCGCGTCCGAAGCAGCGTTCCAGTTCCGTGAAGTCGTAGAACGTGCTGCCCTTTCTGATCGGGTGGCAGCTCGCCTTGAAGGATGTCTCCTTCTCGTTGTAGAGCATGCGGACCACGTACTGGCCGCCCTTCTTGAAGACGTCCCACTGGATGTTGGAGCCGAGGGGAGCCACGGAGGCCCCCCGCCAGGGGTTGTCGGCGTAGGTGTACGGCCGGCCCGGCTTCGCTGGCTTCGTGCTGCCCGGCAGGCCCATCAGGGCGGCCAGCGGGATGATCTCCTCGGCGTGGGTGAAGCGGAGTTCGGCGCCGAGGGTGCTGGTGCCGGCCTTCTCCGCCTCGATCCGCGTGAAGAAGTCGTCGAGCAGGACGCCCGCCATCTTGTACGTGATGTCGCTGTCCGAGAAGCCGGGACCCTTCTCGTAGAAGTCCTCGGCGTCGGAGAGGTAGCCGAACCAGGCCGCGTCGGACGTGGAGATGTACCGCCGCATCCCCCAGCCCTTGCCGCCGGGGCTCTCCTCGCTCATCGCGGGGGCGATGGCGTACAGGTTGTAGACGGCCTGCGCGGCGGCGACCTGGTCGGCGCCGCTGAGGCCGTTCACGAAGGCCGGCCTGAAGAGGCGGAGCAGGACGCTGCGGGCGGCCCTGTGCGTCTTGGGCTGGTCGGTGATCGACTTCAAAGTGGCCGCGAGGCGCTGGTCATTCGCTATGTAGTCGCGGTAGGCCGCGCCGCCGTCCGCCTTGTGGAAGTAGAGCAGGTCCTTGTCGGTGCGGGTCACGCCGATCAGCGGCTTGAGGTCCGGGTCGGTGTCACCGAGGGCCGCGGCGAACAGGTTGCCGCTGTCGACCGCGCGGCCCTGTCCGGAGCTGACCACGTCGATCCTCTCGCCCTTGGCGGCGATCGACGTGAAGAGGGAGGGCAGCCGGTCGGCCATGCGGACGGCCGTGTCCTGGATCTCCCGCTTGCCGCGGGCGCTCAGGTCGCCGTACCCGATCTTCGCCATCTCGGCCAGCAGCGCCTCGACCCTCGGGCCGAACTCCGCGCCCCTGCCGGTGAGTTGACCGGCGGTGTGCGCCTTGTCCCACAGGGCGAGGATCAGGTCGCCGTCCTCGCTGTCGGTGGCGGAGCGGGAGCCGTGGCGGGAGACGTTCTCCGTGAAGACGGGGGTGAAGCCGGCGGGCACGCGCTCGTAGCCGCGGGCACTCTGCTCGGGGGCGTAGACGGCCTTCGTGCCGTAGCTGTCGCGGTGTGCGGGCTGGTCCGCGGCCTGGGAGGGCACGGCCGCGGCCAGCAGGCCGCACAGGGCGAGGGCGGGGATGACGCGTTTCATGGCCGGATCGTCGACGATCCCCATGAATCCCCGGTGGCTACGAGATGGCCGGATTCCCCGCGATGTCCCGCTCCATGGCCAGCAGGTCCTCGTTCGGCACCGCGCCGCCGAACCGCCGGTCACGGGAGGCGAACTCGACGCAGGCCCGCCACAGATCACGGCGATCGAAATCCGGCCACAGCACGTCCTGGAAGACCAGCTCGGCGTACGCGCTCTGCCACAGAAGGAAGTTGGAGGTCCGCTGCTCGCCGCTGGGTCGCAGGAACAGGTCCACGTCCGGCATGTCCGGGTAGTACAGGTACTTCGCCAGGGTCTTCTCGTTCACCTTGGACGGGTCCAGGCGGCCGGCCTTCACGTCCTCTGCCAGGGCCTTCGCGGCGTCGCCGATCTCGGCCTGGCCGCCGTAGTTCATGCAGAAGTACAAGGTCAGCCTGTCGTTGTCCTTGGTCTGCTCCTGCGCGACCAGCAGCTCCTTGGCCACCGACTTCCACAGCTTCGGCATCCGGCCCACCCAGCGCACCCGGATCCCCAACTCGTCCAGCGTGTCACGGGTCTTGCGGATGAAGTCGCGGTTGAAGTTCATCAGGAAGCGCACCTCGTCCGGCGACCGCTTCCAGTTCTCCGTCGAGAACGCGTAGAGGGAGATCGCGCCGACGCCCGCCTCGATCCCGCCCTGCAGCACGTCCAGCACCCGCTCCGCGCCGACCTTGTGCCCCTCGGTGCGCGGCAGCCCGCGCTCCTTGGCCCACCGCCCGTTGCCGTCCATGACGATCGCCACGTGCTTGGGCACCAGCTCACCGGGCAGCTTCGGCGCCCGGGCGCCCGACGGGTGCGGCTCCGGCGCCCTGTACTCACGGCGCTGACGCCCCAGGATCCCGCGTACGACCATGACCTTCTCGTCTCCTCTTGCGGCTTACTTCTCTACGTAACGCAGCGAGCGCAGCCCGCGTTCCAGATGCCAGTGGAGGTAGGCCGACACCAGCCCGCTCCCCTCCCGGACGTGCCGTGGCTCGCACGCGTCCGCGGTCTCCCAGTCTCCCGTGAGCAGCGCGCCCAGCAGTTCCAGGGTCTGCGGCGAGGGTACGACGCTGCCGGCCACCCGGCAGTCGACGCAGACCGATCCCCCGGAGGCGACCGAGAAGAACCGGTTGGGACCCGGCATTCCGCACTTCGCGCAGTCGCCGAAGCTGGGGGCGTAGCCGTTCACGGCGAGGGAGCGCAGCAGGAAGGCGTCGAGCACGAGGTGCGGCGCGTGCTCGCCGTTGGCCAGCGTGCGCAGGGCCCCGACGAGCAGCAGGTACTGCTGCACCGCCGGCTCGCCCTCGTGGTCGGTGAACCGCTCGGCGGTCTCCAGCATGACCGTCCCGGCGGTGTAGCGGGCGTAGTCGGTCACAATCCCGCCGCCGTAGGGAGCGATGGTCTCGCTCTGGGTGCACAGCGGCAGCCCGCGCCCCACCAGCTCGCTGCCGCGCGCGAAGAACTGCACGTCGACGTGGGAGAACGGCTCCAGCCGGGCCCCGAACTTCGACTTGGTGCGCCGCACTCCGCGCGCCACGGCCCGCACGCGGCCGTGTCCACGGGTGAGCAGGGTGATGATCCGGTCCGCCTCACCCAGCTTCTGGGTGCGCAGCACGATGCCGTCGTCGCGGAACAGGCTCATGGGGTCCATTCTCGCCTACGGCGGCCGTGCCACGGGCCCTCCCCTTCAAGGGACCTCACCTCGGCTGCGCGCGTCGGCGGACTCGGCCGCCGCGCCGCGCCGCTCGGCGGCGGTGGCACCGCGTACGGCGTCCGGTTCGGCGTCCCACTCGCGACCGCCACCGTACGGCCTGAGCTGCACGTACGGCCCTTCGTGTCCCATGACGATGCCGATCCTTCCGGTGCGGGTGTCCATGACGTGGCTGCCGACGGGGGGCTTCATCTGCGCACTTCCTTCACCGATGGCTCCGCACTCCGATGGGTGTGCCTCCACCGTGCTCCCCCGCCCGCCCGGATTTCACGCTTCGTGTCCCCGCGGTGACGTCACGCACCTACACTCGGCAGGAGTCTGTCCACTACCCGACGGACACCAGTCCCGTCTCGTAGGCGATGATCACCAGGTGGACGCGGTCCCTGGCGTCGAGCTTGGTGAACAGGCGGGTCAGGTACGTCTTCGCGGTGGCCACGGTGATGCACAGTTCCGCGGCGATCTCCGTGTTGGACAGGCCGCCGCCGACCAGGGTCAGGACCTCGCGTTCGCGGTCGGTGATGCCCTTCAACTCGCGGCGCGGGCGCGCGGGTTCGGGCCGGTTCGCGAAGTCCTGGATCAGGCGGCGGGTGACGGCGGGCGCGATGAGCGCGTCCCCGGCGGCCACGATCCGCACGGCGCCGATGATGTCGTCGAGGGCCATGTCCTTGACCAGGAAGCCGGACGCGCCGGCCCGCAGCGCCCCGTGGACGTACTCGTCGTCGTCGAAGGTGGTCAGCACGACGACCCGCGCCGCCGAGCCCGCAGCGGCGATCCTGCGGGTCGCCTCGATGCCGTCCATCTCCGGCATCCGGATGTCCATCACCACGACGTCCGGGGCGAGTTGGGCGGTCAGCCGCACCGCCTCCCCGCCGGTGGCGGCCTCGCCGACCACCTCCACGTCGTCGAGGTCGGCCATCACCATGCTCAGCGCGGTACGGATGAGTTCCTGGTCGTCGGCGAGCAGCACCCGCACGGCACGGTCCGTCATCGCACGGCCGCCGGTACGGGCAGCCGGGCGGCGACCCGGAAACCGCCCCCGGGACGCGGCGCGGCGGTGAACTCGCCGTGCAGCAGGGCGACTCGCTCGCGCATGCCGGCCAGTCCGAAGCCGGTGTCGGTCGCGCTCCCCCGGCCCCGCCCCTCGTCCGTGATCTCCAGGGCGAGTTCGTCGTCGCGGTAGTCGAGGGTGACCCGGCACGCGTGCGTGCCCGCGTGCCGTACGACGTTGGTGACGGACTCCTGGACGATCCGGAACGCCGACAGGTCGATGTCCGGCGGGAGTTGGCGTGCCTCGCCGAGCCGGGTCACCTCGACGCGCACGCCCGCGGCGGTCGTCGTGAGCGCCAGCCGGTCCACGTCCGAGAGGCCGGCGGGGACGACGGCGCGTGCCGAACCGTCGGCGTCCTGGTCCGCCGCCCGCAGCGCCACCAGCATCCGGCGCAGCCCGGCCAACGTCTCGCGCCCCTCGTTCTCCACCGCCCGCATCGCGGTCAGGGCCGCCTCCGGGCGGGTGGTCGCCACACGGGCGGCGGCGCCGGCCTGGAGGGCGATGATGCCGATGCTGTGGGCGACGGTGTCGTGCATCTCCCGTGCGATCCGCAGCCGTTCGGCGGTGACGGCCCGGTCCGCGTGCTCGGCGCTCAGCCGTTCGGCGTGGACGCGGGCCTGGTGGGCGGAGGTGCCGAGCAGCCAGGCGATGACGGCGACGAGGGTCACGGCGAGCTCCGCCGAGGTGCCGACGGTCCAGCCGTTGAACAGGCGGACGGCGAGATAGGCGGCGAGGGTCCCGAGGGCCAGGGCGAGTGCGGCGGTCGCGGTCCGGCGCGGGCGGGCCGCCGCGATGAAGTACAGGGCGACCATGGGGCCGACGAACAGCGCCATCGGTATCGCACCCACGCCCAGCGGGGTCGTCGCGAGGACGGACGCGAGCAGCAGGGCCGCGAGGGCGCGCAGCGGCCTGCGGGCGAGCAGCCAACCGCCGTACAGGGCAAGGGCGGTGGCCAGGGCGAGGGTGGTCAGGCCGTCCCAGCGGTAGAGCTGGACCGCCGCCCACTCGTCGGGCTCGGCCTCGCCGGGCAACTGGACGCGGGCGAGGAGGGTGAACAGCTCCCCCGCGCACCACGCGAGCGCCGTCCAGGCGCCCGGCGGTACGCGCTTGTGCAGGGGCGGCGACGCTTCGGCGGCGGACATGCGGCGATCGTAGACACGCGCCACCGGTGCGGTCATCGGCCCGGGGACGTACGACCCTGGTCGACAGCAGGGGCGTACGACTGTCAGCCGCCGGCCGATGACCGGCACCCGCCCGCCACGGGACCGTGGTCGGCATGATCGAAGTCGAGCACCTCACCAAGCGGTACGGCCCCACCACCGCCGTACGCGACCTCTCCTTCACCGTCCGGCCCGGCCATGTCACCGGCTTCCTCGGCCCGAACGGCGCCGGCAAGACCACGACCCTGCGGATGGTGCTGGGGCTCGTCGAGCCGAGCGGCGGCACCGCCACGGTCGACGGCCACGCCTTCCGCCGGCACCCGCGCGGCCTGCGCCACGTCGGTGCGCTGCTCGACGCGCACGACGTGCACGGCGGGCGCAGCGCGCGGGCGCATCTGCGGGCGCTGGCCCGATCCAACCGCATCCCGGCCGGCCGGGTGGACGAGGTGCTCGCCGAGGTGGGGCTCAGCGGCGCGGCGGCCCGGCGCCGGATCGGCACGTACTCGCTGGGGATGCGGCAACGGCTCGGCATCGCGGGCGCGTTGCTCGGTGAGCCGCCGGTGCTGCTCTTCGACGAGCCGCTCAACGGGCTCGATCCGGAAGGGGTGTTGTGGGTGCGGGAGCTGTTTCGGCGACTGGCCCGGGAAGGGCGGACGGTCTTCGTCTCCAGCCACCTGATGTCCGAGATGGAGCACACCGCCGACCAGTTGGTCGTCATCGGACGCGGTGAGCTGATCGCCGCCGAGAGCCTGACCGAGTTCGCCGCCCGCGGCACCGCACCGACGGTGACCGTGCGGACGCCGGACGCGGGGCCGCTGGCCATGGTGCTGGCGGCCGAGGGGGCCGAGGTGACGCCGTATGACGAGGAAACTCTTCGCGTCGCCGGGGTGAGCGCGGGCCGGGTGGGCGAGCTTGCCTTCGAACATCGTTTTCTGCTGCTGGAGTTGACGACCCAGGCGGCTTCACTGGAGCGGGCGTTCATGGAACTGACGGCGGACAGTGTGGAGTACCTGGCCGGGGCGGACGCGGGCGTGGACTTGAGGAAGACCCGAGAAGCGGGCGCGGACAGGGGAGAGGCCCGACGATGACGACATCGGCGACCACGCGAACCGTGTCCAGCCCCCCGTCCTCCTTCCTCGACCTCTTCGCCTCCGAGTGGCTCAAACTCCGTTCCCTGCGCTCCACTTACTGGGCGCTCGGCGCCGGCGCCCTGGCCGTGATCGCCTTCAACGCGAACGCGGCCCGCGCCGACTTCGTCAACTACCCGCACTACGGCAAGCCGATCCACGACGACTTCGTCTTCTGGGCACTGCGGGACGCCTTCACCCAGGGCGCGGCCATGATCATGATCCTGGCGTGCGCGAGCATCGGCGCGATCACGGTGGTCGGCGAGTACGCGACGGGCCTGATCCGTACGACGTTCACGGCCGTCCCCGACCGGCGGGCGCTGATGGCGGCGAAGGTCGCCGTGGTGACGACGGTGATGACGATGTTCGGCGCGGTCGTCGCGGGCGCCTCCTTCGCCGTGACGCAGGCGATCCTGGCCGGCCGGGACGCGGGGGTGTCGATCGGCGAGCCCGGCGCGGTGCGGGTGATCGCGGCCTCGGCACTGCTCGCCCCGGTGTGCGCGCTGGTCGGCATGGGGCTGGGCGCGCTGATCCGGCACGGCGCGACGACCATGGTCCTGACGACCGGCGTCCTGCTGCTCGCGCCGACCTTCGTGACCGAGCGCTACCACTGGACGGCGTGCGTGCGGAACGCCCTGCCGTACAACGCGTGGGTCCGGCTCGCCGACATCGGCTACGGACGCGAGCCGTACACACTGGCCACGCGCTATCCGACGTCGGTCGCGGGCGGATGGGCCGTGTTCACGGTGTGGGCGGTGGTCGGCGCCGTCGTGACGCTGGTGGCGGTGGACCGACGGGATGTGTGAGGGCCGGGGGGGAGGGGAGATCCGGGTGGGGGGCAGGGCCCGCAGGGCTCGGCAGGTTCGCGGGGGTTCGCAGGTTCGGGGGTGGGCCCGAGGCGGAGGCTGGGGTAACCCCCCGTGGAGAGAGGGCAGTTGCCCGGATGTGAGGGCCCGTCAAGATCCGCGAGGCTCGTCCGCATGAAGCAGACCATCCGCAACGGTTCCCTGATCGCCGTCTCCAGCCTGCTCCTCGGCCTCACCGCACCCCTCGCGGCCCACGCCTCGACCTCGCCGCAGGCCGACGCGCTGGACTGGTCGGCGTGCGGCTCCGGCGCCGACCCCCGCCAGGAGTGCGCGACCCTCCAAGTCCCCCTGGACTACGCCGATCCCGACGGCCGGCGGATCGACATCGCCGTCTCCCGGATCGCCGCCGAGAAACCGTCCACCCGCCGGGGCGCCCTGCTGATGATCCCCGGCGGCCCGGGCGGCAGCAGCCTCGACGACCCGTCCGAGAAGGGGCGGAAGATGCCCCAGAAAGTGCGCGACACCTACGACCTGATCGGCTTCGCCCCGCGCGGGAACGCGCCGTCCACCGCCGCCGACTGCGGCCTCGAACACGGCGACCTCGCCCTGACGAAGCTGCGCCCCTGGCCCGCCGCCGACGGATCCGTCGCCGAGAACATGGCCGCCGCGCGGCGCATGTCACAGGCCTGCGCGCGCAACGGCGGGGAGTTGATCCGCCACATCAGCACGGCGGACAACGCCCGTGACATCGACCGCATCCGTGCCGCGCTCGGCGAACAACGGATCTCCGCGTGGGGCGTCTCGTACGGCACGTACATCGGCGCGGTCTACGCCCAGTTGTTCCCGCAGCGCACCGACCGGATCGTGCTGGACTCCAACCTCGACCCGACCGGCGACCTAGGGGCTGCCGCTAGCCGCACCGGCCTCTCCCGCGCCTGGCTCGCCGGGTTCGCGCCGGGCGTGGAGGACCTGTTCACCCAGTTCGCGCGGTGGGCCGCCGCGCCGGACAACCCGCACCGGCTGGCGCAGACGCCCGCGGCGGTGCGGTCGGACTTCCTGCGCCTCGCCGACCGCCTCGACCGCGATCCGCTGCCCTGGCCCGGCGCCAACCCCGAGGTCCTGGACGGCAACGCGCTGCGCCAGGCCATGCTGAACGACTTCTACGACCCGGACGACTTCCCCGCCCTGGCCGAACTGATCCTCGCCGCCCGGCAGGGCACCGTACCGCCCGCGCCCGAGGCGCCCCCGGAGGCGGTGCTGCAGAACGTGGCCGCGGTCGGCGCCGCCACCCTCTGCAACGACAGCGCGTGGCCGACGTCAACGGCCGTGTACGAGAAGGGCGTTGCGGAGAGCCGGGCCAAGTACCCGCTGACCGCCGGGATGCCCGCCAACGCGATGCTGTGCGCCGCCTGGCCCTTCCCTCCCACGCAGCCGCCGGTGCGGATCACCGACCGGGGGCCGTCGAACGTCCTGCTCGTGCAGAACGAGCACGACGTGGCGACCCCGCTCAGCGGCGCGCTCAAGCTGCGCTCGGCCCTCGGCAGGCGGGCCGTCATGGTCACCGTGAACTCCACCGGCCACGACGCCTATCTGGACAACGGCAACGCGTGCGGCGACCGGACGGTCTCCCGCTTCCTGGCGACGGGAGAGCGACCGAAGCGGGACACCTACTGCGACTGAACGCCCGCACAGGCCTTCCCGTACTGCCGCGCCAGTGCGTGGAAGGCCTCCTTCGGCTCCCAGTGCCAGCCCGAACGCGGGTCGTCCGGGCGGTCCTTGATGGCCTTGGTGATGCTGTAGCTCGCCAGGTCGAGGTCGTGGAGCGGGTCGTCGGCGCGGTGCGGGGCGTCCGGGGTGACGAACTCGAACGCCATCGCCGCGTACAGGCCCATCGACTCGAAGACCCGGACGAGGTCGACGAGATAGTCGGCCTGGGTGTGTTCGCTGCGGACGAGGTGGCCCTTGATCTGCCCCTTCTCGTAGTCCACGACGTTCCAGCCCATGCCGGCCGTCTCGGGGGCGCCGACGTAGGCGCAGGTGCCGAACTCGGTGATGGCGACGGGCTTGCCCCAGCGCCGGTACTTCCGCAACTCCCGTACGTAGTCGGCCGGTCGGCGGAAGTACGAGTAGTAGTCGATGCCGACGACGTCGAAGAGGCGCCAGTCGACCTGGTCGTCCTGGGCGGCGGCGTAGCTGAGCCGGCCGTGGAAGACGGACCGGCCCACGGTCGCCGCCTTGGCGGTGAAGCGGTCGAGCCCGCGCTGCATCCTCATCGGGTCGAAGGTGCCGTTGAGCATGTTCTCGACGCGGTCCATGACCGTGGCCCCCGGCACGATCCCGGGCACGAACAGCCAGAACTCGCAGCCCACGCTGAGGTCCACGCTCGCGCCCTGCTTGCGCAGCCGCTCCGCGAACCGGCCGCACTCGGCCAGGTGCTCCAGGATGTCCCGCTCCGGGACGTCCCCGAGGGTCGGCTGCAGCCAGACGTGCAGCCCGCGCTCGGCGGCCTCCGCCGCGGTTTTGGTGAGCCGCTCGACGCCGTCCCCGGTGACGTCGACCGTGTCGGCGTGCAGCTCGTCACGGATGACGCGGAGGTCCCGGCGCATCCGGGCCGCGCTCCACGCGGTCCCGGGTGTCTCGCCCGCGCCGACGGTGTAGACGACACCGCGGTGCCGAAGTCCACGCCATCCGGCGCCCCCTGCCGCAGAAGCCCCGCCGACGGCGGCCTCGGCCACCCCCGACGGCAGCACCGCCGCCGTCGCCCCGAGGGCCGCCGCCCCCGCCAGAAACCGTCCCCGACTGATCCCCTTCGTCTTCTCCATGCCCCTCACTGTGGCGCCCACGCGCCCGCCCCGCCGTCCGCCGATGGTCTACGGCCGGGCAACCAAGGAATGACTCACGGCGTCGCACAAGGGAGAGATCGTCGACAACCATCGACCGAAGGAGAGCACGATCCAAGGCTCGTACCAGTCCCCGAAGTCCCCGAAGTCGCCGAAGTCGCCGATGACCCGACGCACGCTGCTCGCCGCGGGCACCGCAGCCTCCGCCGTCCTCCTCGCCGGTGCTCCGGCACAGGCGGCCACGGACGACCGGCTGCACCGCCTGCGCCGGCTGGAGCGCCGACACGGCGCCCGCCTGGGCGTGTTCGCGCACAACGTCCGTACGCGCAGGACCCTCACCCACCGCGCCGACGAGCGCTTCCCGATCTGCTCGGTCTTCAAGACCCTCACCGCCGGGGCCGTCCTGCGCGACCTGGACCACGACGGCGAGGTCCTCGCCCGCCGGATCCACTACACGCGCGCCGACCTGGTGGACGGCGCCCCGATCACCGGCACGGACGAACACCTGGCCAACGGGATGACGGTCGGGGAACTCTGCGACGCGGCCGTCCGCTACAGCGACAACTCCGCGGCCAACTTCCTGCTGCGCCTGCTCGGCGGCCCCACCGCGATCACCCGCTTCGCCCGCTCGCTGGGCGACCGCGTCACCCGCCTGGACCGCTGGGAGCCGGAGCTGAACTCCGCCGAGCCGGGGCGGATCACGGACACCACGAGCCCGCGCGCGATCGGCGGCGACTACGGCCGGCTGGTCCTCGGCGAGGCCCTGAACCGCCGGGACCGCGACCTGCTCACCCACTGGCTCCTGAACAACACGACGGGCGCCAACCGCATCCGCCGCGGCCTCCCCGACACCTGGACGGTCGGCGACAAGACGGCCTCCGGCTCCTACGGCACCACCAACGACGTCGGCATCGCCTGGACGCCCGAGGGCGCCCCGGTCGTGCTGGCGATCCTGTCCACCACCCCCGACCAGGACCGGCCGTGGGACGACGCCCTGATCGCCGAGGCGGCGGCGCTGGTGGCCGACGTACTGGTCGAAAGCGCGTAGCGACCCGGCTCGTCAGCTCCCATGGGGGGCCGACCGCGTGCGCGAGGTGCGCCTCACCCTGGCCCCTGAGAACATCGCCGCGATCGGCCTCTGCGTCCCCGGGCTTCACCGCCGAACAGGACGTCCGCGTCGACCGTTTCGGCCGGGTGCCGGTCGCGTGATCAGGTGCCCGCCCCTGTGACCGGCCCCGCGAACCCTCGTACGTACCGCTTCTGCCAGGGCGTCTCCACCGCCTGCCGGTCGTAGTGCGCCCGCACGTACGCGACCGCTTCCCCGGCCGGTACGCCGTCCAGCACCGCGAGACAGGCCAGCGCCGTCCCGGTCCGTCCCCGCCCGCCACCGCAGGCGACCTCGACCCGCTCCCCCACCGCCCGCTCCCAGACCTCGACCAGCGCCGCGCGGGCGTCCATCCGGTCCGCGGGAAGCCGAAAGTCGGGCCAGCGCAGCCACCGTGACTCCCAGGCCACGGGCGCCGGCTGCCGGCCGAGGAGATAGAGGGCGTACGAGGGTGTCGGCGCCGCCGGATCCAGCGGGTGCCGCAGTCCACGCCCCCGGATCAACCGCCCCGACGGCAGCCGGAGCACCCCGGCGTCGCTCTCGTCCCACAGTCCACCCATGCCGGCGCCCCCTCGGTCCTCGTCCCGCCGCTCGCCCCCGCGAGCCGCCTCACCTCTCCGCGGCCTCCCGCTGGACCGCCTCCAGCAGGGCCCGGGCGGCCCATCGCATCACGTCCTTGGACTCCTCGGGGTCCAGTCCGCAGACATCGCGGGTGGAGACGAGGGCCTCGACGCCGTAGACCATCGTGGCGGCCATGGTCAGACGGCGGTGGAGGTCGGGCGGGAGGGTGTCGGCGAGGGGTTCGAGGGCGGCGCGGGTGAGGTCGAAGCGGAGGCGGTTGCGCGTGGGGACCGCCTCGGTACCGGCGCCGGCGCCTGTGCCCGTGTCGGCGGCGGGGTCCGTCCAGCGCTCCAGGGCCGCCCGCAGCACCGCGCGCCACACCGCCTCGTCGCCGAGTTGCAGGTCGGCCGTGCGGGAGACGACCAGGTCGAGGCGCTCGGCCGGGTCGTCCGGCAGGTCGGCGAGGGTCTCGAAGCCGCGGGCGACCGTCTGTGTCTCGCGCAGCAGGTCCTGCGGGTTGGAGAAGTAGCGGTAGGCCGTGGCCACCGAGACCTGGGCCTTGTGCGCGGCGTCGGCGACCGTGACCGGTCTGCCCTCGCGCACCAGCTCGACCGCGGCGTCGACCAGCGCGCGCCGGGTGCGCAGCTTCTGGTTGCGGCGCCCGTCGGTCCCGCGCACCTCCGCGCCCTCATCGGTCATGAGATGTCCCTCTTGTCATGAGAATGTTTTCTCATTATGGTAGCAGTGTCTCACCAACGGGGGCCGCGCACCCCAGAGTGCGCGGCACGAGCGAGAGGGAGTGCCCCATGGGCGCCATGACACCCGCCGAAATGGAAGCGCTGATCGAGACCCACATGGAGGCGGAGCGGATCGGGGACGCGGAACTCGCGGTCTCCATGTACACCGACGACATCGAGCACGACGCGGTCGGCTGGCCGGGCGGTCCGGCCTACGGCATCCCGGCGGCCCGGGAGCGCTATCTGCAGCTGCTGAAGGACTTCCGCTCCGAGAAGGACGAGCGCACCCACACGTACTACTCGGAGAACGGCGCGACCGTCGAGGACCTGATCACCGGCGTGGTCCCCGGCTCCCTGCTGGGAATCCCCGGCAACAACCGGCGCGTCACCTTCCGGATGCTGCACGTCTTCGAGTTCAAGGACGGAAAGATCGCCCGCGAGAACGTGTGGCTGGACGGGGCGGCGATCGCCGCCCAGCTCACCGCACCCGAGCAGGTGTCCGAGCAGGCACCCCGGTAGGCATCCGCCCGACCTGACCGGTCATCAACTCCAGCCATTTCCAAGCGCCATTGGTCCGACCTGTGACGGATACGCCCATTAGTGTGCGATGTCTTGACCGTCCACAGGACCCCACCTATGGTCGCGCTGACGTCAGGACATAGGACGTCGTATCTCCTCATCCTCGGCTGGAGGAACCGTGCACCGCCGGACCTTCCTGAAGCACACCGGCGCGGTGGGCGCGGCCACTGCCCTGTCGTCGTCCCTGGCGGCCTGCGGGCCGGAGTCGACCAACGACACCGGGGGCGGCGGCAAGGACCGGGCACTGACCGCGGTGATCGGGTACGGGAACGACGGCAGCTGGGATCCCACGCAGACGGCGTCGGCATTCTCCATGGCCGCCAACAACCACATCTACGAAGGGCTCCTCGACACCGACCCGATCACCCGGGCGCCCTATCCGGCGCTCGGCACCGAGGTGCCGGGCGACCCGGACGCCACCACCTGGCGGTTCGCCCTGCGCGAGGGCGCCACGTTCCACGACGGCGAGCCGGTCACCGCCGACGACGTGGTGTTCGTGTTCGACCGGATCCTCGACCCCACGACGCAGACGTTGGCCAAGGGCTTCTTCGCGAGCTGGCTGAAGGAGGTCCGCAAGGTCGACGCGCGCACGGTCGAGCTGGTGCTCAAGTTCCCTTTCCCGGACGGGCTTTCGCGGCTCACGCTGGCCAAGGTCATGCCCAAGCACGTGTTCTCACGGCCCGGCGGCTGGGACGACGCGATCCGGGGACTGGCGGTCGGTTCGGGACCGTACCGGCAGACCGCGCACCACCCGAAGGCCAACACCACCTTCGCCGCCTTCGAGGCCTACAACGGCCCGCGCCGGCCGGCCTTCCACAAGATGAACTGGCTGACGATCGTCGACGCGGCCTCCCGGGTGGCCCGGGTCTCGGGTGCGAGCGCGGGTGCGCAGATCTCCGACAACATCCCGTACGCCAACATCGCCCGGCTGCGTGAGGGCGGGATGACGGTCGCGGGCGCGGCGGGGATGAACAACCTGTTCCTGCTGTTCAACACGCGGCGCAAACCCTTCGACGACGTGCGGGTGCGACAGGCGCTGCACTACGCGATCGACACCGACACGATCGTCCAAGTCGCGCTGAAGGGGCACGGGAAGCCGTCCTCGTCGTTCCTGAACGAGGGCAACCCCGCCTACCGGCCCGCGAAGACGGTCTACGGCCACGATCCCGCGAAGGCGAAGGCGCTGCTGAAGGCCGCCGGGGTCAGCGGGCTGACGGTCGACATCCTCGCGGTGAACCTGAGTTGGATCGTCGACTGCCTGCCGACCATCAAGGCGTCCTGGGACGCGATCGGGGTGCGGACGACCCTGTCCCCGCAGGAGACCACCGCCGTCTTCACCAAGCTGGACCAGAAGCAGGACTACCAGGTCGTGGCCGCCGCCTCGAACCCCAACCAGTTCGGCCTCGACGCCGACCTGATCATGCACTACAACTACGGCCCCCAGAACCTGTGGATGGGCTACGCCCGCTGGGCCGAACACCCGGTCGCCAAGCGGCTGTTCAGGGACATGGACCTGGCCACCCGGGAGTCCGACCCGGCGCGGAAGAAGACGATGATCCAGGACTACGTCGACGTCGTCGCCGAACAGGCCGTGCTCTACCCGGTCGTCCACAACCAGTTGATGACCGCCTGGGACCCGCACGAGCTGACCGGCATAAAGCCGCAGCCCTACCCGGGCGTCAACTTCCTCCAGGCGAAGTGGGTCTGACGCCATGACAGCAGTCGTACGGATCCTGGTCCGGCGCATCGCGCTGCTCGTGCCGCTGATGCTCGGCATCGTCCTGTTCGTGTTCCTGGTGATGCGCTTCTCGGACGTCGACCCGGCCTCCGCGTTCTTCCAGGGCGCCAACCCCACCCCGCAGCAACTGCACGACTTCCGCGAGCGCAGCGGCCTCCTGGACCCCCTGCCCGTGCGTTACGTCGACTTCGTGGGCGACCTGCTCCACGGCGACCTGGGCACCAGCACCCTGACCCGGGCCCCGGTCCTCGACCAGGTCACCACCGCGCTGCCGCTCACCCTCCAACTGACCTTCCTTGGCCTGGGTATCGCGGTCGTGCTGTCCCTCCTGGGCGGAGTGACCGCGGCGATCTACCGCGACCGGCTGCCGGACCAGATCGTCCGGGTCGTCTCACTGACCGGCGTCGCCGCCCCCGGCTTCCTGCTGGCGCTGCTGATGATCCAGTACCTGGCCGTGGACCGCGGCTGGTTCCCGGCCGGCGGCTACATCAACCCGGCGGACTCCGTCACCGGCTGGCTCAAGACGATGGCGCTCCCGGCGCTGGCGCTCTCGCTGCCGGTGGCGGCCCAACTCACCCGGATCGTACGGACGTCGGTGGTGGAGGAGCTGGACAAGGACTACGTCCGTACGGCGATCGGCAGCGGTCTGCCGCCGCACGTCGTGGTCGGCCGCAACGTCCTGCGCAACGCCCTGATGAACCCGCTGACGGTGCTCGGTCTGCGGGTCGGCTATCTGCTGGGCGGCGCGGTCGTCATCGAGACGATCTTCGCGCTGCCCGGCATGGGCAAGCTGATGATCGACGCCGTGCAGAACGGCGATCCGGCCGTCGTGCAGGGCGTGGTGATCACGACCGCGATCGGCTTCGTCGTCGTGAACCTCGTCATCGACGTCCTGTATCTGCTGGTCAACCCGCGACTGAGGGATGCGGCCACATGAACACCCCGTTCACGCGCAAGGGCCTCGCCGACGCGCTCTCCCGGCCCGGCATCCGACTGCGCGGCCGGCGCCGGCTGCCACTGCTGTCGAAGGTCGCCGTCTGCTTCCTGGCGGTCGTCGTGCTGGTGGCGCTGCTCGCCCCGCTCCTCGCGCCCGACGACCCGCTCGCCCAGCAGGCCCCGGTCGACGGCACCGGACACCCGTCCGCCGCGCACTGGCTGGGCCAGGACAGCCTCGGCCGGGACCTGCTGAGCCGCCTGATGTACGGGGCCCGCTGGTCCCTCGCGATCGGGCTCGGCGCCACCGCGCTCGCCCTCGTCGCCGGTGCCGTGCTCGGCGCCATCGCGGCGACCTCGCGCCGGGGCGTCGACGAGACGCTGATGCGCTGCCTGGACGTGGTGATGGCGTTCCCGGGCATCGCGCTCGCGGCCGTCCTGGTGGCCGTGTTCGGCGGCGGCATCACCGTACTGATCTGCGCGATCGCGTTCCTGTTCACCCCGCCGGTGGCACGCGTCGTGCGGGCCAACGTCCTGGACCAGTACGGCGAGGACTACGTGACCGCGGAACGGGTGATCGGCGCGCGGACCCCGCACATCGTGCTGCGGCACGTGGCGGTCAACTGCGCCGCCCCCGTGCTGGTGTTCTGCACGGTCCAGGTCGCCGAGGCGATCGTCTTCGAGGCATCGCTGTCCTTCATCGGCGCGGGCGTGCGGCCCCCGGACCCGTCCTGGGGCAGCGTCATCGCGGACGGCAAGAACATGGTGCTGACCGGCGGTTGGTGGGCGACGGTCTTCCCCGGCCTGCTGATGCTGATCACCGTCCTGTCGCTGAACGTCCTGTCCGAGGGCGTGTCCGACGCGTGGGCGGCACCCTCGGCGCGCGAGGTGACGCCACCCGACCCGGCCGAGAACGCGGACACGGGCGAGGACGCGGACAAGGACCGCCTTGAGACCGCGGAGCCCGGCACCGGCGAGGTGCTGGAGCTACCCGGTCTCGCCGCGGCGGCCCGGCGCCTGCGCTCCCGCGCCCGGCCGCTCCCCCAGGGGCAGTTGCCGATACTGGCCGTCGAGAACCTCGCCGTCGGCTTCGAGGGCCGGCACAACGGCGTGGACATCGTCGACGGCATCAGCTTCGAGGTGCAGCCCGGCGAAGTCCTGGGCCTGGTCGGCGAGTCGGGCTGCGGCAAGTCGCTCACCGCGCTCACCATCATGGGCCTGGAGCCCAGGGGCGCCCGCGTCCGCGGCCAGGTCCGCTTCGAGCAACGGGACTTGCTGGCCGAACCCATGCGCGCGCGCCGCCGCCTCCTCGGCCACGAGATGGCGATGATCTACCAGGACGCCCTCTCCTCCCTCAACCCCGCGATGACGATCCGCGCCCAGCTCAAGCAGGTCGTCCGCCGGGGCGGACACCGCAGCCCCGCCGAACTCCTCGGCCTGGTCGGCCTCGACCCCGACCGCACCCTGCGCAGCTACCCGCACGAACTCTCCGGCGGCCAGCGCCAGCGCGTCCTGATCGCCATGGCCCTGTCCCGCGACCCGAAGCTCATCGTCGCCGACGAGCCGACCACCGCGCTCGACGTCACCGTGCAGGCACAGGTGATGCAGCTGCTGCTGCGCCTGCGCGAGGAGTTGGGCTTCGCGCTGATCCTCGTCTCGCACGACCTGGCGCTCGTCGCGGACGTCACCGACCGGGTGGTGGTGATGTACGGCGGCCAGATCGTGGAGACGGGCGTGACCGCCGACCTGGTGGAGGCACCGGCCCACCACTACACGCGCGGCCTGCTCGGCAGCGTCCTCTCGCTGGAGACGGCGGCCGAACGCCTCACGCAGATCAAGGGCGTGGTCCCCTCCCCCGCCGACTTCCCGGCCGGCTGCCGCTTCGCCGACCGCTGCCCCCTGGCGAGCGACCTGTGCCGCACCACCCGCCCCGACCTGGTGGGCCCCCCGACCCACACCACGGCCTGCCACCACCCGGCCCCCGAGCCGGTACCGGCGGAGGCCCTGACGTGAACGCGACCGCCGAAGCGTCGGACGCCCACACCCTGACCAGACCGGACCGCCCGGCGCCCGGCACGGAGGCCCCTCAGTGAACGCGATCGTCGAGCTGTCCGACGCCCACGTGGTGCACAAGGCCCGCAGCGGCGGGCTGTTCACCCGGGACCGGGTGTACGCGCTGACCGGTGCCGATCTCACCGTCGCGGCCGGTGAGACGGTCGGCGTGGTCGGGGAGTCCGGGTGCGGGAAGTCGACGCTGGCGAAGGTGCTGGTGGGAGTGGAGCGGCCGACGGCCGGGGCGGTGGCCTTCCGGGGGCGGGACCTGTGGTCGATGCCGGACGGTGAGCGCCGGGCGACGATCGGGTCCGGCGTCGGCATGATCTTCCAGGACCCGTCGACCGCCCTGAACCGCCGGCTGCCCATCCGCCAGATCCTGCGCGACCCGCTGGACGTGCACGAGCGCGGCACGAAGGCCCAACGAGAGGAGCGGGTAAGGGAGTTGATGGGGCTGGTCGGTCTGCCGCGGTCCGTCGCCGACGCGCTGCCCGGCCAGCTCTCCGGCGGCCAGCGCCAACGCGTCGCGATCGCCCGGGCGTTGGCCCTGGACCCGGACCTGGTGGTGGCCGACGAACCGACCAGTGCCCTGGACGTGTCGGTCCGCGCACAGATCCTCAACCTCCTGCTCGACCTGCGCGAACGCCTTGGCCTGGCCCTGGTGTTCGTCTCGCACGACATCCAGACGGTACGGCGGATGAGCGACCGCGTGATCACCATGTACCTGGGCCGGATCGTCGAGGAGGCCCCGGCCGCCGACGTCACCGACCGCGCCCGGCACCCGTACACCCGCGCGCTCTTCTCGGCCACGCCCGGACTGCTCGACCCCGTCGACCCGATCCCGCTGACCGGCCCGGTCCCCTCGGCCACCCGCCCGCCGAGCGGCTGCCCCTTCCGCACCCGCTGCTGGAAGGCCGACGGGGAGTGCATGTCCAAAATGCCGGAATTCTCGGCCGCGTCGGAGGCCGGACACCGCTACCGCTGCCACCATCCTGTGGAGGAGGACCAGTCGACCCGCGATCTCGTACGACAGAACCGCCCCAGGGAGCCTTCATGACCTTCCCCACTCCGCTCACCGGTGTCGTCCCGCCCGTCTGCACCCCCCTGACACCGGAGGGCGAAGTGGACGTCCCCTCCCTGCTCAGGCTGGTCGACCATCTGCTCGGCGGCGGGGTGGACGCGCTCTTCGTGCTCGGCTCCTCGTCGGAGGCGGCCTACCTCACCGACCGGCGGCGCAGGCAGGTCGTCGAGTCGGTGGTGGGGCACGTGGGCGGGCAGCTGCCGGTCCTCGCGGGCGTCATCGACATGACCACCCCGAGGGTCCTGGACCACGTCGAGTCCGTCACCGCGGCCGGCGCGGACGCCGTGGTCGTGACGGCGCCGTACTACACGAGCACCCACCCCGCCGAGATCGCCCGCCACTTCCGGCTGATCGCCGCCGCGAGTCCGGTCCCGGTCGTCGCCTACGACATCCCCGCCGCCGTCCACAGCAAGCTGCCCGCGGAGCTGGTCCTGGAGCTGGCCGCCGACGGCACGCTGGCCGGGCTCAAGGACTCCAGCGGCGACCTGGCCGGCTTCCGCGAGGTCGTCACCGGCGCCCGCGGCCTCACCGGCTTCAGCGTCCTGACCGGCTCCGAACTGTTCGTCGACTCCGCGCTTGCACTCGGCGCGCACGGCGCGGTCCCCGGCCTCGCCAACGTCGACCCGCACGGCTACGTCCGCCTCCACCGGGCCTGCCAGGCCCGCGACCGGGACCGCGCCCGCGCCGAGCAGGACCGCCTGTGCGCCCTGTTCCACCTGGTCCGCGCCGGCGACCCGGCCCGCATGGGCGGCAGCTCCTCGGCACTGGGCGCCTTCAAGGCGGCGCTGCACCTGCGCGGGATCATCGACTGCCCGGCGACCGCGGAACCCCAGGTGCCGCTGTCGCCGGAGGAGGTGCGCCGGGTGGGCAAGTTCCTGGCGGCGGCCGGACTGCTCTAGGAACCCGAGAGGCTGTCGGTCGCCAGTCGCCGGAACTCGATCGTCTCGTACGTGCCCGCCACACCCGTCTCGTACAGGATCCCGAGCGTCTCCCAGCCGACCCG
The DNA here is from genome assembly GCF_044755245.1 of Streptomyces sp. NPDC092369. Lineage (NCBI taxonomy): Bacteria > Bacillati > Actinomycetota > Actinomycetes > Kitasatosporales > Streptomycetaceae > Streptomyces > Streptomyces sp. NPDC092369. Next base: position 982,029 of record NZ_JBIVQP010000002.1, read on the forward strand.
CACCAGGTCGGAGTAGGCGGCCCGCTGGGTCGACAGGGTCAGCGCCTTGGTGAAGGTCGCCCCGCCGTCCGTGCTGCGCCAGATCGCCATCGCCTGGCGGGCGGTGGGCACGGACGGGCCGGAGAACAGCAACGGGGCGCCCGGCTCGGGGAGTTGGAGGACGCTGCCCTGGACGGCCGGCACATCGCTGAGGGTGGGCTGCTGGCGGTAGGGGCGATCGAGGGTCTGGCCGCCGTCGGAGGAGTAGCTGTCGAGCCGGTTGCCCTTGCTGGTGCCGCCCTCGTCGCGGGAGCTGAAGTAGAGCCTGCCGTCCGGGAGTTCGGTGACGCTGGTCTCGTTGGCGTTGTCGTAGCCCTCGTAGGAGGAGTCGACGAAGCCGATGTGCCAGGTGGTGCCGCCGTCGTCGCTGTAGATCGCGTGGCCGCCGTAGTACTTGCGCTCCTGGCCGGTGTCCTTGGAGCCCTCCGGCGGGGCCGCGGAGTGGTTGGCGGGGACGACCAGGCGGCCGGCGTGCGGACCGCTGGTGAGGGCGACGGCGTGGCCCGGCCCGGTGGCGTACCAGCGCCAGTCCGGCTCCTTGACCTGGGCCGTGATGTCGACCGGCGCGGAGAAGGTGCGGCCGTCGTCCCAGCTGCGCTGCACGAACACCCGGCGGCTCTGCTCGGGTGTCACCTCGCCCCGCATGATCTGCGGCTCGGTGACCAGGCCGCTGTTGTACGACGTCACCAGCACGACCGCGCCGGTGAGCGGGTCGAGCACCGGCGCCGGGTTGCCGCGGGTGTCCCCGTCTCCCTCGGTGACGACCTGGAGCGGGCCCCAGGTGCAGCCGCCGTCGGCGGAGCGCTTGAGCACGACGTCGATGTTGCCGGTGTCGGACGCGCCGGTGCGCCGGCCCTCGGCGAAGGCGAGGACCGTGCCCCGGCGGGTGGTGACCGTCGCCGGGATCCGGTACGTGTCGTAGCCGCCCTGGCCCGAGACGTACGGCACGGAGGACGTGCAGCCGGCGGCGGAGGCGTGCGGGGTCGCGGTGAGGGGGGCCGCGAGGACCGCGGCGACGACAAGGGTGCGGCTCAGGATGGTCATCGATCTCCCTAGGGCTACTCTGACCTTCCGTCACATGCTCCCCGCTGTCGGCGATTCCGGCCCGCACGTCACGATCACCGGCCGGGCCGGTCGCGGGTCCCGAGCCTGCTCAGGATCCGGCCGACGGGCATCGCGAAGACCGTACGAATGACGTGGGACGGTTCGGCCGGACGGGTGCCCTCGACGGGGAATCCGGCGTCGCCGGTGCGCTGGGACGACTCTCCGCGAAACCTCAGGACGGCGTGCGCGCCGACTCCAGGAGGCGGGTCACGTCGTCCGCGCAGATCGTCAGGGCCCCGCCCACCGTCGTGAGGACCTCACGCTCGGCCGGGGTGTAGGGCCCGTCCGCGAGAGCGATACGCGCACCCTGCAGCAGGATCGATTCGCGGCCCACCGGAGCGAGGTGCGGGGCGAGCGGGTCGAGGGCCTCGTGCAGCTCTATGGCGAGTCCGGCACCGCACGGCTGGCCGTAGACCCGGCCGGTGTCGGCGGCCAGCGCCTCCACGAGCGCGTTCAGCTGCTCCTGCGTGCAGTCGTCGAAGCCGGCCGCGCGGACCGTCCCGGCGGCGGCCTCCAGGGCCGGACGGGAGCAGCTGCCGCTCGCGGCGAGGACCGCCAGGGCGACGGTGTGCACGGCGTCGCGGAGCATCGCGGAGAAGCGGGTGGTGGTCGGGTGGTCGAGGGCGTCCGTGCCGAAGTGACGGCGGCAGGCGGCGCACTCCACGACCGGCCCGGTCTCGCCGCGCGGCAGCACCGGCACACCGAGCAGGGTGAGGCGGCGGCGGCCGGTCAGCCGCTGGTAGTTGCGGTCGCCCCCGCAGCCGGGGCAGAAGAACTCGCCGTCGCCGACGGGTGTCCACGCGGTGCGGGTGCCCAGGATTCGGGCAAGCCGGGAAGCACGGCCGTCTGGTCCCCGTACTGGCAGCACGTCGCACCTCCGTAACGCCGCGGCAACATCGCCGCGCTTGCGTGATGTTAGCCACATTGTCGAGGTGTAGTCAGTACCCCGGAAGAGACCTTTCCGTGACCTCCACGTCAGGGTGGCCGAAAAGTGCGGGGCCCTGATCGCCGTATACGACGACCAAGGCCCCGAAACCGCCGGTCAGAGTGACTATCGGGTCGCGCGGTTGACGGCGGACACGACGGCCTTCAGTGACGCACGAGTCGTGTTCGCGTCGATGCCGATTCCCCACAGAACCTTGTCGCCGATCGCGCACTCGATGTACGAGGCAGCCTGCGCGGAGGCGCCCTCGGCGAGCGTGTGCTCCTGGTAGTCCAGCAGGCGTACGTCGACCCCTACGGACTGCAGGGCGTCGAAGAAGGCCGAGATCGGACCGTTGCCGGAGCCGGTCAGGACGGTGTCCTCGCCGTCGACGGTGGCCTCGACGGTCAGGGTGTCGATGCCGTCCGTGTCGGTGGTCGACTGGCCGGTGCGGACCTGGATGCGGCCCCAGGGGTTGTCCGGGTTCGGCAGGTACTCGTCCTGGAACACCGCCCAGATGGCACCACCGGTGACCTCGCCGCCCTCGGCGTCCGTCTTGGCCTGGATGAGCTTCGAGAACTCGATCTGCATCCGGCGCGGCAGGTCCAGCTTGTGGTCGTTCTTCAGGACGTACGCGATCCCGCCCTTGCCGGACTGCGAGTTGACCCGGATGACGGCCTCGTAGGAGCGCCCCACGTCCTTCGGGTCGATCGGCAGATAGGGCACCGCCCACTCGATGTCGTCGACCGTGACGCCCTTCGCGGCCGCGTCGGCCTCCATGGCGTCGAAGCCCTTCTTGATGGCGTCCTGGTGGGAGCCGGAGAAGGACGTGTAGACCAGGTCGCCCACGTACGGGTGGCGCGGGTGGACCTCCATCTGGTTGCAGTACTCCCACGTACGACGGATCTCGTCGATGTCGGAGAAGTCGATCTGCGGGTCGACGCCCTGCGAGAACAGGTTCATGCCCAGGGTGACCAGGTCGACGTTGCCGGTGCGCTCGCCCTGTCCGAACAGACAGCCCTCGACGCGGTCGGCGCCGGCCATCAGCGCCAGTTCGGCCGCCGCCACCGCCGTACCGCGGTCGTTGTGCGGGTGGATGGAGATGCAGACGTGCTCGCGGCGGGACAGGTTGCGGCCCATCCACTCGAAGCGGTCCGCGTGCGTGGACGGCGTCGAACGCTCCACCGTGGCAGGCAGGTTGAGGATGATCTCGCGACCCGGACCCGGCTGGTAGACGTCCATCACCGCCTCGCAGACCTCCAGCGCGAAGTCCAGCTCGGTGTCGGTGAAGATCTCCGGCGAGTACTGGTACCCGAACTCGGTCTCGGGCCCCAGCAGCTTCTCGGCGTACTCCATCACCAGCCGTGTGCCGTCGACGGCGATCTGCTTGATGTCGTCCTTGGACCCGCGGAACACCACCCGCCGGAACACGGGCGCGGTCGCGTTGTACAGATGCACGGTCGCCCGCTTGGCACCCTTCAGCGACTCGACGGTCCGCTCGATCAGATCCTCACGGGCCTGAGTCAGCACGGAGATCGTCACGTCGTCCGGAATCGCGCCCTCTTCCTCGATGATCGAGCGCACGAAGTCGAAGTCGGTCTGCCCGGACGCCGGGAACCCGACCTCGATCTCCTTGTAGCCCATCGACACCAGCTGGTCGAACATCCGGCGCTTGCGCTCGGGCGACATCGGGTCGATCAGGGCCTGGTTGCCGTCACGCAGGTCGGTGGAGAGCCAGCGGGGGGCGGTGGTGATGCGCTTGCCGGGCCACGTGCGGTCCGGGATGTCGACCTGCTCGTACTGGCCGTACTTGTGGATCGGCATACGGCTGGGCTGCTGGCGGTTCGCCATGATCGGGGGGCTCCTCAGGATGTCCGGAAGGACGGCCGACGACGCAACGCCAAGCTCCGCGGGGAGGGAGTCGACCTGTCTTACAGGCCCTCGCCGCGGCAGCTAAGAAGGAGCAGCCCGAAACGCATGATGCAGAGCATGCTAGCGGAGGGCTCATGGACGGGCGCCCCCGTATCAACATGCGGGACTGTGCTCTTTTGAGGGGCGCGGGGGCGCGTATCGATATGCGCGACCGCAACGCCCTCAGGGGCGCGGGGCTGTGTCGATATGCGGCTCCGCCGCGTGGGCGCGACCAGCCCCCACCGGCCGTCAGAGGCCTAACGCAGCGCAACCGCCCACGGCGGCCGCATCCCCATATTTCACCAATCATGGTGGCACCTAGTGACAGCCCGCTAACGCAGTGCCATCGTGCCGCACATGACGACAAACGGGGGCTTCACGCCCGTCTTCTGCACGGTCGTTCCGCCGCACATCCTCGACCACCTGGCCAGGAACGACGACCCCAACCTCTCCGGTCCGGCCCAACAGACCTTGATCCGCGACAGCGAGCTGCGAGGCAAGCGAAGGGTCACCACCGAGTTCTCCCTCGCCCCGGCGCCGCAGACACCGGCGGCGACGGACAAACCACTCCGCACCATCTACGACGCCGGTCACGGCACCGACCTCCCCGGCACCAACGTCCGCGGTGAAGGCGCGGACCCCGGCCAGGACGCCACCGTCAACCGCGCCTACGCCGGCCTCGGCGCCACCTTCGAGCTCTACCTCAAGGCCTACGGACGCCACTCGATCGACGCCGAAGGCCTCCCGCTGGACGCGACCGTCCACTTCGACGAGCGCTACAACAACGCCTTCTGGAACGGCGAGCAGATGGTGTTCGGCGACGGCGACGGCGAGATCTTCCTCGACTTCACCATCCCGATCGACGTCATCGGCCACGAACTGACCCACGGCGTCACCCAGTACACGGCCAACCTCACGTACTACGGCCAGTCCGGCGCCCTGAACGAGTCGATGTCCGACGTCTTCGGCTCGCTCATCAAGCAGTACACGCTGGGCCAGACCGCCGCCGAGGCCGACTGGCTGATCGGCGCGGGCCTGCTCGCCCCGAGCGTCACCGGCAAGGCGCTGCGCTCCATGAAGGAACCGGGCAGCGCGTACGACGACGACGTGCTCGGCAAGGACCCGCAGCCCGCGACCATGGACGACTACGTCCGCACCGGCCGCGACAACGGCGGCGTGCACATCAACTCCGGTATCCCCAACCACGCGTTCTACCTGGTCGCGAACGCGCTCGGCGGCAACGCCTGGGAGAAGGCGGGCCAGGTCTGGTACGACGTGCTGACCGGCGGCGAGCTCACCAGCAGCGCGCTGTTCGTCGACTTCGCCAGGCTCACGGTCAAGGCCGCGCGCGAGCGTTTCGGCGACGGCGGCGAGGAGCTCCAGGCCGTGTCGAAGGCGTGGGAGCAGGTCGGGGTGCGGATTCCGTGAGTCCGTACTAGACAGGGCCCATGCGTATTCAGGTACGGCGCACGGGCGGGTTCGCGGGCATCGAGCGGCAGGCGGAGGTGAACACCTCCGGGCGGTCCGATGCCCTCGAATGGCAGGCCCTGGCTCAACAGGCGCTGTCCGGCGGCCAGGGCAGCCGGCCGCTGGGGGTGCCGGACGGCTTCAGCTACGAGATCACCGTGGACGGGAAGACGGTGTACGCGGCTGATCCGCGGCTCACCCACGAGCAACGCGAGCTGATCTCGCGGGTGTTGAAGGAAGGGGCCTAGGGAGGGGCGTAACCGGCAGTTCACGCGGGGGCGTTGACTTCCCTACCGAGGGGTAAGGATGATCCCGCCCATGGCGACTGAACCGCGTGCAGCGGCCCATCCGATCCCTCGGTTCCCTGACGGTTTCCTGTGGGGTGTGTCGACTTCGGCGCACCAGATCGAGGGGGCCGTGGACGAGCGCGAGCCGTCGGTCTGGGACGTCTTCACGGCCGGGCCGGGGAACATCAAGGACGGCTCGACGGCGGCGGTGGCCTGCGACCACTACCACCGCTACCGCGAGGACGTGGCCCTCCTGTCCGGCCTGGGCGTGGACGCGTACCGCTTCTCGGTCTCCTGGCCGAGGGTGAACTCGCCGGGCGGCCTGGACTTCTACGACCGTCTCGTGGACGAGTTGTGCGCGGCCGGCGTACGCCCGGTCCCCACCCTCTTCCACTGGGACCTGCCGGTGACCCAGGACTGGCTGGAGCGGGACACGGCCGCGCACTTCGCGGAGTACGTGTCGGTCGTGGCCGAGCGGCTCGGTGACCGGGTGACGAAGTGGATCACCCTCAACGAGCCCGCCGAACACACCCTGCTGGGCCACGCGTTGGGCGCCCACGCGCCGGGCAGGAAGCTTCTCTTCGACGCGCTCCCGGTCGCCCACCACCAACTCCTCGCGCACGGCCTGGCGGTACGCGCCCTGCGCGCGGCCGGTGCGAGCGACATCGGCATCGCCAACTCGCACGGCCCGACCTGGCCGGCCTCGGACGAGCCGGCCGACGTGGAGGCGGCGGACTTCTACGACCTCCTGCTCAACCGCCTCTTCGCCGACCCGCTGCTGCTCGGCCAGTACCCCGACGGCATAGGCGAGTTGATGCCCGGGGACGTCGAGTCGGACCTGAAGGTGATCGCCGAGCCCCTCGACTGGTACGGCATCAACTACTACGCGCCGACCCGGGTGGGCGCCCCGCAGGGCGCGGAGATCGAGTTCGGCGGCCTCACCATGCCCGCGGAACTCCCCTTCTCCGTAAGGGAGATCGAGGGTGTCCCGCGGACCGACTTCGGCTGGCCCGTGGTCCCCGGAGCTCTGACGGAACTCCTCACCGGCTTCCGCGAGCGCTACGGTGACCGCCTCCCCCCGGTCGTCATCACCGAGAACGGCTGCTCCTACGAGGGCATCGACGACCAGGACCGGATCGCCTACCTGGGCGGCCATGTCCGGGCCCTGCACGACGCGGTGACGGCCGGTGTGGACGTGCGCGGCTACTTCACCTGGTCGCTGCTCGACAACTTCGAGTGGGCGGAGGGCTATCAGCGCCGCTTCGGTCTGGTGCACGTCGACTACGAGACGCAGGTGCGCACGCCGAAGGCCTCGTACGCGTGGTTCCAGGAGCTGCTCCGGGCGCAGAGATGACGGCCCCCTTGGAGGGCTCCCACAACTCCCGCTCACAGGACTCCCACGGCTCCCCGGCCGCGCTCGCCGAGCCCGTCGAACGGGTCGGGCGCGGCTGGACGGTGTCCCTCTCGCTCGCCAACGGGGCGATCTGGGTGGGCTGGTACGGCCCGCTGCAGATCCTGCTGGCCTCGCAGGCGAAGGACTTCGCGCCGGGCTCAGGCATGTCCAAGGAGGCGATGCTGGCCTGGGTGACCGGCGCGGGCGCAATGGTCTCGCTGGCCGCCAACCCGTTCTTCGGCGCCCTGTCCGACCGGACGACGGGGCGCTGGGGCCGCCGTACGCCGTGGATCGTGGCCGGGGCCGCGGGCGGCGCGCTGTCGCTGCTGCTGCTCGCGGGGGCGGGCGGGGTGTGGACGATGGCGCTGGGCTGGTGCCTGGTCCAGCTGACCCTGAACGCGGCGTTCGCGGCGGTCACGGCGGCGGTGCCGGACCGGGTGCCCCGGCTCCAACGCGGCTCGGTGGGCGGGTGGTTGGGGGCCGCGCAGATCCTCGGTGTGGTCGGCGGGACCGGTCTCGCGACCGTGGTCGGGGGCATCGGGGCCGGGTACGCGGCCTGCGCGGTGTTCACGGTCGTGGGCGTGCTGCCGTACGTCCTGAAGTACCCGGATCTGCGGCTGCCGGTGTCGGACCGGCCGCCGTGGTCGTGGCGGTCGTTCCTCGCGGGCTTCTGGCTGAGCCCGCGCCGGTATCCGGACCTCGGCTGGGCCTGGCTGACCCGGTTCCTGATCAACCTCAGCAACGCGCTGGTGCTGCTCTACCTCCTGTACTACCTGCGCGACCGCCTGCACTACGACGACCCCGACCAGGGCGTGCTGATCCTGACCGCGGTGAACGGGCTGACCCTGCTCGCCACGGTCGTCGTCGGCGGGGTGTGGTCGGACCGGCTGGGCCGGCGCAAACCGTTCGTGATCTGGTCCGGGATCCTGATGGCGGTGGCGACGGCCGGGCTCGCGGTCTGGCAGACCTGGCCCGGCGCGATCGTCGCGGCGGCGGTCCTCGGCATCGGCTTCGGTGTCTTCACCTCGGTCGACTTCGCCCTGATGACGGACGTCCTGCCGAAGGCCGGGGACCGGGGCAAGGACCTCGGCGTGATCAACGTGGCGAACGCCCTGCCCCAGGTCGCGGCCCCCGCCCTCGCCGCGCCCATCGTGACGTACCTGGGCGGCTACCGGGTGCTGTACCTGGTGGCGGCAGTGGTCGGGCTGGCGGGGGCGGTGCTGGTGGGGCGGATCAGGAGCGTGGACTGAGGGCCTTCGGTGCCGGGGTCGTGGGCCGACGCCCCCGGCACCCCCGGCACCCCCGGTGTCAGAGCGCTCCGGCGTCCCGGGCGGACCACACGCTCGGATAGAGGGGCCGGTAGCCCAGATCCCGGCGGATCCGCTGGGTGGACATGATGCCGAACCACGGATCGGGGTCCGGGTTGTCCTGTAGGTCAGCCGGTACGTCGACGCCGTTGAGCTGGTAGAGCTCGACCGTCGTGACGGGGGCGTCGTCGGCGATGTTGTAGATCCGCCCGGCGACTCCCGGCGCGTACAGCAGCCGCAGCAGGCCCTGGGCGACGTCCGCGTGATGGCCCATCTGCAGTCGCTGGGCGGGCGCCCAATTGCTGGCCCACATCAGGGCGTTGGCCAGGTGCGGGTCCCCCTCGCCGTAGACGAAGGGGAGCCGGCCGACGCGCACGTCCATGCCCTCCAGCGCGAGCAGTTCCCGCTCCGCCGCCACCTTCGACTCGTTGTAGGCGCCCCACATCTGGCCGCCGGGCCGGCTCTCGTCCTCCTCGACGAGCGGGCGGCCCCGCCCGACGCCGTACACCATCCCGGTGCTGACCTGCACGAACCGCCCCACTCCTGAGGCCAGCGCGGCACGCCCCAGGGCGATGGCCGCATCCCGGTTGACGGCCCACGCCTCCTCGTCCGGCACCCCGCGGAAGGAGGCGGCGACATTCAGCACCGCGTCCGCCCCGGTCACCGCCTTGCCCAGCGCCACCTCGTCCCGCAGGTCGCCGACCACGACCTCGGCGCCCAGTTCGGCGAACCGCTCGCCCCTCGCCGCGTCCCGCACCAGGACCCGTACGACCTCCCCCGGCCGTGCCTGTGCCAGCAGCCTCGGGACCAACCGCCGGCCCACCTGACCGGTCGTGCCTGTCACCAACGTCAGCATGATGTGCTCCTCTCGTCACCGACCACAGTCCGGCGCCCGGGCCGGGACCGGGAGAGACCTGGTGATCGGGGGATCGGCGGTCCCTGGATAAGCCGGACCGCGTGCCGCACGCTGGAGGGGTGGACCGAACCGAACTCGCCGACTTCCTGCGCCGCGGCCGAGCCCGACTGAACCCGTCGGACGTGGGCCTCACCGCCGGCCCGCGCCGCCGCACGCCGGGGCTGCGCCGCGAGGAGGTGGCACAGCTGGTGGGCATGTCCGTGGACTACTACACGCGCCTGGAGCAGTCCCGGGGCCCGCACCCGTCCCGCCAGATGCTGACGGCGCTGGCGCGCGGTCTGCGCCTGACGGACGACGAACGCGACCACCTGTTCCACCTGGCGGGCGAGGAGCCACCCCGCCGCGAGAGCCCGTCGACGCATGTCCGCCCGGGTCTGCTCCTGGTCCTGGACCGCCTGCACGACACCCCCGCCATGGTGGTGACGGACTGCGGTGAGCTGCTCGCGCAGAACGCGATGTCGAGGGCGCTGTCGGGTGACACGTCCGCCCGCCCGCCCCGGGAGCGCAACATGCTCCGCCGCTTCTTCCTCGACGAGGACGGCGGCGCGCTCTTCCCGCCGGAGGACCGTCCCGACCATGCCCGCGCCCACGTGGCCAACCTCCGCGCGGTCGCCGCGGCCCGCCCCGACGACCCGGAACCGGCCGCGCTGGTCGCCGAACTACGGGCGTCCAGCGAGGAGTTCGCCGCCCTCTGGAACGAACACGAGGTGGCGGTACGCCGGTTCACCACCAAACGCTTCCAACACCCGCTGGTGGGCCTGCTCGAACTCGACTGCGAGATCCTGCTGGGCTCGGACCACCGCCACCACCTCGTCATCCACACGGCCCGCCCGGGGACGGAGTCGTACGAACGCCTGCGGCTGCTGAAGGTGGTCGGCCTCCAGGACATGTCCCCGCAGGGGACAGCACGCTAGAAGCCCAGCTTGCGCAGCTGCCGAGGGTCCCGCTGCCAGTCCTTCGCCACCTTCACGTGCAGGTCCAGGAACACCGGTGTGCCCAGCAGCGCCTCGATCTGCTTGCGGGACTTGATGCCGACCTGCTTCAGGCGGGCGCCCTTCGGGCCGATGATGATGCCCTTCTGGCTGGGGCGCTCGATGTAGACGAAGGCGTGGATGTCGAGGAGCGGCTTGTCGGCGGGGCGGTCCTCGCGGGGAAGCATCTCCTCGACGACGACGGCGATGGAGTGCGGCAGCTCGTCGCGGACGCCCTCCAGCGCGGCCTCGCGGATCAGTTCCGCGATCATGACCTGCTCGGGCTCGTCGGTGAGGTCACCCTCGGGGTAGAGGGCCGGGCCCTCCGGGAGGAGGGGGATGAGGAGGTCGGCGAGCAGGCCGACCTGCTGGTCCGCGACCGCCGAGACCGGCACGATCTCCGCCCACTCGAAGCCCAGCTCCTTGCCGAGCTGGTCGATGGCGATGAGCTGCTCGGCGAGGGTCTTGGAGTCGACGAGGTCCGTCTTCGTGACGATGGCGACCTTCGGGGTCTTCTTGATCCCCGCCAGTTCCTTCGCGATGAAACGGTCACCGGGGCCGAGCTTCTCGTTCGCCGGCAGACAGAAGCCGATCACGTCGACCTCGGCCCAGGTGGTGCGCACGACGTCGTTGAGCCGCTGCCCCAGCAGCGTGCGCGGCTTGTGCAGCCCCGGGGTGTCGACCAGGATCAGCTGGGCGTCGGGCCGGTGCACGATCCCCCGTACCGTGTGCCGCGTGGTCTGCGGCTGGTTCGCGGTGATCGCGACCTTCTGGCCGACCAGAGCGTTCGTAAGGGTGGACTTGCCCGCGTTGGGGCGGCCCACGAAGCAGGCGAAGCCGGCGCGGTGGGCGGACTCGGCCGGCTGCTCGGATGACTGGGTGCGAACGCTCATGGCGCCCATTCTCCCTGATCCACGAGCCCACGCCGTACAAGCGTGCACCCGGGGCCCGGGACGGACCGGCCCGGGCCGTATGGTGCGCGGCATGAAGCTCATCACCGCGATCGTGAAACCGCACCGCCTCGACGAGGTGAAGACCGCCCTGCGGGAGCTCGGCGTGCACGGTCTGACCGTGACCGAGGCCAGCGGGTACGGCCGTCAGCGCGGCCACACCGAGGTCTACCGCGGCGCCGAGTACCAGGTCGACCTCGTGCCCAAGGTCCGGATCGAGGTCGTCGTCGAGGACGCCGACGCGGAGCCCGTTCTGGAAGCGGTCGTCAAAGCCGCGCGGACGGGGAAGATCGGGGACGGGAAGGTGTGGGCGATGCCGGTCGAGACGGTCGTACGCGTGCGGACGGGCGAGCGCGGTCCCGACGCGCTCTGACCGCCAGCACCCCGGCCACGAACCCCACGGCCAGCAGCAGGGCCGCCGCGAGCCAGGGCAGCGCGAAGAACGAGGCGCTCTCCGACTGCCGCGTGCCCGGCGCGCTCGCGGTCAACGTGACGTCCCCCCAGTCGAGTTGGGGCGCGTCCTTCCACGGCTCGCTGAGCTTCACGCTCTGTCCGGGCAGCAGTTCGGAGGGGATCCGGGTCAGGCCGCGGGACAGCAGGGTGCGGCCGAAGAGACCCTTCGCCCTGAGTGTCACCTTCGGATCGAGGGTGACGTTGCCGGTGTTGTGGAGGGTGTAGGAGATCGTCGCGTCGCTGTCCCCCAACCCCGGTAGCAGCGGCTGGTGGTGGATGACGCGGACGTGTTCGACGGCGAGCGCGGGGACGGTCGGCCCGCCCACCCGGAGGTACACCCGGGCGGCGACCGCGCGCTGCACACCCAGGGCCAGTGACCCGTCGCCCTTGTCGATCCGCTCGTCCAGCGCGACCAACGCGCCCGGGTGGTCGCCCGGTTCGGCACCCTCGGGCACCTGCAGCGTGAAGGGGACGGTGACCGTTTTGTGGGCCGGCACGGTGACCCGGGTTTTCGCGGGCTTCGCCCACGCGCCCACCCCGCGCATCTTCTCCCGCACGGTCCGCACCGCGAACCCGCCGTCGCGCGCGGTGTTGTAGGCGTCGGCCGCGTACAGCCGGAAGGTCAGCGGCTTGCCGGTCTTGTTGGCGACGACCACCTTGTCGTCGACGGTCTGCCCGGGATCGGCGGAGAGATAGAAATAGGGCCGCGCGGAGACGGCCGAGGAGACGGGATAGACGGACCAGCTGCCGTTGTCGGCGGCGTGCGCGGGCGCGGCCTGCCAGGCGAGCAGGAGGCCCAGGAGGAGGACGTACAGCTTGCGCATGGGTGCGGACCCCCACGGACGAGACCACGGAAGAAAGAAGGGCCGAGAGGAAGGCCGGGAAGAGGAAGGACGGGCGGGTGCGGACGCCCGTACCGTCAGCTGAGCGTGAGGGTCAGGACTCCGGAGTACGAGCCCGGAGGCGTGAACGCCGGTACGTCCAGCGACAGTCCGGCGTCGACGGTGAACTCACCGCCGGTGACCGTCCCGTCGGGTGCGGCCGCCAGGGTCGCGCCCGAGAGTCCCACCGAACCGGCGGAACCGGCCTGGCAGGTGCTCGGACTGCCTGCCTTGGTGGTGCAGGCCGGGCTCCAACTCAGCTTCCCGGCATCGATCTTGGCGCCGGGACCGGTGAAGTCGGTGACCTTGCCGGTCAGGGACCAGCCCGCGGGGCCGCCGCGGTAGTCCTTGACGGTGACCGAGTTCAGGGCCCCGGTGGAGGCCCCGCCGCGGCCGAAGTCGACCGCCGACAGTGCCACGGAGTCGCCGGCCTGGGACATGGACAGCGTCCCCGCCTTCACGGTCGTGGTCAGCTTCTGGCTGCCGTCCGGCACGGGCGTGGTGTCGTTGACGAGGTAGGCCGCGGGGCCCGCGCCCTTCTCGGCGGTCCACGCGCTGCCCTCGTAGGCCACGATCCCGGTGGTCGTCTTGTCGTTGACGACGAGCGAGCCGCTGAAGGCGCCGTTGCTGCCGGCCGTCACGGTCGCCGTGTCCGCGGTCTGGGTGGACCCGGAGCGCCCGGCCAGGGTGACGGTCGCGCCCGGCGTGAAGGCGGTGCCGCTCACGGTGACGGCGGCACCGGGGTTCCCGGAGGCCGAACCCAGCGAGATGGCACGGTTGTTGGTCGGATGGGCGTCCGTCGCGGTCACGGTCTGGGAGACCGGCGCCGGCGGGGTGATCACCGTACAGGGGGTGTCCAGCTCCAGGATGTAGCTGGTGTGGATGTTGTAGTCGCCGGGCGAGAGGGTGATCGCGCCGGGCGCGGTGACCGTGAAGGTGCCGGTCATGGAGAACGACGGGAAGGCGCCGTTGCCGGGCACCGGGTCGTTCTTCTTGGGGCCGGTGACGGTCACGGAACCGGTCTGCGCGCCGCCGAGGGTGACCTTTCCGGTGGGCGTCATGATGTCGGCCGGCAGGGCGATGGCCGTCGGATTGTTGGCGGCCGGCTTGACCACGGTGTACGTCACCGTGACGGTGTCGCCGACCTTCGGGCTGGTGTTGTCCGCCGAGACGCTGGCGGTGGTGGTGCCGTCGATCGGCGGGATGCCGGCGATGGCGGGCGGGATGCAGTGCGTGCCGAAGTCCACGTTCGTACCCGCTGCGCCGGCCGGACAGGCCAGCGCGCCGCCCGCGGTGACCGCGAGTGCGGTTCCCGCGAGCAGTGACGCCCAGCGGCGTCTTCGGTTGTGCGAACCCATGGGTGTGCCCCCTCTTCTCTGTGCTCGCTGGGGGCATTGATGTGCGGATCGCGTGAGAAGTCAATGGAGACACCGAAAAGAACTGATGAGCCGTCAGTTCCTGTGCGGTGCACGGGAACTGACGGCTCATCAACGAACTACATCAGTCGAACACGAACGGGCCGGGCGACTGCGCCGCGGTCGCCGTACACGTGACGTTGATGCCGAAGATGGTCATCTGCAGCGAGCCGCCGAAGGCCTCCAGGCTGTCGCCGGAGGCCACGGTGCCGTTGAGCGGACCGACGGTGACGGGGTCACCGGTGGCCATCGCCGGGTTCTCCGTACCGGTGAAGGCGGTGGTGGTGCCGTTCGCGTTCACCAGGGTGAGCGTGGAGGAGATGGAGTCCTCCGACAGGGCGATCGGAGCGGTGATCGCGGACGTGACGGTGATGGTGGCCGCCGTGCCGTCCTGGGTTGCCGTGAGGGTGGCCTGGCCGCCGCCGAAGATGCCGCAGTCGGCGTTGATCGTCGCCTCCTGCGGGGTGACGGCGAGGGCGCTGGGCGCGAACGCGAGCGAAGCGGCCGCGAGGGCCCCTACCGCCATCGCCGCACCTGTGCTGATTCGTTTGCCGTTCATGGGGATCCGGCTCCCTTCCCGTACGGGAATTGCCATGTGGGGATGGATGGGAGAGTCCGAACGGGCCACAGGCGGGCGCGGTGCGGGGCGCCGAGTGGGGGGTGGTGGAGCTGGGTGCCTGAATCTGACGGTCCGTCGGAACTGACGGTTCCATTGATGCGTGAGAGACACGGAGGCGGCAAGGTTGAATTCCGGCCGACTCTGAAAAGAGCGGTTTTCAGCCTGCGGTCACGGTGCTGCGCACGGCGCCGTCGGGCCCGACCAGCAGCACGGGTGTCGCGGCTCCGCCCAGGTCAGCCACCGCCGCGCGATCCTCGTCCGGCACCGCGTCGCCCTCCGTGACGACCGCCGCCGCCTCCAGCGACTTCGCCCCGGAAGCCACCGCCATCGCCACCGCCGTCCGCAGCGCGCTCAGCTTCAGTGACCGAAGCTCGACGGTCCCGGCGACATACGTACGGCCGGTGTCGTCCCGTACGGCCGCCCCCTCGGGCACACCGTTGCGGGCCCGCGCGGAGCGGGCCAGGGTGACGATCTTGCGGTCCTCGGGGTCGAGCGCGTTGCTGTCGGTCATGCCCAGAGCATACGAAGAACCGGTGCCCTCACCCGGCCGCGGGGGCACCTCGCGTCACCCCGGGCGCCCGGCCTCAGCCCGCCACGGGGTACATCGCCCCGCGCCGCGCCTGCGGGGAGGCCAGCCACTCCAGCTTGGCCGCGGTGTTCGCCTCGTCCAGCGGGGTGTGCAGCACGATCGTCAGGTCGGGGCGGGCCGGGACCCGCATCGCCGTCGACTCCACGACCAGCAGCCCGGCCAGCGGATGGTCCAGTTCCTTGCGGATCTGCCCGGCGTCCTCGATGTCCCGCTCCGCCCACAGTGCGGCGAACTCCGGGCTGTCCGCGTGCAGTCGGTCCAGCAGCTCCTGGTACCCCTCGTCGTCGGGCCGCGCCGAGGAAGCCGCCCGGAACTGCGCGACGACCGTCCGCGCGTTCTTCTCCCAGCTCTTGGAGCGGGACCGGTACAGCGGGTCGGTGAAGAAGTCGACGAGGCAGTTCTGCGTGCCCTCCTGCCGCATGCCGAGCACGATCGCGGCGGCCGCGTTGTACTGCACGCAGTTGTAGTACGCGTCCATGATGTGCGCCGGATACGGCATCCACGTGTCGATCAGCCGGCGCAGCCCCTCGCACATGTCCCGCTTCTCCGGGGCCACTTCGGGCACCGGCGGGTTCAGCCCGGCCAGCACGTACAGATGCCGGCGCTCGGTGCCGCTCAGCCGCAGCACCCGGGCCACGGCGTCCAGGACCTGCGGGGAGACCGAGATGTCCCGGCCCTGCTCCAGCCACTGGTACCAGGAGGCGCCCACACCGGCCAGCACCGCGACCTCCTCGCGGCGCAGCCCCGGTGTCCGGCGCCGGGCGCCGCCGTCGGGCAGTCCCGCCTCGGCCGGGCTCACCCGGGCCCGCCTGCTCATCAGGAACTCGCGCAACTCGGTCCGCCGATGGCTCCTGCCCACGTCCTCAGCCACGTACAGATCCCCCTCTGTCTGGTGGTGCCACCACCACGATAAGTTCCGACTCCCCACGCTTATTCCGGCCGCCCGATGCTCTTGCCATGGCGATCGAGACCACGACCCCGACCACTCCGTCCACCCCTCCGCACGGCACTCCCCGGCTGTCCACGCGGGACAAGCTCGTCCTGTTCGTCCTGTGCGCGGCCCAGTTCATGGTCGCCCTCGACTTCTCCGTCCTGAACGTCGCCCTGCCGGTCCTCGGCCCGGACCTGGGCATGAGCACCTCGGCCCTGCAGTGGGCGGTGACGGCGTTCGCGCTCCCGTCCGGCGGGTTCCTGCTGCTCTTCGGCCGCATCGGCGACCTGTACGGCCGCCGCAGGCTGTTCCTGACCGGGCTGGCCCTGTTCGGCGTGGCCTCGCTGCTGGCCACCTTCGCCTGGGACCCGGCGTCCTTCCTGGCCGGCCGGGCGCTGCAGGGGCTGGGCGCGGCGGCGATCGTGCCGACCGGCATGTCCCTGCTGACGACGACCTTCCCGGAGGGGCCGGCCCGCGACCGCGCCCTGGGCATCTCCGGCACCCTGCTCTCGCTGGGCTTCACCGTCGGCATGGTCGCGGGCGGTGTGCTGACCGACGCGCTCGGCTGGCGCTCCACGATGGGCCTGCTCTCCGTCTTCGCCCTGATCGTCCTGCCGCTGGCCCCCGCCCTGCTCCCCGAGTCCCGCACCCCCGACCGCCCGCGCCTGGACATCCCCGGCGCGATCACCGTCACCGCGGGCCTGCTCGCCCTGATCTACGCCCTGTCCACGGCCGCCGACCGCGGCTTCGGCGGCGCGGACGTCATCGTCACCCTCGTCGCGGGCGTCCTGCTGCTGACCGCGTTCGTGGCCGTCGAGTCCCGTACCGCCCAGCCCCTGGTCTCTCTTCCGATGCTGCGCCGCCGCACGGTGGCGTGGGGCAACATCGGCGGTCTGGTCACCTTCTCGATGATGTCGACGGTCGTCTTCGTCCTGACCCTGTACTTGCAGGAGGTCCTCGGCCTGTCCGCCTTCGAGACGGGTCTTGTCTTCGGCGTCCAGGGCGTGCTGTCGGCGGTGGCGGGCACGTACGCCCCGAAGGTCATCGGCCGGCTCGGCGCCCGCCGCACCCTCGCCCTCTCGCTGGCCGGTCAAGGCGCCCTGGTCACCGCCCTGTTGGGCCTGAACGCCCACACCTGGTCGGTCTGGCTCGCCACGACCGCCGTCTCGCTGGCGAGCATGTGCCACCTGGGCGCGATCATCTCCTACGGCGTCACCGTCACCTCGGGCGTCCCGGACGCGGAACAGGGCCTGGCCACCGGCCTGGTCACCTCCACCCAGCAGATCGGCATCACCGTCGGCATCCCGCTCCTGGGTGTCCTGGCCACCACCTCGGACGACCTGCTGTCCGGCGTGCACACGGTCCTGGCGATCGACTCGGTGATCGTGCTGGCCGCCGCCGCACTGGTCGCGCTTGGCCTGCGGGTGCGCTCAGGGGCGGTCGAGGCGGAGCCGCTCGGCGCGCGGTAGACCGGCCACCACCAGGTCGTACGAGTCCTCCACGAGCTCCCGGACCACCCGGTCCGGGAGCTCTCCGTCGACCGTGACCGTGTTCCAGTGCCGCTTGTTCATGTGGTAGCCGGGGATGATCAGCCCCGGGTACTCCTCCCGCAGCCGCACCGCGTCCTCGGGGTCGCACTTGAGGTTCACGGTGAGCGGGCTGCCGTCGAGCCGGGTCAGCGCGAACAGCTTGCCGAGCACCTTGAAGACGGAGGTCTCGGGGGTGAAGGGGAAGTCCTCCACGGCCGCGTTGAAGGAGAGGCAGAGGTCGCGCAGTCGGTCGGGGGTCATACGGTCGCCTCCTCGGCGCTCGTGGGACGGCCGTGGCCGCACTCGACCTCGGCACCGTGGACGTCGAGCACGTCCCCGTGCCCGTCGAGATACACCGTCACCCGCGCCGGCTCGTGCTCGACCTCGAAGGGATCGCCGGGTCCGAAGCCGTACGTCTCCACCACGAACGTCTCCCCGGGCCGCAGCCAGTGGTCGCTGCCGTACGGCTCCAGGATCAACTCCAGCATCGCCGTACCGCTGTTGGTCACCCGCATCCGGGCCACCGGTCCCCCGTCGGCGTGCGTCACCCCTGCCCCACTCTCCCGTCACTCCTTCGGCTTCGCCTCGGTGCCGGCCGGGTCCACCGGCTCCACCAGGACCGTGACGATCTTGTTGCGGCGGCCGGCCGAGTCCTCGGCGGTCAGGCGCAGTTCGCGCCCGTCCGGCAGGTCGACCACGCTGGAGGCGCCCGCGATGGGCACTCGGCCCAGGGCCTTGGCGAGGAGGCCGCCGACGGTCTCGACGTCCTCGTCGTCGTACTCCTCCAGGCCGTACAGCTCGCCCAGGTCGGTGATGTCGAGGCGGGACGTGACGCGGTAACGGTCGTCGCCGAGGTCCTCGACCGGCGGGAGTTCACGGTCGTACTCGTCCGTGATCTCGCCGACGATCTCCTCCAGGATGTCCTCGATGGTGACGATGCCGGCCGTGCCGCCGTACTCGTCGATGACGACGGCGACGTGATTGCGGTCCTGCTGCATCTCGCGCAGCAGATCGCCCGCGTTCTTCGTGTCGGGCACGAAGGCGGCGGGGCGCATGGCCGTGGACACCAGCTCGCTCTCCGCGTCCCGGCTGATGTGCGTCTTGCGGGCCAGGTCCTTCAGGTACACGATCCCGACGATGTCGTCCTCGCTCTCCCCGGTCACCGGGATGCGCGAGAAACCCGACCGCAGGGCGAGGGTGAGGGCCTGGCGGATCGTCTTGTAGCGCTCGATGACGACGAGGTCGGTCCGCGGGACCATGACCTCCCGTACGAGCGTGTCGCCCAGTTCGAAGACCGAGTGCACCATGCGGCGCTCGTCGTCCTCGATCAGCGACTCCTTCTCGGCGAGGTCGACCAGCGCGCGCAGCTCCGCCTCGGAGGCGAAGGGACCGCGGCGGAACCCCTTGCCGGGGGTGAGCGCGTTGCCGATGAGGATCAGCAGATACGGGATCGGACCCATGATCCGGGCGAGCGGCACCAGCACGTACGCCGCCGCGGTCGCCGTGTTCAGCGGATGCTGGCGGCCGATGGTGCGCGGGGAGACCCCGACGGCCACGTACGACACCAGGACCATCACGCCGATCGCGACCAGGAGGGCCTCGGTGGTGCCGGGGAACTCCTGGAGGCACGCGTACGTCACCAGCGCGGCGGCCGCCATCTCGCAGGCCACCCGGACCAGCAGGGCGACGTTCAGATAGCGCGTCGGGTCGGCCGCGACCTGCGCCAGCTTCGCGCTGCCCCGGCGGCCGGACTTGACGGCCTCCTCGGCCCGGAAGCTGGACACGCGCGCGAGGCCCGCCTCCGCGCAGGCGGCGAGCCAGGCGACGACGACCAGCGCGACGGCGCCCGCGACGATCTGCGGGCTCATGAGACGGTCGGGGCCGGAGAGGGGCCGGTCATGCCCTTCTCCGCACGCCAGCCGTCCACGATGGCGGCCTGCAGACCGAACATCTCGGCCTTCTCGTCCGGCTCCTCGTGGTCGTAGCCCAGCAGGTGCAACACCCCATGGACGGTGAGCAGTTGGAGCTCCTCGTCCATGGAGTGCCGCGTCGGCGCTTCCTCACCCTGCTTCTTGGCGACCTCGGGACACAGCACGATGTCCCCGAGCAGCCCCTGCACCGGCTCCTCGTCGTCCTTCGCCGGCGGACGCAGCTCGTCCATCGGGAACGACATCACGTCGGTGGGCCCCGGCAGGTCCATCCACTGGATGTGCAACTGCTCCATGGCGTCGTCGTCCACGACGATCACCGAGAGCTCGGAGAGCGGGTGGATACGCATCCGAGCGAGCGCGTAGCGGGCGATGTCGAGGATCGCCTGCTCGTCGACCTCGGTTCCGGACTCGTTGTTGACGTCGATCGACATGGTCGTGCTGGTCTACTTCCGCTTGTTACGGGCGCCCTTGTGGGTGCCGTTCTCCGTACCGTTCTCGCTGTCGTACTTCTCGTACGCGTCGACGATACGGCCGACCAGCTTGTGCCGTACGACATCCTGCGACGACAGCCGCGAGAAGTGGACGTCGTCGACCCCTTCGAGGATGTCCTGCACCTGGCGCAGACCGCTCTTGGTGCCGCTCGGCAGGTCGACCTGCGTCACGTCACCGGTGATCACGATCTTCGACTCGAAGCCGAGCCGGGTGAGGAACATCTTCATCTGCTCGGGGCTCGTGTTCTGGGCCTCGTCCAGGATGATGAAGGCGTCGTTGAGCGTACGGCCGCGCATGTACGCCAGCGGGGCGACCTCGATCGTGCCCGCGGCCATCAGCTTCGGGATCGACTCCGGGTCCAGCATGTCGTGCAGCGCGTCGTACAGCGGGCGCAGGTAGGGGTCGATCTTCTCGTAGAGCGTGCCCGGCAGGAAGCCGAGCCGCTCGCCCGCCTCGACCGCGGGGCGGGTGAGGATGATGCGGGTGACCTGCTTGGCCTGCAGGGCCTGCACCGCCTTGGCCATGGCGAGGTAGGTCTTGCCGGTGCCTGCGGGGCCGATGCCGAAGACGATCGTGTGCTTGTCGATCGCGTCGACGTACCGCTTCTGGTTGAGGGTCTTGGGTCGGATGGTGCGGCCGCGCGAGGACAGGATGTTCTGTGTGAGGACCTCGGCCGGGGTCTCCTGGCCGTCGCCCTTCCCGTTCTCGCTCGCCCTCAGCATGGCGATCGAGCGTTCCACTGCGTCCTCCGTCATCGGCTGGCCCGTGCGGAGCACCAGCATCATCTCGTCGAACAGGCGCTGGACGAGGGCGACTTCACCGGCGTCGCCGACCGCGTTGATCTCATTGCCCCGGACGTGGATGTCGGCCGCCGGGAAGGCCTTCTCGATCACGCGCAGGAGGGCGTCGCCGGAACCCAGCACGGTGACCATCGGGTGCTGGGCAGGGACCGTGAACTGTGCTCTGGCCTGCCCCTGCGCGGGGGTGGGAGCTGTGGGTGTCTGAGTCATGGGCCGGCTCTGTAGGCCTGCGATTCCTCCTCGTCACGGCCGCGTAGCTGAGGGCGGCCTCACGGCTCCAAGAGTACGTCGGTGCACTGACAACGCCGTAGGGCTTTTCACGGGCGAAGGCGCCCTGTGTGAAGCGATGAGCCCTGCATGCTCCCCCCGCGTGCGGGGGAAGAATGCGCTCCGGTGCTGTTCCTCGCGTGCCGCCACAGGTGTTCGAGGGCGCCGGCGCTCCATCCCGTCCGCGCCCGTCCCGCCCGTCCCGTCCGCCTCGTCCGACCCGTCCGTCCGTTCGGAGAAAGAAGGTAGGCCGTGCTCCTGCGTCTGCCCACGTCCGTGTCCGAGGCACAGCGGTGCCTGAGCGAGGGGGCGATACCCGTCGGTGGTGCCACCCTTGTGTGGGCGGGCTGGCAACGGGACGGTTTCCCGGAACAGGCCGTGTCCCTGCGCGAGGTGCCGGAGGCGAACGTCGTCGGCGCCGAGGAGGTGGGCGCGGCGGTGCTGCTGCACCAGATCGACGAGCGGGTGCCGGAGGTACTGCGGCGGGCGGCGGCCGGGATAGGCACGGGGGCCGTACGGCGGACCGCGACGGTGGGCGGGAACATCGTCGGCAGCACGCTGCGGTGTCTGCTGCCCGCGGCCCTCGTACTGGGCGCCCGCGCCCTGGTCCTGACACCGGAGGGCCCGGTCCGCACGGACCTCGCCGAGCTGCTGGCCAAGCAGCCCCTCCTCCTGAGCCTGCACTGGCGCACCCCGGTCGCCAGCGGCTACCGCAAGCTCCCCGAGTCGGCGGGCGGCCCCCCGCCCTACGTGGTCGCCTCCGCGGTCCACGCCCCCGCGGGCGCCGGGCTCCTGCTGAGGGTCGCCGTACGAGAGGGCTACGAGGTGATCAGCGAGACCGTTCCGTGCGACACGGGCACGGAGGCGGTGCGGGATGTCTTGGACGGTACGGCACTGGGCTCGCTGCCGGCGCAGGTGCGCGAGGTGCTCCATGAGCAGGTCGGCGAGGTGCTGGGGCGGGCCGGGGAGCGCTGACCCGGCGGCCGACCGCTGACCCGACCGCCGATCCTGAACACGCTGCCCACTCGTCCGCCGGGCCCCGCTGCACGCGCTGCCCACCCGTCCGCCGGGCCGGTCACCGACCGGCCGGACAACCAGCCCTCTGCGCAACCGCCGCCGGACCACCGATCCGCGCCGCGACGCGGCAGACCG
Source organism: Streptomyces sp. NPDC092369 (assembly GCF_044755245.1). Lineage (NCBI taxonomy): Bacteria > Bacillati > Actinomycetota > Actinomycetes > Kitasatosporales > Streptomycetaceae > Streptomyces > Streptomyces sp. NPDC092369. The sequence goes on from NZ_JBIVQP010000002.1 coordinate 1,004,355, forward strand.
ACCAGCTCACCCCACGACACCGCCCACCGGGTCGCCCCCTCCCGGCGCCCCCCCCAAGGGACCGAACGCCGTCAGGTCGATCTGCCGAAGCCGATCGTCGGTACCGCCCGGCGCAGGGGCCACGGTCTCGCCGCCGCCTTCGGGAGGAGGGTCTCCAGGAAGGCGTAGCGCTGGAGGGCCGTCGGGTCCTGGGCCTCGACGGACTGGACCTTGCGCCACCAGGCCGCGATCTCGGACCAGCCGGGCGCCGAGAGCGAGCCGCCGAACTCCTGGACGGAGAGGGCCGCCGTGAGGCCCGCGAAGGCGAGGCGGTCCGCGAGCGGCCAGTCGGCCAGGGTGCCGGTGACGAAGCCGGCCACGAAGACGTCACCGGCGCCGGTGGGGTCCAGGGCCTCCACGGCGATGGCGGGCACCTCGGCGGTCTCGCCGGTCCGCCGGTCGACCGCGTAGGCGCCCTCCGCACCGAGGGTCACCACCGCGAGCGGCACGTGTTCGGTGAGGGCGTGGGCGGCGGCGCGGGGGGACTTGGCGCCCGTGTAGCGCATGGCCTCCTCCGCGTTCGGCAGGAAGGCCTCGCAGTGTTCGAGGTCGGGCAGGCCCGCCAGGTCCCAGGCGCCCGTGTCGTCCCAGCCGACGTCGGCGAAGACGCGGGTGCCCCTGCTCGCGGCCTCGGCGATCCAGGGTGCGTGCTCGCCGGGCGTGAGGGAGGCGACAGCGGCACGCGCGCGGGGCGGGTTGTCCAGGACGCCGGTCTTGGCGACGGCCACGGCCTCGGGGGGCGGCTCGTGGCCGTGGGAGACCATCGTGCGCTCGCCCTCGTAGGCCATGGAGACGGTGACCGGGGAGTGCCAGCCGGGGACCGTGCGGGAGGTGGAGAGGTCGATGTGCTCGCCCTGCTCCAGGGCGTCCCAGCAGTACTCGCCGTAGTGGTCGTCGCCGAAGGCCGCGGCGAGGGACGTGCGCAGGCCCAGGCGGGCCAGGGCGGTGGCCATGTTGGCGACACCGCCGGGGCTGGACCCCATCCCGCGCGCCCAGGACTCGGTCCCGCGCACCGGGGCGGTCTCCAGACCGGTGAAGACGATGTCGAGGAAGACCGTGCCCGTGAGGTACACGTCCCAGGGGGGATCGCCCGGTGCGCGCACGGCGGCCAGCGGGTCGACCTCGGCCTGACACTGCGGTCCCGAGGTGGTGGGCGACGATCCCTTCCCGGTGGGCGCGATCACGGTGCACTCCCTGACATGGTGCGGATCAGGCCAGTGTGCACCACCCCACCGACAACCGGCCGTCGCAGCAGCCCTGTCCGTGGGTCGCGCCGGAGCGGGGAGCCGCAGGTCCACCGCGTGCCGACGCGCCGTCACCGCGATCGCGCCCGGCCGTCGCCCGCGTCCGGATCCGGCCGCCCCGATCCGCCCTCGTCCGCGCCTACCAGCGAGGCACGCTCGGCGTCTCCCACCCCGGCTCCGCGACCCGCATCGCCGCCGCGTCGTCCCGCTCGCGCAGCGAACCGTCGTCGTCGAGCCACCGCCGGTGCAGCAACGCCAGCTTGCCGTGGTCGAGTTGGACGCCCAGGCCGGGTGCGTCGGAGACGGTGACCTGGCCGCCCTCGAAGGTGAGGCGCTCGGTGAGGACGTCCTCGGACTGCCAGGGGTAGTGGGAGTCGCAGGCGTGGTGGAGGTTGGGGACGGTGGACGCGACGTGGGTCATCGCGGCCAGGCTGATCCCCAGGTGCGTGTTCGAGTGCATGGACACCCCGACGCCGAACGTGCGGCAGACGGCGGCGAGTTGCTGGGTGTTGCGCAGTCCGCCCCAGTAGTGGTGGTCGGAGAGGACGACCTGGACGGCGTCCCGCGAGAACGCCTCCCTGATCTCGGCGAAGGTGGTCACGCACATGTTGGTGGCCAGCGGCACGTCGGTCCCGGCGGACACCTCGGCCATGGCGGGCGTGCCGAGCGCGGGGTCCTCCAGGTACTCCAGAAGGCCGCCCACCTCCTGTGCCACCTTGAGCGAAGTCGCCACGGACCAGGCGCCGTTGGGGTCGAGCCGCAGCGGATGTCCGGGGAAGGCCTCGGCCAACGCCCGTACGGCGGCGATCTCCTCGTCCGGCGGGAAGACGCCGCCCTTGAGCTTGAACGAGGTGAACCCGTAGCGCTCCTTGAACCTCCGCGCCTGTTCGACGACCCCCGCCGGATCGACCGCGGCCCCCCAGTCGTCCTTCTCGCAGGCCACGCCCGCCGGATGGTCGGCCCACTTGTAGAACAGGTACGCGCTGTACTCGACGGCGTCCCGCACCTTGCCCCCGAGCAGCGCGTGCACGGGCAGGCCGAGGGTCTTGCCGAGGGCGTCGAGGCAGGCGACCTCGAAGCCGGAGACGACGGACAGGCGCAGCTTGTCGGCGGTCTGGACCCCGCGCAGCCCGCCGACGTCGACCTGCGCGGAGACCCGGGAGTCGTCCACGGACACCTCGTCGGCGATCGTGAACAGCCCGTTCAGATCCGTGATCTGACAACCTTTCAGTTTCTCGGCGAACGGCTGGGCCAGTTCCAGGTACTTGGTGTCGCCGTACGTCTCGCCGACGCCGGTGATCCCGTCGGCCGTCTCCACCTCGACGATCAGCCGGGGGGTGTACGGCTGGTGTACGCCCTGGGTGTTGAGCAGGGGCGGGTCGGCGATGAGGATCGGCGTGAGCCGGACGTCGGCGATGGCGAGGTTCACAGGGCGGCTCCTACGAGGTCGAGGCCGGTGGCGAGGAGGGCCTTGAGGTCGGCCAGGTCGGCGGCCGAGGGGTCGGTGAGCGGGGCGCGGACGGGGCCGACGGGCCGGCCGCGCAGCCGGGCCGCGGCCTTGACCAGCGAGACGGCGTAACCCGGTACCCGGTCGCGGAGTTCGACGAGCGGGACGTAGAAGTCGCGCAGCAGCTTGTCGACCGTGCCGTCGTCGCCGGCGCTCAGGGCGGCGAAGAAGGCGTTCGCGATCTCGGGGGCGAAGGCGTGGACGGCGGAGGAGTAGGCGGGGACGCCGACGGTGGCGTAGGCGCGGGCCTGGATCTCGGCGGTGGAGGCGCCGTTGAAGAAGAGGAAGTCCTCGGGGGCGGCCAGGGTGAGGCGCTGGAGGCGGTCGAGGTCGCTGTGGCCGTCCTTGAGGCCGATGACGCCGGGGATCCGCGTGATCTGCCGGAACGCGTCCATTCCGAAGGCGACTTGGCCGCGCTGGTAGGCGATGAGCGGCAGCGAGGTGCGGGCGGCGAGCTGCTCCAGCTGGGCGACCAGGCCGTCCTGCGGGGCGGCGACGAGGTAGTGCGGCAGGACCAGGAGGGCGTCGGCGCCGGCCTCCTCGGCGATACGCGCGAACCGTGCGGCCTGCGCCCAGCCGTAGCCGACGCCGGCCACCACGGGCAGCCGGCCGGCCGCCTCCTCGACGGTGACGGCGACGACCCGGCGGTACTCGTCCTCGTCCAGCGAGAAGAACTCGCCGGTGCCGCAGGCGGGGAAGACGGCGCCGGGTGCGGTGGCGATCTGTGCCGCGACATGGGCGCGGAAGCCGTCCGGGTCGAGCGAGCCGTCCTCGTGGAAGGAGGTGAGCGGGAAGGAGAGCACACCGCCCGTCATCCCGTCCCGCAGCCTGCGCACCACGGTCTCCGTTCCGACGTTCACCTTGGGCACCTTAGGCCATCTCCCCATGTAGACGTTATCCATGTATGAAAACAGAGATTAGATACGCGAACCACGACCGTCAATGGGGCGCTCACGCTCGCTACGATCGGCGCATGTCAGAGCCCGGTGGCGTCCGCGAGGTGAAGTCCGCCGCCCGCACGGTCGAGCTGCTCGAACTGCTCGCCGCGCGCGGCGACCGTCCCGCGCGCCTCCAGGAGCTCGCCGACGAGCTGGACGTGCCGCGCAGCTCGATGTACGCGCTGCTCCAGACCCTGATCAGCCGCGGCTGGGTCCGTACCGACGTCACCGGTTCGCTCTACGGCATCGGCATCCACGCCCTGCTCACCGGCACCAGCTACCTCGACTCCGACCCGCGCGTGCGCGCCGTGCGCCCGTATCTCGACGAGGCCTCCGTGGCGCTCGGCGAGACGATCCACATGGGACGCCTCGACGGGGGGGACGTGGCGTATCTCGCGACCCGGGAGTCGCACGAGTACCTGCGCACGATCCTGCGGGTCGGGCGGCGGCTGCCGGCGCACGTGGGCGCGCTGGGCAAGGCGCTGCTGGCCCAGCGCCCGGACGAGGAACTGCCCGAGGGCCCCTACGAGGCCCTCACCCCCAACACCCGCACCACCCGCGAGTCCCTCGCCTCCGACCTCGCCCTGATCCGTGCCCGCGGCTACTCGATCGACCGCGAGGAGGGCGTCCTCGGCATCGTCGGCTTCGGCTTCGCCCTGCGCTACGACGACCCGGCCCAGGACGCGATCAGCTGCGCGGTGCCGGTGGCCCGGCTGACGACGGCGCACGAGGAGCGGATCGTGACGGTGATGCGGGAGATCAGGGAGAAGATCGAGTCCTCGGCACCGGGCGCGGGAGGCGCGGTTCACTGGCGTTAGCGCTGGTCGGACAGGCTGGGTTCACCTCGGCGACGCGTTCCGCTTCCCGACCTCCCCCACCCCAAACGCAACGTGCGCCACATCACACATCCCGGGCTTCTTTCCGCAACCGCGTGCTTGATACAAATTCCTCGCGCGTTCCTGTCCGTCGACGGCCTGCGCCCCACCCCCTTCTCGAGCCGCTTCTTTCGCATGCCCTGGGAACGCCCGTGTTCGCCCCCCGCACCATCGCCTGGCCCCTCGTCGCCCTTTTCACGGCCGGGTACCTCGCCCCCTACCTCCTCCCGACCACCGTCGGCCGCCTGGACTCCGGGCTGCCGCTGAGCGCCACGCAGGCCGGCGCCCTCGGCAGCGCGCTGCTGCTGAGCTCGGCCGCCGCCGGCTTCGTCCTGGCCGCCCGCGTCGACCGCGTCGGCCCCCGCGCCCTCGCCCGTATCGGCCTCGCCCTCGCCGTCCTCGGCTACGGCACCGCCGCCCTCACCACAGCCGTCCCCGCCGTCGTCGTAGGCGCGTTGGTCGGCGGCTTCGGCTCCGGCACGGCCACCACGGTCGCCGCCACCGGCATCGCCGCGCAGCCCGACCCGCACCGCACCACCACGGTCGGCCTGCTCGGGGTCTCCGCGCTCGCCGGCGCGGTCTATCTGACCGTCCCGCATCTCGGCCCGGGCCACGGCCAGCCGCTCGCCGCGATCGCCCTCACGGCACTGCTGGTCTGGCCGCTCACCGGCCGCCTCCCTCTCCGCACGGCGACCACCCACGCGGTACTCGACGGCAGCCGTCTCCCCCACTTCCGCGCCGGACTCCTCCTCGCCGTCACCATGCCCTGCTGGTCCCTCGTGCAGAACTCCCTGTGGGGCGTCAGCGGCCGGATCGGCCTGGACCAGGCGCGGTTGACGGAGACCACCGTCGGCGCGGTCTTCGCGGTGGCGCTCGGCGCGGGCCTGTTCGGCGTCACGGTCGCGGGCGCCCTCGGCCCGCGCCTGGGCCGCGCGCTGCCCATCGGCGCCGGTACGGCCGTCATCGCGCTCTGCGTCCTGCTGAGCGCGTCCGCGACCGACCTCACGACCTTCGCGACCGGCGAGATCGCCTGGAACCTGCTCTACCCGGTCGTCCTCTCGTACGTCATCGGCCTCGCCGCCTGCCTCGACCCGCGCGGCCGCTGGGCCGTCCTGGTCGGCTCGGCGTCCTCGCTCGGGACGGCGGCGGGCCCGCTGGCGGGAAGCGTGCTGGCCGCGCGGGCCGGGTTCCCGACGATGGGGGTGATCCTGGCGCTCGGGCTGCTGGTGATCGCCGTACCGATGACCGCGGTGGCGCTGCGCTTCGGCGGGAGGCAGGTGTCGGTCGTCGAGATCCCTGTCATGGAGAGCCATGTCGTGGAGAGCGCCGTCATGGAGAGCGCCGTCATGGAGATCCCGGTGGAGAATCCCGCGCCGCACACCTACGACACGACACCGGCCGCCTAGAACTCGTACGCGTCGACTTCAGCGAGATACCGCGCCCGCAACTCCTCGTCGTCCTCCAGGAAGGACGCGACGAACGAGTTGCGGGCCAGTTCGCGCAACCGGTCGTCGCTCAGGCCCAGCGCCGAGCGCACCGCGTCGAAGTTGTCGCCCGCGTAGCCGCCGAAGTAGGCGGGGTCGTCGGAGTTGACCGTGCAGAGCAGACCCGCGTCCAGCATGGCGGGGAGGGGATGTTCGGCGAGTACATTCACCGCGCGCAAGCGGACGTTGGACAGCGGGCACAGGGTCAGAGGGACGCGGTCCCGGACCAGCCGGGCCACCAGCTCCGCGTCCTCCATGCAGCGCAGCCCGTGGTCGATCCGCTCGACGCCGAGGACGTCCAGGGCCTCGGTGATGTACTCCGGCGGGCCCTCCTCACCGGCGTGCGCGACCCGTCGTAGACCGAGGGCCGCGGCGGCCTCGTAGACCTCGCGGAACTTCACCGGCGGGTGGCCGACCTCGGCCGAGTCGAGGCCGATCCCGACGATCCGGTCGAGGTACGGCTTCGCGGCCTCCAGCGTCTCCATGGCCGACTCGGCGGACTGGTCGCGCAGGAAGCACAGGATGAGCTTCGTGGAGACGCCGTGATCGGTCTCGCTGCTCCCCAGCGCCCGCCACAGGCCCTCCACCACCGTGCCCATGTCCACGCCCCGCGCGAGGTGCGCCTGCGGGTCGAAGAAGATCTCCGCGTGCCGTACGCCCTGCGCGGCGGCCCGGGAGAAATAGGCGTTCGCCAGGTCCTCGAAGTCCCGCTCGGTGCGCAGGACGGCCATCAGCTCGTAATAGAGATTCAGGAATGTCTGGAGGTCGTCGAAGAGGTACGCCTTGCGGAGCTCTTCCGTGTCCGCGTAGGGCAGTTCGACGCCGTTGCGGGCGGCGAGGGCGAAAGCGAGCTCGGGCTCCAGGGTGCCTTCGATGTGCAGGTGCAGTTCGGCTTTGGGGAGAGGCATCGAAGTATCGTACGGGTGTTTTACCGCCGTTTCGGAACCGGCACCCTCAGTAGATCGTGCGCCACGGTCAGCTCCCCCTCGTAGCCCGCGGCCCGTGCCTGGCGCTCGAACTCGTCGGGGTCGGAGTAGCGCTGGCTGAAGTGGGTGAGGACCAGATGCCGTACGCCGGCGTCCCGCGCCACCCTCGCCGCCTGTCCGACGGTCAAGTGGCCGTGGTCCACGGCGAGTTGCTCGTCCTCGTCGAGGAACGTCGACTCGATGACCAGCATGTCGCAGCCCTCCGCGAGGGCGTGGACTCCGTTGCACAGACGGGTGTCCATGACGAACGCGAAACGCTGTCCGCGGCGCGGTTCGCTGACGTCGGCGAGGGAGACGCCGTCGACTGATCCCTCGCGCTGGATACGGCCCACGTCCGGGCCCTTGATGCCGTGCGCGGCGAGGCGGTCGGGGAGCATGCGGCGGCCGTCGGGTTCGGTGAGGCGGTAGCCGTAGGACTCGACGGGGTGGGAGAGCTTCCGGGCTTCCAGTGTGTAGGAGGGCGTGGTGACGAACACGCCGTCCGCGTCCACGGGGGCCTCCGTAATGCCGACGGTCTCGCGGTAGGCGGTGGAATAGCGCAGGCGGTCGAAGAAGTGCCGGCCCGAGCGCGGGTAGTGCGCGGTGATCTCGTGCGGGACCCGGTCCAGGTTGATGCGCTGGATGACGCCGGCGAGGCCGAGGGAGTGGTCGCCGTGGAAGTGCGTCACGCAGATCCGGTTGAGGTCGTGCGCGGCGACGCCCGCGCGGAGCATCTGACGCTGGGTGCCCTCGCCGGGGTCGAAGAGGATGCCTTCGGAGTCCCAGCGCAGGAGGTAGCCGTTGTGGTTGCGGTGGCGGGTGGGGACCTGGCTGGCTGTGCCGAGGACCACCAGTTCGCGTACGGACATGGCGGTTTATCCAGGGGGCCACGTGAGGCCGCGGCCTCCGAGTACATGGGCGTGGGCGTGGAAGACGGTCTGGCCCACGCCCGCACCGGTGTTGAAGACGGTGCGGTAGCTGTCCAGCTTGTCCTCGGCGGCCACGGCCTGGGTTTCGCGGAGTACGTCAGCGGCGAGTTCCGGTGCGGCGGTGGCCAGTTCGGCGGCGTTCGCGTAGTGCGCCTTGGGGATGACCAGCACGTGGGTGGGGGCCTGGGGGTTGATGTCCCTGAACGCGACGGTGGTCTGAGTCTCACGGACGATGGTGGCCGGGATGTGTCCTGCGACGATCTTGCAGAACAGACAGTCGTCTTGAGGGTCCCCTGGCATGTGGCCGCTCCTCGTACAGATTGATCGAATATGGGGCATCGTAGCGTTGTCGGGGGCGGGTGCGTTGTGGCTGGTCGCGCCCACGCGGCGGAGCCGCACATCGATACAGCTCCGCGCCCCTAGGTGGGCAAGTTGGGTGGGGTTTTCGACGGGCTGTTCTCCAGGGACTCAAGGGCCAAGCGGATCGCCTCGTCCAACTGGGGGTCCCTGCCCGCTGCCCAGTCCTGGGGGCGTTGCAGTACCTCGACGTCGGGGTCGACTCCGTGGTTTTCCACTCCCCACCCGTAACCCTCCAGCCAGAACGCGTACTTGGGCTGGGTGACGAGGGTGCCGTCGACCAGGCGGTAGCGGCTGTCGATGCCGATGACCCCGCCCCAGGTGCGGGTGCCCACGACCGGGCCGATGCCGAGGGCCTTGATCGCGGCGTTGACGATGTCGCCGTCGGAGCCGGAGAACTCGTTGGCGATGGCGACGACGGGGCCGCGGGGGGCGTCCTCGGGGTAGCTGTAGGGGCGGACTCCGCGGGGGACGTCCCAGCCGACGATGCGGCGGGCCAGCTTCTCGATGACGAGTTGGGAGGTGTGGCCGCCGCGGTTCTCGCGGATGTCGACGACGAGGCCCTCGCGGGCCACCTCGACACGGAGGTCGCGGTGGATCTGGGCCCAGCCGGGGGCCTGCATGTCGGGGACGTGGAGGTAGCCGAGGCGGCCGCCGGACTGTTCGTGGACGTAGGCGCGGCGGTCGGCGACCCAGGCGTGGTAGCGGAGGGGCTCTTCGTCCGAGACGGGGACGACGACCGCGTGGCGCTGGTCACCGCCGCCGGACGGGAGGATCGTCAGCTCGATCGGTTTGCCCGCCGTGCCGACGAGGAGGGGGCCCGGGCCGGTCACCGGGTCCACGGGGCGGCCGGCCACGGCCACGATCGCGTCGCCCGCGCGGACCGCGACGCCGGGTGCGGCCAGCGGGGAGCGGGCGTCGGGGTCGGAGGTCTCGGCGGGCAGGACCCGGTCGACGCGCCAACTGCCGTCCTCGTGACGGGAGATGTCGGCGCCGAGCAGGCCCTGGCGTTCGCCGTCGCCGTGGCCGCCGCGCGAGGTGACGTAGGCGTGCGAGGTGCCCAGCTCGCCCTGCACCTCCCAGAGGAGGTCGACCAGGTCGTCGTGGGTGGTGACCCGGTCCAGGACGGGGCGGTAGCGGTCCAGGACGCCGGCCCAGTCGACGCCGCCCAGGTCGGGGCGCCAGAAGTTGTCCCGCATGAGGCGGCCGGTCTCGTCGTACATCTGGCGCCACTCGGCGGCCGGGTCGACGGTCTGGCGGACGCGGGTGAGGTCGACGGTGATGTTCGTGTCGCTGTCGTCGTCGCCGGAGGCGCGCCGGTCGCTGGGGACGACCTTCAGCTTGCCGTCGGTCCACAGCAGGACCCGCTTGCCGTCGCCGCTGACCGTGAGGTGGTCGGCGTCCGAGGCGAGGTGCTCGATGCGCTGCTGGACCAGGTCGTACCGTTCCAGCGCGGTCCGCGGGTCGGGGTCGTCCGGGGTGGCCCGGGAGGCGCCGAGGACCCCGCGCACGGGGTGGCGCAGCCACAGCACGCCGTCCTTGGCCGCGCGCAGGGTGGAGTAGCGAGCGGCCTCGACCGGGAACGGCACGATCCGCTCGGCGAGCCCTTCGAGGTCGATACGGGTGCTGGGGGCGCCCTCGCTGTCGGGCGTCTCGTCCTTGTCCGGGGTCTCGAAGGGCCGGCCGTGGCGCTGCGGTCCGAAGGGGGACGGGGTGGTCGCGGCCAGTGTGATCAGGTGCGGGCGGGAGCCGCCGACGAAGGCCAGGTCGAAGACGTGCTCGTCGTAGACCGGGTCGAAGGAGCGCGCGGAGAGGAAGGCGAGGTGCTTGCCGTCGAGGGTGAAGACCGGCGAGTAGTCGCGGAAGCGGAGCGGGGTGGCCTCGGTGACCGACAGGTCGGTGGTGTTGGCGAGCCGGAGCTGGCGCAGCGGGCGCGGGCCGGGGTGGGACCAGGCGAGCCAGCCGGAGTCGGGCGAGAAGACCAGCCCGGACACGTTGCCGTCGGCGCTGCGGTCGATCTCGCGGACCTCGCCGCTGTCCCGCTCGACGAGCAGGACGCGTCCGTCGTGCGCGGCGACGGCGACCCGGCTGCCGTCGGGGGCCACGGCGAGGTCGAGGACCCGGCCGAGCTGTCCGGCGGCGAGCCGGCGCGGGGTGGCGCCCGGGGCACTGCCGGTCGCGGGGGCGAACTCCAGGGCGTCGTCGCCCTCGGCGTCGGTGACCCAGACGACGTGCTCCTCGCCGTCGGCGCGGAAGGTGCGCGGCAGCCGGGCCCGTACGCCGGGTTCGGCGGCGAGGGCGCGGGCGGGGCCTGCGCGGTGGGTGACCCAGTGCACGGCGCCGCGGACGGCGACCGCGCTGCCGCGGGCGGTGTGGTCGGGGTGGGCGGAGCCGAACCAGCGGGACGCGTTCACCGGGAAGGGCTGGAGGTCGGCGCGCGGGCCGCCGAGCCGGATGTCGAGGCGTCGGGGTTCGGTGTCGAGGCTGTCGAGGATCCACAGCTCACCGGCGCTGGAGTAGACGAGTCGACTGCCGTCGCCGGCCAAGTGCCGTGCGTAGAAGCCTCCCCCACCGGGTGTGTGGCGGCGCAGGTCGGAGCCGTCGGCCAGGGAGGAGTACACGGCTCCGACGCCCTCGTGGTCGGAGAGGAACGCGAGGCGGTCCCCCACCCACACGGGCGTCTCCAGATTCCCGTCCAACTCCTCGTGCAGGCGCACGAATTCGCCGTCACCGTCCGGGTCGATCCACAACTTGCCCGCCGTACCGCCCCGGTAGCGCTTCCACCAGGCGGCCTCGCGGCCCATCGGCGCGGACAGCAGCACGGTGGCCGGGCCGAAGGCCACATCGCCGACGGGCCCGTACGGCAGGGTGGCGGCCGGTCCGCCGTCCAGCGGGACGGCCCGCGCCCAGCTGCGGCGCAGGCTCGCCTGACCCTGCGTGCTGATCGCGAGCACCTCGCCGTCCGGGGTCCAGCCGCGCACCTGGGTACGCGAACTCCCCCAGTACGTCAGGCGTTTGGCGGCGCCTCCGTCGATCGGCGCGACATGCACCTCGGGGGCGCCGTCGCGGCTGGAGGTCCAGGCGACGGTCGTTCCGTCCGGCGAGATGCGCGGATGGTTGACCGGCACGTTGTCGGCACTGACCCGCCAGGCCCGGCCGCCGTCGAGAGGTGCGAGCCACACATCGTCCTCGGCGGTGAACGCCACCGAGTCGCCGTGCGGATGCGGATACCGGAGATAGGCGTGGGCCGCGGGCTGTGTCACCCGATCACTCTATGCAGTCGCGCTCACCGGGCACAGGGGTTTGGATCACTTGGCCACGGACGGTCCGTACCGGTCACTTGCCCTCGACCGGCCAGCAACTGGGGTCGCCCTGGCAGTAGATCGTCCGGGTGACGGTCACCGTGACCGTGGGTTCGCCGGGCTGCTGGTAGGTGGCGGGCGGTTTGACCGGGGACGGGGTGGCGTTGCAGTTGCCGAGGCCGTTCACCCGGAACCACTCCTTGCCGCCCACCTTGGCGACCAACTGACCGCGTACGCACGAGCCGTTGACCGCGCGGGTGACCGTCCCGGTGACGGTGATGTCCCTGCCGTCCTTGGTCTCGCCCTGGCAGTCCACGTTGGCGACGGTCGTCTCGCTCGCCTCCGGCGTCGACTTGCCGGGCGTGTACGCCTTGTCGTTCCCGTAGTTGGCGGTGCAGCTGAGCCACTGGACGTCGACGTTCTTCCGCTCCAGCTCCTTGGTCGCGGTCTGGTCGGTCGTGTACGCCACCGCCGCGGTGCTCAGCCCGTTGGGATCACACCCGACGGTCCCGCCGACGCCGAGCACCACGAGCCCAGCCACGGCCAGCACCCGCGGTCCGCGCGGCCGAAGCCAAATCCGCCTCAATGCCCCCATGGAGGGCAGCCTGCCACTTGGCACGTGACCACGGTAGACCGCATGCGGTCACCTTGGGAGGCACACGGCCAACCTGCCGGACCCGAACATCCGCCCGGTGACCGTCAGCCGCGCAGCAGCAGCCACTCCTGAAGTTCCACCAGATTGCCCTCGGGGTCCTTGAGATGGGCGACGCGCATCCGGTCGGTGAAGGGGGCGGGGCCGCGCAGCAGGGTGGCGCCGCGCTCGGTGATCTGGGCGCAGTAGGTGTCGAGGTTGTCCACGCGCAGCACGACCAGGGAGCGGTGGCCCAGGGGCGAGTCGCCGAGTTCGCCCAGGACTTCAGCCATCATGGCGCGGTCCTGGAGGGCGATGCCCGCCGAGCCGGTGACCGGGCTGAACTTCTCGTACGGTCCCTCGGTCGCGCCCGACTGCGGCTTGAGGCCGAGGACTTCGGCGTAGAAGTGGTAGCAGGCGGCGAAGTCGGTGACGAGAAGGCGGACTTGGGCGAGTTCCATGGGTTCCCCCGGGGGTCGATCAGGACCAGCGGCCGGTGCGGCCGAGGAGCAGGGCCGTCGCCGCGGTGCCCGCGGTCGAGGTACGCAGCACGCTACGCCCGAGGCGGTGGGCCTTCGCGCCGGCCTCCTCGAAGCGCGCCAACTCCTCCGGAGAGACGCCGCCTTCGGGGCCGACGACCAGCACGATCTCGCCCGTGGCGGGGAGTTCGGCGGTGGCCAGGGGGTCGCTGGGGTAGGCGCGGTCCTCGTGCAGGACGGCGGCGAAGTCGGCTTTGGCGAGAAGTGCGGCAACCTGGGCGGTCGTCGCTGCGTCCGCGACCTCAGGGAAGCGCAGCCGGCGGGACTGCTTGCCGGCCTCGCGGGCGGTGGCCCGCCACTTGGCGAGGGCCTTGAGGCCGCGCTCGCCCTTCCACTGGGTGATGCAGCGGGCGGCGGCCCAGGGGACGATCGCGTCGACGCCGGTCTCGGTCATCGTCTCGACGGCCAGTTCGCCGCGGTCGCCCTTGGGGAGGGCCTGGACGACGGTGATACGGGGGGTGGGTTCGGGTTCCACCGGGAAGTCGGAGGGCTCGACCAGGAGACGGTCCTTGCCCTCGGTGCGCAGGACCGCGCCGGCCGCGCCCCGGCCCAGACCGTCGGTCAGCACCACGTCCTCACCGGGCTGCAGCCGTCGTACGGAGACCGCGTGCCGTCCCTCGGGTCCGGTCACCTCGACGACCGACCCGGGGCCCACGCCCTCCAGGGAGTCGACCACGAACACCGGCGCGGTCATCGGAAGCCTCCCTTGCCCGACAACGCTGTCAGCGCACTGTCCAGTTCGGCCGCGAGGACCTCCACCAGCTGTCCCGCGGGCAGTTCGCGGGCCATGCGGTGGCCCTGTCCCGCCCACAGCGCCATGCCCTGCGCGTCCCCGGCCTTGGCGGCGGCCTTGCGCAGCGGCGCGGTGAGGTGGTGGACCTGGGGGTAGGCGGCGGGGGCGTACGGGCCGTGCTCGCGCATGAAGCGGTTGACCAGGCCGCGGGCCGGGCGGCCGGAGAAGGCGCGGGTCAGCTGCGTACGGGCGAACAGGGGGTTGGTCAGCGCCTGCTTGTGGACGGCGGCGGCGCCGGACTCGGCGGTGGCGAGGAACGCCGTGCCGAGCTGGGCCGCGCTCGCGCCCGCCGCGAGGACGGAGGCGACCTGGCCGCCGCGCATGATGCCGCCGGCGGCGAGGATCGGCAGGGTGACGGTCTCGCGGACCTGGGCGACCAGGGAGAGCACGCCGATGCCGGAGCCGTCGTTCTCCGGGATGTCCCGGTGGGTGCCCTGGTGACCGCCGGCCTCCACGCCCTGCGCGATCACCGCGTCCGCGCCGGCCCGCTCCACCGCGAAGGCCTCCTCGGGCGTCGTCACGGTGACCGCGGTGAAGGTGCCGGCCCGGCGCAGGGCGTCCAGCACGTCCCGGCTCGGGATGCCGAAGTGGAAGGAGACCACCGGCACCGGGTTGTCGAGCAGCACCGCGAGCTTGGAGTCGTAGGCGTCGTCCCGGCCGCTGTCCGGATCGCCGAGCTCGGTCTCGTACCAGGCGGCCTCGCCGGCCAGTTGGTGGGCGTAGATCTCGACGGCGCCGGGGTCGGCGTTGTCCGGCTGCGGCATGAACAGGTTCACGCCGAAGGGACGGTTGGTGAGCCCTCGGATCTGCTTGATCTCCTGGTACATGCCGTCGGCCGTCTTGTACCCGGCGGCAAGGAACCCCAGCCCGCCGGCCTCGGACACGGCAGCGGCCAGCCGCGGCACGGAGACGCCGCCCGCCATGGGCGCCTGCACGATCGGGTGAGGGAAGAGATCGGTCAGTGCGGAGGACATGACGGCATGTTGTCACGTCCTCCGAACAAGTCCGAATCGGCCTCGGCAGAGCATAGGCCGACGGCACCTGACGGCACCGGTGGCCGATTCCGACCTCTGGGAAGTCCGGGGGCGGAAGCCCCCGGAAGCCCGTCACCGACCGTTGAACGCGTCCTTCAACCGCGAGAACAGCCCTTGCTGCCCCGGCTGACTGTGCCTACCCGGGGGACGACCCCCGGACCCCCAGCAGCCCACCCGCAGCCGACGTCACCGACCGTTGAACGCGTCCTTCAGCCGCGAGAACAGCCCCTGCTGCCCCGGCTGGAACTGCCCCGTGGGGCGCTCCTCGCCGCGTAGCTGGGCCAGTTCGCGCAGCAGGCGCTCCTGTTCCGGGTCCAGCTTGCTCGGGGTCATGACCTCGACGTGCACGATGAGGTCGCCCCGGCCGCCGCCACGCAGATGCGTGACGCCCCGGCCGTGCAGCGGGATCGACTGGCCGGACTGGGTGCCGGGCCGGATGTCGACCTCCTCCAGGCCGTCCAGCGTCTCCAGCGGCACCTTGGTGCCGAGGGAGGCCGCGGTCATCGGGAGGGTCACTGTGCAGTGCAGGTCGTCACCGCGCCGCTGGAACATCGCGTGCGGCAGCTCGTGGATCTCCACGTACAGGTCGCCGGCGGGGCCGCCGCCGGGGCCGACCTCGCCCTCTCCCGCGAGCTGGATGCGGGTGCCGTTGTCGACGCCGGCCGGGATCTTGACTGTCAGCGTGCGGCGGGAGCGGATCCGGCCGTCGCCCGCGCACTCCGGGCACGGGGTCGGCACGACCGTGCCGAAGCCCTGGCACTGCGGGCAGGGGCGCGAGGTCATGACCTGGCCCAGGAAGGACCGGGTGACCTGGGACACCTCGCCGCGACCGCGGCACATGTCACAGGTCTGGGCCGAGGTCCCCGGCGCCGCGCCCTCACCGTTGCAGGTGGTGCAGACGATCGCCGTGTCGACCTGGATGTCCTTCGTGGTGCCGAAGGCCGCCTCGTCCAGCTCGATGTCCAGCCGGATCATGGCGTCCTGGCCCCGGCGGGTCCGCGAGCGCGGGCCGCGCTGCGAGGCCGTGCCGAAGAACGCGTCCATGATGTCCGAGAAGTTCCCGAAGCCGCCCGCGCCGAAGCCGCCGGCACCGCCGCCGGCCTGCGAGAGCGGGTCGCCGCCGAGGTCGTAGACCTGCTTCTTCTGCGGGTCCGAGAGCACCTCGTAGGCGGCGTTGATCTCCTTGAACCGCTCCTGGGTCTTCGGATCCGGGTTGACGTCCGGGTGCAGCTCGCGCGCGAGCCGACGGAACGCCTTCTTGATCTCTTCCTGCGACGCGTCGCGGCGCACGCCGAGAACGGCGTAGTAGTCCGTGGCCACTTACGACTCCGCCAGGATCTGTCCGACGTACCGTGCCACTGCGCGTACCGCTCCCATCGTTCCCGGGTAATCCATGCGGGTCGGTCCGACCACGCCGAGCTTGGCGACTGCCTCGCCGCCCGAACCGTAGCCCACCGACACCACGGAAGTGGAGTTGAGTCCCTCGTAGGCGTTCTCGTGACCGATGCGTACGGTCATGCCCGAATCCCCTGCCTCGCCAAGCAACTTGAGGAGTACGACATGTTCCTCCAAGGCCTCCAGAACGGGGCGGATGGTGAGGGGGAAGTCATGTCCGAAACGGGTGAGATTGGCCGTTCCGCCGATCACCAGCCGCTCCTCGTTCTCCTCGACGAGTGTCTCCAGGAGGGTGGAGAGCACCGTCGAGACCGTTCCGCGGTCCTCCACGTCGAAGGCGTCGGGGAGGTCCTCCACGAGCCGGGGGACGTCGGAGAACCGGCGGCCCGCGACCGTGCTGTTGAGCCGCGCCCGCAGATCCGCGAGCGAGGTCTCCCCGAAGGGCGCCGGACAGTCCACCATGCGCTGCTCGACCCGGCCGGTGTCCGTGATCAGCACCAGCATCAGCCGTGCGGGAGCCAGTGCGAGCAACTCCACATGGCGCACGGTCGAGCGGGTCAGCGAGGGGTACTGCACGACGGCGACCTGCCGGGTGAGCTGCGCGAGCAGCCGTACCGTGCGGGCCACCACGTCGTCGAGGTCGACGGCGCCGTCCAGGAAGTTCTGGATGGCGCGCCGCTCGGGGCCGCTCATCGGCTTGACGCCGGCGAGCTTGTCGACGAAGAGCCGGTAGCCCTTGTCGGTGGGGATGCGCCCGGCGCTGGTGTGCGGCTGGGCGATGAAGCCCTCGTCCTCCAGGGCCGCCATGTCGTTGCGCACCGTCGCCGGGGAGACGCCGAGGTTGTGCCGCTCGGTGAGGGCCTTCGACCCGACCGGCTCCTCGGTGCCGACATAGTCCTGGACGATGGCGCGCAGCACCTGGAGCCGTCGTTCACTCAACATCGCGCACACCTCCCGAACTCGTCCCCTGGGCACTTCGCCTGGCACTCTGTCCAGCCGAGTGCCAGCATTCCCCGGCCAGTGTACGGCGGAGGGGTACTCCCCGGGCAAGGACGGCCTGCGGAGCGACCCCGTACAGCTAGCGTCGCCGTATGACGGTGACTTGGGAAGAGCTGGGGTGGGAGCGGCTGGCGCCGGGAGTCGGCCGGTGCCGGCTGCCCGGCTGGGACTGCACGGCGGGGCTGGTCGTCGGGGACGGCACGGCGCTCGTGATCGACGCGGGGTCGAGCCTGGCGGAGGGCGCGCTGGTGCGCACGCGCGCGCAGGAGCTCGCCGGTCACCGTGTGACCCATCTCGCGCTCACGCATCCGCATTTCGACCATGTCTTCGGGGCGGCCGCGTTCGCGGGCGCGGAGGTCTTCGGCGCGGTGGGCCTGGACGTGATGTCCGTCCACGCGCGCGAGGAGCTGCGGCTGGACGCGGTGCGCAACGGGCTGGCCGAGGGGACGGCGACCGAGGCAGCGGCCACGCTCGTCGCCCCGCACCACCAGGTCTCCGGCGAGTGGACGCTCGACCTGGGCGGCGGCCGGCAGGTCCTGCTGGCGAACGTCGGGCCGGGCCACACCGCCCACGACCTCGCGGTCCTCGTCCCCGCCCTGCCCGACTCCCCGGCGGTGGTGTTCTGCGGCGACCTGGTCGAGGAGTCCGGCGAGCCCCAGGCGGGCCCCGACGCCGTACCGTCCCAGTGGCCCGCCGCCCTCGACCGCCTGCTCGACCTGGGCGGCGCGGACGCGCTGTACGTGCCGGGTCACGGGGCGGTGGTGGACGCGGGGTTCGTGCGGGGGCAGCGGGACGCGTTGGCGGCCCGTTTCGGCGTGTCGTGACGGTGACCGGGCCGCTTCTCCTATCGTCATCCGAATGCGCCAGTACTCCGCCGACCTGACCCCGCCGTGGAAGAAGCCGAAGCCCGTCCCCGAGGTCCCGGCGGAGGCCGGACTGGTCGTGGAGGAGCCCGGCACCGGTTTCTGCGGCGCGGTGATCCGCTGCGAGGCGGGCACGGTGACCCTGGAGGACCGCTTCGGCAAGCACCGGGTGTTCCCGCTGGAGCCGCGCGGCTTCCTCCTGGAGGGGCGCGTGGTGACCCTCGTACGCCCGCCTTCCGGCCCCGCCCGTCCCTCCCGTACGGCGTCAGGTTCGGTCGCCGTGCCGGGCGCACGCGCGCGTGTGGCGCGTGCCGGGCGCATCTACGTCGAGGGGCGGCACGACGCGGAACTGGTCGAGCGGGTGTGGGGCGACGACCTGCGGGTCGAGGGCGTGGTCGTGGAGTACCTGGAGGGCGTGGACGACCTGCCCGCCATCGTGGACGAGTTCGGGCCAGGCCCCGACGCCCGGCTCGGCATCCTGGTGGACCACCTGGTGCCGGGCACCAAGGAATGGCGGATCGCCCAGGGGGTGACGAGCGAGCACGCGTTGGTCGTCGGTCACCCGTACATCGACATCTGGGAGGCCGTGAAACCGTCCTCCCTGGGCATCGAGGCGTGGCCCCGGGTCCCGCACGGGCAGGACTGGAAGACGGGGGTGTGCCGGGCGCTGGGGTGGCCGGAAAACACCGGTGCGGCCTGGCAGGCGATCCTGGGGCGGGTGCGGTCGTACAAGGACCTGGAGCCTGAACTGCTCGGCAGAGTCGAGGAGTTGATCGACTTCGTCACGGATAGCGGTGAGGCCTGACGTCGGGGAACGTTCCGAAATCGCTGGTGTCCAGTTCGAGCCCCAGGACCTCCAACGGGACCGAGTTGCCGAACTTGATGATCTGTTGCGCCAGATAGTCGGCATCCTCGCCGTCGCCCTCAGGCTTCGTCAGCAGGACGCACTGCGCCATGATCGGATCGAGGATCAGATACGCAGGGACCTTGCCCGCCGCGTAGATGGACCTCTTGACCACGTAGTCCTGATGAACGCTGGACTTGGAGACGACCTCGACAACCAAGGTGACCAGCTGGGACGGCAGAAGATGCCCCGAGGCCGGCAGCGCATCCGGCGCCGCCACGAGCAGATCCGGGATGGGCACACTCTCCTCGCCGACGATGTCGACATCCTGGGTCTGGATGGGGTACCAGCGATCCATGGGGATCTGCCGCTGTGCGTGCAGCACGATCAGGTTGTGCACCAGATCTGGGCTGGCCATCATCACAATTACCCCCCGGAGGAGCTCAGCCTTGACGCCCTCAGGAGGCTCGAACTTGTCGAGGTAATCGGCCAATCCACGCTCGTCCACAACGGTCATCTCCATGGCCTCCCATCCGCCGCGTCCTTTTGGCGGCGGCCTATGAACGAGGTTAGGGACCGAACCGACGTTCCGCACCGATTCACTCGCCCGAGTGATCAGTCCACCAAGTCCCGCACCACCGCGTCCGCCAGCAGCCGCCCGCGCAGCGTCAGCACCGCCCGCCCCTCGACGTACGGCTCCTCCTGGAGCAGCCCGTCCGCCAGCGCCCGGCGTGCGGCCCTCAGTCCCTCCTCGTGCAGCAGCGACAGTGGTACGCCCTCGATCAGCCGCAGCTCCAGCAGGATCCGCTCCACGCGCCGGTCCTCGTCCGACAGCAGCTCCCGGCCCGCGCCCGGCGAGCGGCCCGCCGCCAGCGCCCCCGCGTACGCGCCCGGGTGTTTCACGTTCCACCAGCGCACTCCGCCGACGTGGGAGTGCGCGCCGGGGCCGGCGCCCCACCAGTCGGCGCCGCGCCAGTACAGCTCGTTGTGGAGGCAGCGGCCGGCGTCGGAAGTGGCCCAGTTGGAGACCTCGTACCAGTCGAATCCGGCGGCGGAGAGCATGTCCTCCGCGATCAGATACCGGTCCGCGTGGACGTCGTCGTCGGTCATCGGGACCTCGCCGCGGCGGATCCGGCGGGCCAGCTGGGTGCCCTCCTCGACGATCAGGGCGTACGCGCTGACGTGGTCGGGGCCGGCGCCCAGGGCCGCTTCGAGGGAGGCCCGCCAGTCGTCGTCGGACTCGCCGGGGGTGCCGTAGATCAGGTCGAGGTTGACGTGTTCGAAGCCCGCCGCGCGGGCCTCCGCGACGCAGGCCTCGGGGCGGCCGGGGGTGTGGGTGCGGTCCAGGATCTTCAGGACGTGCTGTTTCGCGCTCTGCATGCCGAAGGAGATCCGGTTGAAGCCGCCCGCGCGGAGCGTGGCCAGATAGCGCGGGTCGACGGACTCCGGGTTCGCCTCCGTGGTGACCTCCGCGTCCGGCGCGAGGCCGAACTCGTCGCGGACCGCGCCCAGCATGCGTACGAGATCGTCGGCGGCCAGCAGGGTCGGCGTACCGCCCCCGACGAACACCGTGCGGACCGGGCGCGGGTCGTCGCCGAGCACCTTGCGGGCCAGGCGGACCTCGTCGATCAGGGTGTCGGCGTAGTTGTCGCGGGAGGCGAGGACGCCACCGGTGCCGCGCAGCTCGGTCGCGGTGTAGGTGTTGAAGTCGCAGTAGCCGCAGCGGGTCGCGCAGTACGGGACGTGCAGATAGAACCCGAGGGGGCGGTCGGCGGCGCCGGCCAGCGCGGCCTGCGGGAGGGCGCCGTCGTCGGGGACCGGTTCACCGTCGGGGAGTGCGGAAGGCATGCGTTCCATTGTCCAGCACGGCGGCCAGGTCCTTGTCCGACCGTGTCCTGGACGCCGCTCAAGCCTGTTCCGCCTGTTCCGCCTGGAGCACCAGCAGCGCCAGGTCGTCCTCCGGTGGCCTGCCGCCGAACTCGTGGACCAGGCGTCGGATGCGCTCCGCGATCAGCTCGGCGCTCAGTCCCGCGCAGCCGGCGAACGCCGTCGCGAGGCCGTCGGCATCGTCGAACTGGCGTAATCCTGAACGCCGTTCGGTCACGCCGTCGGTGACGCAGAGCAGGGTGTCGCCGGGGCGCAGTTCGAAGGTCTCGCTGGTGTACGTCTCGTCCTCGATGACACCGAGGAGCGTCTGCGGGCGCGCGGCCGTGCACACGCTGCCGTCGGGGCCGAGCAGGAGCGGGAGCGGGTGTCCGGCGGAGGCGAGGGTGCAGCGCACTCCGCCGTCGAAGGGTGCCAGCTCGCCGTAGAGGAGGGACAGGAAGCGGGTCTGCGGGCCGTCTCCGGGGCCGGGAGGTCGGACCAGGGCCCGGGCGGCGGCGTCCGCGGCCTCCGTGGCGTCGTCGAGGAGGAGGCGGTTGAGGCGGTCCAGGACGTCGGCGACCCGGTAGCCCTCGCGGGCCAGCAGCCGCAGCCAGGGGCGGGCGAGACCGATGACGACGGCGGCCTCGGGGCCCTTGCCCTGGACGTCGCCGACGGCGAAGCACCAGCGGCCGTCGCCGGCCGGGAAGAGGTCGTAGAAGTCGCCGCTGGGGCCGCCCTTGTCGCAGGGCTCGTACACGAGGGCGCTGCGCACGCCGGGGATCTCGGCGACGGCGACGGGCAGCAGGCCGCGCTGCAGGACCCGGCTGATGGTGGCCTGGCGGGCGTACTGGCGGGCCGCGCCGACGGCGAGCGCGACCCGGCGGCTGAGGTCCTCGATCAGCCCGGTGACCTCGTCGGGGAAGCGCAGGAGTCCGGCCCGCCCGATGACGAGCGTGCCCAGCGGACGGCCGCCCGCGATCAGCCGGTACGCGAGTGCCGTGCCGTGCGGGCCGAGGGCGTCCTCGGGCCAGGGATAGCCGGCGGGTCCCGACCGGGAGGTGTCGGCGGGGTGCGGCGGCTCCTTCTCCAGGGCCCGGCGCAGGTCCTCGATGCGGTTCTCGCTGCCGTGCCAGACACGGGCGAGCCGCAGCCCGGTGCCGCCGCTGCCGTCGGCCCAGCCGCCGCGCCCGGTCGCCTCGTCCTCCAGCCAGACCGCGCACCAGTCGGCCAGCCGCGGCACGATCAGCTGGCCGGCGAGCGCGGCGACGAGGTTCTCGTCGAGCTGTCCGGCCAGCAGGTCGGAGGCCTCGGCGAGGAAGGACAGGGCGCCGCGGTCCAGCCACTCGCGGTCGTACTCGGCGCGCAGGGGCTCGGGGGCGAGGATCTCGGCGGCGTCCAGGCCCTGGGTCACGGCGTGCCGGCCGGTGTACTCCTCGATGCCGTCCGCGGCCGTGGTGCCCTCGGCCGACAGCCGCGCCCAGACCGTCTTGGCGCCCCTGCGGTAGGTGACGCCCCAGGACGAGGCGAGCGTGGCGACCAGGCGCAGCCCGCGGCCGTGCTCCGGGGTCTCGTGCGGCCCCGGCCGGTCCGGGTCGCGGGGTGTCCGGGAAGGGTCTGCGTCGCGGGGTGCGCGGGAGGCGTCCGGGTCGCGGGGCGCGCGGGAGGGGTGGTGGTCGCAGACCTCGACGACCACGTCACCGTTCGCCTCCTCCAGCCGGCACGCCACCTCGACGTCGGTGCCGGCATGCACGACGGCGTTGGTGACGAGTTCGCTGACCACGACCACGGCGTCGTCGGCGAGCCGGTCGGTGAGGTGTTCGGTGCCGGGCAGGGCGACCTCGGCCCATTCGGTGAGGGCTGCGCGCACGATCGCGCGGGCGCTGCCGGGCGCGAGGGGGCTACCGGGGAGCGCGGCGGACTTCTGCGCGCGCGGGCGCACACCGCCCGAGCGCTGCTCCAGGCTCCCGCGCTGCTCCCCGCTCCCGCGCCTCTCCGCGTTCCCGCGCCCCTCCGCACTCCCGTGCGCGGGCGCATCGGAGGCGCGGAAGGCGGTCTCCCGTTGCGTCGGAATGGCCCCCATCGACAGCTCCCGGAACGGTTCGCACGAATACACCTCGGCAGACGTCGACAGAGTGACAGACTGGCCAGGCCCATAAGCGCCGAGTTACCGAAGTGGGCCGCCATGAGTGAGAACAGTGGTACGCGTGTGCTCGAAGACGGTCAGAATCCGGAACAACTTCGAGCATCGGAGCTGCGCCCGCTGCTCGCCGCGATGATCGCGGCCCGGGACGGTGACTTCACCAAGGTGCCGGAGACCGGCCAGGGGCTGGTGGCCGAACTGACGGCCGCCTTCAACCAGATCATGGACCGCAGCACGCACTTCAACTCCGAGGTGCAGCGCGTGAAGCGGGAGCTGGTGCGGCACGGGCGGCTCGACGAGCGGGTCAGCGCCAGTCCGGGTCAGGGCGCCTGGACCTCCCGGGTCAACGACGTGAACCAGCTGCTCGACGCCCTGGTGGCGCCGGCGGCCAACGCCACGCGGGTGCTGGACGCGGTGGCCGGCGGCGATCTGACCCAGCGGGTCGATCTGCACGACGGCAGCAGGCAGTTGCGCGGGGACCTGCGCCGCCTTGGCCGGGCCGTGAACAAGATGGTGGACCAGCTGTCGCTGTTCACCGGCGAGGTGACGCGGGTCGCGCGCGAGGTGGGCACGGAGGGACGGCTGGGCGGCCGGGCCAAGGTGACGGGCCTGTCCGGCAGTTGGCGTGATGTGACCGAGGCGGTCAACACGATGGCGTCCCGGCTGACCGCGCAGGTGCGGGACATCGCCCTGGTGACGACGGCGGTGGCGCGCGGCGACCTGACCCGGACGGTGACCGTCGAGGCGACCGGTGAGCTGCTCGAACTGAAGCTGACCGTGAACACGATGGTGGACCAGCTGTCCGCCTTCGCCGACGAGGTGACGCGCGTGGCGCGCGAGGTGGGCACCGAGGGGCAGTTGGGCGGGCGGGCCCAGGTGCGCGGCGTCTCCGGCGTCTGGAAGGACCTCACCGACAACGTCAACTTCATGGCCTCGAACCTGACTTCACAGGTACGGAACATCGCCCAGGTGACGACCGCCGTGGCCAACGGCGACCTGTCGCAGAAGATCACCGTGGACGCGCAGGGCGAGATCCTGGAGCTGAAGTCGACCATCAACACGATGGTGGACCAGCTCTCCGCCTTCGCCGACGAGGTGACGCGCGTGGCCCGCGAGGTCGGCACCGAGGGCAACCTCGGCGGGCGGGCCCAGGTGCGAGGCGTCTCCGGCGTCTGGAAGGACCTCACCGACAACGTCAACTTCATGGCGGACAACCTGACGTCGCAGGTCCGCAACATCGCCCTCGTCTCCACCGCCGTGGCCCAGGGCGACCTCGGCAAGAAGATCACGGTCGAGGCGAAGGGCGAGATCCTGGAGCTGAAGTCCACGATCAACACGATGGTGGACCAGCTCTCCGCCTTCGCCGACGAGGTCACCCGCGTCGCCCGCGAGGTCGGCACCGAGGGCAACCTCGGCGGCCAGGCGCAGGTGCGCGGCGTCTCCGGCGTCTGGAAGGACCTCACCGACAACGTCAACTTCATGGCCCTGAACCTGACTTCACAGGTACGGAACATCGCCCAGGTGACCACGGCCGTGGCCAACGGCGACCTGTCGAAGAAGATCACGGTCGACGCGCGCGGCGAGATCCTGGAGCTGAAGGACACCGTCAACACGATGGTGGAGCAGTTGCGGGCCTTCGCCGACGAGGTGACCCGCGTGGCCCGCGAGGTCGGCACCGACGGCCGACTGGGCGGCAGGGCCCAGGTGTTGGGCGTATCCGGCGTGTGGCGGGACCTGACCGACAACGTCAACTACATGGCCGACAACCTGACTTCACAGGTACGGAACATCGCCCAGGTCACCACCGCCGTCGCCAACGGCGACCTGTCGAAGAAGATCGACGTCGACGCGCGCGGCGAGATCCTGGAGCTGAAGACCGCCATCAACACGATGGTCGACACCCTGTCCTCCTTCTCCTCCGAGGTCACCCGGGTGGCCCGCGAGGTCGGCTCCGAGGGCCAACTCGGCGGCCAGGCACGGGTGGAGGGCGTGTACGGCACCTGGAAACGCCTGACGACGAACGTGAACGAACTCGCGTCGAACCTGACCACCCAGGTCCGCGCGATCGCCGAGGTCGCCTCCGCGGTGGCCCAGGGCGACATGTCCCGCTCGATCACCGTGGAGACCCAGGGCGAGGTCGCCGAGCTGAAGGACAACATCAACCTGATGGTGGCCAACCTCCGCGAGACGACCCGCGCGAAGGACTGGCTGGAGTCCAACCTGGCCCGCCTCGCCGCGCTGATGCAGGGCCACCGGGACCTGATGGAGGTCGCCGACCTGATCCTGCGCGAGCTGACACCGCTGGTGAACGCCCAGTACGGCGCGTTCTTCCTGGCCGACCCGGACGAGGACGGAGCCTCCCTGCACACCGCCGTTCCGGCGAAGGGACTGGCGTTCATCGCCGGATACGGGTCGGCACAGGGCGCGACCGTCGACACCGGCGGCATGCCGGTGCACGGCCTGGTCCGCCAGGCGGCCCGCGAGAAGAAGCGGATCCTGGTGGAGGAGGCCCCGCCGGACTACATCAAGATCAACAGCGGTCTGGGCGAGGCAGCACCGGCCAGCGTCGTCATCATCCCGATCCTCTTCGAGGACAAGCTCCTCGGCGTGATCGAGCTGGCCTCCTTCTCCCGCTTCTCCGACGTCCACCTGGCCTTCTTCGACCAGTTCGTGAACACCATCGGCGTCGCCATCAACACCATCATCGCCAACTCCCGCACCGAGTCCCTGCTCGGCGAGTCCCAGCGCCTGGCCATGCAGCTCCAGGAACGCTCGGACGAACTCCAGAAGCAGCAGGCGGAGTTGCAGCGCTCGAACGCCGAACTGGAGGAGAAGGCGGCCCTGTTGGCCACCAGCTCCCAGTACAAGTCGGAATTCCTGGCGAACATGTCGCACGAGCTGCGCACCCCGCTCAACTCCCTGCTGATCCTGGCCCGCCTGCTCTCCGACAACCCGGACGGCCATCTCACCGACCAGGAAGTCCAGTTCGCCACCACCATCCACCGCTCCGGCTCGGACCTCCTCCAACTGATCAACGACATCCTCGACCTGTCGAAGATCGAGGCCGGCCGGATGGACGTACGCCCCAAGAAGCTGCCGCTGATCAAGCTGCTCGACTACGTCCACGCCACGTTCCGCCCGCTCACCCTCGACCGGGGGCTCGCCTTCGAGGTGGCCGTCGGCGAGGACGTACCGCGCGAGATGTACTCGGACGAGCAGCGCCTCCAGCAGATCCTGCGCAACCTGCTCTCCAACGCGATCAAGTTCACCGCGACCGGCCGGGTCGAGCTGCGGGTGACCCGGATCAAGGACCCCGAGCACCGCTACGTCCGGGACAGCGGTGACGTCATCGCCTTCGCGGTCACCGACACCGGCATCGGCATCGCCGCCGAGAAACTCCCGGTGATCTTCGAGGCGTTCCAGCAGGCCGACGGCACCACCAACCGCAAGTACGGCGGCACGGGCCTCGGCCTCTCCATCAGCCGCGAGATCGCGGGCCTGCTGGGCGGCCGTATCGTCGCCGAGAGCCGGCCCGGCCAGGGATCCACCTTCACGCTGTACGTCCCCGTCGTCACCCCCGGCCACCCGGCCACCGTGGCGACCCCGGAGGACCCGGAGGTGTCGGTGCCGCAGCAGCTCTCGTCCGAGCCGATCCAGGCCACGCACGACACCGACGACTCATGGCCGGCGCCGACCAAACTGGAGGCGTGGAAGGCGGGCCGGGCCGGACAGGTCCTGCCCGGCAGGCGGGTGCTGATCGTCGACGACGACATCCGCAACGTCTTCGCCCTCACTCACGTCCTGGGCCGTGTGGGCATGCCGGTCCTGTACGCGGAGAACGGCCGCGAGGGCATCGAGACACTGGAGCGCAACCCGGACGTCGAACTGGTCCTGATGGACATCATGATGCCGGAGATGGACGGCTACGAGACCATCGCCGCCATCCGCCGCGCCCCCCGCTGGACCGGCCTGCCCATCGTCGCGCTGACCGCCAAGGCGATGCCGGGAGACCGCGAGAAGTCCATCGCGCGGGGCGCCAACGACTACGTACCGAAGCCGGTGGACGTCGACCAACTGCTCACCGTCGTCTGCGCGCTCCTCGATCCCGAGGGCACGGAGGAGGCAGAGCCCGATGCCGTCCCGGAGACCGCCGCACCGGGACCGGGCACGACAGGGGAAGCCACGGTCCCGCCGGACACCGAATGAGGCACAGTCACCATGAGCGCTGAGGCAACGACCGAAGAGCGCGCCAGCATCCTCCTCGTCGACGACATGGAGGACAACCTGATCGCCCTGGAGGCCGTCCTGGGGTCCCTCAACGAGCCGATCGTCCGGGCGCGTTCGGGCGAGGAGGCGATGAAGGCGCTGCTGCGCCGGCAGTTCGCCCTCGTCCTGCTCGACGTCCGGATGCCCGGCATGGACGGCTTCGAGACCGCCGCGAACATCAAGCGGCTCGACCAGACCAAGGACGTCCCGATCATCTTCCTGACCGGCGCGGAGGACGACTCCGGCTACGCCTTCCGCGGCTACGCCACGGGAGCCGCCGACTACCTGACCAAGCCCTTCGACCCGTGGGTCCTCAGGGCGAAGGTCAACGTGTTCCTGGACCTGCACCGCAAGAACGTGCAGCTGGAGCGGCTGTTGGCCCAGGAACAGGCCGACTACGTGCAGGTGAACGAGCGGTTGGCGCTGGTGGAGCGGGAGCTGGCCGGGGAGGATCCCGACCTGCCCTCGCTCCGCTCCAGGATCCGTGAGTTGCGTCAACTGGTCAGCAGAGGCCGCCCGTTCTGATCCGCTACGCCTCGCGAGAGCCCGCGTACATCTCGTCGATCAGCCCCTTGTACTCCCGCTCCACCACCGGCCGCTTCAGCTTCAGGCTGGGCGTGATCTCCCCGTGCTCGATGTCGAGGTCGCGCGGCAGGAGGCGGAACTTCTTGATGGTCTGCCAGCGCTGGAGACCCTCGTTGAGTTCCTTGACGTAACCCTCGACCATGGCGACGGTCACGGGCGCCGCCACGACCTCGGCGTAGGACTTGCCCTCCAGGCCGTTCTCCTTGGCCCACTCCAGAATGGACGGCTCGTCGAGGGCGATCAGCGCGGTGCAGAAGTTCCGGTCGGCGCCGTGCACGAGGATGTTGGAGACGTACGGGCACACCGCCTTGAACTGCCCCTCCACCTCGGCGGGCGCGATGTACTTGCCGCCCGACGTTTTGATGAGGTCCTTCTTGCGGTCGGTGATGCGCAGGTAGCCGTCGGGCGAGAGCTCACCGATGTCGCCGGTGTGGAACCAGCCGTCCGACTCCAGCACTTCCGCCGTCTTCTCGGGCAACCCGTGGTAGCCCTCCATGATGCCGGGCCCGCGCAGCAGGATCTCGCCGTCCTCCGCGATGCGCACCTCCGTGCCGGGCAGCGGCTTGCCGACCGTGCCGGTGCGGTACGCCTCGCCGGGGTTCACGAAGGAGGCCGCCGAGGACTCGGTGAGGCCGTAGCCCTCCAGGATGTGGATGCCGGCGCCGGCGAAGAAGTAGCCGATGTCCGGCGCGAGCGCGGCCGAGCCGGAGACGCAGGCGCGCAGGTTGCCGCCGAAGGCCTCACGGATCTTGGCGAACACGAGCGCGTCGGCGACCTTGTGCTTGGCGCCGAGCCCGAAGGGGACGGAGGCCGTGCCGGTGCGCCGGAAGTTGTCCTGGGCGGCCTTGGCGTACTCGCGGGCGACGTCGGCGGCCCACTGGAAGATCTTGTACTTGGCGCCGCCGCCCGCCCGGGCCTTCGCGGCGACCCCGTTGTAGACCTTCTCGAAGATCCGCGGGACGGCCGCCATGTACGTCGGCTGCACGACCGGCAGATTCTCGATGATCTTGTCGACGCGGCCGTCGACGGCGGTGACGTGCCCGACCTCGATCTGCCCGGACGTGAGCACCTTGCCGAAGACGTGCGCGAGCGGCAGCCACAGGTACTGCACGTCCTCGGCACCGACCAGACCGGTCGCGGCGATGGCCTTCGCCATGTACGACCAGTTGTCGTGCGGAAGGCGGACGCCCTTGGGGCGGCCGGTCGTACCGGAGGTGTAGATCAGCGTGGCCAGCTGGTCCTTGGTGATCGCGCCGACCCGCTCCTTGATCAGGTCCGGGTTCTTCTCCAGGTACTCGGCGCCGCGCTGCTCCAGCTCGGCGAGGGTGAGCACCCAGTCACCGGACTCGACGCCGGTCGGGTCGATCACGACCACGTGCGTCAGGTCGGGCAGCTCGGAGCGCCTGGCCACCGCCTTGGCGAGCTGCGCCGCGTCCTCCGCGATCAGCACCCGGCTGTCGGAGTCGGCGAGGATGAACGCCGACTCGTCCTCGTTGGTCTGCGGATAGACGGTGGTCGTGGCGGCGCCCGCGCACAGGATGCCCAGGTCGGCGAGGATCCACTCGACGCGGGTCGAGGAGGCGAGCGCGACGCGCTGCTCGGGCTGGACGCCCAGCTCGATCAGGCCGGCCGCGATCGCGTAGACCCGCTCGGCGGCCTGGGCCCAGGTCAGCGACTTCCAGTCGTCCGGGCCCTCGCCGGCGGCCGGCGGTACGGGGTAGCGGTACGCCTCGGCGTCCGGTGTGGCCGAAACGCGCTCCAGGAAGAGGGTCGCCACGCTCGGCGGACGGTTCTCGATCAGGGTCTGTGTGTCGCTCACGACATCCTCCGGGCCCGCGACAGTGCGGCGGCTGGCTCAAGTGCGGCTGTTGTTTAACTCGCGAGTAACTATCGAGCAGGGGATCAGAGTAAAGCGCGACCGGCCACCGCGTAAGAGGCGGTGGACAGCCACTTCCCACCAGGTGCGACGCCGGGCCACCGACCGAAGACGCCGGGCCCGCCACGCGGCAGCGCGACGGGCCCGGGAAATCGGTGCGGCGCGGGACTATTTCTTGCCCTTGCCCGATCCCGCGTTCTCGTCGCTGGACAGCACGGCGATGAAGGCCTCCTGCGGAACTTCCACGGAACCCACCATCTTCATCCGCTTCTTGCCCTCCTTCTGCTTCTCCAGAAGCTTGCGCTTACGGGAGATGTCGCCGCCGTAGCACTTGGCGAGGACGTCCTTGCGGATGGCACGGATGGTCTCGCGGGCGATCACCCGGGAGCCGATGGCGGCCTGGATGGGCACCTCGAAGGCCTGCCGCGGGATCAGCTCGCGCAGCTTGGCGACCAGCCGCACGCCGTACGCGTAGGCCGCGTCCTTGTGCGTGATCGCCGAGAAGGCGTCGACCTTGTCGCCGTGCAGCAGGATGTCCACCTTGACCAGACTGGAGTCCACCTCGCCGGTGGGCTCGTAGTCGAGCGAGGCATAACCCCGGGTCTTGGACTTCAGCTGGTCGAAGAAGTCGAAGACGATCTCCGCGAGCGGCAGCGTGTACCGGATCTCGACCCGGTCCTCCGACAGGTAGTCCATCCCGAGCAGGGTGCCGCGCCGGGTCTGGCACAGCTCCATGATCGAGCCGATGAACTCCGACGGCGCCAGGATCGTCGCGCGGACGACGGGCTCGAAGACCTTGTCGATCTTCCCCTCGGGGAACTCGCTCGGGTTGGTGACGACGTGCTCGCTGCCGTCCTCCATGTCGACCCGGTAGACCACGTTCGGCGCGGTCGCGATCAGGTCGAGCCCGAACTCGCGCTCCAGCCGCTCCCGGACCACGTCCAGGTGCAGCAGCCCGAGGAAACCGACGCGGAAGCCGAAGCCGAGAGCGGCGGAGGTCTCCGGCTCGTAGACGAGCGCGGCGTCGTTGAGCTGGAGCTTGTCGAGGGCCTCGCGCAGCTCCGGATAGTCGGACCCGTCCAGCGGGTACAGGCCCGAGAAGACCATCGGCTTGGGGTCCTTGTACCCGCCGAGCGCCTCGGTCGCGCCGTTGTGCAGCGTGGTGATCGTGTCACCGACCTTGGACTGACGGACGTCCTTCACACCGGTGATCAGGTAGCCGACCTCGCCGACCCCGAGCCCGTCGGCGCCGAGCATCTCCGGCGAGTTCGTGCCGATCTCCAGCAGCTCGTGGGTGGCGCCGGTGGACATCATCCGGATCCGCTCACGCTTGTTGAGCTGCCCGTCGATGACGCGTACGTACGTCACCACGCCCCGGTACGAGTCGTACACCGAGTCGAAGATCATCGCGCGGGCGGGCGCGTCGGCGACACCGACCGGCGCCGGGATGTCCCGCACCGCCCGGTTGAGCAGCGCGTCGACCCCGAGCCCGGTCTTGGCGGAGACCTTGAGCACGTCGTCGGGATCGCAGCCGACCAGGTTCGCCAGCTCCTCGGCGAACTTCTCCGGCTGGGCGGCCGGCAGGTCGATCTTGTTCAGTACGGGGATGATCGTGAGGTCGTTCTCCATCGCCAGGTAGAGGTTGGCGAGGGTCTGGGCCTCGATGCCCTGGGCGGCGTCGACGAGGAGGACGGTCCCCTCGCACGCGGCCAGCGACCGCGAGACCTCGTAGGTGAAGTCGACGTGCCCCGGGGTGTCGATCATGTTGAGGATGTGCGTGGTGCCCTTGTCGGGCCCCTCGGTCGGGGCCCAGGGCAGACGCACCGCCTGGGACTTGATCGTGATGCCGCGCTCGCGCTCGATGTCCATGCGGTCGAGGTACTGAGCGCGCATCTGTCGCTGCTCGACCACACCGGTCAGCTGGAGCATCCGGTCGGCCAAGGTGGACTTGCCGTGGTCGATGTGCGCGATGATGCAGAAATTGCGGATCAGAGCCGGGGCGGTACGGCTCGGCGCGGGCACATTGTCAGGGGTCGCGGGCACGCAGGGTCCTGTCTCTTGAGGCGCCTTGTGCCTCGGGTCGGATCGATACGTAGGCTCCATCGTCCCACGGGCGGCGACCTGGGACCGGTTTGGGCCATCCGGTGGGCCCCTGGTACCGTTGACAGCTGTGTCTCATGCCCTCTCAGCACGGGACACACCCAAGAAATCACCTGGCACGAGCCCCTCGCGGTCTCGTGCCTGAACCTGAAAAGGCTCATCAGTGGCGAACATCAAGTCCCAGATCAAGCGGATCAAGACCAACGAGAAGGCCCGGCTGCGCAACAAGGCCGTGAAGTCCTCCCTCAAGACCGCGGTCCGCAAGGCCCGTGAGGCTGCTGCCGCGGGTGACGTCGAGAAGGCCACCGAGCTGCAGCGCGCTGCCGCGCGTGCGCTCGACAAGGCCGTCTCCAAGGGCGTCATCCACAAGAACCAGGCCGCCAACAAGAAGTCGGCGCTTGCTTCGAAGGTCGTTGCCCTCAAGGGCTGACACATTGATGTGAACGCCGGAAGGACCCGGGCGGGCCCTCTCTCTCCGCCCCCGACCGGCACCTACGGACACCGCGCGCGACCTGCGTTCGCCACGCGGGCGCGGTTCCAAACAGCTTGATCCCGAAGGCCCCGGCCTCGCCCCTCTCGGGCGGACGCCGGGGCCTTCGGCATGTCCGGCCCGACTCCGCCGCAGGGTCCCTAACCGCGTCCCCTGGACCGAGCCGCCCGCGCGATGATCACGACCGCCTTCTCCAACGCGTACTCAGGATCGTCCCCGCCCCCCTTGACCCCCGCGTCCGCATCGGCCACCGCCCGCAACGCGACGGACACCCCGTCCGGCGTCCACCCCCGCATCTGCTGACGGACCCGATCGATCTTCCACGGCGGCATCCCCAACTCCCGCGCCAGATCAGCCGGCCGCCCGCCCCGAGCGGACGACAGCTTCCCGATCGCCCGCACCCCCTGGGCCAACGCGCTCGTGATCAACACCGGCGCCACCCCGGTCGACAACGACCAGCGCAACGCCTCCAACGCCTCGGCCGCCCGCCCCTCCACCGCCCGGTCGGCGACGGTGAAGCTCGACGCCTCGGCACGCCCCGTGTAGTACCGCCCGACGACCGCCTCGTCGATCGTCCCCTCGATGTCGGCGACCAACTGCGAGACCGCGGCCGCGAGCTCCCGCAGATCACTCCCGATGGAATCGACCAGCGCCTGGCAGGCCTCGGGCGTGGCCGACCGCCCCGTCGCCCGGAACTCGCTCCGCACGAAGGCCAGCCGATCCGCCGGCTTGGTCATCTTCGGACAGGCCACCTCCCGCGCCCCCGCCTTGCGCGCGGCGTCGAGCAGCCCCTTGCCCTTGACCCCGCCCGCATGCAGCAACACCAGGGTGATCTCCTCGGCGGGCGCCCCGAGATACCCCTTCACGTCCTTGATCGTGTCGGCGGACAGATCCTGCGCATTGCGTACGACCACGACTTTTCGCTCCGCGAAGAGCGACGGACTGGTCAACTCGGCGAGCGTGCCGGGCTGCAACTGGTCCGAGGTGAGGTCACGTACGTCCGTGTCGGCGTCGGCGGCCTTGGCGGCGGCCACCACCTCCTGCACGGCACGGTCGAGCAGGAGGTCCTCCTGGCCCACGGCAAGCGTCACCGGGGCGAGAGGGTCGTCTTCAGCAGTCTTCCTGGCCATTGCGACAAGCATGGCACGCGGCACTGACAGCGCCTGCCGACCACCATCCGCGCACTCTGCTCACGGCCACCGGGACCGGGACCGCCACCGCCTGCAGGCCTACGGCTCCTCGCGCCAGCCGTCCCACTCCCCGGCGAACGCGTCCAGCTCCGCCGGATCCAACCGCCCCGCCTCGTCCCGCAGCACCACCAGCCACTGCGCGTCCTCGGCATCGTCCTCACCGGCCAGCGCGTCCCGCACCAACCGCGGCTCCTCGGTCACCGCGAACCGCTCCCCGAGCGCCCGCACCGCCTCCTCGGCGGCATCGCGATCGGGCAGCACCAGCACATGTCTCACATCACTCACGGGCCCATTCTGCCCGCCGCCGCGCGCCGACCTCGCGCGTCAGGCCTTGCGCACGATCTGCACATCCAGCTCGATCCGAATGCTCGGCCCCACCACGGCGATCCCCCGCGCCAGCAACGTCTGCCAACTGACGGTGAAGTCATCGCGATGCAACTCGGTCGTGGCCCGGAAGGCCCCCCGCACCTCGCCCTCCATACCGTTGCCGAGGCCGAGGTACTCCGTGTCGAGGGTCACCGTGCGCGTCACCCCGTGCAGCGTCAGCGCTCCGGTCACGGCCCACCGGTTGCCGCCCTTGTGCACACACCGCTCGCTGTAGAACTCCAGCGTCGGGAAACGAGCCACGTCCAGGAAGTCCGCGGACCGCAGATGGTCGTCGCGCATCCGCACGTTCGTGTCGATGGACGCCGCGTCGATCACCACATGCATCGCCGACCGCCCCACCGGATCGGCGATCCGTATCGCCCCGGCGAAGGTGTTGAACCGCCCGTGGACCCGCGCCAGTCCGATGTGCCGCGCGGTGAAGGCGACCGAGGAGTGCGCCGGCTCGATGTCCCAGTCACCGGCCGCCGGCAGCTCCGGCGGCTGCGCCACCTGAAGGGTCACATCACCGAACGAGGCGAGCGTGCTCGCCGCGACGGTCGTGCTCGCCCGGTACGGCGTGAACCCCTCGGCCGACACCGCGAGCCGGTACTCCCCCGCCGGCACCGCGGTCACGAACGCCCCGAAGGGATCCGTCTCGCCGCTCACCACCTTGCGCCCCTGCGTGTCGCTCACCGCGAACTCCGCATGCGGCACCGGCTCGTTGACCGGATCGAGCACCCGGCAGCTCAGCACCCCCGCACTCGGCGGGGTCTGCACCGCCGCCAGGGGACTCGACCGTTGCACCCGGTTCGTACGGTTTCCAAGCCAGCGGCCGAACATCCACGCCACCTCTGCACGCCTCGACATCATTGTTGCCGAAGATACATTCGATCACTGTTGAGGCTTTCGAGGCAACTCGGGACCACATCGCGGTAATTAGCCATACTGGTCGGTTTTCCGCACAGTCGGCACACGGGCGAGCTCGATCCCGAACCGCTCCCGGTAGACCGCCAGCACCTCCTCGTCCGTCCCCAACTCCCGCTCCTCCCGCGCCCCGTCCCCACCCGTCACCTTGAAGGTGCGCCCACTGAGCGTGATCCGCCCACCGTCCTCCGTGACCCGCGAGCACACGAGCGACCGCGTGAAGTGCGAGTCGGGCGAGGTGCTGTGCCACCAGGCCCCGGCGACGAAGTCACGGAGCAGGCGGGGGCGCACCTCCATGCGGTACTGGGCCTCGCCGTTCCGCACGACGTCCAGGTCTCTCATCTTGGGGGCCCCTCCCCCCTCCCCCACCCCCTCCGCCCCCGCGCCCTCCCCCTCCGCCCCCGCGCCTGCCCCCGCCTCAGCGTCCGCGTCCCCCTCCGCGACCGCCTCCGCCTCCACCTCGACGATCCGGAACACGCCCCCGGGATCCGCCTGCTCCCCCCGCTCCCCGAACGCCAGCGGATAGTGGCTGTGCGCCCCGAACCCGACGTCGGCCAGCCACTCGCTCCCGTCCACCGTCCGCACCCGCAGCGCGAGATGGTCGTACGGGATCCCCAACTGCCCCTCGCCCCCGTGCACCCGCGCCGCCAGCAGCGTGACCTCGAAGCCGAGCGTGGTGAGCAACGCCCCGAACGCGCCGTTCAGTTCGTAGCAGAACCCGCCCCGCCTCGCCCCGACGACCTTCTCCACCAACCGCGCCTCCTCCAGCACGATCTCCTCGCCGAGATGAACCGAGAGGTTCTCGAACGGCACGGCCCGCAGATGCCGCAGATGCAGATCGCGCAGCAGGTCGACGGTGGGTGCGAGGGCCGGCCCGACGGCAGGGTCGACCGCGAGGTCGCCCGCGGACCCGCCGGCCGAACCACCGGCACCCGCCGGACGCTCGATCCCCAGTCGGCGGAGGTAGGCATCGATCTGCACAGATTCCATGCCCTCAGTCTCTCGCCACCCGCACCTCCTCGCCCGTCCCCGTGACCGCCAACGCTCCGTCCCGGTCGGTCCGCAGCACCACCGCGCCGAGGGCGTTCAGCGCCGCGACCGTGCTGGGGGCCGGGTGGCCGTACGTGTTGTCCGCCCCGACGGAGATCAGCGCCAGCCTCGGCGCCACCGCGCGTATCAACTCGGGATCCTGATACGCCGACCCGTGATGAGCGACCTTCAACACGTCCATGCCGGTCACCGACCCGCCCTCCGGTGATCTCAACAGCGCCTGCTGGGCCGGGGGTTCGAGATCGCCGAGGAGCAGGAGACGCAGTCCGCCCGACCGCACGAGCAGGGTGACGCTGGCGTCGTTCGGGCCGTCCGGGGCCGGCGCTCCGGGCGGCGGCGGCCACAACACCCGCCAGGACAACGGCCCGCTGCGCCGCTCCTCCCCGGCGGCGGCACTGGTGAGCGGAATGTGCCGAGCCGCCGCCTCCCTCCGTACGAACTCGACCTGGTCCGCCGGTTCCTCCAACCCCGTCGTCTCGATCGCCCCGACCGCACGCCCGCGCAGCACTCCGGGCAGCCCGGCCACGTGATCGGCGTGGAAGTGGGTCAGCACGACCAGCGGGATCCTGATGATGCCGAGCGTGCGCAGGCACCGGTCGACGAGCACCGGGTCGGGTCCCGCGTCCACGACCACCCCGGTGCCCTCACCCGCCGCGAGGACCGTGGCGTCGCCCTGGCCGACGTCGCACATCGCGAACCGCCAACCAGGCGGCGGCCACCCCGTCACCACCCTGGTCAACGGCGGCGGCTGCACCACGACCAGGACGAGCAGCACCCCGCACGCCCCGCACCACCACGGATGCCGCAGCAGCCATCGGCCGGCGAACAGGACGACCACCGTGACGAGGCCGAGCAGCGCCGCACCTCCCCAACTCCCCGGCCAGTCCACTCCCCCGCCGGGCAGCGCGGCCCCGGTGCGCGCGATTCCGGCGATCCATCCGGCGGGCCAACTCGCGCACCAGGCAAGCATCTTGGCCGGCGGCAGCGCCCACGGGGCCGTCGCCAGGGCCGCGAACCCCAGCACCGTCGCCGGGGCCACCGCCACCTCCGCGAGCAGGTTGCACGGCACGGCCACCAGGCTCACCCGCGCCGACAGCACGGCGACGACCGGCGCGCACAGCGCCTGCGCCGCGGCCGCAGCGGCAAGACCCTCGGCCGACCTCGCGGGCACCCCGCGCCGCCGCAGTGCCTCGCTCCAGCGCGGCGCGAGTGTGAGCAGGGCGCCGGTGGCCAGCACGGAGAGCAGGAAGCCGTAACTCCGGGCCAGCCAGGGGTCGTACAGCACGAGCAGCAGTACGGCCGTCGCGAGCGCCGGGATCAGCGATCTGCGGCGTCCGGTCGCCAGCGCGAGCAGCGCGACCGCCCCGCAGGCCGCCGCCCGCAGCACGCTCGGGTCGGGCCGGCACACGACGACGAACGCGAGAGTCAGGGCTCCGCCGAACAGCGCCGTCGTCCGCAGGGAGATGCCGAGCCGCGGGGCGAGCCCCCGGCGTTCCGCCCGCTGGGCCAGGCCCGGCGGACCGATGAGCAGCGCGAGGATGATCGTGAGGTTGCTCCCGGACACGGCGAGCGTGTGCGCCAGGTCCGTCTCCTTGAAGGCCTCGTCCAACTCGGGCGTGATCCGCGAGGTGTCCCCGACGACCAGCCCCGGCAGCAGCGCCCTGGCATCCGCCGGCAACCCATCCGTCGCCTCACGCAGCCCGGCACGCAACCGCCCCGCGAACCGTTGAGCCCCCGACGGCCCCTGCACCACCTGAGGCACGGCCTGCCCACGCACCCGCAGCACGCCCGCGACCCGATCGCCACCGACCAACGCCGGCACCAACCGCCCGACGACCCACAAGCGCGTGGAGGGCAGCACGCCCAGCCACGGCGACTGCGCCGGGCCGTCGGCGGAGGGCGCGGAGGGCGCCCCACCGGAGCCGCCGAGGGAAGACGCCCTGCCCTCGCCGGCGCCGACATCGACGATCACCAACACCGGCGCCCGCGTCCGCACCTCCGTCCCGCCCGCCTCCCGAACCCGCCGCACCTCCCCCTCGATCAGCACGGACTCCGGCACCGCGTGATCCCCCTTGATCCGAGGTCGGGTGAGCCGTGGATCGCCGGTGACCTCGACCTCGGCCCCGACGGTGGCGTACTGCCCCGCCAACCCGGGCACCGGTCCCCGCCGCACATCGGCTCCGTGCAGCCCGGCGGACAGCGCGGCCGCGGCGACGCAGAGCAGGACGGCGGCGGCCGATGCGCGCCGCCATGCCATGGCCTCGACCGTCCTGTTCCGACGCAGGAGCAGCAGTACGCCCGCCACGACAAGGCACCCGACAGTCACCCCCGTGACCCACCCCTGTGACGCGTCCAACATCAGCGCGGCCGTCGCCCAGGTCGCCAGCGCGGGCGGCACGAGCCGTAGATCGGTCGGCCCTTCCTGCCGGGGATGCGCATCACCGAGCCGTTTCCCGGAGGCGGCGTGAACGGCCGACCGCTCGAACTCCCCCCGAACCGCCGCCCGCTCATCGGGACCGGGCGCCCTCATGGCCGTACGAGATTCCGGAGATCGGCGAAGCGGCGGTCGCCGATGCCGTTCACCTCGCGCAGCTCGTCCACCGACCGGAAGCCGCCGTGCTGGGTGCGGTAGTCGATGATGTGCTGGGCCAGCACCGGCCCGACGCCCGGCAGGGTGTCGAGTTGGTCCACGGTGGCCGTGTTCAGAGCCACCGGGGCCGCGGGAGCCGCCCCCGCGGCCGAGCCGACCGACCCTCCACCCGCTGCTCCCGGCACCACGCCCGAAGCGGCAGCGGCGGCGGCCGGACCGCCGACGACCACCTGCTCCCCGTCCACGAGGAACCGCGCCCGATTGAGCCCGTCCGTACGCGTACCGGGCCGCACCCCACCCGCCGCCCGCAAGGCGTCCGCGACACGTGAACCGGCCGGCAGCCGATGAATCCCGGGCTCCCGAACCTTGCCGCTGACGTCCACCACGATCTCGGCAGCGGCACCGGCACCGGCACCGGCAACGCCCGCTACGTTCGACGCGCCGGCCGAACCCGCCACGTCTGCCGACCCTGATGGCGCGGTCTCACCGCTCTCCCTGCCCGCCCCCAACGGCGCGCCCGCCCGCACCACTTCAGGGGCCCGCACGGATTCCGTCCGACCGGTCCAGAAGTGCTGCACAGCGAACACGGCGGCGACCGCGAGCAGCGCCCCGAGCGCGATCACGCTCCGCCGCTCCAACCCGCACCGCGCCTGCACCCACAACGGCATCCGTTCCCGCAATGCCGGCCCGAGCCGCCCACGCCAGGCGTCCGAGTCTCCGGCGCCGGGATCGACAGGCACCGCCGCCGGCGCCGCAACCGACCGCGCCACCTCACCTTCGTCCCCCACCGGCGGTCCAGCCCCCGGCTCCCGCCAACCCTCCATACCGGCGCGCCCGGGAAACAACACCTCGGCCCGCCGCCGGAGTTCATCAGCCGACGCATGCCGCTGTCGGGCCCCGCCCCTGCCCCGGGCCGGTCGGCGGCGATGGCGGCTCCTGCCGTCGGAGGCAGGGCCGCGCCCCGGTCCGCTGGTCGGCGTCGCTGTGCGTGATCGTGATCGAAGTACCATGCGACGAGGATCGGACACCCGCCGCCATCGCGATGATCTTGCTCAATTCCCGGGGACCACCGCCCGGTTGTGGATAACTCCGCCACCCACACGGGTGAGCCTCAGCGTCACCGGCGCCCCGTCACCGGCGCCCCGTCTCCAGGGCCCCGTCACCAGCACCCCGCCACCAGCACCCCGCCACCGGCACCCCGCCACCAGTTTCCGACCACCGCTCCCACCTCACCGAGGCGAAACCACAGCCCCCAGCAACCCGGGCCCGGTATGCGCCCCGATCACCGCCCCCACCTCACTCACATGCAGATCCGCCAGCCCCGGCACCCGCGCCCGCAGCCGGTCCGCCAGAGCCGCCGCCCGGTCCGGCGCGGCCAGGTGGTGGACCGCGATGTCGACCTGCGCGTTGCCGGCCCGGTCGGCCACGATCTCCTCCAGGCGTGCGATCGCACGGGACGCCGTGCGGACCTTCTCCAGAGGTTCGATCCGGCCGCCCTCAAGCTTCAGCAGCGGCTTCACGGCCAGAGCCGAACCCAGCAGGGCCTGCGCGGCGCCGATCCGGCCGCCCCGGCGCAGATAGTCGAGGGTGTCGACGTAGAAGTAGGCGGACGTGCCGGCGGCGCGCTTCTCGGCCGCCGTGACCGCCTCGTCCACCGTGCCGCCCGCCTCCGCGGTCTCCGCGGCGGCGAGGGCGCAGAAGCCGAGGGCCATCGCGACCATCCCGGTGTCCACCACCCGCACCGGTACCGGTGCCTCGCGCGCCGCGAGGACGGCCGCGTCGTAGGTGCCGGACAGTTCGGCGGAGAGATGGAGGGAGACGATGCCGGTGGCGCCCGCTTCCGCTACCTTGCGGTAGGTCTCCGCGAAGAGCTGTGGGCTGGGGCGCGAGGTGGTGACGGGGCGCCGCTTCTGGAGCGCCTGGGCCAGCGAGCGGGTGGAGATCTCGGTGCCCTCGTCCAGCGCCTGATTGCCGAGGACCACCGTCAGCGGCACCGCTGTGATGCCATGACGCTCCATCGTCCGCGGCGGCAGGTAGGCCGTTGAATCGGTGACGATCGCGACATGGCGGGACATGAGCTGGAGGTTACCTGCCGTAGCGCCTGGGCGGCAGCCCGGGCCCGCTCACCTGGGCAGCCTTTGACCGGATCAAGTCGCGCACCCGGAACAGGCCGAGCATCCGGAACCACTCATGCACCCGGAACGACTCACGCTCCGGGAACAACCCGTGCTCCCGGATCATGTCGTGCTCCCGGATCAACCCGTGCTCCCGGATCAAGTCGTGCTCTCCGGGCGGGGCTTCTTCTGCCAGGGGTAGGTGGGGCGCCGGCCGGGCGGCGTGATCGCGGTCCGGGTCGGCTCCTCGGCCGAGCGGGCGGCGGGCGTCTCCGGCCAGGTCTGCTGCGAGGTGGCCGCGTCGGCGGCCGGGGCCTCGGGCCATGGCGTCGGGGTGCTCCGCGGCTCCGCCTTCGTCCAGTGCCGCAGGGCGCCGGCCTCCATGTCTATCTGGGAGCTCAGCGAGTCCAGGTCGTCCTCGGCGAAACGGTGCGCCCGGTCGCGGACCGCCCAGCGCAGCGCGTCGGCCGACTCCGTGATGCGCGCGGTGCGGGCGCGCAGGTCGGGCAGCCGCTGGGCGAGGGTGGCGCGGTCGGGGTCGGACTCCAGGCGCCTGAGCTCGCCGTCCAGCTCGTGGCCGTGCGCGCTGAGCCGCTGGAAGAGGGCGAGGGACTCCTTCAGGGACTCGTCCGCACTGGCACCCGCGCGCAGGGCGTCCTGGGTGGCGCGCATCGACGTACGCAGCTTGAGGCGCAGTTGGGCGACCTCGCCCGCCGGGCCGTGCTGGACGAACGTCTTGGCGCGCAGGGTGTGGTCCTCGACCGTGCGGCGGGCCTCGCCGATGGTGCGGTCCACGCCGCGCTTGGCGGCGCCGATCACCTTCACCGTCGCGTAGGCGCCGAGTACCAGGAAGAGCACGAAGAGCAGGGCGAGCACTGCGATCACGGCTTCCACCACTCCTCCTCCGGCGTCGCGACGGACGTCGCGCCGCTCTTCCACGGTAAACGCAAAGGGCAGGCCCGGAGTTCCAGAAAAACCCCGAACCTGCCCGTAGGGGACTACCCGGAGACGTACCCACGTCTCCTGTACCCACGCCTCACGCACTCACCGCTCCCACACCCGCCGGCACAGCGCCGAACGCGGCTCCGAACGCGGCTCCGGCCCTACGCCGGAACGATGTTCACCAGCTTCGGCGCCCGCACGATCACCTTGCGGATGCCCGCACCCTCCAGCGCCGCCACGACCTTCTCGTCGGCCAGCGCGACCTTCTCCAGCTCCTCGTCGGAGATGGACGGGGAGACCTCCAGGCGGGCCTTGACCTTGCCGCGGATCTGCACGACGCAGGTGATGGTCTCGTCGACGACGTACGCCGGGTCGGCGACCGGGAAGTCCTGGTGGACGACCGAGTCGGTGTGGCCCAGCCGGCGCCACAGTTCCTCGGCGATGTGCGGGGCCAGCGGCGCGATCAGCAGCACCAGCGGCTCGGCGATCGTCCGCGGCAGCGAACCGCGGGTCTTGGTCAGGTGGTTGTTCAGCTCGGTGACCTTGGCGATGGCTGTGTTGAAGCGCAGGCCCTCCAGGTCCTGGCGTACGCCGTCGATCGCCTTGTGCAGGGCGCGCAGCGTCTCCTCGTCGGGCTCGGCGCCGGTGACGGTGATCTCGCCGGTCGCCTCGTCGACGATGTTGCGCCACAGCCGCTGCAGCAGCCGGAACTGGCCCACCACCGCGCGCGTGTCCCACGGCCGCGAGACGTCCAGGGGGCCCATCGCCATCTCGTACAGGCGCAGGGTGTCGGCGCCGTACTCGGCGCAGATCTCGTCCGGAGTGACCGCGTTCTTCAGGGACTTGCCCATCTTGCCCAGCAGCCGGGAGACCTGCTCGCCCTGGTAGTAGTAGGCGCCGTCGCGCTCCTCGACCTCGGCGGCCGGGACCGCGATGCCGCGGCTGTCGCGGTAGACGAAGGCCTGGATCATGCCCTGGTTGTACAGCTTGTGGAAGGGCTCGGCGGAGGAGACGTGGCCCAGGTCGTACAGCACCTTGGACCAGAAGCGGGCGTACAGCAGGTGCAGTACGGCGTGTTCGGCGCCGCCGACGTACAGGTCCACGCCGCCGTGCGGCTGGCCCTCGCGCGGGCCCATCCAGTAGCGCTCGATCTCGGGGTCGACCAGCTGCTCGCTGTTGTGCGGGTCCAGGTAGCGCAGTTCGTACCAGCAGGAACCGGCCCAGTTGGGCATGGTGTTGGTC
This sequence comes from Streptomyces sp. NPDC092369, assembly GCF_044755245.1. Lineage (NCBI taxonomy): Bacteria > Bacillati > Actinomycetota > Actinomycetes > Kitasatosporales > Streptomycetaceae > Streptomyces > Streptomyces sp. NPDC092369. The sequence goes on from NZ_JBIVQP010000002.1 coordinate 1,046,834, forward strand.
TCGCGGCGGTACTTCTGCGGACCCCGGCCGTCGCCCAGGTCCAGGGTGACGTTGACCCAGTCCGCGTTGCGCGACAGCGGCGTCTCGGGCTGGGTGTCGGCGTCGTCCGGGTCGAAGGTGCGCGGCGAGTAGTCCTCGACCTCCGGCAGCTCCAGCGGCAGCATCGACTCGGGCAGGGCGTGGGCGGTGCCGTCCTCGTCGTAGACGATCGGGAAGGGCTCGCCCCAGTAGCGCTGGCGGCTGAACAGCCAGTCGCGCAGGCGGAAGTTGACGGTGCCCTCGCCGATGCCCTTGCGGGCCAGCCACTCGGTGATGCGGGCCTTGGCCTCGGCGACGGGCAGGCCGTCCAGGGAGATGTCGTCGTTCGAGGAGTTGATGATCTTCGCGTCGTAGGACGCGAAGGCGTTCTCCCATGTCGACGTGTCGGTGCCGCGGCCGTCGGTGGGCTCGACGATGCAGGTGATCGGCAGCTCGAAGGCGCGCGCGAAGTCGAAGTCGCGCTGGTCGCCCGCGGGGACGGCCATGATCGCGCCGGTGCCGTAGCCCATCAGGACGTAGTCGGCGATGAAGACGGGGATCCGCTCGCCGTTGACCGGGTTGGTCGCGAACGCGCCGGTGAAGACACCGGTCTTGTCCTTGGCCTCGGCCTGCCGCTCGACGTCGGACTTGGCGCCGGCCTGCGCGCGGTACGCGGCGACGGCCTCCGTCGGGGTGGCGTGGCCGCCGGTCCACACGTCGTGCGTGGACTCGGGCCAGGCGGCGGGCGTGAACTTGTCGACCAGCGGGTGCTCGGGCGCCAGCACCATGTAGGTCGCGCCGAACAGGGTGTCGGGGCGGGTGGTGAAGACGGTGATGTTCTCGCCGTCCACGGGGAAGTCGACGCGGGCGCCCTCGGAGCGGCCGATCCAGTTGCGCTGCTGCAGCTTGATGGCCTCGGGCCAGTCCAGCTCGGTCAGGTCGTCCAGCAGCCGGTCGGCGTACGCGGTGATGCGCATGTTCCACTGGCGCAGCTTGGCCTTGAAGACGGGGAAGTTGCCGCGCTCGGAGCGGCCGTCGGCGGTGACCTCCTCGTTGGCCAGCACCGTGCCCAGGCCCGGGCACCAGTTGACCGGCGCGTCCGAGGCGTACGCCAGGCGGTACTCGCCCAGGATGTCGGCGCGCTCGACGGCGCTCAGGTCCTGCCACGCGCGCGTGGTGCCGTCGGCGCTCGGTACGGCGCGCTCACCGGTCTCGAACTGGGCGATCAGCTCGGCGATCGGACGGGCCCTGTCGGCGTCGGTGTCGTACCAGGAGTTGAAGATCTGCAGGAAGATCCACTGGGTCCACTTGTAGTACTCGGGGTCGATCGTGGCGAACGACCGGCGCCTGTCGTGGCCCAGGCCCAGCCGGCGCAGCTGGGACTTCATGTTCAGGATGTTGGACTCGGTGGACACGCGCGGGTGCGTGCCGGTCTGCACCGCGTACTGCTCGGCGGGCAGGCCGAAGGCGTCGAAGCCCAGGGTGTGCAGGACGTTGTGCCCGGTCATGCGCTGGAAGCGGGCGAAGACGTCGGTCGCGATGTAGCCCAGCGGGTGGCCGACGTGCAGGCCCGCACCGGAGGGGTAGGGGAACATGTCCATGATGTACTTCTTGGGCCGCGCGACGATCGCGGGGTCGCCGGCCAGGTCGCCCTTGGGGTTCGGCGCCGCGTAGGTGCCCTCGGCGTCCCAGAAGTCCTGCCAGCGTGCTTCGATGTCAGCGGCCATGGCGGCCGTGTAGCGGTGCGGCGCGGCTGCCTCGGCGGCGGCAGCGGGGTTCGTCTCGCTCATGATCCTCAAAGCTCCATCGATCGTCTCTGCCCGGCGGCTGTATCGTCCAGGAAACGAAAAATCCCCTCGCACAGGAGGGGATGCCGCGCCGATGCCGACCTGCCGGCTGTGGCGGTCGGGATTGATCAGCGCGGCTCGCTAAGCAGAAGGCGTACGGCACGCATGCGGTCAGAGTACCGCAGCGCTTGAGCAAGCCGCGACGCACTTCCGTATGGCTGGTAGACACGACCGCCGCACGGTTGAAACTGAACTATGGCCAACGGTTACTTCGCGTAACAGATGCTAAGGGACATCACAACAGGCGCGTGGCCTTTTATAACAACGCAATAACTCAAACCTCGTACCGATCGGTATGGCTCCACTTAGAGTGCGGCAGCGGGACCGCCTTCCCGAACTGCTCGGAGTTGCCCCCATGAACGCTCGTCGTAGTAACAGCTCGCTCCCCAGGACAGGCCGGTCGGCCTATGGGGTGGCGTCGGCTGTCGTCCTGCTCCTCATACCCGTGATCGTGCTGGTGGGAGGGAACCGCTTCCGCGACTTCCTGAACTTCGGCGCGGGAGTGCTGTGCCTCGTATCGCTCAGCTGTTCGGTGATCTGGGGCCTGGTCGCCCAGGACCGGATCCTGTTGAACACGCGCCAGCGCATCATCGGGCAGGCGGTGCACCGGACGACCGCGGTCGCCTCGATCGCGTTCCTGCTGCTGCACATCACCACGAAGATCGCGCTGGACCACACCCAGTTGGTCGCCGCCCTCGTCCCGTTCTCGCTCGGCGTCTCCGGAAGCGCCGGACTGATCGGCATGGGCTCGCTGGCCGGCCTGCTGATGATCTTCGTGGGCATCACCGGCGCCCTGCGCAGCCAATTCGCCGCCCCGGCCCCCGTCGCGGCCCGCTGGCGCGCGATGCACATGCTGGCGTACCCGGCCTGGGGCCTGGCGCTGGTGCACGGGCTCTACGCGGGTCGCGCGGCGAAGTCCCAGTTCACGATCATGTACAGCCTCTGTCTGATCGCCGTCATCGTGGCCCTGGCGCTGCGCGCGGCGCCGCGTCCGGTCAAGCGCAAGATCACCGACCGGATCATGGCCGTCCTCGGTACCGAGGAGCGGCCGGTCCGTGACGAACTGGAGGCGAGCCGGGCCCGGATGGCGGAGACCTCCGGCGGCTCCCGCTCCGGCTCCGCGCTGCCGGGCTACGAGAACGCGAGGGCGCCGCAGGCCGACCCGATGAACCGCCCCTCGCCGTCCTTCTACGACGCCCCGTCGCGCACGATGAGCCCGGAGACCACCGGCGGCTTCGCGGCCGCCTACCGGTCCGCCACGCCCCCGCAGACGGGCCAGCAGCCCTTCGACCAGACCGCCCGCATGAACCTGCCCATGGACGTGCAGGACACGGGGTCCTTCCAGCGCGTCGACAACGGCACCAACGCCTCGGGCAGTTGGCCCGTCCCGTCGCCGCCGCCGCTCGGGGAGGCGCCCCCGTCGGCGTACGACCCGCTCCAGGACACGGGATACACCATCCCGACCTATGGCAATCCGGGCGCCGGCGGGTACGGCGGAAGTGATGCGTACAACACCGGTGAGTCAACCGGTGCCTATGGCACGTACAACCCGGACGACACGTACAACAGCGGTCCCGCCAATGAACCATCACCCGGATCGTCCTTCGACAATCCGGGATCGGGCGAACCTTGGAACACGCCTTCCGGAGGCTATAGGTGAACGAGGCCCTGCCCGACGTACCAGAAGTCCGCGTGGTCGGGCTTCCCCAGCTCACGTCTGGCTTCGACCTTGTCGAACGACTCGACCTGCCCATGCACCTCAAGGTGCACGGGCCGCTTGAACCCCTGGGCGGCGAACAGCTCGCGAAGCTGTCCGAAGCCATCAACCTGAAGGGCCGCGGCGGCGCGGGCTTCCCCTTCCACAAGAAGCTGCGCTCGGTCGCCGAAGCGGCGATCAAGCGCGGCGTACGGCCGGTCGTCGTCGTCAACGGCAGCGAGGACGAGCCGGCCTGCCGCAAGGACACGGTGCTCATCAACCGTGCCCCGCATCTCATCCTGGACGGCGCCCTGTTGGTCGCCGAGGCCCTGGGTGCCCGCACGCTCGTGGTGGGGGTCACCCGGGAGTCGACGCAGCGCTCGATGGAGGCCGCGCTCGCCGAACGCGGCCTGAGCAACAGCCGTCGCTCCGCGCTCAAGGCGTTCGTCCAGCGCAACCCGGTCCGCATGGTCACCGGCGCCGCCGCGTCGCTGATCCGCTCGATCGACGGCGGCCCGGCGATCCCGCCCGGCCGCAAGGTGAGCGCCTCGCAGAACGGCGTCGGCGGCGCCCCGACCCTGCTCTCCAACGCCGAGACGTTCGCCCAGCTGGCGATCGCCGCCCGCATCGGCCCCGAGCGCTACGGCAACACCGGCCTCTACGACGAGCCGGGCACCGTCATGCTGACGGTCTCCGGCGCGGTCGCGCGCCCCATGGTGATCGAGGTCCCCACGGGCGTACCGCTGCGCTACGTCCTGCAGTTGGCCGGCGCCCCGCCGGTGCCGCAGGGTGTGCTGACCGGTGGGTACCACGGCAAGTGGATCGACGCGGCCACGGTCAACGAGGCGATCGTGTCCCGCAATTCGCTGGACGCGGTGGGCGGTGCGCTCGGCGCCGGCGCCATCCTGCCGATCACCCAGGAGACCTGTCCGCTGGGCGAGTCACTGCGAGTGGCGCAGTGGCTGGCGGAGGAGAGCGCGGGACAGTGCGGTCCCTGCTACCTCGGCCTGCCCGCCGCCGCGCGCGGCATGGAGGACATCATCAACGGCGGCGGCCCGGCCGCCCTCGAAGCGCTCAAGCAGGTCGCCAAGAACGTGAAGCGGCGCGGCGCCTGCTCCCACCCCGACGGCTCCGCGATGTTCCTGGAGTCGACCATCAAGGCGTTCACCGACGACCTCGCGGCGCACGTCCTGGGGAACGGCTGCGGACGGCCCGTGGAGGGCGTTCTGCCGCTCTTCGAGGGCGGCAGGACACCTGCGGGCATCACCAGCGGCGAGGGCGCCGGAGAGGACAGCGGCGGCAGCCGGCAGAAGATCTTCGTCGACTGGACGCTGTGCCGGGGCCACGGCCTGTGCGCGGACATCCTCCCCGAGGTGTTCCAACTGGGCGCCGACGGCTTCCCGACCGTCGCCCAGGCGAAGGTGCCGCAGTACGCGGAGGCCAAGGCACTGCGCGCGGTGCGCCGTTGCCCCGCGCTCGCCCTGCGCATCGAGGAGGACACCCGTCCGCAGGCACCCGCCCGCAACCTCCCGGTCCTCTCGCAGGGCCGCGGCCGGCGGGCGCTCGGCCGCTGAGAGGTGGGACACGAAGAAGGCGGGCCATCCGATCGGATGGCCCGCCTTCTTCGTTCACCTGCTGTGAAGTTGTCCAACTTCTGTGGAGCTAAGGAGAATTGAACTCCTGACCTCCTGCATGCCATGCAGGCGCTCTACCAACTGAGCTATAGCCCCTTGTGACGCACCGTCCGGGTTCCCCCGGCGGCGACGCCAACATTACCGGTGGACCCGGTGGAGCACCAAATCGTTTCCGTCCACCACGAGGTCAAGCGGTCACGAACGAGTAGAACCGCTTGAGCGTGCAGTGCTCCTCCAGAAGCCGGCCGTAGATCGGCTCGCCCTCCAGTTCGCGGTACGTCTCGATCGGGTCGCCTTTTATGATCAGCGCCCGCGCGCACTCCTCGCACCAGTACTGGTAGTCGGGATTGACCGGTTCCATGTCGCGGACGATCGGCGTCCCACTGCCGCACCAGTCGCACTTTCGCCTGTGTGCACCCATCGATCAGCTCCAGCTGTGGCCGCAGGCCGTGCACACGTAGGAAATCCCGCCGTTGTCGCCGAGGACTTGCGCGACGTGCGCGGAACCGCAGGAAGGGCAGCTGAGCCGGGTGACCGTGTCCCGTGTCGACGCTGCATCAGGAAGGTGGCCGACCTCCCTGAGGATGCTCGCAGGCATCACTGCTCCCTCCCGTCGGGCCGCGACCCCTTCCGGCCGTTTGATTCTGCCACGGCCGGACCTATACGGTCAGCGACGCCTCAGTACCAGTCCGGACACGGCTCACCCGGGGCGCCCTCTCAAAGAGGTATACGCCTGCGGACCTCGAAGCGCTCAAGAGAGCGGTGACGAAAAATCCCGCCCCCCTCGCGGGGGACGGGATCTTGTCGGATCGTCTCCTGTGGAGCTAAGGAGAATTGAACTCCTGACCTCCTGCATGCCATGCAGGCGCTCTACCAACTGAGCTATAGCCCCTCGCGTCCTCCCCGACCGGCGGGGCGAACAAGAAGAACTTTAGCCTGCGTCCTGCCGGAAAGTGAAATCCGGTGGCGGGCAGGCCCACCAGGGCTTCAGTCGTCGTCGCCGAGCACCGGCTCCGGCAGCGTGCCGGCGTTGTGCTCCATCAGCCGCCAGCCGCGGGCGCCCTCGCCCAGGACGGACCAGCAGCAGTTGGAGAGGCCGCCGAGGCTCTCCCAGTGATGGGACTCCAGGCCCAGCAGACGGCCGATGGTGGTGCGGATCGTGCCGCCGTGGCTGACCACGACGAGCGTGCCGTCGTCGGGCAGCTTCTCGGCGTGCCGCAGCACCACCGGGGCGGCCCGCTCGGCCACCTCGGTCTCCAGCTCGCCGCCACCGCGGCGGACCGGCTCACCGCGCTTCCACGCGGTGTACTCGGCGCCGTGGCGGGCGATGATCTCCTCGTGCGTCAGCCCCTGCCAGACGCCCGCGTAGGTCTCGCGCAGCCCCTCGTCGTGGACGACGTCGAGGCCGGTGAGCTCGGCGAGTTCGGCCGCCGTGTTCGCGGCGCGCTGCAGGTCCGAGGCGACGATCGCGTCCGGCTTCAGCGAGGCCAGCAGCCGGGCGGCCCGGCGGGCCTGGGCGACGCCGGTCTCGGTGAGCGGGACGTCCGTGGTGCCCTGGAAGCGGCGCTCCACGTTCCACAGAGTCTGGCCGTGCCGCCACAGGATGACGCGGCGGCCCCGGCCGGGACGGCCCGCGGCGACCTCACCTGTGGCGCTCATCACCAGTCACCGCCCTGGTCGGCCGCCTCCTCGGCGGCGCGCACCTTGGCGTGCTCGGCGGCCTTGCCGCGGGTGGCCTCGGCGTCGGCCGGCAGCTTCAGCTCGGGGCAGTCCTTCCACAGCCGCTCCAGGGCGTAGAAGACCCGCTCCTCGCTGTGCTGGACGTGGACGACGATGTCGACGTAGTCGAGCAGGATCCAGCGGGCGTCGCGGTCTCCCTCGCGGCGCACCGGCTTGGCGCCGAGCTCCTTGTTGAGCCGCTCCTCGATCTCGTCGACGATCGACTTGACCTGGCGGTCGTTGGGCGCGGAGGCCAGCAGGAAGGCGTCCGTGATCGACAGCACGTCGCTGACGTCGTAGGCGATGATGTCGTGCGCGAGCTTGTCGGCGGCCGCCTGAGCGGCGGTGGTGATGAGCTCGATGGAGCGGTCCGTGGCGGTCACTACGTGGCTTTCGGTCGGCGGGCACTTGACCCCAAGGGTCTCACGGACCGCCGGGGGTACCCCACGTGATTGTTGGATCACGCGGGGCACCGCGCCTGGTATTACGTCCCGTCGGCCGACGTCGGCTTGTAGTCCTGGCCCAGGATCACCGTGACGTCCGCGCTCGCGGAGGCGTCGCCCTTGCTCACCGCCGAGGCGGACAGGCCCAGGGTCTTGGCGACCTCGGTGGCGTTGTCCTTGTCGGCGGCGTCGGCGTAGACGACCTTGGTGGCGGCCTGGGTGGTGTCCGGGGTGCCGCCTTCCAGGAAGGTGAAGCCGCCGTTGAGGAGGACGACCCGGGCCTTGTCGGTGTTGCCCTTGACGCCGCTGGCGTTCTGCACGGACACCCGCACCGCGGAGCCCTGGTCGGGGCTCTTGGCGCTGCCGCCGAGAACGTCCTTGACGACGCTGGCGCTGGTCTGCGCGCTCAGCGTGCCGTCGGTCTGCACGGGCAGCAGCGCGGTCTTGTAGTCGCCGCTCTTGGCGAGGTCGGACAGCTTCGCGAGGAAGGTGCCGAGGTCCTTGTCGGTGAGCGAGGGGTCGAGGATCTGCGCCAGCGTCTGCACCGTGGTCGTCGCGGCCCCCGCGTCCGAGGAGACCTTCCGCAGCACGCCCTGCATGACCTGCCCGAACCGCTCCAGCTGGGCGTTCTGCGCCTCGCCCGAACCCTTGTAGGTGGCGTAGGCGACGGCCATGGCGCCGGTGAGCGTCTGGTCCTTGCCCTTGCGGACGAGCGGCGCGGTGCCCTTCTTCGTGGCGGCCGGGTCGGGCACGTCGGCGTTGGTGTCGACGTCGATGTTGCCGACCAGGTCGACGAGGTTCTGCAGATAGGGGGTGTCCAGCCGCCAGGTGCCCTCGATGTCGGTACCCAGGACGGTGTCGAGCGCGTCGCGGGTACCGGAGGAGCCGTCGTCGTCGACGGACTTGGCGAGGGTCGTCGAGTTGCCGTCGTCGTCCGTCACGGAGAGGGAGTTGGGCAACAGGACGGTGGTGCCCTGCTTGGTGGTGGTGTTGTCGACGAGCAGCGCCGTGGAGGTGCCGCCCTTCTTGGTGTTGTGCAGATGTACGACGATGACGTCCCGCTTCTGGGCGGCCACCGATGTCGCGGTGCCGGTCTTCTTGTCGTCCGACGTCGACAGCCCCGGCAGCTTCCCGGCGTACCAGAGGTAGCCGACCCCGCCGGCCACGACCAGGGCGAGGACCACGACCAGGGCGACCAGCCGACTGTGGGCGCGGCGCTTGGCCTCCTCGCGGCGCTCGGTGCGGTTCTCGGTGAAGTTGAGCCAGTCGATGACGTCCTCGGAGTTGCCGTCGGGCTCCTCCACGAAGGCGAACTGCTCGGTGCGGTAGTCCCGGTCGGCCCGCGCGGGACCCTCCGTCTCCTCGTCCGGCTCCGGCGGGCCCGCCTGCTGCGGGATGTACGCCGTCTGCTCGGCGGCCCGCGGCTGCTGCCCGCTGCTCGCCGCCCGGCCGTAGGGGTCGTAGGAGGCGCCGCCGCCGTAGGGGTCGTAGGACGGCGTGACGGGCTGCCCGCCGGTGCCGTACGGGTCGTAGGATGGCGCGGCCTGCTGGCCCGTCTGGTCCGCCTGACCCTGCTGGGCCTGCTGGCCCGTCGCGTACGGGTCGTAGCCGTAGCCCTGTTGCTGCGCGTACGGGTCATACGGCTGCTGCGGAGCCTGTTGCTGCGGCGGGACCTGGCGGTACACGGGCTGTCCGTACTCGTCGTAGCCGACGAGTTCGTACTGGTCGCCCCCGTACCCCGGGTCGTATGAGTCGTTCACCGGTGCCCCTCTCGGCTCACTCGCCGCCGTACAGCTCGCGCTTGTCGATGTAGCGCACGACTCCGTCCGGCACCATGTACCAGATGGGGTCTCCCTTGGCGACTCTCGCACGGCAGTCCGTCGAGGAGATGGCGAGCGCGGGAACCTCCACGAGAGAGACACCGCCCTCGGGGAGTCCGCGGTCGGTCAGTTGATGGCCCGGCCGGGTGCAGCCGATGAAGTGCGCGAGGGAGAACAGCTCCTCCGAGTCGCGCCAGGTGAGGATCTGGCCCAGGGCGTCGGCGCCGGTGATGAAGAAGAGGTCCGCGTCCGGGTTGAGCGCGCGCAGGTCGCGCAGGGTGTCCACGGTGTAGGTCGGGCCGCCGCGGTCGATGTCGATGCGGCTCACCGAGAACTGGGGGTTCTCCGCGGTCGCGATGACCGTCATCAGATAGCGGTCCTCGGCCGGTGAGACGTCGCGGTGGGTCTTCTGCCACGGCTGGCCGGTCGGGACGAACACCACCTCGTCCAGGGCGAACTGCGCGACGACCTCACTGGCCGCCACGAGGTGCCCGTGGTGGATCGGGTCGAACGTTCCGCCCATGACGCCGAGACGGCGCTTGCCGGGGGTCGACGGCGCGTTGCCGGGACCGGTAGGCATGTCCTGCTCTCCCATGCGTGCAGACCCTACCGGCCCGGCCTGAGAACTCCGTCCGGCCGCTCAGCGGTCACGGTTGAAGCGGGTGGTGATCCACAGCAGGAGCATCAGGATGACGAAGGCGCCGCCACCGGTCACGTAGGGGCTGAGGCTCTCGTGGTTGCCGCCGTGCTCCTCGCCCTCGGCTGCGAGCGTGGCCAACTGGGCTGCGGTGCTGTGGAAGCTCATCTTCGGCAGGACCAATCCGGTGTGGGCGGACAGAGATGTCGGGCCCATGGTAAGCGGGCGGCCGGGCGGCGATCACGCCGACTCCGCCGTTGGGGAACCCGGGAAGCCGTTGGGGAACCCGGGAAGGGGCCGGAGGGAACTCCGGACGGCTCTCAGTCGTCTTTCCGCTTGTAGCCACGCAGCAGGAACCACGCGGTCAGCACACAGCCCAGCATCATCACGATCAGTACGACCCGGAGCAGATTCCCGGCGCCCTGCTGCTCGGCCGCGCTCGCGGCATCGGTGAGCCAGGCGGCCGGGGGGTTGTGCGGCATGCGGGGACTCCTTCGGTGTAGTGCCCGTCCACCGTAACTCCGCCTAGGCTGGGACCGGCTTCGGGGGCGCAAAGGACCGCACAAGGGTCAGCAAAGGGCCACTCACAGGCAGCTGGGGGAAGACATGTCCGACGACAGCCAAGAGCACAACGGACACGAGAACGTGCCGAGCAGGCAGCGCAGGCGTTTCCCGGGGATCTCCTCTCGGGCGTACGAGCACCCGGCCGACCGCTCCGCCCTGGTGGCGCTGCGCAAGCTCAGCGGTTTCGACACGGTCTTCAAGGCGCTCAGCGGGCTGCTGCCCGAGCGCAGTCTCAGGCTGCTGTTCCTGTCCGACTCCGTGCGGGTCTCGGACCAGCAGTTCGCCCACCTCAACGACATGCTGCGGGACGCGTGTTACATCCTGGACCTGGAGAAGGTCCCGCCGATGTACGTCAGCCAGGACCCGCAGCCCAACGCGATGTGCATCGGCCTGGACGAGCCGATCATCGTCGTCACCACCGGCCTGGTCGAGCTGCTCGACGAGGAGGAGATGCGGGCGGTCGTCGGCCACGAGGTGGGCCACGCGCTGTCCGGTCACTCGGTGTACCGCACGATCCTGCTGTTCCTGACCAACCTCGCGCTCCGGGTCGCCTGGATCCCGCTGGGCAACGTGGCGATCATGGCGATCGTGACGGCGCTGCGCGAGTGGTTCCGCAAGTCGGAGCTGTCGGCGGACCGGGCGGGCCTGCTGGTCGGCCAGGACGTGACGGCCTCGATGCGCGGCCTGATGAAGATCGCGGGCGGCAACCACCTGCACGAGATGAACGTGGACGCCTTCCTGAAGCAGGCCGAGGAGTACGAGGCCGGCGGCGACCTGCGCGACTCGGTGCTGAAGATCCTGAACGTGCTGCCGCGCACGCACCCCTTCACCACGGTCCGTGCGGCCGAGCTGAAGAAGTGGGCCGAGTCCCGCGACTTCCAGCGGCTGATGGACGGCCACTACCCGCGCCGTGACGAGGACAAGAACACCTCGGTGACGGACTCCTTCCGCGAGTCCGCCGCGAGCTACGCGACCAACGTGAAGACCTCGAAGGACCCGCTGATGAAGCTCGTCAGCGACATCGCGGGCGGCGCCGGCGACCTGGGCGGCCGGGTCCGCCGCGGCTTCGGCGGCTTCGGCACCTCGGCCCCGGGCGGAAACGGCTCGGCGGACGGCCCGGCCAACGGCACCCCGCCCACGGAGCAGCCGCCGACCGACACCCCGCCCCGGGACGGCGACTGACGGAGGGCCACGGAACAGACGGTCAGGGGGTCGGCAGGAGCGTTCTGCCGGCCCTCACGCCGTGAACCCGCGCAGCTACACCCGCGGCTGGGCGCTCGTGGCCAGCGTCCCGCACAGCGCCGTCGCGCTGCCCGTGGCGTACGGGTTCGTGCCCGCCGGGCCGCCCGCCTTCGCGGTCTGGCCGGCCAGCAGCGGGTGGAGGTGGTTGGTGGAGTCCTCGGCGCAGGACAGGGGGCCCGCCTGGACGTAGGAGACGACCAACTGGGCCTGGTGAAGGCGCAGATCGTCACGGTCGAAGCGGAACTGCAGCTCGCGCCGGACGGTGAAGAGCGAGGCCGGGGTCCTGGCGTCGGCACCGGCCGGGCGGAGGGCGTAGACGAAGGTGTGGTCGGCGGTGACCTCGAGGGTGGCGGAGTCCGTCTCGGCGGCCTGGAGCGTGCCCTGGACCCGGATCCTCTGGTCGGCGAGCTGCGCCTCGCGCGCGTCGAAGCGAACCAGCCACCCGGTGGGCGCGTGCCGCCCGTCCGCGGTCGGGTGCTCGAAACTCTGGTCGAACTGGTCGAGTTGGGCGCCGTCGAGGATGACCCGGACGGGACGTACGTCCTGTCCGCTGAGCACGTCGGGGTAGAGCGAGGACCGTACGAGATAGTCCTTGGCCGTGGTCAGCGCGGTGACGACCTGGCTGTCCGAGAAGTGCGCGGTGCGCCGCGAGGCGGGCAGCGGGATGCCCTCGGCGCCGACGAGGTACTGCGCGGCGGGGCTGTGCGCGTACAGCGACTCGGGGTCGGCCGCGCCGGGCACCTCGGTCTGCGGGGCGAGCGGGATGACGGTCATCCGCAGGGGTTCGACGGGCTGCGCGGTCGCGGGTGACTGGTAGGGGTGCCGTACGCCCATGTAGATCGCGGTGCCGAAGGCGACGGCGATCAGCAGGACCAGGACCAGCGCCTGCCGGGACAGGCCCCGGCGCAGTGGGGGGCGGCGGCGGACGGCGGGCGCGTGGTCGGCGATGCGCTCCTGCGCGGAGAACTCCTGGAGGCGGGCAGCACGGACGAACGACTCGTCGAAGACGACGGATCGGTATTCGTCCTCGCCACCTCCGGGGGCGCCCTCGGGAGTCCCCTCAGGTGGGTTTCCAGGCCCGCCCATATCTTCAGGGTAGGTCTCGGGAGGCTCAGGTAAACGCCCTGATGTGCGACAACTTCTGACAGGTTCTCACCAGGACCGCACACCGGCGGCCGGGGGCCGGTCAGGGCGTGCGCGGGATCACCGGGACGGGTGGCTGGGAGTAGTCGGCGGACGCGGACGGCGGCGGTGCGCTGCCCTGCTCCAGACCGGTCGAGGCGGGCGCCGGCACCCGGTCGCGGCTGCCGCCCGAGGAGGCTCCCCGGTAGACCGCCGAGAAGGCCAGCGCGACCATGCCGATCCCCATCACGAGGGCGAGCATCCAGGCGACGGGACGATGCCAGCGGACCTGTTTGCCGTACGTCCCCGGGGCGCCGTAGCGACGCTCCCAGCCCTGCGGGTCGTCGGTGTCGTCCAGGTCGTCGAGTTCGGGATCTTGGCCGAAACCGGTGCGGCCGTCGGCGTACCCGTCGTCGTAGTGCTCGCCCGTGCCGTGCGCCCGGCGGGCTTCCGCCTCGGAGGCCTCGGCTCTGGCCTGGGCGGCGGCGAGCAGGCGTTCGACGGCGGTCGGCTCGTGCACCACGGCCGCCCGTACGAAGGCCTCGTCGAAGACCACGGATGCGAACTCTTCGTCCGACATTCCGCGGTCGTGGTCGTCGTCGGGCTCCCAGCCGTCAGGGAACGGCGTGCCCCCCACGTCCTCCGGCACCTCTCCAGAGTAGACCTGGGGGGTCAATTTGGGCAGACGGTACGGAAATTCATCCGCCTGCTGAGACGCCCGGTCGGCGGCCGGCCGATGACCTGCTCAGCGCCGGATGTGGCCGTCGCCGGTGACGATGTACTTGGTGCTGGTCAGCTCCGGCAGGCCCATGGGGCCCCGGGCGTGCAGCTTCTGGGTGGAGATCCCGATCTCCGCGCCGAAGCCGAACTGGCCGCCGTCGGTGAAGCGCGTGGAGGCGTTCACGGCGACCGTGGTGGAGTCGACCAACTGGGTGAAGCGGCGGGCGGCCTGCTGCGAGGTGGTGACGATCGCCTCGGTGTGCCCGGAGCTCCACAGCCGGATGTGCTCGACGGCCTTGTCGAGGGAGTCCACCACGGCGGCGGCGATGTCGTAGGAGAGGTACTCGGTGTCCCAGTCCTCCGGGGTGGCCTCGACGACGGTCGCCTCGGAGTCCTTCGCGTACGCCAGCACCCGCGGGTCGGCGTGCACGGTGACCCCGGCCTCGGCGAGGGCGTCCAGGGCGCGCGGCAGGAACTCGGCGGCGATGTCCTGGTGGACCAGGAGGGTCTCGGCGGCGTTGCAGACGCTGGGCCGCTGGGCCTTGGAGTTGATCAGGATGTCGATCGCCATGTCGAGGTCGGCGTGGGCGTCGACGTAGACGTGGCAGTTGCCGACGCCGGTCTCGATCACGGGGACCGTGGACTCGGTGACGACGGTCTGGATCAGGGAGGCGCCGCCGCGCGGGATGAGGACGTCGACCAGGCCGCGGGCGCGCATCAGCTCGCGCACGCTCTCGCGGCTCTCCCCGGGCACCAGCTGCACGGCGTCGGCGGGCAGGCCCGCGCCGCCGACGGCGTCCCGCAGCACCCGCACGAGGGCGGTGTTCGACTCGTAGGCGGAGGCGGAGCCGCGCAGCAGGACCGCGTTGCCGGACTTCAGGCAGAGGGCGGCGGCGTCGACCGTCACGTTCGGGCGGGCCTCGTAGATGATGCCGACGACGCCGAGGGGGACGCGGACCTGGCGCAGGTCGATGCCGTTCGGGAGGGTCGAACCGCGGACGACCTCGCCGACCGGGTCGGGCAGCGCGACCACGTCCCGTACGTCGGAGGCGATGGCGCGCACCCGCTCCGGGGTGAGGGTGAGGCGGTCGATGACCGTCTCGCTGGTGCCGGCCGCCCGGGCCCTGGCGATGTCCTTGGCGTTGGCCTCGACGATCTCGCTCGTGCGGACCTCCAGCGCGTCCGCGACGGCGAGCAGCGCGTCGTCCTTGTCCGCGCGCGGCAGCGGGGCGAGGTCGGCGGCGGCGGACTTGGCGCGGTAGGCGGCCCGGGTGACCGGGGACATGGAGTCGTACGGCGAAAGCGTGGTCATGCCCGCAGCGTAATGCTCCGGACGGGTGCGTCCAGCGCGTATCCCATACCCCGAGACGGGCTCAAAAGGGGTGAACCCCCACCGGGCTGGCGGGCGGTGGGCCGTATCCCTCGGCGAGGCGCTGGTGGTAGGTCTGGCGGTCGATGACCTCCAGGCCGACGATCTCCCAGGGCGGCAGCTTGGCGGTCTGGCGGTGCTCGCCCCACAGGCGCAGCGCGACGGCGGCCGCGTCGTGCAGGTCGCGCGCCTCCTCCCAGTAGCGGATCTCCGCGTGGTCGTTGGCGTAGCGGCTGGTCAGCAGGAAGGGGTGGTCGTGGGCGAGCTGCTCCAGGCCCCGGCGCACCTCGGTGAGCGGGGTCTCGTCGCCGGAGACGCTGAGCGTGATGTGCCACAGCCGGGGCAGGTCCGCCGGCTCCGTGTACCGCTCGCCGGCCGCGACGCTGGTCAGGGCCCGCTCCTCGCCGGTCGCGCGGGAGGCGGCCCCGGGGCGCACTCGTCTCACGACGGCCTCCTTCACCAAAGGTCGAGCGGTGCTCGCGCGGATTGTGTCCCTGGGACAAAGTTGAGCAGGCCGGGGGCCGCCGCGTGGCACTTTTGCGGAACGTCCACCACCGGGGGGCGGACGTTTCGGCCCAATTACGGGTGCAGGACGACGAGGTCGTCCCTGTGTACGACCTCGCGCTCGTACGCGGCACCCAGCTCGCGCGCGAGCTCCCGCGTCGAACGTCCGATCAGCTGGGGGATCTCCTTGGCGTCGAAGTTGACGAGCCCCCGGGCCACCGCGCGCCCGGCGGAGTCACGCAGCTCGACCGGGTCCCCGGCGCTGAACTCGCCCTCGACGGAGGCGATCCCGGCCGGCAGCAGCGAGCTGCGCCGCTCCACGACCGCCCGGACCGCGCCGTCGTCCAGGGTGATCGAGCCCTGCGGGGTGGAGGCGTGCTGGAGCCACAGCAGACGGTCGGCGGAGCGCTTGCCGGTGGCGTGGAAGTACGTGCCGGTGTCGCCGCCGGACAGCGCCTCGGCCGCGTGCACCGCGCTGGTCAGCACCACGGGGATGCCCGCGGCGGCGGCGATCCGGGCCGCCTCGACCTTGGTGACCATGCCGCCGGTGCCGACGCCCGCCTTGCCCGCGGAGCCGATGTCGACGTGCGCGAGGTCCTCGGGCACGCGGACCTCCGCTATCCGCGAGGTGCCGGGCCTGCTGGGGTCGCCGTCATAGACGCCGTCGACGTCGGAGAGCAGGACCAGGAGGTCGGCGTGGACGAGGTGGGCGACGAGGGCGGCGAGGCGGTCGTTGTCGCCGAAGCGGATCTCGTCGGTGGCGACGGTGTCGTTCTCGTTGACGACGGGCAGCGCGCCCATCGCGAGCAGCTTGTCGAGGGTGCGGGAGGCGTTGCGGTGGTGGGCGCGACGGCTCATGTCGTCGCTGGTCAGCAGGACCTGTCCGACGCGGACGCCGTAGCGGGCGAAGGAGGCGGTGTAGCGGGCGACCAGGAGGCCCTGGCCGACGCTGGCGGCGGCCTGCTGGCGGGCCAGGTCCCGGGGGCGGCGGCGCAGGCCCAGCGGGGCGAGGCCGGCGGCGATGGCTCCGGAGGAGACGAGGACGACCTCCCGCTCCCCTTCCCCGCGACTCTTGGCCAGGACGTCGACGAGCGCGTCCACCCGGTCGGCGTCCAGGCCGCCCGCCGCGGTGGTCAGCGACGAGGAGCCGACTTTGACGACGATCCTGCGGGCTTGCGCCACGGCCTGCCTTGCCCCTGCCACCTTGCTCGTCCGTCCCCTCGCACATTCCGGCTGCACCGCCCGGCAATCTACGCGAACAGGGCTTCCCGGCGCGCGGGCATTCCAGTCTCCGGACACCGTCGCGTAACGGCATCCTCACGCCCCGCTCACGGCAAAAAGGTTGCACTGGTTGCTTATAGAAATTAAAGGCAACATAAACATAAGGTGAACTCCGTGCCCCCTACAGTTCGCCGCGTGAAGCGCATACTCCTCAGGTCGGGCAAGAGCCCGTACGACGTCGTGCCGGTCGAAAAGGCCCTCCACGAAGACGTCTTCGCCACAAACTCGGGCAACCTGATCTTCAGCGACGCCTCCCACAAGATCCTGCAGACGCCGGACACCGAGGTCGTCTCGAACGGGATCAGGACCGACATCGCGGCGGCGGACCGTATCAACGCGGAGTACGACGCCTTCGTCGTGCCCCTCGCCAACGCGTTCCGGCCCTCCTTCGAGCAGCAGTTGCAGCGCCTGACCCGGCTGATATCCAGGCTCAAGATCCCGGTCGTGGTGCTGGGCATCGGCGCGCAGGCGGGCCTGAACTACAACGCGGCGCGGCTGAAGCCGATGGAGGAGACGGTGCGCGCCTTCGTCTCCGCCGTCCTCGACCACAGCGCCTCCATCGGGGTGCGCGGTGAGTTCACCGAGAAGTACCTGCGCGACCTGGGCTTCCAGGACGTCGAACTGATCGGCTGCCCCTCGCTGTTCATGTACGGCAAGGAGCTGACCGTCCGGAAGGGTGTGGCGGAACTCACCACCGAGTCCCGGATCGCGGTCAACGGCTCGCACAACGCGGTGCAGAAGCAGGGCCTGGACAAGGTCATCGCCCGCGCCCACGCCCGCTACCCGCACCTGACCTTCATCGGCCAGAACCTCAGCGACGCGCAGCAGCTGCACTGGCGGGACCTGTCCCACCCGAACGCGGCGGTGACCGCGATGCCGACCCACCCGGACCACCCGATGTACCGGGAGGACAAGGCCCGCGTCTACATCGACCCGATCACCTGGGTCGACGACCTGCGCGACTACGACTTCTCCTTCGGCTCCCGCATCCACGGCAACATCGCGGCGCTGCTCGCGGGGACGCCCGCCACGGTGCTGTGCAGCGACTCGCGGACGCTGGAGCTGTGCCGCTACTTCGAGATCCCGCACCGCCGGATGGACAAGCTGCGCGAGCACCCCGAGGCCGCGGACCCGGCCACGCTGTACGCGGAGGCCGACTTCAGCGGTCTGATCGGCAACCACCAGGAGCGCTTCGAGCGGTTCACCGGGTTCCTGGACCGCAACGGCCTGGAGAACACCTTCACGCACGGCGACGGTGGCGCGGCCCACGACGCCCGCATGAAGGAGCTGTCCTTCCCGGCCGGCATCCGCCCCTGGAACGACGCGGACATCTCCTCGCTGACCTCCCGGTTCGGCTGGCTGCAGAGCCGTATCGCCGAACTGTCGCTGGACAACGCCCAGTTGAAGCGGGAGCTGGCCCGCGGCGCGGCCAAGGCGGCCAAGCCGGCGGCGACGAAGGCGGTCGCCACACCGTCCGTCTACCGCCGGGCCCGCCGCGTGGTGGCCCGCCCGATCCGCCGGGCGCTGCAGTCGGGCAAGTAGGAACACCGGCAGCGATACGGCCGTACAGCCCCTGGCTGTACGGCCGTTGTCGTTGTCACGCGGCCGGGGCCGTCCGGCTCGGGGGTGCGAGCACCCTGCGGGCCTTCTTGGCGGCCCGCTTCAGCACCGAGGAGACGGAGTGCTCGCGGTAGCCGGGGAACCCGCGGGCCTCGCGCGGGGCGGCGAGGTATATCCAGTCGGGTATGCCCACCTCCGCGTCGCGGAAGTACGGGTAGCCGAAGTAGAGATGGTGCCCCTTGTGCTCCAGGAGTTTGGCCGGCTCCTGCTTCTCCTGTACGAATTCGATGACGGGCAGCAGGAGTTCGGGCCGCCGCTCGGCCACCAGGTGCAGTCTCAGGCGCTCCTCGACCCGGAGCCGGGCGGCGATGCCCTCGCTCCAGTACTCCTCCATCAGCGGCTTCGCCAGCTCGAACTTGTGCCGCCTGACCTTCTCGCTGTTCCTCAGGTACTTGACGCCGAACTGCGGCAACAGCGTCACCAGGAAGGGCCTCACCAGCAGCGCGTCCCGCCGCTCCCCCGGGGGCACGTACGCGGCGATCAGGTTCATCAGGGCGCGCGCGGAGTCGAAGCGCAGGATGTAACTCCCGGTCTTCGTCACGTGCTTGCCGTCGTCGCGGCCCACCAGGTAGTAGCAGGTGTAGTCGGCGATCACGGAGACGCCGTCGGCGCGCAGGTACGCCTCCATGGTGAACAGCGCGTCCTCTCCGGTCCACAGCGACTCGTCGAAGCGCATGCCGTGCCGCTCCAGGAACTCCCGGCGGAACAGCTTCTGCGCGCTCAGCGTGAACTTGATGTTGGAGGAGAAGACGTCGGTGCGGTCGAAGCTCTGCCCCCACATCACCTGAGGCGGCTTGCGGTTGATGCCCTCGACGCGGCCCAGGACCACGTCCGTGCGGTTGCGGTCGGCCGCCGCGACCATCCGCTCCAGCGCCTCGGTGCCGAGCCGGTCGTCCGCGTCGAGGAAGAAGACGTAGCGCCCGGCGGCCTTGCCCAGGCCCACGTTGCGCGGGCCGCTGGGGCCGCCTGAGTTGTCCTGGCGGATCACGGTGACCTGCATCGGTGCCCGGGCCGCGAAGGCCTCCAGGCACTCTCCCGTGCCGTCCGCGGAACCGTCGTCGACCGCGATGACCTCGACGCGCGCCGGGTCGATGCTCTGCGCCTCGACGGAGGCCAGGCACTCCTCCAGGTACGGCATCGCCTCGTACGCCCCGATGATCACGCTCACATCAGGCTGCGCCACGGTCACGTCTCTCCTTGGTCACGGGTTGTTTCCCTCTGGTCGATCCGCTCGACACCTGCAAGACGGACCACCGGCCGGGACGGTTGCCTGGAGATACGTAAAAGAGCCCGGTTTTCGACGGTCGCTCCGCGAAAACCGGGCCCTTCTCACCTTTTTCACACGGTGGGCGTAGGTGGCTGTGGCGCCGACAAGGCGTCGGAGAGCTCGTCCGCGCCGGGGACACCGGCCGCGTTGCGGGACTCCTGGCCGAGGTTGCGGGTGCCGGCCTTCAGGGCCAGGTCCGCCACCGCGGTGTTGAACTGCTCGATGGAGGTCGGCTCGTCCGGGCCGAGCAGGTACTGCTTGAGTTCCTTGCGGTCCGCCGCCAGCTTGTCGGCGGCCGGGTCGCGGACGGCGGCCAGCAGTTCGCCCAGCTCGGCGGCCTTGTTGGAGAGGATCACGGCCGCGCGCACCGCGGTGTTCTGCCGCTTGAACTCCTCCACGCCCAGTTCGGCGGAGTCCGTGACCGCGTACGGCTTGCCGCTCGCGATGAAGTCGGAGACCACGCTGGAGATGTCGGAGACCATCGCGTCGGACACGTTGAAGCAGTCGTACAGGCGCGGCTCGGCGCCCGTGACGACCCGGTGCTCGAAGCTGCCGAAGGAGCGCCAGTAGGCGTCGTTCCACTCGGCGCGCAGCCGGGCGACCTCCGCGTGCTTCTCGACGTCGACCACGCCGTCGCGGGTGGCCTCGGCCTCGTCGCCCTTCTCGCCGCCGGTGCCGGACAGCTCGGCGATCCGGGCCTCGATCCGCGCCAGGTCGGCCTTCGCCGCCTCCTGCGCGGCCGTGTCGGCGGTGAAGCGGGGGTCGGTGGTGCGCTGGAGGGCGGCCTTCTCGACCAGGGCCGTGATGCGCCGGTGCGCGCCGCCGGCCGCGGCGGAGACCGTGCCGGTGAAGGGGTGCGGCTTGTAGAGGACGCGGACCGGCGGGTCGGCCTTGATCAGCTTCTTCACGATGTTCTCGCCGGCCAGCACGAGGGAGGTGTTGCCGGGGTCGCCGTCCCAGCCCTCCCAGGTGGGCGCGTACAGGACGGTCGGGATGCGGCCCTCGATCGCACCCTGCCGGGTCTGGATCGGTGCCAGTTGCGGGCGGCCGACCTCCACGATGTCCTCGTCGCGGACGCCGACGTCGGCGATGGCGTAGCGGTCGCGGCCGGCCCGGCCCGCGGTCCACACCTCGTCGTAGACCTTGCTGAACGGGTTGACGCTGGCCAGCTTGTCGCTGTCGCCGTGGCCGATGAAGACGTGCTTCATGGTGGGCACGCGCAGCAGGTGGATGTTCTTGCCGACGTTCGCCGCGTACAGGGCGACGCGCACGGTGTTCAGGTCCATGTTCATCAGGTGCACACCGCCGGGCACGCAGATGACGGGGACCGTGGTGGGCGCCAGGGTCTGCAGTATGACCCGCTCGCGCAGGATGATCAGCGGCTTGGAGTCCAGCTCCTCCATGGTCTCCAGCCACATGTTGACCTGGTAGGTGGACTCCTTGGAGCCGGAGAAGTACAGCACCGTCTCGGGCCGGTAGTCGCGCAGCCACTCGTCGACGGCGGCCAGCACCTTGTCCGCGTTCGGCGGGATCTTGCTGCCGCGGACGAAGGGCACCAGCGCGAGGACGTAGAGGGAGCCCAGGAGCAGGGTGACGCCGATGCCGACGAAGCCGGCGACGGAGTTGTCCGCGGCGCAGGAGACCAGGATGCCGATGACGGCGAAGAGGTCGAGGTGGAGCATCTTCTCGGCCGAGCGGTTCAGCAGGAAGGGCGGCGGGGCGTCCGGGATGCGGATGCGCGACTTGAGGTCGACGTTGCGGGTGGCGACCGGCATCCGGCGGCGGTTGCGGATCAGCGTGACCAGCGCGCCGTGCGGGGCCTGGAGGCCGTAGAACGCGATGAAGCACGCTATGGCGCCGTAGTAGATCAGGTTGTCCGCGAGGTCCATGCGGGCCAGCAGCAGGATCAGCAGGAGCTGCCTGATCAGGAAGCGGATCGACAGGCCGGCGCGGACCTTGCTGAGCCGGTTGACGAGGTAGCTGCCCTTGCGGTGCAGATAGTGGTCCGCCAGGTACGTCACGGCGGCGGCGGCCGCGAAGGCGTACACGTTCGGGACGAGCGCGGCCAGCATGAGGGCCGGGTAGCCCAGCATCATCAGGGCCGCCGCGGCCAGCTCGGCCGCGCTGCCCACCCGGGCGACGCGAATAGCGGTGGATATCACTGAGAACCTGCTCTGCGAGGGAGTGCCGTCTGGTCTGGGGGTGCGCAGGGTTTGTGGTAATTCGGTGGCAATTCGCCGGAGGTACGGATTCAGGCCTCCGCGAACGCCCGGTTAACGAGCAGTCTCAGAGGCCTGAATTACCGACGAAGAAGAATTGGCGCCAATTATTACACGCCGTCCTGACGGTCGAGCACCGAGGCCAGCGCCGCCTCGAAGCCGGAGGCCTGCGCGGCGCCCGCCGTCGGGTCCTGCTGGCGGACGTCGATGACGTGCCCGGTCAGCTCGGACAGCAGCACGTCGAGCGAGGTGCGCGCGACGGCCTCGGAGGACAGCAGGCTGCCCGACGGCTCCTGGCCGAAGGCCTTGGTGCGCATGGGCGTCGCGGTGCGCTCGGGGTTGACGCAGTTGACCCGGATGGCGTCACCGGCCCACTCGTCGGACAGGGCCTGGGTGAGGTTCACCATGGCGGCCTTGGTCGAGGAGTAGAGGCTGTACTCGGCGCGGCCCCGGGTGTAGCTGCTGGAGGTGTACAGCAGCAGCTGGCCCTTGGTCTCGGCCAGGTACTTGTACGCCGAACGAGCGATCTGCACCGGCGCCAGGTAGTTGACCTTGAGCGCTTCCTCGATGGTCGCGTTGTCGGTCTCGGCGAGCTTGCCGATGCGCAGCACGCCCGCGGTGTTCACGACGTAGTCGATCCGGCCGGTCTCCGCGTACGCCTTGGACAGCGCGTCGTCGACCTCCTCCGGGTTCTCCACGTGGGTGCCGGTGGTGGAGCGGCCCAGCGCGTACACCTTGGAGCCGTAGGACTCGGCGAGCGCGGCGATGTCCTTGCCGATGCCGTAGGAGCCGCCGAAGATGACGACCGTCTTGCCGGTGAGCAGCTCGCGGTAGGTCGCCTCGTCCATCTGGTCGGGCGTGGCGGTGGAGGCGAGCTGGAAGAGCTTGTCGGCGATGAAGACGTCGACGGGCTGGGTGACCTTCATGTTGTACTCGTCGCCCGCGACGACGTGGATCGGCACGTCCGGCAGGTACTTGAGCACGACCGAACAGTCGTCCGTGGCCTGGAAGTTGGGGTCACCGGCGGCGACCTCGTAGGCGCGCTTGATCGTGGACAGCTTGAAGGCCTGCGGGGTCTGGCCGCGGCGCAGCCGGGAGCGGTCCGGGATCTCGGTGATGAACTCGCCGTCGTCGCCGTGCGTGCGGGTCACGATGATCGTGTCCGCGGACGGGATGGCCACGTCGACGGCCTGGAAACGCTCCAGGGCGACCACGCAGTCGTCGATCACGCGCCGTGACAGCAGCGGGCGCACGGCGTCGTGGAAGAGGACGTTCAGGTCCTCGCCCTCGGCCAGGCCCTCGCCGAGGGCCTCGATGGCGCGCTCGGTGGTCTCGTTCCGCGTGGAGCCGCCCTCGATGATCCTCTTGACCTTGGTGAAGCCGGCCTTGGCGACGATCTTCTCGACGTCGGGCACGTATCCCGGCGCCATCAGCACGATGATGTCGTCGATCGAGTCAGCCCTCTCGAAGGTGGTGAGGGTGTGCTCGATGACTGCCTTGCCGGCGATCTTCAGCAGCTGCTTGGGGATCGACAGACCCACGCGCTGGCCGGTACCACCGGCCAGGATCACTGCGGTGGTACGGGGCTTGGCTATGTGCTGGGACACAGAGGACCTACCTTGGGCGATTGGGAACCTTGAAATGGTCCCACTTGCGGTAACCGCAGTGCAAGGCGAGCGCCGTTCGCTGCATATGTGCCCGCTACCTGCCATTCACCTTGCACTGCTGGTGACGCGGGAATCCCTGTCCGGGTTCCCGCCTTATTGCTGTGAGTAACTCCACAGGGGCCTGAAATCCACTCAGCGTGACGCCTGTGGGTGACGCCCGCGGTGACGCGTGCGCCTCAGTGGCGCCGCAGCTTCTTCAGGCAGCGATGGCCGAGCACCTTCACGAGTTCCTTGGAGGACGTCTGGTGAACCGTGCGCGCCTTCGCCGGCGCGGTGTGTCTGACCGGCACCGCGGCGGCGGCGGCGAGCACGCCGTAGAGCGCCTGGGCAGCCACCTCGGGCGCGATCCGCGGCTCGGCCGGCGGCTCCCAGGGGGGCGGTTTCGGCCGGGCCGAGAGGATGTCCGGATCACCGATCACGCGTACGCCCAGCGCGCCGATCCGGCCGGCCATCTCGGCGCCGATCCCGGCGGCCGCGTCCAGGGCCCAGCCCGGGGTGGCGATCTTCACGTCCTCGGGCGAGGGAGCGCACGAGTTCTTCATATGCATCACGGCGCCGTTGCGCACGAGCTTGGAATACAGCTCGTCGGGAAGTCCATTGCCGCGGAATTCCATATTAAGATTCCGCAGCATTTCGGTCTCGGCGAGGGTAAGGGAACGATTCGCCGCGTCCGGAACCGGCCGCAGCAACCCCGCGGGCAGCCCGAGCAGCGCCTCGAAGGTCCGCATCAGCCCCTCCCGGTCCGCGTCGTCCACCACGACGACGGTGACCCGCTCCGGACCGACCACCCCGGCCCACCGCTCCACCAGCCGGTCATGCCGGTGCCGGCGCCAGAAGCTGGGGTTGGGCTTCTCGTACGGGGCCTTGCGCAGCATGTGCTCCAGCCAGTCCTCGTAGCCCATGCGCAGCCCGTTCTGCACGTACTGCTGCCACTGCGAGGGCATGATCCTGGCCAGCGGGCGGAGGGTGACCAGGACGTGCACGCGCTCCCCGCCGAGCTGCTCCACGATCCGTCGTACGGTCGCCCCGTCCTCGGCGTCGGCGAAGAACTCGCTGCTCACCACCGCGGTGCGCGTCTTGGCGGCCGCCACCTGGTCGAGCAGCCGCGTCCAGTGCTTGTCGGTCGGCGCGGTGTCGCCCATCATCGCCGGCCGGGCACAGGCGGCCAGCGCGGCCTCCATCGGATGTCGGGTGCTCGCCGGGAACACCACCCCGTGCGAAGGGAGTTGGTCCTTCGCGGCGAACAACGCGCCCTGGATCGAGGTGGTCCCCGTCTTGTGCGGACCTATGTGCAGCAGCCGGGTGCCGGCGGGCAGCGGGGCCGGGGCGACGCCTGCGGGCCCGCCGTTCACCCTGTCGTCATCGTTCGTACAGTCGATCTCCATGGTTAACGGAGGGTAAGAGGAGTACCTGAGATTGGACTGAGAGATGCCTGGGACGCGGATGAGCCCCAGGTCTCCCTCATACGGCTCCCCTCCTACGAAGGTCACACCAGCCCGACCCCCGGCCGATCCGCCTCCACCCGCAGCCGGCCCAGCGTGCTCGGCGTCGCCCGCGGACTCAGGACCGTGTCGACCACTCTCACCTGCGCGTCGATGCCGTCGTGCCGGATGTCGAAGAGGTGGTAGCCGCGGTGGGCGTCGATCAGCTTCCAGTGCGGGTTGTCCGGCATGCGCGGGTCCCACTCGGTGTGGAAGGCGGCCTGGTTCTGGTCGCCGTTGCTGGAGATGGACGTGCCCACGAACTCGGCGCCCACCACGGCGGACCGCGGGTCGGCGAAGTCCCTCTTCAGGTCGCTGACCATCGTCAGATGGCGGTCGCCGGTGAGCACGACGGGGTTGCGGACGCGCGCGAACTCCCCCATAAGCGCGTTGCGTTCGGCCTGGTAGCCGTCCCAGGCGTCGTAGTACCAGAGCTTGCCCTCGCCGACCTGGAGGTCGGTCTCGGCCATCATGATCTGCGAGGCGATCAGGTTCCAGCGGGCGGGCGAGCCGTGCAGCCCGTCGAGCAGCCACCGCTTCTGCTTCGCGCCCAGCATGGTCGACGACGGGTCCTGGGCGCCGGCTTGGCTGGTCGCCTGGTTGCTGCGGAACTGCCGGGTGTCGAGGACGTTCAGCCGGGCCAACCGCCCGAACTCCAGGCGCCGGTACATCTGGATGTGCGGCCCGCTCGGCACGGCGCTCGCGCGCACCGGCATGTGCTCGTAGTACGCCTGGTACGCCGCGGTCAGCCGGGCCACGAAGGCGTCGTGCGTCTGCTTGTCGGGGTCCTGCGGGATCTCGCCGGCGAAGTCGTTGTCGACCTCGTGGTCGTCGAAGGTGACCACCCAGGGGGCGTTCGCGTGCATCGCGGCGAGGTCGGGGTCGCTGCGGTACTGCGCGTACCGGTTGCGGTACTGGACCAGGGTGTACGGCTCCCCCGTGCCCTCGTGCCGGCGCGGCCCCGTGGAGGCGGGCACCGACTCGTAGATGTAGTCGCCGACGAAGAGCACGACGTCGGGGTCCTGGGCGAGCATGTCGGCGTACGGCGTGAAGTAGCCGTTCTGCCAGTTCTGGCAGGACGCGAGGGTGACCCGCAGCGAGCCGCCGGTGCTCTGCGGCGCGGGGGCGGTACGGGTGCGGCCGGTGCGCGAGAGCTGACCGCCCGCCCGGAAGCGGTACCAGTACACGCGGCCCGGGCGCAGTCCGCGTACATCCACGTGGACGCTGTGCCCGTACTCGGGCCGGGCCAGGGCGACGCCCCGGCGCACCGGCTTGCCGAGCCACTCGCTCTCCCCGATCTCCCACTCCACCTCGACCACGCGGTCCGGCATGCCGCCGCCGTGCAGTGGGTCCGGGGCGAGCCGGGTCCACAGCACGACCCCGTCGGACAGCGGATCCCCGGAGGCGACCCCGAGGCTGAACACCCCTTCGGGCAGCGGGACTTCGGCAGCCCGGGCGGTACCGGGCAGCCAGAGCTGGGCGGAGGCGGCGGCGCCGAGAACGGCGGCCCCGGTGGTCAGAAATCGGCGCCGGTCAGGCGAGACTGCTCCGGTCACGGGTGAACTCCCTTGCCTGTCTGGCCTCTTGGACACCTAGAGGCTCACGCAGGCGGGCGGTCCACCCGTTGAACAGAGACGCTCGTGCACATGACAACCAGGCAGACAGTCGGCACGGGGCCGATCGGTCCACAGACGGTCAGTACGCGAATCCCGAGCCGAACCTCGCCTTCGTGCCGGTGGTGCCGAGGAGAGTGTTGCCGAAGGAGATCGTTCCGCCCGGCGACACGACGGTGCTCGCACCCGATCGGAACGACCAGACGTAACCGGCCTCGCCGTTCTCGCCCGGCGAGCCGACGACCAGATCGGCCTTCCCGTCGTGGTCGGCGTCCCCGAGGTGCAGGGCCCGCCCGAAGTCGTCGCCCTTCTCGCCGGTCCCGGGCACGCCGGCGGTGTTCTGCGAGACCGACCGCGCGCCGGCCCCGGTCAGGCCGGCGGCCGTGCCGCGCAGGACCACGACCGAACCGGCGTCCGCGACGGAGCCGAGGTCCTCGCCGGGCACGCCGGTGACGACGTCGGGGTAGCCGTCGCCGTCGACGTCGGCGATCTGGACGTCGGTGCCGAAGCGGTCGCCCTTCTCCGCGGTGCCGGGCACGCCGGGGGTGTCCTGCCAGAAGAACGTGGCCGCCACTCCGTCGGGCCCCTCCGCGGTGCCCGGGATCCAGCCGATCCGGCCGCCCTTGACCCAGTTGTGCATGAGGTCGCTGTCGTACCCGTCGACGGCCCGCCCGATCACGATGTCGGCGTAGCCGTCCCGGTTCACGTCCCCGACGTCGAGGTTCTCACCGCCCTGGAGGCCGGCGCCGTCGACGTCGTAGACGAGGGTGAACGGGGTGAGGCCCTGCCCGGTGCCCAGCCAGTAGACGATCCGCCGGGAGTCGAACTCCTCGGCGTCGTTCTCGGCGGCGACGAGGTCGGTGATGCCGTCGCCGTTGATGTCACCGGCGGCGAGGTCGAGGACGCGGCTGTTGTACGGGTCCTTCACCACCTGGCCCGCGTAGATCCCTGAGCCGTCGCGGGCGAAGGGGCCGCGCAGCACGGAGAGGTCGCGCTGGTTTCGTACGGTCACGACGTCACTCGCGCCGTCGCCGTCGATGTCCGCCGCGATCAGCCGCCCCTGCGCGCCGAGTCCGTCGTGCGCGCTCGCGCCGGCTATGAGCGAGGTCCCGCCCGACAGGCCGTGGGCGCCACCCCAGAGAACCTCCACCAGGCCGGAGTCGGTGCCTTTCGTGGTGTCCTCGCCGCCGACGCCGACGACCAGGTCGAGGTATCCGTCCCGGTCGATGTCGGCCGTGGTGAGGGCGCTGCCGAAGCGGTCGCCCTGCTCCGGGGTGCCGGGCACACCGGCGCTGTTCTGCGTGAACACCTTGCGGCCCGAGGTGGTCAGCCCGTTCTTCGACCCGTACAGCACGGCGACGTAGCCGGCCTGCGCCTTGCCCGCGACGGTCGCCGCGGGCGCCGCCACGGCGAGGTCGGCGTAGCCGTCACGGTTGAAGTCCTGCGGCACCTTCGCCGCGACGGGCGCGGCCTGGGCGGACGGCGCCACGAGAGAGGTCGTGGCGGTCGCCGCGAGCACGGCGACCGCGACGACCAGCGCGCGACGGGAGCTGGGAAGAACGGATTCGGCCATGTCGACTCCAGGCATCTGGAAGGCAGTTGACCGCGGAGAGGCTCAACTCCCTCGCCCGCGCTGCCCGGTTCGACTCACCGCGGGGCAAAGGGGTTGCCCCGGAACAAGCCACCAGTTTCCCGGCCGTTAACCCCCACAGCCCGCCCGGTACTCCTACTCGAACGGGTCGAAGTCGCCGTACTCCTGAAGCGCTTCGTCCCTCTCCGCATCGCGATCCCGACGCCGCTGCGCCGCAGGCCTCGGCGCCTCGAAGCGGTGGTCCTCGCCCCGTCGGCCGAGCATCTCCGCGCCCGACATCATGGTCGGCTCCCAGTCGAAGACGACCGCGTTGTCCTCGGGGCCGATGGCGACGCCGTCGCCGGAGCGGGCGCCCGCCTTCATCAACGCGTCTTCCACACCGAGGCGGTTGAGGCGGTCGGCGAGGTAGCCGACGGCCTCGTCGTTGCTGAAGTCGGTCTGGCGCACCCAGCGTTCGGGCTTCTCGCCGCGCACGCGGTAGAGACCGTCCTCCTCCGGTACGACGGTGAAGCCGCTGTCGTCGACCGCCTTCGGGCGGATGACGATCCGGGTCGCCTCCTCCTGCGGCTTGGCGGCGCGCGACTCGGCGATCAACTCGGCGAGCGCGAAGGAGAGTTCACGCAGTCCCGTGTGCGCGACCGCCGACACCTCGAAGACCCGGTAGCCGCGGGCCTCCAGGTCGGGACGGACCATCTCGGCGAGGTCCTTGCCGTCCGGTACGTCGATCTTGTTCAGGACGACCATGCGCGGGCGCCGGTCGAGGCCGCCGTACTGCTTCAGCTCCTCCTCGATGATGTCGAGGTCGGAGATCGGGTCGCGCTCGGACTCCAGCGTCGCGGTGTCGAGGATGTGCACGAGCACGCTGCACCGCTCGACGTGGCGCAGGAACTCCAGGCCGAGGCCCTTGCCCTGGCTGGCGCCGGGGATCAGACCCGGGACGTCCGCGATCGTGTAGACGGTGTCGCCGGCCGTCACCACACCGAGGTTCGGGACCAGGGTCGTGAAGGGGTAGTCGGCGATCTTCGGCTTGGCCGCGCTCATCACGGAGATCAGCGAGGACTTGCCGGCGCTCGGGTAGCCCACCAGAGCGACGTCGGCGACCGTCTTCAGCTCCAGGACGATGTCCTGGAAGTCGCCGGGCACGCCGAGCAGCGCGAAGCCGGGGGCCTTGCGGCGGGCCGAGGCCAGTGCCGCGTTGCCCAGGCCGCCCCGGCCGCCCTGCGCGGCGACGTACGAGGTGCCCTGGCCGACCAGGTCGGCGAGCACATTGCCCGCGCGGTCGAGCACGACGGTGCCGTCCGGTACCGGCAGGACCAGGTCCTGGCCGTCCTTGCCGGAGCGGTTGCCGCCCTCGCCGGGCTTGCCGTTGGTCGCCTTGCGGTGCGGGGAGTGGTGGTAGTCGAGCAGCGTGGTCACGGACTGGTCGACGACGAGGATGACGTCCCCGCCCCGCCCGCCGTTGCCGCCGTCCGGGCCGCCGAGCGGCTTGAACTTCTCACGGTGGACGGAGGCACAGCCGTGGCCTCCGCTACCCGCGGCGACATGCAGCTCGACGCGGTCCACGAAGGTGGTCATGGGATGTGCCTCCAGTTACGTACAACGGTGTCTCTTGACTAACACGCGAAAGGCGGACCCGCTTCCCACCAGGGAAGTGAGGTCCGCCTCGCGAAAGCTTCCGATCAGTCGCCTGAATCAGTCGCCCGAATCAGCTGCCTGGTGCTTCAGGCGACCGGAACGATGTTCACGACCTTGCGGCCACGGTGGGTGCCGAACTCCACCGCGCCCGAGTTCAGCGCGAACAGCGTGTCGTCGCCGCCACGGCCGACGCCCGCGCCGGGGTGGAAGTGGGTGCCGCGCTGGCGGACCAGGATCTCACCCGCGTTGACGACCTGACCGCCGAAGCGCTTCACGCCGAGCCGCTGGGCATTGGAGTCGCGACCGTTCCGGGTGGACGATGCGCCCTTCTTGTGTGCCATGTCTCCTCAGTCCCTTACTTCGCAGCCGCGGGGATCTCAGTGACCTTGATCGCCGTGTACTGCTGGCGGTGGCCCTGACGACGGCGGTAACCGGTCTTGTTCTTGTAGCGAAGGATGTCGATCTTGACGCCCTTGTGGTGGTCCACGACCTCGGCCTGGACCTTGATGCCGGCCAGCACCCACGGGTCGCTGGTCACAGCGTCGCCGTCGACAACGAGCAGGGTCGAGAGCTCGACCGTGTCGCCAACCTTGGCAGTGGAAATCTTGTCAACCTCAACGATGTCGCCGACAGCAACCTTGTGCTGGCGACCACCGCTGCGCACGATGGCGTACACGCGGATCTCTCTTTCGCTCGGAGAACGGCACCCCCGCAGGCCAGCTGTCCGGTACGAACACGGACAGCCTCTCCCGGTCGCCGAGGCGTCCGGAAGGTAAGAGGTTTACGGGGATGTGGCATGCCTCTGTACTGACACGCCGACGGTCTAGGCTACGGGCCCGCTCGCGGCCTGGTCAAACCGGGCTGGTCCGCCCCGGAATCACAGGGGATCCGGTGTGGAACCGGAGGGTCCGAATCCCCCTCTTGTACCCCAAAGCAGTACGGCTAGTCTGTGACTCCAGCCATACACATCTTGGCCACCGTACGTCCATGTGACAGCCACCCCGCAGGGCTAACCCGACAGGAGAACAGGTTCCTCAGATGCCGACCAAGGTGAGCGTCATCATCCCGGTGTACAACCCGGGAAAGTACATTCAGCCCTGCATCGACTCGCTGTTGAAGCAGACCCTCTCCGTCGACGAGTTCGAAGTGATTTTCGTCGATGACGGGTCGACCGACGAAACCCCTGCCGAACTGGATTCCCTTGCCGCGCGGCACCCGCATTTCCGGGTCGTCCACATACCGAATTCGGGTTGGCCGGGCAAGCCGCGGAACATCGGCGTGGGCGAGGCGAAGGGCGAGTACGTCCAGTTCGTCGACCAGGACGACTACCTGGCCTCGGACGCGCTGCGGCGGCTGTACGAGATGGGTCACCGCAACGGGTCGGACATCGTCATCGGCAAGGTGGCCAGCAACTTCCGAGGTGTGCCGCACGGGGTCTTCCGGGTCGACCGGGAGAAGTGCACCATCCACGACGCTCCCCTGTACGACAGCCTCACGCCGCACAAGATGTTCCGCACCGAGTTCCTCCGCGAGAACAACATCGCCTATCCCGAGGGAAAGCGGCGGCTGGAGGACCAGCTCTACATGATGGAGACGTACTTCCCCGCGAAGGTCGTCTCCATTCTCGGCAGCTACACCTGCTACTACTACTCGAAGCGCGACGACGGAAAGAACGCGGGCTCCACCAGGCCCATTCCTTCCGGCTATTACGGAAACCTCCGCGAGGTCCTCGACGTCGTCATCGCCAACACCGAGCCCGGTGAATTCCGGGACATGCTCCTTCGCCGTTTCTACCGGGTGGAGATGCTCGGCCGGCTCAGCGAGCCCAACGTACTGAAGTACGAGCAGGCCTATCTGGACGAGATGGTCGACGCCATCCAGCCGCTGGCCAAGGACTTCATGGGCGACGGCGTGCACGACGGGCTCGGCGCGATCTCCCGCATCCGCTCCACGCTGCTGCGCCGCGACGACCGCCAGGGCCTGCTGACGCTCGCCGAGTTCGCCCGCGGGGTCAAGGGCGTGGCTCGCCTGGAAGACGTCAAGTGGCAGCCGAACGGCAAGCTGGCCGTCACCGTCACCGCCCGGCTCACCCAGGGCGAGGACGGCGAGCCGCTGAAGGTGCTACGCCGCGACGACCGCTTCTACCTGCACCCCGAGTACACCGACGGGCTGCTCGGCGAGGGCGAACTGGTCGACGTCACCGACGAGTTGGACGAGTACAGGGCCGAGATGTCGCTGCGCAACCGCGAGACGGCCGTCGAGTGGCCCTGCGCGGTGGAGTTCACCTCCGCCGTCGAGGACCTGGGCGACGGCGCCTGCGAGGTCGTCCTGCGCGGCACCGGTCAGGTCAACCCGCAGGGCGCCAAGGGCCGCGGTCCCGTCTCTCGCGGCTTCTGGGACGTGTGGGTCCCGGTCCGCGGTCTCGGCCTGGTCCGCAAGGCCCGCCTGGGTGCCGACCGCGACCCGAAGGTCGACGCGGAGTGCCGCCCGGCGCTGCTGGGCTCGCCGGCCCGCCCGGTCATCCCGTACTTCACCGACCCGCACGGCAACCTCACGCTCGACGTGGCCCGCCGCAGCAAGAAGCTGGCGGAGTACCTGGAGGGCCGTCCGCTGCTGCGGATGCCCGGCAGCCGGCCGGAGCTGCGGCTCGACGTGTTCGCCCGCCCGGCGACCGCGCCGCTGACGACGGAGCTGGTGCTGGCCGCCGAGGGCGGCCGCACCCACGTGGTGCCCGCCCAGGTCGTCCCGATAGAGGGCCGCAGCCACCTCCTCCTGCCCGAGCGGGTGACCGTGCCCGCCGGACGCTGGCAGGCCTCCGTGCGGCTGGACGGGGAGAAGAACCCCGCGCTCGACCTCTGCCCGGTGACCGTCAACGGCGGCGGCCGACTGCGGCTCGGCAGCGAACTCCCGGTTGTGGACGCGGAGTTGGTCCGCGCGACGGTGACCAGGCGGCGCAAGGCGACGGTCCGCCGCAGGCTGCGCGTGGTCGGCGGTCCGATCGTGCGCAGGCTGCCCGCCTCCGCCCGCAAGAAGGTCCGCCGGCTGGCGGCGAAGTTCGTCGGCTGACCACCGCCCCGCCCCGGACACACCGCACGACACAGCACACCAAGGATGTGAACGCCATGAGGCAGCTCGGCATCGCCGGCGCCTGGATCCACGAGCCGAAGGTCTTCCCGGACGCGCGCGGCAGCTTCCACGAGTGGTTCAAGGGACCGGACTTCGCCGAGGCCGCCGGCCACCGGCTGAACCTGGCCCAGGCCAACTGCTCGGTCTCCAGCCGCGGCACCCTGCGCGGCGTCCACTTCGCCGACGTACCGCCCAGCCAGGCCAAGTACGTGAAGTGCGTGCGCGGCGCGGTCCTGGACGTCATCGTCGACATCCGCACCGGCTCCCCCACGTACAAGCAGTGGGAGGCCGTACGGCTCGACGACGTGGACCACCACTCCGTCTACCTCTCCGAGGGGCTCGGGCACGCCTTCATGGCGCTGACCGACGACGCGACCGTGGTCTACCTGTGCTCCGAGGGCTACGCCCCCGAGCGTGAGCACGGCATCAACCCGCTCGACCCCGACCTGGGCATCGAGTGGCCGACGACGGTGGAGCCGGTCCTCTCCGAGAAGGACGCGGCGGCGCCGACCCTGGCGGAGGCGGAGGCGCGGGGGCTGCTGCCCTCGTGGGAAGCCTGCCAGGCGTACTACGCCGAGCTGCGCGGCTGACGCACGTCACCGGAGGGGCCCTCGCCGGAGGGCCCCTCTTCGCTGTCCGGTCATCGCTGTCCGGTCTTCGCTGTCCGGTCATCGCTGTCCGGTCTTCGCTATCCGACCGGCCCGAAGCCGCGCCCCGAACCCGAGATGTCCGGCCCGAGGTCCAGGTCGGCCGCCGTGAAGGTCCGCGTCGGGGCCCCGGAGCGCACCACCCGGACCTCCCCGGCCTCCTCGACCACCAGCTCGGCCGCCCGGTCGCCGTCGGTGTCGAGCAGCACGGCCGAGGTGCCCGGCAGGGCCCGCGCCCCCTTGAGAGTGAGTCCCTCGCCGCTCCCCCTCAGAACGAGGAGCTCCCGCTTCGTGCCCTTCTCGACCTCGGCCGAGAACACCACGTCGGCGTACCCGTCCCCGTCCACGTCACCGACCGCGGGCCGGCCACCGAACGAGCAGAAGGAGAAGGGGCCTTGGACCGGCAGCCCGGCCGTCCTCTCGGTGATACGGACAGGCTTGATCCGCTCGCTGGGCCCCGTGGGTCCTCCGTACAGGACGCCCACCCGGCTGCCGCCTCGCGGCGGATTGGGGTCACCGAGGAGCACATCGCAGCCGAGTGCCGCCACGACATCGGCGTAACCGTCCTTGTTCACGTCTGCCGTCCGAAGTACCTGGCCGTGGAAGTCCCCGCCCTGCTCGTCCTTGAGGCGCGGGCCCTTGACCGGCTTCCCGTCGGCGGCGCCCCGGTACAGGACGGTGGCGAGGGACTGGGGAGCCTCGTCGACCAGGGCGGCCCAGGTGACCAGGAGGTCGTCCTTGCCGTCCCCGGTGAGGTCCCCGAGGGCGGCGGGCACCGCGGCCGGGTACTTCGAGTCGCTGGGCGTCAGGTCGAGGGGGACCGTACGGCGCGGTGTGCCGTCGCGGTCGAGCGGTCCCAGCAGGATCCGTACGGCGTTCTGGCCCGAGGTGACGACGAGATCGGCGTGTCCGTCGCCGTCGACGTCGCCCGCGAGCGGCGCGGACCCCTTCAACCGGGCCGCACCGGAAAGCCCCTTGTCGCTCCCCCAGACGACGAAGACCGTGCTCCGGCCCGCCTGGGTGACGAAGTCGGCCCGCCCGTCGCCGTCGAGGTCGGCGCTGAGGCTGCTGCTTGAGCCGCCGAAACCACCGCCCTCGCCCGCCTTGCCGAGCCCGAGCCCGTCCTGGGTGACGACCTGCGCTCCCTTGAGCCGGGGGCCCTGCGCGGAGCCGCGCAGGACGGCCGCGTATCCGGCGGCGTACTTCCCGTGCACGGTCGCGGTGGTGTCGGAGACGACGAGATCGCCGTACCCGTCTCCGTCGAAGTCGGACCGGACACCGGGGTGTTGTGGTGCCTCGCCGCCGTCCGAGCCGCAGGCAGCCAGCAGCAACACCAGGGCGGCACCGAGGAGATGACGTCTCTTCATGTCACCTCCGACCGTCCGCCCCGGTGTTGGGTTGTACCGCTGGTCAGCCCCGCTCGGCGGTCACCAGCGCCGGGAACGCCTCCGTCAGCGCCTCGCGCCAGTCGCGGATCGGTTCGATGCCGGCCGCCGCCCAGCGGTCGTGGCCCAGCACGCTGTACGCGGGCCGGGGCGCGGGGCGTACGAAGGCCGCGCTCGTGGTGGGGCGGACCCGCTCCGGGTCGGCGCCGAGCCGCTCGAAGATGGCCCGGGTGAAGCCGTACCAGGTCGTCTCGCCGGAGCTGGTGCCGTGGTAGACGCCGGCCGGTGCGGTGCCGGCGAGCGCGCCCTGGCCGAGGCGGACGAGCCGGTCGGCGAGGTCGGCGGTCCAAGTGGGCTGGCCCCGCTGGTCGTCGACGACGTCGAGGGTGTCCTTGACGCCCTCCAGCTTGATCATCGTACGGACGAAGTTGCCGCCGCCCGCGCCGTACAGCCAGGCCGTGCGCACGACGTAGCCGGTGTCCGGGAGGGTGTCGAGGACCGCGCGCTCGCCCGCGAGCTTGGTGCGGCCGTAGGCGCCGCGCGGGCCGGTGGGGGCGTCCTCCGCATACGGCTTCTCGGCGTCGCCCGCGAACACGTAGTCCGTGGAGACCTGGAGGAGTACGGTCCCGTCGGCCGCGCACGCCTCGGCGAGGTGCCGGGCGCCGTCGCCGTTGACGCGCAGAGCCTCGTCCTCGCGGGACTCGGCGTCGTCGACGGCCGTCCAGGCGGCGCAGTTGACGACCACGACGGGCCGGTGCTCGGCCAGGGCCGTGCGCACCGAGGCCGGGTCGGTGATGTCGAGGTCGGCCCGGCCGGCGGCGACCGCCGGGATCCCGGCGGCGGCGAGCGCGGCCAGGACGTCCTGGGCGAGCATGCCGCCGGCGCCGGTGACCAGCCAGTTCTGCTTCTGCGGCGGCGGGGTCACAGCGCGGCCCGCTCCTTCAGCGGCTCCCACCAGGCGCGGTTGTCGCGGTACCACTGGACCGTCTCCGCGAGGCCCTGCTCGAAGCTCTTGCGCGGCTCGTAGCCGAGCTCCTCGCGGATCTTCGTGCAGTCGACGGAGTAGCGGCGGTCGTGGCCCTTGCGGTCCTCGACGTACTCGACGCTGGTCTCCCAGTCGGCGCCGCAGGCCTTGAGCAGCAGTCCGGTGAGCTCCTTGTTGCTGAGCTCGGTGCCGCCGCCGATGTTGTAGACCTCACCGGCGCGGCCCTTCGTGCGGACCAGCTCGATGCCCTGGACGTGGTCGTCGATGTGCAGCCAGTCGCGGACGTTGCCGCCGTCGCCGTACAGCGGGACCTTCTTGCCGTCGAGGAGGTTGGTCACGAAGAGCGGGATGACCTTCTCGGGGAAGTGGTGGTGTCCGTAGTTGTTGGAGCAGCGGGTGACGCGGACGTCCAGGCCGTGGGTGCGGTGGTACGACAGCGCGATCAGGTCGCTGGACGCCTTCGCCGAGGAATAGGGCGAGTTGGGCTCCAGCGGGTGCGTCTCGGGCCAGGAGCCCTCGTCGATCGAGCCGTAGACCTCGTCGGTGGAGATGTGCACGAAGGTCTTGATGCCGGCGCGGTGGGCGGCGTCGATGAGCGTGTGCGTGCCGACGACGTTCGTACGGACGAACTCCGCGCCGCCGTCGATGGATCGGTCCACGTGCGACTCGGCGGCGAAGTGCACCACCTGGTCGTGCTCGGCCATCAGCTTGCCGACCAGCTCGGGGTCGCAGATGTCGCCCTGCACGAAGGCGAACCCCGGGTGCGCGCGCACCTCGTCGAGGTTGGCCGGGTTGCCGGCGTACGTCAGCTTGTCCAGGACGGTGATCGAGACGTCACCGGGTCCCTGCGGGCCGAGCAGCGTACGGACGTAGTGCGAGCCGATGAACCCGGCGCCGCCGGTCACCAGGATTCGGGTGGGAGCGGTGGTCATGAAGAGATCTGCACCTTGCTGTGATCACCGAGCACGAGCCGGTGGGCCGACGGGTTGCGGGGCGCGGGCGTGACCTCGACGTCGCGCCCGATGAGCGAGGCCTCCACACGGCGCACGCCGGTCACCGAGGATCCGCGCAGGACTATGGAGTACTCGATCTCGCTGTCCTCGATCCTGCAGTCCTCGGAGACGGATGTGAAGGGACCGATGTAGGCGTGCTTGACGACCGAGCCGGCGCCGACGATCACGGGGCCGACGATCCGGCTGCCGCTGACGCGGGCGCCCGCCTCGATCCGTACCCGGCCGATGATCTCGCTCTCCTCGTCGACCGTGCCCTCGATCAGCGGCTGCACGGTCTCCAGGACGGACCGGTTGACCTCCAGCATGTCGGTGACGTTGCCGGTGTCCTTCCAGTACCCGGAGATCGTGGTGGAGCGGACGTCACGCTTGTCGTCGATCAGCCACTGGATGGCGTGCGTGATCTCCAACTCGCCACGCCAGGAAGGCCCGATGGAGCGGACGGCCTCGTGCACGGCGGGGGTGAAGAGATAGACCCCGACCAGCGCGAGATCGCTCTTGGGCTGCTTCGGCTTCTCCTCAAGGCCCACCACGCGCCCGTCGGCGTCGAGTTCGGCGACACCGAAGGAGGTGGGGTTGGGAACTTTCGTCAACAGGATCTGCGCGTCGGGTCGTTCGCTGCGGAATTCCTCGACCAGGCCCTTGATGCCGCCGACGATGAAGTTGTCGCCCAGGTACATCACGAAGTCGTCGTCACCGAGGAAGTCCTGGGCGATGAGGACGGCGTGCGCGAGCCCGAGGGGGGCCTCCTGCGGGATGTAGGTGACCTCGATCCCGAACTGCGAGCCGTCGCCGACGGCCTCCCGGATCTCCTCGGCGGTGTCCCCGACGACGATCCCCACCTCGGTGATCCCGGCCTCGGCGATCGCCTCCAGGCCGTAGAACAGCACGGGCTTGTTCGCCACCGGCACCAGCTGCTTGGCCGAGGTGTGGGTGATCGGGCGGAGGCGGGTACCCGCTCCTCCGGAGAGCACGAGAGCCTTCACGTGATAAATCCCCGTTTGTCTGAATTACGCATCATCTCGGTCACATCATAGCCGCGCTACGAGAAGCTAGATTCACCGCTCGTTCACATGGTTGCCTGCTACGGGTCAATTCGTGGTCGAGGTCACGAGAAACGGGGGCGGAAGGCCTCGGGAGGGGTGAGATCCGGCCAGTTCGCGAGTGGCCCAAGGAATCAGCAGATACGGCAGCGGAGATTCCACTGCCTTTGGTGGAACTCGGCAAGCACCCGCACGGCCCCGCCGAGCCGGATGGCGGCGGCGCAGCACAGGGCTACGCCCGCGGAGTCGAAGAGGTCGTCCATGGTCGTGTTCCTTCCCCCCGCGCAGTCACCTTCATCAGGGCAACTTGCGGCGGGGCGAACCTCGCCCCGGCACAACGCGCCGCCGCGCAGGCCGTGTCGGCCGTATCGCACGGTCACGGAAAAGCGGGACGGCCCGCCCGGTGGAAACCCGGCGGGCCGTCAACCGCACTGCGCGGTAAGCGCGTCAGTCCTCCGTGGAGGCCGACACACCCGACGGGGACTGCTCCGCCGCCACCGTCTTCTTCGACGCGGCCTTCTTGGCGGTGGCCGTCTTGGCCGCCTTCTTGGCCGTCGCCTTCTTCGCGGCCGTCTTCTTTGCCGCGGTCTTCTTGGTGGCGGTCGCCTTGGTCGCGGCCTTCTTCGCCGTGGCCTTCTTGGCCGTCTTCCGGGCCGTCTTCTCGGCCGCCGGAGCCTCGGTGCCCGCCTCGGCGGACTCCTCGGGGGCGGCCTGGGCCGGCGCCTCCGCCGACGGGACGACCACGACGGCCGCCTCCTCGGACGCGGTGGGCGCGGTGGCCTTGCGGACGGCACGGCGGCGCGGACGGGCCGGGGCGGCGCTGTCGGCGGACGCCTCGGGCTGCTCGGCCGGTGCGGGAGCCGCGGCCTGCGGAGCCGCCTCCGGCTGCCGCTCGGGCGCCGTCTCGGCGACCGTCACCACGGCGGCCTCCGCTCCCGCGGGCGAACCGGCGGGCGCGGACACCTTGCGGGTGGCGCGACGACGGGTCCGTCCCTTGGGCGCGGCCTCGTCGGCGACAGGGGCCTCGGCCGGGACGACCGGGTCCGCCACGGCGGCGGGCTCGGCGAGCGCCTCGGCGGCCGACTCCGACCGCACCGGGCGCTCCGCGGCGGCCTCGGCCGTCACGGACTGCGCCGTCGGCACCTCGGGCGCGGACCGCTCCGCCCGCTGCTCGCCCGACCCGTACTCGTCGGACCTGTGCTCGTCCGACCTGTTCTCCCGTCGGGGAGCACCCGCCGGGGCCGAGGCACGTCGGCCGGCCCGGCGCCGCGAGCGGCCACCGCGGACCGCGGCCTCCGCCTCGGCGACGCTGCTGAACAGCTCCTCATCGGGCGTGAAGGCGGGCCCGTCGAGCGCGATCGGCTCGGCCACCTCCGCGGCGACCTCGGCCTCGGTCTCCTCGTGCGTGTCCACGGTGCCCGCGGACTCGTGCTCGTGCTCGTGGGTGTGCCCGTCGCCGCCGCGCCCGCGCTTCTTGCGCTTGCCGCCGCCACCGGCGGAGCTCGGCTGCTCCATGTGCACGATGACACCGCGGCCGTTGCAGTGGACGCAGGTCTCGGAGAAGGACTCCAGCAGGCCCTGGCCGACCCGCTTGCGGGTCATCTGCACGAGCCCCAGCGAGGTCACCTCGGCGACCTGGTGCTTCGTACGGTCCCGGCCCAGGCATTCGAGCAGGCGCCGCAGCACCAGGTCCCGGTTGGACTCCAGGACCATGTCGATGAAGTCGATGACGATGATGCCGCCGAGGTCGCGCAGCCGCAGCTGACGCACGATCTCCTCGGCCGCCTCCAGGTTGTTGCGGGTGACGGTCTCCTCGAGGTTGCCGCCCTGACCGGTGAACTTGCCGGTGTTGACGTCGACGACGACCATCGCCTCGGTCCGGTCGATCACCAGCGAACCGCCGCTGGGCAGCCAGACCTTGCGGTCCAGGGCCTTGGCGAGCTGCTCGTCGATCCGGTAGGTGGCGAAGACGTCGACCTCGGAGGTCCACTTCGACAGCCGGTCGGCGAGGTCGGGGGCGACGTGCGAGACGTAGCCGTGGATGGTGTCCCAGGCCTCGTCGCCGCTGACGACGACCTTGGTGAAGTCCTCGTTGAAGATGTCGCGGACGACCCGGACGGTCATGTCCGGCTCGCCGTACAGGAGCGTCGGCGCGTTCGAGCTGCCGCCGTTCTTCGACTTCTTCTGGATGTCCTCCCACTGACCCTGCAGCCGCTCGACATCACGGCGCAGCTCGTCCTCGCTCGCGCCCTCGGCGGCGGTGCGCACGATGACGCCCGCGTCCTCGGGGACGATCTTCTTGAGGATGGTCTTCAGCCGGGCCCGCTCGGTGTCGGGCAGCTTGCGGCTGATACCGGTCATGGAGCCCTCGGGCACGTACACGAGGTAGCGCCCGGGCAGGGAGACCTGGCTGGTCAGGCGCGCGCCCTTGTGGCCGATCGGGTCCTTCGTCACCTGGACGAGCACGGACTGGCCGGACTTGAGCGCCGCCTCGATGCGCCGCGGCCCGTTGGCCATCCCCAGCGCCTCGAAGTTGACCTCACCGGCGTACAGGACGGCGTTGCGGCCCTTGCCGATGTCGATGAAGGCGGCCTCCATCGACGGCAGCACGTTCTGGACCTTGCCCAGGTAGACGTTGCCGACGTACGAGGTGGCCTGCTCCTTGTTGACGTAGTGCTCGACGAGCACGCCGTCCTCCAGGACGCCGATCTGCGTACGGTCGCCGTACTGGCGGACCACCATCACGCGCTCGACGGCCTCGCGGCGGGCCAGGAACTCGGCCTCGGTGATGATCGGGACGCGTCGGCGCCCCTGCTCACGGCCCTCGCGGCGGCGCTGCTTCTTGGCCTCCAGACGGGTCGAGCCCTTGATGGACTGCACCTCGTCGGACGGCTCGGACTGCTTGCGCGGCTCGCGGACCTTGACGACCGTGCGCTCGGGGTCACCCTCGGTGGGCTCGGTGTCCGGACCGCTGTCACCGGCACGGCGACGGCGCCGGCGGCGACGACGGCTGCTGGAGCTGGAGCCACCGGAGTCGGCGCCCTGCGCCTCCTCGTCGGACTCGTCGTCGTCCTCGTCGGCCTGGTCGGCGTCCTGCGCGGCGGGCTCGTCGGACTCGTCCGCGTCGTCCTCGCCACCGGCCTCGGCCAGTTCACCGCGCCGACGGCGACGGCCGCCCCGGCGACGGCGCCGGCGC
The DNA here is from genome assembly GCF_044755245.1 of Streptomyces sp. NPDC092369. Classification (NCBI taxonomy): domain Bacteria; kingdom Bacillati; phylum Actinomycetota; class Actinomycetes; order Kitasatosporales; family Streptomycetaceae; genus Streptomyces; species Streptomyces sp. NPDC092369. The sequence continues at coordinate 1,087,935 of NZ_JBIVQP010000002.1, forward strand.
GAACCGGTGTCCTCGGACTCGTCGTCGTCGACGGCGTCCTCGGCCGACTCGTCGGCCTCCTCCGGCTCGTCCTCGACGACGGGCTCGACGGGCCGCGTCTCGGTCTCCTCGGCGAACGCGGCACCCCGGCCGCGACGACGGCGGCGCGGCGCGGCAGGCGTCTCCTCGACGCGCTCGACCCGCTCAACGCGCTCCACGGGCTGCTCGTCGATCTCGTCGGGCTCGTCGGTGTCGGCCGCCTCGGCGGCGGCCTGGGCCGCGGCCCGCTCGGGCGTCTGGAACCTGGGCTCGGTGAAGACGGGCGCCTGGAACACGGCGACCGCGGGGCGCGCGGGTCGACGCGGCTTCCCGTCCTCGTCGCCCTCGGTCGCGGCGGCGGTCGCCGCGGGCGCGGCGAACCCACCGGCGGCCTTACGGGCGGACCGGCGACGGGCCCGGCGCGGACCACCGTCCTCCTCGGCGGAGGCGGGAGCTTCGGCAGGGGTTTCGGCGGCGGGCGCCTCGACGGCGGCGGCCTCGGCGTCACGCCCGTTCACGGGAGCGGCGGCGGGTGCGTCGGCGGTCTCCACCGGCTCGGCCACCTCGCCCTCGGCGGGCCCACCGGCGGGCGCGGTCACCCGGCGGGTGGCGCGACGGCGGGTACGACGGGGAGCGGCGTCCTCGTCGGCGGAGGCGGAAGCGGAGGCAGGGGCTTCGGCGACAGCCTCGGCGGAGGCGGCGGGCGCCTCGACGACGACCTCGGCCTCGGCGGCGTCCGCGTTCGGCGCACCGGCGGGCGCGGAGGCCCGGCGCGAGGCGCGACGGCGGGGACGACCGGCGTCCGGTGCGTCTTCGACCGCGGTCTCGGCGGCAGCGGGAGTCTCGTCGGCGGCGGGCGCCGCAGTGGTCGTGGCCGGCACCACGGTCTCGGCGGCCTCGGCTGCCACCGGCGCACCGGCGGGCGCCGACACCCGGCGGGTGGCACGACGGCGGGTACGGCGCGGAGCGGCGTCCTCGTCGGAGTCCGCCTCGACACTCTCGGGCGCAGCGGCGGCCTCGGCCGTCTCGGCGGCGGCAGCGGGCACGACGGTCTCGGCCACCTCGGCGGCCACGGGCGCACCGGCGGGCGCGGAGGCACGACGGGTCGCACGGCGCCGCGGACGACCGGCCGGCGCGGCTTCCTCGGCGGGAACTTCCGCCACGGCAGCCTCGTCCGTCTCTTCGGTCTCGTCAGTCTCTTCGGTCGCCGCTACCTCAAGGGTCTCGTCGACCTTCTCGTCGTCCTCGGCCGGTATGGCCGGCGCGACGACGTCTTCCGGTGCCTCGGCGGCACCGCCGACCGGCGGACCCGCCGGTCGGGAAGCGGCACGGCGCCGACGACGCGGCGGCAGTGTGTCGCTGGGGGTGTTCTGTTCGGAGTCCGTTGAGGACTCTGTGGGTTCGGTCGGTTCGAGCATGCGGGCGTTTCTCCCGTCAGGCTCCCGGGCGCCGCACCTGGTCCGGTGTCGATGGCATCGACCACCGCTGACGTCCGCGGCTCGCGCGATGCGCGGTGCCGCCGTCCGGGGCGCGGGCGCCGCACGGGAACTCTCTAGTGTCCTGTCTCGCCGGTTCCGTACGCCATGTTGCGTACGGCCTGGCGAAAGTCTTGTGGTCTGTGCACTGCCCGACCCAGGTGGCTCCCGAGTACGAGGGCGGCGCTACGACATCCGTCCTTCGCGGGACCTTCCTTACACCGGCGCCTTCGCGGCGGCAGCGGGATCGGCCGTGGTTACAGCCGTCGCAGCCTCGCGGTCGGGCGCGAGCGGGTCGGTCACCGTGCCGGTCTCTTCATCGAGCAGCCCCTGCGCCAGCCTGGTCACCCCTGCGGGGACCGGCGGCGCCAGGTCGGCCACGGCGCGGAGACCGGACAGGACGTCGTCGGGTCGTACGGCAGGCGTCACGTGCCGAACAACCAGCCGCAGTATCGCACAGGGCTGGTCCGTCGGCCTATCAGCCTGCGAACTGTGCGTTTCCAAGTGTACGACCGCGGAGCGCGCGTCGAAGGTTCGAACGCCGTTCTTGGCCATGCGCTGGACCTCGACCGCACCGGCGGCGTTGAACGCGGCGACGGCCCGCTCGGCCTCCGCCGGATCCACGCCGTCCAGCCGCAGCTCCCATACGGAAGCCGTGAGCCGGTCCGCGAGCCCGGAGGTCCGGGCCTCGACCGCGTCCACGATGTCGAGGCCGGTGGGCATCGACTCGTCGAGCAGCGCTCTCAGTCTCTCCGGATCGCGCGCCGCGGTGAGCGCGATCTCCAGGTACTCCGCCTCACTGCCCGTGCCGGTGGGTGCGGCATTGGCGTACGACACCTTCGGATGCGGCGTGAACCCCGCCGAGTACGCCATCGGCACCTCGGCACGGCGCAGCGCACGCTCGAAGGCGCGCTGGAAGTCACGGTGGCTGGTGAACCGGAGGCGGCCGCGCTTGGTGTAGCGCAGTCGGATGCGCTGCACCGCGGGTGCGGGCGGCGGGCCTTCGGGCTGTCGCTTGCCCAGTGTCGTTCAGTCCTTCGTGAGTGCGGTCGTACTGCTACCTAGAGTACGTGTCTCGGGCCCCGACGGTTCCCGGGCGCCGACGATCTCGACGGGCGCGGGCTCCCCGAAGAGCATCCGCCGGAAGTCGGCCCGCGCCTGCCGCACGGACTCGCGAGCGGCGGTCAACGCCTCCCTGCTCGCCCGGCCCACCGTGCGCGCGACCTCGGCGACGGGCCGCACCACGGCGTCCCGGACGACGTGCCCGACCGGCGTCAGCACGGTCTGGTACACCCACCGCACGGGCTCGACGAAGATCCACCGGAAGAGGGTGCCGAGGAACCGCCCGACGGCGAGCGAGATCCGGGACGCGACCCGCCACCCGTGCCCGAGCGCGTCCACCACCTCCCGCCCGACGACGGCCAGCAGGTGCCCGACGAAGGCCAGCAGCTGGCCGACGGGCACGAACACCCACCGCCACAGGGCGAGCGCGGGCAGGACGAACAGCACGCGCGCGATCCAGTACAGCCCGACGCCGATCGCCGACAGCACCATGCCGATCCCGGTGACGATCCCGCGGACGGTCGTGCTCGCGAGCCACGCGAGCCCCTTGGCGCACCACACCACCGCGCGCCCCACCGGCGTGACCACCCACACCACGCCCCGCGCGACCCACAGCACGCCGTGTCCGACAGGCGTGAGCACGCGCGCGTAGAACCACACCAGCCCGGCCCCGAGGCTCCGCGTCAGCCAGGCGAGGCCATGCCCCACCGGCGTCAGCACGTACTCGTACAGCCACGTGAGGGGCACGACCACGAGCACGCCGAACAGCCACCCCAGTGCCTTACCGAGCGGCACGACCCCGTACCGCCACAGCCCCACGAAAGGCCATACGAAGACGGCCCGCGCGAGCCACGCAAGCGCCCGCCCCACCGGCGGGAACACCCGGTCCGCGAGGAACCGCCAGGCGAGGACGAGCGCGTCCCACACCATGCGCGCCGGTGCGGCGACGAGCACGCCGAACAGCCACCCCAGCGCGTTCCCCAGGGGCACCACGCCGTACCGCCACAGCGCCACGAACGGCCATACGAAAACGGCCCGCGCGAGCCACTCCAGTGCCCGGCCCACCGGCCGGAACACCGTGTCCGTCAGGAACCGCCAGCCGACGACGAGCGCGTCCCACACCATCCGCGCCGGCACGATCAGCACCAGCGCGACGATCCGCACGGGCAGGCGTATCGCCACGACGAGACACCCCTCGGGCGTCTGCCGCTCGGGCCGATCTACGGGGAGCTTGTCCAGGTCCATACCGACCTAGACGCATTGGCCCCCGCTACGGATGCGCTCGTCTGCCGGTCGGCCGCCTCACGATTTGGTGTCGGTGCGCGCCGAGGACCACTGCAACAGGAAGCGCAGGGCCTCGTGGGAGGGTGAGCCGGGTTCCGCCGTGTAAGCGACCAACTGCTGGTCGGGATGGGTGTCCACGGAGAACTGCTGGACGTCGAGCGTGAGGGTGCCGGCGACGGGATGGTGGTAGACCTTGGTGAGTTGACGCGGCCCGCGCACCTGGTGACTGGCCCACCAGACGCGGAAGTCCGGGTCGCGGACGCCGAGTTCACCGACCAGCGCGGCCAACGCGGGGTCGTGCGGGGTGCGTCCGGCCTCCATGCGCAGCACGGCGACGCATTCACGGGCGGCCCGCGGCCAGTCCCCGTACAGGGCCCGGAAGGTGTCGTCGAGGAAGGTCAGCCGGATCAGGTTGCGCTCGGGCAGGGGCAGTTCACCGAAGTCGGTCAACAGAGCGGCGGCCCCGCGGTTCCAGGCCAGTACGTCCATCCGCCGGTTCAGGACCAGCGCGGGTACGTCCGGCATGGTGTCCAGCAACAGCCGCAACCGGGGCGCCACTTCCGTACGAACGGCCCGTCGCCGGACGGGACCGGCGGCGGAGACATCGGTGACGTCCGCGACGGCGAACAGGTAGTCCCGTTCGTCCGGCGCCAGTCGCAGGGCCTCGGCGAGCGCGTCGAGCACCGGCCGCGAGACCCGCCGGGTCCGCCCCTGCTCCAGCCGTACGACGTAGTCGACGCTGACGTGCGCGAGCTGGGCCAGCTCCTCGCGCCGCAGCCCCGGCACCCGTCGGGGACGCCCGTCGTCCGGCATCCCCGCGGCGTGCGGATCGAGGGCGGCACGACGGGAGCGCAGGAAGGCGCCGAGCTCGTTGCCGGGGTTGTCGACCATGCGTCCAGTGTCCCCGCGACCGGTCCCGTGTGCCTGGTACTGGTCTGCATAGGCAGGGTCGTCCCTGGCACAGGGGTACCGCCCGGCGCGACGGTGCATCACGGAGCAACCGTTGCGACACGACCGAAAGCGCAGGACACCCCATGCGAACCGACGTCACATTCCTCAGCGCGGGCCTGAAGATCGCCGCCCACGTCCACACCCCCGACAACGCCGCATCCACCCCTCTCCCGGCGGTCGTCGTAGGTCACCCCGGCAGCGGCGTGAAGGAACAGGCGGCGGGCCTGTACGCGCGCCGGCTGGCCGAGCGCGGTTTCCTCACCCTGGCCTTCGACGCGGCCCACCAGGGCGAGAGCGAGGGCGAGCCACGCGGTCTGGAGGACCCGGCCCAGCGGGTCGAGGACCTCAAGGCCGCGGTCTCCCACCTCACCACGCGCGCGGACGTCGACCCCCACCGCATCGGCGTCCTGGGCATCTGCGCCTCGGGCGGCTACGCCCTCACGGCCGCCGCGACCGACCGCCGCGTGCGGGCCGTGGCCGCGGTGAGCGCCGCGGACATCGCCCGCCAGTTCCGGCTGGGCGCGGACGGCACCCAGGACCCGGCGGTCTTCCAGGGCATGCTGACCGCGGCGGCAGCGGCCCGCACGGCGGAGGCGCACGGCGAGCCCTCCCCAGCCTTCCCCCTCTTCCCGGCCACCGAGGAGGAGGCCCGCGAGGCCGGCCCCCACGTGTACGAGGGCTGGGAGTACTACTGCACCCCCCGCGCGGGCCACCCCCGCTCGGCCAAGTCCCTGACCTGGACGAGCGTCGACCGCATCGCCCTCTTCGACGCCTTCCACGCCCTCCCCCTGCTGTCCCCGCGCCCTCTCCTCCTGATCACCGGCCGCGAGGCGGAGACGTCCTGGATGAGCGTGGAGGCCTTCCAACAGGCCACCGGCCCGAAGAAACTCCACTGGATCGAGGGAGCGACCCACGTCGACCTCTACGACAAGGAGGGCCCCGTCGGGGAGGCGGTCACGGAACTGGCGGGGTTCTACACCGCGCACCTTTCCTGACCCGCATTCCTCCCGTACCGGCTGGAGAGGCACACTTTGCCTGTCCCAGTCGCATCGCCAAGAGGATGACTCGCGCATGATCACGCTCACGAAGGAAGACGGCCCCGCGGATCTGGACGGGGTGACCCACCTGTCCATCGGGGTCTCCTGGGACCCCACCGCCGGCAGCAGCGGCGGGATGATGGGCATGCTCCGCCGCAAGAGCGGCACGGATCTCGACCTGATCGCCATCGCCATGCAGGGCGCGGACCCGGTCCGTCTCGCGGGCCTCGACTCGCTGGACCCCATGGGCAACGGCTCGTTGGTCCACAGCGGCGACAACCAGACCGGACGCGGAGACGGCGACGACGAGACGGTCACCGTCGAATTCGGCCGCGTACCCGCCAACATCACATCCATCGTCTTCGTCGCCGCCGCCTACAAGAAGGGCAGTTCGTTCCAGAAGGCGCGCAACATCAGCTTCAAGGTCTACGACGCGACCGGAGGCACCTCCCAGCAGGTCGCCGACATCTGGCCGAGCCTGCTCAGCCAGGACAACGGCTGCGCCGTCGCCAAGGCGCTGCGGGTCGGCACCACCTGGAAGCTCGAAGTGATCAATACGACGGGCAAGATCAAGCAGGGTGACGAGCACGCGCTGATGCGCTTCGCCGCCAGCAAGTAGCCCCGCGAGGGAAGGGCCCGGTGCGTCTCGATCACCCGCAGGGCCGACCGTTGCCCCCGGGGTCGGCGAACGTGGCGCGGTGCGGCCGGCCATCGACCGATGAGTTCCGCGCCCCCGCGAGGTCTACCCCTCCACGAGCCCAAGCCGCGCCCGAGCCCTGTGAGGGAACATGACCACCAACGCACTGCCGCTACCCCCCGTCGTGGACACCGCGACGTGGGAACGCCGCCTCGAAGCCCTGCGTGCCCGTGAGAAGGCCGCGACGCGGGAGCTCGACGCCATCGCCGCCGAGCGTCGGCGGCTGCCGATGGTCGAGATGCCGGACTACACCCTTGAGGGCGAGGACGGCCCCGTACGGCTGGCGGACGTCTTCGAGGGCAAGAGCCAGCTGATCGTCTACAACCACATGTGGTTCGCGGGCAAGGAGTGGCAGTGCCCGGGCTGCACCGGGCTCACCTCGCAGTACACGCGCCTGAAGTTCCTGGACAACTACGACGCGCGGTTCGTCATCGTCACCCAGGGCCCGATCAAGGAGGCGCTCGCGTACAAGCACCGGGTCGGCAACCGGATGCCGTGGTACTCGACCGAGAACAGCCCCTTCGGCACCGACGTCGGCGCACCCCCCGGCGGAGGCTTCGCGGTCAACGTGTTCCTGCGCGACGGCGACACCGTCTACCGCACCTGGCACACCACCGGCCGCGGCACCGAACAGCTCAGCCACACCTTCCCGTTGATCGACATCCTCCCCTACGGCCGCCAGGAGGAATGGCAGGACTCCCCCGACAACTGGCCCCAGTCCCCCACCTACAGCGGCTGGGCCAAGTCCGAGGACATCGCCGCGCTCTACGGCCCTGCCGCCGAGGCCGACTGACCGGATCACGGACGACGAGTGGCCGTGCCCGCTCCCCCCGAATCGTCGCCGCCCCGCGTCGCCTGTCCCTTCCTCCTCCTGGCCGCCTTGCCCGCCCGGGAGGCCTTCAGTCTGCGCACGGGGCTCGACGGCCGGGGGACCGTGGCGACGTTCGAGGCGGCGAACTCCCGGTTGGTGATGGTCTGTCGGCGAATCACGTCAGGCAGGTCCGGCAGGGCCAGCAACCTGTCGCACGCCTCGACGGAGGCCGCGGACTCGCCGACCCAGTACGCGGTGATCGAGAACTCGAAGAGGAGCCCCCATCGGTACACCCAGGGCCGGGTGAACAGCAGGTCATCCGGTTCCGGTCCGCCCACGACGTCAACGAGAAGGGCGTACGCCGTGCGGTAACGGCCCGCGAGCCGCAAGCGGGACGCCAACTCGTAGCAGGCTTCGAGTCGTTGAGGGCGCCCGTCCCAAGCCCGGGAGAACGCGTCCATCGCCCCGGGCCAGTCGCCCGTCTTCTCTGCCCGCAGGATCCCGGCCTCCAGGAGCGCGCAGTAGACCTCCTCGCCCCAACCCCCCATCCGGGCGCGGCGCTCGTAGAGAGCGATCGCCTCCTCTGCGTGCCCCAGGTCTCGTTCGGTGTTGGCCAGATAGAAAACCGTGCGCGGGTTGTCCGGGTCGCGTTCGAGCTCGCGCCTCAAGAGGCGTGCGTCGCGCTCGAACTTGTCGTCGCGGCACCCGCCGTCGGCCTGGTCCTCGATGACGAGCACGTCCAGATTCTCCTGGACGTCGGGCTCGTCGGTGCACGGGTACTCGTGCGTGACACCCTCGTAGCGCCACAGCCAGTCGCCCCGCATGAGGTGCTTGAACCTGTGCTGGGTGCCGGGGCCCGCGTAGCGCAGCATGTACGACCCCGCCGTCAGCCGGGGCAGCGGGGCGTCCTGGCGCATGACGTGGTCGGCGTCGAGCGTGAGCAGGTAGTCGGCCTTGCCGCGAGCGTGCTGAATGTTCCGGGTCCGGTTGTGCCCGAAGTCGACCCAGGGCTCCTCGTGCAGCTCGCCCGGAACGCCGTCCAGCACTTTGCGGATCAGGTCCTGCGTGCCGTCCGTCGAGCCGGTGTCGGAGATCACCCAGTAGTCGACGAGCGGGCGGACGGCCTCCAGGCAGCGCTCGATCACGAGCGACTCGTTCTTGACGATCATGCACAGGCAGAGGGTCTGCTGCTTCACGTTCACGGCCTCACCCGTCCCGGACCACTCGCGTCCCGTCGGAAACTCGGGCGTCACCGTCGCACGCTCCCGTTCCCCGGCCGTCCCACCACGCGGAGGCCGTGCCGGACAGCCCCCGAACAGCGGCGCATGAGCCAAGACGGGTGATCGCGGGTAAAAAATACCCCATCAGAACGCATGAATTAGTCCGATATGACGACAAGCAGGCGCGTTCCGAATCGCCATGCCGATCACCTCGCTCTGCTCAGGTCAAGCTCGCACTTGAATTCGGGAGATCACCCGAACCGGTCGAGCAAGGAGCATGTGGATGAAGACGAGTGCCGAGTTCCGAACCACACTTCTCGGGCCATTGGCCCGGGACAGGTTCCGGAAGGCGGGCATGGTCACCTCGCTCGCCCTGGTCCTGGCAACCGGCATGGCCGATCCGACCGCCGCGGCGACGCGCAGCGTGACCGATCACGCCAGGGCGAGAGCCGACCACGGTGGCGACCACTGCAAACCGGGCCACCCGCACGAGTCCCGGACCCCCGGCCACAAGACCAACTGCAAGGGACCGACGGGCCCGACCGGCCCCAGAGGGCCCAAGGGCGACAAGGGTGACCAGGGCCCGAAGGGCGACAAGGGAGCCACCGGCCCGCAGGGCCCCACGGGAGCCACAGGCCCACAGGGCCAGCCCGGCCAGCCGGGAACCCCGGGCCCGACCGGACCCGCCGGCCCGACCGGACCACAGGGCGACCAGGGCCCCACCGGCCCCACGGGTGCCCCCGGCACTCCTGGCACCCCAGGTGCCACCGGCGCAACCGGCCCCTGCGCCGACATCGACGGTTTCCAGGACCAGCAGGTGTACGAGGTACGCGGCGCAGTCAGCGGGACCATCACGTACGCGGGCATCCGCGACGTCCGCCCCAACGAGAACCACGCCATGAGATGGACCGACCTCAGCACGCTGACGGGCTATCCGAACGGCGGCACCGACGGCTACGCCTGCGCCGTGTCCGTCAACGAACACAGCCAGGGCGGTACGGCACTCGCAGGCATCAAGTACAACATCATCACCACCACGGGCCTGGTCTTCGAGACCATCTGCACCGAGAGCCAAACGATGAACACCCCGGCCACCCTGACCTGCCCCGGCCCCTGGACCGCGCTGAACTCACCCGAACCGGGCAACAGCAACAGCGGCCCCTGACCACCCCTCACACCTCCGGCCCGGCCACGTCCAACGACGCGACCGGGCCGGCTGCGAACAACACCACTCCAGGTCCACCCACTGCACCGCGTCAGTGCGAGTGCCCCCCAGGGGCAGCAGCCGCGTTCTTGACCGTAAGAGGCAACAACTTCTTCCCCGTAGGCCCGATTTGAATGGAAGTGTCCATCTGCGGGCATATGGACACGGGTTTATATCCATCTCTACCGTCGTGCGTATGGGGACACACACGCGGAAGCGCACAGCAACTGACCAGCGGCAGTACTCAGTTGAGGCAGAGTGGACCGCCGCAGACCGCGCGCTCCTGGAGGAGCTGAGGCGGGCCGAGGCCTTACTACCAGAAGACGCGCCGCGGGCACTCTTATCCATCCGCCTGTCTGTACTGACAGACGAAACGACGTCACCGGTGCGGCAGGAGCTCGACCTTCGCATCCTCGCGAGGGAGCGCGGCTGTCGAGTCGTCGGCGTCGCCTCGGATCTGAACGTGTCGGCAACGAAGGTTCCACCGTGGAAGAGGAAGTCACTCGGAGACTGGCTGAACAACCGCTCCCCCGAGTTCGATGAGCTTCTGTTCTGGAAGCTCGACCGCTTCGTACGCCGTCTCTCCGACCTCTCGACGATGATCGAGTGGAGCCTGAAGCGCGGGAAGAACCTCGTCTCGAAGAACGACAGCCTCGACCTCACCACGACGGCCGGCAAGATCATGGTCACGATCATCGGCGGTATCGCAGAGATCGAGGCTGCCAACACCTCCACCCGGGTCACGAGTCTCTGGGACTACGCGAAGACTCAAGAAGACTGGATCATCGGGAAGCCGACGTACGGATACGTCACGGGCGAGAGCGACTCGGGGAAGTTCGGTCTCGTCATCGACCCCGAGGCGCACCGGGCGTTGCACTGGGCTCGGCGCATGGCACTTCGAGGACGCTCCGCCCGGTTCATGGTCCGCTGCCTGAAGCGGTCCGGCCTCATGAGCCAGGGCCTCACCGTGGCAACGCTCCACCGCCGGCTCCGCAACCCCGCGCTCCTCGGCTACCGAGTAGAAGAGGACAAGCAGGGAGGGCAACGACGCTCGAAGCCGATCCTCGGCAAGGACGGCAAACCCATCAAGGTGGCTCCTCCGATCTTCACGGAGGAGGAGTTCGAGACCCTCGGCGCAGCTCTCGACAAGCGCAAGAAAAACCAACCTCCGCGCCGTGTCGGCGGAGCGACGCAGTTCCTCGGCGTCCTCTTGTGCGCGGACTGCAAGACGAACTTGACCGTACAGATCACGAACAACGGCGTCGGGACCTATCACTACCTGCGGTGCCGCAACTGCAAGAGCGGTGGACTCGGCGCACCGAACCCCACCCAGGTCTACGAGCGCCTCGTGGAAGACGTACTCAAGGTTCTCGGGGACTTCCCCGTACAGGTACGCCAGTACGCCGAGGGTGCCGAGGTACGGCGGGAGATCAAACGCCTTCAAGGGGCCGTCGCGCTCTACATGAAGGAGCTGGAACCCGGGGGCCGCTACACGAAGACACGGTTCACGAAGGAGCAGGCAGAAGCGACGCTGGATAAGCTCATTGCGGAGTTGGAGGCCATCGACCCCGAGACGGCGAAGGACCGGTGGGTCAACGTTCACGATGGGAAGACGTTCCGCGAGCACTGGCAGGAGGGCGGCATGGAGGCCATGGCCGCGGACCTGTACCGGGTCGGTATCCGGTGCGAGGTCACCCGCACGAAGGTGCCGAAGGTGCGGGCCCCGAAGGTTCACCTCCGCCTCCTGATCCCGAAGGACGTACGCGAACGGCTCGTGATCCGAGAGGACGACTTCGCGGAGGCGCTCTGACAGCGGGGCTCGCGGTGGAGAGCACAGAAGCCATGGGAATGTGCGGGTGACAGCACTAAGTTTGAGCCCGCACAAAAACGCTGACTCCGCCAAGAATTAGCGACGCGATAGCTAATGCAGTCAACGCCCATCCAGCATTTATGAATCGATGCTTACGGAGCACGATTCGCGCCAAGTGGACCACATTGTACGACAGGGTAGTTATCTCGAACCTGCGGTCCGCTCGGCTAATTAAAGCAGCGGCCGGCTCCATCTCCAGATGGGCCAGATCTCCAAAATACCAAAGCACCTCCGGGCGGTAAGAAGTAGGGTCCTCCGGGTTCACACCAAGGAGAGCAAAGGTCCCCTTATAGTTAGACCCATGGCGTGACCACAGGCACGCTGCCGCGCATGCCACTGCTCCGAGAAGCGCACCAGTGGAGAAAAGAAAGAAGCACCACGTTTCAACTCCTGCCACTTTAGCCATCTCCCGCCCGTCCGAGATATGTCCAGCGGTGATGCTGAAAGTCACGGTCACCAATAAGCCGTTCACGGTGAGAACAAATTGAGCCTTCGATTCGGCAACCTTGTACCAGTCCATGGCACGTTCGTACACACGCCGGACGTACTCCGCATCAACTGCTTCACCATTTGAAGGGGGCAGGGAATCGCCCGTTCCTGGTCCGCCACCGTCAGCGCTCACCTGGAGAACCTCCGAGCATCTGTTTGGTTGAATCGTCTGGTCGGTACCATTCGCGGCTATGACTTCGAGCGGAGATGCTTAGGACGGGAAAACCCTGCCCGCCCGACTCCCTCTGCAACCCACAAAGATGGGATGAGAATTGCAATGAACTCCAGACCCAGGTGAACATGCAGCCTCTTATCGCATCTGACGCTTCCGCAGCCTCACTCGAACCATGTTGAGGGATCAACGGTTCCTCATTACCGTCGTCATCCACAATGACGATCTCGCTCTCGACCATGCTCTTCATTTCCCGAACAGCGGAGGCACGCAGGGACGCCTTGCTCGAAAGTTGGGCATCACGCTCGAATGCATCGGCTATTGCCCCCGCCTCCCCTCTAGGCCCGCCTCTACGGCGAGACATCGGGAAAGTTCGCGGTCTTCGGCGACCCCTGCTGCAATCAGCGCGGCACCAGAAGTGTGGCCCGAGCCGATATAACGCCAGCTCCTATCCGTCATCGCGTCGGGCGTGTCGGGGTGGCCTACGTGTTGGGCGCGTCCAGCCCGAAGCGCCGCGTATGTCGTCGAGTACGTACGGGATTTGGTGAGGATGTGTCCCCGGTAGCCAAGGGTGTGAGTCCAGGCGCGGAGACGGAGGGGTTCGTATTCAGGGAGGCTGCCGAGGCGCCAACAAGCCCTCATGAGAGTGCGAACGTGTTCGCTGACTGGCGCCGACTCGATGTCAGCCCGGTGAGTGACCGTGTGGTCGGTGCCTGCGCCTGTCTCGCTCGCTCCCTTGGTGACGTACTTGGCCACGTACGCGGCAACCGCGTCGTCATCGGGCCCGCTGCCGCCAACTCGCAGAGGTCGGGCGTCGAGTTGTGCGCCCCAACGTAAGGCCAGCTCACCAACGGCTGGGCTGTATGGGGTGCGGACCAGAACCCGACCAGCCGAAGCCCGCACGACGTCGATGAGCAGTTCCGCACTCCCCCAAAGCGGAGGTACGTCGTCGGGGCCAGCCGGGCCGTCGAGGCGGACGACGGCATGGACGTGGACTGCTGCCCGCTTCTGGTATTCGGCGACGCGCGCGAAGGACAGCCGGGCGTGCTGGGCGAAGCGGGACTGTACGACGCCGGCCGCGGAGGCAAGGCGCCGCCGGACGTCGATTACGAACCGGTCCCACAACTTGGAGGCGTGTGCGTGCCAGAGGACGTGAGCTGTGTAGTCGTAGCAGTCGGGGCAGAGCGGTTGGCCGACAACCGAGGCGTCTGAAGCGTGGACCAGGCCGCAGCCGAGAGGCCTTGCGTGTTCGCAGATTCCGCCGTCGCGGCGCGGTCGGCACAACTCCCCGGCACGATGAACCGAGCCGAATGACGGGGCGGTCAGGGTGACGAAGAGGCGTGGACGGTTGCGGACCGTGGCGGGGACGTTCTTGCCGCCGAGCAGGCCCGCGCGGACCAGGTGGAAGGTGTCGCCGGCGTGGAGGCGTGAGCAGGGGGCGCAGATGGTTGCGCGCCGGTTGCGGCAGCGGACGAGGAGGCGTTCGCCGAGTTCGGCGCGGGTGTCGTAGTGGTGGAGGATCTCGCCGGTCGCGCCGTCCAGCGTGGTGGTCGAGCCGGACAGATGGATGGGGTGCGCGCACCCGCCGGTAGCAGTGACTTGCTCCAGCCAGCGAGTGAACTTCGGATCTTGGGCGATGCGGAGGGCATCGCGGTCTGTCTCGGAGAGTTGGCGTAGGCGCGCCGCGCGGTCGAGGACGGCGCGCCTGCCGGCCGGGGTTGAATCCGTGGTGATGGTGGTGACCTTCCGGGGTGGGCCGCCGTAGCGGCACGGGAGTTGGGTGGTGGCGCGGTGTCAGTCATGGGGGTGCTCCCTTGCTGATCAGTGATGGTGTGGGTGGGTCAGCGGATGGTTCCGGTGCCTCGGCAGACACGGCACCGCCGCAGCCGTCCGGTCCAGGTCTTCCGTGCTCCGTCGCCCTTGCAGTTCGGGCACCTCACGCGAGGCATGGGCATGGTGGTTCCCTTCTGCTCAGGTGTGGGAGAAGCCGGAGACGAACCAGGTGAGGAGACCGTGGACGGTGAAGAGCACCGGGGTCTGGCCGAGGTAGAGGCCGAAGAGGCCGACGCAGATCGCTTCCCAGGCGCGGACGTCGCGGGAGCGGACGAGGAGGACGGTGATGATCCCGAAGATCACCGCGAACGTGAATGCCGTTCCTTCGTTGACCACTTGCTCTCTCCTTCCACAACCACGCAGGCACCGTGCAGGGCAGGCAGTACGGGCGTGACGGCTGCGTACTTCTTTGTGATTGCCACGGCTTCCCCGGTCGGGGTGAGGTGGGAGCGGGCGCGGCTCCATCCGCCGTCCGGACTCGTGCACACGGCCACGCCGCGTTCCTCCGCTGTGATCGACTGAGCCACGGCCACGGCGTCCTTGTTCAGGTCGCCCAGGGTCATTTCGGCGGTGCCGGGGTCGTTGACGCGGTGGCAGATGCGGCCGCCGAGTTGGGCGCGGAGGGCGGTGACGCCGGGGCCGAGGTCGGAGCCGACGCGTTGGCCGGAGACGACCAGGTGCAGGCCGAGTGCCGCCCCGAGTTGGGCCAGGCGCAGCAGGAGCGTAGAGCACTGCTCGGCTTCCGCCCTGCTCTCTCGCGTGCCGTCGGACAGATACAGTTCCGCGATCTCGTCAACAATCACGACCACAGGTATCGGCCGCAGCTTGTCGGGGAGCTCCCAGACCGAGCGGACGCCGACCGTGCGGCAGGTCTGCATGCGGTCCTGCATGTCGACGACGAGCGCGCTGAGCACGGTGACCGCTTCGCGTCGGCAGGTCGCAAGTGCGCTCAACCGTCCGGCGAACAGGCCCAGTTCCATGCCGCCCTTGCAGTCGATACCGACCAGCGCGACGGGCTGCGAGGCGAGTTGAGTGATGAGCCGGGCGAGGAGGGTGGATTTCCCGGAGCGGGTGGCGCCGGTGATAAGCCAGTGCGGCACCAGGCGCAGATTCATCACCCACGCGCCGCCGGATTCCAGGGCCCCGATGAGCGCGGACAGCAGCTCGGTCGGGGCGGTGGCTAAGCCGGGCCGCGCCAGTGGATCGGTGGCCATGGCGGTCAGCAGCACCAGGCCGCGTTCCGGCGAGGTCACCCGGACCGCATGGACCCTCCACGCGTGCGCGAAGGCATCGGCCGCCTTCATGTAGGTCGCGGGGGTCTGACCCGCATGCAGCCGCACGGTCACCGTCAGCCCGCTGCGCACGGCCCGCGGGAAGGAGAACCGCGGAGCCACCGGCCGCAGCGGATCGCCCTTGACCACCAGGTCGCCGAGCAGGCCTCGGGACGGACGACGCGACACCGCGAGGTCGTTGAGCACGGCGACCTTGCGCCACGTCGACACCACCCGGCATGCGGTGAGCGGGTAGCCGATCAGATACCAGTGCCAGAGGGGACGGTACCGGCGCACGAGGTCACCGACGACCAACATCCAGGCCAGCACGGCCAGGGCGAAGGCGAGCAGGATCGGCCCCATCACGCGTCACCGCCCTTGGCTTGCGCCGGGGTGCCGTGCACGGGCGTGATCGCCTCCGCGCGGAAGCTGACGCCGTGCCGCTCGCCCATCGACCACATGAACGCCATCAGTCCGGTGACCCGGACGATCTGTCCTTCCTGGATGCCCTTGGGTTCGCCGCTGACGGCGATCTCGATAACGGAAATCCGCCGCCCGTCCTGCCGCACGGTCACGGCAACGGTCCAGACGGGGTTGCCGTCGCGGTCCTTCTTCACCTCCTGTGTCTCGAAGTTGCTGATCTTTGTTTCCGGGGCGATGGCGCACCGCAGTACGCCCAGTCGCGTCGTGTCCACGGGAATGGACTGCATGATCTGTGGCCTCCTTGGCCAGTTGGGACGCCTGACATATCCAGACGTCACTTGTCCTTACGAGTTATGACTATGGAGTCCTGTACGGCGAGAGTGCAAGTACTTATGCTGACGAGTGATGTCGCGCGTGCGACGTGCCAACGACCCCACCCCGGAGGGACCGCCATGTCGGAGATCCAGCGCCCCGGAGCCCTCTACCAACAGGTGGCCGCCGCCATCCGCGAAGCCATCCTGTCCGGCGAGTACGAACCCGGCAGCCCGCTCCCCTCCGAAGCCCAGCTCATGGTCCGCTACGGCGTCTCGCGCCCCACCGTCCGCAACGCCATCGCCGCCCTGCGCGCGGAAGGCCTGATCGACGTACAGCACGGCAAGGGCAGCTTCGTACGCTCCGACGGACAACCCGCACTCACCATCGAACGCCGCATCAGCCACAGCGCGGAGGGCAAATTCGTGATGCCCAACGGCGACATCTGGCAAGAGGCGGAGCAGCCGAGCACCTACCGCACCCACACCACCAAAACCACCAGCCGACTCCTCCAACTCGACGAGGAAGAAGCCCTGTTCGGCTGTGACCGGCTGCTCACCGACCCCTCCACCGGAACCCGTGCCATGCACCGCACGCTCATCCCCTTCGAGGTCGCCGAAGCGGTCCCGCTGCTCGGCAAGGAGCCGTGCAAGCCCCCGGCGGCGATCTACTGGGTCCTCACCCAGGCCGGCCACGCACTGGCCTGGACCGAGATCGTTCGCGCGCGCATGCCGCTGCCGGACGAGCGCACCACGCTCCAGCTCCCGGACGCGACTCCGATCCTGCACGTGACCCGCACCGCGCACGGCACCGACGACCGCCCGCTGATCCTCGAAGAACTGCGCGTCGGTGCAGACCGTGCCGAACTCGCCTACCGGATCACCGCCGACCAACAACCCACCCCACGCACCCGCACCTGAACGGAGGCGGCGATCGGTCGAAACAGTCTTCACTTCCTCAAGGGCGCGCCTGCGGCGCGCCGGGGCGCCCGACCGCCCCGGCCGGGCGTGCGGCGTGGCCGCCGGTCCCGGCCGGTCGCCCGACGCCCCACACCACAGCCCGCCGGAGGAGTCGAGGCGTCGACCGGCCGTTGCAGGTGGGGGTGTTGGGGGCTGGGGGTCGTCGGCCTCCGAGACTTTAGGCAGCTCCCATGGGGCGAGCCTCGAAGAACAGGGGGCCGATCGGGCTGAACGCGGGCAGGCTCAAGAGACTGCCCGATCCGCCAGCGAGCGTAAGGCCCCCTGTTCACTCGCCCCATGGCAGCTACCGCCCGAAGTCTCTCCACCCGACGACGTGCCCACCCGCACCACCCACCAGCGGAACAACACCTCATCGCCCACCGCCATTGCCGCTGGCGAGCTCCTCCAGGAGGCCAGCGAGCCGGTCCGCCGCGTCCGGCCAGCCCGCCAACCGCACGACCCCGCGCCCCTGCTCGTCCGTCGAGGCGACAGCCCGCACGGCCGACAACTCGAAGCCGGCGCCGAGGAGCGCACGGTTCAGCCGATCGGCAGCCTCACGCGCAGTCCGCCATCCCGCCAGGTAATCCGTGCCAGGAATCCACAAGCTGGAGTTCACGCCTGCAACGTCGTCGAGTCCGTCTCTGAGCCAGTCCTCACCAGCGCCAGCCACATTGCCCACCTCAGCCCTGTCGAATTGACGATCCGTCAACTGCCGTGATTCCAGGGCGAGAAGCGACGCAACGCGACGACCCCGGTACCATCAGGCACCGGGGACCGTCGCGTCCCCTCCCGGACCACCCCGGTTGCTGCCAGGCGCGGGGGTGGTCCGGTCTCGGTATGGGGTTGTGAAGCGCGGCTCCCCGTCTCGGGAGGGGAGCTCCCGGCAATCCGACGAGCCGCGCCCCTTCGGCCGGAGTGGTCAAACTCCAGCCAGTGACCGGGCCGCCGTCCGCTCCCGATCGCGGAGGGAGCAGATCGTGGCGGCGGCCCGGAACCTGTCAAGCCGAATGGTTCTCGGCCCACAGCCGATCGAGATCCAGACGACACCACACTGTTTTGCCGCCCTTGGCACCCGCCGACCACCACACGGCATCGGCCAGTCGCTGAACGATCAACAGCCCGCGCCCACGGTCCGGCAACAACGCCTCAGAGAGGTCGCCCGCCAGCTCAGGCGAGAAGCACTCACCAGCAGGAAGGTCAGGCGGAGTCGAGTCCTCATCCGAGACGCCGATGACCAGCACTTCCGGCCACGTCATGAGCGACACGTCTATGCGTCGCGCGGCACCGGGCAACGCCAGGTGGTTGTCCGGCACCGCGTGATGGACGACGTTGCCGACCAGCTCCGACACGATGAGCTGAGCGTCGTCGACCGCGTGCGCCAATGCCCAGGTCTGGAGGTAGGAACCCACCATGTCCCGCGCGGCTTTGACGCAGTCCGGCGACTCGGCGAAGAGCGTCAGCGCCCGGAAGTGCCCGTTCGCCGGATCGTGCACCGAGCGGCGTGGAACGCCCGCGGTCGGGGCGTTCGCTGTGCGTTTGCTCTGCTGCGCTTCCACCGCGTTCCCTCCCAGGCACTGACAGGCCCTGTCGCCCGTCAATCTGTGCCGACCAGTGAACGACGAGGGGGGTTCAGTCGGGAGCGTTCGCCAGGGGGTTCATGTGAACACCGGCAAAGGCGGAGGGGGTTCGCAAATGAACCCCCTCCGCGATACTGCTGTGACAGGATGAATACTCGCCGTCATTCTCGGGTTGGCAGGGGAGCATGAGCCGAGAGCCAAACGCGCAGTTGATCGCGGTCATGGACGAAGCGAAGGTCTCCAACAAGGGCCTTGCGAAACGCATGACGGACGAGGCCGCCCAACGCGGCATGGACCTGGGAACAACGCATGTCGCTGTGAAGCGTTGGCGCGAAGGCTCAGGCATCAGGCCTCAGACAGCGGCGCTCATGGCGGACGTTCTCTCAGCCAAGCTCGGCCGGCGCATCACTCCGGGCAATCTCGGCTTCTTCGACCGCTCCAAGTCGACAGCCCCCGAACCCGTCGGCTACCCGAGTACCGTCCCCGACGTCCTGTCCATCCTCGACGGCCTATCCCGCGAGCACGCCGACGCCCCCGTCTCAGACCAACTGGCCGTCGCGGACGCCGACCTCGACTCGACCGTCCTGACATGGATGATCGCGCGCCCCGACGGCATCCAGGCCGACAGACCCGCGCACCAACGCGTCGGCATGCGCGATGTTCGCGCGATCAGGGAAGCCGCCGGCCTGTTCATGCAGCTCGACTTCAAGTACGGCGGAGGCCACGGCCACAAGGCACTCCGCCACTACTTCCGCGAGGACGTGTTGCCTCTGCTGAACGCGAGCTACAGCGAGAAGGTCGGCACCTCGTTATTCGGCGCAGCCGCCGAGATCTCCCAATTGCTCGCGTGGACTGCGTACGACGTCGGCAACCACCGCCTCGCCCACCGCTACCTGACCTCAACGCTGCGCCTGTCCCAGGTCATCGACGACCGCATGTTCGGCGCCCGCATCCTCGGCAACCTCAGCCACCAGGCCAACTACCTCGGCTACCACAACCAAGCCATACAACTGGCCCGCGCCGCCGTCGAGGGCGCCAAGGGCCGAGCCACCCCACGCGCCTTGTCGAACTACTCGGCTATGGAGGCCCGCGCCCTGTCCAACGCCGGCGACGGAATCGCGGCAGCCCGCGCCATGAAGGAGGCAGAGCGCCACTTCGAACGCGCCGACACCGCCGAAGACCCGACCTGGCTCGCCTACTTCGACGAAGCGGAACTCATGGGCGAACTCTGCCACTGCTTCCGCGACCTCAAGATGCGCCGCGAAGCAGTCGGACAAGCTCAGCGCGCCGTAGATAGCACCGACCCGAAGTACGCCCGAACCCTCGGCTTCTGCCGCATGGTGCTCGCCCAAAGCCAGCTCCTCAACCGCGAGTTGGAAGCCGCCGTCACAACAGCCAGCCTGGCCGTGGACGGCGGCGACTCACTCCAGTCGACACGCTTCCAGCGCTACGTGTCCGACTTCCAGGCCGAGGTGAGCATCCACGCGACGAACCCGACCGTCGCCGCTTTCAACGACCAGGTACGCGACGCACTCGCCCGCCTGGACGAGGACGACGAGTAACAGCTACCAGGGCCGCCAGTCCCGAGGCGCGTCATCGTTGCGCAGCCCGGCAATGCGCCGGCGATACTCCGCCGCCGTCCGCTCATCCTCCTGAACGTTCTGCATGAGCCACGTCGTCATGCCGAACTCCTGGATGCCCCGCAGCGTCTCGTACCCGTGCCAGTCGTACAGGTCTCGCCCGTACGCGGCCACGAACTCGGCGTACTGCTCATCGGTCTGCCACCCAAGGCTGTGATGCTCCACGGAGGTCACCATGAGATCCCACTCAGGGTGGTCGTAGCAGAAGGCCTCGAAGTCGATCAGGATGACGCGTCCCTGATCATCGACCATGAGGTTCTGCACGTGTGCGTCCCCGTGCACCGGCCCCTTGGCGGTTTCGAACTTCAACTCGGCGTACTTGTCCTGGAGCTCCCGCCACCGCTTCCGCAAGAAGACCTTGTCATCGTCCGGGATCACGGCCCGGTCCAGGCGTAGTTCCTGTTTGTCGAAGGGGTGGAACGACGGGAGGACGAGACCGTCCGGCACGGTCAGCGAGTGCAGGTCTCGCAAGATGCCGCCCAACTCCCTGTAGTTGGCCTTGCGATCACCCTCGATGATCAGGTGCCAGAAGGTCACGGGGTGGCCATCGATCAAGAACGGCTGCTCCAGGTCCTCAACGATCCGAGCCGCAGGGAACCCCTCCCCTGTCAGCCAACGTGACACCGCCACCTCGGTCCGGGCAGTGGGCAACCACTCTTGCCCCCGCGCTACACGTACGATCACTGGCACAGAAGCCAGCCGAAACAGCGCGTTCTCCCCAAGCCGAATCAGCTCCGCGCCTCCGTCATCGAGCCCCGCGGCCCGGCACGCGCCGGCCATCACCCGCGTAGCCCTCGCCGACGTGAACCCCTCTTCCGATCGAGCAGCGTCAACCGACATGCCCGTACCAGCTCCCCTAGTCGCGCGCGATCAACCAGCGCACGTCTGCGGGTGACCAACCCTGACGCGTGCCAGACACGACCTTGACCGTACCCAGCTTTTGCGGGAGACAGCCAGAGGTTCTACCGTGCTCGGCTAGGAACGATAGGTCTCCAACCTGCGACGAAATTCGAGCAACCGCTCCTTTCGAGCCGGAACCGCTTGAGCCAAACTATCAATGGCCGCAAGCAGTTCCCCTATCTCCCCCGGTGCAGGATCGGACGAGACGAAGCCAGAGAAACTGTCCTCCGCTTTCTGCCAGCGCAGCATAAGACAAGCAGAAAGAAACATGTTCCCCTTGCTGCTCGGGGTGTCCGCCTCTGCGGCAATTACTTTCACGGTGCGGATTACTTGCCTTTTTCTATCTGGATGCAACAGCGCATACAGCACCACGGAGCGCTCATAGTGAGCCCACGAACTGCGAGGTGCGAGCGCGATAGCGCGATTATGGTCTGCGAGCGCCTTCTCGTATTGCCCCATCAACCTATAGATTAGGCCGCGATTGGTGAAGGACCAGCCGCTTTCCGGATCAAGGTCAAGGGCGCGATTGCAGTCTGCGAGTGCATCTTCATAGCGACCCCGTAGCCTATAGATAAAGCATCGCTTCGAGTACGATCGCGCCCGATCGGAATCTATTTGGATCGAGCGACTATAGTCGGAAACTGCAGCATCGTACTGGCCAAGATAGCGATGAGTATCACCTCTAGAAGCGAGAGCGAGAGCGTTTTCAGGGTCGATTAAAATCGCACGGTCATGGTCTGCGAGCGCGCGCCGATAGTCTCCCATGATGTCATACGTTTCAGCTCGACTGCTGATGATCCAGGAACTATTGGGATCTAGCTCAAATGCGCGGTCATGGTCTGAAAGAGCGTCGGCGAACTGCCCCATCGCACTATATGCAAGCGCCCGACAATTCAACGCACGAGCATTTTCCGACTCCAGTTCAATCACGCGACTATAGTCCGAAATTGCAAATTCGAGCATATCCTTACCGAAGTAAGTTAGGCCACGGCTGAGGAGAACTCGAGTGTCATCAGGCTTGATCTCGATTGCGCGATTATAGTCGACTAGCGCATCATCAAACCGCTCCATGCAATGAAGTGAGTCACCGCGACTGGCATAGGCCCAGGCATCATCCGGCCTAATTTCAATGGCCCGGTCAAAGTCCCTCAGCGCTTCAGTGTACTGATCCATAAAGTGGTGCACCAGGCCACGATTCGTTCGCGCCCAGACGTTATCTGGATCAAGGTCGAGTGCACGATCATAGTCGGCCAAAGCATCTTCGAAGCGACGCTCAAGTTGGTGAGAAAGGCCGCGGCTAGTGAGAATACTCGCACTGCCGGGATCGAGCTCGACTGCTCGATTGTAGTCCAGCAGGGCTTCATCACCTTTACCCAATGACCCGTAGGCCAAACCACGGCCTGTATGAGCAAATGCGTGATCCGGGTCTAGGCTGATCGCACGGTTAAAATCAACAACAGCTTCATCGAAGTTTCCCAGAATATTCCTGATCATACCTCGACTAATTAGAGATTTCACACTGTCGGGATCTATCTCGATAGCGCGACTGAAATCAGCTAGCGCTTCTTCGTTCCTCCCCAAACTTTGATATGTATCCGCACGACGAGCGTAAGTCCAAACGGAATTCGGATCTAGATCGATAGCGCGATCATAGTCAATAAGCGCTTCAGTGAATTGCCGCATTTGTTGGTGCACAAGGCCCCGAGCTCTGTGCGCTGAAATACTTCCGGGAGTGATTTCGATAGCTCCATCGAAATCGGCGAGGGCAGCTTCCAACTGGCCGCCCGTTAGATAGACAAGCCCGCGGCCGATCAACGCTCGCACGCTTTCAGGATCGAGCTCAATAGCACGATTGAAGTCAGCGAGAGCGTCATCAGGCCTAAGCATGAGCTGGTAAGCCTGCCCACGACCAAAGTAGGCGAGTTGTGCATTGGGGTTCAGTTTGAGAGCTGCAGAATATTCATTCAATGCCTGATCGTAATTCTCAGACTTGAATTGGTACCTACCTCGTAGGGTATAAACGATAGACCTCCCCTCAGCGTCAAGGTCTCCACGCGCCAGTAGCAAGGACAGAGATTGAGTACGTACAAGTGATTCCGCCTCAAGGGCACAGAGGAACTTCTGTCCCCATTCACTAAGGGTTTTCTCGCCTGAGTCATTCCCTGCTTGAGCTATAGTTTCGGCACAGCGCCGCGCAGTCTTGACACTGTGCTCGTATGCATAAATCAGTAGACGCAAGGCGCCAATGAATTCAGTCTGCGGCTTAGCGCAGAGCAGGTGATAAATCTCTTGAATTTGCAGATTGCGCCATACCGCATCCCCCCAGTTGCTCCGTTTCGCTGACGAATGTGCCTGTTCCCACTGGACTCGCCGCTGACGAAAAGAATCTGCCAAATTACCCTGCTGCTCTTGCCAGCGCGAGAGAGACTGCTGACGTTGCAGTCTCAGCATTGCCGCGCGGACAACATCGTGGTAACGACACCGTCCAGCCCTATAGGTCACGAAAGGCATTGCCTTCAGCCAGTCGAAAAGTCCTGCCGATCCTTCATCCACAGCTGCACGATAGACATCTTCGTCTAGTTCTTGAGGCAGAGCGCATGCTATAGCGACAGATCGACGAGCTGGATCGGTTTCCCACTTCAGAAATCTTTCCACCGCTGTATCGCTAGGATCTCCAACTTCCTCAGCACTTGATGGATGGCTTTCAGCGAGCGTGGAAACAAGCACAGGAAGGCGTCTGGATAGTTGAAGAATTACTTCGATGACCCGCTCGTCAGTGACTCCTTTGACAGCCAAAAGCTGCCGAGCTTCCTTGTCTGTAAATACGTCAAGTGGCATATCGGTGATCAGATCTCGAAAATCTCCCCAGTAGCTTTCCTCCAGGTCGGACTGGCCGGCTATGATGGCAATAACGTTCGCCGGAATCTCCCCATAGCGATCACTAAGAAGGAGGTCACGCAACCAAGAATTCAAAAGCGGTCCGATGCGCTCGAATGTATCAAAAGAGAGCACCAGCCACGATTGCCGTTGGGCTACTTCAGATAGATCTGCAAGAAATATAGGCGTCAATTCTTGTAGTGGAGACAAGACAAGCTTGACATCGTCGTGACTATTGAAACGGCTGCTCAGTATTGCTCTGAGATGGCTGGCTCCAGCTGCTACTTGCTGCGGGTCAACTGCGCCCACAAAAGCACCCACACCCGGAATCATACCCAGCCCCACCAACCCCAGTTGCGAGGCAACAACAGTGGAAGGGGATGGGCTAGAACCTTCCGCTCCATGGCTTGAGAAAGGTGGTATTTCGCCTGCCGCTTGCGTCGCCGCAGCGGCAGCGGCAGTAGCATGCGCTTCATGGCGGCGCTGCCGGTATGTCACAAGTCTTTTATCAAAATTCTTTAGAGTCAAACCGTGCTGGGCCAACTGCCCGCTAATTGATTCCATCGCCTCTAGGGCATCAGACACTGACTCGTCGACATAGGTTGTTATGGCATGTGTTTCACGAGCAGCGCCCTCCATTTGCCTCAAGAGCGTCGACTTACCTACGCCGCCGGGACCCCGAACATGAAAAACGAACTGTGTGGTTTCTTCGGGTGGCTGCTTCAAGACATCTCTGAAATTCGACAGCTCATTATTTCGGCCAACGAAGCCACTTCGCCTCTGCCGGCGGATCAACTCTTGCCTCGAAGGACGTTGTGCCACCACGCTCACCCCCGTGGATGCCGAAAAGGGACGGCTCTGCCCCGCCTCTCATTCTTGCAGGGTATTGAGACGCGTGCAGGACTTGGTGCACTTTGACTCCCATCCACAAGGCCCCGCCGTCGACCCATGGGGCGCCGTCCATACCTCGTCATTGGGAATCAAGCCTGCAACTATCGACGCCAGAGCACCTTGTCGTGGTCACCTCAATATGGTCCAGTCCCGCAATGCGCCCCAAGCCTCTGAAGGGCGAGACGAGGATGAGGCGCAGCAACATGACGGCAGACCTTGTCCTCGCGCCAGAGGATGATCATGGAGAAGTGGCCGGACAGCGCGGCGCGGTTCTTCCATGGCGTACAGAGGGAGAGGGTTCCTCGTGGTGAATTGATCATCAACTGCCCGAGCGTGACACCACGTGAGTGTCACCACTGCCGGCCCACCAACACGACTACGACGGCCAAGGCTCCAGCACACAACCCACAACCCCGCCGATTCTTCTGCGACAGCGGCTTCGCGCGAGAGGCCCCGACTCCCCCGCTGGCACTATTCGCGGCTTACTCGCCGGCATGACTGCCGCCTCTGTAGCGGATATCGCCACACTAGAAGGCCAGAAGCTAACTGGCGAACCAAGAGCCACTCAGGCGACGACCAACCCCGTACCGCGTCCTCCTGGACCGTCAGCCCCTCAGACCCACTCCACCTCAGACTCGACAGCCGCCGAGTCCCCAGGCGCCGGCAGGGGCGTTCTGAGCGCCTCCCCCACGACAGGCCGCCGCCCACTCCCACTCCGCGCACCCAGCGCCCCCAAGACGGCAGCAACCTCGTCCTCGCTGCCGTCCCCCAGCACCTCCGCGATCCGCCCCAACGCCTCGCTCACGTCAGTGCGTGTGTCCGCTGGTCGGGCCGTCCTTCTTGACCGTCAGTGGCAACAACTTCTTCCCGCTGTTACTTACTTGTGGCCAAGTGTCCATCTGCGGACACACCCCACAGTCAAAACAAGGCGTCCACCGGCAGTCCTCGACCTCCGTCTCGTCGAGCGCGTCCTGCCAGTCCTCCCACAGCCAGTCCTTGTCGAGGCCGGAGTCGAGGTGGTCCCAGGGCAGGACCTCCTCGTAGGTCTTCTCGCGGGTCGTGTACCAGTCGACGTCGACCCCGAACGCCGGCAGCGTCTTCTCCGCGCAGCGCATCCAGCGGTCGTAGGAGAAGTGCTCGCGCCAGCCGTCGAAGCGGCCGCCGTCCTCGTAGACCGCGCGGATCACCGCGCCCACACGACGGTCGCCCCGGGACAGCAGGCCCTCCACGATGCCCGGCTTGCCGTCGTGGTAGCGGAAGCCGATCGAGCGGCCGTACTTCTTGTCGCCGCGGATCTTGTCCCGGAGTTTTTCGAGGCGCGCGTCCGTCTCCTGCGCCGAGAGCTGCGGGGCCCACTGGAAGGGAGTGTGGGGTTTCGGGACGAAGCCGCCGATCGAGACCGTGCAGCGGATGTCGTTCTGGCCGGAGACCTTGCGGCCCTCGGCGATCACGTTCATCGCCATGTCGGCGATCTGGAGGACGTCCTCGTCGGTCTCCGTCGGCAGGCCGCACATGAAGTACAGCTTCACCTGGCGCCAGCCGTTGCCGTACGCCGTGGAGACGGTACGGATCAGATCCTCCTCCGTGACCATCTTGTTGATGACCTTGCGCATGCGCTCCGAGCCGCCCTCGGGGGCGAAGGTCAGGCCCGAGCGACGCCCGTTGCGCGTCAGTTCGTTCGCCAGGTCCACGTTGAAGGCATCGACCCGCGTCGACGGGAGCGACAGGCCGATCTTGTCCTCCGTGTACCGGTCCGCCAGACCCTTCGCGATGTCGCCGATCTCCGAGTGGTCGGCCGAGGAGAGGGAGAGGAGGCCCACTTCCTCGAAGCCCGTCGCCTTCAGGCCCTTGTCCACCATCTCGCCGATGCCCGTGATCGAGCGCTCGCGCACCGGGCGGGTGATCATGCCCGCCTGGCAGAAGCGGCAGCCGCGCGTGCAGCCGCGGAAGATTTCCACCGACATCCGCTCGTGGACCGTCTCGGCGAGCGGGACCAGCGGCTGCTTCGGGTACGGCCACTCGTCCAGGTCCATGACCGTGTGCTTCGAGACCCGCCACGGGACGCCCGACCTGTTGGGGACCACGCGGGCGATACGGCCGTCGGCGAGGTACTCGACGTCGTAGAACGCCGGGATGTACACCGAACCCGTCTTCGCGAGGCGGAGCAGGACCTCCTCGCGGCCGCCAGGGCGGCCCTCCGCCTTCCACTCGCGGATGATCCTCGTCATGTCGAGGACCGCCTGCTCGCCGTCGCCGATGATCGCCGCGTCGATGAACTCCGCGATCGGCTCGGGGTTGAAGGCCGCGTGGCCGCCCGCCAGGACGATCGGGTCGTCCAGGCCCCGGTCCTTCGACTCCAGCGGGATGCCCGCCAGGTCCAGGGCCGTCAGCATGTTCGTGTAGCCCAGCTCCGTGGAGAAGGACAGGCCGAACACGTCGAAGGCGCCCACGGGGCGGTGGCTGTCCACCGTGAACTGCGGGACGCCATGCTCCCGCATCAGCGCCTCCAGGTCCGGCCACACGCTGTACGTGCGCTCGGCCAGGGTGCCCTGCTGCTCGTTCAGGACCTCGTAGAGGATCATGACGCCCTGGTTGGGCAGCCCGACCTCGTAGGCGTCCGGGTACATGAGCGCCCAGCGGACGTCGCAGGACTCCCACGGCTTGACCGTGGAGTTGAGCTCACCGCCCACGTACTGGATCGGCTTCTGCACATGCGGGAGCAGGGCTTCGAGCTGCGGAAACACGGACTCGGCGGCCGCAGCGACTTCGGCAGGCATCTCGCGCACCTTCGTGGGCTGGACTGAAAGGACTGGGGTGACCATCCAGCCTAACGCGCCCCCGGGACCTCCCCGACCGCCGAGAGCGCCCGGAGCACCGGCGCCCGACGGCACGAGGACCCGACACCCGCTCGACCCCTCAGAGCACCGCCGACGTCCTGATCCCCTCCCACACCTCCGGCAGCCGCGCCTCGACACCCGCCGCGACCTGCTCCTCACGCCCGTACAGCAGCCCGTACGTGAAGGTGTTCTCCCCCGACGCGTGCGCCACGGCGGACAACTCGCGCAGGGTCACGCGGGTCATCACGCTGTCCTGGTGGTCGCCGAGCAGGCTCTGCACCGACTTCATCGACTTGACCAGCGTGGACGCGGGAGAGCCGAGGGCGGGTGCGGCGGCCTCGGCCGAGTACCGGGCCCGCTTCGCCTTCTTGCGCGCCTCGTGGATGGCCACATCGCGCTCCGCGCCGGGTTCGAGGGCGACGGCCTGGTCCACCAGGTCCGACAGCTTCCCGAAGTCCTTGCGTACGGCCTTGGCGATCACCTTCTCCGGTTTCCCGGCGGCGTCCGCGAGCAGCGGCGGGTCCGCGACCAGGGCGTCCAGCGCGTCGAGCAGGGCCAGGTAGCGCCTGGAGTCCAGTACGCCGGTCAGCCTGCGCCGCGATCCGCCGCGGCGGGCGTTGGCCCAGGTGTGCAGGCGGGTGCGGAGCGGGCCGTGGAGGAGGGTGGGGGGCAGTGCGTCGACGGCGGCGGACAGGCGTTCGGTCATCACCTCGCGGTCGCGGTCGACGCCGAGTTCGCCGGCCAGCCACCTCAGTTCCTCGCCGATCGGGTCGGTGACCGTGCGGTCGAGGACCTTCGCGTACGAGCGGAAGGCGCTGCGCGTGCGGCGGGTGGCGACCCGCATGCGGTGGACGGAGTCGGGCGCGTCCTGCCGTACGGCCGGGTCGAGTTCGAGGATCGCGTCCCGCTGCTCGCGGACGTACGCGAGGACGTGGTCGCCCGCGGTCACGGGGGCCCCGGGCGAGGGCTGCTTCTTCTTGCCGCCGCCCTTCCTCTTCGGTGCCGTCTCCGTCAGCGCCCGGGCCAGCTTGGACGAGGACTTCGAGGGCCGTACGCCCGCCTTGCGCAGCCGTTTTTCGACCTTGTCGAGGAAGGCCGGGTCACCCCCGTCGGCCAGCTCGACCTCCAGCTCGGTCCACTGCGCGGTGCCGGCACCCTCCGCGAGCCCTTCGGCGTGTACGGCGTCCACGCTCACCTCGGCGAGGAGGCGGCCGGCGGCGTCCACGAGGTGGCGCAGGTCGCGGTCGGAGCGCAGCCGGACGACCGGGATCAGCTCGGCGTCCCGGACGCGGGCGCGGACCAGTCCCGCGAGGTCGGGCGGGAGGGTGTCGGAGAGCGGGGCGTGGATCTCGTCGCGGATGTCGGGGGCGACCGGGAACTTCAGGTGCCAGCCGGCGTCCGAACCGCCGGTGCGGCGGCGCAGGGTGATCTTCGCGGCGGCCAGGCGCTGGTCGGCGGTGTCGTAGTAGGTGGCGTCCAGGTGCGCGACGCCCTTGTCGACGACGGTCGCGACACCTGCGACGCCGGTCAGGTCGGGCAGTCCACTGTCGTCGGACTCGTACTTCCGCTCGATCTCACGCTTTGTGTCCGCCATGACCTGAATGTAAGCGGATTCCCTGCCCAGCGGCAGGGCCCGTCATGAGCGAATCCCGGGGAAACGCAGGGTCAACGGGTGCCTGCCTACGCCGACATCGGTCGCTGCACCCTGATCGACTGCAGCAGCCCCACCGCCACCCAGACCGCGAACATCGACGTACCGCCGTACGAGACGAAGGGCAGCGGCAGACCGGTGACCGGCATGATGCCGAGGGTCATGCCGATGTTCTCGAAGGCCTGGAAGGCGAACCACGCCACGATCCCGGCGGCCACGATCGTGCCGTACAACTCGGTCGTCTCGCGGGCGATGCGGCAGGCCCGCCACAGGACGACACCGAGCAGCAGGATGATCAGTCCCGCGCCGACGAAGCCGAGCTCCTCCCCCGCGACCGTGAAGACGAAGTCGGTCTGCTGCTCGGGCACGAACTGGCCGGTGGTCTGCGAGCCGTGGAACAGCCCGGAGCCGGTCAGCCCGCCGGAGCCGATCGCGATGCGCGCCTGGTTGGTGTTGTAGCCGACGCCCGCCGGGTCGAGGTCGGGGTTGGCGAAGGCGGCGAAGCGGTTGATCTGGTAGTCGTCCAGGATGTGCAGCTGCCAGACCGCGATCGCGCCCAGCGCGCCCGCGGAGATCAGCCCGAACACCCAGCGGTTGGAGGCGCCGGAGGCGAGCAGCACGCCGAGGATGATGATCACCATGACCATGACCGAGCCGAGGTCGGGCATGAGCAGCACGACCAGGATCGGTACGGCGGCCAGGCCCAGGGCCTGGAGGACCGTACGGGGGTCGGGGTACTTCTTGTCGCCGGCGTCGACCCGGGCGGACAGCAGCATCGCCATGCCGAGGATGATCGTGATCTTCACGAACTCCGAGGGCTGCAGCGAGAAGCCGCCGCCGAGCACGATCCAGGAGTGCGCGCCGTTGACCGTGGAGCCCAGCGGGGTGAGCACCAGCAGGATCAGGAAGACCGAGGCGCCGTAGAGGATCGGGACGGCGGTGCGCAGGGTGCGGTGGCCGAGCCAGACGGTGCCGATCATCAGGCAGAAGCCGATGCCGGTGTTCATGAGGTGCCGGATGAGGAAGTAGTACTGGTCGCCCTGGTTGATCTCGGTGCGGTTGCGGGTCGCCGAGAAGACGAGGACCGCGCCGATCATCGACAGGGCGAGCGCGGCCAGCAGTATCGGCCAGTCCAGGCGCCGGGCCAGCGAGTCGCGGGCGAAGACCCGGGTCCAGCCCGCGCGCTCGGGGCCGTAGCCGGAGACGGAGAAGCTGTTGCCGGTCATGTGAGCATCCTCCGGCTGCCTCGCTTACGGGGTCGCCTTCGCGTGTTCTGGTTCGTGGTCGGCGTGTTGGTGGTCGCGCCGGGCTGGGTCTCGTCCGGCGCCGCCGTGCCCGCGTCGGTCGCCTTGAGCTCCTTGACCGGGTCCTTGGCGATCTTCGGGGAGTTGATCGTGCCGTCCGTCCTGACCTTCGGCAGCCCCTTCTGCGGGGTCGGCAGCATCGCCTTCTTCTTGTCGATCGTGCCGTCCGCCGAGACGCCGTAGAGGGCGTTGTAGATGCCGCGCACGGCCTCACCGGAGGCGCCCGAACCGGTACCGGCCTGGGCGATGGTCATGATGACCGTGTAGTCCTTGGAGTAGGTGGCGAGCCAGGACGTGGTCTGCTTGCCGTAGACCTCGGCGGTACCGGTCTTGGCGTGCAGCGGGATCTTGTCCTGCGGCCAGCCGCCGAACTTCCAGGCGGCGGTACCGCGGGTGACCACGCCGGCGAGGGCGGAGTCCATGCCCTTGATGGTCGCCTTGCTGACCGGCAGCTTGCCCACGGGCTTCGGCTTGATCTCCTGGACGGTCTTGCCGTCGGGGCTGACGATCGCCTTGCCGATGGTGGGCTGGTACATGGTGCCGCCGTTGGCGATGGCGCCGTAGATCGCGGCCTCCTGGATCGGCGTGACGAGGGTGTCGCCCTGGCCGATGGAGTAGTTGATCGAGTCGCCCTCGCGCATCTTGTTGCCTTCGAGGCAGTTCTCGTACGCGATCTTCTCGACATAACTGCCGTCCTTCTTGCCGGACTTGCACCAGGCGTCCTTGTTGGCCTTCCAGTAGTCGAGCTTCCACTGGCGGTCCGGGACGCGGCCGGTGACCTCGTTGGGGAGGTCGATGCCGGTCTCCTTGCCGAGGCCGAACTGGTGGGCCGCCTTGTAGAAGTAGTCCTTGGGCTCACCCTTCTTCGGGTTGATGCCGCCGTCCTTCTTCCACTCGCGGTCGGCGAGACCGTAGAAGACGGTGTCGCAGGAGACCTCCAGGGCGCGGCCCAGCGAGATGGGGCCGAAGCTCTCGCCCTCGAAGTTCTTGAAGACCTGGCCGCCCACGGAGTACGAACTGGTGCAGGGGTAGCCGCCGTCCCACTCGTAGCCGGCCTCGACCGCGGCGGCCGTGGAGACCACCTTGAAGGTCGAACCGGGCGCCGACTGACCCTGTATGGCGCGGTTGAGCAGTGGGTAGTCGGAGTTCTTGCCGGTGAGCTTCTTGTAGTCCTTGGCGGAGATGCCGCCGACCCAGACGTTCGGGTCGTAGGTCGGCGCGGACGCCATGGCGACGACCCGGCCGGTCTTGGCCTCCATGACGACGACGGCACCGGAGTCGGCCTTGTAGTTCTCGCCGGTGATCTTGTCGAACGATTCCCGGGCCTTCTTCATCGCGTTGTTCAGCTCGTACTCGGCGACCCGCTGGACGCGGGCGTCGATGCTGGTGACGAGGTTGGCGCCGGGCTCGGCGGCGTCGGACTCCGCCTTGCCGATGACGCGGCCGAGGTTGTCGACCTCGTAGCGGGTGACGCCGGCCTTGCCGCGCAGTTCCTTGTCGTACTGGCGCTCAAGGCCCGAGCGGCCGACCTGGTCGGAGCGCAGATAGGGCGAGTCGGTGTCCTGGGCCTTGGTGATCTCGTCGTCGGTGACCGGCGAGAGGTAGCCGAGGACCTGGGCGGTGTTGGACTTGCCGGGGCTCGCGTAGCGGCGCACGGCCTCCGGCTCGGCGGTGATGCCGGGGAAGTCCTCGGCGCGCTCGCGGATCTGCAGGGCCTGCTTGGCGGTGGCCTCGTCGGTGATCGGGATCGGCTGGTAGGGCGAGCCGTTCCAGCAGGGCTTGGGCGTCTGCGCGTCGCACAGGCGGACCTTCTGGATGACTTCCTGGGGCTTCATCCCGAGGACGCCGGCCAGCTTGGTCAGGACGGCCTTGCCGTCGTCCTTCATCTTCAGCAGGTCGGTGCGGGAGGCGGAGACCACGAGCCGGGTCTCGTTGTCGGCGAGCGGGACACCGCGCGCGTCCAGGATCGAGCCGCGCACGGCGGGCTGGACGACCTGCTGGACGTGGTTGCCGGACGCCTCCTTGGCGTATGCGTTGCCCTCGCGGATCTGCAGGTACCACAGGCGTCCGCCGAGGGTGCCGAGCAGGGAGAGGACGAGGATCTGGATGACGACGAGCCTGATCTGGACGCGTGGGGTCCGACCGGTCTCGGGGATGTTGGTCACTGCGGCTGCCTCCCCCTCTCAGTGTGTGTCTGTGTCATATCCGACGGACCTGTGAATGCCCGCCGCCAACTCCCGCGCGCTCACAGCCGCTTGACCCCCTTGATGCGGCCCACGCGGGTGGTGCGGGCGCGTGCCTTGGTCTTCAGGGAGCCGAGGCCGCCGCGCTGGCCGCCGATCTTCAGTCCGGTGCCGGCCGACAGCCAGCCGGAGGAGATGTCGGTGGCCTTGCTCGCCGCGGAGTTGGTCTCGGCGAGCGGGTCGTTCTCCGCCTTCCGGGCCAGCGCCATGATGCCGGGCACGACGAAGGGGGCCAGCAACAGGTCGTACAGGGCAGCGGAGAACAGCAGGCTGGGCAGGCCGACATGGCGGGCTGCGGTGTCACCGACGAGGGCGCCCACGCCCGCGTAGAGCAGGGTCGAGCCGATCGCGGCGGCGACCACGACGACCATGGGGCCGGTGGCCGACTTGAGCCGGCCGTTCTCCGGTCTGGCCAGGCCCGCGAGGTAGCCGACGACGCACAGCACCAGGGCGTAGCGCCCGGCCGCGTGGTCGGCGGGTGGCGCGAGGTCGGCGAGCAGTCCCGCGCCGAAACCGACGAGGGCGCCGCCGACATGGCCGTAGACCATGGCGAGGCCGAGGACGGTCAGGAGCAGCAGGTCGGGGACGGCACCCGGGAGGTGGAGGCGGGCGAGGACGCTCACCTGGAGCACCAGGGCGACGACGACCAGGGCCGAGGAAAGCAGGATCCGGTTGACGCGCATGGGGGTGACTCAGCTCCTACTGCTGCTCTTGCTGTTGACCGTCGACGGGTGCGCCTGCGGACGGGGTGACCGTGACGGTGACCGTCGGTGTGGGGGTCGGCTTGGGCTTCTTCGGGAGCACCGTGTCCCGCGGGTCCTGCTTGGGGGCCTCCACGACGACGCCGAGGACGTCGAGCTTGGTGAAGGCGAC
Organism: Streptomyces sp. NPDC092369; assembly: GCF_044755245.1. NCBI lineage: Bacteria > Bacillati > Actinomycetota > Actinomycetes > Kitasatosporales > Streptomycetaceae > Streptomyces > Streptomyces sp. NPDC092369. Next base: position 1,121,816 of record NZ_JBIVQP010000002.1, read on the forward strand.
GTACGGCGTGACGTAGACGGTGCGGGTCAGGCCGCCCGCCGAGGGCTCCACGCGGGAGACGATGCCGACCGGGACGCCGGGCACGAAGGGCTTGTCGGCCTGCGAGCCGAAGGTGACCAGGCGGTCGCCCTTCTTCACCTCGGCCTTGCCGTTGAGGAGTTCGACGCGCAGCGGGCGGTCGCCCTGTCCTGAGGCGAAACCGAGTTCGTCACTGCCCTCCATGCGGGTGCCGACGGTGAAGTCGGGGTCGTTGGCGAGCAGCACGGTGGAGGTGTTGGGTCCTACGGTCGTCACGCGGCCGACCAGACCGTCGCCGTTGAGGACGGTCATGTCGCGCTTGATGCCGTCGTTGGCGCCGATGTCGATCGAGACGGTCCAGGAGAAGCCCTGGGCCGCTCCTATGCCGATGACCTGGGCGCCCTTGATGCCGTACTGGCCCTCGCCGGCGACCTTCAGCATCTTGTCGAGCTGTCTGAGGCGGCTGGCGTTGCGGTCGTCGCTGCCGAGCTTCGCCTTGAGGGCCGCGTTCTCCTGCTCAAGCCGGGCGAGCCGGTCGTGCCGCTCACCCGAGTCGCGGATCGCGGAGACGGCGTTGCCGACCGGGTCGACGGCGGACGACACACCGTTCTCGATCGGGCCGAAGACCGTGGCCGCGGCCTGGCGGGCACCGTCGACCGGCGAATCCTCTCCGCCGCGGATGTCCACCGTGATCAGCGCGAACGCGACGGCGATCAGCAGCACCAGGAGCAGCCGGCTCTCTCGTGTGTCCCTCACGTGCGGCGGCCGTGCCTTCCTCATAGGAATGTGCGGGGGGTGTGTGTGCCATGCAGGTGTTTGTTTATGCGCGAGCTTATGCCTCTATATCAACGATCCGCCGCACGAGAGGAGATCGTCTCGTACGGCGGAATCGAAGAGTTACGTCATCTGCGCGGCGAGGCGTCGAGAACCTGCTGAAGTGCCTCGAACTCCTCGACGCACTTGCCGGAACCGAGCGCCACGCTGTCCAGCGGGTCCTCGGCGATATGGATCGGCATACCGGTCTCCCGGCGCAGCCGCTCGTCCAGGCCGCGCAGCAGGGCGCCGCCGCCGGTCAGGACGATCCCGCGGTCCATGATGTCGCCGGACAGCTCCGGCGGGCACTTGTCGAGGGTGGTCTTCACGGCGTCGACGATCGCGTTGACGGGTTCCTCGATCGCCTTGCGCACTTCGGCGGCGGAGATGACCACGGTCTTGGGCAGGCCGGAGACCAGGTCCCGGCCGCGGATTTCGGTGTGTTCGTCAGCGTCGAGGTCGTACGCCGAACCGATCGTGATCTTGATCTGTTCGGCCGTCCGCTCACCCAGCAGAAGGCTGTACTCCTTCTTGATGTGCTGGATGATCGCGTTGTCCAGTTCGTCGCCCGCGACGCGGATGGACTGGGCGGTGACGATGCCGCCGAGCGAGATGACCGCGACCTCCGTGGTGCCGCCGCCGATGTCCACCACCATGTTGCCCGTGGCCTCGTGGACCGGCAGGCCGGAACCGATGGCCGCGGCCATGGGCTCCTCGATGATGTGCACCTGGCGCGCCCCGGCCTGGGACGACGCCTCGATGACGGCGCGGCGCTCGACGCCGGTGATGCCCGAGGGCACGCACACGACGACGCGCGGCCGCGCGAGATACCGCCGCTTGTGGATCTTCAGGATGAAGTAGCGGAGCATCCGCTCGGTGATCTCGAAGTCGGCGATCACGCCGTCCTTCAGCGGGCGCACGGCAACGATGTTGCCGGGGGTCCGCCCGATCATCTTCTTGGCTTCGGCGCCGACCGCCAGAATTCCACCGGTGTTCGTGTTGATCGCGACGACGGACGGCTCGTTGAGTACGATCCCGCGACCCCTGACGTACACCAGCGTGTTGGCGGTCCCGAGGTCGACAGCCATGTCACGGCCGATGAACGACATTGAGTTCCCCATCAGGATTCGTCTGGCCTTCCTGGGAGCTTTTGAGGGCTTTTCAGGTCGGCGAAGTGGGTGCAGTGACGTGAAGGCTTCCATCGTAGACGCGCCTTCGCGAACACCGCGTGAGGGTCTTCGCCATTGTCAGCAGATGATGCGCGGCCCCGCTTCTGGAGACGGCCCATCGGGGGCACTCGTTCCCCCGATCGGCACGCATATGCCGAGAGACGGCCGAAAAGGACCGGCCGTCCCAGGTCAGGAGAACCCTCCGACTGACACCCCGTCAGAAAAGTCCACGAAAACTCCGTAAGCGGGTTGCCGGAGCGCTATGCGTGGTCCGGGAAGAAGATCTTCACCTCGCGCTCCGCCGAGTCGACGGAGTCGCTCGCGTGGATGAGGTTCTCCCGCACGATGACGCCGAAGTCGCCGCGGATGGAGCCGGGGGCGGCGGCGATCGGGTCGGTCGGACCGGCCAGGGCGCGGACACCCTCGATGACCCGCTCGCCCTCGACGATCAGCGCGACGACCGGACCGGAGGCCATGAACTCCACCAGCGGCTCGTAGAAGGGCTTGCCCTTGTGCTCGCCGTAGTGCTGCTCCAGCGTCTCCTGGTCCAGGGTGCGCAGCTCCAGCGCGGTGATCCGCCAGTCGGCCTTGCGCTCGATGCGGCCGATGATCTCGCCGGTCAGGCCACGGCGGACCGCGTCGGGCTTGAGGAGGACGAGGGTGCGCTGAGTCACGGCAGGGCTCCTATGGATCAAGAATCGTGCGGGGTGTTCGAAGATTACAGGGCGTGTCGGGGCCCTTGTCACACAGCGTCAGGTGTAGAGGAGCCCGCCGAGCCCGCCTGCGCGGCGAATCTCGCCTTCGCCTCGTCGATCTTCCTGCCGTAGTGCACGGACGCCCACCACAGGGCCGCGAAGATCGCCCCGAGGAAGAACATCGACGGCACGATGAAGCCGGACGCGATCAGCGCGATCTGCAGGGCCCAGCCCATGGCGATCCCGCCGGGGCGGGTCACCATGGCGCACAGCAGGACGGACAGGAGCATCGCGATGCCGCTGACCGTCCACACGGTCGACATGGACAGGTCAGGGTCCTTCATGGCGACCAGGCCGGCGAAGCCGATCACGAAGAACTCGCCGATCAGGGTAGAGGAACAGAGCGTACGCACGGGTGGTCAGCCCCTCCCCAGGAGCAGTCGGGCCTCGCCCACGGTGATGACGGAGCCGGTCACGAGCACGCCGCCGCCCGCGAACTCGCCGTCCTCCTCGGACAGCGTGATCGCGGCCTCCAGCGCGTCCGGCAGCCGCGGCTCGACCTGGACGCGGTCCTCGCCGAACACCTCGACGGCGATGCCCGCGAGTTCGTCGGTGTCCATCGCGCGATGGCTGGAGTTCTGGGTCACGACGACCTCGGCGAAGATCGGCTCGAAGGCTTCCAGCAGCCCCCGCACGTTCTTGTCGGCGCTCGCCCCGACCACGCCGATCAGCCGGCTGAAGTCGAAGGCCTCGCCGACCGCCTCGGCGGTGGCGCGGGCGCCGGCCGGGTTGTGGGCCGCGTCCAGCACGACGGTGGGCGAGCGGCGTACGACTTCGAGGCGGCCCGGCGAGGACACCGCGGCGAAGGCCTTGCGGACCGTTTCCAGGTCGAGCGGCTCGGGACGCTGGGAGCCGACGCCGAAGAACGCCTCCACTGCGGCGAGGGCCACGGCCGCGTTGTGCGCCTGGTAGCCACCGTGCAGCGGGAGGTACACCTCGCCGTACTCACCGCCGAGGCCGCGCAGGGTGAGCAGCTGCCCGCCGACGGCGACCTGGCGGGCGACGACCCCGAACTCGAGTCCCTCCCTGGCCACGGTGGCGTCGACGTCGACGGCCTTCTTCAGCAGCACCTGGGCCGCGTCCACCGGCTGCTGGGCCAGGATGACCGTCGCGTCCTGCTTGATGACGCCGGACTTCTCCTTGGCGATCTCACCGGGCGTCTCGCCGAGCCGGTCGGTGTGGTCCAGGTCGATGGGGGTGACGACGGCGACGTCACCGTCGATCACGTTGGTGGCGTCCCAGGTGCCACCCATACCGACCTCGACGACGGCCACGTCCACGGGGGCGTCCGCGAAGGAGGCGTACGCCATGCCGGTCAGCACCTCGAAGAAGGACAGGCGGTAGGGCTGCTGGGTGTCGACCATCTCGACGTACGGCTTGATGTCCTCGTACGTCTCGATGAACCGCTCGGCGGAGATCGGGGCGCCGTCCAGGCTGATCCGCTCGGTGACGGACTGGACGTGCGGGGAGGTGTAGCGACCGGTGCGCAGCTCGAAGGCGCCGAGGAGGGCCTCGATCATGCGGGCCGTCGACGTCTTGCCGTTCGTCCCCGTGATGTGGATCGAGGGGTACGAGCGCTGAGGATCGCCCAGGAGGTCCATCAGCGCGGCGATGCGGGTGACGCTGGGCTCCAGCTTGGTCTCGCCCCACCGGGTGGCGAGCTCCGCCTCGACCTCGCGCAGTGCCTTGTCGACCTCGGGGTCCTCGGGGCGCGCCGGCACGTCTGCCTCCGGCGGTGCGCCCTGGGTCCGCAGGGTGCGGCTGCCGGCCTCGATGACCGCGAGGTCGGGGTCGCGGTCGGTCTCGTTGGCGATGATCTCGTCGAAGGGGTCGGTGTCGCTCACGGGGCCCAGTCTACGGAGCGGGAGCGGGGGCGCGCCCAGGGAGGCCCCACCGCCCCAAAGCCACCCACAGCTGCGGGCAGTCGTGCCGCTGGGGCGGCACGGGTGGGCGCAGCGGCACCGGCCAGCGCCGGGAGCGGGATGCCGTGGGGGTGCGCGAAGGCCCCGGAGACTTTGACGTTCCGGGGCCTTCACCGCCGTACAGATCCCTACGCGGACGGCAGCCTGTCCAGTTGGGCCTGGATCCTGGCGATGTCCTCGTCCGCCTTCGTCAGGCGGCCCCGGATCTTGTCGACCACGTTGTCCGGGGCCTTGGCCAGGAACGCCTCGTTGCCCAGCTTGGCTGTCGCCTGGGCTTTCTCCTTCTCCGCCGCCGCGAGGTCCTTCGCCAACCTCTTGCGTTCCGCGGCCACGTCGATCGTGCCGGAGAGGTCGAGCGCCACCTCGGCCCCGGAGACGGGAAGCGTCGCCGTCGCCGTGAAGGACTCGCCCTCCGGCTGCAGGCGCAGGAGCTGGCGGATCGCCGCCTCGTGCGGAGCCAGGTCCGTACCGTCGAGGGTGAGACGGGCCGGGACCCGCTGGCCGGGCTGCAGGCCCTGGTCGGCACGGAAGCGGCGGACCTCCGTGATCACGGCCTGCAGCGTCTCGATCTCGCGCTCGGCCGCCTCGTCACGGAAGCCGCTGTCCCCCGGCCAGTCCGCGATCACGACCGACTCGCCGCCCGTGAGCGTCGTCCACAGGGTGTCCGTGACGAACGGGACGACCGGGTGGAGGAGACGGAGGGTGACGTCGAGGACCTCGCCCAGGACCCGCTTGGAGACCTCCGCAGAGTCCCCGCCCGCCTGGAACGTGGTCTTGGACAGCTCGACGTACCAGTCGAAGACCTCGTCCCACGCGAAGTGGTAGAGCGCGTCGGACAGCTTGGCGAACTGGAAGTCGTCGTAGAACGCGTCGACTTCGACCACCGTCTTGTTCAGCCGGGACAGGATCCAGCGGTCCGTCGCCGACATCTCGGACGGGGACGGCAACGGCCCTTCGATCGTCGCGCCGTTCATCAGCGCGAAGCGCGTCGCGTTCCAGATCTTGTTCGCGAAGTTCCGGGACGCCTGGACCCAGTCCTCGCCGATCGGCACGTCCGTACCGGGGTTGGCGCCGCGGGCCAGCGTGAAACGGACCGCGTCGGAGCCGTACTTGTCCATCCAGTCGAGCGGGTCGACGACGTTGCCGAAGGACTTCGACATCTTCTTGCCGCGCTCGTCACGGACCAGACCCGTCAACGCGATGGTCTTGAACGGGACTTCGCCGTCCATCGCGTACAGGCCGAACATCATCATCCTGGCGACCCAGAAGAAGATGATGTCGTGGCCGGTCAGCAGGACGTCGGTCGGGTAGAACTTCCGCAGGTCCGCGGTCTGTTCGGGCCAGCCGAGGGTGGAGAAGGGCCACAGGCCGGACGAGAACCAGGTGTCCAGGACGTCCGTGTCCTGCCGCCAGCCCTCGCCGCTCGGCGGCTCCTCGTCGGGGCCGACACAGACGACCTCGCCCTCGGGGCCGTACCAGACGGGGATGCGGTGGCCCCACCACAACTGCCGTGAGATGCACCAGTCGTGCATGTTGTCGACCCAGTCGAAGTACCGCTTCGACATGTCCTCGGGGTGGATCCTCACCCGGCCGTCGCGGACCGCGTCACCGGCGGCCTTGGCGAGCGGACCGACCTTGACCCACCACTGCATGGACAGCCGCGGCTCGATGGTCGTGCTGCAGCGCGAGCAGTGGCCGACGCTGTGGACGTACGGCCGCTTCTCGGCGACGATCCGGCCCTGCGAGCGCAGCGCGGCGACGATCGCGGAACGCGCCTCGAAGCGGTCCAGGCCCTCGAAGGGACCGTGGACGGTGATGACCGCGCGCTCGTCCATGACCGTGATCGACTCCAGGCCGTGGCGCTGGCCGATCGCGAAGTCGTTGGGGTCGTGGGCCGGGGTGACCTTGACGGCGCCCGTGCCGAACTCGGGGTCGACGTGCGTGTCCGCGACGACGGGGATCGTACGGTCGGTCAGCGGCAGCTTGATCCGCTTGCCGACCAGGTGCTTGTAGCGCTCGTCGTCGGGGTGGACGGCGACGGCGGTGTCACCGAGCATCGTCTCCGCGCGGGTGGTCGCGACGACCAGCGTCTCGTCCCCCTCGCCGTACGTGATGGAGACCAGCTCGCCGTCGTCCTCCTGGTACTCCACCTCGATGTCCGAGATGGCCGTCAGACAGCGCGGACACCAGTTGATGATGCGCTCGGCGCGGTAGATCAACTCGTCGTCGTACAGCCGCTTGAAGATGGTCTGGACGGCCTGGGACAGGCCCTCGTCCATGGTGAAGCGCTCGCGGCTCCAGTCGACGCCGTCGCCGAGGCGGCGCATCTGGCCGAGGATCTTGCCGCCGTACTCCTCCTTCCACTGCCAGACCCGCTCGACGAACTCCTCGCGGCCCAGGTCCTGGCGGGACTTGCCCTCCTCGGCGAGCTGCTGCTCGACCTTGTTCTGGGTGGCGATGCCGGCGTGGTCCATGCCGGGCAGCCACAGCGCCTCGAAGCCCTGCATGCGCTTGCGGCGGGTGAGGGCGTCCATGAGCGTGTGCTGGAAGGCGTGGCCCAGGTGCAGGGAACCGGTGACGTTCGGCGGCGGGATGACGATGGTGTACGGCGGCTTCTCGCTCTTCGCGTCGGCGGCGAAGTAACCCCGTTCTACCCAGCGCTCGTACAGCGGTCCCTCTACATCGGCCGGCGCGTACTGAGTCGGCAGTTCGGTGTCGGGCGCTGTGGGCTGCTGCTGAGCATTCTCGGTCACGGGCCCAGTTTAGGGGTGTCGCGGGCCTGTCCCGAAACGCCTTTGTTCTGTAACGGTGCGGCCCCCGATGCAGTGAGGTTCCTGTGCCTGCGCCAGGATGTCAGGGCCACATAAACATCTGGAGGGGAACCCAGTAATGAGTCACAACCAGCCGGGCCCGTACGGCGGGCAGCCCCAGCAGCCCGGTCCGTACGGCCAGCCGGGCCCGTACGGCCAGCAGCCGCCGCAGGCGCCCCAGCCCGGCTACGGCTACCCCCAGCAGCCGCCCGCCCAGCCGCAGCCCGGTTACGGCTACCCGCAGCAGCCCCCGCAGGGCGTGCCGCCGCAGCCGGACCCGTACGGCCAGCAGCCGCAACCGCCTTACGGCCAGCAGCCCTACCCGCCGCAGCCGCCGGCCTCCGGTGGCGGCGGCAAGAAGACGGGCGTGATCATCGGCTCGGTGGCGGTCGTGGCGGCGATCGCGGTCGGCGCGTACTTCGTGATCGGCGGGGGCGGCGGCAGCGGTTCGAGCGGCGTCAAGGACGACGGCCCGCACAAGCTCTCGGCGCCGGCGACGGTGATCAACGGCGAGTACAAGAAGTCGGACAGCGCCGACTCCTCGGACGGGCTGACCGCCGAGGACAAGGCGGACTTCCAGAAGTGGGGGGTCAAGGACCCCAAGGACGCGAGCGCGGGCTACGCGAAGGGCACGGGGCTCAGCGCCAAGAACCTCTCCTTCAGCGGCGTCTACGGCACCATCGACGATCCCGAGGCCGTCGTCGACGCGATGTTCGTGAAGCTGAAGACCGAGTCCGAGAAGGACGAGGGCAGCGGCGACAGCACCGGCAAGATGGTCGGCAGCCCGGAGAAGGTCACGCCGGCCGGCTTCGAGAACGGCATCATGAAGTGCCAGATCGCCGAGATCACGAACAACGACTCGTCGAGCGCGTCCGCCGGCGCCGCCAAGACCATCAAGATGCCGATGTGCATCTGGGGCGACCACAGCACGGTCGCCGCGGTCACGTCCTTCGGCCTCGCCCAACTCGCCAGCGGCGACGGCGGTTCGGTCGCCGACCTCGCCTCCCTGGCGGCGAAGCTCCGCAACGACGTACGCGTGAAGGCCTGACGCCAGAAATACGCCGACGGGGCGCCCAGCGACTTCCGCGGGCGCCCCGTCCTGTCCTAGCGACTCAACTCAGGCAAGTCTGCAGGCGTTCATCGCCGTGGTGGCGTCCACTCTGATGGTGACCAACCCGGTCAGACACAAGGGGCTGGCTCCGACAGGCAAGTGCTCGTGACCGCAGGCCGCCTTCACCTTCGGGCCGGCGAAGTATCCATGAGTGGCAACGTAGTTGCTGCATGCGCTCTGCGTGGCGCTCGCCGGTGAGGCCACCAGGACCGGCAGCGCCCCTGCCGCGACCACCACACCGGCCGCGACCGCCATACGCTTCGCTCTCTGGAAAGTCATTCGGAATCCTCCCGTTTCACACAGCCAGACGTTCGAATGCATGTCCGGCTCGGTCACGGTGATCCGATCAGAGAAGCAGGGCGGGCTCCAGTTCCTACCGGCAGGATGGCTCGATCCGATCGCCCTTGGTCTGACACGCCGACGGGCAGGCACCCGAACTCGAGGTGCCTGCCCGTCGGCGGTGTTGAGAGGCTCAGGCCGTCTTCTGCTCGCCCGGCCCCCGGCCGTTGCGCGCGTCCCTCGGGATCAGCGTCGGGTTGACGTTGGAGTGGACGACGTCCGCCGTGATGACGACCCTCGCCACGTCCTTGCGCGAAGGCACCTCGTACATCACGGACATGAGGACTTCCTCCATGATGGCGCGCAGGCCGCGGGCGCCGGTCTGGCGGAGGATGGCCTGGTCGGCGATGGCCTCCAGGGCCTCGCGCTCGAAGTCCAGTTCCACGCCGTCGAGTTCGAAGAGACGTTGGTACTGCTTCATCAGCGCGTTGCGCGGCTCGACCAGGATCTGGAGCAGGGCCTCGCGGTCCAGGTTGTGGACCGAGGTGATGACGGGGAGGCGGCCGATGAACTCGGGGATCATGCCGAACTTGACCAGGTCCTCCGGCATGACGTCCTCGAACTGGTCCTTGGCCTCCAGCTCCCGCTTCGAGTGGATCGTCGCGCCGAAGCCGATGCCCTTGGCGCCGGCCCGCGACTCGATGATCTTCTCCAGACCGGCGAAGGCACCGCCCACGATGAACAGCACGTTCGTCGTGTCGATCTGGATGAACTCCTGGTGCGGGTGCTTGCGTCCGCCCTGCGGCGGGACCGAGGCCGTGGTGCCCTCGAGGATCTTGAGGAGGGCCTGCTGAACGCCCTCGCCGGAGACATCGCGGGTGATCGACGGGTTTTCGCTCTTACGGGCGACCTTGTCGATCTCGTCGATGTAGATGATCCCGGTCTCGGCCTTCTTGACGTCGTAGTCCGCCGCCTGGATCAGCTTCAGCAGGATGTTCTCGACGTCCTCGCCGACGTACCCCGCCTCGGTCAGCGCCGTGGCGTCCGCGATGGCGAACGGCACGTTCAGCATGCGGGCCAGGGTCTGGGCGAGCAGGGTCTTGCCGGAGCCCGTGGGACCGAGCAGAAGGATGTTGGACTTCGCCAACTCGATCGCGTCGTCACGGCCGTTGGCGCCACCGTTCTCGCCGGCCTGCACGCGCTTGTAGTGGTTGTAGACCGCGACGGACAGGGCCTTCTTCGCGGGCTCCTGGCCCACGACGTAGCCCTCAAGGAACTCGTAGATCTCCCGCGGCTTGGGGAGTTCCTCCCAGCGGACCTCGCTGGTCTCCGCGAGTTCTTCCTCGATGATCTCGTTGCAGAGATCGATGCACTCGTCGCAGATGTACACACCAGGCCCTGCGATGAGCTTCTTGACCTGCTTCTGGCTCTTGCCGCAGAACGAGCACTTGAGCAGATCGCCGCCGTCACCGATGCGTGCCACGGTGTGCTTCCCCTTCGCCTGGGAGACGCCTAGATCCAGCGGCTCCTGGTGCTGCCTTAATCCGACGGTACCTTGCCGGGCCCCCCGTTCGGGCCCCCCTTGGCGCGGTTCACTTTGACGTGCAGCGTGTCAAAGCACATGAACCATGCCAAGGGGCGGCAGACGATACAGCCTTCCGTCTAGGAGACGGCGGCGTTGTTCATCTTCCGGGTGGAGATGATCTGGTCGATCAGACCGTAGGAGAGCGCCTCCTCGGCGGTCAGGATCTTGTCGCGCTCGATGTCCTCGCGGATCTTGTCGATCGGCGTGGTGGAGTGCTTGGCCAGCATCTCCTCCAGCTGTGCGCGCATCCGCAGGATCTCGTTGGCGGCGATCTCCAGGTCGGAGACCTGTCCGCGGCCGGTCTCGCTGTAGGGCTGGTGGATCAGCACGCGCGCGTTGGGCAGCGCCATGCGCTTGCCCGGCGTACCGGCGGCGAGCAGGATCGCGGCGGCCGAGGCCGCCTGGCCCATGCAGACCGTCTGGACGTCCGGCTTCACGAACTGCATCGTGTCGTAAATCGCCGTGAGCGCCGTGAAGGAGCCACCGGGGCTGTTGATGTAGACCGAGATGTCCCGGTCGGGGTCCATCGACTCCAGGCACAGCAGCTGCGCCATGACGTCGTTGGCGGAGGCGTCGTCGATCTGCACGCCGAGGAAGATCACGCGCTCCTCGAAGAGCTTCGCGTAGGGGTCGTACTCGCGCACGCCCTGCGAGGTGCGCTCGACGAAGCGCGGGATGACGTAGCGGGACTCCGCCGCGGGACCCGTGTACTCGGCGCGCGTGCGGTCGAACAGGCCGCTGCCGGGGAAGTCGTTCACTGTCTCTCTCCTAGGGGCTGAGGCGGTCGGCTGTGGGCTTGCAGGGGGCCTCAGGCCCCGGTGCCGCCGCCGCCCGGCATGTTGGCTGCCGTCGTGATGACCTCGTCGATGAGGCCGTACTCCTTGGCCTCGTCGGCGTCGAACCAGCGGTCGCGGTCGGAGGCGCGGGTGATCTCCTCGAACGACTGACCGGTGTGCTGGGAGGTCAGCTCCGCCATGCGCTTCTTGGTGTGCAGCAGACGCTCGGCGTGGATCTTGATGTCGGAGGCCGAGCCGGCCAGACCGGCCGACGGCTGGTGGATCAGGATCTCGGCGTTCGGCAGCGCGAAGCGCTTGCCGGGGGTGCCCGCGCTGAGCAGGAACTGGCCCATGGAGGCGGCGAGGCCCATGGCGATCGTCACCACGTCGTTCTTGATGTACTGCATGGTGTCGTAGATCGCCATGCCGGCCGTGATCGAGCCGCCGGGGCTGTTGATGTAGAGGTAGATGTCCTTGTCCGGGTCAGCGGCGAGAAGCAGCAGCTGCGCGGTGATCTTGTTGGCGATGTCGTCGTCGACCGGCTGGCCGAGGAAGATGATCCGCTCGTTGAGCAGCCGGTTGTAGACCTGGTCGCCGAGGCCACCACCGATGGAAGGCTCGCCGGCGGCGGAGGGCATCAGATTCGTCACGTATCCACCTGCTCGTCTTACGACGGCGCCGGGCCGTCTTCACGTGTTCCCGTCCGGGGGGCTGCAAAAGGGACTCTCCGGCCCCCGTACTCATGGACCCTAACGCGCAGGCCCGTCCGGTGAATCCCGGGAAGGGGGGTGTTCGCCGGGGGCGTATTGCCACCGGCGGTCAGCTGGTCGCCTGCGGGCGGCGGTGGATCTGTTCGTGGGCGACTGCGGGCCCGGTGGGGGCTTGTCGCGCCCGCGCGGCGGAGCCGCACATCGATACAGCCCCGCGCCCCTGAGGTCGGCATACCCAGGTAGGCGGACGGGCCCCGGGGTCAGTGTCCCCAGGGCCCGTTCTACGACCTGTGAAGCGCCCTCGGCTCAGGCCTCGGTCTTCTCCTCGGCCGGGGTCTCCTCGGTGGCGGCCTCCGCCGTCTCCGTGGTCGCCTCGACCGTTTCGGCCGTCTCGTCCTCGTCGTCGAGGTCGATGACCTCGCCGTTGGTGTCCTTGACCGTGGCGGCCTCGACCACGATGGCCAGGGCCTTGCCGCGGGCGACCTCGCCGACGAGGAGGGGCACCTGGCCACCCTCGACGACGGCCTGGGCGAACTGGTCGGGGGACATGCCGGAGGAGGCCGCGCGGCGCATGAGGTGCTCGGTGAGCTCCTCCTGGTTGACGTTCAGCTTCTCCTGCTTGACCAGCTCGTCGAGGACGAACTGGGTCTTGATGCCCTTGACCGCGGCCTCACGCGTCTCGGTCTCGAACTCCTCCTCCGTCTTGCCCTGGATCTCCAGGTACTTCGGGAGGTCGAGGCCCATCTGACCGAGCTGGTGGTGCTCCAGGTTGTGCTTGCGGGTGTTGATCTCGTCCTCGAGCAGCTTCTCGGGGACGGGCACCTCGACGAGCTCCAGGAGCTTGTCGAGCACGCGCTCCTGGGCCTGGGTGGCCTGGTCGTACTGCTTCATGTTCTCGAGGCGCTTGCGGCTGTCCGCCCGCAGCTCCTCCAGGGTGTCGAACTCCGAGGCGAGCTGCGCGAACTCGTCGTCCAGCTCGGGCAGTTCGCGCGCGGCGACCTGGGTGACCTTGACGGTGACCTCGGCCTCCTGGCCGGCCGCGGAGCCGCCCTTGAGCTCGGAGGCGAAGGTGGCCTCGCCACCGGACTCCAGGCCCTTGACGGCGTCGTCGATGCCGTCAAGGAGCTCGCCCGAGCCGATGGTGTAGGAGACGCCGCTGGCGATGCCGTCCTCCAGCACCTCGCCGTCGACCTTGGCCTCCAGGTCGATGGTGACGACGTCGCCGTCCTCGGCGGCCCGCTCGACCGGGGAGGTCGACGCGAAGCGCTCGCGGAGCTGCTCGACGGACTGGTCGATGTCCTCCTCGGTGACCTCGACGGCGTCCACCTCGACCTCGATGCCGGAGTAGTCCGGGATCTCGAGGGCGGGACGGATGTCGACCTCGGCGGTGAAGTTCAGCGTCTCGCCGTCCTTCAGGTCCGTGATGTCGACCTCGGGCTGGCCCAGGACGTTGAGCTCGGCCTCGTTGACCGCCTCCGTGTAGAACTTCGGGAGCGCGTCGTTGACCGCCTCCTCCAGGACCGCACCGCGGCCGAACCGCTGGTCGATGACGCGCGCCGGGATCTTGCCCTTCCGGAAGCCCTTCACCGTGACCTGCTGGTTGATCTTCTTGTACGCCGCGTCGAGGCTGTCCTTGAGCTCCTCGAAGGGCACCTCAATGCTGAGCCGAACCCGAGTCGGGTTCAGGGTCTCGACGGCGCTCTTCACGGTTGGGTCTCCTTGGGGGCTGACTTTAGGGATCGTGCCCGGCTGCAGAGACACGCGGGCATGCAGCTTGCATAGTAACGGCAGCGGCGACACGCCCCAAAGGCGATCAAGGGACGCGATCACCGGACGTGATCGCGTGAGTGCGCCGGTGTCGACCGGCAGCTGGTCGGGGTGGCGGGATTTGAACCCACGGCCTTCCGCTCCCAAAGCGGACGCGCTACCAAGCTGCGCCACACCCCGTCTGGTGCGACACGTAGGGTACATGCCCGCAGGCCCTTGGATCGCCGCATTTCACCAGCGCCGGTCACCGGCGGGTACGGACGGGAAACGGGGTGTGCGACGAGGGGTGGTGACCCGCTACGATGCCTTGTGTGCTGCGGTCGCTCCGACCTGCGGCGCGTGCTGTGCGGGCGTAGCTCAATGGTAGAGCACCAGTCTTCCAAACTGGCTACGCGGGTTCGATTCCCGTCGCCCGCTCCATACGGCATCAGGGCCCGGTTCATCCGAACCGGGCCCTGAGCGTTTTCACGCCCGTGGCCCCGCGGGAGACCTAGAACTGGATCGAGTTGATGGTCTCCGCTATGGAGTTCAGGAAGCGTTGGATGTCGTCGGCCATGCCGGTCGAGGCGAGGAAGAAGCCGAACAGCACGGCGACGATCGCCGGGCCCGCCTTGATGGATCCCCCCCTGAGCAACACCACCAGGATGATCGCCAACAGCAACACCACTGACAGCGAAATGGCCACAACTCATCACACCCTCGGTCGGTCCGCTCACCCGGCCCGGGGGACGCGACCTCGCGCACCCCGCCAGGACCATCGTGCCACCAACCCGGCCTCGGTATGCGGCCCGTGAGGCATCGTCGGCCACTCCTGTGCCCGACCTTTGCCTTGCCCATGAGCCCCTGAGCGCCCCAACCGGTAATTCGGCGGCATGGTTTCCATACCCACACAGTGTGTTCGCAGGCATTTCGAGCAGAAATTTCACAGGAGTTGACCGCTGCCGTTATGCGTCATTTCTTCGGGATTAAACGTGACAAGACGGGCGGCCGGAAGGCCTCCGGGACGCCTCCCAACGCGCCAACCAGGAATGACGCGGCGAGTTTTACGAATACGCGGGAGCGCCACTAGGGTGCCTCAGATGTTCCAAGAGGCGACCCGGCGCACACCCGACAAACAGCGCGACGCGTTCTTCGACAACGCCAAGTACCTGGCGATCGTGCTGGTCGCCATGGGCCACTCGTGGGAGCCGCTGAAGGGCGGCAGCCGCATCCTCGAGGGTGTCTACACGGTCGTGTACGCCTTCCACATGCCGGCGTTCATCATCATCTCCGGCTTCTTCTCGCGCAGTTTCGACATGCGCCCCGACCGCCTCAGGCGGCTGGTCACCGGCGTCCTCGTCCCGTACGTGATCTTCGAGACGGCGTACAGCCTCTTCCAGCGCTACGGCAACGACGACCCGGGCATGCGGATCACGCTGCTCGACCCGTGGTTCCTGACCTGGTTCCTGGTCGCGCTGTTCATCTGGCGGCTGACCACCCCGCTGTGGAAGAGCGTCCGCCGGCCGCTGCCGATCGCGCTCGGCGTGGCGATGTTCGCGTCCGTGTCGCCGGCGATCGGCGACGACCTGGACCTGCAGCGGGTGCTGCAGTTCCTGCCGTACTTCGTGCTGGGGCTGTGCCTGAAGCCGGAGCACTTCCGGATGGTGCGCACGCGCAGGATGCGGATCGTGGCCGTGCCGGTCTTCGCCCTCGCGCTGGCCATCGGCTGGTGGGCGGTGCCGCGGATGAACGCCGCGTGGTTCTACCACCGTGACGCCGCCCAGGAGTTGCTGGCGCCCTGGTGGTCCGGGCCGGTCATGGTGCTCGCGCTCTTCGGCTGCTCGGTACTGCTGACCGCCTGCTTCTTCGCCTGGGTACCGGGCCGCCGGATGTGGTTCACGACCCTCGGCGCGGGCACGCTCTACGGCTATCTGCTGCACGGTTTCGTCATCAAGGCCGGTGAGTACTACGGCTGGTTCGAGCCGAAGTGGCTGCACCGGCCGCTCGGCGAGATCTTCGTGACGCTCGTCGCGGGCGCCGTCGTCACCGCGCTGTGCACCGCGCCGGTGCGCCGGGTCTTCAAGTTCGCGATGGAGCCCGAGATGAGGTGGGCCTTCAAGCCCGACCCGGCGGACGCGGCCCGCGACCGCGAGACGCGGGAGCAGCAGGAACAGCGGGAGCGGCGCGAGAAGGTCTCCGCCTAGAACCTCTCAGTCACCGTCCAGGCCGAGAAGCGCGCGCATCCGCGCGTACTTCTCGGTCAGCCGTGTCCGGGTCGCCTCGTCGTCGAGGCGGGCGATACGGGCCGGGTCCGCGTTGTGCGCCAGGTCCGCGCGCTTCACCAGCAGGGCGCCCGGGGTGTCGAGAATGCGCTGGGCGTACGCCTCCGGGGCCTCCCCCGCCCGCTTGGTGACGGCGAGCACGATGTCCTTCGTACGCCGGCTCAGCGCGGCCTCCTCCAGCCAGTGCGCGGAGAGCGCGTCGTCCTCGACGGCGTCGTGCAGCCAGGCCGCCGCGATCTGGTCGTCGTCGCCGCCCCGCGCGCGTACGCCCTCGGCGACGGCCGCCAGGTGTTCGGCGTACGGCCGTCCCGCCTTGTCGGTCTGACCCTCGTGGGCGGCGCGCGCGGTGGCCTCGACCTCGGTCAGGGTCATCGGTTCGGTGCTGGTCACTCGTCCAGTGTCTCCTTGCGCAGGGCCGCGCGGGCGGGAAGGGTCACCGCCGCGAGGCCGAGGACGACGATCGCGCCGGCGAAGGAGCCGTAGATCAGCGGCGGGATGTAAGGCCCTTGTCCCGTCAGCCCGTTCATCATCGGGACCAGTGTGGCGAGGGCGATGGCCGTGCCGAGGGCGATGCCCGCGAGGGCGACCAGGAGGGCCTCCCAGCGGATCATGCGCAGCACCTGGCGGCGCGTGGAGCCGATGAGGCGGAGCGTGCCGAGTTCGCCGCGCCGGTCGAGGACGGTCATCACCAGGGTGTTGACGGCGGCGACGGCCGCGAACCCGCCGAGGACCCCGGCCATCACACCGTTCGCCCACGCGTTGAGCTCGCGGTCGACGGACTGCGCGGTGGTGTAGTCACCACGGTCCAGGACGGTACCGAAGGCCTTCAGCCCCTTCTCCGTACCGCCCTTCGTCCACAACTCGCTGTCGAAGGCGGAGCTGACGTGGGTCGCGAGGTCGGCGCGGGCCATGGTGACCTGGGACAGACCCATGCCACGTCCGTACGTCGCCACGAGCACCGGCGAGGCCTTGGTGCCGTCGGGCAGGCGCAGGGGGAACCGGTCGCCGACCTTGACGTCGACGTTGTCGGCGAGGGAGGCGTCGACGGCGATCTCCCCCGGTTTCAGCGAGAGTCGGCCGTGTTCCACGTCCAGATCCTGTACGGCGGTCAGGTCGCGGACGGAGCCGGTGACGCCCTGCGCGGTGGCCGAGTCCAGGCCGCCGGTGATCGGGACGAGCACGGAGGTCTTCAACAGGCCGATGGCGGCGGTGACTTCGGGGGCGCGCCCGGCCTGTCGTACGGCCTCCGGGGTGAGGCCCGGGTCGGCGGTGACGACGTGGTCGGCGAGGAGGCCGGCGTGCTGCTGGTCGGCGGTGACGCGTTCCTCGCTGGTGTGCATGAAGACGAGGACCGAGGAGAAGGCCATCGCGAGGACGATCGGGGTGATCGCGGAGGCCAACCGGCGGGCGTTGGTACGGGAGTTGGCGGCGGCCAGCGCGGCCGGGGCGCCGGCGCCGCGCAGCGGGAGGCCGAACAGGGCGGCGCATGCGCGGGCCACGAAGGGGCCGAGGAGCGCCACGGCGAGCATGAAGAGGCAGACGATGCCCAGGGCCGCGTTGGCCGCGTCCTCGCCCGTGAGGGAGGCGGACAGGCCCGCGCAGACGCAGCCGCCGGCCGCGGCGGCGATACCGAGGGGCGTGCGGATCCAGCCGGGGCGCAGCCGTTCCACGGACGCCTCGGTCAGGGCCTGGCCCGGCTTGATGCGGGAACTGCGGTGCGCGGCCATGTATCCGGCGCCGAGGGCGGTGAGCAGGACCGCGCCGGTCGCGGAGACGAGCGGGATCCAGGAGACGGCGAAGTCCACGGCCCGCGGGACCGCGCCCTTGTCCTTCAGCTGCCCGAGCCACCAACGGGCCAGGGCGATTCCGGGCAGACAGCCGAGGGCGCCGGCGAGCGGGGCGATCAGGAGGGTCTCGGTGGCGATCGTGCGGCGGATCTGGCGCGGGGTGGTACCGAGGGCGCGCAACAGGGCGAACTCCCGGGCGCGTTGGCCCACGGCGAGCGCGACGGTGCCGGCCGCGGTGAAGACGGCGACCATCGTGGCGATGCCGCCGAAGGAGCCGCCGATCCCCATGAGCGTCTCCTTGGCCTCGGCCAGGGTCGGATCCTGGACGCCGCCGCGGTCGCCGCCGGTGTGGACCTCGGCCCGCCCACCGAGGGCGTGCGCCACCTGGGACTTGAGGTCCTGCGTGCTGACTCCGCCCTTCGGGAGCACCGCGACGGCGTCGATCTTCCCCGGGTGGCCGGAGACCCGCAGCGCGTCGGAGTCGGCGAGCCAGACGGTGGCGTTGTGGGTGTCGGTGGTGCCGGAGACGCGGTAAGTGCGGGCGCCGTCCGGGGTGTTGAGGCTGACGCGCTCTCCGACGGAGGCCGCCTTCCCGCCCAGGACGACCTCGCCGGGGTGGGGCGCGCGGCCGGCGGTGAGGTGCTCACCGGTGAAGGTGGTGGAGGTCCAATTGTGGGCGGTGAGGGGGCCGTTGGGACTGCCGACGGGAAAAGTCACGTCGGCGACGGCTGCGCGTGCGCCGGGTGCCGAGGCCGCCGTGGCCGCGAGCGAGTCGTCGAGCCGAGCCCGGTCGGTGATCGGTTCGCTGTCGGCGCCGTCGCCGTGCCCGTAGTGGGCGCGTTGATCGGCGGCGACCACGACGGGGGCGGCGGCGTACCGGCCTGCGGGGACCTCGGCCCGTACGCCGGTCTCCAGGAGGATGCCACAGGCCGACGTGATCATCGCGGCCATGGCGAGGGCGACGAACGTACCGACGAACGCGGAGGGCCGGAAGCGGAGGGCCGCGCGGGCGAGGCCGTTGGGGGCGAACAT
Source organism: Streptomyces sp. NPDC092369 (assembly GCF_044755245.1). Lineage (NCBI taxonomy): Bacteria > Bacillati > Actinomycetota > Actinomycetes > Kitasatosporales > Streptomycetaceae > Streptomyces > Streptomyces sp. NPDC092369. Next base: position 1,140,611 of record NZ_JBIVQP010000002.1, read on the forward strand.
CACGAGGTCCGTCGGGAGTTGGGGGTGGCTGGGGCAGGCAAGGTCGGCGGGGCGGTGGCCGGGAGGCCCGCGTGGGCGGGGTGCGGTGGGGTCGTCATCACGCCGCCGCGGGTGCGTAGGTCGGGCGGGTGGTGAGGGCCGTCATGCGGGACGCGATCGTCGAGGCCGGGGCGCGGTCGAGGTGGTCGGCCATCTCGCCGTCCGCCAGGAACAGGACGCGGTCGGCCCAGGCGGCGGCCGTGGGGTCGTGGGTGACCATGACGACCGTGGCGCCGTGGGTGTCGACGGCATCGCGGAGCAGGGCGAGGATCTCGGCGGCCGTCGTGGTGTCCAGGGCGCCGGTGGGCTCGTCGGCGAAGACCACGTCGGGGCGGGTGACCAGGGCGCGGGCGATCGCGACGCGCTGCTGCTGGCCGCCGGAGAGCTGGCCGGGCCGGCGGCGGGCCTTGTCGGCCAGGCCGACCTGGGCGAGTACCTCGGCGGCGCGGCGGCGGTCGGGGCGGTGGCCTGCCAGGCGGGTCGGCAGGACGACGTTCTGCTCGACCGTGAGGGACGGGAGGAGGTTGAAGGCCTGGAAGACGAAGCCGAGGCGGGTGCGGCGCAGGGCGGTGAGCTTGTTCTCCTTCATGCCGGTGATGTCCGTGCCGCCGAGGCGGACGGTGCCGCGCGTGGGGCGGTCGAGGCCGGCCGCGCACTGCAGGAACGTGGACTTGCCGGAGCCGGAGGGGCCCATCACGGCGGTGAAGCTGCGGCGGGGGAGGGTGAGGTCGATGCCGCGCAGGGCGTGTACGGCGGTGCTGCCGCGGCCGTAGCGACGGGTCACTCCGTGGAGTTCCACGGCCCACTCGCCCGGCACGTCCGGCATGCCTGTTTTCTTCCGGTCCGATGACATGTCTCGAACGTACGGATCGGAGGGGGCCGGGACGATGAGGGCGGCTGGCGGATCCGGCCGGGGGAAAACCCCACCGTGCCGTTTCTCGGCAGTCGTGCCGCCAGGAGGCTAAGCCTGCCTCGCCGCCGCCGTCGGACCTTCGCGGCACACCAGCAGCAGCGCCCTGTCGTCGTTCACGTCCTTGGCCACCGCCTCGATCAGGTGCCAGGCCGCGCCGTGGAAGCCGCCCGCCACATAGCGGTCGGCCTCGCCCGTGAGGCGGTCGATGCCCTCGACGATGTCCCGGTCGGAGGTCTCGACCAGGCCGTCCGTGAACAGCATCAACACGTCCCCGGGGCGCAGCGAGCCCTTCACGGGGTCGAACTGGGCGCCGTCGTACACACCCAGGAGGGGACCGTCGGCGGCCTTCTCCTCCCAGCGGCCGCTGCCCGCGCTGAGCTGGAGCCCGGGCGGGTGGCCCGCGGAGTAGAGCTCGTAGTCGCCGGAGTCGAGGTCCAGGACCAGGTGGATGGAGGTCGCGAAGCCCTCGTCCCAGTCCTGGCGGAGGAGGTAGCCGTTGGCCGCGGGGAGGAACGCGTGCGGGGGCAGGGAGCCCAGCAGGCCTCCGAACGCTCCCGACAGCAGCAGCGCACGCGACCCCGCGTCCATGCCCTTGCCGGAGACGTCCGTGAGGACCACCTCCATCGTGCGGCCGCCGTTCGTGCGGGCCGCGACCACGAAGTCGCCCGAGAAGGACTGACCGCCCGCCGGACGCAGGGCCATCTCCCGGTGCCAACCGTCCGGCAGCGTCGGCAACTTGCTCTGCACCCGGATCCGCTCACGCAGGTCGAACAGCATCGTGCCGCCCCGCCGCCACGGCACACCCACCCGGCTGCGGAACTGCGCGACCAGCAGTCCGAAGAACCCGCACGCGGCGACCACCAGCACCACACCGGGCGTGACCCGCGACGGCCCCTCGGTGTACGGACCCAGCTCGACGGACTCCACGATCAGCGCGGTGGCCGCGGCCGCGTAGAGCGCGAGCAGGCTCGCGGGACGCAGCAGCAGGCCGCCCGCGACGATCGGCAGGACCAGCGCGGCGGGCGAGCACCACACCGAGTTGGCGAGGGTCGTGGCCGCGATGATCGGGACGGTGAGCAGCAGTCCGGCCAGCGCGACCCAGTCGGAGCCGTCGCCGCGGAAGTAGTCCACGGCGCTTCGGCGCATGCCGACGCGAGCCCGGTGCCACTGCATCTTCAACCGGGCCGTGAACGTGTCGGCTTCCGCGCGCCGCTCTCGTCCTGCTGCCATTAGTTCGGGACCCTATCCATCGGACCAGCCGCTTGGCACGGGAGGTCCCACTTGTCCCCCGTCCGAGGCTCAACTTCACAGTGAACTTCACAGGAAGCCGATCCGTCGCCGTCAAGGAGAAATTCCCTCGCTCGTCACGCAATGCCCTGATAGGCATGGTTCATGGGGACTGACATGCGGGTGCTGCGGCAGGACGACTGGGACAAGTGGTACGACACTCTCATCCGCGCCTTCGGCGGGGTGCAGGAATCATCGGAGGAGCGGGCGCTGTGGCGCGAACGCACCGAGACGGACCGTTCGATCGGTGTCTGGGACGGTGACACGTGCGTCGGCACGGCGGGCGCCTTCGCCTTCCGGCTGACCGTGCCGGGCGGCGCCGCGGTGCCGGCGGCCGGCGTGACCATGGTCTCGGTGGCCGCCACGCACCGCCGGCGCGGGGTGCTGACGTCGATGATGCGGCGGCAGTTGGACGACGTACGGTCCTGGGGCGAGCCGCTGGCCGTGCTGACGGCCTCCGAGCCCGCGATCTACGGGCGGTTCGGGTACGGCGTCGGCACACACCACGCCAACGTCGAGGTGGAGACCACCCGGGTCCGGCTGTCCGTGCCGCCGGGCACCGACGAGGTGCGCCTGCGGTACGTCACTCCGGTCGACGCCGTCGACGCCTGCGAGGCGGTGTACGCGCGCAAGGTGGCCGGGCGGCCCGGCATGCTCGCCCGGGTGCCCGGATGGGAGCGGCTGTGGGTGCTGGACCCGGAGAGCGAGCGGGACGGCGCGTCACCGCTGCAGTGCGTGCTCGCGGAGCGGGACGGCGAGGTCGTCGGGTACGCGCGGTTCCGGGTGAAGCCCGACTGGGAGATCAACGGGCCCAAGGGCACGGTGATCGTGCAGGACACCGAGGCCCTCGACCCGGCGGCGCACGCGGCGGTGTGGCGGTTCCTGTTCGAGATCGACCTCACGTCGTCGCTGACCGCGCGCGGGCGTCCGCTGGACGAGGCGTGGCTGCACATGGTGTCCGACATCCGGCGCTGCGGGCTGCGCGTCCGGGACTCGCTGCATGTGCGTCTGGTGGACGTCGGAGCGGCACTGGAGGCGCGCACCTACCAGGCGCCGGTGGACGTGGTGTTCGACGTCGAGGACGCCTTCTGCCCCTGGAACACGGGGCGTTGGCGGCTGTCCGGCGACCAGAAGGGCGCGTCCTGCGCACGCACCGAGGACCGGGCCGATCTCGCCCTGTCCGTACGGGAGTTGGGGGCGGCCTACCTCGGCGGCGTGACCCTGGGCGCCCTCGCCGACGCAGGGCGGGTACGGGAACTGCGCCCCGGCGCGCTGGCGGAGGCGTCACTCGCACTCGCGTCCACGGCGACGCCGTGGCTGCCGCACGGGTTCTAGCACGCCACCTCCAGGGCGCGGAGCGCGCCTGAACACTCCCACTTCTGCCGTTGGTTGCGGCAGCAAGAAGGATCGCGGGCGGCGGGCCCGGCAGTGTCGGCCGCGCCGCCGCGGACGTGGGTGGGGATGTCGCTCGGGTGGCAAGGCCGCGGCTGACACCGCGGCCGCCGCACCCGCTCCACAACGCGGCGCGCCCCACCCGGACCAGGTCAGCGCTGCTGGCAGCCCGGGCACCAGAACAGATTGCGGGCGGCCAGGCCCGCGGTGCTGATCTCGCCGCCGCAGATGTGGCAGGGGAGGTTCGCCCGGCGGTAGACGTAGACCTCGCCGCCGTGGTCGTCCACGCGTGGCGGGCGGCCCATCGCCTCCGGCAGGTGCTCGGGGCGGACGGTGTCGATGCGGTTGTTGCGGACGCCCTCGCGCATGAGGCCGACCAGGTCGGCCCAGACGGCGTCCCACTCGGCCGGGGTGAGGTCCTTGCCCGCGCGGTAGGGATCGATGCCGTGCCGGAAGAGGACCTCGGCGCGGTAGACGTTCCCGACCCCCGCGATCACCTTCTGGTCCATGAGAAGTGCGGCGATCGTCGTACGGCTGCGGGAGATCCGCCGGTACGCCGTCGCCGGGTCGGCGTCCGCGCGCAGCGGGTCGGGGCCAAGGCGCCCGTGTATCGCCCGCTTCTCGGTGTCCGTGATCAGCGCGCAGGTGGTGGGGCCGCGCAGATCGACGTACGAGGTGGTGTTCGCGAGCCGTAGCCGGACCGTGTCGGTGGCCGGCGGGGCGGGCGCGTCGCCGAAGGTCACCTTGCCGAACAGGCCGAGGTGGATGTGGACCCAATCGCTGTCGCGGAAACCCAGGAAGAGGTGCTTGCCGTGGGCCTCGGTGCGGGTGAGTCCGGCGCCGTCGAGGAGTGCTGCTGCGTCCGAGAACTTGCCCTGGGGGCTGGTCACCCGTGGTGCCGTGCCGGCGAAGCGGTCGGCGTAGTCCGACGCCAGCCGGTGGATCGTGTGCCCCTCTGGCACGGTGTCCGTTCCTTTCCAGCCCCGGGGACCCGGTCCCCGGGGGCGGCCCGATGGTGAGGCTCAGTCCTGCTGCGGGTGGTGGGCCGGGATCGGGGGCAGTTCGCCCGTCGTCTCGTACGCGGCGAGCATCTCGATCCGGCGGATGTGACGCTCACCCTCGGAGAACGGGGTGCCCAGGAAGGTCTCGACGAACTTCGTGGCCTCGTCCGCGGTGTGCATACGGGCGCCCACGGCGACGACGTTCGCGTTGTTGTGCTGCCGGCCCAGCGAGGCGGTCTCCTCGCTCCAGGCCAGGGCCGCGCGGACGCCCTTCACCTTGTTCGCGGCGATCTGCTCGCCGTTGCCCGAGCCGCCGATCACGATGCCGAGGGCCTCGGGGTCGGCCGCCGTGCGCTCCGCGGCGCGCAGACAGAACGGCGGGTAGTCGTCCTCGGCGTCGAAGATGTGCGGGCCGCAGTCGACGGGCTCATGGCCTGCCTCTTTGAGCCACTCCACGAGGTGGTTCTTGAGTTCGAAGCCGGCATGGTCGGAACCGAGATACACACGCATGGTCCGAGTGTGACACGGCTGTTTCGGGGAAGCAGCGCCGGGTGTCCAGCCGGAAAAATCCGCCCTCCACCACCGAACCTCAAGAAAACCTCAAGTAACGATCTGGATTCAGAGGTTCACGAATCAATTCGCCTCGGATTCACTGGACCGACCCGTACACCCCCCGGTACGGGAGACCGCTCACCCGGCGCAAAGGAATTCCCCCCATGACTGGTCTGCAGGCCGGACTCAAGAACCGGCATCTGTCGATGATCGCCATCGGTGGCGTCATCGGCGCCGGCCTCTTCGTCGGTTCCAGCTCCGGCATCGCGACCGCGGGCCCCGGCATCCTGCTGTCGTACGCCCTCGTCGGCACGCTCGTCGTCCTCGTGATGCGGATGCTCGGCGAGATGTCCGCCGCGAACCCCACCTCCGGCTCCTTCTCCGCCCACGCCGACCGCGCGCTCGGCCGCTGGGCCGGGTTCTCCATCGGCTGGCTGTACTGGTTCTTCTGGGTCGTGGTGCTGGCGGTGGAGGCCACCGCCGGTGCCAAGATCCTGGAGGGCTGGATCCCGGCCGTGCCCCAGTGGGGCTGGGCGCTGATCGTGATGGTGGTGCTGACGGCCACCAACCTGGTCTCGGTCGGCTCCTACGGCGAGTTCGAGTTCTGGTTCGCCGGGATCAAGGTCGTCGCGATCGGCGCGTTCATCGTCGTCGGCGCGCTCGCGGTGTTCGGCGTGCTGCCGGGCGTGGACAGCGACAAGGCGGGCCTCGGCAACCTCACCGACCACGGCGGCTTCCTGCCCCACGGCCCCGGCGCCATCCTCACCGGCGTCCTGCTCGTCGTCTTCTCCTTCATGGGCAGCGAGATCGCCACCCTGGCCGCGGGCGAGTCCGAGGACCCGCAGCGCGCGGTCACCAAGTCGACCAACAGCATCATCTGGCGGATCGGCGTCTTCTACCTGGGCTCGATCTTCATCGTCGTGACCCTGCTCCCGTGGGACGACGCCTCGATCAAGGACCAGGGCTCCTACGTCGCCGCCCTCGACTCGCTCGGTATCGCGCACGCCGGCCAGATCATGAACTTCATCGTGCTGACGTCGGTGCTCTCCTGTCTCAACTCCGGCCTCTACACGGCCTCCCGCATGGCCTTCTCGCTCGGCGAGCGCGGGGACGCGCCGAAGGCGTTCGCGCGGACGACCTCTCGCGGTGTGCCGCTGACCGCGATCGTCTGCTCCGTCGTCTTCGGTTTCGTCGCCGTCTTCTTCAACTACAAGTTCCCGGACTCGGTCTTCCTCTTCCTGGTCAACTCCAGTGGCGCGGTGGCCCTGTTCGTCTGGCTGGTCATCTGCTTCTCGCAGCTGCGCATGCGGCGGATCATCCAGGCCGAGGCGCCGGAGAAGCTGGTCGTGAAGATGTGGCTGTACCCGTATCTGACCTGGGCGACGGCCGGGTTGATCGTGTTCGTGCTCGCCTACATGCTCACGGACACCGAGCACGACGGACGCGAGACCGTACTGCTGTCGCTGCTGGTCGCGGCGGTCGTGCTCGCCATCGCCTTCATCAAGGAGCGGGTGCGGCGGGGCACTTCGAGGGCCGCCTTGGGCGTGCCGGCCCAAGGCGAGCCCGCCGACGCGCCGGTGGCCAAGGTCAAAGCACCGTGAAGCTGTCCTTGACCGTGTCGTAGGTCCTCAGGGCCTGGGCTTCGATCGGCGGCTGGTACCAGGTATTGATCTGGTACGACCTTCCCTCCTGGTCGAAGCCCAGCAACTGGGCGTGCCACTGGACGCCCTTGAGCGTGAACGTGTACTCCCACACGACGGCCGGGTTGCCGCGGAAGGTCGTCCGCTCCAGCCGGATCTTCCGGTAGCCCTGGCCCTGGTGGGCGTTCTGCTCCGAGGTCTCCCAGCTCCGCATCAGATCACCGCGGGCGATGGACGACTTGCCCACGAGCTCCTGCCCGCCGTCCGGCGAGGTGTAGTGCACCTCCGCCCCCGTCTTCAGATCTCGCCGCCAGCCGGTGGGTGTCGCCCACGCGAACCCACCGGCTTCGCGGTGCGCGCCCGGCGGCAGGCTCTGCGGGCGCGCGGTGCCCTCGACGGTGGGCGATGGGCTGGAGGGGCCGGAGGGAGATGTGGATGCGGACGAGGAGGCCTGCGGGGACGTGGACCCGTCCGCCCGATCGCCGCCCGCTGAGCCGGAGTTGGCCAACAGGACGACCGCGACGACGGCACCGGCGGTGACCACTCCGACGGCGGCCATGACAGCCGCACGGCGACGACCGCGACTCGGGGTGGCCGGGACCGCGAGGTCGGGGAGGTCGGCCGCGGGTGTGCGGAGGGGATGGGGGCCCAGGTCGGGACGGGGTGCGGCGGAACGGGTGGCCGGGGCAGGGCTGTTGGCGGGTTCGGGACGCTGTTGGGTCACGGCCTGGGCGCGGACCAGGGAGACGCCCGAGCGCCGTTGGGTGGGCGGTGCCGACGGCGTGATCGGGATCTCGGTGGGGGTCGGGGACTGCGACTGGACTTCCGAATGGGCCTCCGAGCGCAGTTCGGAGTGGGCTTCGGCGGAGGCGGGGCGCTGGGTCGGCGGCGCGTCCTCGATGGGTTCGGCCAGCCGTGGGTCGCGGGGCAGGCGGAGGACCCGGGTGTGGACGGAGGGCGGAGGCGGTGGTGGGGGCGGGGGCGGGGTGGACGGGTCGGGCTCCTCCGCCCGTACCGGTTCCTCTTCCTCCCCTTCGGCCGCCTCTCCCTCGGCCTCCGCTCGTACCTCCCCTGCCGTCCCTGCCTCCTCTGTCTCCCGCACCTCCTCCGGCTCTCCCGCGGGCGCCTCTCCCCCGCCCACGGGCAACGTCACCAGCGTCGGCGGGAACGCCACCGGGCGCAGGGCCGCCTCCAGTTCCTCCAGGCCGGGACGGACCGTGGGGTCCTTCTCCAGGAGCGCGGCCAGGATGTCCCGCAACGGGCCTGCCGCGAGGGGCAGTTGGGGCTCCTCGTAGAGGACCGCGTGGAGCGTGGCCAGCGTGGTGTCGCGGGAGAAGGGGGAGCGGCCGCCGAGCGCCGCGCAGAGGGTCGCGCCGAGGGACCAGATGTCGGAGGGCGGGCCCTGGGGGCGGCCGGATATGCGCTCGGGCGCCATGTAGTCGGGCGAGCCGACGAGCATGCCGACCATGGTGAGTGCCTTGGCGTCCTGCATCGCGGCGATGCCGAAGTCGGTGAGGACGACGCGCTCTCCGGCGTCCTCCACCAGGACGTTCCCGGGCTTGATGTCCCGGTGCAGGACGCCGCGTTCGTGCACCTGGCGCAGCGCGGTGACCAGGCCGACGCCGATGCGGGCGGCCTGGCGCGGGTTCAGGGGCCCGTCCTGCACGGTCATCTGTTCCAGGGAGCGGCCGACGACCAGCTCCATGACGATCCACAGGCGTTCGCCCTCGTCGACCACGTCGTACACGCGCACGACGTTGGGATGGTCGATCCGGGCGGTGGCCCGGGCCTCGCGCAGGGTGCGTTCGCGCCGGGTCCTGGTGTCCTCCGCGTCCAGGCCGTCTATGCGCATCTCCTTGACGGCGACCGGGCGGTCGAGTATTTCGTCGGCGGCTCGCCACACCCGCCCCATTCCCCCCTGGCCGATACTTTCGACCAGGCGATAGCGCCCCGTCACCAGCAACCCTGGAACCCCACCGCTTCTCGTATTTCCCGTATTCCCCGGCAATCCGCTGCACCCCCTCGGTTATCCCCACCACGCCTGTACGGATACACAATGGTCACACTTCATGCCGTACCAGCATAGTGGTGAGAAATCTTGTGGTAGCTCTTCAAGTACTGCGAATTCAGGCGCAGCCAAGGGGGATGTGAACATGAGTTCTCGTCGCACGACGACCATCGTGGGATCGCTGGTCGCGGCATCTTTCTCGACGGTGATGATCCTTTCGTTCACCGCCAGCGCGGACGATCAGGGTCCCGCCAGCGGCAAGGGCGGAAAGGCCGTCGACGAGGCACCCGCGGGTGTGAAACTGACCACCACCCTGCCCTCGAAGATCTCGGTCGACAACGGCTCGCAAAAGACGGCGATCACCGCCGCGGTGAAGAACGAAGGGACCAAGGACAGCGGAAAGATCCAGCTATTGGTCGTCGGTTTCGACGGCCTCACGGTCAAAAGCGTTCAAGGCTGTTCCCAGATCGACACAGCGAATCTTCCGGAGGGTTCGAACAGCGGATTCGCCTGTCCCATCGACAATCTCGCGGCCGGAAAGTCGAAGTCGTACGCGGTGGACGCCACGTACGACCTGAGCAAGACCGGCAAGATCTGTCTGCCCGTCCAGACCGGCGACGGGAAGAAGACGTACTGGCAGCAGGGCCCGGTCCCGTTCGGTACGACGAACCCGTCGCCGAACGCTCCGGCCACCCCGCTGCTCCTCGGCACCGACAACAAGCCGGTGGCGCCGGGCGGCGACGAACTGCCCAAGACCGGTCCCGCCAGTGACGTGCTGCCGCTGGGGGCGGCGGGCGCGACCCTGCTGGCGGCCGGCGCGGCCGGGCTGTGGTGGTCGACGAGGAAGCCGTCGGCGCGGCGCGCCTGAGCACCGCGAGGGGGCGGGAAACACCGGGAAACACAAGAAGAGGCTCGCCGGGTCGTACGCGACCCGGCGAGCCTCAAGCACAACAGCAGGCAGATCAGCCCTTGTTCGCGATCTTCCAGGCCGTCGGCAGCAGGCCCATCGCCAGCGCCGCCTTCAGCGCGTCGCCGAGCAGGAACGGGGTGAGGCCGGCCGCGATCGCGGCGGACGCCGACATGCCGGCCGCGACGGCGAGGTACGGCACGCCGACGGCGTAGATGATCGCCTCGCCGAGCAGCATCGTGGCCGCCATGCGCGGCACCGAGCGGTCGGCGCCGCGGCGGGCCAGGGCGCCGACGGCGGCGGACGCCAGGATCATGCCGAGGATGTAGCCGAAGGAGACGGAGAGACCGGAGGCGAACCACGGCATCCCCGCGAGACCGGCCAGCGCGTACACGGCGAGGGCGGCGACCCCGCGGCGGGCCCCGAGGCTGGTGCCGACGAGCAGCGCGGCGAAGGTCTGGCCGGTCACCGGCACCGGGGAGCCGGGCACGGGAACGGCGATCTGGGCCGCGAGGCCGGTGAGCGCGGCGCCGCCGAGCACCAGCGCGAGGTCGCGGACGCGGGAGGCCGGGAGCAGGTCGGCGATGACCTTGCCGGTGGCGACGGGGGCGGCTGTGGCGGTGCTCATGGGGACTCCGCGGTTCGGGGCAGTCGGGGACAGAGTGACGCTAACCCGGGGCACGCGCGCCGATCACCGTCAGCGCCCGACAAAGGGGGGCGCGGGGTGTTCGTGGGCTTCGGACAAAGAGTGCCGCCTACACCGGGTTCGGCGTGATACCCGTCACTGAGGCAGGGGCGTTTCGCTCACCTCGTGGTCACGGGCCGAGCTGTCGGGTCCCGCCAAACGAATCCTAGTGGTCTGGTCGGATTCACCTTCTCTGGCCTACCCTTCCCCCATGGATGCCCAGGCCCGGAACTTCTCGTCGCGTCGCCACGTCGACCTGCGACGCGTCGGCGCGAGCGGCTGTCGCCGGACCTAGCGAGGCGGCGGAGCGGATCCGGTGCGCCTCGAATCGAGTGACGGCGCACTGTCGGACCCGTTCCCGAGGATGAAAACGCCATGGCATCCACGCTCACCTCCGTTCCCGCCCCTCCCCTCTCCACGTCCGTGCAGCGCGCCGCCGATCCCGATCGGCGGCGGACGAGCGCGAGCCACGTACTGCGGTCCGTGCTGGAGCACGGGCCGGTGGCGCGCAGCACCATCGCCCGGCTCACGGGTCTGTCGCCCGCGTCGGTGACGGACTACTGCGCCCGGTTCACCGAACTCGGCCTGATCCGCGAGGCGTCGGCGCCCCGGCGCTCAGGCGGCGTGGGGCGGCCGCATGTGCCGGTCGATCTGGACGACTCACGGTTCGTGGTCGGCGGGGTGCATGTGGCCGTGCCGTACACCACGGTCGCGCTGCTCGATCTGCGTGGACAGGTCGTCGCCCGGCGGGAGTTGAAGCACGAGCGCACCGATCCGGGGTGGGTGCTGGCACGCGCCGCCGAGGGGCTGGACGCGCTGCTCGCCGAGGCGCGCGGCAGCCGGCCGCTGGGCGTCGGGGTGGCCGTCGGCGGCTGGGTGGACCGCGACTCGGGGACCGTCGTCGAGCACGGGCTGCTGGGCTGGCGGGACGTCCCGGTGCGGGAGACGCTCGGCGCGCACACCGGGCTGCCGGTCCATGTCGACGGCCACGCACGGGCGTTGGTCAACGGCGAGCGGCTGTTCGGGCGGGCGCGGGGCAGCCGGAGCGTGCTGCACCTGTTCGTCGGCAATGTCGTCGACTCGGCCTTCGCCGCGGGCGACGAGGTGCACCACGGGCCGCGCTCGCAGGCCGGCGTCATCGCGCATCTGCCGGTGCCGGGCGGCACGGAGCCCTGCGAGTGCGGTCGGTCGGGCTGCCTGCAGGCCGAGTTGAGCGAACGGACGCTGTGCCTGCGGGCGCGGCGGGCCGGTGTCGTCGACGGGGTGAACCCGATGCACGTGCTCGCCGCGGCGGCGGCAGGCGACGAGCGGGCGGTCCGGCTCCTCGTGGAGCGGGCGCGCGCCGTCGGACGGGCCGTACGGCTGCTGCTCGACGTGCTCAACCCGGAGACGGTGGTGGTGACCGAGATCGGGGTCATGCACCGGGAGGACTGCCTCGCCGCGCTGCGCGAAGGGGTCGGCGACGAGCGGGCCGGGTCCGTCGTGCCGACGAGTTTCCCGGACTCCGTGCTCGCGGTGGCGGGCGGTTCGGTGGTGCTGGACGTGCTGTACCGGGATCCGCTGAGTGCGTCGCCGGAGGCGCTGTGAGCGCGTCGCCGCAAGCACCGCGCGTGCCTCACCTGAGGCTACTTAATTCAGAAACTCCGAATGTTGACAGGGCATGCCGGTGACCAGGAGCATCCTTCTCATGACCTGTCGCACCCTTTGTTGCTGACGCGGTGACGCGCCCGGAGCGCGTATCTCTTCCTGCGTGAATTCCCTTTCCTCGGGCCCTCTGCGCCCGGAATTCCGCCTGCTTTCCCACCTCCGTACTCAAGGGGCCCTCCCATGCCTTCTCCCACTTTTTCCGGTGTCGACCGGCGTCTCTTCCTTGCCTCCGCGCTCGGTGTCGCGGCGGTCGGGCTGACCGGCTGCGCGGGCGGTACCACGGCCTCCGCGAAGTCGGCGGCCGACCTCTCCGCCCCGCTCGCCGAGAAGGTCCCGGCCGGCACCAGCCTGAAGATCTCCTCGTATCTGAACACCCAGCAACTCCAGTTCAAGCTGGCGAAGCTGCCGAAATTGCCGTTCACGGTGTCGAGTTGGCTGAACATCGGGGCCGGTCCCGATGTCATCAACGCATTCCGCGCCAAGTCCCTGGACCTGGCGAACAACGCCGGTATTCCACCGATCCAGGCCCACTATCAGGGTTTCGACGCGAAGATCGTGGCGATCAACGTCACCCGGAAACCCAACTATCTCTTCGCCACCAAGCCCGGCAGCGACATCCGTACGGTCGCCGACTTCAAGGGCCGCAAACTCGCCTTCTCCCAGGGCCAGGCCCAAGGGGTCGTGCTGCTGCGGGCGTTGAAGGAGGCGGGGCTGAAGTACGACGAGGTGAAGCTGGTCCCGCTGACCAGCAACCAGTTCCTCACCGCCCTGCAGTCGGGCCAGGTCGACATCGCCCCGCTCGCCAACAGCCAGGCGCCCGCCTATCTCCAGCAGTACGGGCCCAAGGGCGCCCACACCATCGACACGGACGTCGTCGACCTGCTCAACCTGCTGTGGGCGCCGGCCTCCGTGCTGGCCGACCCGGCGAAGGCGGCGGCGGTCGCCGCGTACATCCCGCAGTGGGCGCAGGGCCAGGTGTGGCAGTACGAGCACCCCGACACCTGGAACGAGGAGTTCTACGTCAAGACGCAGAACCTGACGCTCGCCCAGGCCGAGGGCATCACCAAGCTCGCCAACAAGCCCTTGTTCCCGCCGAGTTGGGACGAGGCGGTGAAGTGGGAGCAGGAGACCGCCGACCTGCTCGCCGAGGGCGGCTTCGTGAAGAGCTTCAAGGTCGGCTCGCTCTTCGACCGCCGCTTCGAGGCCATCGCCGCGCGGGCCGTACCGGCGGAGTACCGCACATGAGCGCCGTGAGCACCACCACGGTGAGCGCGGGCGCGGTGGCCGCCGAGGACGACACCGTCCACCGGGTGCGCAGGCGCCGCCGCCTCTCCCCCGGCAGAAGGCTGCCGGCCGCCCGGATGATCGGGCCCGCCCTGTTCATCGGCCTGTGGGCGATCGCCTCCGCCGCCGGGCAGTTGGATCCCGGGGCGATCCCGGCGCCCTGGACGGTGGCACGGACCGCCGGGCGGCTGTGGACCGACGGCACGCTGCCGACCGATGTGCTGACCTCGCTGGAGCGGGCCGCGTACGGCTTCGCGATCGGGCTGACCGCCGGGGTCGCGCTGGCGCTCGCGTCGGGGCTCAGCCGGGTCGGGGAGGCGCTGATCGACGGGACCGTGCAGCTCAACCGGGCCATCCCGACGCTGGGTCTGATCCCGCTGTTCATCCTCTGGCTGGGCATCGGCGAGACCTTCAAGATCGCGATCATCGCGATCGTCGTCTACATCCCGATCTACCTGAACACGCATGCCGCGCTGTCCGGCATCGACAGCCGGTACGTCGAACTCGCCGAGGTCCAGGGTCTGTCGAGGATCCAGTTCGTCCGGCAGATCGTGATCCCCGGCGCGCTGCCCGGATTCTTCGTGGGACTCCGGCTCGGTGTCACCGGCTCCTGGCTGGGCCTGGTGGTCCTGGAGCAGATCAACGCCACCAGCGGACTCGGTTACATGATGTTCCAGGCCACCAACTACGGCCAGTCCGACGTGATCCTCGTCGGTCTGCTCATCTACGGGGTCTTCGGCCTGATCTCCGACAGCGCGGTCCGTCTCATCGAACGGAGGGTGCTGTCGTGGCGCCGCACACTGAGCAACTGACCCGGCCCACCGCGGTCCGACTGCGCGGCCTCACGCGGTCGTTCGAGGGGCGTACGGTCCTCGACGGCCTCGACCTCGACATCCCCGCCGGGCAGTTCGTGGCCCTTCTCGGGCACAGCGGGTCCGGCAAGTCCACGCTGCTGCGGGCCGTCGCGGGCCTGGACCACGAGGTCGCGGGGAGCGGTCGACTCGCCGCCCCGGAAAGGGTGTCGGTCGTCTTCCAGGACTCCCGGCTGCTGCCGTGGCGGCGGGTGCTGGACAACGTACTGCTGGGACTCAGGACCGATGGGGAGGAGAAGGGGCGGGCCGCTCTCGCGGAGGTCGGTCTCGCCGGGCGGGAGCGGGCCTGGCCGGGTGAGCTGTCGGGGGGTGAGCAGCAGCGGGCGGCTCTTGCGCGGTCGTTGGTCCGAGAGCCTGAGCTGTTGCTCGCCGACGAGCCGTTCGGGGCGCTGGACGCGCTGACCCGGATCAAGATGCACGCGCTGCTGCGGGAGTTGTGGGAGCGGCATCGGCCCTCGGTGCTGCTGGTCACCCACGACGTGGACGAGGCGATCGTCCTCGCGGACCGGGTGCTGGTGCTGGATGCCGGGCGCGTCGGGCTCGACCTGACCATCGATCGCCCCCACCCCCGCTCCTATCGCGATCCTCTCCTCGGTGACTACCGGGAGCGGTTGCTGGCAGCGCTCGGTGTGACGGAGGACGTGGGGTAAGGGCCGGGTTTCTCGCCCCCGCCGCCCCTACCCGTCCCATCTCCAGGGGCTCCGCCCCTTCGACCCCGCCGGGGGCTGCGCCCCCAGACCCCCGCTTCGGCCTGAACGGCCTCGTCCTCAAACGCCGGACGGGCTGGATTGCCGTCACCCTCCAAGGACACCCATGACTCGCCAACTCCACCTCAACGCCTTCCTCATGAACACCGGACACCACGAAGCCTCCTGGCGGCTGCCCGAGAGCGATCCGTACGCGCACGTCCGCCTCGATCACTACGTACAGCTCGCCCGGAGCGCCGAGCGTGGGACCTTCGACTCGCTCTTTCTCGCCGACGGGCCGCAATTGTGGAACAACCTCGCCCAGCGGCCGGCCGGTGCGTTGGAGCCGCTCACGCTGCTCACGGCGCTCGCGACGGCGACCGAGCACATCGGGCTGATCGCCACCGCGTCCACGTCGTACAACTCGCCCTACAACCTGGCCCGGAAGTTCGCGTCGCTGGACATCATCAGCGGCGGCCGGGCGGGGTGGAACATCGTCACCACGGCCGGGGCCGAGGCCGCACGGAACTTCGGGCTGGATGCCGAGCCCGCGCACGCGGAACGGTACGCGCGGGCCGCCGAGTTCCTCGACGTGGCGCTCAAGCTCTGGGACAGCTGGGAGGACGACACGATCCTCGCGGACAAGACCGCCGGGGTGTGGGGTGACGACGCGAAGATCCATCCGCCTCGGCATCGGGGGGAGTACTTCAGCGTCGAGGGTGCTCTCAACGTGCCGCGCACGCCCCAGGGTTATCCGCTGCTCGTGCAGGCCGGCTCGTCCGAGGACGGGAAGGCGTTCGCCGCGCGGTACGCCGAGGCGGTGTTCACCGCGCAGCAGACCATCGAGGACGCGCGGGCCTTCTACGCCGACCTCAAGTCCCGTACGGCGGCGGCCGGTCGGGACCCCGACCACATCAAGGTGCTGCCCGGGATCGTGCCGGTGCTCGGCTCGACGGAGGCCGAGGCGCGGGCCAACGAGCGGCTGCTCGAGGACCACATCGTGTACGAGCACGGCGTGGACCGGTTGGAGCGGCTTCTTCAACTTCCCGCCGGGACGTTGGAGTTGGATGCCCAACTGCCGGCCGACCTGCCTTCCGAGGACGCCGTCGAGGGTGCCAAGAGCCGCTACACCCTGGTGGTCGAGCTGGCCCGGCGCGACCGGCTCACCGTGCGGGAGCTGATCGGACGGCTCGGCGGCGGGCGCGGTCACCTCACCTTCGCCGGCACGCCCGAGCAGGTCGCCGACGCCATCGAGACGTGGTTCACGCAGGGCGCGGCCGACGGCTTCAACATCATGCCGGCGGTACTGCCCTCGGGACTGGAGGCCTTCGTCGACCACGTCGTGCCGATCCTGCGCGCCCGTGGACTGCTGCGGAGGGAGTACGGCGCCCGGCAGACCCTGCGGGAGCGCTACGGGCTCCCCCGCCCCGCCAACCAGTACGTCCGGACACCCGCCCCCGCCCTCGTCTGACCTGCTCGCCAGCTCACCTGTTCACCCGCCCGAAAGGAACCCGGCATGTCCATCGAGATCACCAAGGTCACCGCGCACATCGGCGCCCGCGTCTCCGGCGTCGACATCTCCCAGCCGCTGGCGCAGGACACGGTCGCCGCCGTCCGCGAGGCCCTCAACACCCACAAGGCCCTGGTCTTCGACGACGTCCACCTCGACGACGCCGGTCAGGAGGCGTTCGCCCGGCACTTCGGCGACCTCACCACCGCCCACCCGACCGTGCCCTCCGTCGCCGGCGCCCCGAACGTGCTGCCCGTCGACAGCGAGCAGGGCCGCGCCAACCACTGGCACACCGACGTCACCTTCGTCCTCAACCCGCCGCAGGCCAGCACCCTGCGCAGCATCACGCTCCCGCCCTACGGCGGCGAGACCCTGATCACCAGCTCGGCCGCCGCCTACCGTCAACTGCCGCAGCCGCTGCGCCAGTTGGCCGACACCCTGTGGGCCGAGCACACCAACGACTACGACTACGCGGTGCCGACGGAGGACATCGACGACGACAAGGCCGCCCAGCGCGCCCAGTTCACGTCCATCAAGTTCCGTACCGCCCACCCCGTGGTCCGCGTCCACCCGCTGACCGGTGAACGCGGCCTGTTCATCGGCGGGTTCGCGCAGCGGATCGTGGGTCTGTCGGTCGGCGAGTCCCGCAAGATCCTCGACCTGCTCCAGTCCTACGTCACCCGCCCGGAGAACATCCTGCGCCACCGCTGGTCCCCCAACCAGCTCGTCCTCTTCGACAACCGCATCACCCAGCACTACGCCGTCGACAACTACGACGGCCTCCCCCGCCGCCTGAACCGCGTGACCGTCGCCGGCGACGTGCCCGTCGGCGTCGAGGGCAAGGAGAGCTACGCGATCGAGGGGGACGCGTCGCACTACACGCCCGTAGCGGCGTAAGGACCTGCCGTCCCGGTAGGGACCCGCCGTCCCGAAAGACCCCCCGCGGTGCACCCGCGGGGGTCTTCTTGTTGCTAACGTGTAGTTGCAAGTCTTGTGCAATAAGAGGTTCGGAGGGGAACCCACCCATGCCCGTCTACACACTTCCCGACCTGCCGTACGACTAC
Source organism: Streptomyces sp. NPDC092369 (assembly GCF_044755245.1). Classification (NCBI taxonomy): domain Bacteria; kingdom Bacillati; phylum Actinomycetota; class Actinomycetes; order Kitasatosporales; family Streptomycetaceae; genus Streptomyces; species Streptomyces sp. NPDC092369. The sequence goes on from NZ_JBIVQP010000002.1 coordinate 1,158,098, forward strand.
TCCGCGCTCGCCCCCGTGATCAGCCCCGAGATCATCGAGCTGCACCACGACAAGCACCACGCGGCCTATGTGAAGGGTGCCAACGACACGCTGGAGCAGCTCGCGGAGGCGCGGGACAAGGAGTCGTGGGGAGCGGTCAACGGGCTGGAGAAGAACCTGGCCTTCCATCTCTCCGGGCACATCCTGCACTCGATCTACTGGCACAACATGACCGGTGACGGCGGCGGCGAACCGCTGGCGGCGGACGGTGTGGGGGACCTGGCCGACGCGATCGCCGAGTCCTTCGGTTCGTACGCCGGCTTCAAGGCGCAGTTGACCAAGGCGGCCGCGACCACGCAGGGTTCGGGCTGGGGTGTCCTCGCCTACGAGCCGCTCAGCGGGCGGCTGATCGTCGAGCAGGTCTACGACCACCAGGGCAACGTCGGGCAGGGCGCGACCCCGATCCTCGTCTTCGACGCCTGGGAGCACGCCTTCTACCTGCAGTACCGCAACCAGAAGGTCGACTTCATCGACGCCATGTGGGCCGTCGTCAACTGGCAGGACGTGGCCCGGCGTTACGAGGCCGCGAAGTCCCGCACGGACGTGCTGCTGCTCGCCCCCTGAGGGCGCCCGAGCGTCCTGCCTCGTGATCGTCTTCTCACCCTTCACCTGGCAGGCGGAATGACGGAAGCCCCTGGGAGGACGTGACTCCCAGGGGCTTCCTGCGTGAGGGCCCACGACCGCTGTGCGGCCCACGCTCTACGGCCTGTCCGGGTCGCAGGGCACGTTCAAGGACAACAGCGCCGTCGATCCCGTGATGCCCACCCGGAGTTCCGTGATCGCCGCGTTGCGCAGGCGCGGGAAGACCCGGCGGTACTCCCTGGCCGGGATGGACAGCAGGGTGCACAGGACCAGGCGGAACAGGGTGTTGTGGGCGACCACCAGGACGCGTTCGCCGTAGTGCGCGGCGGCGATCCGGCGCAGGGCCGCCGCTCCGCGCGCCGCTGCGGCCCGTGGGTCCTCGGCGCCGGGGAAGGGGTTGGCGGCCGGGTCCACGCGGAAGGCCTCGGCCCGGGTGGGGTAGGCGGCCGCGAACTCCGCGAGCGTGCGCCCCTCCACCACCCCGAAGTCGCACTCCCGCAGGTCGGGGTCGAGGGACGGGACCAGACCGAGGGCGCGGCAGGCGGGTTCGGCGGTGGCGACGGCCCGGGACAGCGGGGAGGTCCACACCGCGTCGACCGGACGGGCCGCGATCCACTGCCCGAGCGCCTCGGCCTGCGCCAGCCCGGTGGGGGTCAACGGGACGTCACTGACACCGGCGTAGCGGTTCTCGTCGTGCCAGACGGTCTGTCCGTGCCTGGCCAGCAGAAGGGTGGTGCTCATGGCTTCGGAGTATCCAGGGTCGGCGTGCGTACGCGTACGCGGCGCGACGTCAGTCCGCCGTCGTCCCGGTGAGCCGGGCATGGGCGTGGGCCGCGACCGGCACCGGGAGCCAGCCCCGCGCGGTGAGTTCGTCGATCAGGCGGGCGTACGGCTCGGCGAACAGGGCCGTGCGGGCGGGGTCGGGTTCCAGGACCGTGTGGATACGGATCATGCGTTCGGCGACCTCGGGCAGGGGGCCCCGGCCGGCGCCGTGGGCGGCCAACGCGGCCATGCCCAGGGCCGGTTCGGTCTGGTGGGGCACGCGGGCGGGGCGGCCCAGGACGTCGACGCGCAGCTGGTTCCAGTACGCGCTGCGGGCGGCGCCCCCGGTGAAGGTGAGGGGGCCGTCCAGCGGGGCGCCGAGATGGTCGAGATAGTCCAGGCAGAGCCGCTCCGCGAACGCCACGCCCTGGAGCAGGGACGCCCACAGATCGGCCCCGTCGGCGGGCTCGCCCAGCACGATCGCCGAGGCGGCCGGCGCCAGGAAAGGAAACCGTTCGCCGGGTGACACCAGCGGGTACGTCACCGCACCGGACGGCTCGTGGGCCGCCGCCCGTGCGTCCATCGTGGCCGGGTCGGCGCCCGAGAAGGCCGCGGTCAGCACGCCCGCGCCCACGCTCGACGCCCCGCCCGGCAGCCAAGTGCCGTCCGGCGCGCGGTGGTTGTAGACCACGCCGGTCTCGTCCCGGACCGGCGTGGCGGAGGCGCCCTTGAGGACCAGCGTGGTGCCGAGCACCGAGTTCCAGGAGCCGGGCCGCAGCGCGCCCGCCGCGATCTGTGCCGCGCAGCCGTCGGTCATGCCGGCGATCACGGGCGTCCCGGCGGGGATGCCGGTCGCTTCGGCGGCGGCCGGGGTGACCTCGCCGAGCCGGGTGCCGGGGCGTACGACGTCGGGGAACAGCTCGTCGGGCAGGCCCAGTTCGGCGAGCGCGGTGTGCGGCCAGGCGCCGGTCTCGGGGTCGTAGCCGGTCTTGAGGGCGTGACTGGAGTCGGCGGGCGGCGGCTCGCCGATGAGCCGGGCGACGATCAAGTCGGGCTGGTGGGCGAGCCGGAGCCGGGGCGGGCGGGGCGGGTGGACCAGACGGAGGTGGGGGTGCGGGCGGGAGGTGGATCCTGAGTGGGCGGCCGATCCGGTGGGCTGCCCGGCCCGCCGCCCGGCACCCCCGCTCCGGCCGCGGACCGGACCCCCGCCGCCCGCACCCCGGCCCGGACCCGCGCCGCCGGCGCCCTCGTACTCCCCCGCCAGCCACAGCACCTTCGGCAGCGCCCACGTGTCCTGCACCGCAAGGCCCGCCCGCCGCGCCCGCGCTGCCTGGACCGACGCGCGCCCGTCGTCGTACATGAGCGCGGGGGTCACCGGGCGGCCGGTGCCGTCCGTCAGGAGGACCGTGCCGGAGGTGCCGCAGACGGCGAGGCCGCCGACGCGTACGTGCAGCCGGTCGGCGAGCGCGGCCCGGGACGCCGTGCGCAACGCGCGCCACCACTCCTCCGGGTCCTGCTCGTGCCGCACCCCGTCCCGGTGTCCGGCGAGCGGTGCCGAACCCCGGCCGAGGACCGTCCCATCGGCCGTGACCAGCAGCACGCGAACGCTCTGCGTGCCGAGGTCGACGCCCAGCCATGCCTCGCCGTCATCCGCCGCCATCCGGACCTCCCGCGCGTCACGACCGACTCTGAGAACTTCACACCCATCATCGATATTGACCCGAGTTTTTCGCTCGCGCGAGGGATTGACGGCCGACATTCGCCGTTACACGCTCGGTTTGCGGTCCGGTCCGACGGATGCCGACGGATCACGACACCCGATGACCATGACGGACGACCATGAAGCGGAGGGCCATGAGCGGCAGCGCACAACAGGGCCCCGCGGTCCGCCGCTCGGCGCTGGCCGAACTCGTCCTGGCCGAGGGCTCCGCGACCGCCGCCGACCTCGCCGAGCGCTTCGGCGTGAGCCTGATGACGATCCACCGGGACCTCGACGAGCTCGAACGGCAGGGCATCGTACGGAAGTTCAGGGGCGGGGTGACCGCGCAGCCGTCCGGTGTCTTCGAGTCGAACGTGCAGTACCGCCTCAAGACCATGCTCGCCGAGAAGGCCGCGCTCGCCGACCGCGCGATGCGGCAGCTGGAGCCCGGCATGGCGATCATGCTGGACGACTCCACGACCACGCTGGAGCTGGCCCGCAGACTCCGTCTCGGCGAGATCACCCCGCTGACGGTGGTCACCAACTTCCTTGAGGCGATCACCCTCCTCGCCGACCAGCGCGGCATCCGTCTGATGGCCCTGGGCGGCGACTACGACCCGCTGCACTCCTCCTTCCTCGGCGTCTCCTGCGTCGAGGCGGTCCAGTCCCTGCGCGTGGACGTCTGCTTCGCGTCGACGTCGGCCGTGCACGGCGGGTACGCGTACCACCAGGAGCAGCACATCGTGTCGGTGAAGCGGGCCATGCTCGACTCGGCCACGCGCAACGTCCTGTTGATCGACCACACCAAGCTCGCCCGGACCGCCCTGCACCGGGTCGCCCCGCTCTCCCGCTTCGACCTGCTCCTGGTCGACGACGGCGCGCCGGCCGAGGCGCTGCGGGACCTGGACGAGCACAAGGTCCGCTACGAGGTCTGCCCGACGGGAGAGCCACCGCCATGAACGACCCTGTCCGCGTCCTGGCCGCCGGTGACCACTTCGTCCTGCCCGGTCTCATCGCCCGCGCGCTGGTCGAGGAACTGCGCGAACGAGAGGCTTCGGTACGGGAGTTGACCCTGCCGTGGCCCCTCGAAGCGTTCGGTCCCGTCGCCGAGGTCGAGGAGGCGAGCGGCACCGAGGACGGACTGATCGAGGCGCTCGCCGACGATCGCGAGGTGCTGGTCACGCAGATGGCCCCGGTCACCGAACGCGTCCTGGGGTCCGCCCCGCGGCTGCGCCTGGTCGTCGTGTGCCGCGGCGGCCCGGTCAACGTCAACCTCGACGCGGCGAAGATCCACGACGTCCGCGTCTCCTACGCGCCGGGCCGGAACGCCGCCGCCACCGCCGAGTTCGCCGTCGGCCTGCTCCTGGCGACCCTGCGCCGGATCCCGCAGGCCCACAACCTCCTCGCCGGACAGGGCAGTTGGCAGGGCTCGGCCTACTACACGTACGAACACAGCGGCCTGGAGCTGGAGGACCTCCCCGTCGGCCTGGTCGGCTACGGCGCCGTCGGCAGCCGGGTGGCGCGGGTGCTGTGCGCGTTCGGGGCGCAGGTGATGGTCCACGACCCCTACGTCCGCGGTGAGATCCACGGGCTGCGGGTCTCCTCGCTCGACGAACTCCTGCGCCGCTCCCGGGTGATCACCCTGCACGCCCGGCTCACCCCCGAGACCCGTGGCCTGATCGGCTCCCGCGAACTCGCCCTGCTGCCCGAGGGTGCGGTGGTCGTGAACGCGGCGCGCGGCCCGCTCCTCGACGAGGACGCGCTCTGTGACGCCCTGGAGAGCGGGCGGTTGTCGGCGGCGGGACTCGACACGTACGAACGCGAGCCGGTCCCGGCGGGGTCGCGGCTGTTCGGGCTCGGCGACCGGGTGGTAATGACACCGCATCTGGGCGGGGCGGCGCGCGCGGTCGCGGAGAAGGCGGCGCGGATCGCGGCGGCGGAGGTGGGGCGGTGGGCACGGGGGGAGCCGTTGGCACATCAACTGGTCTGAGCAGCAGCCGCCTTACGACGTGAACCGTCCGGACCCCCGAGGAGGCCCCCGGCATGTACATCGGCATCGATGTGGGCACGTCCGCCGTGAAAGCCGCCGCCTTCGACCACGCCGGTCGTGAACTGGCCGTCGAGGCAAGCCCCGTGAGCCTCGCGCTGCACGAGGGCCGGGTCGAGCAGGACATGTACGAGGTGTACCGGGCGGTCGTCGGAGTGCTGGGGCGGCTGACCGTGCGGGTGCCGGGGCCGGTCGAGATCGCGGGGCTGACCGGGCAGGGTGACGGGGTCTGGCTGGTCGACGGGCAGGGGATGCCCGTGCGGCCCGCCCTGTCCTGGATGGACGGCCGCGCCCACGAACTGCTCGACGACTGGCTGGCGGACGGCACCTTCGAGGCGGTGTTCCGCCGCACCGGAAGCGCCATGTTCCCGGGCTGCCCGGGCCCGTTGCTGGCCTGGCTGGACCGGCACGAGCCGAAGTCCCTCGACGCGGCCGCCACCGCCCTGTACTGCAAGGACATGGTCTTCCGGCGGCTGACCGGCGCGCCGGCCGGCACGGACGTCTCCGACGCCTCGATGCCGTTCCTCGACCCGCGGACGCGGACGTACGACGACGAGGTCGTCGAGCTGCTAGGCCTGGGTCACCGGCGCGGTCTGCTCGCTCCCGTCGGCGACCCGATCGCGACCGCCGAGGCGCGCGGCGAGGGCCTGCCCTCCGGGACGCGGGTGTCGAACGGCCCGTACGACCTGGCGGCCTGCGCGCTTGGTGCCGGTGTCACTTCTCCCGGTGACGGTCTGCTCATCGTCGGGACCTGTCTGGCCGCGCTGGTCGCCACGACCGAGCTGGACCTGAGCGGTGAGCCGGCCGGTCTGTACATCTCGACCGACCGGCCCGGGCACCGGCTGCGCGCGATGCCGGCGATGGTGGGCACGGCGGCCCTGGACTGGGTGCTGTCGACGACGGGCGTCCGGCACGAGGAGGTCGACACGCTGCTCGCCGGGGCACCGCCCGGGGCGCACGGTGTGCGGGTGCTGCCGTACTTCGCCCCGTCCGGCGAACGTGCCCCCTTCGTGGAGCCGCGGCTGCGCGCCGAACTCACCGGCGTCAGCCTGGAGTCGACGAAGGGCGATCTGATCCGCGCCACCTGCGAGGGCATCGGCTACGCGGCCCGGCACTGCCTGACGGCGGCCGGCCTGACCGGCACCCTCGCCGTCTGCGGCGGCGGCACGCGCAGCCCCGCGTGGATGCGGCTGCTGGCCGACGTGCTGGGCCGGCCGCTCCGGGTGGTCGAGGGCGAGGTGGGCGCCCGGGGCGCGGTGATGGCGGCGGCCGCTCGCCACGGCGTCCCCCTGGACACGGCCACGTGGACCCGCCCGACCCGGACCGTCGACCCGGACCCGGACCGGGCCGCGTACTACTCCGCCGGCTTCGAGGACCACCTCGCCCGACTGACAGCGGCACGCCACCGAAGCAGGTGAGCCCGGAGCGAGCAGGTTCTGGCCGGCGGATCCGAAGGCCGGTGCCTCCGGGGCCGGCGGATTCAAGAGCCGCTGGTTCAAAAGGCCGGTGGGCCCGGGCCGCACGCGACGCGCCCCGGACCGACCCGACCGAACCGCGCGACACGCACCCCGCAGCGGCCGAGCGCCTCGAAGCGCGGCGCGGGCCTGCCCCCACGAAACCCCGCGAGGACAGCCGCCTCGCATGATCCTCGCTACCGGAGCCGGTGATTTCGGGAGCGGGGGCGGGCAAACCGCGGTGTACTACCGGCCTGGCCCCGCGTGGCGAGGAGGAGTTCATGGCTGTGCTTCGACGGTGGTGCCCGAACTGTCTTGGGTGGCAGGACTTCCAGATGATGAACGGCGCCGAGAAGGCCGCGGTCCGCGAAGAGAAGGGGGCCCGGCACTACGTGGGTGATCTGTGGCGCTGCGCCGTCAAGGGCTGTGTGCGGTACCAACCGGCGTACAACGCGCGAGGCGGCGGCGATCTCCCCGAGGAGTTCCGTGAGGAGAAGGCCGCCGCCCCTGAATGACCTCTGCTGATCGACGTCTACAGGTTGCTGAAGTCCGGCCCTGCCGACCGGCTGCGCTTGATCTCGTAGAAGCCCGGGACCGAGGCGACCGCGACCGTGCCGTCCCACAGGCGGGCGGCCTCCTCGCCCTTGGGGGCGGGGGTGACGACCGGGCCGAAGAAGGCGATCTGCTCGCCGTCGGGGCCGGGGACGGCGATGACGGGGGTGCCGACGTCCTGGCCGACCTTGTCGATGCCCTCCTTGTGCGAGGCGCGCAGCTCGGCGTCGAACTCGAAGTCCTCCTGGTCGGCGTAGTCGATCAGGTCGGCGGGCAGGCCGACGTCCGCGAGCGCGCCGACGATGGCCTCACGCGTGGGGCCCTCGCCCTGGTTGTGGATGCGGGTGCCGAGCGCGGTGTAGAGCGGGCCGAGGATGTCCGCGCCGTGCTTCTGCCAGGCCGCGGTGACCACGCGGACCGGGGCCCACGCCTTGGTGGACAGCAGCTCGCGGTACTCCTCGGGCAGCTCGTCCAGCTTGGGCTCGTTGAGCACCGCCAGGCTCATGATGTGCCAGCTGACCTCGATGTCCCGGACCTCCTCCACTTCCAGCACCCACCGGGAGGTCATCCAGGCCCAGGGGCACAGCGGGTCGAACCAGAAGTCGACGGGGGTCTTGGTGGAGGTGGTCGCGGTCTCGGACATTGCTCTCCTCAAGAGATACGGCTCTTTCTGCGGACAACACCGGGGACGGCCGACCTCATTCCCGGGTGCCCGCCGTCAGGGGCACATGGCAGGATCGGTCCTGTTCCGCCGTATCCCCGCCCTGTCCGTCATGCTCGAAGGAGTGCCGTCCGTGCCCGGTGAGAATCTGTCCCGTGACGAGGCCCGCGAGCGGGCCGCCCTGCTGTCCGTCGACGGATACGAGGTGTCGCTCGACCTGCGCTCCGCCGTCGGCGACGCGGACGGCGAACCGCGCACCTTCCGCTCGGTGACCACGATCCGCTTCCGCTGCAACGAGCCGGGCGCCACCACTTTCGCCGACCTGATCGCGCCGAGCGTCACCGCCCTCTCCCTCAACGGCAGGGACCTCGACCCGGGCGAGGTCTTCGACGGCGTACGGATCCGGCTGGAGGACCTGGCCGCCGACAACGAGCTGATCGTCGACGCCCGCTGCGCCTACTCCCGCACCGGCGAGGGCATGCACCGCTTCGTCGACCCCGAGGACGGCGAGGTCTACCTCTACACGCAGTACGAACCGGCCGACGCCCGCCGCGTGTTCGCCAACTTCGAGCAGCCCGACCTCAAGGCCCCCTACCGCTTCGAGGTGCGCGCGCCGGAGGGCTGGACGGTGTGGTCCAACGGGGCGGGCACGCTGACCGACGGCGTGTGGCGCTTCGCGGAGACGAAGCCGATCTCGACGTACATCACCTGTGTGACGGCGGGCCCGTACCACTACGTGACCGACTCCTACGAGCGCGTCCTCGAGGACGGCACGAAGCTGGAGATCCCGCTCGGCGCGCTGTGCCGCAAGGGCCTGGCGCCCTACTTCGACGCGGACGACGTCTTCCTGGTCACCAAGCAGGGGCTGGACTTCTTCCACGAGCACTTCGACTACCCGTACCCCTTCGGGAAGTACGACCAGGCGTTCGTGCCCGAGTACAACCTCGGCGCGATGGAGAACCCGGGGCTGGTCACCTTCCGCGAGGAGTACATCTTCCGCGGCAAGGTGACGCGCGCGTCCTACGAGGGCCGGGCCAACGTCATCCTGCACGAGATGGCGCACATGTGGTTCGGCGACCTGGTCACCATGGAGTGGTGGGACGACCTGTGGCTGAAGGAGTCCTTCGCCGACTTCATGGGCGCGTTCGCGCTGGTGGGCGCGACCCGCTTCACCGACGGCTGGATCACCTTCGCCAACCGCCGCAAGGCCTGGGCCTACCGGGCCGACCAGCTCCCCTCCACGCACCCGATCACCGCCGACATCCGCGACCTCCAGGACGCCAAGCTCAACTTCGACGGCATCACGTACGCCAAGGGCGCCTCGGTGCTCAAACAACTCGTCGCGTACGTCGGCCAGGACGCGTTCCTCGAGGGCGCGCGGCGCTACTTCAAGCGGAACGCGTACGGCAACACGCGCCTCGCCGATCTGCTGTCGGTCCTTGAGGAGACCAGCGGGCGGGACATGGCGTCCTGGTCACGGGCGTGGCTGCAGACGGCCGGGGTCAACTCCCTGACCCCGCAGGTGGTGCTGGACGTCGAGGGCGGCCGCGTCGCCGAGCTGACCGTGCTGCAGGAGGCGGCCGAGTCCTACCCCGAACTGCGCCCGCACCGGGTGGTGGTGGGCCTGTACCGGATGGAGGGCGAGCGGCTCGTCCGGTACGAGCGGGCCGAGGTGGACGTCGACGGGCCGCGGACGGTCGTGGTGGAACTGGCCGGTACCGACGCCCCGGAGCTGGTGCTGGTCAACGACGACGACCTCACGTACTGCAAGACCCGCTTCGACGCGACCTCGCTGGACACCCTGCGCGAGCACCTGGGCGCGCTCACCGACCCGATGGCGCGTGCCCTGTGCTGGTCGGCGCTGTGGAACATGACCCGGGACGCGCTGCTGCCCGCGCCGGACTTCATCGACCTGGTGGCGCGGTTCGGGCGGCGCGAGAGCGACATCGGCGTGCTGCAGATGCTGCACGCGTGGGCGAACTCGGCGCTGGTGAACTACGCGCCGACGTGGTGGCGCGAGACCGGCGGGCAGATCCTCGCGGACATCGCGCTGCGGGATCTGCGGGGGGCCGCGGCGGGCAGCGAGCAGCAGCTGGCCTGGGCCCGGTTCTTCGCGTCGGTGGCGTCGGCACCCGATGATCTGGCGCTGCTGCGGGCCCTGTTGGACGGCACGGAGACGATCGAGGGGCTGGCCGTCGACCAGGAGCTGCGCTGGGTGTTCCTGGAGCCGCTGACCTCGCACGGGGCGGTGGACGAGTCGGTGCTGGCGGCCGAACTGGCCCGTGACGACACGGCGTCGGGCAAGCGGCATCAGGTGCGCTGTCTCGCCGCCCGGCCCTCGGCGGCCGTCAAGGCGCAGGCGTGGGCCCAGGTGGTCGAGTCGGACACGCTGTCCAACGCGCTGGTGGAGGCGACGATCGCGGGCTTCCAGCAGCCCTCGCAGCGGGAGTTGACGACGCCGTACGTGGAGAAGTACTTCGCGGCGATCGAGCGGGTGTGGGAGCAGCGGTCGATCCAGATCGCGATGGACGTGGTGCGCGGGCTGTTCCCGGCGTACCCGACCGCTGAGGACTCGCAGTCGACGCTGGACGCGACGGACGCGTGGCTGGCCGCGCACGAGGAGGCGGCGCCGGCGCTGCGGCGACTGGTCCTGGAGGCGCGGGACGATCTGGCGCGGGCGCTGCGGGCCCAGGTTCTGGCCAACTATTAGCCGCCGGTGACCGTTACGGAATCCGGTCAATCACACCCGTAACCCCTGGTCCGCCCCATTCGGACCAGGGGTTTTCGGCGCCCTATCGGCATCCGAACACCCGTCCTTTAGTGCTGCCTTGTCCGCATTTGTCGACGGGCGTGTAACAGCGGTTAAAAGCTGGTTCCGGCGCGGGAAACCCCCAGTCATGAACCACAACACCCCGCTCTCCCCCCGCCCGCTCCACCACCTCGCCGAGGTCCACCGCCGGGTCATGACGGCGGCCCAGCTCCGCTCGCACGGCGTGTCCGCCGCGGAGACGAACGAGCAGTGCCGTCCCGACGGTCCCTGGCAGCAGCTCCTGCCGGGGGTCGTGCTGCTGCACCCGGGCCCCTCGACCGGCGAGGAGCGGCTGCACGCGGTGCTGCTGTACGCGGCCCGCGAGTCGGCCCCCGGGGTGCCGGCCCAGCCGAATCCGCAGGAGCCGCACCGCCCGGTGTACGCGGAGGTGATGGTGACGGGACTCGCGGCGCTGGCCCTGCACGGCTTCGCCGCCGCGCCGCCGCTGCCGTCCCTGGACCGCATCGACGTCCTGGTGCCCCGGCTGCGCCGGCTGCGCTCGACGGGCTGCGCCGGAATCGTGCGCACCGCCGCGATGCCGACGCCCGAGCCGCGGCTGGGGGTTCCGGTCGCGCCGGTGGCACGCGCACTGGCCGACGCGGTGGCCGACCTCGCGGACGCGGAGGCGGTACGCCGGCTGCTGACCGAGGCGGTGCGCGGCGGGCACTGCGAACCGGCGGCGGTGGTACGGGAGTTGAACGCGGCGAAGCTGCTGAGCCGGCCGCACGTGGTGGACGCGGTGGACTCGCTGCTGGCCGAGGGCCGCGCGATCGCGGAGGAGCGGCTCTACCGCATGGTGAGCGAGTACGGCCTGCCCGACCCGGTCTGGAACGTGGACCTGCGCCTGCCGGGCGGCCCGCACCTCGGCGGCCTGGACGCGTACTGGCCCGAGCAGGCGGTGGCGGTGGAACTCGACACCCGCGCTCCCCGCCAGGACGAAGACGCGCTGTGGTCGGAGTACGCCCGTAAACGCGAGCACCTGGAGCGGCTGGGCATCACGGTCGTCCATGTCACGCCCAAGAAGCTGCGCGACGCGATGGAGCAGCAGGCGGCGGTGGTGCGCACGGCCCTGATGGCCGCGGGCGACCGCGATCCCGCCGCGTATGTCGTGGTGCTGCCCCGGTAGTGACGGACCGGGGTCGTATCAGGAGGGGAGAGGAGGGGCCGCCGGGCCTTGGGGGACCGGCGGCCCCTCCTCATGCGTGCGGCGCGGGTGCGGCCCCGGAGCCGATCCGGGCAACAGCCCCCGGCCGGTCGATCAGCCGAGTTCCGGGCTGAGTTCGTCGTGGACGTCATGGACCACGTGGTCCAGCAGGTCGGCGTACGCGGCGATCATGCGGGTGCGGCTGAAGCGTTCGCGGCCGGCCGCCAGGGACTCGGAGAGGCTCGCGCGGTCGGCGACAGCGGTGGACCAGGCGCGGGCGATCGCCTCGGGGTCGAAGGGGGTCACGAAGCCGTGGCCGGCGACGATGGACGCGCTGTCGCCGACGTCCGTGGTGACCGGGACCGCGCCGCACATCATGCCCTCGATGAGGCACAGTGGCGCCGCCTCGCCGGAGGACGAGGTGAGGGCGACGACGTCGGAACCGGCGTACACGGTCTCCATGTCCTGCCGTACGCCGAGCAGATGGACCCGGTCGTCGAGGGCGGCCCGGTCGTCGCCGAAGGCGATCTCCATGTCGGCCCACAGGGCGGGGTTGGAGTCGGTCATGCCGGCGCCGCACATCACGACGTGGCCGCCGCCCTCGCGGGCCAGCCAGGCGCGGGCGGCCCGCAGGAAAAGGGAGACGTTCTTCATCTGCGCGTAGCGGGCGGCGAAGACGACGACCGGGGCCGTGGCGGGGATGCCCAGCGAGGTGCGGAAGGCGAGTCTCGCGGCCGGGTCCGGGCGGAAGCGCAGGAGGTCGACGCCGTTGGGGATGACGTGCAGGAGGTCGCCGGGGATGCCGGCGGCCTCGTAGGCGTCGCGGGTGGACTCGGCGCAGCAGACGCAGGCCACGACCTTGCCCTCGTCGATGGCGGCCTTGAGTTCGTCCAGGGCCGGACCCTGGTTCTCCGGGTCGGAGCGGTGCAGGCACACCACCACCGGGCGGCGCGGCAGGCCCGCCTGGTTGAGCAGCGCCAGGGGCTGCTCCTTGAGGGAGAGGATGACGTCCGCGCCGGCCATCGCCCGGGCCGTGTCGGCCAGTTCGGGTCCGGTGAACACGGACGCGGCGACCGTGCCGTCGACCAGCCCGGCGCTGCGGCCGAGTGAGGTGACGTCGATCCCGCCGGCCGTCAGTGACCGGTAACAGGCGTCGTCCTCCATCCGCTGGGTCGTCGCCTCGCGGTGCACCTCACCGTGCAGACTCAGCACCCGATGCCACTGCCTGCTGCCTTCGACCAGTCCCAACAGCACATCGCTGTGCACGATCCGGGCCCCTCCGGAGAAGAAACCCTCGTAGACCGACAGCACACGCAGCCCGCGCCTCGCACGCACACGACCACCCGCCTTGCACCAGATCGAGCCATCCCCGTGAAGCCAGCGGGTTAGGCGTTATGAGGCGGTACAGACGTTTCAGACGAATGAACGCGGCGTCTCGTGTCGAAGTCGTCTGCGTTTACTCGGAACTCCTCGGTCCGCCCGCCCGCGCCGCCTTCGGGCACGGGCCGCGCCCACCTCACTGACCTGCGGTTTTGTTGCGCTCCACAGGCCGCGCCGGTCCAGTGACCGGCGCGGCCCAGGGCAAAGAAAACGGCAAGGACGATACCCGGACGGACCAGGGTGTAGGCCGTGAGAGCGACCGGGCGAAACAGAGCCGCCTACGTGCCGCAGAACTCCGCGTCGATGACCGCCACGCTGTCACCGGACCAGTCGCCGTTGAAGTTCAGCGCGAGGCTGTGCCTGCCGTCGGCGGTGGCGACGGCCTCGCTGGTGGAGCCGTGGATGCCTCCGCTGTGGCCCCAGACGGAGACGCCGCAGGAGAGGTCGTACCGGATCAGACCCAGGCCGTAGGCGGCGTTGGGGAACTGCGGCGAGGAGATGGTGGTCTTCATCTCCTTGAGCTGCCGGGGCGGCAGCAGCCGGCCGCCGAGGAGCGCGCGCACGAAGCGGTTGAGGTCGGCCGAGTCGGAGATCATCGCGCCGGCCGAGGAGGCGGCGGTCGGGTTGAGCCGGGTGACGTCGTACGTGGGTCCGGTCGCCGTCCTGGCCAGCTTGGAGTAGGCGCGGCTGCTGGGCGTGCCGACGGTCGGGCGGTCGCCGGGGACCGAGGTCTCGTCGAGGCCCAGCGGTTCGATGACGCGCTTGTCGATCTCCTGGCCGTAGGAATGGCCGGTGACCTTCTCGATGACCATGCCGGCCAGGACGTAGTTGGTGTTGGAGTAGTTCCAGGAGGTGCCGGGCGCGAAGTCCGGCTCGTGGGTCAGGGCGAGGGCGACGAGGTCGGCCGCGTCGCGGTGGTCGTAGCGGTGCTTGAAGAAGCCGTCCGGGCGGAACAGTTGGCGCTCGAACTCCTCGTCGGACGTGTAGTCGAAGAGGCCGCTGGTGTGGTTGAGCAGCTGCCGGAGCGTGATCTTCCGGCCGTCGTTGCCATTGCCCCGGACGGTGCCGGGCAGCCACGTCTCGACGGTGTCGTCGAGGGAGAGTCTGCCCTCCGCCTCCAGCTGGAGCAGCACGGTGGCGACGAAGGTCTTGGTGATGCTCGCGATGCGGTAGTGGTCGTCGGCCGAGCGCGGGGCGCCCGTCCGCAGGTCGCCCACGCCCTCGGTCGTCCGCCAGGTGCCGCGGGTGTCGCGTGCGGTGGCCGTCACGCCGGGCACCCCCACCGCCACGGCGGCCCGGATCGCCTCGCGGGTCGCGTCGTGACCCCGGTCGGCAGGTGCCGCGAAGGCGGGAGCCGCGAGGGACAGCGACAGCGCCGCCGCTGTCGCCGCCACCAAGGTCGCCCGTACACGTACGGTCATGTCGTTCCCCCTGTGTCTCGCCCGCTCGCCGTCGGAGCGGGTCGTGGTCCGTTCGGGGGTGAGGACACGAGGTGTTTCGGGAGGGTTGAGCGGCTGTGGCCCGGTTGAGCGGCTTTCAGCCCTTCTTCAGGACCAGTTCGGTGTTGCGGTCGGTGGCCTTGCCGCCGAGCACCGTGCTGGCGCCGGGGGCGTTGTAGGAGACCTCGCGGTAGAGGGCGGCCAGGCCCGTCTGGGAGAGGTCGGCGAAATCGGTCCGGTGCGGGGCCGCGGACTCGACGAGCGTGGTGAACAGGGACAGCGTGCCGTCCTTGTTGTCGGCGATCTCGATGACGCGGGCCAGCTGCGGGTAGTCCACGTGCGAGGCGGTGGAGATCTCCCAGAAGGAGCGGCCGTCGGGCGCCGAGTGCGGGGTGATCTCGTTGCGGTGGATGTGGCCGTTCACCCAGGCGAGCACGTTGCGGTGGCTGCCGAGCAGGGCGATGACCTCCTGCCCGTTGTGCCGCCGCTCACTCGGCCGGGCCGGGTCGGCGTGCGAGGTGTTGGTCATCGAGTGGCTGGTGTGGTGGCTGAAGACGATGACGTACGAGTCCTTGTAGTCCCGCAGTTGCCGGTCCAGCCACTTCAACTGGGCCGAGCCGATGGACCCTTCGTAGTGGCCGCCCGGGTCCGTGGTGTCCAGGCTGATGCCCACCACGTCGTCGGCGATGCGGAAGGTGTAGTACTGCGTGCCGGCGGCCAGGTTGGCGCTGGAGTAGCCGTGCCCGACCGGGCCGACACCGCGGTGGGCCGGGTCGAGGTGGGCCTTGAGGTAGTCGGTCGCCGTGTAGGGGGCGCGCCTCTCGTCCGGCGTGACCGAGCGCATGTCCCGGGCGTGCGCCTTGAGCAGGTCCCGGAAGGCGAGGCCCTTGGGGTCGTTGCCGCTCTTGATGAGCTTCTGGAGCTTGGCCGACTCGGACGCCGGCAGCGACATGAGCTTCTTGCCGCCGACCGCGAACTCGGCGAGCCAGGAGTCGCCGTGGCCGTAGCAGCCCAGCGGCAGGCTGTCGTGGTTGCCGACCGTGGAGTACCAGGGCAGGTTGAGGCCGGGGCTCTGCACCTCGCGGATCGCGGCGTCCAAGTAGCCGCCCAGATGCGGGAAGCCGAGCTGCTTGTCGCCGTCGCGGACGGTCGAGTCGGGCTGCCAGAACAGTGTGCTGCCGCTGTTCTGGACGCCCTCGTAGTGGCGCGGGTCACCGGTGTTGGGGGTGATCCGGCCGCCGCTCATGATGGTCAGGAACCACTCCAGCTCGGACTTGGCGTTGTTGTCCGTGTTGTCGCCGGTGGTCATCGCGAAGTGCAGCGGGCTGCCGGTGACGGGCGCCCCGCGCAGCGCGTTGACCCGCTCGACCAGCGAGACCGCGCCCTGCACGGTGAGCGCCTCGTGCGGGCGCCAGGCGTGCCGGTCGGCGGAGCGGACGTATTCGAGCCGCATCGGGTGCTGGCTGTCGATCAGGTGCAGGTCGGTCAGCTGCACGAACGCGGCGAGCGCGGTACGCCGGCCGGCGCGGCCCGACTTGGCGGCGGCCAGCTCGCCGCGCACCACCCGGGACCAGCCGGTGCCCGAACCCAGGCGGCGGAAACCGGAGTTGGTGCGGGGCGCGGCGACCGAGGCGAGGGTGGTGCCCTTGGTGTAGGGCGCCAGGGGGGCGGCCGGGGCCTGCCGGGAGACGGCGACCGGGGCCTGGTGGGCGGTGCCGCTCACCGGTACTGCGGAGGCGGCCTGGCTGTCGGTGGGCCGCAGGGCGTAGCCGACGCCCGCGGAGACGGCCGCCGCTCCGGTGACGGCGAGGACGGTACGGCGGTTGACCGCCGGCTTGGGACCGGCGACAGAGCGTGTGCGCGACATGGCGCGATCTCCCCGAGTGCGAACGCGTCGGCAGGGTCGCGGGACGGTCGCTGTCGCGAACTTCCCGCTCGCTCTGGAGCCTTGGCACCGGGAATGACCTGCGCGTGAACGAGGCCGCAACGCGCAGCGCCGATCACCGTACGTCGATCTTGGACTACCCTCCGCGCCCACGACCGCTCCTCGGACGGCCGGGAGCCGGTCACGCAGTGTTCATCTTGCGGGGTACTGAAGCTATTCCGACCCCTCGGGAAGCGATGCCAGGCGCCCCGCCGCCGGCCGCTCGCGCCACAGCCGCAGGCCTACGTCGACCAGGCCGACGCGCTGGAGATCGGCCACCTTCTCCAGCGGGTGCCAGGCCGCCAGGTCCGTGGAGCCGCCGATCTCGGGGCGCAGTTCGCCGCCGGTCACCCGACCCTCGTAGACGAGGCGTACGCCGTGGCGGTCGACGGTGCGGCCGAAGCGGTGCGTGGTCGTGAGGCGGAAGGAGTCCACGCCGAGCAGGCCGGTGACCTCGATGTGGTAGCCGGTCTCCTCCTCGACCTCCCGCAGGACGGTGTCGTAGGGGTCCTCGCCGTGCTCCATGCCGCCGCCGGGCAGCGTCCACTCGGGGCGGCCGTAGCGGTCGGTCCAGCGGGCCAGCAGGATCTGCTCGTCGCGGACGCACATGGCGTAGGCCGCCACCCGAAGCTTCTTGCGCACTCCCACACTCCCGTTATAACCGTTGTCCTTGACGTCAAGAGTTAAGGTGGGGGGACGCAGCCGGTCGTAAGGAGCCCCCATGTCCCCCGCCCTCACCGACCCGCGCCCCCTCACCGGCGAGCCCCTCGCACTCGATCTTCTCAACACGCGGTGGGTGGCGGAGGGGTCCGCGCACGATCTGCTCACCGACACCGACGGGCTCGCGGTGTGGCTCGCGGCGAACGGCCTCGCCGATCGGTTCGCCGCCGACGCGACGACCCTGCGGCACACGCTCGCAGCGCGCGAGGCGCTGCGGGCCGCCGTGGACGGGGCACCGGGCGCCGCCGAGGCGGTCGACGCCGTGCTCGGGCACGGGCGGATCCGGGCCACGCTCACCGCCGAGGGACCCGGCGAGCGGCCCGAGTTCGCCGACCCGGCGTGGGGCCCTGCCTGGCTGGCGGCGCGCGGCTATCTGGAGCTGCTCACCGCGGCCCCCGACCGGATCCGCGGCTGCGCCCACGAGACCTGCGTGCTGCACTTCTTCGACACCTCGCGCAACGGCACCCGCCGCTGGTGCTCCATGGCCACGTGCGGGAACCGGGCGAAGGCCTCCCGGCATTACGCGCGTTCGAAGGAAGTGTGAACCTTGGTGTGATTTGCCGGGGTTGATGGGTATTGACCTCAAAGGGCATCGCGGGTTTTCCCCATACATCCTCATCATGTCGGTCAACACTTCCCAAACAACTGTCCCTTGGGTAAAGCTGAGCGATCGTTCACGCCCGTTCCTTTACCTCCAAGGGATGCCGATGACCCTCACCCCCCAGCGCGATCCGATATCCGGCGGTGCGAGACGCATGGCGCGGCTCGCCGTGGCCGCCGGCCTGGTCGCCGCGCTCTCCGCGGCGGGGCCGATACCCATGGCCTTCTCCGCGGACGACCCGGCCACCACCACCCCGGCCGACGACGTCGTCAAGTCCGCGCACGACAAGCTCGGTTCCGACGACGCGGACCTGCTCGCCGAGGCCAAGGCGGCCGGCGACAAGAACGTCACGATGATGATCGCGACCGCTCCGGGCCAGACCGAGCAGGTCGCCAAGCAGCTGGACGCGGTCAGCGGCGGCCTCGTGGGCCGCACGTTCGACAAGGTCGGCTACGTCAGCGCCACCGTCCCCACCGCGAAGGCGGACTCGGCCATCGCCGCCGCCGTCAAGCTCTCCTCCGTGCACGGCATCGACCTGCGCGAGGAGATCCCGCTGGACGACCCGAGCACCAAGAGCGCGGGCAAGTCCGCCTCGGCCGCCGTGACCTACCCGGCGCCGAGCAAGAAGACCCCCGCCGAGAACCCGTACAACCCGTCCTTCGAGACGGGCGCCGTCGACTTCGTGCAGGACCACCCGAAGGCGGACGGCCGCGGTGTCACCATCGGCATCCTCGACTCGGGCGTCGACCTCGGCCACCCCGCGCTGCAGAAGACCACCACGGGCGAGCGGAAGATCGTCGACTGGGTGACCGCGACCGACCCGATCGCCGACGGCGACGCCACCTGGCGCGGGATGGTCACCTCGGTGTCCGGGCCCACCTTCACCTACCAGGGCAGCACCTGGTCGGCGCCCGCCGGCTCCTACCGGGTCAGCGTCTTCAGCGAGAGCGCCACCACGGGCGGCGACGCCAAGGGCGACGCGAACCGCGACGGGGACACCACGGACAAGTGGGGCGTCCTGTACGACGCGGCCGCCGGCACCGTGCGGGTCGACCTCAACAACAACCACGACTTCGGTGACGACACCCCGATGAAGCCGTACAAGGACGGCTTCCAGATCGGGTACTTCGGCACCGACAACCCGGCGACGGACGTCGTCGAGCGGCAGCCGTTCGTCGTCGAGATCCGCAAGGACGTCGTCTACAACGCGGCCGGCGCGAAGGCCGACTTCGTCAACATCGGCGTCATCGAGTCCGAGCACGGCACCCACGTCGCCGGCATCACCTCCGCCAACGGCCTGTTCGGCGGCAGGATGAACGGCGCGGCTCCCGGCGCGAAGATCGTCTCCTCGCGCGCCTGCACCTGGACCGGCGGCTGCACCAACATCGCGCTCACCGAGGGCATGATCGACCTCGTCGTGAACCGCGGTGTCGACATCGTGAACATGTCGATCGGTGGCCTGCCGGCGCTGAACGACGGCAACAACGCGCGCTCCGAGCTGTACACGCGGCTCATCGACACCTACGGCGTGCAGCTGGTCATCTCGGCCGGCAACTCCGGTCCGGGCGCCAACACCATCGGCGACCCCGGTCTGGCCGACAAGGTCATCTCGGTCGGCGCGACCATCTCCAAGGAGACCTGGGCGTCCAACTACGGCTCGGCCGTGACGACCAAGTACGCGATGATGCCCTTCTCCTCGCGCGGTCCGCGTGAGGACGGCGGCTTCACGCCGACCCTGTCCGCGCCGGGTGCGTCGATCAACTCCACCCAGACCTGGCTGCCGGGCGCGCCGGTCGCCGAGGCGGGCTACACGCTGCCGGCCGGCTACTCCATGCTCCAGGGCACCTCGATGGCGTCCCCGCAGGCGGCGGGCGCGTCCGCGCTGCTGCTGTCGGCCGCCAAGCAGAAGAACATCGAGCTGACCCCGGCCACCCTGCGCACGGCCCTGACCTCGACCGCCGACCACATCAAGGGTGTGCAGGCGTACGAGGAGGGCGCGGGCCTCATCAACATCCCCGACGCCTGGGAGTCCATCAAGGACGGCGCCACGGCCCACGACTACGCCGTGAAGGCCCCGGTCGACACCGCGATCGACTTCGCGCTGAAGACGCCGGGCTTCGGCACCGGTCTCTACGACCGCGAGGGCGGTCTGAAGGCCGGCCAGAAGAAGACGTACGACATCACCATCACCCGTACGTCCGGTGCGGACAAGGCGATCCGGCACGAGCTGCACTTCGAGAACAACGCCGGTGGCACCTTCAAGATCCTCGGCTCGGACGAGCCGAAGCTGCCGCTGAACCAGCCGGTCACCGTCAAGGTGCAGGCCAACCCGAAGTCCGCGGGCCTCAAGAGCGCCATCCTGGAGCTCGACGACCCGAGGACCGAGGGCCTGGACAAGCAGATCCTCACCACGGTCGTCGTCTCGGCGCCGGTCAAGTACACCTACTCCGCGTCGAGTTCGGTCCAGCGCAACGCCACCCAGTCGTACTTCGTGACCGTGCCCGAGGGCGCCAAGTCGCTGGAGGTCGCGATCGGCGGGCTCAAGGACAAGAGCCAGACCCGGTTCATCGCGATCCACCCGTACGGCGTTCCGGTCGACAACACCTCGACGCCGTTCTGCTACAACAACTACCTCGACGGCAACGGCTGCCGGCCCGACGTGCGTGCGTACGCCGACCCGCAGCCCGGCGTCTGGGAGATCGAGGTCGAGGCGCGCCGCACCTCGCCGCTGCTCGACAACCCCTACAAGCTGACCGTCTCCGCCTACGGCGCGGCCTTCGACCCGGAGACCGTGACCGTGCCCGAGGCGAAGGTCGGCACGCCGGTCGCCGCCTCCTGGAAGGTGACGAACAACTTCGCCGCGATCGACGGCAAGCTGGCCGGCGGCCCGCTCGGCTCCGCCAAGTCGGCCCGCCCGACCATCACGGAGGGCGTCACCCAGACGACCACGGTCGAGGTGCCCGCGGGCGCCAAGTCCCTGGACGTCGCGATCGGCAACGTCTCCGACACCGCCGCCGACCTGGACCTGGTGGTGCTCAACGCCGCCGGCACCGAGGTCGGCAGCTCCGCGGACGGCGACTCGGAGGAGGCCGTCTCGGTGCCGAACCCGGCCGCCGGGACGTACACGGTCCAGGTCATCGGCTACTCGGTGCCGTCCGGCTCCACGGCCTACGACTACCAGGACGTGTTCTTCTCCTCCGCACTCGGCACGGTCAGCGTCGACGAGTCGGCGCCGGTGAAGCTCGGCACGGGCCAGTCCACGACCGTCTCCGCGAGTGTCACCGCCGCGGCGGCCGCTCCGGAGGGCCGTGAGTTCTTCGGCCAGGTCCAGCTGGTGAACGGCAACGGCACGGTCGCCGGCCTCGGCAGCGTGAAGATCGAGAAGGTCACGCCGTAATCAGCTGACACGGCTGGTACGACGGTGAGGGCGGGCGTCCGTACGGGCGCCCGCCCTTTCTCATCCGCAGGGCACGTAGGCCGACTCGGGCAGCGCCCGGAGGATCCCGGCGCGTTCGCGGGCGACCGAGCGCTCGCCGACCACCACGTAGTCCGCGACCGACGACCCCCTCTGCACGCCCACCAGGACGTGCTCGCCCTTGTGCAGGCTCTTGAGGACGGCCTCCTCCTCAAGGACGACGGTGACCTGCCCGGCGGTGTTCACCGGCTTGTACGCGCGGGTCACGTCCAGGGTGATCCGCTGCCGGCCCGACGTGCCGTGCACCCAGGCCGTCTTCGCGACCTCGCCCTCGACGACCAGCCGGGCGCAGGCGAGAAAGCCGGGGCTGGAGAAGGCGGAATCGGCTTCGGAGCTCGCCTGGGACCCCGCCGCCTTGTCGCCCGAGTCGCTGCCGCTCATCGTGTCGGCGCCGCCTCCGGCGTGCCCCAGCAGCCAGCCCATGCCCACCAGGACGCTCCCGGCGCAGGCCACCGCGACGGTGGCGAAGGCGAACCTGCGGACCCGGCGCAGGTCGCGGGGTGCCCGTACCGGAACGGGCTTCTTCTTGGGGCGCTCAAGGTCGGCCAGCGCGTCCCCGATGAGCCCCAACTGCTCGCGCAGCAGCGCGACATCGGCCTCGGCCTCGCGGAACTCGGCCATGAACGCGTCGTCGGTCCGGACCCCCGGCGCGGGCGCCTCCCCCGTGATCGCGGCCATGAGCGCGTCGGTGTCGTTGTGTTCGGCGGTCATCTCACACCACCTCGTCCTCGTGCAGGCGGGCGCGCAGAGCCCGTACCGCCGTGTGCAGTCTGCTCTTGACCGTGCCCTCGGGGATGCCGAGTTCGTCGGCGATCGAGCGGACCGGCAGATCGGCGAAGAACCGCAGGACGAGGACCTGGCGCTGGGAGTCGGGCAGCTCGTCCAGGCCCTGGGCGACGGAGAGGGAGAGCACGCTGGTGTCCTCGCCCGAGGGGTGCTCCAGCTGGCGCAGGGAGGCCAGCCGCTCGCCGATCCGCTCCTGGCGGCGCTTGGCGCGATGCCAGTCCATGGCGAGGTTGGAGGCGACGACGGCCGCCCACGCGGACACGTCGCGCGGGGCCTCGTCGCCCTTGGCCGCCCGCTCCAGGAGCCGCAGGCGGACCTGCTGCACCCCGTCCGGCAGGTCCGCCTGCGGTACCCCGCCCAGTGCGAGCACCGCTCTCACCCGACGTTCCTGGGCCGCGTCCAGAGGATCACCGTGATCGTCCCTCTGGGCACGGCGGGCCTTTCTGCGCAGCACAAGCCACCCCCCTCACCGCGTTTCCTCTACGACGCCGCGGGGCCCGGAAACGTTCGGCGCGGGCCCGGGAAATTTTCTGGAGGCGTACGTCACACCGCCCGGCCGGCGTCCCATTCCTCGGGCATGCGAGGCAAAGAATTGGACAGGCCGGCCCGGGTCGGCCGCATGATGGAAACGCCGCAGACGTACAGGAACAGGTAAGGGAGTCGTCGTGAGGGTCGGAATCGTCGGAGCCACCGGTCAGGTCGGCACGGTCATGCGCAGCATCCTCAAGGAGCGGGACTTCCCGGTCACCGAGCTGCGACTGTTCGCCTCGGCCCGCTCGGCGGGGACGGTCCTGGACGGGGTGACGGTGGAGGACGCGGCCGCCGCCGACTACTCCGGTCTTGACATCGTGCTGTTCTCGGCGGGTGGCGCGACCTCGAAGGCGCTGGCGGAGAAGGTCGCCGCGCAGGGCGCGGTCGTGATCGACAACTCCTCCGCGTGGCGCAAGGACCCGGAGGTGCCCCTCGTGGTCTCCGAGGTGAACCCGCACGCCATCGTGGACCGGCCCAAGGGCATCATCGCCAACCCGAACTGCACGACGATGGCCGCGATGCCGGTGCTGAAGCCGCTGCACGCGGAGGCGGAGCTGGAGGCGCTGGTCGTCGCCACCTACCAGGCGGTGTCCGGCTCGGGGCTCGCGGGCGTGGCGGAGCTGCACGGGCAGGCGCAGAAGGTCGTTGCCGACGCGGACAGGCTGACGCACGACGGCAGCGCGGTCGACTTCCCCGAGCCGCAGGTCTACAAGCGGCCCATCGCCTTCAACGTGATCCCGCTCGCCGGCTCGATCGTCGACGACGGCCTGAACGAGACCGACGAGGAGCAGAAGCTCCGCAACGAGTCCCGCAAGATCCTGGAGATCCCGGACCTGAAGGTCTCCGGCACCTGCGTCCGCGTCCCGGTCTTCTCGGGCCACTCCCTCCAGGTGAACGCCCGCTTCGCGCGCCCGCTCTCGGTGGAGCGCGCCACGGAGCTCCTGGGCGGCGCCCCGGGCGTGGCCCTCACCGACATCCCCACCCCCCTCCAGGCGGCCGGCCAGGACCCGTCCTACGTCGGCCGCATCCGCACCGACGAGACGGTCGAGAACGGCCTCGCCCTCTTCATCTCCAACGACAACCTCCGCAAGGGCGCGGCGCTCAACGCCGTACAGATCGCGGAGCTGGTGGCGGCGGAGCTGAGCGCGTAGCGCGGAGTACGACACACAGGAAAGGGCGCCCACCGGTGAGCGGTGGGCGCCCTTGCGCTTGTTTCAGATGTTTCAGAGCGCCAGATGCCGCCGCAGGGCTGCGTCGATCTCGGCCATGCGCTGCCGGGGCACCGAGCCGATCGTGCGCAGCAGCCGCTCCGGCGCGAGCGCCCGGATCTGCTCGCACTGGACCTTGGAGTCCTTGGGAAGACCGCACTCCGCCGCAGGCAGCAGCACCTGGAAGGGGTACACCCGGGACGTGTTCGAGGTGAGCGGCACGAGTGTCACGACACCCTGCCCTGTCCGCGCCACCGCCGCGTTGGCACCGTCGTTCGACACGATCACGGCGGGACGCGCCTTGTTGGCCTCGCTCCCGCGCGCGGGCTCGTAGTCGACGAGGTAGATCTCACCGCGCTTCATCGGTCAGTCCGTCTCCCGAGAACTGATCCCAGAACGCGGCGTCCTCGCTGCCGTCCCACTCGGCGAACGCCTCCGCGTACTGACCCTCCAGCTGCGACTGCCGCAGCAGCTCGATGGCGGCGTGTATCACCGCGGATCTGGACTCGGCCTCCTTCTGTACGGCGTACTCGTCAACGAAAGCGACATCTTCCTCCGGAAGACTCACACTGATCTTCATACCTCTACGGTACTCCAGGTATGACCAGCTTGCCTACTATTCGCCCTACCCCCGGCGCACCTCGTAGAGGAAGCAGCCGTACTCCACGGCCCGGACGTGCACCAGCGCCACAGCCGGGTCGCCGAACGCGTCACGGAAGGTGTCGTCGTCAGGGGTCTCGACCAGGCGACCGCCCAGGATGCGCCCGTCGGCGGAGTAGCGACGCAGGACGCGGTGGGCGTTCGCGAAGGGGTACCCGGAGTCGGCCGCGGGCCCCGCGCACTCGTCGGCGTGGATGAAGACCGGGCCCTGCTCGTCGTAGGCCCCCGGCTCGGCGCCCGTTTCCGCTGCCCAGCGGCGCAGCGGGGCGTACGAGACCAGGGCGATCCGTTCGCCCGGCTCGCTGCGGCGGAGGCAGCAGCGGAGGGGGGCGCCGCCCTCCTCGTCGAGTACGGGAACCATTCGGGCTCCCGCGTCGTCAGCAGAGCGCAGCTCCTTCAGGACCGTGGGGTCGACGGGTCGTGCGGTGTAGGTCGTCATGACTCCAGGCTCGCGCTCGTCCGGCCCGCTCACCGGCGGGAAATGGACATCGCGTTCAGGTCAGGTCCCGTGGAAGGATGGCGCAACCCACACATAACGAGGAGATGACCGCGTGCCTGGCACAAACCTGACTCGCGAAGAGGCGCGGCAGCGGGCGAAGCTGCTGACCGTTGACTCGTACGAGATCGATCTCGACCTCTCCGGCGCGCAGGAGGGCGGTACCTACCGGTCCGTGACCACGGTGCGCTTCGATGTCGCCGAGGGCGGCAGCGAGTCGTTCATCGACCTGGTCGCCCCGACGGTCCACGAGGTGACGCTGAACGGCGAGCCGCTGGCGCCCGCCGAGGTGTTCGCGGACTCCCGGATCGCGCTGCCGGGCCTGCTGGAGGGACGCAACGTCCTGCGGGTCGTCGCGGACTGCGCGTACACCAACACCGGTGAGGGCCTGCACCGTTTCGTCGACCCGGTCGACAACCAGGCCTACCTCTACACCCAGTTCGAGGTCCCGGACGCCCGCCGCGTCTTCGCCTCCTTCGAGCAGCCGGACCTGAAGGCGACCTTCCAGTTCACCGTGAAGGCGCCGAGCGGCTGGACCGTCGTCTCCAACTCGCCGACGCCCGAGCCCAAGGACGACGTCTGGGCCTTCGCGCCGACCCCCCGCATCTCGTCGTACATCACCGCGCTCATCGTCGGCCCGTACCACTCCGTGCACAGCGTGTACGAGAAGGACGGGCAGAGCGTGCCGCTCGGCATCTACTGCCGGCCCTCGCTCGCCGAGTTCCTCGACTCCGACGCCATCTTCGAGGTGACCCGGCAGGGCTTCGAGTGGTTCCAGGAGAAGTTCGACTACCAGTACCCGTTCCAGAAGTACGACCAGCTCTTCGTGCCGGAGTTCAACGCGGGCGCGATGGAGAACGCGGGCGCGGTGACCATCCGCGACCAGTACGTCTTCCGCTCCAAGGTGACGGACGCCGCGTACGAGGTCCGCGCGGAGACGATCCTGCACGAGCTGGCCCACATGTGGTTCGGCGACCTGGTCACCATGGAGTGGTGGAACGACCTGTGGCTGAACGAGTCGTTCGCCACCTACACGTCGATCGCCTGCCAGTCCTACCACCCGGACTCCCGGTGGCCGCACTCGTGGACGACGTTCGCCAACTCCATGAAGACGTGGGCCTACCGGCAGGACCAACTGCCCTCCACCCACCCGATCATGGCCGAGATCAACGACCTCGACGACGTGCTCGTCAACTTCGACGGCATCACGTACGCCAAGGGCGCGAGCGTCCTCAAGCAGCTCGTCGCGTACGTCGGCATGGACGAGTTCTTCGCGGGCGTCCAGGCGTACTTCAAGCGCCACGCCTTCGGCAACACCCGCCTGTCCGACCTGCTCGGCGCCCTGGAGGAGACCTCCGGCCGCGACCTCAAGGCCTGGTCGAAGGCGTGGCTGGAGACGGCCGGCATCAACATCCTGCGCCCGGAGATCGAGACGGACGCGGACGGTGTCATCACCGCCTTCGCCGTCCGCCAGGAGGCCCCCGCGCTCCCGGCCGGCGCCAAGGGCGAGCCGACGCTCCGCCCGCACCGCATCGCCGTCGGCCTGTACGAACTCGACGAGGACACCGGCAAGCTGGTGCGCGACGAGCGCGTCGAGCTGGATGTGGACGGCGAGTTGACGGCCGTGCCGCAGCTGGTCGGCAAGCGCCGTCCGGACGTGATCCTGCTCAACGACGACGACCTGTCCTACGCCAAGGTCCGCCTGGACGAGCAGTCGCTGGCCTTCGTCACCGAGCACCTCGGCGACTTCGAGTCCTCCCTGCCCCGCGCCCTGTGCTGGGCGTCGGCCTGGGACATGACCCGCGACGCCGAACTCGCCACCCGCGACTACCTCTCCCTCGTCCTGTCGGGCATCGGCAAGGAGTCCGACATCGGCGTCGTGCAGTCGCTGCACCGCCAGGTGAAGCTGGCGATCGAGCTGTACGCCGACCCGTCCACCCGCGAGGCGCTGCTGACCCGCTGGACCGACGCGACGCTGGCCCATCTGCGGTCCGCGGAGCCGGGCGGCGACCACCAGCTGGCCTGGGCCCGGGCGTTCGCGGCCACGGCCCGTACGCCGGAGCAACTGGACCTGCTGGACGCCCTGTTGGAGGGCACGCAGACGATCGAGGGCCTCGCCGTCGACACCGAGCTGCGCTGGGCGTTCGTGCAGCGCCTCGCCGCGGTCGGCCGCTTCGACGAGGCGGAGATCGCCGGCGAGTACGAGCGGGACAGGACCGCGGCCGGTGAGCGGCACGCGGCCAGCGCCCGTTCGGCCCGGCCGACCGCGGAGGCGAAGGCCGAGGCCTGGGCGTCGGTCGTCGAGTCCGACAAGCTGCCCAACGCCGTCCAGGAGGCGGTCATCGGCGGCTTCGTCCAGACCGACCAGCGCGAGCTGCTGGCGCCGTACACGGAGAAGTTCTTCGAGACGGTCGGCCAGGTCTGGGAGTCGCGTTCGCACGAGATGGCCCAGCAGATCGTGGTCGGCCTCTACCCGTCGATCCAGGTCTCGCAGGACACCCTGGACCGCACGGACGCCTGGCTGGCCTCGGCCGCGCCGGGCGCCTCGCTGCGCCGTCTGATCTCCGAGTCCCGCGCGGGCGTGGAGCGGGCGCTGAAGGCGCAGGCGGCGGACGCGGCCGCCGAGTAGTTCCCGGTACGACGACGGCGGCGCCGGGCACAGTGCCCGGCGCCGCCGTTCTCATCGGGCGACCATCCCGCCGGTGACGTTGACGAACGTGCCCGTGATCCCGGCCGCCTGGTCCGAGGCGAGGAACACGGCCGTGGCGGCGACCTCGTCGAGGGTCGGGTTGCGGCGGGTCATCCGCATCTGGGCGAGGCCCTCGACGATGCCCTGCACGGCGGCCTCGTCGATCGCCGGGTTGACCGCGGCGAGCTTCTCGACGGTGAACGTCTCCGGCACCCCGGCCGCCCACAGCCCCACCGCCCGGACCCCGCGCGGGCCCAGCTCGATCGCCAGGTTCCGCACGAGGGTGTCGACGGCGGCGTCCGCGGGGCCCGTCCCGCCCATCATCGGACTGCCGTGCGCGGAACCGCTGTTGAGGGTGAGGATCACCCCGGAACCCCGCTCGGCCATCCGGCGTCCGGCGGCCCGTGCCGTGATGAAGTTGGCGCGGGCGCCGTTGATCAGCGGGCGCAGGAAGTCGTCCACGGGCAGGTCGGTGAGCGGGGCGCCCTGGACGTCACCGCGCGAGACGAGGTTGAAGGAGATGTCGACGTCACCCACGCCGACGAGGTGCTCCTCCACGGCCGCCTCGTCGAGGGCGTCCACGACGGCGATCTCGGCGTCCTTGAGATCTGCCGCTGCCGTCCGAAGGGTCTCGCGGGTGCGGCCCACGAGGTGGACACGGGCGCCCTGCTCGGCGAAGGCACGGGCGACCGCGCCGCCGATCGAGCCGCCGGCGCCGTAGATGACCGCGGTCTTGTCGGTGAGCAGCATGGTGATCTCCTCGGGATGTGTCTGTGTTCCGTGTCGGACGGCCATACAGACGCACGGGCCCCCGGCCGGTCATCGGTCACAGGCGCAGCGGCAGTCCGAAGGCAGGGAACAGGTGCGGCTCGAAGGACATGATCTCGGCGATCCGGTCGTCCGCGTCGAAGCGCAGCACGTCGAGGACCTGGGCGCGGTAGACGTTCGTGCCGGGCCTGCGGACGTAACCCCCGGTCGCCAGCTGGCCGTTGGCGCGGGCGGGCAGGTTGCGCCAGTGGCCCAGGAACATCGGGGAGGCCGGGTCGAGGTTGGGCCGGACGAAGTCGATGAGGGCGTCGCGGCCGGTGAACCAGAAGGGGTTCGGCGGCATGGTGAGCGTGACGTCCTTGCTGAGCAGGTCGGCCATCGCGGTGAAGTCGAGGCGTTCGACGGCGGCCATGTACCCCTGGAGGACGGCGCGTTGGGCGTCGGTGGGCGCGGCGGCGGTCCAGTCGCCGCGCCGGTCGGGCAGGTGGTCGCGGAGGGTGGGGCGCGCGCGCTGGAGGGCGCTGTTGGCCGAGGCCACGGTCAGGTCGAGGGCCTCGGCGGTCTCGGCGGCGGTCAGCCCGAGCACGTCCCGCAGGATCAGCACGGCGCGCTGGCGGGGCGGGAGGTGCTGGATCGCGGCGAGGAAGACCAGCTCCAGGGTCTCCTTGCCGACGGCGGCGGCTTCGGGCTGCTCCTGCGCCGAGGGCAACTCGTCGTCCGGATAGGGCTGGAGCCAGGTCAGCCGGGCCGGGGCCTCGCCGGTGCCGTGGTTCATGCCGGGGAGGGGCTCGTAGCGCCGCGGGCGGCGGGCGGTACGGCGCTGGAAGTCGAGGCAGGCGTTGGTGGCGATCCGGTACAGCCAGGTCCGGGCGCTCGCCCGCCCCTCGAAGGCGTCCCGGGCCCGCCAGGCCCGCAGGAAGGTCTCCTGCACGAGGTCCTCGGCGTCGTCGTAGGAGCCGGACATGCGGTAGCAGTGCACCTGGATCTCACGGCGATGGGACTCGGTGAGGGCGGCGAAGTCGGTCTCGGTGAGGGTCAGTTGGGGGGCGGAAGTGCGGGAGTCGGGGACGCGGGGCGAGGTGCCTTTCGCGGCAGGGCCGTCGGGGACGGAGTCTTTCGAGGCTGAGCCCCCGAGGGCGGAGCCTTTCGCGGCGGCGCCCTCAGCGGCGGAGCCTTTCGAGGGGAGGACTTCCGTCGCGGGGCCCGGCGTGACGGATTCCCGTGCGGTGTCCCGGGCGGTGCGGGCCACGCGGCGGAGCCGGGCCACGGACGAGGACAGTTCCGTCACGCCGGAGTAGAAGACGGAAGGCGGCTGCGGCACCAACTCCTCCACCTGCCGCCCGATCTCCTTGATCAGCCCGTGCACACTGACCCCGCCGTCCCCCTGCCGTTCCCGGTAGGCCTTCTGCCGGCAGGCGGCGGAACAGTAGACGGAACTCCGGCCCGTACGGCCGTTACGAGCGGGCAGCGGCTTCGCGCAGACCGCGCAGACATCGGCGACCACGGGCACCTCCGGGAATTGCGTCACGCGGGGACGAGGTGACGCTACTGCGGATCGGAACCCGTGAGGTGACCGCGGGCCGCTTTTCTGAAGGCCGTCACCAGGCGGCTCCGGTCGCCCGCACGGGTGGCCAGGGCGACCTGGGCAGGGGGCACTCCGGTCAGGGGGACGACCGTGAGGTCCGGGCGGATCGGTCGGCCTCGCGGGTGCGCGGTGATGGCCACGGCCCGGCCGTCGGCGACGACCTCGAACTTGTCCTCCAGGGCGCCGACGACGGGCCCGTCGGGTGCGCGCCCGCCGTCCGGGCGGGGTTCCAGGCGCCAGAAGGCCTCCCACGCGGGGTCGGCGCCGGGGATCCGGGGCAGCGGCTCGTCGGCGATGTCGTCGACGGTGACGGACTCCTTGCCGGCCAGCCGGTGGTCGAGCGGGAGGACCACGACCCGTTGCTCGTCGTAGAGGACCGTCACCTCCAACCCGGCGCTGGGCAGCGGCAGCCGGGTCACCAGGGCGTCCACCCGGTGGTCGAGCAGGGCCTCACGGGACTCACCGAAACCCAGGTGCCGGGTCTCCACCTCGGCATCGGGGTGCCGGTGGCGCAGTGCGCGCACGGCGGGGGTGACGATCACGCCCGCGGTGTAGCCGACGGTGATCAGGGTCGGCCGGGCGGCGGCACGGGCCTGCGCGGCGGCCTGGGCGGCGGAGTGCAGCAACGCCTCGGCGTGCGGCAGGAACACCTCGCCGGCCTCCGTGAGCCGCGTGCCGCGCGGGGTGCGGTCCAGGAGCCGGGCGCCCACCTGCTGCTCCAGCCGGCGAATCTGCCGGCTCAGGGACGGCTGGGTGGTGTGCAGGGCGTCGGCGGCCCGGCCGAAGTGCCGGTGCTCGGCCACGGCGGTGAAGTAGCGGACCAACCGGAGGTCGAGGTGAGGGTCGCGGTCGGCGTCGGGGGTGTCGTCCGAGCGGGGCATGCCTCCACCGTACCGCCACGGCCTGGGGTGATGCCCGAAACGTATTGCGTGATACGGAACAGGCCTTGGACGCGGAGCGGTGCCCCTCCGGACGATGGAGACACCGGCCTCCTCATCTCAGGAGGCACAACGCCTCCTCATCTCCGGGGGCACCGGACCTCCTCATTCCGGAGGCACCGCACCTCCACTTTCCGGAGGCACCACACCTCCGCTCCCCGGAGGCGCGGCCCCTCCTTTCCTCCGAAGGACACACCATGCGCGTATTCGTCACGGGCGCCACCGGCTTCATCGGTTCCGCCCTGGTCCACGAACTCCTCGGCGCCGGTCACCGGGTCACCGGCCTCGCCCGCTCGGAACGGTCCGCCGCGGCGCTGGTGGACGCCGGGGCCGAGGTACTGCACGGGAGCCTCGACGACCTCGACAGCCTGGCCAAGGGCGCCGCGTCCGCCGACGCGGTGGCCCATCTGGCGTTCATCCACGACTTCTCGGACTTCGAGGCGTCCTGCGCGGCGGACCTGCGGGCCATCGAGACGATCGGCGCCGCGCTCGAAGGCTCCGGCAAGCCCTTCGCGATCGCCTCGGGAACGGCGGGGCTGCGACCCGGGCAGCTCGTGACCGAGGACTACACGCCACAGGGCGAGTGGTTCGGCACGCCCAGGCTGCGGTCGGAGACCACCGCGTTGGGACTCGCGGACCACGGGGTCCGCTCGTCCTCCGTGCGCCTGGCACCCACCGTGCACGGCGTGGGCGACCACGGCTTCGTCCACCTGCTGATCGAGATCGCCCGCGCCAAGGGCTTCTCGGCGTACGTCGGTGACGGCACCAACCGCTGGCCCGCCGTGCACCGCCTGGACGCGGCCCGTCTGTTCCGGCTGACGCTCGAAGGGGCTCCGGCGGGCACCCGGGTGCACGCGATCGCCGAGGAGGGCATCGCGTTCCGGGCCATCGCCGAGACCATCGGCCGCCGCCTGGACCTGCCGACCGAAGCCGTCTCATCCGAGGAAGCCGCCGCCCACTTCGGGTGGATCGGCCCCATCGCCGCCCTCGACATGCCCGCGTCCAACGAACTGACCCGCGAGCGCCTGGGCTGGCAGCCCACGGAGCCCGGTCTCATCGCCGACCTGGAGGCGGGTCACTACTTCGGCTGAGGAGCGCCGGCGTGGGCGGTGGGGCCGGCGACGGGAACGGGGACGGCTGCCGCGCGGGCCGCTGAATCGGCCGATGCCCTGGCCGCTGACTCCGCTGATGCCGCCGACGCCCGGGCCGCCGATCCGGCTGCTGCCGGGGCCACCGGTTCCCCTGCGGCTCGGGCCACCGGTCCAGCCGACGCCCGCCCGCCTTCTCCTCGCCCCGCCACGGCACGCGGCCACACCGTGCCCGCCGTGCCCGACTTCCCCACCGGACCGCCCCGCGCTCCCCCCGACTGCCCCGCCACCGTCGCCCCGAACGCCAGCGCCATCCCGGCCAGTTGGACCGCCGTCAGCGCCTGCCCGAGGGCGGACCAGCCGACGATCGCCGCGGTCAGCGGAGAGAGCGGGCCGAGGAAGGTGACCTGCGTGGCGGTGAGGCGGCCGATGCCGCGGAACCAGAGCCAGTAGGCGAGGGCGGTGTTGGCGAGGGCGAGATAGAGGTAGCCGCCGACCGCGCGGCCGTCGAGCGCCGGTGGGGCGCCCTCGACCAGGAGCGCGAGCGGGGCGATGAGCAGACCGCCCGCGGTCAACTGCCAGGCGGTGAGCGCCAGCGGGCCCACGCCCTCGGGCCGGCCCCACTTCTTGGTGAGCACCGTGCCGGTCGACATGGACGCGGTCGAGGCGACGGCGGCCAGCACCCCGACGGGGTCCAGCGCCCCCGCCGCCTTCAGTACGACCAGACTGACCCCGAACGCGGCCACGATCCCGGCGACCAGCGCCCGCCCCGTCGGACGCTGCCCCAGCAACAGCGCCGAGAGCCCGATCACGAACAGCGGCCCCACCGAGCCGACCACCGCCGCCATCCCGCCGGGCATCCGGTACGCGGACAGGAACAGCAGCGGAAAGAACGCGCCGATGTTCAGCGCACCGAGCACCGCCGCCTTCGCCCACCAGATGCCGCGCGGCAGCACCCGGGCCAGTGCCAGCAGGACCAGCCCGGCGGGCAGCGCGCGCATCAGCCCGGTGAACAACGGCCGGTCCGGCGGCAGGAACTCGGTGGCCACGGCGTAGGTGGTGCCCCAGGAGACGGGCGCGAGGGCGGTGAGGACGATCAGGGTCGAACGCCGGCTTGCGGTGGCCATGGGACGCACCCTTCGAGATAGGTCGGTGCTAATTAGCTTAGCGCTAAGCGACTTACCGTCAAGCCACTTTCTTGCGGCCGATCGACCCACGGCGGATACTCGACGCATGACCCACAAAGACCCCGTCGACGCGATCGTCGAGCAGTGGGCGGCGGTGCGACCCGATCTCGACACCGCCGCGATGGAGGTCTTCGGGCGGATCTTCCGGCTCTCCCGGGAGATGGGCGACCGCATGGAGAAGGCGTACGCGCCCTACGGCATCGCCCGCGGCGAGTTCGACGTGCTGGCCACCCTGCGCCGCTCGGGCGCACCGCACGCCCTCTCGCCCCGCCAGCTCTCGGCGACCCTGATGCTCACCACGGGCGGCATGACCGGCCGCCTCGACAAACTCGAACGGGCCGGACTGCTCCGCCGCTCCCCCGACCCGCACGACCGCCGGGCCCTCCAGGTCACCCTGACCGAGAAGGGGTTGGACATCGTCGACCGCGCGGTCGCCGCCGGCCTCGCCGTCGAGACGGAGGCCCTGTCCACCCTCGACGCCGAACAGGCCGGCCAACTGGCCGACCTGCTCCGGGAGTTGCTCGCGGGGACACAGAACACCCAGCGCTAGCGGGCCCGTTCGGTCCCCTTCGGACCCGTCCAGGCGCCTCCGGTCCCGTTCAGCCCACGTGCGCGGCGAGCGCCCGCTCGATCGCCGGTGCGTCCGCGGCCTCCGCCGCCCAGGCCACGTATCCGTCGGGCCGCACCAGCACGGTTGTACGGCGCCGGCTCGCCCAGCGTTCCACGGCCAGCAGGTCCTTGCGGGCGCCCTGACCCTCGTACCCCTCCGGTTCTTCGTGACCCTCCGGCGTGATCAGTACGAACCGGCCGCCGCGCAGGGCCTCGTACAGACGGCCGCCGTCCTTCAGGGCGACGTCCGGGGCGCGGGTGCCGGTGAGGCGGTGGGCGCCTCGGGGGGCCGGGTAGGCGTAGCCGATGCCGGAGACCTGGGCGAGGGCCTTGCGCTGGACGGGGCGGGCCACGTTGACGAAGGCCGAGACCAGACCGCGGACGGCGCGCAGCACCGGGCTCTGCGCGCGGGCGAGGCGGACCAGACCGCCGCTGCTGCGCAGGACCGCCTTGCCGACCGGGTGCCGTTCGGACTGGTAGGTGTCGAGCAGACCCTCGGGCGCCCGGCCCCGGAGCGCCGCGGCGAGTTTCCAGCCGAGGTTGGCCGCGTCCTGGAGGCCGGTGTTCATGCCCTGGCCGCCGGCCGGGGAGTGGACGTGTGCCGCGTCCCCCGCGAGGAAGACCCGCCCGACCCGGTACTGCGGGGCCTGGCGCTCGTCGCTGTGGAAGCGGGAGAGCCAGCGGGCGTCGTGCATGCCGAAGTCGGTGCCCAGGGCGCGCCGGGTGACCTCCTTGATCTCGTCGAGGTCGAGCGGGGCGTCGTCGGCCACCTCGTTGCGCCGGTTCCAGCCCATGACCCGGTACCAGCCGTCGCCGAAGGAGGCGATCATCGCGAAGGCGTCGCCCGCGCCGTTGACGGTGAGCACGCCCTCGGGCGGTCGCGCGAGCCGCACGTCCGCCAGGAACAGCGACTTGATGACGGAGACGCCGGGGAAGGGCAGCCCCACGGCCTGCCGTACGGCGCTGTGATGGCCGTCCGCGCCGACGACATACGCGGCCCGCCGGGTGCCGACCGTGCCGTCCGCGCCACGGACGTCGAGGTCGACCCCCTCGTCGTCCTGCCGCAGCCCCACGACCTCGGCCCGGTACTCGAACACGACCCCCGCCTCGCGCGCCCGCCGCTCCAGCAGCCGCTCGACCTCGTACTGCGGGGTGATCAGCAGGAACGGGAACCGGGACGGCAGCGTGCCCAGATCCAGCGTGAGCCGCCGGAAGAGGCGCAGGCCGGTGATGGTGTCGCCGGTGGCGATCAACTGATCGGCCAGTCCGCGGGCGTCGAGCTGCTCCAGGGTGCGGGCGTGCACACCGAAGGCCCGGGACAGGTTGCTGGTCTCGTGCGGGCGCTTCTCGAGAAGGGTGACGGGGACGCCGGCGCCGGCGAGGTCACCGGCCAGCAGCAGGCCTGTGGGGCCGGATCCGACGACGATCACGGGAGTAGTGGTGGACATGGCGACCTCCTGATGCCAACGCCTGTTTGCCAACGCTTGTTGACGAACATAGACGCACGTCGGCATGGAAGTCAACATGCGTTGGCAAACAGATGTTGGCCTACACTCGTAGGCATGAACGGGAGCGAAACCGCAGGCACCACACGCACCGAAGCCGCCACAGGCACCACAGGCACCACAGGCACCACAGGCACCGAAGCCGCCGCAGGCACTCCGCGCCGCCGCTCCGACGGCACGCGCGACGCGATCCTCGCCGCGGCCCGCGAACGCTTCGCGGCCGACGGGTACGAGCGCGCCACCATCCGCGCCATCGCCAAGGACGCACACATCGACCCCTCGATGGTGATGCGCTACTACGGCAACAAGGAGGGCCTCTTCGCGGCGGCCGTCTCCGTCGACCTGGAGCTGCCGGACATCGGCGCGCTGCGCCGGCAGGACGTCGGCGAGGTCCTCGTCAAGCACTTCCTCGCCATGTGGGAGGAGAGCGAGGTACTCACCGCCCTGCTCCGGGTCGGCGCCACCAGTGAGGCCGGGGCCATGCGGATGCAGGCCGTCTTCCGCGACCAGTTGCTGCCCATCGCCCGCCAGGTGTGCCCGGACCCCGAGCAGGTCCCGACCCGGGCCGCGCTGTGCGCGACGCAGTTGCTGGGGCTCGCGCTGACCCGTTACGTGCTGCGGCTGCCGCCGGTCGTGGCGCTGGCCCGCGAGGAGATCGTGGCGTGGCTGGCGCCCACGGTCCAGCGGTACCTGACCAGGCCGAGCCCCTGAAACACGCCGAGGGCGCCGTCCTCGCGGTGCGTACGGCGGATGCGCGTACGTACGGCGGGGACGGCGCCCTCAGTGAGGAAGCGCGGTGAGAAGTGCGGTGAGAAGTGCGGTGAGGAGTGCGGTCAAACCTTCGCCTTGGCCGGAGACTTCGTCTTCGGCTCGCGGTCCTTGGACTTGTCCAGGGCCAGCACCAGACCCGCGATGATCGCGAACAGGGCGAGCGGCGTCAGCACGTAGAGACTCAGCGTCTCGATGACGCTGAGGCCGTGGCCGGGGTCGTCGCCGTCGTCGCGCGTCAGCGCGAGCGCGGGGGACGACATGAGCAGCATCATCAGCGTCGTTCCGGCAGCCAGGGCGCCGGCGCGCAGGGCGTTCTTCTTGTCCACGATCACAAAAGTATCGAACGACCAATGGGGACGCTCGCCCGGGGGTGCCGTACGAGGGGCGCCCCGGCCCGGAGCCCGGTGCGCCCCGACCTCTCACCGCCTCCTCACCCCGCCCGGATCACCTCGATCAGGGCGTGCAGTCGCGGTGAGGCCGCGAGTTCCTCCAGCGTGACCGGGCGGCCGTCCGCGTCCGCGATGGGCAGCCGCCAGTTCGGGTACTGGTCCCAGGTGCCCGGCAGGTTCTGCGGCCGGCGGTCGCCGACCGTGTCCGGGAGCCAGATGCCGATCAGATGGGCCGGGGTGCGCAGCAGGAAGCGGTGGACGGCCTGGATCTCCGCCTCCTCGGTGGAGGTGCTGTGGCCGCCGCCGGTGCCGTGCAGCAGGCCGAGCCTGGCGAGCAGGGCCAGCCACTCCCCCGTGTCCGCGGCCGCCTCGGCCCGCTCCTCGTCGACCGGGCGGGTCAACAGGCCCAGGCGGTCGCGGAGTTCGACGTGTTCGCCGGTGAGACGGGCGGCGGTGGAGGGCAGGTCGTGGGTGGTGGCGGTGGCGAGGCAGTCGGCGCGCCAGTTCTCCGGCGGCACGGGACGGCCGTCGCCCTCCCAGTCCCGCTCGAACCACAGCACGGACGTGCCGAGCACTCCGCGCTCGCGCAGCGCCTCCCGCACGCCGGGCTCCACGGTCCCGAGGTCCTCGCCGATCACGAAGGACCCGGCGCGCTCGGCCTCCAGCACGAGGACGGCGAGCATGGCCTCGGCGTCGTAGCGGACGTAGGTGCCCTCCGTGGGCGGGCGGCCCTGCGGGACCCACCAGAGGCGGAACAGTCCCATGACGTGGTCGATGCGCAGGGCGCCGGCGTAGCGGAACAGGGCGCGCAGGAGCCGGCGGTAGGGCGCGTAGCCCGACTCGGCGAGGCGGTCGGGGCGCCAGGGCGGCAGGCCCCAGTCCTGGCCGCGGGAGTTGAAGGCGTCGGGCGGGGCGCCCACCGACATGCCGGCGGCGAAGTACTCCTGCTGCGCCCAGGCGTCGGCGCCCAGCGGGTGCACGCCGACCGCGAGGTCGTGGACGAGCCCGACCGGCATGCCGGATTCGCGTGCGGTGCGCTGGGCGGCGGTGAGTTGGGCGTCGGTGAGCCAGGCGAGCCGGCAGTGGAAGTCGACGCGGTCCATCAACTCCCCGCGGGCACGCGCGGTTTCGGCCGAGCGGGGGTCGCGCAGACCTTCGGGCCAGCGGCTCCAGTCGGCGCCGTGCACCTCGGCGAGGGCGTACCAGGTCGCGTGGTCCTCCAGCGCCTCGCCCTCGCGGGCCAGGAAGTCGACGTACTCCGCGCGTCGGCCGGGCCCCAGCGGCACCTCGCGGATCAGCTCCAGCGCCTCCCGCTTCAGTTCCCAGACCGCGTCTCGGTCGATCAACTCGTCCTTCGCCAGCACCGATTCGCGCAGCCGTCCAGCCCGCTCCAGGAGCGTCCGCAGCCGCTCGGGCTCGGTGACGTAGGCGTACTCGGGGACGTCCTCGACGCGCAGGTGGACGGGGTCGGGGAAGCGGCGGGAGGAGGGGCGGTAGGGGGACGGGTCGGTGGGCGGTCCCGGTACGGCCGCGTGCAGGGGGTTGACCTGGATGAAGCCGGCGCCGAGCGCACGTCCCGCCCAGGCGCTCAGTTCGCCGAGGTCCCCCAAGTCGCCCATGCCCCAGGAGCGTTGGGAGAGCAGGGAGTAGAGCTGGACGAGCAGTCCGTACGAGCGTCCGGTGGGCGTGGGCAGATGGGCCGGGGCGACGACCAGGTGGGCCTCGGCGGTGCGGCCGTCGGGTGAGTCGGCGGTCAGCCGGTGGACGCCGTGCGGGAGTTGGTCGGTGTCGGCGCGCGTGTCGCCCTGCTCGGTCTCGATCCGCAGCCGGGTGCCGGCCGGGAGAGCGTCGAGGGCAGGGGACGTACCGCCGCTCCACACGACCACGGTCGGGGGCAGCAGCCGCTCCGCCAGTTCCCGCTCCCGGGCGTCGAGCGCGGCGCGGGCCGCCTCCGGGCCGCTCGCGTCGACGCCGAGGGCCGCCAGGGCGAGGGTGACGGCGGTGGCGGAGGCCATGACCGTACGGTCCGGGGACGGACTGTAGGAGCCGGCGACGCCGTACAGCGCGGCCAGCCGGGAGAGGTCCTCGGCGTACGGGTCCTCGGCGGACGGTTCGGGTGCGGCCGGCCCCTGTGCGCTCATCCACGGCCTCCTGGCGCCTGCGCGGTCATCTACAGCGCCGTGAATTCCGGCTCTACGTCGGCGAACGGCGCCGACTCGCTGGTCAGCGAGGACGCGTCGGCGAGCGGCGGCTCACTGGTCAGGGGCTCGGCGTCGGGCAGCGGAGGTTCGCTGGTCAGCGGGGTCTCGGCGCAGGCTCCGTCCGCGCTGAAGGCGCACGGATCCGCCTCGGGTTTGGAGAGAGGGTGGGCGAGTGCGGCCACGAGGGCCTCCTTGTCGGGTACGGCGAGCTCTGCGGGCATCCGGAGCCCTACCCAGTGGACGCCACGGCAGACGTGAGAGGGGGGACTACGTGCCTCTCCTCACATTTTGCGTCGAGTCGGCGCCGGCCGTACCCGGAGACGGCGGTGCGGTCACCGGGAGGCCGCCGGAAGGCCGCCGAGTCTCACTATTCACTCAGTACATGTATCGCGTGCATAATGATCGCCATGAGCACCCGCCACATCCTGCTGGGGCTGCTCGCCTCGGGGCCGAGCCATGGCTACGACCTCAAGCGACGGCACGACGAACGCTTCCCGCAGGCCCGTCCCCTCGCCTACGGGCAGGTCTACACGACCCTGCAGCGCCTGGTCCGGGACGGCCTCGCGGAGGTCGAGGGCACCGACTCGGACGGCGGTCCGGAGCGGACCAAGTACCGCTGGACCGAGGAGGGGGAGCGTGAACTGGCCGAGTGGGCGCGGGAGATCGCCCCGCCCGCGCCCTTCGTGACGAACGAGATCTTCGCCAAGGTCGTCGTCTCGATCCTGTCCGGCGGTGACGCGGACGCGTATCTGCGCGCCCAACGCGCCGCCCACCTGGAGCGGATGCGCGAGCTGACGGCGGTGAAGACCGCGCGCGGAGCCGATCTCGCGACCGTGCTCTCGGCCGACTACGCCCTCAACCACCTTGACGCCGACCTGCGGTGGATGACCACCACCGGGGTCCGGCTCACCACTCTGATCGCGGAGGTAGACGCAGCATGAGCGACAAGGGGGGCGAGGCGGTGCCGCTGCTGGCGGCCCGTGACCTCGTCAAGGCGCACGGCAGGACCGAGGCCCTGCGCGGCGCGTCGGTCGAGCTGCGGGACGGCGAGCTGCTCGCCGTGACCGGCCCGAGCGGCAGCGGGAAGTCCACGCTGCTGCACTGTCTCGCCGGGATCGTCCGCCCGGACGCGGGCTCGGTGACGTATGCCGGGCAGCGGCTGGACGAGCTGCCGGAGAAGCGGCTGAGCGAGCTGCGGCGGACCGAGTTCGGGGTGGTGTTCCAGTTCGGGCAGCTGATACCCGAGCTGACGGCGCTGGACAATGTGGCGCTGCCGCTGCTGCTGGCGGGTGCCTCGCGTTCGGAGGCGCACGCCGGGGCCGACGAGTGGCTGGAGCGCTTCGGGGTGCGCGGCCAGGAGGACCTGCGTCCCGGCGAGATGAGCGGCGGCCAGGCCCAACGGGTCGCGCTGGCCCGGGCGTTGGTGACCACGCCGCGGATCGTCTTCGCGGACGAGCCGACGGGAGCGCTCGACTCCCTGACGACCGAGCAGGTGATGACGGCCCTGGTCCAGACGGCCCGCGACACGGGCACCGCGGTCGTCCTCATCACCCACGACGACCAGGTGGCGGCTTACGCGGACCGGGAGATACGCCTGACGGACGGGGCCGTGGCCGCTCAGGGGGTGGCGGCGTGAGCGGGGGCACGGGCAGGAGCGTCGGCCTCGGGGGCGGCCAGGGGGCCGGTGGGGGCGGTGGCACCCGAACCGGCGGACATGGCGGGACCGGCGCCGCCCACCCGCGCCGAAGGCCCAGCGGCGGCGTGCTGTTCGCCGATCTCCGGCTCGCCTTCCTGCTCACCCGGGGTTCCGATCGGCGGGAGTGGTGGCGGGTCGGGCTCACCGCGGTGGGGGCGGCGCTGGCGACGGGGATCGGGCTGGGGATCGTAGCGCTGCTGTCGTTGGACGGGTGGTACTCCGTGTCCTTCGGGTCGGGGCTGTTCGACTCGCCCAGTGACCGGCGGAACGTGAGCCTGGCGCTGGGGCTGCTGCTCCTTCCGGTGCTCGGGTTCCTCGGCCAGTGCGCGCGGATCGGGGCGGTGCACCGGGACCGGCGGCTGGCCGCGCTGCGGCTTGCGGGCGCCGCGCCCTGGCAGGTGCGGCGGATCGCGGCGCTGGAGTCGGGGCCCGCCGCGCTGGCCGGTTCGGCGCTCGCCACCGCCGTCTTCGTGCCGGTGCTGCTGCGCACGTGGTCGAGCCCGACCGCCGCGGCCTGGGCCGGGATCGCGCTGGTCGCGGTGGGCGTGCCGGTGCTGGGCGCG
This sequence comes from Streptomyces sp. NPDC092369, assembly GCF_044755245.1. Classification (NCBI taxonomy): domain Bacteria; kingdom Bacillati; phylum Actinomycetota; class Actinomycetes; order Kitasatosporales; family Streptomycetaceae; genus Streptomyces; species Streptomyces sp. NPDC092369. The sequence continues at coordinate 1,199,056 of NZ_JBIVQP010000002.1, forward strand.
GCCGTGGGCGCGGTGTCGCTGCGCCGGGTGGTGGCCGATCCGCTGGGCCGGGTGCGGCGGACGCGGCCGGCGCGGGGGCCGGGGCGGCTGTTCCGCACGGTGACCTGGCTGCTGGTGGCGCTGTTGCTGGTCATCGCCGTGACACCGGTGACCGGCAGCCCCGTCTCCTTCGGTCTGGGCCCGGTCACGGTGATCGCCCTGGCCGTGCTGGGCAGCCTCACCGCGATCTGGCTGTCCGGCGCCTCCTCCCGTCAGCTGGGCGAGGGCCTCGCGGCCGGCACCGGGCGCCCCGCGCTGCTCATCGCCGCGGAGCGGCTGCGCGAGGACCCCTGGGCCACCGCCCGTACGCACGCGGCGGTGCTGCTGGTGACGGTCGTCGGCTCGGGCTTCGTCGGCGTACGGCAGGTGCTGCTCGCGGAACTGGACGAAAGCCGCCGCGAGGGCACCATCGCGGCGGACATGGCCTACTACACGACCGGCATCGACCTCACCGGCGCCGCGATCCTCGTCACCCTCGCGCTCGTCCTGACCGGCCTGGCCGTCACTACCGCCGAGTCCCTGGCCACCCGGCGCCGGGGCCTGGCCGCGCAGGCCGCCGCCGGGGTGCCGCACTCCGTACTGGCCCGGGCGCTGCTCCTGGAGACCGCGCTGCCGCTGACCCCGGCGATCACGGTGGCCGGCCTCGGCGGTCTGGCGATCGGCATCTGGTACGGCTCCGCCACGTCGGCGGACTCCCTGCCCGTGCCGTTCAGCGCGCTCCTGGTCCCCATCGCCGTGTACGCGGCCTGTCTGCTGGCGGCGGCCACCTCGCTGCCCCTGCTGCGCCGCTCGGTCCGCCCGGCGGAGCTGCGGCACGCGTGAGCCCATGACGGTCCGCCCCCGGGAGCACGAGGGGCTCCCGAGGACGGACCGGGCACGGTGCCGCATCCGCCGTACCCCTGCTGACCAGGGGATATGCGAAAGCCCGGATCGTCAGGCGGATATGCCGTCGATCCGGGCCACAGCGTCTTCCGCGCCGTACGGTTGCAAATACGGCATCCAGCGCGGGTCCCTGTGTCCGGTCCCGATGATGCGCCAGGCCAGTCCGGAGGGTGGGGCGGGTTTGTGGCGCAGCCGCCAGCCGATCTCGAAGAGGTGTCGGTCGGCCTTCACGTGGTTGCAGCGGCGGCAGGACGCCACCACGTTGTCCCAGACGTGCTTGCCCCCGCGGCTGCGCGGAATGACATGGTCGACGCTGGTTGCGACGCCACCGCAGTACATGCACCGGCCCCCGTCACGCGCGAACAGCGCCCGCCGGGTAAGAGGAACGGGCCCCCGATAGGGAACCCGTACGAATCGCTTGAGCCGGACCACGCTGGGTGCGGGGACAGTGACGGTTGCGCTGTGCATAAAGGCGCCGGATTCCTCCAAGGCGACAGCCTTGTTCTCCAGGACGAGGACGAGCGCGCGGCGGAGCGGTACGACGCCGAGTGGCTCGTACGACGCATTGAGTACCAGGACGTGCGGCACGGATGCCTCCTTGTGCGTCGGCGGCGCGTGGCTCGCGCCGGGACGATCTGTAGCCAGTCTCCCCTCATGCCTGGTGGAAGCGCCACCATGTCCCGGTAACGGGCTGGGAGTGTTTTCGACCACATCCGAAGCATGCCCCGGGAGGGGAATGCTTCTTCCCACCTGTACTTCCCCGCGCGGGCACGGTCCCTCCCCGGAAGACGGCAACAATCCTCGCGCGATGCCCCGATAGTGTGGTGGACCTGTCCCGCCGGTGACCTTTTCGTGACCTGAGAGCCCGAGACCTTGACCGCCGGCCGGTGGGGCGGAGGCTGCACCTGGAGGTACCTGCCGTGTCCTTGTCCGCCGTCCTACTGGCCGCCGGCCCGTCGCCGTCACCGACCCCCTCGGAGTCGACGACCCCGGCGGTGCCCTCGCTCCAGGACGCCCAGGAAAGCGCGACCAACGCCGCCAGCTGGGTCGAGCAGAACTGGTCCACATGGCTGGCGATCGGCCTGCGGGTGCTGCTCATCCTGGTGATCGCCGGGGTGCTGAGAATCTTCGTGCGGCGGGCGATCACCAAGCTGATCGACCGGATGACCCGCACCGTGCAGGCGGTGGACGGCACCGCGCTCGGCGGTCTGCTGGTCAACGTCGAGCGGCGCCGGCAGCGGTCCCAGGCGATCGGCTCGGTGATGCGCTCGGTGGCGAGCTTCCTGATCCTCGGCACGGCCGCGCTGATGATCCTCGGCACCTTCCAGATCAACCTCGCCCCGCTGCTGGCCTCCGCCGGTGTCGCGGGCGTCGCGATCGGTTTCGGTGCCCGCAACCTCGTCACCGACTTCCTCTCCGGGGTCTTCATGATCCTGGAGGACCAGTACGGCGTCGGCGACCAGATCGACTCGGGCGTCGCGTCCGGCGAGGTGATCGAGGTCGGCCTGCGCGTGACCAAGCTGCGCGGTGACAACGGCGAGATCTGGTACGTCCGCAACGGCGAGATCAAGCGCATCGGCAACCTCTCCCAGGGCTGGGCGACCGCGGGCGTCGACGTGACCGTCAAGGCGTCCGAGGACCTGGACAAGGTCAAGGCCACCCTCGACGAGGTCGCCGAGAAGATGACCGCCGAGGAGCCCTGGAACGAGCTCCTGTGGAGCCCGATCGAGGTGCTCGGCCTGGACAGCGTCCTGCTGGACTCGATGGTCGTGCGGGTCACCGCCAAGACGATGCCCGGCAAGTCCCTCTCGGTCGAGCGCGAGCTGCGCTGGCGGATCAAGCGGGCCTTCGACGCGGCGGACATCCGCATCGTCGGCGGCGCCACGGCCCCTCTCGAGGACAGCGAGACCCCCGACCCGACGGCGGCCGTTGCGGCCCCCTCGGTGTACGCCAACGCGGACTCCCCGCAGGCGGCGGCCGCGTCGCCGATAGTCCAGCAGCGGCCATCGACGCCCGCGAAGTGACCCGCCGGCGCGCGACCGCCCCCCAGGTAACGAGTCTGTTGCCTCGGGGGCGGTTTCTATTGACGCCCCCTTCGCACCGGGCTTACGTTCCTTTCCAGCCAATAGGAAACTTTCCTAACAGTGATCACCCGCCGACTGCGAACATGGTCGGGAACATGATCACCGGATGGACTTCCAGCGGAGGTCGCTGAGAAGCTGGGCAGTCGAAAGGCAGGTGGCGACCCACATGGCAGGAACAGCCGGCACGCCGGGCACCCCGCGGGTCCTGCGCGCCATGAACGACCGCGCCGCCCTGGACCTCCTCCTGGAGCACGGCCCGCTCTCCCGCACCCGGATCGGCAAGCTCACCGGCCTCTCCAAGCCGACCGCCTCCCAGCTGCTGGCCCGCCTGGAAGCCGCCGGACTGGTGCTCGCCACCGGCACCACCGAGGGCCGCCCTGGCCCCAACGCCCAGCTGTACGAGGTCAATCCGACGGCCGCGTACGCCGCCGGGCTCGACGTCACCCCCGAGCGCATCCTGGCCGCGGTCGCCGACGTCACCGGCCGCACGGTGGGCTCGTACGAACTGACCACCCCGGGCCGGCGGCCGGTGCAGCCCGTGGTCCGGCAGGTCACCGACGCCCTCGACGGGGCCGTGAAGGCGGCCGGGCTGGCCCGGGACGACGTCCACCGGCTCGTCATCGGCACCCCCGGCGCCTTCGACCCCAACACCGGCCGGCTGCGCTACGCCTCGCACCTGCCGGGCTGGCACACCCCGGCGCTGCTCGACGAACTCGCCGGCGCGCTGCCGATGCCGGTCGAGTACGAGAACGACGTGAACCTCGCCGCCGTCGCCGAACAGCGGCTCGGCGCGGCCCGCGGCCACGGGGACTTCGTGCTGCTGTGGAACGAAGGCGGTCTCGGTGCCGCGCTCGTCCTCGGCGGCCGGCTGCACCGCGGCTGGACCGGCGGCGCCGGCGAGGTCGGCTTCCTGCCGGTGCCGGGCGCACCCCTGGTCCGGCAGGTGACCAAGGCCAACAGCGGTGGTTACCAGGAACTCGCCGGTTCGCAGGCGATCCCCAAGCTGGCCCGACAGTTCGGCGTCGAGGACATCCCCTCGGGCTCGACCACCGAGGTCGCCGCCGCCCTCGTCGCCCGCGCCGCCGAGACCGAGAGCGGCCCGGAACGGCGGCTGCTGGAGACGTACGCGACCCACCTCGCGACCGGTCTCGCCTCGCTGGTGTCCGTCCTCGACCCCGAACTCGTCGTCCTCAGCGGCGCCTCGCTGACCTCCGGCGGCGAGACACTGCGCGCCCTGGTCCAGGCCGAGCTGGAGGAGCTGGCCGCCTCCCGGCCCCGGCTCGTCGTCGGCGACGTCACCGAACACCCCGTGCTGCGCGGCGCGTTGGAGAGCGCGCTCGCGACCACCCGCGACGAGGTCTTCGACACCTCGCGCTGAACCCCATCGAGCCCCACGCACCACGCCCCACCGCCCCTCCCGTCCTCCTCTTTCTTCCCTCGCCCACCTCGCCCCGTCCCTGGGAGACCCTGTCATGCCCGGAATGTCCCGGAAAGCGGCCGTCGCTCTCGCCGCCTCCGCCTCCATCGCCCTGCTGGCCACCGCCTGTACCGGCCAGTCCTCCTCCGGCTCCGACGACGACGCCTCGAAGGACACCACCCTCAACTTCTGGCACGCCTGGAGCGCGCCGAACGAGGTGAAGGCCGTCAAGACGCTGGTCGCCGGCTTCGAGAAGGCCCACCCCAACATCCACGTCAACATCGTCGGCAACGTCACCGACGACAAGATCAACCAGGCGCTGCGCGCGGGCGGTGACAAGGCCCCCGACGTCATCTCGTCGTTCACCACGAACAACGTCGGCAAGTTCTGCTCCTCGGGCGCCCTGGTCGACCTCAACCCCTTCTTCAAGAAGGCGGACATCGACCCGGAGACGACGTTCCCCAAGGCGATGAACGAGTACACCCAGTTCGACGGCAACCGCTGCACGGTGCCGCTGCTCGGTGACGCCTACGGCCTCTACTACAACAAGACGGCGTTCGAGAAGGCCGGCATCAAGACCCCGCCGAAGACCTGGTCCGAGTTCGAGGCCGACGCCAAGAAGCTGACGATCTCCGACGGCGACAGCTACAAGCAGCTCGGGTTCATGCCGAACTACCACGGCTGGGAGACCACGACCGAGCACTACTTCGCGCAGTTCTCGCCCACGTACTTCGACTCCAGCGGCAAGTCGAACGTCGCCAAGGACCCGGCGTTCACCGCCGGATTCGACCTGCAGAAGAAGCTCGTGGACGAACTCGGCGGATTCCAGAAGCTGGAGAAGTACCGCGCCACGCTCGGCGACGAGTGGGGCGCCAAGCACCCCTTCCACACCGGCCAGGTCGCGATGCAGCTGGACGGTGAGTGGCGCCTGGGCATGGCCCTGGACGCCAAGCCGAAGTTCGAGATCGGCGTGGCCCCGCTGCCCGTCCCCGACGACCAGGCCGACCAGTACGGCAAGGGCTACATCACCGGCACCATCGCCGGCATCGCCGCCACCAGCCACAAGCAGAACGCGGCCTGGGAGCTGGTGAAGTACATGACCACGAACACGGACGCGGTGGTCGGCTTCGCCAACGACATCCACAACGTGCCCTCGACACTGGCCGCCCTGAAGTCCCCGAAGCTGAAGTACGACCCGCGCTTCAAGACCTTCCTGGACATCGCCGCGAACCCCAACTCGACGACCAGCCCGGCCTCCATCAACGGCGGCCAGTACCTGGTGACGATCCAGAACTTCGGCTACGACTTCGAGCGCGGCAAGGTGAAGAACCTCAAGTCCGGCCTGGAGAGCACGGCCAAGCAGATCGACACGGACATCGCGCAGGCGAAGTAGATGTCCACGATCACACTGGCCTCGAAGCGCCGCCGGTCGGCGCTTCGTACGCTCGCCTTCATGTCGCCCTGGTTGATCGGGTTCACGGTCTTCTTCGCGTACCCGATGATCTCGACGATCTACTTCTCCTTCATGCACTACGACGGCTTCAAACCGCCGACGTGGAGCGGCACGAAGAACTGGAGTTACGTCTTCGAGCACTACCCCCTGTTCTGGCCGGCCCTGCGCAACACGCTGTGGCTGGTCGTGATCACGGTGACCCTGCGGGTGCTGTTCGGGCTCGGTGTCGGCCTGCTGATCACCAAGATCAAGACGGCCACGGGCGTCTTCCGCACCCTGTTCTACCTGCCCTACCTCGCCCCGCCGGTGGCGGCCACGATGGCGTTCGCCTTCCTGCTCAACCCCGGTACGGGCCCGGTCAACTCGATCCTGGAGAAGATCGGCATCCCGGCGCCGGGCTGGTTCAACGACCCCACCTGGTCCAAGCCGGCCCTCACCCTGCTCGCCCTGTGGGGCATCGGCGACCTCATGGTCATCTTCATGGCCGCGCTGCTCGACGTGCCCAAGGAGCAGTACGAGGCGGCCGAGCTGGACGGCGCCTCGGCATGGCAGCGGTTCCGGTTCGTCACGCTGCCCAACATCTCGCCGATCGTCATGTTCGCGGTGGTCACCGGTGTGATCCAGGCGATGCAGTACTACACCCAGCCACTGATCGCGGGGAAGGTCGCCTCGGGCGTGATCCAGGGCGCCGGCACGCAGTTCGAGCCCGGCTACCCGGAGAAGTCCACGCTCACCCTCCCCCAGCTCGTCTACAACCTCGGCTTCCAGCGCTTCGACTACGGCTCCGCGTGTGTCGTCGCCCTCGTCCTCTTCGTGCTGTCGATGGCGTTCACCGCGCTGCTGATGCGGCGTCGGGGCGGTCTCAACCTGGCAGGTGACTGACCATGACCCAAGTCCTGGACAAGCCGGTGGAGTTGGGGACCCCGGCCTCCCCCGCCGAACGCACGGCCCGCCGCCGGGCGTTCCTGGAGTGGATCGCGATCCACTCGCTCGGCGTGGCGGCGGCGCTCTTCTTCGTGCTCCCGTTCGTGTTCGTGTTCCTGACCTCGCTGATGAGCGACACCCAGGCCCTCAGCCGTGACCTGATCCCGCACACCTGGGAGTGGGGCAACTACAAGAAGGTCTTCGACACCCCGGGCTTTCTGACCTGGTGGAAGAACACCCTGATCTACGCCGGTCTCGGCACCGTCCTCAGCGTCGCGTCCTCGATCCCGGTGGCCTACGCGCTCGCCAAGTTCCGCTTCCGCGGCCGGAATCTCTCCCTGATGCTCGTCATCTCGATGATGATGCTGCCGCCGCAGGTCGTCATCATCCCGATGTACCTGTTCTGGGCGAAGCAGCTCGACCTGTCGGGCACGCTGTGGCCGCTGATCATCCCGATGGCGTTCGGTGACGCGTTCACCATCTTCCTGCTGCGCCAGTTCCTGCTGACCATCCCGAACGAGTACCTGGACGCGGCGAAGGTCGACGGCTGCGGCGAACTGCGCACCCTGCTGCGGGTCGTGCTCCCGATGGCCAAGCCCGGCATCGCGGCCGTCGCGCTCTTCCAGTTCTTCTACGCCTGGAACGACTACTTCGGCCCCCAGATCTACGCGTCCGAGAACCCGGGTGCCTGGACACTGAGTTACGGCCTGGAGTCCTTCAAGGGCGCGCACCACACCGACTGGAATCTGACCATGGCCGCGACCGTACTGGTCATGGCCCCCGTGATCCTCGTCTTCTTCTTCGCCCAGAAGGCGTTCGTCGAAGGCGTCACGCTCACCGGAGTGAAGGGTTAACCCCACATGAAACTCACCGTGGTCGGCGGAGGCTCGACCTACACACCCGAACTGATCGACGGCTTCGCCCGGTTGCGGGACACCCTGCCCATCGAGGAACTCGTGCTGGTCGACCCGGCCGCCGACCGGCTGGAGCTGGTCGGCGGTCTGGCCCGGCGGATCTTCGCCAAGCAGGGGCACAACGGAAAGATCGTCACCACCTCCGACCTGGACGCGGGCGTCGACGGCGCCGACGCGGTGCTGCTGCAACTGCGCGTCGGCGGCCAGGCCGCCCGCCAGCAGGACGAGACCTGGCCGCTGGAGTGCGGCTGCGTCGGCCAGGAGACCACCGGTGCGGGCGGCCTGGCCAAGGCGCTGCGCACGGTCCCGGTGGTCCTGGACATCGCGGAGCGGGTCCGGCGCGCCAACCCGAACGCCTGGATCATCGACTTCACCAACCCGGTGGGGATCGTGACCCGCGCCCTGCTCCAGGCCGGCCACAAGGCGGTCGGGCTGTGCAACGTGGCGATCGGCTTCCAGCGGAAGTTCGCCGGGATGCTGGGCGTCGCGCCCACGGACATCCACCTCGACCACGTGGGCCTCAACCACCTCACCTGGGAGACCGGGGTGCGCCTGGACGGCCCCGAGGGCGAGAACGTGCTGCCCAAGCTGCTGGCCGAGCACGCCGACGCGATCGCCGAGGACCTGCACCTGCCGCGCGTCCTGCTGGACCGGCTCGGCGTGGTCCCGTCGTACTACCTGCGCTACTTCTACGCGCACGACGAGGTGGTCCGCGAGCTGCGCACCAAGCCCTCCCGGGCCGCCGAAGTGGCGGAGATGGAACGGCAGTTGCTGACGATGTACGGCGACCCGACGCTGGACGAGAAGCCGGAGCTGCTGGCCAAGCGGGGCGGTGCCTACTACTCGGAGGCGGCCGTGGACCTCGCGGCCTCGCTGCTGGGCGCTGGCGGATCCCCGTACCAGGTCGTGAACGCCTACAACCGGGGCACGCTGCCCTTCCTGCCCGACGACGCGGTGATCGAGGTGCAGGCCGCCGTCGGCTCGCAGGGGCCGACCCCGCTGCCGGTGGCCGCCGTCGACCCGCTGTACGCGGGGCTGATGGCCAACGTGACCGCGTACGAGGACCTGGCGCTGGAGGCCGCCCTGCGCGGCGGCCGCGACCGGGTGTTCAAGGCGCTGCTCGCGCATCCCCTCATCGGCCAGTTCGAGTACGCCGAGACCCTCACCGACCAGCTGATCGCACACAACCAGGAGCATCTCGCGTGGGCATGACCGCACGTGTCCTCGCCGTCGACGCCGGCAACAGCAAGACCGACGTCGCGGTCGTGGCGGCCGACGGGGAGGTCCTCGCCACGGCCCGCGGCGGCGGGTTCCGGCCGCCCGCGGTGGGGATCGGGACGGCCGTGGACGCCGTCGCGGCGGCGGTGGAACAGGCCTTCGCCGCCGCCGGGGTGGAGTCGGTCGAGCACGTCTCGGCCTGTCTCGCCAACGCCGACTTCCCGGTGGAGGAGGAGCAGTTGGCGGCGGCGCTGCACGCGCGCGGGTGGGGCGCGGGCATCGAGGTCCGCAACGACACCTTCGCCATCCTGCGGGCCGGGATCACCGAGCCGCGCGGGGTGGCCGTGGTGTGCGGGGCGGGCATCAACTGTGTCGGCATGCGCCCCGACGGCCGCACCGCCCGCTTCCCCGCGCTCGGCCGCATCTCCGGTGACTGGGGCGGTGGTTGGGGCCTGGCGGAGGAGGCCCTGTGGTTCGCCGCCCGGGCCGAGGACGGCCGCGGCGAGCCGACGGCGCTGGCGCACGCCCTGCCCGCCCACTTCGGCCGCACCACCATGCTCGAACTGATCGAGGCGCTGCACCTGGAGGAGGTCACGAACGCGCGGCGGCACGAGCTGACGCCGGTCCTGTTCGCCGTCGCGGCCGACGGCGACCCGGTCGCCCGCGCGCTGGTGGACCGGCTGGCGGACGAGGTGGTGGCCATGGCCACGGTGGCGCTGACCCGGCTCGACCTGCTGGAGGAGGAGACGCCGGTACTGCTCGGTGGCGGTGTGCTGGCCGCTCAGCACCCCCAACTCAACGACGGCATACGGGATTTGCTGGCGGCGCGGGCGCCGAAGGCGGTGCCGCTGGTGGTCACCGCGAGCCCGGTGCTGGGGGCGGCACTGCTGGGGCTCGACCGGGTGGGGGCTGCTGCCGAGGTGCACCGGCGCGTGCGGGCGCACTTCGAGGGGTGAGGTCGCGGGAACCGAACTGATTCCTGCGGCGTATTCATGGGCAGGGGGTGCTGCGGGCGTCGCGCCGTACCGGTATACCGGCTACTGAACCGCGCTCCACCGGCTGCGATCGGATCAAGATCCAGTGAAGGCCGGTGCGGATGTCAGTGCGGGCGGCGATACTTGCGGCGACGATGACCATGGGGGAGGTCGAAGTGACACACCCGCCGAAGAGCACCACGGCGCCACCGGGTTCCGGCCTGCCCACGATGCCGGTCGTGCCGCCGCAGCAGGGACAGCCCGTGCCGCCCGCGGCGCCGTCGGGTCCGCCTGCCGCGCCCGAGCCCGGCCCCGCGCGCCGTACGGCCTTCGCCGAGGGCGCCGACAAGCTGCGCGCCGCCGCGACCACCGAGCCGGGGCGGCTGCGGATCATCGGCGCCCTGCTCGCCCTGCTCGTCGTCGTCTTCGGCGCGATCACCGCCTGGCAGATGGCGGACCGGGCGGCCGCCGCCGACGACGTCCTCAACCGCAGCCAGCCGCTCAGCTCCGACGCGGCCGACATCTACCGCGCGCTGGCCGACGCCAACACCGCGGCGGCCAGCGGCTATCTGGCGGGCCTGCAGGAGAAGCCGGCGACGCGCACGGCGTACGAGCAGGACATCCGGGAGGCGGCGGCCAAGCTGGTCAAGGCCGCCGCCAACTCGGAGGCCGGATCCGAATCGGCGAAGGCCATCGCCCAGCTCAACGAGCAACTGCCGGAGTACAAGGGCCTGGTCGAGACGGCCCGGGCCAACAACCGGCAGGGCTTCCCGGTGGGCGGCGCCTATCTGCGCGCGGCCAACGAGAAGATGCAGAAGCAGATGCTGCCGAAGGCCCAGGACCTCTACACCTGGGAGAACCAGCGGCTGCAGTCGGACTACGCGGACGCGAAGGCGTTCCCGTGGGCCGCGCTCGGCCTCGGCGTGGTCGTGCTGGCCGCCCTGGTCTGGGCCCAGCGGCGCAACTACCAGCGCACCAACCGGGTGTTGAACCACGGCCTGGTCACCGCCTCGGGCGCCTGCGTGGTGGTCCTGCTCTGGCTGGTCGTCGGCCACACGGTCGCCCGCGCCGGCCTCAACGACTCCTACGACCACGGCGTGCGCTCGCTGAACGTTCTCCAGGACGCCCGTATCGCCTCCCTGACGGCCCGCAGCGACGAGAACCTCAGCCTGATCCGCCGGGGCGCCGACACCCAGAAGGTCGGCGACAAGACCATGGACGCCTACGCGGTGGGCTACGACACCCAGATCGGTGAGCTCGCCTCGGCGCTCGCCAAGGCCGACTCCCTGGCCGACGACTCGGCGGGCGAGAAGCCGGTCGCGGACGCCAACAGCTTCATGAAGGCGTGGAAGGACCGGCACGTGGTGGCCCAGGGGCTGAACGACAAGGGCAACTACCAGCAGGCCCGGGACAAGGTCATAGGGGTCGGCAAGGACCCGACGAGCGTGTGCTTCGACAACGTCGACAAGGCGCTCGTACAGGCACTCGCACATGAGCAGGCCGAGTTCAAGCAGGCCGCGACCGGCGGCCGGGACGCGTTCGACGGACTGCCGTACGGAGCCGCGGTGCTGGCGGTGCTGGCCGCGGCCGGCGCGGTGCTCGGCATCGGGCGCAGGCTGTCGGAGTACCGGTGAACAGGGCCGTGATGAACAGGATTCGGGGGAAGTCGCGTCGGGGGAAGTGGGCTCCGAAAGGGGGCGTGAGGATGAACGCACACCGTCTGTCACAGCGTCTGCGATCCAGCCTCCGGGGCTGGGGCGGGGTGGGCGCCATGGCGGTCGCCTGCGTGCTCACCGTGGTCTTCGTGCTGCTGCCCCTGTCCCAGTCCAAGGGCGCGGACGGCTCCGTCGGGACCGGCGGACAGGGCGTCGCCGACGGCCGGCAGGCCAAGGCGGAGGAGTGCGCGAACCCGCAGGACCAGAGCCTCTCGCCGACGGGTGGCGGCGCCACGACGACCATCGACGAGATCAAGGCCCGCAAGGACCGGCGGCTGATCGTCGGCGTCGACACCAACAGCTACCGCTGGGGCTATCTCGACCCGACCAACGCCTCCGGCGCGCTGGAGGGCTTCGACATCGACCTCGTCCACCGGATCGCCCAGGACATCCTCGGCGACCCGAACGCGGTCTCCTTCAAGGCGATACCGACCAGCAGGCGGATAGAGGCGATCGAGAGCGGGGAGGTCGACATGGTGGTCCGCACCATGACGATCACCTGTGACCGCATCGAGCAGGTCGCCTTCTCCGCGCCCTACTTCAGGACCGGCCAGCAGGTCCTGGCGCCCAAGAACTCGACGATCACCGGCTACAACGCCACTCTCGCCGACAAGAAGGTCTGCTCGGCCGAGAGTTCCACCGCGCTCGACAACCTGACGGCGGACAAGGGCGACAAGATCCCGGCCTCCACCGACATCTCGACGACGGTCCCCAACCAGCTCGACTGCCTGGTGAAGTTGCAGCTGGGCGAGGTCGACGCGGTGGTGACGGACGGTGCGCTCGCCGCGAGCCAGGCCGCGCAGGACCCGGCGGTGGAGCTCAAGGGCGCGCCGTTCACCGACGAGTACTACGGCGTGGCGATGAACCTGAAGGCCGACGATCTGGTACGCCAGGTCAACCGGACCCTGCGGAACTACATCGACGACGGCGGCTGGCAGGCGTCGTACGCGAAGTGGCTGCACGCCACCCTGGACCAGGGCGAGAAGAAGTCGCCGTCGGCGACCCCTCCCACGGCGCACTACCGGTGAACGACCATCTACTGACGGACGACTGACGGAACACGGCGCGACGACAACACGACGGCACACGACAGCAGCGAGAGGTGATCGATGGGCGTCACGGACCCCGCCGGGCCGGTGATGGACCGGGACGAGGTGGACCGTGCGCTGGCGCGGCTCGGCGCGGAGCACGAGGCGGTCGAGACCTCGCTGCTCGCCCTCCAGGACCACGCGGGCCGCAGACTCCTCGAAGGCGCCGAGCTGACGGGCACCACCAAGGAGCGCTGGGCGTCCGCGGACGCGTCGATCACCCTGCTGTGGGCGTACTTCGACGCGTACACCGACGCGTTGCGCTCCGCCCGCGACATCCGCTCCCGTCGTCGCTGGTCCAGCCGTGAGGACCTGGTGGAGCTGACGGAGCTGCTGCGCGGCGAGTGCGTCACGGTCGCCGGCTCGGTGTCCACCGAGGCCACGGCGAACGCGCCGACGCTGGGGTCCGCCGCCGGCAAGCTCAGCCACCGCTTCTCGCTGGTCTCACTCGTGGAGCGGATGAACGAGCTGTACGCGACGAGCCTGGACATGGTCGTCGCCGCCGACGCGGTGTGGTCGGCGCTGCCCGCCCGGATCGATTTACTGGCCGCGGAGCTGCAGCGCACCCGCAAGCTCGCCCACTCCGTCGGCGTGCGCCCCGGTGAGCACCCGGCAGGCGACGACCTGGAGCGCATCACCCGCACCCTGACCTCGCTGCGCGAGCAGGTGGTGTCCGACCCGCTCGCCTACTGGGTTGCCGCGCAAGGGAGTTCGGCCCCGGGCGGCGGCCGGCCCGACACGACGGTGTACGACCGTGAGGCGCGCGCCCTGGAGGAGGTGCGCCGCGAGATCGACGCCGTGCTGACCGTCCGGCAGGACGCGGAGCAGCGGCTGGTCAAGCTGCGGGACGTGCTCTCGCGCGCGGACCGCACGCTCGCCGAGGCGCGCACCGCGCGCGGCGAGGTGCTTGCGAAGATCGCCGCCACGGAGGTGCCGGTGGTCAGCGGTCCGCCGACCGCGCTGCAGGAGCAGTTGGCGACGGCCGCCGAGTACCGCAGGCACGCCCAGTGGCACCGGCTCTCGCCGCTCCTGGAGTCCCTGGAGCAGAAGGCGGAGGACGAACTGCTGCGCGCCCGCGAGTCGTTGAGCGCGGTCACCCAACCGCTCGCGGTCCGCGCGGAGTTGCGCGGCCGGCTGGACGCGTACAAGGCGAAGGTCGCCCGGCACGGGCTCGCCGAGGACCGGTTCCTCATCGAGCGCTACGACGCGGCCCGCCGCATGCTGTGGAGCGCGCCCTGCGATCTGCGGGTGGCCGAACAGGCCGTGCTGCGCTACCAGCACGCGGCGGCCGAACTGCTCACCGCCCCGCCCGCGGCGGACCAGGGCGGACCGCAGGACCGTAGGGGGCCGGGAGCATGAGCGACTCGAAGGGGGCAGCGTCGTCATGAGTCAGGCGGAACAGAAGTGCCAGCGGCCGGACTGCGAGGGCACGTACGAGGACGTGGGCGGCGGCGAGCTGTACTGCGACACGTGCGGCCTGGCCCCGGTCGTCTCGGGGGACGGGATGGTCAACTCACCGGCCACCGGGCTGACCGGCGGCCGCAGGGGCTCGGCGAACAGCGCCGGTTCGCGCGCCAGCAGCCGCAGCAGTTCGCGTACGTCGTCGCAGTCGGCGAAGTCCCGGCGCTCGGTGTCGGGACGGCTGTCCCGCTCCGTGTCGGGCGGCTCGACGGGCCGTTCGGTGTCGGTGCGCAGCTCCGGCTCCAGTACCGGCGCCAGCAGTCGCGGGCGGCTCGGCGTGGGCCTGGTGCAGGTCCCGGACGTGCCGCGGCCCGATCCGCGCGCGATGGTGCAGGACAAGCCCGAGGTACCCGAGCGCAAGCGGTTCTGCTCGCGCTCGGACTGCGGGGCGCCGGTGGGCCGTTCACGCGGCGACTCACCCGGGCGCACGGAGGGCTTCTGCACCAAGTGCGGCAACCCGTACTCGTTCACGCCGAAGCTGGCCGCGGGCGATGTGGTGCACGGCCAGTACGAGGTGGTCGGCTGTCTGGCGCACGGCGGGCTCGGCTGGGTCTACCTCGCGGTGGACCGCGCGGTGTCGGACCGCTGGGTCGTGCTCAAGGGCCTGCTGGACACCGGCGACCAGGACGCGATGGCGGCGGCGATCTCCGAGCGGCGGTTCCTCGCGGAGATCGAGCACTCCAACATCGTGCGGATCTACAACTTCGTCGAGCACCTCGACCAGCGCACCGGCTCGCTCGACGGCTACATCGTCATGGAGTACGTCGGCGGCAAGTCGCTGAAGGAGATCGCCAACGACCGCCGCACGCCCGAGGGCAAGCGCGACCCGCTGCCGGTGGAGCAGGCGTGCGCGTACGGCATCGAGGCGCTGGAGGCGCTCGGCCATCTGCACAGCCGCAACCTCCTGTACTGCGACTTCAAGGTCGACAACGCGATCCAGACCGAGGACCAGCTCAAGCTGATCGACATGGGCGCGGTGCGCAGGATGGACGACGACGAGTCGGCCATCTACGGCACGGTGGGCTACCAGGCGCCGGAGGTCGCGGAGGTCGGCCCCTCGGTGGCCAGCGACCTGTACACGGTCGCCCGCACCCTCGCGGTGATGACCTTCGACTTCCAGGGCTACACGAACGTCTTCGTGGACTCCCTGCCCGACCCGGACAACATCGAGGTCTTCCGCCAGTACGAGTCCTTCTACCGGCTCCTGGTCCGCGCCACCGACCCCGACCCGGCCCGCCGGTTCGCCTCCGCGCAGGAGATGGCCGAGCAGCTGACGGGCGTGCTGCGCGAGGTCGTCTCACTGCAGACGGGCCGCGCCCGCCCCGCCCTGTCGACGCTGTTCGGGCCCGAACTGAAGGTCACGGACGCGGAGTTGTTCCCGAAGCTGACCGGCGAGGTCTCGCGCCTCGGCGCCCGGGCGACACTCCGCCGGCGGCAGCCCGAGCTGACCTCGGGCGACGCCCCCGCGCTGGTCAAGTCGGTCGACTCACCGGCCGCCGCGCTCGCCCTGCCCGTCCCGCACGTGGACCCCGCCGACCCGAACGCGGGCTTCCTCGCGGGTCTGATGACCACCGCGGCGACCGAGCTGCTCGGGGCGCTCGCCGCCGCGCCGGCCCAGTCGCCCGAGACCCGGCTGCGGCAGATCCGCGCCTGGCTGGAGAACGGCGACTCGGCGACCGCGCTGAACGCCCTGGCGGCCCTGGAGAGCGAGCGCCCCGACGACTGGCGGGTGGTCTGGTACCGGGGCACCGCCGCCCTGGTCACCGGCGACCAGGAGGGCGCGGCGCTCGCGTTCGACGCGATCTACGACGCCTTCCCCGGCGAGATCGCCCCCAAGCTGGCCCTCGGGCTGTGCGCGGAGGTGCTGGGGCAGCTGGACAACGCGGCCGAGTACTACCGCCTGGTCTGGTCGACCGACCCCAGCTATGTGAGCGCCGCCTTCGCGCTGGCCCGCGTCCAGCTGGCCGGCGGGGACCGCGCCGGAGCCGTACGGACGCTGGAGTCGGTGCCGGAGTCGTCGATCCACTACACGGCCGCGCGCGTGGCCGCCGTACGGGCGCGGCTGCGTCAACGCACGGCGGTCGCCGCGGACGTACCCTTCCTGGACGACCTGACCGCCGCCGCGGGGCAGGTCGAGGCGCTGGACGCCTACGGTCTTGACCCGGCTCGCCGGGAGCAGTTGTCGGCCGAGGTCCTCGGCAGCGCGCTGGACTGGATACTCTCCGGAGGCCAGGGTTCGGCGCCCGCGCGGCGGGTGCTGCTCGGCAGCGACCTGGACGAGCGGGGCCTCCGCTTCGGCCTGGAGCGTTCGTACCGCACGCTGGCCCGGCTGGCACGGGGCGGCGAGGAGAGGATCGACCTGGTGGAACGTGCCAACCGTTACCGCCCCCGGACGTGGGTGTAGCTGATGTCGCAGATGCCCCAGCTGTCCGCGTGCCCGAGCTGCGAGTGGCCGCTCGAGTCGGGTGACCGCTTCTGCGGTGCGTGCGGATACGACCTGTCCGCGGTGCCCGCACCACCCGACGACCACCCCACGGTCATGCTGAACGGCACGGACGTGCCGTCCGGCGACGACGGCGTGGCCTGGCCCGTGGCCCCCGAGCCGAGCAGTTCCAGCACGCCCGGGGCGACCCATCTGGCGACGGACCTGCCCGGCACGGACTCGGGCGGCACTCCACTGCCCCCGGAGCACCCGCCGCCGCTGCCCCAGGCCGCCGGGCTGCCGACCGGCCCGCCCACCGGATCGCCGGTCTCGCCGGCCTCCGGGGTGCGCTTCGACCGGCCGCCGGAGCCCGACGAGTACCCGCTGCAGGCTCCGGACCCGCGGCTGGCCGAGTCGGCCGGTCCGGCGGCCGAGGCCAAGGTGTGCGTGGCCTGCCGGGCAGGCCATGTGGACCGGGACGGCTACTGCGAGAACTGCGGGCACGCCCAGCCCCGCGAGCGCGACCACATGGAGCAGGAGTGCGGCCCGCTGGCCGCGGTCAGCGACCGGGGGCTGCGCCACCACCGCAACGAGGACGCGTTCGGCATCGGCGTCGCCGCGCTGCCCGACGGCTCGCCCGCGTCGGTGGCGATCGTCTGCGACGGCGTCTCCTCGGCGACCCGCCCCGACGACGCCTCGCTCGCCGCGGCCCGCGTCGCCACCGAGTCGCTGCTGGCCGCGCTGCCCCGCGGCACCCACCCGCAGCAGGCCCTGCACGACGCGATCGTCGCCGCCTCGCAGGCCGTCAACGCGCTGGCCGACGAGCCCGCCACGGCCCGCGAGCACGCCCCGCACCAGAACGCGCCGGCCTGCACCATCGTCGGCTCGGTGGTGACCGCGGGACTGCTGGTCGTCGGCTGGGTCGGCGACAGCCGCGCCTACTGGGTCCCGGTGGACCGCGCCTCGCCGCCGGCCCGGCTCACCGAGGACGACTCGTGGGCCGCGCAGATGGTCGCCGCGGGCCTGATGAACGAGGCCGAGGCCTACGCCGACGAGCGCGCCCACGCGATCACCGGCTGGCTCGGCGCGGACGCCTACGAACTGGAGCCGCACACGGCTTCCTTCAAGCCGGACCGGCCGGGTGTAGTGGTGGTGTGCACCGACGGGCTGTGGAACTACGCGGAGGCGGCCGAGGACATGGCCGAGGTCGTCCCGCCGGACGCGGCCGTGCGTCCGCTGCACAGCGCGCAGGTTCTGGTCGGCCACGCCCTGGACGGCGGGGGCCACGACAACGTAACAGTGGCCGTCGTGCCGTTCCCGGCCCTGCCTCAGGGGGCAGGATCGGCCTGAGGCCGTACACGGGGAACGCACGGCAGCGCACGGGCGGACCGGAGGGGAC
The DNA here is from genome assembly GCF_044755245.1 of Streptomyces sp. NPDC092369. NCBI lineage: Bacteria > Bacillati > Actinomycetota > Actinomycetes > Kitasatosporales > Streptomycetaceae > Streptomyces > Streptomyces sp. NPDC092369. The sequence goes on from NZ_JBIVQP010000002.1 coordinate 1,217,046, forward strand.
CGGTCCGTATGACGTCATCGCCCTGCCAACGGCGGGGTTTTGAGGGGGATTTGAGTAGGCATGGCCAATTTCGCGAAGTCGAACGTGCCGCAGTTCTCGGTGGACGTGTACCAGAACGAGTACCTGCCGGCCGACGGCAACGAGGTCAACGCGATCGTCACGGTGACCGCCACCGGCGGCGGCACGATCGGCACTCCGGTCGCCGCGCCCCACCTCTACGCGCCGGGGCAGGGGCCGTCCGCGGCCGTGGCGATCATGGTCGACTGTTCCGGCTCGATGGACTACCCGGCGACCAAGATGCGCAACGCGCGGGACGCCACCGCCGCCGCGATCGACACCCTGCGGGACGGGGTGCACTTCGCGGTGATCGGCGGCACCCATGTGGCCAAGGAGGTCTACCCGGGCGGCGGGAGCCTGGCGGTCGCCGACGCCGGCACCCGCGAGCAGGCCAAGCAGGCGCTGCGCAAGCTGAGCGCGGGCGGCGGCACGGCCATCGGCACCTGGCTGCGTCTGGCTGACCGGCTGCTGTCCTCGGCGGACGTGGCGATCCGGCACGGCATCCTGCTCACCGACGGACGCAACGAGCACGAGTCGCCCGAGGACCTGAAGGCCGCGCTCGACTCCTGCGCCGGCCGTTTCACCTGTGACGCCCGCGGCGTGGGCACCGACTGGGAAGTGAAAGAAGTCACAGCGATCTCCTCCGCGCTGCTCGGCACGGCCGACATCGTCGCCGACCCGGCCGCCCTCGCCGCCGACTTCACGCGGATGATGGAGACGGCGATGGGCAAGGAGGTCGCCGACGTCGCGCTGCGGGTGTGGACGCCGGTGGGCACGACCATCAAGTTCGTCAAGCAAGTCGCGCCCACGGTCGAGGAGTTGACCGAACGCCGCACCGAGGCGGGACCGCGCGCGGGCGACTACCCCACGGGCTCCTGGGGAGACGAGTCCCGTGACTACCACGTCTGCGTCGAGGTCCCCACGGCCGGCATCGGCCAGGAGATGCTCGCCGCCCGGGTCTCGCTGGTGGTCCCGCAGCCCGACGGCAGCACCCAGAACCTGGGCGCCCAGGGGCTCGTACGGGCCATGTGGACCGACGACATGGCCGCTTCGACGTCGATCAACCCTCAGGTCGCCCACTACACCGGGCAGGCCGAACTGGCACAAGCCATCCAACAAGGGCTCGATCTACGCAAAGCGGGAGACATCGACGGAGCAACGGCCAAACTGGGCCGGGCCGTTCAGCTCGCGAGCGACTCCGGAAACGCGGATACTGCGAAACTGCTTGCGAAGGTGGTGGACGTGGTCGATGCCGCGGCGGGTACTGTGCGACTGAAGGCGAAGGTCGAGTCGGCCGACGAGATGACTCTCGAGACACGGTCCACAAAGACTGTTCGTGTAAAGAAGTAACGCGAGAACCGATGAAGGAAAGGGGGACGAGCCGACATGCCGACCTGCCCGAACGGACACCAGTCGGGTTCCGACGACTGGTGCGAGGTCTGCGGTCACCGCATGGCCGGTGCCGTGCCTCCGCCCCCGCCTCCGCCGCCCGGCGGCGGCTACGGCTTCCCGCCGCCCGGCCAGGGTCAAGGCCAGGGCCAGGGTCAGGGCGGACGGTCCCACCTGTCCGCCGTGCCGGACCGCGCCGAGCCGGAGCTCTGCCCGCAGTGCCGCACGCCCCGTGAGGGCGGTGCGCCCTTCTGCGAGGAGTGCCGGTGGAACTTCCTGACGAACACCGCGACCTCGTACACCCCGGCCGCCCCGCGCCCCCCGGGTCCCGGCCCCGGCCCCGGTCCCGGTGGCCCGCGCTATCAGCAGCAGCCACCCCCGCCGACGTTCGGCGGCGCCGACTCGTACGAGTACCAGGGCTCCCGCCCGTCCCAGATGAACCGGCCCGCAGAACCGATCCCGCCGTACGGCACCGACCCGTCGGGCCCCGGCGGTCAGGGCGGACCCGGCGGCCAGGGCGGTTACGGGAACCAGCCCGGGGGCCAGGGCGGTCCCGGCGGCTACGGCAACCAGCCAGGCGGTCCGGGTGGTCCCGGTGGCCAGGGCGGTCCCGGTGGTCCCGGTGGCTACGGCAATCCGCCAGGCGGCCAGGGCGGCTACAACAACCCGCCCGGTGGCTACGGCGACCCCTCGCGTCCGGTCCCGCCGCCGCCCGGGCCCACCCCGCCCGCCGGTCCCGGCGCGACCTCGGGCGCCCCGCAGGCGTACCAGCAGCAGTCCGCTCCGCCCGCCTTCCCGCAGGAGACGGGACGTCCGCCGCAGCAGGGCGGTCAGCCCTTCGGCGGCGGTGACGACGACTGGGTCCTCTCCCCGCCCGCCGGCGGCCAGGGCGGACCCGGTGGCCAGCGCCCCGGTCCCGGCAGTGGCTACGGCTATCCGCAGCCCGGCGCGACCCAGGCCCCGCCCGGCCCCGCCTTCCCGCAGGCACCGCAGCAGCCCGCGACCTGGACGGCGACGATCGGTCCGGACCGCGAGTACTTCATGGCGATGATGCAGCGCTCGGGCCCCGAGGCCGCGGGGCTCAACCTGCCCGCGTACTCGCCCGAGCAGCAGCGCACCCTCGGCGGCAACCAGGTCACCATCGGCCGCCGCCGCCACTCCACCGGCGACACCCCGGACATCGACCTGGCGGTGCCCCCGGAGGACCCGGGCGTCTCGCATCAGCACGCGGTGCTGGTCCAGCAGCCGGACGGCAGCTGGGCGGTCGTCGACCAGAACTCGACGAACGGTACGACGGTCAACGGCGGCGAGGAGCCGATCCAGCCCTTCGTGCCGGTGCCGTTGCAGGACGGGGACCGGGTGCACGTCGGGGCGTGGACGACGATCACGGTCCGCCGCGGCTGACAGCTCGGTTCAGCCCGCGAGGGGCCACGCGTACGGCCCCTCCGGGTCGTCCAGCCAGGCCCACTCGTGCTCACCGCTGACCGTGATGCCGTACCGCTCCCGCGCCGGCATGCCCTCGCGGTTCCACAGCGCGTACGCCTCCTGCGGGTCGAGGCTGCCGCGGCTGAGGGCGAGCAGGAAGCGGAACAGTTCGTGGTCGCGGGCGCTGCTCGGCACCCCGCCCAGCGGTACCGGCTCCCGGTCCGGTCTGCCCTCGCCGCGCAGCGGCACGAAGTAGGCGGGCGTGTGCAGGAAATGGCCCTCGGCATGGCCGGCGTCCCGGACCGTCAGGGCGAGCAGGCCGGTGGCCAGCGGGGTCAGGATCCGGGCGCCGGGGCGGCACTGGGCGAGCCAGGCGTGCGGGACCGAGGTCAGGGCGCAGGTCGCGATGATCCGGTCGAAGGGGGCGCGCTCGGGGACTCCGCGCGCGCCGTCGCCGGTCACGACGGCCGGATGATGACCGGCGGCGGCCAGGTGCTGCCGGGCCGCCTCCGTGATGTCCGGGTACAGGTCGACGGTCGTGACCAGGTCGTCGTCGCCGAGCCGGTGGGCCAGCAGGGCCGCGTTGTAGCCGGTGCCGGCGCCGACCTCAAGGACGTGATCACCGTCCCTCACTCCCAGCTCGGCCAGCATCATCGCCATCAGCGAGGGCTGGCTGCTGGAGGAGACCAGTTCGCCGTCGCGCAGCCGCGTGGCCAGCGGGGCGTCGGCGTAGACACCGCGCAGCCACCGCTCCCGGGTGCGCGGATCGGGGCTCTCGCCCCAGCGCCGCTCGTAGCCGCCCTCGACGCCCACGTAGTAGTACGGCACGAACAGATGGCGCGGCACCGCCTCGAACGCCGCCCGCCACACGGGGTCGCCGGCCCACACCCCGGTCGCCTCGATCGCCCGCACCAGCGCGGCCCGCGCCGAGCGGGCCGCCTCGGCGAGGTCCTTGTCGAGTGCGTACGCGCTCATACCCTCCACTGTGCTGCGGCGGACGGGCGGACGCGAGTGCCGGGGGTGCGGGTCCGGGGTTGCGTGTACGGGGATGCGTGTACCGGGGAGGTGTGGGTGCCCGATTCCTTCCGAGACCTAAGTCTTGAGTCCTGGTCCACCCCGTCTGAGACCATGGAGGCGTGACAGAGATCCGGCGCGGCACGCTTCAGGAGCAGACCTTCTACGAGCAGGTCGGCGGGGAGGAGACCTTCCGCCGGCTCGTCCACCGCTTCTACCAGGGCGTGGCCGAGGACCCGCTGCTGCGGCCCATGTACCCGGAGGAGGACCTGGGCCCGGCCGAGGAGCGTCTGACCCTCTTCCTCATGCAGTACTGGGGCGGCCCGACGACGTACAGCGACAACCGCGGCCATCCCCGGCTGCGCATGCGCCACGTGCCCTTCACGGTGAACCGCGAGGCGCACGACGCCTGGCTGAAGCACATGCGGGACGCCGTGGACGAGCTGGGTCTGTCCGAGGAGCACGAGCAGACGCTGTGGAAGTACCTGACGTACGCGGCGGCCTCGATGGTGAACACCCCGGACTGAGCCGGGACACGTCGGACCGACCCGGCCCGGTCGAACCTGGTCCTCCGCGTCACGATCCGGTCAAGCTCGGGCAGTAGGCGCTTACCCGAATTGCCTTCCGTCTGAAAGCATCACCCGCAGGTCTGGACAACTTCCAGGCGGCCACGGGGGGTCGGGGTGACGGTGTTCGGTGCGGTGACGAGGCTTGTCCTGCTGCGCGCCCGCGCCCACCGCCTGCTGCTGACCGCCGCCCTCCTCACGGTCCTGCTGACCACCGCGGTCCTCGCGACCCTCACCGCCTACTCGACCGCCATCGACGACGCGGCCCTGCGCCACTCCCTCCAGGACCCCCGCAACGCCGCCGACACCGCCCTGATCGTCAAGGCCGACGTGCCGGCCGAGGGGCGCACGGCCGCCGACCATGCGGTACGGGACGGAGCCCGGCGGACCTTCGGCGGGCTGCCGGTCACCGTGCGGACGCTGCTGCGCTCGGGCCCGTACGCCCTGCCGCGCTCGCTCCAGGCACCGGCCGAGCGCTCGGCCGACCCGGATCTGACCTACCTCGCGGCGCTGGACCCGACGCAGGTGCGGATCGTGGAGGGGCGACAGCCCCGGGCGGGGGCCGGGGAGCAGGAGGGCACCGGCGCCGCCGAGGGCCTCGTCGAGGCCGCCCTCCCCCAGACCGCCGCCCGCGCCCTCGGCCTCAGGCCCGGCGCCCGGCTCACCCTCACCGACCGCCTCGGCGGCCCGAAGGTCCGCGTCACCCTCACCGGCCTGTACCGCCCCCTCGCCGCGGACGCCCCGTACTGGAAGCTGGACGACCTCGGCGGTCGCGGCATCAGGACGGTCGGCTTCACGACGTACGGTCCCCTCCTCGCCGCCCCCGGCACCATCACCGGCGGCGCGGTGAGCGCCGGTCCCTCGGCCTGGCTCGCGTCGGCCGACTTCTCGACGCTGACGACCGCCCGGATCGACGCGCTCGGCGCGAGCGCCACCGCGGGCGGCGCGGCCCTGCGCAAACAGCCCGCGCTCAGCGGTACGACGGCCGCGGGCACCGCCCTGCCCGACGTCCTCGACCGGATCCAGCGCTCGCTGCTCGTCTCCCGCTCGACCCTGCTGATCATCGCGCTGCAACTCGCCCTGCTCGCCTCCTGCGCGCTGCTGCTGGTGGCGCGGCTGCTGAGCGCCGAACGCACCGGCGAGACACGGCTGTTGCGGGCACGCGGCGCCTCCCGCATCCGGATCGCGACGCTCGCCGCCGTGGAGGCGCTGTTCCTCGCGGTGCCCGCGGTGGTGTGCGCGCCGCTGCTGGCGGGACCGCTCACCCGGCTGCTGGCCGGGCACGGTTCCCTGGCCCGGATCGGACTGCACCTGGACATGCCGGCCGGCGGGCGGCTCGGGGTCTGGCTGGTCGCCGCGGGCGTGGCCCTCGGCTGCGCGCTGGCGGTGACCCTGCCCGCCCTCACGGTCGAGGGCTTCCGTCCGCGCCGGTCCCGCGCGCTGCCCGCTCCGCTGCGCGCGGGCGCGGACCTGGGGCTGCTGGCGGTGGCCGGGGTGGCGTACTGGCAGCTCGGCCGGCAGACCACGGGCGCCGTCTCCGACGACACCTCGGGCACCCTCGGCATCGACCCGCTGCTGGTGGCTGCCCCGGCACTCGCGCTGCTCGCCGGCACGGTCCTGACCCTGCGGCTGCTGCCCCTGGTGGCGCGGCTCGCGGAGCGCCGGGCGGCCGGCGGGCGCGGTCTGTCGGCGGCGCTGGCGGGCTGGCAGCTCAGCCGCCGCCCGATGCGCGGCGCGGGCCCGGTCCTGCTGCTGGTCCTCGCGGTCGCCCTCGGCATGCTGGCCATCGGCCAGGGCGCATCCTGGGACCGCTCGCAGAACGACCAGGCCGACTTCGGCGCGGGCACCCAGGTCCGGATCCAGGGCGCGGGCGACGCGGGCATCGGCCGCACGGACACCTACGCGGCCCTCCCCCACGTACGAGAGGCCGCGCCCGCCGTCCGCACCGAACTCCCCCTCTCCGACAGCCGCACGGCGACCGTGCTGGCGCTGGACACGCGCCACGCGGCCGAAGGGGTGCTGCTGCGCCGGGACTTGGCGCCCGGGGCGGTGGGGCCGCTGGTGCGGGGGCTGGGGGGAGTGCCCGCGGCGGCCGGCGCCAAGGTGCCCGCGCACAGCTCCCGAGTGCGGTTGACCGCAACCCTGTTCAGCACACCTCGCCAGGGCACCACGGCGGACGTGACGGCCACGCTGGAGGACACGTACGGAACCCCGTACGAGATACCCGTGGGCGAACTCCGCGCCGACGGGCGCCCGCACACCCTCGACCTGGGCGCCACCACGGGCCCGCTCACCCTCACCGGTCTGCAGCTGGTGCTGCCCCAGCCGGTCGGGAAGTCGGAGCGACACCGGCTGGTGCTGGGCGAGTTGACGGCCACCGGCGCGGACGGGACGGCCCGAACAGTGCCGTTGCCCACCGGCTGGAAGGCGGCTCTGCACGGTGACGGGCTGTCGACCACGCCAGGCGACTCCGCCAACCCGACCAAGGCGAAGGTGAGTTCGTCCGGGCCGCCGACCGTCACGTACGGCACGGGGTATGTGCCGGCCGACGAGGCCTGGATCGCTCCCGCGCTGACCGTACGCGTGCAGGTCCCGCAACCGGACCCGCCCGAGGTCACCGCCGTCGCCACCGACCGCTTCCTCACCTCGGCGGGCGCGCGAACCGGGCAGCGCGTGGACCTGACCTTCGGCGGCCAGACCGTGTCCGCGATGATCGTGGACTCGGTACGGCAGTTGCCGACGACGAGCGACACGGACGGCGGCGCCCTGCTGGTCGATCTGCCGTCCGTGAACCGGGAGTTGGAGTCCCGGTACGGCATCGGCGTCACGCCCACGGAGTGGTGGCTGCGCACCGACGCCGGCGGCTCGGGCCAGGTCGCGGCGGCGCTACGGGCGCTGCCGGACATGGATCCCGCGCAGGTCGTGGTGCGGGACGAGATGGCGGCGCAACTGCGCGACGACCCGTTCGGAGCGGGCCCGGAGGCGGCGTTCGGCGCGGCGGCCGGAGTGGCGGCGGCGCTGGCCGCGGTCGGGTTCGCGGTGAGCGCGGCGGGGTCGCTGCGGGAGCGGGGGGCCGAACTCGCCGTGCTGCGCGCCCTGGGCGCCCCACGCCGCCGGCTGGCCCGCATGATCGCCCTCGAACAGGGCGTCCTGGTGGCGCTGGCCCTGATCGTGGGCACGGCCCTCGGCGCGGTACTGACCCGGGCGGTGATCCCGTTGATCGTCCTGACGGGCGAGGCGGCCCGACCGGTACCGGCGGTACTGGTCGAACTGCCCGTCGCCCAGGTGGCGTTGCTGCTCGCCGCGGTGGCGGTGGCCCCGCTGCTGGTCACCGGGGCGCTGGCGCTGCGGCGGGCGGATCCGGTGGTGTCGTTGCGGGATTCGGGGGGTGAGTGAGATGGGCCGGTTCATCGGCGGGCGGCTGTCGGCCCGTGACGTCCGTACGCCGGTACTGGCCCCCTGGGTCCGTACCCGGCTGCGTACCGCCCCCGGCGCCGCCTGCGCGCTGGCGCTGCTCGTCGCGCTGACCGCGTGCCTCGCCGCGGCCCTCCCCCGGGCGGTCGACCGGTACGAGGACGCGGGACTGCGGCACGCCGTCGAGCAGGCGAGCCCCGACAGCACCAGCGTGGACGTGTCCACGGACCAGCCCGATCCCCTCATGTCGCAGGGCATGCGGGAGGATGCGCTGCGCCCCGACCGGCTCGGCGCCCAGTACCGGAAGGTCCTCGACACCGTCCCGCGCCCCCTCGCCGCCGACCCCGGCCAGTCCACGTACGGGGTGCGGACCGGCGCCCCGATGGAGGTGCCGGACGCCTTCCTGCCCCGCCCCAACGGTGTACCCGCGCAGGTCACCCTCACCGCGCAGCACGACCTCGCCGGACACGTCCGGTCGGTGACCGGCCGGCTGCCCCGCGCCTCGGAACAGGTGACCACCACCACGGCCGAGGTGGAGGCCGCCGTCAGCGACGAGACCGCCGAGCGCATGCACATCAAGGTCGGTTCGGTGATCCACGTGCCCGGCGTGGAACGCGCCCCGCTCGCCGTACGCGTCACCGGCATCGTCACCCCGCGCGACCCGAACGGCGCCTACTGGGCGACCCGGCCCCTCCTGCGCACCCCCAGCCTGATCCTCCTGCCGGGCGCGGGCGCCGAGGGGGACCGGTACTGGCTCGGCGGCCTGCTGCTCGCCCCCGAGGCCGCCCCCGCGCTGCTGGGCACGCCCGGAAACCCGTTGCGCTACTGGCAGTTGGCGCCGGCGCCGGGCGATCTGCACGCCTACGAGCTCGACGGCCTGAAGTCGGCGATCGCCTCCCTGGAGGGCGGCCCGGCCCTGCGCGACATGCGCACCCGCACCGACCCGACCACCGACGTGAGCACCGAGCTGGACAACGTCGTCGTCTCCTACGCCGACCTGCGCTCGGGCATCCGCCCGCTCGTCGCCGTGGCCGCCGTCGGCACCGGCACGGTCGCCCTGGTCGTCCTCCTGATGGCGGGCGGCCTCGCCACCGACCGCCGCCGCTCCGAACTGCTCCTGCTGCGCGCCCGCGGCGGGTCCCTGCGCGGAGTGGCGGGCCGCCTGCTCGCGGAGACGTCCATCGTTTCCGTGCCCGCCGGCGTCCTCGGCCTGACGGTCGCGCTGATCGCCCTCCCCGGCGGCCGGCTCTCCTACGCGCTCGCCGCCGCGGCCGGCGCCACCGCCGTCGCCTGCACGGCCCTGCCCCTGCGCGCGGCGGCCGTCCACCGGGTGGTGCGGATGCACGGCCCCCGCGAGGACGTGGCATCCGTACGACCGTCCCGGCGCCGTACGGTCGCGGAACTCACCCTGCTCGTCGTCACGCTCGGCGCGGTCGAGACCCTGCGCAGGAGGGGCACGTCCGGCGACGAACTCGCCTCCCTCGCACCGGTGTTGGTCGGCGTGGCCGCGGCCCTGGTCCTGGTCCGCCTCTATCCGCTCCCGCTGCGCGGCCTGGCCCGCCCGGCGGCCCGGCTGCGCGGCGCGGTGGGCCATCTGTCCCTGGCCCGCGCGGGCCGCACCTCCGCCTCCGCGGTCCTGCCCCTGCTGGCCCTCCTGACCGCCCTCACCACGGCGGCCTTCGGCGGCTCGGTCCTCGCGGGCGTGGCCGAGGCCCGCGACCAGGCCGCCCTCCTCACGGTCGGCGCCGACGCCCGCGTCGAGGGGACCACCGCGCTGCCGTCGTCCCTGCCGGATCGCGTGCGCGGCCTGCCCGGGGTCCGGGAGTTGACGGCCATGAGCATCAACTACCAGGCCAAGCCGAACGACGACAGGCAGTCCGTGCCGGTGGTGGGCGTGGATCCGCGGAGCTACGCGGAGTTGACGTCCAGGACCGGGCAAGGGGCGTTCGGGGCGGGGGTGTTGAGGACTCCGGCGGGCGCCGGCGCGGGGGCGGAGGCGGGTTCTGGGTCAGGGTCGGGGTCGGGTTCTGGATCGGGGTCGGGGTCGGGGGCTGGTTCTGGGTCGGGGTCGGGGTCGGAGGCAGGTTCTGGATCGGGCTCCGATACGGGCACGGGGTCACAGTCGGACGTGCTGCCGGCGGTCGCCTCGCCCACCGTCGCCGCCACCTACGGCACCCGCCCCTTCCCCGTCCGCCTGGAGGACGGCACCAGGGTCACCGTCCGCATCACGCTGGTCCGCGACCGCACGCCCGCCGTCACGAGTGCCGACTTCCTCGTCGTGGACCGGGCCGGTCTGAGCGCCGAGGCGGCCCGGCCGACCGTCCTGCTCCTGACCGGCGACCACATCGACGGAGCCGCCCTGCGCCGAGTGACGGCGGGTGCGGGCGTCCTCCTGCGCTCCGAGGAACGGGCGGGGTACGTCGACTCGCCCCTGCAGTCCGGTGCCGAACGCGTCTACACGGCCGCGGTCGCCGCCGGCGCCGGCTACGCCGTACTCGCCCTCCTCCTCTCCCTCGTCCGCGCGGCCCCCGAACGCCGGGCCCTGCTGGCGCGCCTGCGCACCATGGGCCTGACCCGGGCACAGGGCCGCCGCCTGCTGGTCCTGGAGTCCCTCCCCCAGGCGGTCCTGGCGGCGGCGGGCGGCGCGCTCACGGGCTGGGCGGCGATCCGGCTCCTCTCCCCCGGCATCGACCTCACGACCATCGCCCTTGCCTCCGCCCAAGTCCCGGTGAGCGCGGCCGAGTTGCACACGGACGCGGTGTCGCTCACGGTCCCGGCGCTGGCGATCATCGCGGTGACGGTGGGAGTCGCCGGGGTGCAGGCGTGGTGGACAGGACGGCGGGGGTCGGTGGCGGAACTGAGGGTGGGGGACGGCCGATGACCTGCGCGACTGGCGGAACCGGGGGCGCGGGACGGCCGAGGGTCCGTGCGACTGACGGAACCGAGGGCGCGCGACCGCCGATGACCCGTGCGACTCACGAACTGCGGCACCGACGAGGCACCGTCCCAGGAGACCCCCGATGACCACGACGAACCCGACCCTCGCCGACCTGGCCCAGCGCGCCACCGCGCACCGCGACCGCCCCGCCTACGGCCACGACGCCCTGATCACCTGCGACCGGCTCGTCCGTGTCTTCACCACGGACGGCATCGAGGTCCAGGCCCTCCAGGGCCTCGATCTCCTGGTCCGCGAGGGCGAGTTGATGGCCCTGGTGGGCGCCTCCGGCAGCGGCAAGTCCACGCTGATGAACATCCTCGCGGGACTGGACACCCCCACCGCGGGCGCCGCCCGCGTGGCGGGCAACGATCTGCTCACCATGACCGCGAAGGACCGCCTCGCCTACCGCCGCGACACCATCGGCTTCGTGTGGCAGCAGACCTCCCGCAACCTGCTCCCGTATCTCACCGCGGCCCAGAACATCGCCCTGCCGATGCAGCTGACCGGCTCCCACGGCCGTCGCTCCCGCCGCGCCCACACCGAACGCGCCCTGGAACTGCTGGAGTTGCTCGGTGTCGCCGAGTGCCGCGACCGCCGCCCGCACCAGATGTCCGGCGGCCAGCAGCAGCGCGTCGCGATCGGCGCGGCCCTCGCCAACAGCCCCTCGGTCCTGCTCGCCGACGAACCCACCGGCGAACTCGACTCGCACACAGCGGAACAGGTCTTCGCCGCCTTCCGCACCGCCAACGAGGCTCTGGGCACCACGATCGTGATCGTCACCCACGACCAGGCCGTCGCCGGCGAGGTCCGCCGCACGGTCGCCATCCGCGACGGCCGCACCTCCACGGAGGTCCTGCGCCGCAGCGAGGTCGACGAGACCACGGGCCACGAGACGGTGGTCGCCCGCGAGTACGCCATGCTCGACCGCGCAGGGCGCCTCCAGCTCCCCGCCGAGTACACCGAGGCCCTGGGCATGCGCGACCGCGTCGGTTTGGAACTGGAGTCGGACCACATCGCCGTATGGCCGGACGACAGCGACCGATAGACACCGGGTCCGGAAACGGTCGGGGCAGCGCGGAACGGCTCAGCGCACGCTGACGCCGAGCGCCCCAAGTCCCGTCGTCCGTACGGCGATCGACCCGTAGGCGGTACGCAGCCGCAGCCACGCGCCGGAGGAGAAGAGCCGCCACTCCCCCGAGGTTCCGCGCAGGAAGCCGAGGGACTGGGCCGCGTGCAGGACCCGTACCGGAAGGCGGGTGTCGCCGACCGTCCGGGACCAGATCTCCCGTCCGATCCGGTCGAGTTCGGCCCGGGTGCGCAGCTCCGGTGCCAACTCCTGCGTACGGGACCGGAATTCGGCGACCGCCGCGCCGACCAGCGCGCGCAGCGCATCCGGCGCGGGCAGCCCTGGCACCGGCTTCCAACCGCCGCGCGGCGGAAGGACCCCGGCCCACGGAGGCCCGGTCACCGCGGCCGGCACGCCGGACGTTGCGGCCGACTCGTCGACGGACTCCAGGAGTTCACCCGCGGAGACGGTCACGTCCAGCGTGACGTCGAGGCCGTTCTCGTAGGGCTTGGCGAGTCGTACCGCGCGGATCGCGAGTACCTCGAAGGACGGCGGTCGCCCGAAGACGGCGAGCGCCGTGCCGGCCGCCTGCAGGCGCACCGCGGCTCCACGGTCGTAATGGAGCAGCCGGGAGAGGAAGGCCGCGAGATCCGCCGCCTCCCCCTCGTCGGCGAGGTGCAGCACCGTCATGCGGCGACGGCCCCCTGCTCAGGGTCCGCAACGGCCGTCTCATCCGTGTACTCGCGCAGGAACTCCCGCTCCTCGGCGGTGAGTCGGCGCGGCCGCTGGGCCTCGAAGTCGAACGGCACGACCACTGTCGAGGCCCGTACGTAGACCAAGTCGTCGTCCTTCACCTCGTAGGTGATGGTGAAGGACGCGGCCCTTATCTCGGTGATCCACAGCTCGATGTCCACCGGGTGGTGCCGGTGGACGAGCTGCCGCTTGTAGTCGATCTCGTGGCGCGCCACCACCGACCCCTGCTGGAAGTCCTTCTCCGGGCGGTGGAGGAAGTCGATACGGGCTTCCTCCAGGTAGCGGACGAAGACCGCGTTGTTGACATGGCCGTAGGCGTCCATGTCCGACCAGCGCAGTGGGCAGCGGTAGATGTGGCGCAAGATCGATCAGCCCCGGGTCAGCTTCTTGTAGGTGGCGCGGTGCGGCCGGGCGGCGTCCGGTCCGAGCCGCTCGACCTTGTTCTTCTCGTACGACTCGAAGTTGCCCTCGAACCAGAACCACTTGGAGTCGCCCTCGTAGGCGAGGATGTGCGTGGCCACTCGGTCCAGGAACCACCGGTCGTGGGAGACGACCACGGCGCAGCCGGGGAATTCGAGGAGCGCGTTCTCCAGCGAGCCGAGGGTCTCGACGTCGAGGTCGTTGGTCGGCTCGTCGAGGAGCAGCAGGTTGCCGCCGAGCTTGAGGGTGAGCGCGAGGTTGAGGCGGTTGCGCTCACCGCCGGAGAGGACGCCGGCGGGCTTCTGCTGGTCGGGCCCCTTGAAGCCGAACGCGGAGACGTAGGCGCGACTCGGCATCTCCACCTGGCCGACGTTGATGTAGTCGAGCTCGTCGGAGACGACGGCCCACAGCGTCTTCTTGGGGTCGATGTTCTCGCGGCTCTGGTCGACGTAGCTGATCTTGACGGTCTCGCCGACCTTGATCGAACCGGAGTCCGGCTCCTCCAGGCCCTGGATCATCTTGAACAGCGTGGTCTTGCCGGCGCCGTTGGGGCCGATGACCCCGACGATGCCGTTGCGCGGGAGGGTGAAGCTGAGGTTGTCGATGAGGACCTTGTCGCCGAAGGCCTTGCCGAGGTTGTTGACCTCGACGACGACACTTCCCAGGCGCGGGCCCGGCGGGATCTGGATCTCCTCGAAGTCCAGCTTCCGCATCTTGTCGGCCTCGGCGGCCATCTCCTCGTAACGCGCCAGGCGCGCCTTGGACTTGGCCTGACGCCCCTTGGCGTTGGACCGCACCCACTCCAGCTCGTCCTTCAGACGCTTCGCCCGCTTGGCGTCCTTGGCACCCTCCACCTTGAGGCGGGTGGCCTTGGTCTCCAGGTACTTGGAGTAGTTGCCCTCGTAGCCGTGCAGGCGGCCGCGGTCGACCTCGCAGATCCAGCCGGCCACGTTGTCCAGGAAGTACCTGTCGTGGGTCACGGCGACGACGGTGCCGGCGTACTTGGCGAGGTGCTGCTCCAGCCAGTTCACCGACTCGGCGTCGAGGTGGTTGGTGGGCTCGTCGAGGAGCAGCAGGTCGGGCGCCTCGAGCAGCAGCTTGCAGAGCGCGACGCGGCGCTTCTCACCACCGGAGAGGTTGGCCACGGGCCAGTCGCCGGGCGGGCAGCCCAGCGCGTCCATGGCCTGCTCCAGCTGAGCGTCGAGGTCCCACGCGTTGGCGTGGTCGAGCTCCTCCTGCAGCTTGCCCATCTCGTCGAGCAGCGCGTCGGAGTAGTCGGTCGCCATCAGCTCGGCGATCTCGTTGAACCGGTCGAGCTTGCCCTTGACCTCGGCGACGCCCTCCTGGACGTTCTCCAGGACGTTCTTCTCCTCGTTCAGCGGGGGCTCCTGCAGCAGGATGCCGACGCTGTAACCGGGAGACAGGAACGCGTCACCGTTCGACGGCTGCTCCAGCCCGGCCATGATCTTGAGGACGGTGGACTTACCGGCGCCGTTCGGGCCGACGACGCCGATCTTCGCCCCAGGGAGGAAGCTCAGGGTGACGTCGTCGAGAATCACCTTGTCGCCGTGCGCCTTGCGCGCCTTGCGCATGGTGTAAATGAACTCAGCCAAGAGAAACCGTCCGGCAGCTTGAAATCTGGCAGTGGGCAGATACACCCCATCTTGCCTGAGGTCCAGCCTTGGGTGGTAACCCGTATGGCTGGCGGCCTGTGACCTGGGCGTTCCCCACTGACGGCTGTAGCTCGACTGTCACTGTCGGTCGTCGCCGAGTGGCGTCGGGGGGCGGCGGACGGCCCAGGGACGGCCCAGGGCCCCCAGCCAAACAGGTCTGACCCTGCCGAGGAGTCGGCCAACGCACTGAATCCACATCTCAGCGGCTGGCTACATCTACGGGCAGGGCCAAAGGCTGGGCGCATCGGAAGCTAAGTCTCACCGACCAGTCACAGCGCCTTCACACATGCCCTCGGCGCTGGCACGACCGAGCCGCGGGACCGTGTCGTCTACCTGGCACGCAAGCTGACGGACTTGACCAAAACGCCCTGACCTGTCAAACACAGGCAGACACCTGCAACATCTAGCACCGTGCTCACAGCACTAACCGTTTTTCAGCAGACAGGTCGTTTCCGAGGTGGTCCGCAGACGTTGAACATGCGGGAGAATGGGAAGCAGCACGGCAAACTAGGGAGTGGAGTCCAAATGGCGGACCGCAGCACTATCGAGTGGACTGAGGCAACTTGGAACCCCACTACTGGGTGTGATCGCATTTCGAATGGATGCGATCACTGCTACGCCCTCGTTCTGGCTAAGCGATTGAAAGCAATGGGTTCTCCAAAATATCAAAACGACGGAAACCCTTTGTCGTCCGGTCCCGGCTTTGGTCTCACGATCCATCCCCAAGCGCTGCGACTCCCATACACATGGAAGGCGCCCAGGACGGTCTTCGTTAACTCGATGTCGGATCTATTTCACGCCAGGGTCCCAGTGTCATACATTAAAGATGTTTTTGATGTAATGCGAGAGACCTCGCAGCACACCTATCAAATCCTAACAAAACGATCCCGTCGATTGCGCAATCTGGCCGATCAGTTCGATTGGCCGAGCAATGTCTGGATGGGAGTGACAGTAGAAAGCTCCGAGTTCAATTGGCGCATCGATGACCTGCGCGGGACACCCGCACACGTACGTTTCCTTTCTTGCGAGCCTTTGATCGGCCCTCTGGGAACCATCGACTTGGGCGGTATCGGGTGGGTAATTGCAGGAGGAGAATCCGGCAAAGGGCACCGACCGATTCAGGAACAGTGGGTGACGAGTCTACGAGATCAGTGTGTGGAGGCAGAGGTGCCGTTCTTCTTCAAGCAATGGGGCGGCCTAACTCCTAAATCCAATGGACGGGTACTCGAAGCGCGAACCTGGGATGAGTACCCGACACCAAGGCCGCGCACTGCCGTCTAGAGTCAGGAGGGAAAAGTCACCCACGTGCCCTCAGGGAACCCAGACTTCCCGGGACGCTCGACGTGGATAACACCTTCCTTCTCCAGTGGCGTGAGAACAGGCTTCCGCAAGTGCGTCTTCCTATACGGCGTGTGAATCAGCGTGAATTGCTCTAGCGCAGTAATAGAGATCCTTCTACCTTTATACCGTTCCAGGATCGCCCGACGAAGCGGTTCCGTGTTCACGTCAGAGTCCGTAAAAAGAACATCTTGACCCGCCAGCCGGTCAGAGAACTGATACCCACCCCCTGGATCAACCTTCCACATGGCATTTTTCATCAGCTCGACGCCCTTCACGTCGCGCGTTCCGTGAAACAAGTAATAGCCGATGTGACCTGTCTTATTAATCATCGCGAACGATTGCACGTACGTGAATTTACAGACGTCGGTGA
Organism: Streptomyces sp. NPDC092369; assembly: GCF_044755245.1. Classification (NCBI taxonomy): domain Bacteria; kingdom Bacillati; phylum Actinomycetota; class Actinomycetes; order Kitasatosporales; family Streptomycetaceae; genus Streptomyces; species Streptomyces sp. NPDC092369. The sequence goes on from NZ_JBIVQP010000002.1 coordinate 1,233,472, forward strand.
GCTGCCGCTCGTACAAATCGTGCAGAAATTGTTGACGACTGCGGGCAGGATCCTGCCCGACGTTCTTATATTCAGCAGTTCCAAACAATGCTTCCAAATGATGATCCACATTTCCGGCGGTCGCAAACCGATTCACGTGATCAACCATGTAGTTAACGAACAACTCACAACTGTTGAATGAGAGTAGGTCCGCAAGAAGGCTCATAGGCAAGCCCGAAAAACCGAAGGGGTCAACAAAAGCAAAAGTTGGAGCCAGACGCCTTTTCTGCGACCTCAGGTGCTCTACGAGGCTGGTCACAGTCTCCGAAAATTCAGAGTGAACCAACTGAATTTTCACGTTCTCCGGCCAAGGCTGATGCGCCTCTTTATATCCAGCTATCTGCTGACTCAAACTCTCGAATCGATCTTTCTTTGCCTCGCAAAAGAAGAAGAGGAATTCGCACTTCATATTGCTAAAGTAACTGTGCGTCAAAAGTGTATCGAGAGCAATCAGCGGGGATCCTGGCTCGCCTGAATCGTAGCGCCCCGGCCCCGCGAAACCATCCAGGAAAACAATCCGTCCGTTATACGAGGAAAGGACGGGAAACCAGCCTCCCAAATAAAACTTCAGCAGGTCATGCTTCGCCTTAGTGTGGGGATCGAGTTGCCAGACCGTTGTTTTGGGCGCTGCCATGTATCCCCCTCGGCTTAGGTGAGGTGCTCTACAGCAGTATGATTCCCAATCACATGCGTATGCACCCCCAACGACAAAAAACGATCGAATCGCGCGCGCGTTCGATTAAAGGTCGGCGGAGCGGCTTTGGGCTGGAGCTGATTTGGCGCGAGTGATCATGGCCCCGTAAGCTTCCGCGGGTCGGGCAGTCTGTGGACCTGCCCGTTAAAGCACGACGTTGGGGCCATGATCTTCGAGGCTCGCGCCAAATTGGCTGCCTAAAGCCGTGGAGCCGACCGCCCCAGCCACAGAGGGTTTCTGCCGTACTCGCCCGCAAGCACGTAGCGCGCCGCCGTGGCGCGGCCAGCCGGGGCGAAGACAGAGGCAGGCCGCGCCGTCGAGGCGGCGCGCGCCCGCGCCGTGCGCGGGCCTTGATGAAGTAGGGAAAGTTCTATCCCGTTGCTGTCTCTTGGCATAGGTCGTCCGACGGCTGAGGATGAGGCATGGATCAAGGACAAGCTGCGATCTGGGCAGCGGCGATTGGTGTTCCTGGTGTGTTGCTGAGCGGTGTGCTGTCGTACCGAGCAGGTCGTCGACAGGTCCGCGATCAAGGTGCCAACGAGCATCTGCAGTGGCTCCGGCAACAGAGGCAGGAGCGCTACGTTGGCTTCCTTCAAGCGGTGGATCTTTGCCTGAAGGCTTTGGAAGCGCATAGCGGCGACCTCGTAAGCCTGTCTGATCGGCTGGAGTCAGGTGACGTGGATGCTGCGACGTACGACTTCGCACGGCTTTACATCCCTCGTGATGTCCTGCTGCGGGTCGACGACTTGGGGAAGAGTCGGGACAGTCTGCTTATGCTCGGTCCAGAAGAGGTTGACGAGCGAGCGGAAGCATTGTTCACCTCTGTCTTGGACTACTGGAGTGCTCATGGCGAGGCGCTGCGATCTCTTCAGTCAGGGCCTCCACCCGACGGCGACCCGGCCTGGTCCGCTCTTGCTGATGCCGACGACGCCACTGTGGCGCGACGCAGAGAGTTCATCGCTGCTGCGCGAGAAAACCTGACGACACCACCGAAGTGAAGACTTCCGATGGTGAGCTAGACGCGCCCATCCAAGAACTGTCTGCCGTCGTGGCTCCGCACGTGGGGGCCGTTGCCATCCAGGGCATCCAAGAGCCTGATCGCGAAGACCTCGGACATGCGCTCCGCGACCTCGTCGGGCGTGAGCCACGAGACCGCCGTCGACTCCTCCGACGTCCGCTCCGCCCCGCCGGACGGCTTGCAGCGGAAGACCAGGGCCACGATCCCCCGGATCGTGTTCTTGTAGACCCCGGTGAGCTCGTCCACCTCGACGTGGATGCCCGTCTCCTCCAGAACCTCGCGGACGACACCCGCCTCGGGGGTCTCCTCAAGTTCGAGTACGCCGCCGGGGAGCTCCCAAGCGCCGTTGTCGGCACGGCGAATCGCCAGGAGACGCCCGTCATCCCGCACCACGGCTCCGGCCACGGATACCGAGTGCAGCGATGGTGCTTGCCTTGCCTCCTGTGATTGACTCATGTACAGGAGCATAGGAGGAAGAGAAGGACTATGGGAACCGCGGTAGGAGGGGACAAGGCCGTACCTCGGTACGTGCAGATCGCGGACGAGATCGTCCAGCAGATCAGGGCGGGCATCATCAAGCCTGGCGACATGGTGCCGAGCGAGTCCGAACTCGTCGATCGCTACGGCGTCTCCGGCGGCACGATCCGCAAGGCCATGGTTGAGGTGCGCGCAAGCGGCCTCGTCGAGACCCGGCACGGCAAGGGCTCGATCGTGAAGGACCGGCCGCCGGTACGGCACCGTTCCTCCGACCGCTTCCGGCGCTCGCTCCGCCAGGGCGGCAAAGCCGCGTACCTCGCCGAGTCCGCGCAGTCCGGCGCCACGGCCAAGGTGAGCGTGCTCTACATCGGACCGATGGAGGCTCCGGAGGATGCGGCCCAGCGACTGGGCGTTCCGGCCGGCACTCAGGTCCTGGCCCGACGGCGCCTCTACTTCCGCAACGGCACACCCGTCGAGACCGCCACGTCGTACCTCCCCTGGGACGTCGTGAAGGAGATCCCGGAGCTGTTCGCCGAGAACCCCGGCGGCGGTGGCATCTACGCCCGACTCGAGGACCACGGACACGAGTTCGCCGAGTTCGTCGAGACACTCCAAGCCCGCCCGGCCTCCAAGGCGGAGGCGTCCGAGCTGGCACTGAGCCCCGGTGCGTCGGTGGTTCACCTGATCCGTGAGGCCCGTACGACCGAGGGTCTCGTCGTCGAGGTCTGCGACACGCTCATGGCCGCTGACCAGTTCGTTTTCGAGTATCGGATCCCCGCCACCGACTGACGCGCGCTCAACTCCCCGCAGCCCGTCGCGAGTTCTTCTTCGCGGCGGGTTGACTCATGTACAGGAGTCAGGCACTCTTCTTCATGTCACTCATGTACATGAGTGGCGGAGTCCAACCTCTATAGAGGAGTGATCTGCTGTGCGTCAGATTCCCGTCGATACCGCCGCCGCGACCGTGATGGTCGCCAAGAACCCGCAGCCCAAGGTCAAGGACCGCCGTACCGGCGAGATCGCCACCGATGCCGAGACCGGCGCGAAGATGATGACCGTCGACGTGATGTTCGCGGCCAACGACGAGGTCGAGATCCTCTCCATCACCGTCCCGGAGCCCGGCATCACCGGCGAGCTGACCATGGGCACCCCGGTCGCCCTCACCGGCCTGATCGCCCGGCCGTGGGAGAACGAGTTCAACGGCCAGAAGCGGCACGGCATCGCGTTCCGCGCGGTCGCCGTCACCTCCCTCGCCGCCGCTGCCGCGAAGCCCAAGGCGGCCTGACAATGACCGAGTTCACGGTCACGCTGGTGCTGGTCGTCGCCGCTGCGGGTCTCCTGCGGTGGCGGCGCCCCGCCTGGTACTGGATGACCTTCGGGGTCACCTTCGCCACGGTCCGCGTCCTGGTTCGGTACACGTCCGTCATGGACGCCTGCGGGCTGACCGTCCCGCCCTCGCGCTGGCGCCTCGCCCTCGCCCGGATCGCGGACCGGCCCGCTCCGGAATCCCGGGCGCCTCGCATCCTGCGGCTACGGCCGACCCGCACCGGCCTGGTCCTACGGCTCAAGCTCCGGCCCGGACAGGATGCCTTCGACATCGCCGCCGCCTCCGACCGGCTGCGCCACTCCTTCTCGATGTACGGCGTCACCGCCCGCGAAATCCGCTCGGGTGTCGTTGAGCTGCGGATGACCAGCTACGACGTGCTCAGGCAGGTGAAGATGCCTGCCACGACCGACACCGCACCGATGCGGGTCCCGGTCGCCCTGCGTGAAGACGGTTCGATCCACTTCCGCGACTATCGGGCGATACCCCACGCCCTCACCCTCGGCGCCACCGAGTCCGGCAAGTCCGTGTACCAACGCAACCTGGTCGCCGGGCTCGCGTCCATGGACGTCGCCCTCGTCGGCATCGACTGCAAGCAGGGCGTCGAACTCTTCCCGCTGGCCCGCCGGTTCTCCGCGCTCGCCGACAGCCCCGACACCGCCGCCGAACTCCTCGACGCGCTCGTCACGCACATGGAGGGCGTCTACCAACTCATCCGCGCCGAACAGCGCATCACCGCCGACGTCCCGGACGCCGACATCGCCTCCGACATCTGGGACCTACCCGCCGACCTGCGCCCGATCCCGATCGTGGTCCTGGTCGACGAGGTCGCCGAACTCGCTCTCTACGCCAACAAGGAGGAGGAGAAGCGCCGGGACCGGATCATCACCGCGCTCGCCCGGCTGGCCCAGCTCGGCCGTGCCGCCGGGATCTACCTGGAGATCTGCGGTCAGCGCTTCGGCTCCGAACTCGGCAAGGGCATCACGATGCTCCGTGCCCAGCTCACCGGCCGCACCGCGCACCGCGTCAACGACGAGTCCAGCGCCAACATGGCCTTCGGCGACATCTCCCCGGACGCCGTCCTCGCCGCCATCCAGATCCCCACCGATACCCCTGGCGTCGCCATCGCGGGCGACTCGACCGGCGGCTGGCACCGCATCCGTGCCCCGCACACGACGCTGCGACAGGCCGTCAACATCTGCAACCGGCACGCCGACCGCACCCCGGACCTGCCCGTCCTGGCACCCTTCCGGCCCGCGATGAGCCCCACCGCACCGATCCCGGCACCGGCTGTCGAATCCGCTCCGGCCGCAGCCTGATCTCTCCCGCTTCAAGGTCGGCGCGACCACACCGCGCCAAGTCCCTACCCGAGCCATGCCCGAAGAAGGGAGTCCACCCGCCATGTGCCCCAACTGCGAGGACTTCGCCCGCACCATCGTGATGCTCGGTCAACTCGCCCTGTACGCCAACACGGTCGACCCTGACCAGCAGTTCATCGAGGCCATCGGCCCGTCTCTGGCCGCCTCGCTTCCGGAGCCGCCGCCCGGCACCTTCCCGCCCGGCTACGACCCCAACGACGGCCCGCCCTACCCCGGCGAGGAGTCCTGATGGCTCGCCCCGCTCTCCGCGTGGACGCCGTCCTCGTCCAGGCCGTCATCGCGGGCGCCCTGTCCTTCGCCCACCTGCACGACTTGGCCTCCGCTGCCGGACAAGACGGCTGGAAGGCCTGGGCCTACCCGGTCTCCGTCGACCTGCTCCTGGTCGCCGCCTGGCGACGCCTCCGAAGCGACGGCCCGTCCCAGCTGGCTTGGTGCTGGTTCCTGATCGCCCTGTTCGCCTCGCTCGGCGCCAACGTCGCCACCGCCGGATTCCTCGACCTCCAGCATCCGCCCGCCTGGCTGCGCTTCGGCATCGCCGGGTGGCCTGCCCTCGCCTTCCTCGGCGGCACGCTCCTCGCCCACTCCGCTGGGGACCGGGTGCCGGTTCCGCCGGCACCCGCAGCTCCGGCCCCCGAACCCGAAATCGAACCCGTCCCGATCCCCGATCCGGAGCCCCCTGCCGCCCCGATCGACGCACCCGAGCAAGCACCGGCACTACCCACCGTCGACCCGGCTCCGACGGTCCCGCCCGTCCTCGTCGACCACGCCCGAAAGCTCGCCGACGACCACCGCGCCCGCACCGGAACCCCGATCGACACCGACACCCTGCGCACCCGCCTCGGCGTCCCGCCTCACCTCGCTGACGCCATCGCCGCCCAACTCGCCTGAGCAGAAAGGAGCACCACTGCCATGCCGTCCCGCGACCACTTCCACTCGCTGATGCAGATCGGCCCCGTCCAGATCGGCACTCACCGCGACAGCAACGGCAAGACCGCCCACGCCGCCGTGTGCACCGCCGACCGCTGCGGCTGGTCCGCCGACTACGCCAGCCGCTCGGCTGCTCAGCTCGCCGCCCGTACCCACCGCTGCCGCGTCCGCTAGGAGCCCGCCATGGAAGTCCCGCTCTGGTTCGCCCTCCTGGTCGTCGGCTACCTCGGCGTCAAGCTCATTCGCCCGCCCGCCTGGCTCATCGCGGTGCTCCTGCTCGGCGGCTTTCTCCTCGCCGACAGCGTCCTCGGACCCGCCATCAACGCCCTCGTCAAGTAGCCCGCCGTAGAAGGGAGTTTGCCCATGCTCCGCCCGAAGATCCCGACCATGCCCACCCCGACCGGCCGCGTCATCCCCCCGGCCGTCGTCGAGCCGACTGCCGTCGTCCCGGCCACACAGAGTCCGCAGCCCACCCCGGTGGCCCCGGCGCCGTCCCGCCCGGTGGTGCAGCTCACCCCCGGCACTGCGATCGCTCTTGTCGGCGGCGGCACCGCCGTCGTCCTGATAGTCGGCGCAGTCCTCGTCTCACTGCTGCTCGCGGTCGCTATCACCGGCGCTTCGGTCGCCGTGTGCGCGGTCGTCGTCCGCTCAATCCTCCGCACCGACACCCGACGCTGACCGGCCCCCGGGCGGCCTGACACCGCCAAGCATCCGCCGCCCGGGAGCCGTCCCTGTCCGATCCCGTGGAACCGGAAGGAACCCCCAGCATGACTGCCCGCACCACACCTCCGCGCCGCGTCTGCCCGAACTGCGACGGCTTCGCCTCCGTCGCCATCACCCTCGGCGGCCGCGACCGGCACGGCCACCTGCGCACCATCACCGCGCACTGCCCGTCCTGCAACGGCCTCGGCCTCACCCGCACCCGCCGCACGCGGGAGGGCGCCCGTGCCTGACACGCTGTTCGACCCGACCACCCTCGGCGACCTGCTGAGGGTGGCTTCGGCCTCCGACTACGAACGCTGGCAGGATCAGATACGCCGCACTGGCGGCTGCGCCGACCCGATCCACCTGACTGGTTGGACCCTCCACAAGGACAAGGTGACCGGCGAGACCCTGCACCACTACTCCACCGAGAACGAGCCCGGCGGACGCCTCCGCCTCGCCTGCGGCAACCGCCGCGCCTCCCGCTGCCCGTCCTGCGCCTGGACGTACGCGGGCGACACGTACCACCTGATCCGTGCGGGCCTGGCCGGAGACGACGACCGCGACATCCCCGCCACCGTCCGCGACCACCCCCGCGTCTTCGCGACTCTCACCGCCCCGTCCTTCGGCCCGGTCCACAACCGCCCCGACCGAAGCACCTGCCGCTGCGGCACCCGCCACTCAACCGACGACTCCACCCTCGGCACGGCCCTCGACCCGGCGACGTACGACTACGCGGGCGCCGTCCTCTTCAACAACCACGCAGGCGACCTGTGGATGCGGTTCACCACCCGCCTCCGCCGCGAGATCGCCGCCCGCGCCGGACTCACCCGCAGCGAACTCCCCAACTACGTACGCCTCTCGTACGGCAAGGTCGCGGAGTTCCAGAAGCGCGGCGCCCTGCACTTCCACGCCGTGATCCGCCTCGACGGCCCGGACGGACCCGACACCCCGCCGCCTGCCTGGACCACGGCCGATCTCCTCACCGACGCGATCCGTGCCGCCGCCGCGCACTCCTACACCTCGGTCTCGGTCCCGGCCGCCGACGACCAACCCGCCCGGACCTTCCGCTGGGGCACCCAACTCGACGTACGCCCGGTCAAGGCCTTCGGCGACGGCTCCGACATCACCGAGCAGGCGGTCGCCTCCTACGTCGCCAAGTACGCCACCAAGGCCGCCGAGAACACCGGCACCCTCGACCGCCGTATCGGCGAACTCTCCGAACTCGATCGCCACCAGGTCCCCGACCACGCCCGGCGCCTGATCGAAGCGTGCAAGACCCTCGACCCGCTCTACCCGGACCGCCGCCTCTGGGCCTGGGCTCACATGCTCGGCTTCCGGGGCCACTTCAGCTCCAAGTCCCGCCGCTACTCGACGACCCTCGGCGCCCTTCGCCAGGCCCGCGCCGACTACCGCGCCGCCCAGGAACGCGAGTCCCTCGGCTTCGACGACCGCGAGCCGAACACCGTCCTCGTCCTCACTGACTGGCAGTACGCCGGGCACGGCCACTCCCCCGGCGAATCCGCCCTCGCCGCCACCATCGCCCGCGACCTCCAGCTCAACCGCGAGACCGCCCGCGAAGAGATGCGCACCGCCGCCCCCGAAAGGGAGTGGTGACATGACCGCGCTCCCGAACCGCTTCCTGACGCCTGACGACCTGGTGGAAATGTTCGAGCTGCCCAGTGTCGAAACGGTCTACCAGTGGCGCCGCAAGCGCACCGGTCCCCGCGGCTTCCGCGTCGGCCGGCACCTCCGCTTCGACCCGGAGGACGTACGCGCCTGGGTCGACTCCCAGCTGAAGGGAGCTGCTGCCTGATGGCTGGACACGTCCAAGACCGCTGGTACCGGACTGAGCCTGGCCCGGACGGCAAGCCCCGCCGGGTCAAGACCGACCGCCACGGCATGGGTATGCGCTACCGCGCCCGCTACATCGGCCCGGACGGCACCGAGAAGTCCAAGAGCTTCCCGGACAAACAGAAGCGCTTGGCCGACATCTGGTTGACCAACATCGAGGCCGACATGGCGCGCGGGCAGTACATCGACCCGAAGGCGGCCCGCGTCACCTTCCGCGAGTACGCCGAACGCTGGCTCGCCGCCCTCACCATCGACCTCACCAGCCGTGCCGCCGTGGAGGGTCGGTTGCGCCTCCACGCGTTGCCGTACCTCGGCTCCCGCCCCATCGGGTCGTTCCAGCCGGAGCACATACGCGACTGGAACCGCCAGCTCGAAGACGCCGTAGCGTCGGCGCAGTACCGGCGCCTGATCTTCGACGCCGTCTCCTCGGTGCTCAACGCGGCCGTAGATGACCGCCTGCTGGCCTCGAACCCCTGCCGGGCCCGATCGGTCAAGGCGCCTCGTCCCGCGCCGACACGCGTCCATCCGTGGTCCGCTGAGCGCGTGTTCGGTGTGCGGGCCGGGCTGCCTGACCGCTACCAGGCCATGGTGGATGTCGGCGCCGGGTGCGGCCTCCGACAGGGCGAGATCCTCGGGCTCGCCGTCGACAACATCGGAGACCTCGGCTGGCTGTACGTCCGCCAACAGGTCAAGAAGGTTCGCGGGGTGCTCGTCTTCGCGCCTCCCAAGCGGGGCAAGCTCCGTGACGTGCCCCTCGACCCCGAGGTGTCGGCCGCGCTGCACGAGCACATGAAGCGGTTCCCGCCCGTCGAGGTCACCTTGCCGTGGCTCCGGCCGGACGGTCCGAACGTGACACACCGCATCGTCTTCACGAGTGGCATCGGCGCCGCCATCTGGAGTCAGGGGTTCAACGACCAGGCTTGGAAGCCCGCGTTGGCCTCCGCCGGGATCATCCCGACCCCCGAGAGGGGTCAGCGCTACGCCGCAGCCCGTGAACACGGCATGCACGCCCTGCGGCACTTCTACGCCTCGGTCCTCCTGGACGCCGGAGAGAACATCAAGGCCCTGAGCCTCTACCTCGGCCACAGCGACCCGGGATTCACGCTCCGCGTCTACACGCACCTCATGCCGTCCAGCGAGACCCGGACCCGAAAAGCCATCTCCGCGATGTACCGGGCCGCCGGTCACGCCCACGACGGCCCAGGGACGGCCCAAGCTGCCTGACACGGCCCCTCATCGGCGGGAAACCTGCTGGTGAGGGGCCTTTTCGTGCCCTCTCGCGGCAAGTAACACCCCATCTTGCCTGACGTCCACACTTGGGTGTTAACCCGTTTGACCGGGGGGCTGTGACCTGGGGTTTCGCTGACCAGAGGATGGGCAGGGCGGGCGCGCGGGCCAGGCGGCCAGGGCAAGTTCCGCGGTTTCAGTCAGTTCGGCCGCCGTGGCCCCGTCGCGAGCGCGTTGTGACATGCCCTGGATCACGGCGGCGAAGTAAGCGGACAGGGCGCGCGGGCTGGCCGCCTCGGACAGTTCGCCGACCTGTTGCGCCTTTCGCAGTCGCGCTTCGAAGACGCCCAGGTTCGCGTTGCGCAGGTCTCGCAGGAAGGCCTCCACCTCGGCGTCCTGCGGGGTGACGTTCGTGGCCGCGCTGATCGTCAGGCAGCCGGCGGGGTGGGTCGGGTCGGGGTAGATGACCGCTGCCTCACGCAGGATGCGGGTGAACGCGGCGCGGGCGGTGGGCTCCTCTTCGAGGGCGACGCCCATGAAGGCGCCCACGGGCGAGCGCCCGTAGCAGTGCACCACCTCCTTGAACAGGGACTTCTTGTCCCCGAAGGCCGCGTACAGGCTGCCGGGCCTGATGCCCATCGCCTCCGTCAGCTCGCCGATGGACGTGGCCTCGTAGCCGCGTTCCCAGAACAGACGCGTGGCCGCGGTCAGTGCCTCGGCACGGTCGAACGCCCTCGGGCGCCCTCGCTTGGCGCGTGTGTCAGTCACTCCCTTGTCAGCCACTCCTCCATTTTAGAGCGCTCACTCAACAAGCCGTGCTACTTTTTTTGAGCAATCACTCAACAAATGGGGGAGTGGCCAACAGCCATGGGCACACGCACACTTGCGAGCACACGCGCACTTGAGGGAAAGACCGCACTGGTCACCGGCGGCAGCCGCGGCATCGGCCGGGCCATCGCGCAACGTCTCAGCCGGGACGGCGCGACTGTCGCCGTCGCCTACGCGCGTGACGAGACAGCGGCGAACGAGGTCGTCGAACGCATCCGCAAGGACGGCGGCCGGGCCTTCGCCCTGCACGCCGAGCTGGGACGGCACGGCGACGCTGCCTCCCTGTGGGCCGCCTTCGACGCCCAGGTCGAGGCCCACGCACCCGGCGGAGGCGTCGACATCATCGTGAACAACGCCGGCATCGGCCGCAGTTCCGCTCTTGCGGCACTGACCGAGGACGCCTTCGACGAAGTCTTCGCCGTGAACGTCCGCGCACCGTTCTTCATCGTGCAACAAGGGCTGGAACGGCTGCGCGACGGAGGACGGATCATCAACATCTCCAGCGGCGCGGCGCGCCTCGCCATGCCGGAGATCATCGCCTACGGCGCCACCAAGGGCGCGCTCGATACCTTCACCCTCAACCTCGCCAAGGAACTGGGGCCCCGGGGCATCACCGCGAACTCGGTGGCGCCCGGCATCATCGACACCGACGTCAACGCGAGCTGGCTACGCGGCAATCCGCAGGCCGAAACCCACGCGGCGTCCCTGGCCGCGCTGGGCCGAGTGGGCCGGCCGGAGGACGTGGCCGACATCGTGGCCTTCCTCGCCTCCGACGACGCACGCTGGGTGACCGGCCGGGTGATCGACGCGACGGGAGGTTCCGGACTGTGAGCCGCTCGCCTTGAGCGCAGCGGCCGGCGCGCCTGGGGCAGACCGCCCCGCTCCCCGCGCCGACCGGACGCCGTCACCTCTCCGCGGACATCTCCTTCTTACGGACCAGCACCAGCGCCGCCCCGCCGATCACGACCAGCCCGATGGCGACGCCCGCGATCAGCGGGGTCGTGCTGGAGCTGCCCGTCGCGGCGAGGTTGGTGTCATCCGCGACGCCCCCCACCGTGGCCGGGCTCGGCTCGCTGAGGGTCTGGACCGCGTCCCCGCCCGCGCTGCCCTGCGTCTTGCAGTCGAGGACCCCGGTGAAGCGCTTCTCGAAGCCGCTCGGCCCGGTGATCGTGAAGTCGTACGCCTGGTCCTCCTGCAGCGGGACCGTCACCGTCTGCGACTCCCCCGCCGGGATGCTGTACTCCGCGCCCAGCAGCGCGAACGTGAACGCCTCGTCGCCCTGGTTGGCCGCGGTGAGGTCCAGGCCGCCCTTGGCGCAGTTCTTCGTCGCGGACAGTGCCGGTATGGCTCCCTCGCTCGCCCAGCTCGCACTCGCCGTCGCTGCCACCGTCGACTCGCTGGAACCGGCCAGGATCTGCGTCTGGCTCCGGCTCTCGGAGGCGAAGGCCCGGCCGACCGGCACGGTCGTCGAGGCCTGCACGGTCAGCTCCGCCGAGCCGGCGACGGTGCCCTCGGGCACGTCGAAGAAGACCTGGCTGCCGTCCACCGCGGACGTGATCGGCTTGCCGTCCTTGCCGACGATCCGCACTCCGCTGATGGCGGCGTCAGCCGGAGGCGTCAGCGTCACGCCGGCCGCGTTCGTGTGCACGGTCACCGGTCCGAGCAGCTCGCCGGGGTGGCCGGAGACGGCGGGCGGGTCGAGGGTGAGCGAGGCCTTGGGCTCCGCCAGGTCGGCCGCGCTCTTGTGCAGATAGTCCGCGAGCCGCTCGGCCTGCGGGTCGACCGCGTCGACGTCGGCCCCGTCCGAGTAGCGCCAGATGGCCACCTGGGTGCCGGCCGCCGCGTCCTGCTCGGTCAGTCCGCCCTGGACACCCGCCCTGGCGGCGAGCGCCGCGAGGTCGTTGACCTGCGGGTAGGAGTTCTGCAGGATCCAACGGATCTTGCCCGCGTCCTTGTTGGCGGCCAGCGAGGTGCCGCTCCAGCCGGTCTCCTGGTACTTCGCGTCCCGCTGCGTGGGGTTGTGGATGTCGACGCAGTACGTCTGCAGCGTGCCGCCGCCGTCCACGGACATCTCGAACAGCCCCGCCGAGACCTCCTGGTCCCCGCCGACGTCGTGGATCACGGCCGCGCCGTACGTCTTCAGGGCGCCTATCGTCGCGGTCGCCCCGCCCTGGCTCTGCGTCGTGTCCCCGGCGGCCGCCGATCCGGCCCCGGCCAGCACACCGGCGGCGACGAGTCCGGACACCAGAGTGGCGGCGGCCAGCCGGGCCGCGCCTCGCCTGCACGCGGACAGCACAGAGAACGAAGAAAGCACCAAATTCCCCTTCGAGCAGGACCCGTTGACGTGGGGGTGTGGTCCCACCAGCAGAATCAGAAGCCCCGAGAGATATCACCGGCATCCTAGGGATGCCGCACACCGCGCCTCCCGGTCATACCGTCGGACAAACGATCCGACTCGGAATCGTTATCGCCCGAACCGCGTCCGAGCAGGGCTTATCGACAAATCCACCGGGCCACACGGGGGCGCATTCGTCGATAAGCCGCAGTCCGGTCAGCTCGGGACACTGTCCGCCATCACGTCACCGCGACCGGTTCCGGCTCCTGTGGGGACAAGTCCGCCTCCGAACCGCCCGGCGGTGTCTCCCAGTTGGGCTCCGACTGCGTGGACGCGGCGGCCGTCCCCGGCTCCTGCTTGTTCGCCCGCCGGAAGGCCGACGTGCCGCGTGCGAGGTCGTGGCCGATGGCCACCGCGTCGAGGTCCGCCGAGGTCCAGCTCTGCCCCTCGCGCACGTCCGTGCGCACCTTCAACCGGCCCTGCACGATGACCGGGTCGCCCACGCTGAGCGACGCCGCCGCGTTCGTCGCGAGCTGCCGGTTGGCCCACACCGTGAAGAAGTTGGTGTGCCCGTCCATCCACGTGTTCTTCTCGCGATCCAGATAGCGCGAGGTCACCGCGAGCCGGAACCGCGCGGACGGTCCCGACGCCAGCTCCCGGTACACCGGCTGCGTCGCCACGTTCCCCACGGCACAGATGATCGTCTCGTTCATCACGAACCCCTCCCTCGCCCGGCCGCGGAGGCCGGGCGGACATGCCTACGGGCCCGTCCCGTACGGCAGCGTCTGCGACTTTCACCGCCGCGGCGATCACGTCCGCCGCGATCGCCGCACCGCCAGACTGCCTCCGTCGGGCCGGGCCCGCTGAGCCCTGTGGACCGCCCTTAGCCTGTGGAAAACTCCGTCACCCGGACGAGTGATCCACCGTCATGACTGCGTTCACCCCGCCCCCTTGGCCGGTCGGGTCCACCCCGACCAGCCCTCGGCCGTCACCGCATCACCGGGTCACCGCATCACCGGGTCACCGGCGTCACCAGGTCGCGGGCGTCACCGCGTCCCCGCCGCCGCCCCCACCCCCGCGACCCGCCCGAACTGCTCCCGAACCTCCCGGTACCGCAACAGCTCCGCCGCCACCGGATCCAGTACCCGGGCCCGCCCGCACCCGGCCGCCGCCTCCCGCAACCGGCGTTCCGCGTCCATGCCGTACCGCCGCGCCGGCCCCCGCGCCGCCATCCGGCAGCTCCACTCGACGAGGGGCCCGCCGATGATCCCGGCCACCATGAGCAGCACCGGCACCCCGAGGTTCGGCGCCATGAAGCCGATGATCTGGCCCAACAGCCACAGCCCGCCGACAACCTGAAGGATCGTCATGGCGGCCTGGGTCAGGACGGCCCCCGGCCACCAGCCCGGCCTGGGCGGTCGCCCCGGCGGCAGTCCGGCCCGCGCCGCCAGCTCGTCCAGCGCCTCGGGCAACCCCTGTGAGCCCCGTACGGCCGCCTCGCGCACCGCCTGCGCCCACGGCGCGGGCAGCCCGGCCGAGGCCCGGTCGGCCAGCGTCCGTACCGCCTGTTCGACGCGCTGGCGGGCCGTGGCCTCCTCGTCCTCCTGCGTGCGCAACGGGAGCCGCCCGGTGGGGGTTTCGTACCGGTCCTGGTACCAGCGCCACAGCCGCAGCCAGGGCGTCCCGCACGCGCGGTTGGCGTTGCGCAGCCACGCGCGCTCGGCCGCCTCGCCCGCCGCGGTGGCGCCCACCGAGTCCGCGAGCCGCCCGGCGAACTCGTCGCGCGCCTCCTCACTGAGGCCGGTGCGCCGGCGGGTGGCGTAGACGGGGCGCAGTCCCATCGCGGCGGCGTCCAGGTCCGCCGAGATGCGGCGCGCCGGGGCGCCGCGCTCCGCGACGAATTGGCCGAGCGCCTCGCGCAGTTCACTGATGCCGTCCCCGGTGAGGGCGGACAGGGCGAGCACGCCGGCGCCCGGTTCGCCGTACTCGCCGAGCGCGATCCCGTCCTCGTCGAGCAGCCGTCGTAGATCGTCAAGGACCTGCTCGGTGGCCTCGCCGGGCAGCCGGTCGATCTGGTTGAGGACGACGAACATGACCTCCGCGTGGCCCGCCATGGGCCGCAGATAGCGCTCGTGCAGCATGGCGTCCGCGTACTTCTCGGGGTCGACGACCCAGATGACCGCGTCGACGAGCGCCAGGACGCGGTCCACCTGCTCCCGGTGCTGCACGGCCGCCGAGTCGTGGTCGGGCAGGTCCACGAGGACGAGCCCGCGCAGTTGCGCCTCCGCCTCGGCGCTCT
This sequence comes from Streptomyces sp. NPDC092369, assembly GCF_044755245.1. Classification (NCBI taxonomy): domain Bacteria; kingdom Bacillati; phylum Actinomycetota; class Actinomycetes; order Kitasatosporales; family Streptomycetaceae; genus Streptomyces; species Streptomyces sp. NPDC092369. The sequence continues at coordinate 1,248,575 of NZ_JBIVQP010000002.1, forward strand.
GCAACGGCCGCCGCCGCAGTCGGGGCGGAATGCCGAGCCGCTCGATGAGCCCGGCGGCCCCGTCACTCCAACTGCACGCGATGGGAGCCGCGGTGGTGGGCCGGCGTACACCGGTCTCCGAGATCGCCACGCCGGCGAGCGCGTTGAACAGCTGCGACTTGCCGCTGCCCGTCGCCCCCGCGATGGCCACGACGGTGTGCTGCCCGGACAGCCGGCGGCGCGCGGCCGCCTCGTCCAGCACTCGCCCGGCCTCGGCCAGGGTCCGGCTGTCGAGCCGGGTCCGCGAGAGCCCCACCAACTCCCGCAACGCGTCGAGCCGCGACCGCAGATGACCGTCGTAGGCGAGCGGGGCGGCCATCGCCTGCGCGCCGGGCCCCCTGGTCTCCACGACGGGCGGGGGTACGTACCCGGGCGCGACGGTCCCGTCCTCGGCCACGCGGCGTGCGATCAGCCCGTCGTCCCAGACGCTCGTGGCTTCGGCGGCCGCGGAGTCCGTACGACTGCGGGTGTCGTCGTCCTTACGTCCGCTGCCGGCGTCGGCGTCATCGCCCGCGCCCGTACGGTTCGGGTCGCCCTCTCCGAGGGGATGACCGTCCGAAGTGCCCTCTTCGGGGGAGCCGTTTTCGGATGCGTCCCCTAGAGGGAGGCCGTTTTCGGAAGCACCCTCTTCAGGAGCACCCTTTTCCGGACGCCCGCCCACGGCAACCGTCTCCCCTGTCTCCCCGGCCTGATCAGCGTGTTCCGTCTGATCGGCGTGATCCGTGTGGTCCTGGTCAGTGATGGCGGTCACCGGTCACCTCTCCTTCTGCAGTACGGACAGCGCGGCGATGAGTTCTGCCTGGGGTTCGGGGTGTACGTCGAGCGCGTCGAGGGGCGCGAGGCGGCGCTCGCGCTCCGTGTGGATCACCCGGTCCACGTACTCGGCGAGCAGCCGCCCGCCCCGGTCGCGCAGCCGCAGCGCCCCGTGCGCGCCGATCCGCTCGGCGAGCCCCTCGCCTGCCGAACGCGCCCGGCGCCCGCCCAGCAGCGCGGTGGCGACCAGTACGGCGACCACCTCGGGGTCCGGCGCGACGGTGCGGTCGAGGTCGCGCACCTCCTCCTCGGCGTACTCCTCCAGCTCGCGCCGCCAGCGCCGTACCGCCATCCCGATGCGGTGCTCGGCGCTCTCCAGGGAGGGGTCGCGGTCGGTGAGACCGGGGGCGCCCGCCGCGGGTTCGCGCCGCCAGGCCTCGTCCACGCGCTCGTCCGCGGCGGTGACGGCGCACAGCAGGAGGGCCGCCAGGCTCTCCATGAGCGCGTCGAGGAGCTCGCCGGCGGAGCAGTCGACCGGGAACGCGCGCCAGCGCTTCAGCGCGTCTCCTGCGAGCACGGCGCCCGCCTGCAGCCGCCCTCGTACGCGCGCGTGCTCGCTGTCGTAGGCCGCGTCGACGGCGGAGGTGAGCCGGAGGGCGGCCGCGTACTGCGCGGCGGCGGCGCTGGCCAGTTCGGGCATCCGGGACTTGAGCGAGTCGAGGACGCCGTACGCGGTGCGGGCCAGGGTCTGCTGCCGGTTGGCGGGGTCCTGCACCTGGTGGATGAGCCAGTTCCGCAGCGAGGCGACGGCGGTGGCCGGCAGCAGCCCGCCACCCCAGGCCGACTCGGGGAGCTCGGGCACGGTGAAGCGGGGTACGTCGCCGAGTCCTGCCTTGGTGAGCAGCGCCGCGTACTGCCGGGACACCTCGGAGGCGACCTGGTGCGGCACGCGGTCCAGGACCGTCACGAGGGTGGCGTCGTACTCCTTGGCGGTGCGCAGCAGATGCCAGGGGACGGCGTCGGCGTAGCGGGCGGCCGTGGTGACCATCACCCAGATGTCGGCGGAGCAGATGAGTTCGGCGGCCAGGACGCGGTTGTCGGCGACCAGGGAGTCGATGTCGGGGGCGTCGAGGAGGGCGAGGCCGCGCGGGAGGGTCTCGGCGGTCTCGACGCGCAGCACGCGCGCGGGGTTCTCACCCGGGAGCAGCAGGTCGTCCCCAGGCTCCTGATGGGGCACCCACACGCGCGTGAGGTCGGGCAGCACGCGCATCCCGCTGAACCAGTGATGGTCCTCCGGGTGGCACACCAGCACCGGTGTGCGCGTGGTCGGCCGCAGCACGCCCGCCTCGCTGACCCGCCTGCCCACAAGGGAGTTGACGAGGGTCGACTTGCCGGCGCCGGTGGAACCGCCCACCACGGCCAGCAAGGGCGCTTCGGGTTCTCTCAACCGGGGCACCAAATAGTCGTCGAGCTGTGCGAGCAGTTCGTCGCGGTTGGCACGCGCGCGTGGAGCCCCCGCCAGGGGCAGCGGGAAGCGTGCGGCGGCGACACGGTCGCGCAGGGCGGAGAGTGCGTCGAGCAGCTGAGGCCGTACGTCCAAGGTCACCACATGTGAAGAATGCCCAATTTTAGGGGAATTCTGAAGCATATGAGCATGTCTGCGCGCCGACCGGACACACAGGGATGGAAGGGATGACTGGGACGCGGGCACAGTCCAGGCATAACGAGTGCACAACACCCGGGGCGTGAGGCGCCAAAAGCGATGCACGATTCGTACCTGCCTGCGATTATCAGGACCGCTTCACTGAACCTCCACATCGAGCCACGGAGGCGAAGCAACAGGGACAAGGACGCGGGAGCCCTATCCTTGTCCCCGGCAACGTCACGGATCAGCCCACACCCGGGCAGCACCAGACACGAGGCCACCACACCGGCCCCCGTAGCTCAGTGGATAGAGCAGGCGCCTTCTAAGCGCTTGGCCGCAGGTTCGAGTCCTGCCGGGGGCGCACCGTCTCCGCCCTCCCGATGGGAGGGCGTTTTTGCTGGCCGGAGCCACTTCATGGAGCTCGGCTGAGTGGGTGCGCGAGGGCGGCCCGGGTCTTTCTGAGAAGTCGACCGCCCAGATACGGGCAAATTGCCATACAGGTTGAAGGAGGCCCTCATATCGGGTCACCCTTGGCGCCATGAGTCTCACCTCCACCTCCTTGGACGTGCTGCCCACGGATGACTACGCCCGCGACTGGGCTCTGGTCGACGTGGAGACTTCCGGGCTCATCGCCCGGCGGGACCGGGTGCTGGCCGTCGCGGTGGTGACGATCGGACCGGACGGCGAGCAGACCGGGGAGTTCTCCACGCTGCTCGACCCTGGATGCGACCCGGGACCGGTGGAGGTGCACGGACTGACCGTCGAGCGGCTGCGGGGCGCGCCGACCTTCGGCCAGGTCGCCGGGCGGATCGGGGCGATGCTCCAGGACCGGGTCCTGGTCGCCCACAACGCCCAGTTCGACTACGACTTCCTGGCCTACGAGTTCGCCCGTGCGCGGATGTGGCTGCCGGTGTCCCAGCGGCTCTGCACATTGGCCTTAAATCGTCAGGTGGATCCACCGACGGAGGACATGAAGCTGGGCACACTGGCCGCCCACTACGGCGTACCGCAGCAGCGCGCGCACGACGCGCTGGACGACACTCGGGTACTCGCCGGGATCCTGCGGGCTTCGCTGCGCGAGGCGGCGCGGCTCGATCTGCCGTTACCGCTGGTGAGCTGCCCACCGCGGGCGGAGTCGCAGTTCACGCCGAAGCCGCCCAAGACACCGTGCGCTTACCGCAATCCGGGGCGCATGGCTCCTGGAGGGCCGCTGCTTCAGGGGATGAAGATCGCGGTAACCGGTGAGACCGCGCACGCACGGGCGGAACTGGTCGGGCGCGCTGTCGCCGCCGGACTGAACATGATGACCTCTGTGAGCCGGCACACCAGCGTGCTCGTCACCAACGAGCCGGCGTCCCGGTCCGCGAAAGCCCGACGCGCGGCCACCGAGGGCGTACCGGTCATTGACGAGCACACCTTTCTGCGGCTGCTGGCCGATGTACGGGCCGGGACAGTGCATGAGGTGACGGCCGCTTCCGCCGAGATCGCGCCGGTGAAGGCGCCGGCAACGGCAGCAGTTCACGCGGCCGAACCCGGATCCACCACAGCACCTGTCCCGGAAGAGCCCGCACTGCCGCCGCCCTCTTTCGGCGCGGCTGTCCCCGCTCCGCGCCAACCCGGCGACTCGGCCGACCACTTGGCCAAGCCGCTGACGAGCCGCCGGGTACTCGTGCTCGGCGGTGCTCATACCGATGCCGTCGCGGCTCGCACCCGCGTCGTCGAGTTGGGGGGATCCGCAGCGGTCAACCTGTCCGCCAGTGTCACCGACGTCGTCGTCCTCGCCAACGGCGACAAGGACCGCCGTATGGGCCGCATCACCGCTCTTGAACTCCCTGTGCACGACGCGGATTGGCTCACTTCCCCGATTGTCGCCGCCCCGGACACGGCGGCTGTCCGGCTGAACGACCCACTCGTGATGCACAGGGGCGGCGTCATCGACCTCCCCATGCCATCCGGAAGACCCGCCCCCGAGTGGTACGTCACCGCAGGCTGGGCTCCGCAGGCCGACTGCGAGATCGACGTCGTGGCCTTCATCCTCGACGAGGACGAACAGGTCACCTTCGACGAGGACTTCATCTTCTACGGCGCCCCCGAAAGCCCCGCCGGGACTGTACGGCTGCTGACCGGCGGCCCGGCAGAACAGACCATCGCCCTCGACCTGGCATCCCTGCCGCCCGCGACGCGGAAGGTCGTCGTCGCCGCGGCCATCGACGGCCCGGCCACCTTCGGAACGGTCGGCGCGATCCAGATCGGGGCGGCTGCCGGCCACAGCGGACCGCCCCTCACCCGGGCCACTTTGGACGCCGCGACAACCGAACGCACCATGCTCCTCGCGGAGATCTACCGCAGAGGTCCGATCTGGCGCCTGCGAGCCGTCGGTCAGGGCTACGACCATGGCCTCGACACCCTCGCACGCGGATACGGGGTCGACATCTCCGACTGAACGACGGGGCCAGGGGACAGCCGAGCCCGCCTCATGGACCGGCCCCCGTCCTCACCGCAACTGCTCAGCCAACCCCACAATGATCCCCTCCGGCCCCCGGAGGTAGCACAGCAGATAGATGTCCTCGAACCGGGCGATCTCGCCCACGAGTTCGGCGCCGTGCGGGCGCAGGCGGGCAACCGTGTCCTTGATGTCGTCGACGGCGAACATGACGCGGTGCGTGCCCAGAACGTTGTGCGGCCGGTTGCGCGGTCCGTCGCTGATCACCTCGGGGCTGCGGTACTTCGCCAGTTCGAGCTTGCTGTGACCGTCCGGGGTGCGGACCATCGCGATCTCGCAGTGGACGCCGTCGAGTCCGGTGCACTGGTCGGCGAAGGGGCCCTGGACCTCCCCCCTGCCCTCCAGCTCCATACCGAGTTCCAGGAAGAACGCGACGGCGGCGTCCATGTCCTCGACGACGATGCCTACGTTGTCCATCCGCTGAATCGCCATGGTGGTTTCTCCTTCTTCCTCGTGCGGCCGGTGCCGGCCTCTGATGCCCCTGGGACGGAGCCGATGACACGTTCTCGACATCCGCGGACGACCCAACTCAGAAAACTTGGATCGGATCGCGCCTCAGGTGAGATTCATCCGGATGCACCACGCCACCGCAGGGCCGCAGTCGGCCCACCGCTTGGCACGAAGAAGCGTCACTGCACCGCTGCCTCGGGCTCCCCCGCCGCCGACGGATGGACGTATCGACCCTCGTTGAACGGCGTGAACCAGGCCTTGAACGCCACGGGTACGCCTCCGAGTGCGGCCCCCGCAGAGGCCCCACCCATCCCGTCAGCTCCGCTGATCCCCTCAGCCCCCTCGGCCCCTGCGCCCTCTCCCATCCCACCGAGCTCCCCGAGCCCGTCCATCGAGTCGTCGTAGAGCCACTCGTGCCCCATGTCCTCGTAGACATTTCCCGCGAACGCGTCCAGCGCGGCCGACAGGTCGTCGTCGAGGAGGCCGTACAGCTCCAGGGTCGTGGTCGCCTGGCTGAGGAGGAATCGGAGGGCGAGTTCCTCGGCGACGCAGCTGAGTCGCTGGAAGCTTCCGTCGGTGAAACGGGTGGTCATGGCGATCACCGTCACCAGGAAACGCCGGGAGAAGCGGGCGTCGTAATTGAGCGCGTACCGGTCGGGAAGCCGCTCCAGGTGCCACAGCGGACCCTCGCATTCCGCGACGGTCGCCTCCTCCTGAGTCAGCACCTGGACGTCTTCGAACAGCTCGTCCACCAGGAAGTCGATCGCGTAGACCAGCGCACCGGCGGCGAGCCGCGCACTTGCCGGCGGGACGGCGGTGCCCTCGCCCCCTGCTCCCCCGTCCTCTCCGTCTCCCGCTCCCGCTGCTTCTCCTCCCTCTTCCGCGTCCTCGACCACGCCGAACACGGCCGGTGAGAAGGACCGCAACTGGTCCGCCAGTTCCAGCATCTGCCGTCGTACGGCCGCCGCCTTCGCCTCGGCGTCGTAGGCCCCATCGGTGGGTTCGGTCGTCGGGGCACCGGTGTGGCGGGCCTTGCGGGCGGCGGGGTCGTCGGGCGGGGCGTCGGGGCCCTCCGCCGCGTCGAGGCTCTGTCTGGCCAGATCCGGGTGCAGTTCGACCTCGCAGCGGTCGATCGTCCAGTCGGCCAACAGCTCGGAGCGTTCCAGCAGTTCATCGACCAGCGCCTGCACCGACTCCTCGGCGAGTTCCAGGGCCGGGGCGTCCACGACGACTTTCAGGAGGGCGCCGCCCGGGTGGACGGCGACGATGGTGTCGAGGACGTCGACCTCCACGCCGTCGGGTCCCTCCACGGCCCGTACCGAGTCGAATCCGTCCTCGATGAGCGCCACGGCGCCGGCGCGTTGGAGCGGGTCCATCTCCGGAGTGCCCTCCGGGATGCAGGTGTCCACAGTCACTACGTACGTCACGTGCCCGAGCCTGACAGGCGGGAGCCGTCCAGCGCGAGGGAACGGGCCCGTCGACACCGAGGTTTTGGACGGAAGCCACCGTGTCCACACCCTGTCCGACCTGCGGAGCACGCCGTCGGCCGGACCGCGGACGGGCCGGAACGAGCCAGGATCGGAGTACCGTGGCCCTACCGAGCGCCTCTCGCACGCCGTCACCGCTTCGGCGTCGCCCTCGGGGAACGGCAAAGCGGCCGGAGCCCCGCGCGACCGGTCGGAAACGAGCCACCCCTCATGAGCCCGAGCCTGCTGTCACTCGGAGTACTCGCCTCCTCGCACAAGGAGAACGAGTTCCGGCTGCCGCTGCACCCCCGCCACCTCGACCGGATCGCCCCCGACATCCGAGAGCGCATCTTCCTTGAACAGGGCTACGGCGAACGCTTCGGCGTTTCCGACGACGCGCTGCGCCCTCTCGTGGCCGGCCTGCGCTCCCGTGAGCGGCTGCTCGCCGACTGTGACGTCGTGATGCTGCCCAAGCCGATGCACGACGACGTCGCCGAACTGCACGAGGGCCAGACGCTGTGGGGATGGCCGCACTGCGTGCAGGACGAGAAGATGACGCAGCTCGCCATCGACCGACGGCTGACCCTGATCGCCTGGGAGGCCATGAACCACTGGACCTCCACGGGCGCCTTCAGCGTCCACGTGTTCCACAAGAACAACGAACTCGCCGGCTACTGCTCGGTGTTGCACGCCCTCCAGCTCGGCGGTCTGACCGGCAGCTACGGGCGCCGGCTGCGCGCGGTGGTCATCAGCTTCGGCGCCACGGCGCGCGGCGCGGTCACGGGTCTCGGCGCCATGGGCGTCTCCGACGTCACGGTGCTCACGCAGCGCGCCGCGGCGGCTGTGGCCTCGCCGATGCCGTCGGTCGTCATGGGCCACTTCGAGGAGCAGGAGGACGATCCGTCACGGCTGCAGGCCGTCACCGGGCTCGGTCCGGTGCCTCTCGCGCAGTACCTCGCCGGCTTCGACATCGTCGTCAACTGCGTTCTCCAGGACACCGATGCGCCGCTGATGTTCGTCAACGACGAGGAACTCGCCCTGTTCCAGCCGGGCACCTTCTTCATCGACGTCGCCTGCGACGAGGGCATGGGCTTCGCATGGGCCCGCCCGACCACCTTCGGCGAGCCCATGCACACGGTGGGATCGGGCTGCCACTACTACGCCGTGGACCACAGCCCCTCCCACCTCTGGAACTCCGCCACCTGGGAAATCAGCGAGGCCCTCCTCCCCTACCTCCGCAAGGTCCTGAGCGGCCCGGCCACTTGGGACACGGACGTCACCCTCAAGAAGGCCATCGAGATCCGAGACGGCGTCATCCAGAACCCGAAGATCCTCTCCTTCCAGCACCGCTCGGCGGACTATCCGCACCCGCCCGCGCCCGCGCCCGCGGAAGCTACGCGTTCATGAACTGCCCAGGCCGCAGCGCCCGATTCACGATCCGTACATCCCCGATCGTGCCGTGGAACACCTGGCTGACCGCCCCCGCCCACTGGTAACCGCCCAGCAGGAACGGCATGTTGAGTGTCGTCAACCCGATCGCCGTGCTGGTCGGGTTGCGGCCCTCCTCGCAGCGCCGTTGCGCCTGCCGTCCCAGTCCGCCGGCACCTTGAGGAAGACCTCGAAGGTGTAACCGTGCGCGAAGGTCTCGCGGTTGATCGGCGCCCGGTCGACGGTCTGGAGGTACGCGCCACTGACCGGGTTGCCCTGACCCGCGAACACCAGCCCCGCATGGGCGGGTTGGTCCGGGTGGTGGTCGCCGGTCCAGGTGAGCGCGTGCGCAGGGGTGCCGGGGACGGTCTTCAGGACGAGGTCGCTGCCGTGGCCCGTCCGGTCCCTCACGACCGTGTCGGTGGCCACATCGCGCCGACCGCACCGCCCTCGTCGAACCGCCAGTACGCCAACCTCCCCGACAGCGGCATCCGTCGATCCGGCCGCGACTTCCGCCGCGGCACCGGCGCGAACCCGGCGAAGCGCTCGTCGAAGTCGATCTCCATCGAGAAGTAGTCGACCTTCGACGTCAGTTCGAGTTCCTTCGCCGCGAATGTATTGCGTGTCCGGCATGACGACGACGGTGAAGCGGGGATTATCGGGGTCCGGGTCCGGGTCCCACTTGCCCCTAGGCGCAGAAGACATCGTTGCCTCCCCGTACGGGTCGTCGCCTTCCCCGGCGCGGCCCTGTTCGCTCGCCCGCCCGGCCGCGTACGCCGGACCCGCCCCCACCACCCCGGCAGCCGCCGCACCCACCCCGAGCACACCGGCCCGGTTCAGGAACGTACGTCTACTCGACGCAGTGATGCCGTCACCGTCGAGGTCCGCGGTGCGAGGACACCCGCCCATAGCTGAACTGTCCATGTCCGCCCCAATGCCGAGTGGCAGAAACGGACTCACGCTATGGACGGCGGCGATACGGCAGACCTGCGCGCCGGGAACCGGGCCGAACGACGCGCCAACACCACCTGTTTTCTACTGAGTTGCCTGAGGCGGCTGAGGTGACTCGGAATACTCCGCCGCACCCTCCTCCTTCATCGCCTTCGCCTCGCTCTTGAGAATCCGCATCGACTTGCCCAGCCCGCGCGCCGCGTCCGGTAGCTTCTTCGAGCCGAACAACAGGATGAACAGGATCGCCACGACCAGCAGGTGCCAGGGTTCCAGTCCGTTACGGAGCATCTCGTACGCCCTCTCTCATCCCCCGCCGTTTATTGCAGCCTTGCGCAACTGTACAACCCTGAGGCGACACGTCGATCCCCGCACACCCCCCGCTCCCCACACCCCGCACCCCGCCCCCCACACCCCCGCACCCCGCACCCCGCACCCTCAATCGGCGGAGTCCCGCCGACCGCTCGCCGCCGCGTACGCCTGCGCCGGCGTCATCGCGACCCCGTTGAGGCTGACCGTCTTGTAGGGGCTGACCTTGGCGCAGGTCTTGGACTGGTCGGCGGTGGAGGCGTGGGCGTTGGAGACGGCGGCCGCTGTGTCGGCCGGCGCCGGGACGGACGTACCGCCCGGATAGGTGCCACCGCTCGGCCAGTCGCTGCCGATCACCAGGGTCAGACCCGTCCCCGTGCCCTGTTCCAGATGCGAGGCGGACAGGCCGAGGGACTTGGCGACCGTCTGGGCCTCGCCCTTCTGGCCGGTGCCGTACGTGAGCGTGGTGGTCACCGCGGGGCTCGGCGCGTTGGCCGTGGTCGTGGCCGGGCTGAAGCCCTGGTCGGTGAGGGCGGCCGCGACGGCGGAGGCGCGGCCCGTGATCTGGGTGCCGTTCTCCACGGTCACGGCGATCTGCGCGGCGGGCACCGCCTGGACCGTCGCCGAGGGCTTCGCGGTCGCCGAGGCCGCCGCGGACTTCTTGCCGGAACCGTCGGTCAGCGGCTGGTCGCCCGCGATGGTGGCGAACAGCGTCTTGGCACCCGCGCCCACCACGACACGGTTCTCGTCGGCCGGGTCAGGGGCGGTCTGCATGGTCGTGAACGTCATCCGCTTGGTGGGGACCTTGTTCACGTCGGCCGCGAGCGAGATCAGCTTCTTGACGCTCCCGAGGCCGTCGTCCACGGTCAACGCCTTCGTGGCGGCGTCCGCGAGACCGTAGACCGCCGTCGGGTCCGTCAGGGTGCCCGCGCTCTTGAACTTGCGGATCATCGCGCTGAGGAAGATGTGCTGGGAGACGGTACGCCCGAGGTCGCTGCCGTCTCCGAACCCGTGCCGCGAGCGGACGAACTGCAGCGCCGCCTCACCCTTGAGGGTGTGGGTGCCCTTGGAGAGCTTGAGGTGCGAGTAGGTGTCGTAGACGTTGCTGCTGACGCACACGGGGACGCCGCCCACCGCGTCCGACATCTTGACGACCCCGGAGAAGTCAAGTTTGACGAAGTGGTCGATGGGGATGCCGGTGAGCTGGTGGATGGTGGCCACCTGGCAGGCGGGACCGTACTGGAGGGCGCTGTTGATCTGCCCGTAATAGCCCGCGGTGGACGTGCCGTTGGCGGTGTCCTTGCAGGCCGGGACGTTCGTCATGGTGTCGCGCGGGATGCTCATGATGGTGGCGTTGGAGCGGTCGGCGGCTATGTGCACCACCATCTGCACGTCCGCGTTCCCGCTGCCGCTCTGCACGCCGGTCTGCGAACAGCCGCCGCCCAGCTTGCAGTCGGCGGCGCTGGTCCGCCCGTCCGAGCCCATCACCAGGATGTTGATCGGGGTACGCCCGAAGGCGTCGGCTTTCTCCGTGCCGCCCTTGCCGTCGAGCGCGACGCTGTTGATGTTGCCGTTCAGGTGCTGGTAGAACCACCAGCCGGCCCCGGCCGTGGCGATCACCAACACGGCCAGACACAGCCCTACGATCCTCAGCACCCGCCTGCCGCGCCGCACCGGACGCGCCCGGCGCGCTCCCCTGCCACCGCGTGCACGGGCCGCCTCCCGCGCCGCCGCCCGGCCACCGGCCACAGATCCCGCTCCGGCGGACCTCCCCGCCTCGCCGCCGGACCTTCGCGCGCCGCCGCCCGATCTCCCGGTCCCCCCGGACGACTTCGCGTGCTGCCCGGGCACCCGGTCACCGCGGCTGCGGGTGGCCTGGCCGCCCCTGCCGTCCCACGGGTCGCTCATCTCCCACTCCCCTGAACGGTCGGGCCCGAGCAGGGGCTCCTTGGGTTGCGTAGTTGCGCAATCTAACAAACCCCTGACCGGTTCAGGGCGAACGCCCGCCCGATTCACAGGTGAGGCATCTCAAGGGGCCTCGGGGGAACCCGAGGTCACCGAAACCCGTCGTGGCGTCGCTCGTACCGTCTCCGGGTTGCCAGGAGCGCACCCGCGTAGAGCACCAGAACGGCGGCGAGCAGCAGGTAGTACACGGCTGGGAGCGCGGTCAGGCCGAGCATCGCGCCGAGCGGCGACGGCGGGAGGGCCAGGCCGATGGCGGCGAGGACGACCGCCGACCACACCACCGGACCGGGCCGGCGTCCCTGCGCGGCGCGGCTGCCGACCCGCAACAGGACCATCACCAACGCCTGCGTGAGCAGGTTCTCGGTGAACCATCCTGAGTGGAACGCCGCTTCGTCGTCCCCCGTCCCCGGCCCGTGCAGGGCGAGCGCGAGGGCACCGAAGGTGGCCAGGTCGGCCACGGCGTTGAGCGCGCCGAACCCGACGATGAACCGCAGCAACGCGCGCGGGCGCAACACGGTCGGCCGGCGCAGCACCGCCGCGTTCGGGCGGTCGTGGGCGAAGGCCAGCTGCGCCGCGTCGAAGCACAGGTTCTGTGTCAACACCTGGGCCGGCAGCATCGGCAGGAACGGCAGCAGCAGTCCCGCCCCGAGCATCGCGATCACGTTGCCGAGGTTCGAGGAGAGCGTGACGCGCAGATACGTGGCGATGTTGCCGCCCGCGTACCGGCCGGCGGCGACGGCGTGGGCGACCGCGGTGAGGTCCTTCTCGGCGAGCACCACGTCCGCGCCCTCACGGGCCACGTCGGCGGCCCCTCGCGGTGCGATCCCGACGTCGGCGGCGCGCAGTGCGGGCAGGTCGTTGACGCCGTCGCCGAGAAACCCGACGGTGTGCCCGGCGGACCGCAGGGCGTGGGTGATCCGGGCCTTGTGCTCGGGGGTGCAGCGCGCGAACACCGTTGTACGGCCGACCAGTTCGGCGAGCTCGGAGTCGCCGAGGCCGTCGACGCGGTCGGCGGTGAGTACGGCCTCGTCGGCGACCGGGACGCCGAGGTCGCGGCAGGCACGGACGGCGGTGCCGGGGTGGTCGCCGGTGAGGATCTTCACGGCGACACCGCGGTCGGTGAGGACCCGCAGCGCGTCGGAGGCGGTGGGCACGAGGGCGTCCCGGAGGGTGACCAGACCGCGGAAGGTGAGTCCGCGTTCGTCGGCCGGCGTGTACGCACGCGCGCGTGCCGGGCGTTCGGCGGTGGCGACCGCCAGGACGCGCAACCCGGCGGCGGCCTGCCGGGCGGCGAGATCACGCACCCGATCACGCACGCCCCCGCCATCGCTATCGCCTCCGCCTTCACTCTCGCCATCGCTGTCGCCCCCGCCTTCGCTCTCGCCTCCGCCCTCACTCTCACCCCCTCCTTCACTCTCGCCCCCGTCGAACGCACAGCGCTCCAGGACAGCCTCGACGTCACCCTTGACGACCAGGGTGTGCGTGCCGAGGCGGCCCGGGGTGCGCACGACCGCGGTCGCCAGGCGCCGGGCCGGGTCGAAGGGGACGGCCGCGATCCCGTCGTAGGCCATGAGCTCGTCCTCGTCGGCCGCGTCCAGGAGCGCCTCGTCGAGGGCGTCGGGGGCGGGCAGGTCGGCGAGTTGGAGGGTCCACCAGGCGTTGACGCCGGCCCAGTGCAGCACCTCGGGGTCGTCGCGGCCGTCCGGGCCGAGGGCGCCGTCGACGACCGGGCGGTCCTGGGTGAGGGTGCCGGTCTTGTCCAGGCACAGCACGTCCATGGCGCCGATGTCGTGCAGCGCGGGCAGCCGTTTGACGATCACCCCGTGCGCGCGGGCCAGCAGCGAGGCGCCGCGGGCCAGGCAGGTGGTGACGAGCACCGGCAGCATCTCCGGCGTCAGCCCGACGGCCACCGCGACGGCGAACGGCAAGGTCTCAAGACCCCGCCCCCGCAGCGCCGCGTTGGCCATGAGCACCAGCGGCGGCGTCAACAGCATGAACCGGATGAGGATCCATGAGATCCCGTGCACGGAACGGTCGAAGGCGCTCGCCCCGACCCGGTCGGCGGTACGACCGTGAGCGGCCGCGAACCGCGTGTGCGCGCCGGTCGCGGTGACGATCGCGGTGGCACTTCCGACGGCGACACTGCTGCCCTGGAAGCAGAGCTGCGGCCGCTCGAAGGGCCCGTCGGACCCGGGCGGTCCGCCATGAACCCCATGTACTGCGTCGTCCGCCACGTGAAGGACGTCTCCGCGCGCGTGGGCCACGTCGTCCGCCGCGTGCGCCACGTCCTCCGCCGCGCCCGGCACATCGGCCGCGGACTTGGCGACCGGCGCGGACTCCCCGGTGAGTGCGGCCTGGTGCACGCTCAGGCCGCTCGCGCGCAGCAGCCGTACGTCCGCCGGGACCACGTCACCGGGGCCGAGGCGGATCACGTCACCCGGGACCAGCTCCTCCACGACGATCTCGTGGACGGTGGGCGGCGCGTCCTCGTCGGCGCGGCGCAGCACGGTGGCGGTGGTGGCGACCAGTTCGCGCAGCGCGGCCATGGAGCGGTCGGCGCGGTGCTCCCCGGACGCGCGCAGCACGCAGCTCACCACGACGAGCAGGAGGATCACCGAGGCGGTGCCCCAGGCGAGGACGGCGGCCGACACCAGGCCGAGGCAGAGCAGGACCGCGGTGAACGGGTCCCGCAGACTGCGGACGAACAGCCGCGACCAGGAGGCCTCGCGACGGGCCGGCAGCGTGTTCTCACCGAACCGCGCCAGCCGCTCCTCCGCCTGCGCCCGGGTCAGCCCGCGCGGGCCGCTGTCGAGCCGGCGCAGCACTTCGAGCACGGTCGGCACCGACGTAGTGGCCGTCACCGCCGACTCGGTCGATACGGCGGTGCGCAGGCCGGATCCCTCGGCCGCGGTCGGCTCAGGCACCGGTCCCGCGCAGCCGGCGTACCGGCGCGGTGGGCTGGTGCGAGCGGGCGGTCAGCTGGCCGACCATCACGCGCACGACGGTCACGATGTCGGGGTCGTCGACGTAGTAGACCTGTCGTCGGCCCTCTCTGCGGGAGCGCACGAGTCCGGCGAGCTTCAGCTTGGCGAGATGCTGGCTGACCGCGGGCAGCGCGCCGCCCACCCGGTCGGCGAGGTGCGTGACGTCGCTCTCGCCCTGGGACAGCGCCCACATGATGTGCAGCCGGGCCGAGGAGGCGAGCAGACCGAACACCGCGGCCGCCTCCGTGAGGACCTCGGCGGACGGGTCCTCGTAGCTCACTACGCCCCCGGCGTTCTCCGCCACAGTCCGCTCCCGTCCCGCCCATGTCACAGCCGTCGTTCAGCCGTCTTCCACCCGGCTCGCCCAGTCTAGGCGGCGGCACCGACAGCGCCCGCCGCCCGTGTCCGAGGTTCCCGGATTGCGCAATGTCTTGAGCGAGTGACAGAACGTCGACACTCTCGTGAGCACCGGCGATGGACGCGAAGATCCAACCTAGGCTTGCGCAACCAAGCAACCCTGACGGGAGGACATCGACGTGGGCATCATCGGCTGGATCATCCTCGGCCTGCTCGCCGGAGCCATCGCCAAGATCCTGCTGCCCGGCCGCGACCTGGGCGGCCTCATAGGCACCACCCTCATCGGCATCGCGGGCGCCTTCGTGGGCGGCTGGCTCTCCTCCCGGTTCCTGGACCGCCCGGTGGAGAACCACTTCTTCGACCTCTACACCTGGGGCTCGGCGATCGCCGGCTCGCTGGTCCTGCTCATCGCCTACCGCCTGCTGTTCGGCAACACACGCCGCAGCTGACGTAGCGGCTGCCGAGCTCTACGGGGCGCGGGAACCGGGTACGGCGCGATCGCCGCGCTCCCCCGCCCGCGCCTCCTCAAGACACCTCTGCAGGAACGGCACCAACCCGCGCTCCAGCAGGGCCGCTTCCCCGACCTCGCCACCTTGGCCCTCGTCGGTTCGGCCGCCCTCACCGTCCCCGTCGAGCGGCCGGCTCCGTGCCGCCGCCACCAGCAGCCACCCGAGATCGCCGACCGCCACGCCGACGGCCACCGCCCCGGTGAGCAGCGCGGCCGTGATCAGACCGCCTCCGACATACGGCCGGTCCGCGAAGACGCGCATGCCGTACCCGGCGATCAGCAGGACGACCGCGGCCACCGCCGACAGGACGGGAATCAGCATCACCAGCAGGTTCTGGACCCCCTCCGAGCCGTGCGCCCTGGCCGCGGCGACGATGGCGGCGCGCTCGTCCAGCGCCCTGGACCGCAGCCACTCCCGGTCCACCGTCCCGTCGACGCGGTCGAGGGCCTGGTCGAGCACCCGCTCGAACAGCGCCACGTCGATGTCCTGCGACGGCCCAGGATCTGCCATGTCTCCCCCGTTGGTTGAGGACTGGCGAGTGTAATGGTTCATGACTTGCGCAACCTTTGAAGGCCGGACACGGACGGGCGTGGAGACGGTCCCCCGAAGGCTCGATTTCCCGGAATCAGCCGCATTCACACGTCGGAAGGCCTGGCACACCCATAGGCACAGGGTTGCCGAATTGTTATCCGGTGAATTCCGTTGTTCACGGCGGACGTTGAATGTCAAGGCCGCTGAACAGGCCACCAGGACAGCTGTCGAAAATCCGCTGATTATCGGTGCCGGATGTCGGATTCCCAGGTTTTCGCGTCCCGTGGCCCGCTTCGACGCACCACCGCATCCCAGAGTGTCGGCCGGAACAACCGACCCCGGTGCACGGCACCGCAAAGGGAGAATCCAGTGAACGTCACGACCACGGCGGGCACGCCGGTCGAGCGGCGGGCGGCCACGCTCGTCATGGCCTGCGTCGGCGTCTTCGTCGCCTATCTGCCGGTGACCACCGTCTCGGTCAGCCTGCCCGCCGTCCAGCGCGCCCTGACCGCGTCGACCTCCCAGCTCTCGTGGGTGTCCGACGCGTTCGTGCTGCCGATGGCCGCCCTCATCCTGACCGCCGGCGTCTTCGGCGACGTGCACGGCCGCAAGAAGGTCTTCCAGGCGGGTCTCGCGTTCGCCGCCGTCGGCGCGGCCGTCGCCCTGTGCGCGCACTCCGTCCAGGTGCTGTGGGTGGGCCAGGCCTTCGCCGGCATCGGCGCGGCCGCCCTGCTGCCCACCACCCTCGCGCTGATCAGCCACGCCGTCCCGGACCCGCGCGAACGCGGCAGGTACGTCGGCCTGTGGGCGTCCGCCCTGCTGGCGGCGCTCGCCGTCGGCCCGCTGATCGCCGGCGTGATCCTGAACCACGCCGGCTGGCGCTGGATCTTCCTCCCGGCCCTCCCGGTGTCCCTCCTCGCCATGGCGATCGCGTCTCGCACGCTCGTCGACTCCCGCGCCCCCGGCGCCGCCACCCGCCGTCTCGACTGGCCCGGTCAGCTCACCGCCGCACTCGCCGTCACGGCCCTGGTCTACGGCGTCATCGAGGGCGGCGCGGAGTCCTTCACGGACGTCAAGGTGCTGCTCGCCCTGTTCGTCGCGGTCGTCAGCGGTGTCGCCTTCGTCATGGCCGAACGGCGCAGCACCAGCCCGATGCTGGATCTGTCCCTGTTCCGCAGCCCGGGGTTCAGCGCCACCACGCTGGTCGCGATGATCAGCTTCCTGGGGCTGATCGGGTTCTTCTTCGTGCTGAGCCTGTACTTCGGCATGGTGCAGCGGCTCGACACGCTGGAGGCCGGCTACCGGCTGCTCATGGTCACCGGGGTGTGCCTGCTCGTCGGCCCGATCGCGGGCCGCCTGATGCACCGCATCGCACCCCGCCTCATGATCACCGCGGGTCTGCTGGTCACCGCGGGCGCGCTGTTCGCGCTCACCGGCATCGACGCCGACACGTCTTTCGGCGCACTGGCCTGGCGGCTGGCCCTGCTCGGTCTGGGCCTGGGCTGCGTGATCACCCCGATGACGGCCACCGCCGTCAGCTCGGTGCCGCATCACCTGGCCGGCATGGCCGCGGCCGGCAACAACGCCTTCCGCCAGGTCGGCGGCGCCCTCGGCCCGGCCGTCCTCGGCACCCTGCTGACCACGCGGGCCACCGACGCCCTGCCCGGCCGGCTCACCGACGCGGGCCTGGGCCGGCCGACGGTCGAGGCGGTCACCACGGCGGTGGACCGGGGCGGTCTCGGCGCCGCGGCCGGTCTGGACCTGGGCCCCGACCAGTCACGCGCCTCGGCGGCCCTGAACGAGGCGTTCCTGGACGGCCTCCAGTTGTGCCTGATCGTGGCCGGCACCCTGGCGCTGCTCGCCGCCCTGGTCGCCACGGTGCTGCTGCGCCCTCGACGCGACCCCCTCACCAAGGCCGCCGCCTCCCACCCGCAGGACGCGGCCACCGACCTCGTGAGCGACCATGACTGATCTGTACAACCCGAGCCGAGGAGAGGACCCGACGTGCGCCTGCGCTGTGCTGTGCTCGACGACTTCCAGCAGGTCGCGACCGAACTGGCCGACTGGTCGTCCGTGGCCGACCGGGTGGACGTCGTGGCCTTCTCCGAGCATCTCGACTCCGAGGACCAACTGGCCGCCGCCCTGGCCGAGTTCGACATCGTGGTCACCCTGCGCGAGCGCGTCCCCTTCCCGGGCACCCTGCTCGCCCGCCTCCCCCGGCTGAAGCTCCTGGTCGCCTCCGGCATGCGCAACACGGTCATCGACTACGCCGCCGCCGAGGCGCACGGCGTCACCGTGTGCGGCACGGCGAGTTCCTCGACCCCGCCCGTCGAGCTGACCTGGGCCCTGCTGCTGGGCCTGGCCCGGGGGATCGTCGAGGAGAGCAACTCCCTGCGCTCCGGCGGCCCTTGGCAGCGGACGGTGGGCGCCGACCTGCACGGCCGGCGGCTCGGACTGCTGGGCCTGGGGAAGATCGGCGGCAAGGTGGCACAGGTCGGGCTGGCCTTCGGGATGCGGGTCGGCGCCTGGAGTCAGAACCTGACCGCGGAGCGCGCGGCGGAGGTGGGCGTCGAACTCGCCTCCTCCAAGGAGGAGTTGCTGTCCGGCAGCGACTTCGTCTCCGTCCACCTCGCTCTGAGCGACCGCACCCGCGGTCTGCTCGGCCCCGCGGAACTCGCCCTCCTCAAGCCCACCGCGTATCTGGTCAACACCTCCCGCGCCGCGATCGTCGACCAGGACGCCCTGCTCGCCGCGCTCCACGGGGGCCGGATCGCGGGGGCGGGCATCGACGTCTTCGACGTGGAGCCCCTCCCCGCAGGTCACCCCCTGCGCACGGCACCGCGGCTGCTGGCCACGCCCCACCTCGGCTATGTGTCGCGCGCGAACTACGAGACGTACTACGGACAGGCCGTCGAGGACATCCGGGCCTATCTGGACGGGAAACCGGTACGACGACTGGGATGAACGACCGTGACCACCTGTCAGCGGAGACGTTGAAGGGGGAGTGCGACGGCGAGTGGTTCCGGCGCACTCCTCGAGTACAAAGGAGAACGTGATGTCTCGCATCGCGAAGACGGCCGCCGTCGCCCTCGGCGCCGGTGCCGTGGTCCTCAGCGGGACCGGCCTGGCCATGGCGGACGCCGGCGCCCAGGGCGAAGCCGTCGGCTCGCCCGGCGTGCTGTCCGGCAACGTCGTGCAGGTCCCGGTCCACATCCCGGTCAACGTGTGCGGGAACACCGTCAACGTGATCGGCCTGCTGAACCCGGTCTTCGGCAACAGCTGCGCCAACGTGAGCGACCACAAGGGTGGTCACCCCGGCCCGGGCGGCTACGGCTACGGCGGCTGATCCACAGTCGTACAACTGGTCGTACCAGCTCCACCGCAGTACCGCAGTACCCACGGAAGAGCCCCGGCACCTCGAGCGCCGGGGCTCTCCCCATGGTCAGATCGCGCGTACGGCCCTCACGCGTACCGGTAGATCCGGCTCACGTCCTCCAGCGACTCCGGTGTCACGTCCCAGGGGGGCATCTTCTCGCGCCGGGCGACGATCCGGCCGTGCTGCCGGTCGCCCGGTCCCGGCGGGGTGGCCGGGAGGTAGCGGGCGCCGCGGTGGCGGCTCTGCCAGCGGGACCACTGCAGGTCGACGAAGGCGTGGTGCAGCCAGAAGACGGGGTCGTTGACGGAGGCTCCGCCGAGCATGACTCCGCCGACCCACCGGTGGACCCGGTTGTGGTTGCGCCAGGAGACGGTGCCGCGCCCGGTCCCCCACCCCTCCAGCTTGTTGCGGAACCCCTTGGTGAGCGTGGAGTCCCAGGGCGAGAAGTCGTACACCGGCTCGGCGAGCGCCGATTCCAGTTCGGACTTGGTCGGCAGCGCCATCGGGTCACGGGCCCGGCCGAGGTCCCGGGTGAGGAACTCCCCGTCGGTGACGCCTTCCTTGATGGTCCAGTTGCCCGTCCCGTAGGCGAAGGGACCGGTCGTCACCTGGTGGTCCGAGCGCCGCCCGTTGCCGCCGAGCAGGTCCTTGGTCCAGGGCGCGGAGGTCGCCGTGCGGTTCCGCGTCCAGTCCCAATAGGGCACCGACACCGACGAGTCGACCCGGCGCAGCGCCTTCTCCAGCTCCAGCAGGAACTGCCGGTGCCAGGGCAGGAAGGAGGGCGTCATGTGCGCCGCCCGCAGCCCGTCCTCGCCGTCGGCCGTGTAGTACTCGATGTGCGTCCGTACGAACTCGTCGTACTCCCCCCGCCGTTTGACCTCCAGCATCGCCTTCACGAACCGCTTCTTCTCGGCGGCCGTCAGTGTGCTGACGTCCTTACGCGTGTACGCCATGTTCGCCCCCCATGTGCATCTTCCCCCCGCTCATCGGCCCCGGCGCGAGATCGCGCAGCTGCTCACCGGGGCCCAGTTCGTCGACCGCCGCCCGGGCCGCCGCGAGCGGCGTCGGGTACGAGCGGTAGTGGTCGATCATGCTCAGCCAGCTGCCGTCGGCCCGGCGCATCAGGTGCAGCGGGCGGCCGTCGACGGTGACCTCCCAGTGGATGTTCCGGTCGGAGGCGTGCGCGGCCGTCGGGAAACCGACGATGTGGCGGCCCCGGTAGGTCTGGTCGAACGCGCCGTCCCCGGGCCGCGGTTCGTCGTGCACGGGCCGGGAGGCGGCGACGACGGGCGCGAGGGCCAGGGCCACGGCCGGCACCAACAGCCCACGCAGCACGTCCCGTCGGGTGCCCTGCGCGGGCCCCCCTCTCGCACGGCCCTCCGGTGCCGGTTCCGCTCCCACGGGTACTCCACCCACGCTGACGACCATGGCCTGCCTTCCGTCGGATCCGTCTCTCCACCCCGGTAACCGCCCGACGGCCCGCACGGTCACGTCGTACGGCTCACGGAGTGACCGGGTCCGGACAGGCCGACGGGCCCGGACCCGTCGCGGGGGCCCGGGCCCGTCGGCCCTGTCATGTCGGTCGTGAGGACGCGTGACCCGCCCTTACAGGCCGGGGCCGAGCCCGAGGTTGGCGCCCGGCACGGTCTGCAGCACCGGCGCGAGCACGCCCGCCTGCGGGAGCTTGAGGTCGGGCAGACCGGCGTTGTCGGCGTTCGGCGGGGTCAGCGGGGCGTCCAGGGACAGGCCCGGCGCGAGGGTGCGCAGGTCGGAGGCGGGCGTCTGGAGGCCGACGTGGTCGAAGTCGTCGCCGAGGACGTGCGGCAGGGGGGCGCGCAGGCCGAGGCCGGGCAGGCCGCCGTGCACCGGCAGCTGCGGGATGACGTGCTCGGGGATGAGGCGGCCCTCGACGTACCGCGGTCCGTCGGGCTTGCCCGGCATGGGCACGGGGATCTCGCCACCGACCTTGGGCAGGGCGATGTTGAGGGCCTGCTCGGCGCCCTCCAGCGGCACGGGGACGGGGACCGTGCCGACCGCGGCGGCGGGGGTCGCGGCGGCGGCGCCCACGGCGGCCGCGACGCCGGTCAGGACGGCGGCAAGGGTTCCTCGGGTGGTCGACTTCATCTCGGGTACGGTCCCTTTCGGACGGTCGGAGGGCTCTGCGTGCGTACCGAGTAACGAGGCTGCCGACGGCATCAGTTCAAGTTTCGCCCGGCTGCAGCAGTAGTCAGCTTGTCGAGAAGTCCCATCAGTTGGACCGGCCCGGCGAGTCCGACCGATCACGTCAGCGGACCGGGGCCTGCGGCAGACCCCGGTCGTCGCCGGCTCAAGTCCCCCGTCAGCCGCGCAGTTTGCGGGCCGGCAGGACCACGTGGGCCGCCGAGTTGAGGGTCTCCTCGGAGCCGGCGAAGGCGGCCAGCGCGTCGGCCTCCAGGGGCTTGCCCGGCTCGGCCTCGGGCCAGGGGCGGGTGGTGAACACCAGGTAAGCGTAACCGCGTTCGGCGACGGCCGCGAGCCACTCCGGCGGCGGGACGCACTGGGCATTGCAGCCCGGCATGGTGACGACGGCCTGGCCGCCCTCGACGAGCATGCTGACCGGCAGGCTCGGCCGGGTGGCGGCGTCGACGAGCTCTCCGCCGACGGGCAGCCCGGCGTTCTTGAGCAATTGCGCCACGGCGGCGGAGGAGGCCTCGGGGCCGTTCGGCGCGTCCCCGAGGGGATAGGCGAGGAGATAGGGCATGTCGCCGTCGGGGGCCTCGCCGCTCCAGGCAAGCACGACGAGCGTGCCCAGGTCGGCGGCGCCGAACGGGCGGGTTTCGCTTGAGGTTGAGGTCACCGCGCGACCTTATCGACGCTCCGGAAGGCCCCCTGACGCCTCATCACCCGACCGGGCGATCGTGCCCGTCGTGTCCACACGAACGGGGGACGGCGCTCGAACACACGCCGAGGGCCGACTCCGCGCGGCGGGGACTCGACCACGAGTCCGCCGGGGGAATCGGCCCTATCGGTGAAACGCCGGGAAACGCAGGAAAACGCCGGGAATCCCCGACAAACGCCGCCGGAATTACGTCACTTCTGCAGCGGAAGCCCGCCGAGCAGCCCACCGGTGTTGTTCAGCGCGGCGGTCGCGCCCTTCACGGTGTTGAGCAGCGAGTCCTTGTTCTCGGTGTCGAGGGCGTTCGACTGGTGCTGCAGCGGCATGACGTCGGTGGGCTCCAGGTGACCGCTGGTGAGCGTGTTCACCGCGCCGTTGAGGCTGGTGGGCGTCACATCGGAGGCGTTGTAGGCGAACGCGGGCGCGGCGGCACCGACGAGGGCCACGGAACCGGCAACGACTGCGGCGGCCTTCAGGGACTTCATCGGGTTCGGGTTCCTTTCTTCGGCAACTCACGTCACCAGGTGGAATTCTGACGCCGTGCCTAACGACTTCCCACGGGGCGGGAAACCCCGGAAGCAGAAACTTTCTGCGGCCCACCCGAATGAACGGTGCGTCCGATCGGCGTTTCTCATCCTCATATGAAAAGGCCGTCGGGCCGACCCGGAAAGGATCGGCCCGACGGCCTTTCGGCGTGCGCCCACCGGCGTACGTCTTTCGGCACACGCCCGCAGCCATACGCCCGTAGGCGTACGCCCGGGGTCAGCTCGTGGGCAGCGCGGGCAGCGCCGGCGGCGCCACCGGGAGTGAGGGCGCCGCGGGCAGGGCGGGCAGGGCCGGCAGTCCGGGCAGGCTCGGGGCGGGCAGGCCACCGGCCAGCAGGGTGGCGGCGAGAACGTTGACCAGTCCGGTCAGGACACCGGTGACCGCGGGGACGACCTGGGCCACATCGCCGGAGGTGACCGCCGCCAGCAGCGTGGTGACCGCCTTCTGCAGGGCGGCGAGGGCGTCGGCCGTGAGGTCGGCGGGCGCCTGCGCCTGAGCCTTGGCGTCGTCCGCCTCGACGTCGCCGCCGCTCTTGGTGGTGGGCAGCCCGGGCAGGGCCGGCACAGCCGGAAGGGCGGGAGCCGCCGGGACGGCCGGAGCCGCGGGAACCGCCGGAGCGGCCGGGGCCGCGGGAACCGCCGGAGCGGCCGGGGCCGCGGCGGTGACCTTGGCGATGGCGTCCTTCACGGCGTCGCCCAGCTTGGTCGCCTGGTCGGCGGAGAGCTGGCCGTTGTCGGCGGCGAGCACGGCGTTGAGCAGGTCGGTGACCGGGGTGAGCACGGTGCCGAGGTTGCCCAGGCCCTTCACCTGGGCGAGGAGCGCGTCCGCGCCGGGGACGGGCGCATGCGCCGCGGCCCGGACACTCTGCTCGCGGGTCGAGTGGGCGTCGACCGCGACGGCCGCCGGTGCGGCGAGGCCGATGAGGAGAGTGGCGCTGAGGGCGGTGGAGGCGATACGCCGTGCGGGCAGAGCACGCATGGGTGTTCCTTTCGGTGGTGCGTCGGATCTTGAGCCCACCGTGAAAGCGCCAAGTGCACTCTGCAACCGAACGAACACGCCCGGTCAGGCCCCGATCCAGGCGCCTTCGACGTCCTCCCTGGTGAGAAGCGCGTCGACGGGTGCACGCCAAGTCCGGCACCCCACCCCCCATTCGGGGCAAAGAGAACCGGCCGCCCGCCCGTGATGGAACCACGGGAGGACGGCCGGCCCAGGGTGTTGCGCTGCGTCGACAGACGTCAGTCGTTGGCGCACTCGTTGCCGAACGCGGGGTTCAGCAGCGCGATGACGTTGACGGTGTTGCCGCAGACGTTGACCGGCACGTGGACCGGAACCTGGACGACGTTGCCCGACAGCACGCCCGGGGAGTGGGCGGCAGCGCCGTGTGCGTCGCTGTCGGCGGAAGCGATGCCGGCGCCGCCGGCGACGGCCGCGGCGGCGACGGTGGTAAGGGCCAGGCCCTTCGCGATACGCGACATGGAGAGGTGCTCCTTGGGGGTCGACACAAACATCCGGGCGGACACCCGGCGCTGTGTCAACGCGCGGCGCCCGCGCGGGTTGTGCCGCCAATGGAGTGATCCCGAAAAGAGGGCCCTTTCACCATTCAGACACACTTGTCACGTTTCGCCGGATTAATACGGATAGCGACTAGAGTTGCGCACCTCCTCACCCACCCCTATTGCAAGCAAATCGCATTCATGACGCCCCCTGACTTCCCGAAAGGGCCAAGCCGGTCATGCGCATTTCTCTGGGTCCGCCGCTGCGCCGCGCGACGGTGGGAGTCCTCGCCCTCGCGACGATCTGGGTACCCGGGGGCGCGCGGGCCGCCGCGCCGCCCGCCGCCGAGGCACCGCGCCTCCCCTTCGCCGAGCGCTACCACGCGGTGCAGCACGGCGGCTTCGTCCGCGCGGCCAACGCGGCCATCAGCTGCCGCACCGGCGACGCCAGAAGCGCCCCCGCCTGCCCGGCCGTCCGTGAGGGCGGCCGGGGCGCGAACGGCGACTTCGACATGTTCTACGTCGACGTCGACCGCGACCCGAACACCTACAACTCCTCCCGTGCCGAGGTCCGGCTGCCGCAGGGCGCCCGGGTGACGTACGCGCGCCTGTACTGGGGCGGCAACCTCAAGGTGGGCGAGCAGAAGCCGCCGAAGGACAACGGGCGGGTGCTGGTCGCGGAGCCCGGCGGGGAGTACAAGCAGGTCCTCGCGGACACGGTGGTGGGGCACCGGGTGGCGAAGGGCGCGGACGCGTTCCAGGCGTCGGCGGACGTCACGAAGCTGGTCCGGGAGAGCAGTTCGGGCCTGTACACCGTGGCGCAGGTCAATGTGGCGATGGGGAGGTCGGCCGCCGGCGCGTGGGGCGGCTGGACGCTGGTGGTGGCGTACGAGAGCGCGGCGGAGCCGCTGCGGCAGCTGTCCCTGTGGGACGGTTTCGACGCGCTGGAGCCCGGCGCGAGCCGCGAGATCCGGCTGCGCGGAGCGCGGATCCCGAAGGGCGCCGGCGGCCGGGCCGGGCTGGTCGCGTACAACGGCGACCGCGCACGCGCCGGAGATTCGCTCACATTGTCGACCGACCGTGGTTCGAACACCCGGTTGGCCGATTCCGCCAACCCCGGTGACGACGTACTGAATTCGACCATCTCGCAGCCCGGCTCGGCCCCGGAGGCACGGGTTCCGGCGTACTCGAACACGCTCGGCTACGACTCCGATGTGTTCGATCTCGGCAGCGCTCTGCGGCGCGGCGGTGACCAGCTGGCCTTCCGGCTCGTTTCCCAGCGGGACGCGGCATGGGCCGGCGTGCTCTTCGCGGCCGTCGACGCACAGCAGTGAGGCGCGTTCCCGCCCGCAGTCCCGAGCGCCGTCCGTGAGCGAGGAAACCGCGCAATGCACCTGTCAGCACCCGACCCTCGGCCACGGGTCCTGCACCTCACCCAGCCGGTGGACGGCGGGGTCGCCCGTGTCGTCACGGACCTGACGCGGGCTCAGCTCGCGGCCGGCCTGGACGTCACCGTCGCCTGTCCGCAGAGCCCGCTCACGGACCGGCTGCGGTCGCTGGGAGCGGACGTACGGCACTGGGAGGCGGCGCGGTCACCTGGCCCGACACTCGTTCGAGAGGTACGCCGACTGGGGCGGGTGCTCGCGGATGTGCGGCCCGATCTGGTGCACGCGCACAGCGCCAAGGCCGGGCTGGCCGGACGGCTCGCGGTACGGGGGCGGATCCCCACGGTGTTCCAGCCACACGCCTGGTCGTTCGAGGCGGTCGGCGGCACCACGGCCGCGCTGGCGCTCAGGTGGGAGCGGTGGGGGGCGCGTTGGGCCTCCCAAGTGGTGTGTGTGAGCGAAGGGGAGCGCGCGACCGGCGTGCACGCCGGGATCGACGGCCGGTGGACGGTCGTGCCGAACGGCATCGACCCCGAGCGCTTCCACCCTGCGGCCGTGGACACCGTACGGGCGGCGCTTTTGCCGGACGGTGATCCGGCGGCTCCGCTCGTGGTCTGTGTGGGGCGGCTGTGCCGGCAGAAGGGGCAGGACGTTCTGCTGGACGCGTGGGAGGCCGTGGTGCGGCGGGTGCCGGCGGCCCGGCTGGTGCTCGTCGGCGACGGCCCGGACCGTGCCCAACTGGCCGCGCGTGCCCCCGAGTCCGTGGTCTTCGCGGGGGCCGTCGCCGATCCGGTCCCCTGGTACCAGGCCGCCGATCTGGTGGTGCTGCCCTCGCGCTGGGAGGGCATGGCCCTCGCGCCGCTGGAGGCGATGGCCTGCGGGCGGCCCGTGGTGGTGACCGACGTGGACGGCGCCCGCGAGAGCCTGCCGCCGGAGCTGGCGCCGCGCTGTCTCGTACCCCCGGACCGACCGGCCCAACTCGCCGACGCGGTGGCCGAGTTGCTGCTCGACCCGCTGCTGCGCGAATCGCTCGGCCACCACGGGCGCCGATACGTCCTGTCCACGCACGACGTGCGGCACGCGGCCGAGGCGGTCGCCGCCGTGTACCGCGAGCTGCTGGGCACCGCGCCCACCGCACCCGTCGTGCCCTCCGAGTGCAGGGAGTCCATCCACTCGTGACTGCGGAAAGTACGGTCCCCTCGCCCGGCGGGCAGCCACGGGATCTCGGATTCTCACCCCTGTCGGTCATGCCGCGCGGCACCGCCGCCGGTTTCCGGTTCCCCGCCCGCCGCCCACCGGCCCGGCCCGCCTCCCCGGTGCCGCTGCTCGCCGCGGACCTCGCCGGCGCGCTGGTCGGTGCCGTCGTCCTCGTCAGGGCCCCGCACGGGCCGCTGCTGATGGCGCTGCTGGTCGCCGCGTCGGTGCTGCTGCGCACCCAGGTGCCGCGGCCGGTGCCGGGCGTGCTGGACGAACTGCCCACCGTCTGCGGCCGGATCGCGGTGGCGTGGATGGCGCTCGCGTCGCTCGTCGCGGCGCACTCCCCCCAGCACGCGCTCTCCGCACGCACCCTGCTCCTGGGCTTCCTGATCCAGTCGGCGGCGGCCTCGGCCGGTCGCGGTCTGGTGCACTGGCGCCGCCGCACGGCCCGGCTGACCCGCCCCCGTACCGCCCTCGTGGTCGGCCCGGCGGCCACCGCCCAGCGCGTGGCCGCGGCCGTCCTGCGCCATCCCCGCTCCGGCGTGCTGCCGGTCGGGATCGTCTCCGAACGCCCGGACGGAACCGACGGGTTGCCCGTTCTGACGACGGGTCAGGAAGTGCAGCGGGCGCTCATCCAGAACGGCGTACGGGACGTGCTCTGCGTGCATCCCTCGGTGCGGACCCAGCAGGGGCCGCTGCTGCGGGCGCTCGCCGAGTCGGGCTGCGCGGTGTGGGAGGTCGACGCGGACTCCCCGTCGTACGCGTCCGAC
The DNA here is from genome assembly GCF_044755245.1 of Streptomyces sp. NPDC092369. Lineage (NCBI taxonomy): Bacteria > Bacillati > Actinomycetota > Actinomycetes > Kitasatosporales > Streptomycetaceae > Streptomyces > Streptomyces sp. NPDC092369. The sequence goes on from NZ_JBIVQP010000002.1 coordinate 1,276,104, forward strand.
CACCAGTTCGCCGGCTTCTCCTGCCGGCGGCTCGACATGGGCTACGGGCGGCGGCGCGGCAGCGTCGGCAAGCGGGCGCTGGACGTGCTGGTGTCCGGGACGCTCCTCGCGCTGGTCAGCCCGCTGCTGCTGGTGTGCGCGGTGGCGCTGCGGCTCAGCGACGGACCCGGAGTGGTCTTCCGGCAGGAGCGCATCGGCAAGGACGGACGCCCCTTCACCCTGCTGAAGTTCCGCACCCACCGGCCGGTCGACGAGCACGAGTCGGCGACCCGCTGGAGCGTGGCGAACGAGCACCGCATGTCGTGGTTCTGCCGCTTCCTGCGCCGCACCTCGCTGGACGAGCTGCTCCAGCTGTGGAACGTCTTCTGGGGCGACATGAGCCTGGTCGGACCGAGGCCCGAACGCCCTTACTTCGTCGCCAAGTTCAGCCAGACCTACCCCGGCTACGCGGCCCGTCACCGGATGCGGACCGGGATCACCGGGCTCGCCCAGATCCACGGGCTGCGCGGCGACACCTCGATCGAGGACCGGGCCCGCTTCGACAACGCCTACATCGACAACTGGTCGCTGTGGCAGGACATCTGCATCCTGCTGCGCACCGCCGCCTCACTCGTGCGTCCGACGGGAAGCTGAGCCGATGAGCCACGCGCTGACCCTGCCCAGGGTGCGGGAGTGGTCCCCCGTCCTCCCGGTGATCGCCGTGATCGCCCTGCTCGGACTGCCCCTCGCGCCCGGCGGCGACGGGGGCGCAGGCCCGGCCGACGCGGTCTCCGCGCTGGTGGTGCTGTACTGCGGGATCCGGCTGGTCCGGGACCGACGGCGCCCCCTGACCCGTACCTCCGCCGTGGTCCTTGGCCTGCCCGTGCTCGGACTCGCGATCGCCGCGATGGGGGCGGCCTCGCCGGGTGAGGGCATCGGCGGCCTGGGCCGCTACCTGCAGATCTTCGTGCTGGTCCCGGCGGCCGTCGTGCTGCTGGTCCGCGACCGGGGCGACTTCCGCCTGCTGGCCTGGTCGTTCGTCGGCCTCGCGCTGTGGCAGGGGGCGCTCGGCGTGCAGCAGTTCGTCACCGGGACCGGCGCCTCCTACCAGGGCGAGGACATCCGGGCCGTCGGCACCTTCGGGGCGAGCGACGTGATGGGGATGGCCACGGTCGTCTCCTTCGGACTGATCTGCGCGCTGGGCCTGGCGCTGGGGCCTGTCGGCCGAACTTCCGTACGTCGGCGAGCCCTTGCCGTCGGCTGCGCGCTCGCCCTGCTGATCCCGCTCGCCCTGTCCTTCAGCCGCGGGGCGTGGATCGCCACGGCCGCGACCTGTCTGGTGCAGCTGGTCCTCGCCGGGCTGCGACGGGCGCTGAAGGTCGGCGCGGTCGCGGTCGCCGCCGGGGTGATCCTGGTCGGCGGCTTCGGGGTCGGCTCGGCGATGCTCCAGGAGCGGATCGACAGCATCACCCAAGTCACCGACGCCCCCGACCAGTCGGTCGTCGACCGGTACACGATGTGGGCGGCGGCCGTCGACATGTGGCGCGAACAGCCGCTCACCGGCGTCGGGTTGAAGGGCTTCCCCGACCACCGGGACGCGCACGCCTCCCTCGCCCTGTCCGCCGGCAGCGACACCGAGGGCGCGGGCGCGGCCTTCCGCAAGCAGCCCCTGCTCTCCCCGCACAACATGTACCTGCTGGTCCTCGCCGAACAGGGCCTCATCGGTCTGCTCGCCCTCGCGGGCAGCTGGCTGGCCCTGCTGGTGTGCGGCCTGCACGGCCTGTGGCGCGCGCGGCGCACGGGCACGGGCCTCGACTGCGCGCTCGTCGCATGCGGCCTGCTGGTCTGGCAGCTGATCGACTTCGTGTACGCCGACATCGGCGGCCCCTCGACCGTGCTGACGGCGGTGTGCTTCGGGCTGGTGGCCTGGTGGTCGCTGGTCGGAGCCCGCGGTTTCGACCGGGCACCGGCCCTCACGCCCTCCGTCGCCCCGCGCGCCGAGGAAGCCGCCGCGCGATGACGGTGACGCCCTCACGGACCCCCGGGACCGACGCCGACACCGATGCCGACGCCAAGGCGGCCGTCCCCGCGGCCCGGGCGCAGTCCGACCGCGTCACCGAACACGCCCCGGTCTCCCGCGGGTTCCTCGCCAAGGCCGCGTTCGTCACGGCCACGATGTCCATCGCGGGCGCCCTGCTCGGGCTGGTCCGCGATCAGGCGCTGGCTCGGCTGTTCGGGGCCGGCAGCGAGACGGACGCGTTCCTGGTCGCCTGGACCGTGCCGGAGTTCGCGGCCACGCTTCTGATCGAGGACGGCCTCGCCTTCGCGCTGATCCCGGCGTTCAGCCTGGCCCTGGCCCGCCGCGCGCAGGGCGCCCCAGGCGACCCGGTGCGCGCCCTGGTCGCCACCACACTGCCCCGCCTGTCGCTGGCCTTCGTCGCGGTCGGCGCCCTCCTGGTCGCCGCCGCGCCCTGGGTGGTCGAGGCCCTCGCCCCGGGCCTGCCCGACCGCGCACTCGCGGTGGACTGCACCCGCCTGACGGCGACCTGCGTCCTGAGCTTCGGTCTGGCCGGGTACTGCAGCGCGGCCCTGCGCGCCCACCGCCGCTTCCTCGCCCCGGCCGCGATCTACGTCGCCTACAACACCGGCATCATCACGGCGATGTTCGTCCTCGGCGGGCGCTGGGGGGTGCGCTCGGCCGCGGTCGGTGTCGCGGTCGGCGGGCTGTTGATGGTGGCGATCCAGGCGCCGTCCCTGGTACGGCAGTTGAGGCGCGGGGCGAAGTCGGCGGTGGGCTCGGCGAGTACGGCGGCCGGGGCCGGCGTGGACGCGGCCGGCGCGGGCACAGCGGGCACCGACGCGGCGGGCGTCGGCTCGTCGGACGCGGGCGGGCAGAGCGCGGCAGGCACCGCGAGCACGGCGGTCGGCACCGGCACCGGCACCGGCATCAGCTCCGGTGGCTCTGACACCACCACCGGGGTCGGCGCCGGCAAGCAGACCATGCGCCCCATCGACTTCGCCCTCGTCGCGACCGTCCTGCTGTTCGCCCTGTGCCGCCAGTCGCAGGTGCTCATCGAGCGCTTCCTCGGCTCCACCCTCCACTCCGGGGCCATCTCGCACCTGAACTACGCGCAGAAGGTCGCGCAGATCCCGATGACGCTGTCGATGATGCTGTGCACGGTCACCTTCCCGGTGGTCGCGCGGGCGCTCGCCGACGGCGACACCGAGCGGGCCCGTGGCCGGGTGGAGAGCGATCTGGCGCTGGCCGCGGCCATGGTGCTGCTCGGTGCGGCCACCGTGGTCGCCTGCGGCCCGCAGATCATCGAACTCCTCTTCCAGCGCGGCGCGTTCACCGCCAAGGACACGGCGGCGACGGCGGGCGTGATGCGCGTGTACGCCCTCGGTCTGCTCGGCCAGACCCTCACCGGCGTCCTGGTCCGCTCCTACTTCTCGGCCGGCCGGGCCGCCTGGTACCCGGTCGTCGCGATGGCCGCCGGCATCGTCGTGACGTCCTGGATCGGCGCCTGGACGGTCGTGCCGTGGGGCGTCTGCGGCATCGCCCTCGCCAACGCGACCGGCATCACCGTCACCGCCGTACTCCTGCTGGCCGGCATGGGCCCGCGCAGCGTGCCGATCCGCACCCGGCGGGTGCTGGTGGAGCTGAGCAGGCCGGCCCGGGCCGCGGTGGTCGCCGCGGTGGCCGGGGCGTTCGTCGCGAGCCGGATCGACTCCGCCGTACCGGGCCTCGCCGCCGGCACGGTCACCGTGGCCGCCGTCTTCCTCCTCCTGTGCTGGGCCCTCGACGCCGAGGGCGTCGTCCCCGCACTCCGTTCCGTCCGTTCCGCGACCCGAAGGCTGACGCATGGCCGCACCCGTTGACTCCCCAGCCACCGCCGGCCGCCGCGCGCCCGGCCCGGTCCCGTGGGTGGCGATGTACCACTCCGTCGGTGACTGCTCGGACGACCCGTACCGCATCACCGTCACCCCCGAACGCCTCGACGCCCAGCTGGGGTGGCTCGGCCGGCGCGGTCTGCGGGGCGTCTCCATGGCCGACCTGCTCGCCGCCCGGACCCGCGGCGAGGGCCGTGGCCTGGTCGGGCTGACCTTCGACGACGGGTACGCCGACTTCGTCGAGAGCGCCCTGCCGGTGCTGCGGCGCCACGGCTTCGGCGCGACTCTCTTCGTGCTGCCCGGCCGGCTCGGCGGCGACAACGCCTGGGACCCGCTGGGCCCGCGCAAGCCGCTGCTGACCGCCGACGGCATCCGGCGCGCGGCCGACGAGGGCGTGGAGATCGGCTCGCACGGCCTCACACACGTCGACCTCACCAAGGCGGACGACGCCACGCTCAGGGCCGAGGTCGCCGAAAGCCGTTCCGCGCTGGCCGAGTTGACGGGCGTGCTGCCCATCGGCTTCTGCTACCCGTACGGCACGATCGACCAGCGCGCCATGGACGCCGTACGGGACGCCGGGTACGCGTACGCGTGCGCCATCGACCCCGGCGAGCTCAACGGCCTGCTGGCGCTGCCCCGCGTGCACATCGGGCAGAACGACACCTCCCCGCGCCTGCACCTCAAGTACCGGCTGCACCGCCTGCGTCGGCGTCCCGTCGAGGGGCTGCGGTGAAGGCGCTGCACGTCATCACCGGCCTCGGCGTGGGGGGTGCGGAGCAGCAACTGCGGCTGCTGCTGAGGCACTTGCCCGTCGACTGCGATGTCGTGACGCTGACCAATCCGGGCGCGGTCGCGGACGGTCTGGTCGCGGACGGGGTGCGGGTCACGCACCTCGGCATGGCCGGCAACCGTGACCTGCCCGCGCTGCCCCGCCTGGTCCGGCTGATCCGCTCCGGCCGCTACGACCTCGTGCACACCCACCTCTACCGGGCCTGCGTGTACGGCCGGCTCGCCGCCCGGCTCGCGGGTGTGCGCGGGATCGTCGCCACCGAACACTCCCTGGGCGACTCGCAGATGGAGGGCCGCCGCCTCACGGCGGGCGTGCGCGGGCTGTATCTGGCCAGCGAGCGCCTCGGCCGGTCCACGGTCGCCGTCTCCCCCACCGTCGCCGAGCGGCTGAGGCGCTGGGGCGTGCCCGGGCCGCGCATCGAGGTCGTCCCGAACGGCATCGACCTGACCCACTTCGGCTTCGACCCGGTCCGGCGCCACCGCACCCGCCAGCGGCTCGGGCTGCCCGAGGGCGCGTACGTCGTCGGCGGTGTCGGCCGGCTCACGGCGGCCAAGCGCTTCGACGTCCTCATCCACGCGCTGGCCCGACTGCCGCGGGACTACTGGCTGTTGCTGGTCGGCGGCGGCCCGGAGGAGAACGTCCTGCGGCGCACCGCGCACGAGGCCGGGGTCGCCGACCGGGTCCTGTTCACCGGCGAACGCCCCTACGTCGGCGACGGCACCCCCGGCCCCGATCTGCCTTCCCTCACCGCCGCGATGGACCTGCTCGGCTCGCCGTGCCCCGAGGAGGCCTTCGGCCTGGCGATCATCGAGGCGCTGGCGTCCGGCCTTCCGGTGCGCTACGCGTCCTGCCCCGCGATCGAGGACCTGCCCCCCGGTGCCGCGTCCGGCGCGCACCAAGTGCGGGGCGGGGCAGCGGAGTTCGCCGCCGCGATCGCCGCGGCCCGCGCCGTGGGACCGGGGCCGCGCGCGGCCCCCGACGCGGCCCGCCACTACTGCATCACCCGCAGCGCCGCCCAGTTGATGAACGTCTACGCGGCCGCGGTCCCCGAGAAGTCGTCGTCGTCCTCGTCCTCGTCCTCGTCCCCTTCACCCCAGGGAGCCAGTTCCCCATGACCGAGAACACCTCAGGCCCACGCCGTCCCGCCGCCCTGACCCGCGCCCGGGCCCTGCCCCCGTGGACCCTCGTCGCGGCCGGCGCCCTCGCCGGCGGCCTGCTCGGCGGCGGGTACGGCCTGGTCCAGCCGGCCCAGTACACGGCCACCAGCTACGTCGTCGCCGTACCCACCGAGAAGTCCGACCCGGCCTCCGCGCTGGGCTTCGCGCAGGCCTACGGGCGGGTCGCGACCCAGCTCGCGGTGCTCGGGGACGCGCAGGTGTGGGCGGGCGTGCCGGTGAAGACGCTGCAGTCGAGCGTGCAGACGGCGACCTCGCCGGACGCCCCGATGGTCGCGATCACCGCCACCTCCGACCGCGCCGACCGCGCCGCCGACATGGCCAACGCCGTCTCCCGCGCGCTGACCCGGCACGCGAACGACGTCAAGGCCACCACCAACGTCGAGCTCCAGCAGTTCGCCCGCGCCACCAAGCCGACCGCCCCCTCCTCGGCCTCCCCGGCGGTGACCGGTCTGGTCGGGGCGAGCGCGGGCGGGCTGCTCGGCGGCCTGGTGCTGCTGGTGCGGCCGCGCCGGACCGCCGCCGCCGAGGCCGGCCGGCCCGCCTCGGTGCCCGGTCCGGCCGTCGCCGCCGAAGCCCACGGTCAGCTGTGACGTACACGACCCGACTGGTCACCGACGAGAGCGAGTTCGCCGAACTCGGCGCGGACTGGGCGCGGCTGTACGCCCGTTGCCCGTCCGCGACCCCGTTCCAGAGCCACGCCTGGCTGCACTCGTGGTGGCTGTCCTACGGCAGGCCCGGCCGACTGCGGCTGCTCCTGGTACGCGACGGCGCCGAACTCGTGGGCGTGGCACCCCTGATGCGGGTCCGGCGTCCGGTGCCCGCGCTCGTGCCGCTGGGCGGGGCGATCTCCGACTACGGGGACGTCCTGCTGGACGAGGAGCGCGGGGAGGCGGCCGTCACCGCCCTCACCGAGGGGCTGGCCGCCTGTGCCCGCACCGCGCTGATCGACCTGCGCGAGGTGCGGCCCGGCGGCGCGGCCGAGCGGGTCTACGAATGCTGGCGCGGGCCGCGCCGCCGGGTGGGCGACTCGCTGTGCCTGGAGCTGCCCGCCCTGCCGATGGCCGAGCTGGTGGCGCGGCTGCCCTCGGGCAAGGCCCAGCGGGTCCGCGCCAAGCTGCGCAAGCTGACCGCGCTGGGCGTCGAACGGCACGTCGTGACTCCGGACGAGGTGGACAAGGCCCTGCGCCGGCTGCTGGAGCTGCACCAACTGCAGTGGCAGGGGCGGAAGGTGACGTCCGAGCATCTGCGCCCGCGCTTCTGCGAGCACCTGGTGCGCTCGGTCGGGCCGATGGTCCGCTCCGGGGACGCGGTCGTCACCGAGTTCCGGCTCGACGACGACGTGGTCGCCGTCGATCTGACCCTGCTGTCCCGGCGGCTGGCGGGCGGCTATCTGTACGGCGCCCACCCGTGCCTCCGCGAGCGCAAGGCGGACGTGGCCGTGATGCTCCTCGACGCGTGCGCCGAGCATGCCAGGGGGACGCTGAGCCTGCTGCGGGGCAACGAGCCGTACAAGCATCACTGGCGGCCCGAACCCGTCGTAAACCAACGGCTGTTGCTCGCCAGGCGCCGCACCGCCCCGCTGCTCGCGGCGGCCGTGTGTGACGTGGCGGCGCGGCGGCGGGGCAAGGAGCTGGTGCGGACGTGGAGGGAGCGCGGTGGCGGCGGACCGTGAACGGCCCGCCGCCGGTCCGGACTCACCGGTTGCGCGACCACCAGTCCAGGCGCAGGCACAGCTTCCCGCCGAGCCAGTACTCGACCCAGTCGCCGAGGTCCATCGGCGAGCAGTTGGTCGGGTGCTGCGGGGTGGGCGGTGTGCTGGGCTCGGTCGGCTTGGGCGGAGTGGTCGGTTCGGTCGGCTTGGGGGGTGTGGTGGGCTCGGTCGGTGTGGTCGGGGTGTCGGTGCGGCCGAAGAGGACGGATCGGTAGACCTTGGACGACTTCGGGTTGGACGAGCACTGCCACACACCGTGCGGGCAGTAGTCGGTGAGCGTGTTGTACAGCGGCTTGTGCTCGTCCATCCAGGCGAGCATCCGCTTCATGTACTCGGCGTTGTCACCGTTGCGGAAGAGTCCCCATTCCGGATAGGAGATGGGCTTGCCGTGGGATTTGGCGAAGTCCACGTGCTCCTGGAGTCCGTAGGGCTCTTTCACCTGCTCGTCGAAGGTCAGCCCGGACGGCTGGTCGTAGGAATCCATGCCGAGGATGTCGACGGTGTCGTCACCCGGATAGCACTGCGTCCAGGGAATGGCGTCCCGGCCGCGCGTCGGCGTGAAATCGAACCGGAATCTCTGGCCCGGCACCGACCGCATGGTGGTGACGATCCGGTTCCAGTACTTCTTCCAGGACTCCGGGTCCGGCCCGCAGCGGGAGGTGTACGTGACGCCGTTCATCTCCCAGCCGAGCACGATCACCGTGTCCGGCACCTTCAGGTCGACAAGGCGCTGGGCGAGCGCCTTGAAGTGCCGGTCGAAGTCGCCGGCCGCGCCCTGCCGCAGCAGCGACCGCACCTGGGCGTCGGGCACGCCCTCCTCGTTGCGCTCCAGCATGGGGACGTTGAGGACGAGCATCCGGTCGTCCCGCTCGGTGCGCCAGTCCGCCCACACGTCGAGGAAGCCGGGCGGTCCCTCGATGTTGCTCCAGCGGTCGCCGGGCAGGTAGGTGTGCCCGACCCGCAGCTCGGCGCCGCCCAGCCAGCGGCTGAGCTCGGCGATCCGGGCCACCCCGCGGGCGCCGTAGTCGAGGTAGGCGCCGAAGGCCGGGGTGTCCTTCTTCGGCTCGGGGGGCGGGGTCTTGGTCGGCGGGGTCGGCACGGACGGGGTCTGGCCGGCCGGAGTCTGGACGGCCGGGGTCTGGACGGGCAGGGGCTGGGGGGCCGTCGGGGCCTGAACCGCCGGCTGCGGCACCGCGGGTGCCGGGGACGTCGGCGTCGGAGCGGGAGGATCGGCGACCCGCACCACCCCCGCCGCGAAGCCAGGTCCGGACGCCAGGACAGCCGACACGACGACGGTGGCCGTCACGACCGCCAGCCGCCGGGACCGGGGACGTCGCTGCTGGGTCATACCTGCTCCTTTCTCCACTCTCGAATCTCCACTCTCGGACTTCCTTTACTGACACTCAGTCATATGAACGGCAATCACGCCACCGCCACTACGGCCTTCGAGTGAGAAGAAAAAATGCCCGTGTCGCTGTTTGACATCCGCGTCCCCGCGGTTCTCCTGCGAATCGACCGGAATCCCTTTCACCACGGCACACTCGGCGCCGTGCGCTCGCTCGGCAGAGCGGGGGTGAATGTGCACGTGGTCGCGGACTCCACCGGAAGTCCCGTTTCCCGATCGCGTTTTGTACGTCAATTGCACCCACCGCCGCCACCGGGCGCGGCCGCCCATGACATCGCCGTCGCGCTGCGCCGGGTGGCCGCCCGGATCGCCCGCCCCGCCGTGCTGATCCCGATGGACGACGCCAGCGCCGTCGCGGTGGGCGGGCTGCGCGACGAACTCGCGCCCTCCTACCTGCTGCCCGCGATGCCCGGCGCGGTGCCCGAGCACGTCGCCGACAAGGCCGAACTGGCCGACCTGTGCGCCGCGTTGGAGGTCCCGCACCCGACCACGCTGATCCCCGACAGCCCGGCCCAGGCCGCCACCGCCGCCTGGCAGCTGGGCCTGCCGCTGGTGGCGAAGTGGAGCCGGCCCTGGCTGGTGCCGACCGGCACGGGCCTGCGCAGCACGGTCGTCGTGCACTCGGCGCAGGAGGCGCGCGAGCTGTACCTGCGCTCCGAGGAGGCGGGCAGCCGGCTGCTGCTCCAGGCGTTCCTGCCACCGGGCCCCGAACGCGACTGGTTCTTCCACGGCTACGTCGACCGCTCGGGCGCCGTCCGCGGCGGCGGAGCCGGCCTCAAGCTGCGGGCCTGGCCACGCGGCGCGGGCCTGACGGCGGTCGGCCGCTGGACGCCCAACCCGCAGGTGACGGCACTGGCCGAACGCCTCACCGGCGAACTCGGCTACCGGGGCATCCTCGACCTCGACTTCCGCCGCTGCGGCCGCACCGGCCGCTATCACCTCCTCGACTTCAACCCGCGCCCCGGCGCCCAGTTCCGCCTCTTCGCCGACGGCACCGGCCTGGACGTCGTCCGCGCCCTGCACCTGGACCTGACCCACCGTCCGCTGCCGGAGCCGGCGCCACTGGCCGGGCGGGAGTTCGTGGTGGAGAACTACGCCCCGCTGGCCGCGCTGCGCCCCGCCCCCGCCGGCCGCGAACTGGCCTGGCACGCCGAGGACGACCGCGAACCCGGCCGCGCCCTGTGGCCCCTGTGGGGCCGCCATGTCTCCCACCGCCTCCGCGACCGCGTGCGCACCGCCGGCGCGGTGTCCGGCCCCTCGGCAGCACCCGCCCGCGTGGTGCACCAGGCCACCGCCCCGACACCCGGCCCGTCCCCCCTCACGGACCCGTCCGACCTGTCCGACCCCTCCGACCTCTCCGACGACGAGAAAGCGAGCAGTTGCTGATGTACGACCTGCTGGTGGTGGGCGCGGGCCCGTACGGCCTGTCCATCGCGTCCCACGCCGCGGCCGCCGGGCTGACCCTGCGTGTCTTCGGCCGCCCGATGGCGTCCTGGCGCGACCACATGCCCGGCGGCATGTTCCTCAAGTCGGAGCCGTGGGCCTCCAACCTCTCGGACCCGGCGGCCCGTTGGCGCCTGGACGTCTACTGCGAGGGCCAGGGCGTGGCCGCGCGGCACGGCGAGCCGATCCCGGTGGAGATGTTCGCCGACTACGGGCTCTGGTTCGCCCGCAACGCCGTGCCGGAGGTGGACGAGCGGACGATCACCCGTGTCGCGCCCTGCCCCGGTGGCTTCGAGGCGGTCACCGACGACGGCCAGGTGCTGCACGCGCGGACGGTCGCGCTGGCCGTCGGGGTCATGCCGTTCGTGGAGATCCCCCCGGCACTGCGCACCCTCGACTCCTCACTCGTCACCCACAGCAGCCACCACAGCGACCTCGCCCGCTTCCGCGGCAAGGACGTCACCGTCATCGGCGGCGGCCAGGCGGCCCTGGAGACCGCGGCCCTGCTCGCCGAACAGGGCACGCGCGTAAGGGTGTTGGCGCGAGCCGACAGGCTGTGCTGGAACGACGTACCGCCGCCGTGGGTGCGCCCCTGGTGGCAGTCGGCCCGCTCCCCGCACAGCGGCCTGGGCTGCGGCTGGCGCAACTGGTTCTACGCCGAGCGCCCCGGCCTCTTCCACCGGCTGCCCGAGCGGACCCGGGCCGGCATCGCCGCGAGCGCGCTCGGCCCCGCGGGTGCCTGGTGGGTACGGGAGCGGGTGGAGTCGGGCGTCGAGGTGCTGCTTGCCCACGAGGTCACGGCGGCACGCGCGGTACCGGGCGGACTGCGCCTTGAGGCGCTGGACCGGAACGTGGGGTCGCTGCGCGCGCTGGAGACCGAACACGTCATCGCGGCAACGGGGTTCACCGCGACCCGCGAACGCCTCTCCCTGCTCTCCGACGACCTGCGCACCGGCCTCGCGGCGGTCGCCGACGGCTCCCCCGAGGTCGGCCGCGACTTCGAGTCCTCGCACCCCGGCCTCTTCATGGCGGGCCTGGTCACGGCCGCCGGCTTCGGCCCGGCGATGCGCTTCGTGCACGGGGCGACCTACACGGCGGGGGCACTGGTACGGGGAGTTCGGCGCCGGCTGCGGACGAGCCCGGCCGGCGGGGCGATCCCGGCGCCGGCGAGCGGTGGGAGCCAGGTGCGGGTGCGCCGCTGACGAACGCCGGGTGCCGGACACGAACCGTCCGGCACCCGGCGCACCTCGTACCGCGTGTACTGCTCGTACTGCTCGTACTGCTCGACTACCGGTGGGACCCGGCCCGACCGCGCCGGTAGAGCACGGCGCCGGCCACGATCATCGCCGCGCTGACCCCCGAGGCACCGAGCATGGCCTCGCTGCCGGTGTGCGGCAGGGTGGGCGGAGGCGTGTGGTCACCGCCACCGGGGGGCGGGGTGTACGGCGGGGGCGTGTGATCCCCACCGGGCGGAGGCGTGTGGTCGCCGCCGGGGGGAGGCGTGTGACCGCCGCCAGGGGGCGGCGTGTGGTCACCACCGGGCGGAGGCGTGTGGTCACCTCCGGGCGGAGGCGTGTGGTCGCCACCGGGGGGCGGGGTGTGATCGCCGCCAGGGGGCGGCGTGTGGTCACCACCGGGCGGGGGCGTGTGATCGCCACCGGGAGGCGGCGTGTGGTCACCACCGGGCGGGGGCGTGTGATCGCCACCGGGAGGCGGGGTGTGATCCCCACCGGGCGGAGGCGTGTGGTGGCCGCCGGGCGGCGGTGTGTGGTCTCCGCCCCCGCAGTCGTCGCCGGAGCCGTAGCCCGAGTCCTCGCAGTCGTCGTCCGACCCGTAGCCGGAGTCGTCGTCGCCGTACCCGGCGTGACCGTGGTGCCTGCCGCCGTGCGAGCGGCCGTGGGTGGCCTGGTCCTCGGCACAGGAGTTGCCGAACGTCGGGTTCAGGGCGGCGACCACGTCGACGGAGTCGCCGCAGGCGTTCACCGGTACGTCGAGCGGGGCCCCGACGCTGTTGCCGGACAGGACACCAGGTGAGTCCGTGGCCGCGCCGCCCGTGTGCGTGTCGGCCAGGGCGGGGCCGCCGCACAGGGACAGAATGCTTGTCGCGGCGGCCGCCGCGACCATTCCCTTGCTCAGGGTCTGTCGCATCTCGTTGTCTTCCTGCCTGAAGAAGGAGTGGAAAAAGCCGGCCTCGGACCGGGAAAAGACGTCCAAGGCCGGCTGTGACGCAGCCGAACGGCTGGTGCCTGCGCGTTACGAGGTCAGTCGTTGACGCACGTGTTGCCGAACGCCGGGTTCAGGAGCCCGATGACGTTGATCGAGTTGCCGCACACGTTGACCGGAATGTGGACGGGAACCTGGACCACGTTGCCCGAGAGGACACCCGGCGATCCGATGGCGGCACCCTCGGCACCGGCGTCGGCGAAGGCCGGGGCGGCCAGGCCGAGGGCCATGACGACGCCCGCGACGACTGCGGCGGTCTTCTTCATGAGCTTTCCCTTCTCTGCGGTCATGCTCTGGTGACGGCCGAAACCGAGCGAGCACATTGGAGCGGCTCGCCATGACCTGCAGGCTGCAAAACGAGGGATAGACAGCGGAAGAAACTACGGAACATGAGCCACCGGATAATTCACTCGAACGCTCCGTGCCGAATTGACATATTGACCCACGAGGAGCAGTAACGCTTCTTCTCAAGCGGGCACGCGGAAACGTCGCACGGGCGCGAACACGGTGGGGAATGTCGTGGCGAGGCTCGGGCGGCCGCACCGGAGAAACCGGTGGGCCACCCGAGCCGTGTCTGCCGGTCGGTCGATCGCCCCGAGTCAGCTGCCGGCGGCGCCGTTGCCCGACAGCACCGGGATGTTGTCCAGGATGTGCGACGCCGGCTCGTCACCCTTGGCCTGGGTGGAGTTCTCCGCGCACTGCTGGTTCTGCGGCGCCGACAGGACAGGCACGTCCTGCAGCACGGTGACCGGGACCAGGACGCCCACGATGGAGGCGGCGTTGACCTTGGCCGGCAGACCGACGCAGAGCTTGTTGAGGCTGCCCTGCACCAGGGAGGCCTGGGGGCTCATGGCGCCCTTGGTCTTGGCGTTGCCGTAGTCCTGCTCGGCGCCGTTGCCGTTGGTGGTCGTGACGCCGTCGTCGTTGCCAATGGCCAGCGCCTGGGGGGCAGTCGCGGCCGATACTCCGGCGACAGAAGCCGCGACCGCGGCTGCGGCCATTGCCTTCTTGAACATTTCTCCGGTCCTTTCCTGACGGGAGCACACATTCCTGCTTCCACCTCAACAAGGGGCGGCCGGATAGGTTTCGTGACTTCACCCGGTCGGATTCCACGTGGGCCATTGGAGTGAACGGCAGCAACCATGCGGCCCAGCGCCAGTTGTGCAGGTCGCTCCGGTGGACGGGGTTACTCCAGAAGGGACCACGCAAGTGATCAAGAAGGTTATGGCTGCCGCGGCGATCGCCGCCTCCGTCGCCGGTGTATCGGCCGCGACCGCGCCCCAGGCGCTGGCTATCGGCAACGACGGTGGAGTCACCACCACCAACGGCAACGGTTCCGAGCAGGTCTACGGCAACCAGGCCACGTACGGCAACATGAGCCCCCAGATGGCGCTCATCCAGGGCTCTCTGAACAAGCCCTGTGTCGGTCTGCCGGTCAAGGGCAACCTGGCCTCGCTCGTCGGCGTGGTGCCGGTGACGGTCGCGCAGGACGTGCCGATCCTGTCGGCCCCGCAGAACCAGCAGTGTGTCGAGAACTCCACCCAGGCCAAGGGCGACGAGCCGCTGTCGCACATCCTGGACAACATCCCGGTCCTGTCCGGCAACGGCTCCGCCGGCAGCTGATCACTGGGCACACGCGAACGGGCCGCCGAATTCTCGGCGGCCCTTTTGCATGCCCTTTTGCCTGCCCTTCCGCTGCCCTTCCGCATGCCTTTCCGCATTCCGTGCGGCGCGCGCCCGTCGCGTGCGCTGCGCCAATCGGGGCAAACACCGCAACCAAACGACTTCTCACGGGTTGATCAACACGCGGCTCTGCAACGGAGTCCGCTCTCCGAAACTCTGCACGGAGTCCGCTCTCCGAAAGGGAACGAAATCATGAAGAAGCTGTTGGCGACCGCCGCGATCGCTGCCTCCGTCGCGGGTGTGTCGGCCGCCACCGCGCCCCAGGCGCTGGCGATCGGCAACGACGACGGTGTCACCACCACGAATGGCAACGGCGCCGAGCAGGTCTACGGCAACCAGTCCACCCACGGCGACATGAGCCCCCAGCTCTCGCTCGTGCAGGGCACCCTGAACAAGCCGTGCATCGGCCTGCCGGCCAAGGTGAACGCCGCCTCCATCGTCGGCCTGGTTCCGGTCACCGTCCTGCAGGACGTCCCCGTCCTGTCGGCTCCGCAGAACCAGCAGTGCACCGAGAACTCCACCCAGGCCAAGGGCGACGAGCCGCTGTCGCACATCCTGGACAACATCCCGGTCCTGTCCGGCAACGGCGCCGTGGGCAGCTGACCTCAGCAGCACCGCGAGAGCGGGTCGCCGAGCACTTCGGCGGCCCGCTTTTCCGTGCCCGCCACCGGGACTCTCACGTCCGGTCGGGCTTGGCGTACAGCGCCTCTATCTCGTCCCCGTACACCGCCCGCACCGCGTGCCGCTTGACCTTCAGGGACGGGGTCAGCAGCCCGTTGTCCTCGGTGAACTCGCCCTCGACCAGGGTGAAGGCGCGGATCGACTCGGCGCGGGAGACGGCTTCGTTGGCGTAGTCGACGGCCTTCTGGACGTCCGCGCGGATGCGTGGGTCGCGTGCCACCTCGGACAGCGGGGTGTCGGCGGGCATCCTGCGGACGGCCAGCCAGTGGGCGACCGCCTCGGGGTCGAGGGTGATCAGCGCGGCCACGAAGGGGCGGTTGTCGCCGACGACCAGGCACTGGCCGACCGGTGAGCGGCTGCGCAGCCGGTCCTCCAGGACGGCCGGGGAGACGTTCTTGCCGCCCGAGGTGACGAGGATGTCCTTCTTGCGGCCGGTGATGGTGAGGTAGCCGTCCTGGTCCAGGGAGCCGAGGTCGCCGGTGGCGAACCAGTCGTCCTGGAGGACGGCGTCGGTGGCCGCCGGATTGTTCCAGTAGGTGCCGAAGACGATCCCGCCCTTGATGAGCACCTCGCCGTCGTCGGCGATGCGGATCGCGGTGCCGGGGACGGGGAGGCCGACGGTGCCGGGGCGGGGTTCGAGGGGCGGGACGATGGTCGCCGCGGCGGTTGTCTCGGTCAGGCCGTAGCCCTCGTAGACGATGATTCCGGCGGCGTAGAAGAACAGGTTGAGGTTGCGGTCGAGGGGGGAGCCGCCGCTGATCGCGTAGCGCATGCGGCCGCCGAGTTCCTTGCGGATGCGGCGGTAGACCAGCAGGTCGTAGAGGGCCCAGGCGGCGTAGAGGGGCAGGGTGGGGCCCTTGCCGGTGTCGAGGAACCTGTTCAGGTACGCCTCGCCGAAGCGGACGCCTGTGCGGTCCGCGCGGTCGAAGGAGGCGCCGCGGCCGATCTTCTCGGCGGTGGCGCGGCCGGTGTCGTGGATCTTCTCGAAGAGGTATGGGACGCCGACCAGGAAGGTCGGGCGGAACTCCTTGAAGGCCGGGCGGAGTTCGTCGGGCTTGATGCTCGGGCAGTGGCCGATCTCGATGCGCGCCATCAGGCAGGCGATCTGGAGGGTGCGGCCGAGGATGTGCGCGAGGGGGAGGAAGAGAAGGGTGGAGGCCACCTGGCGGGTGACCTCCTTGAAGATGGGGTGCAGCAGCTCGACCGTGTTGGCGGCCTCGGCGTGCAGGTTGGCGTGGGTGAGGACGCAGCCCTTCGGTTGTCCGGTGGTGCCGGAGGTGTAGCAGACGGTGGCGATGGTGTCGGGGGTCAGGGCGGCACGGCGCTTGGTGACCTCCTCGTCGGGGAGGTCGCGGCCGAGCGCGGTCAGCTCGGCCAGGGCGCCGGCGTCCAACTGCCAGGTGTGCGGCGGGTGTTCGTGGCGGGCCGTGCCCGTCGCCACCGTGTCGGCGTTCTCGGCGGTCTCGGTGACGACGAAGCGGGTGCCCGAGTCGCGGACGATCCACTCGATCTGCTCGGCGGAGGAGGTGGCGTAGATCGGGACGGTCTGGCCACCGGCGGCCCAGATCGCGAAGTCCAGGACCGTCCACTCGTAGCGGGTACGGGACATGACCGCGACCCGGCCGCCGGGTTCGAGTCCTGCCGTGATCAACCCCTTGGCCACGGCGGTGACTTCGCGGGCGAAGGCCTTCGCGGTGACCGGCCGCCAGGTGCCGTGTTCCTTGCGGCGCAGGAGTACGGCGTCGGGGGCCTCTGCCGCGTTCGTGAAGGGCAGATCGGCGGTGCTGCCGGTGGTGGGCCTGGGGGCCATGGGCGCGGTGCGGGCCTCGCGGACCGTGCCGTGTTCGTCCCTGACCAGCTCGACCTCGGTACGGGAGGCCAGGTCGGCGCGCTGCTTCGCCCGTTTCAGATCCTTGCG
The DNA here is from genome assembly GCF_044755245.1 of Streptomyces sp. NPDC092369. Lineage (NCBI taxonomy): Bacteria > Bacillati > Actinomycetota > Actinomycetes > Kitasatosporales > Streptomycetaceae > Streptomyces > Streptomyces sp. NPDC092369. Next base: position 1,293,006 of record NZ_JBIVQP010000002.1, read on the forward strand.
TACGCCCATGGCGGCTCCCGGTCGCAGGGTGCTGAACGGAGGTCAACTTACCCGTGCGTAACGGAATTTCAATGGGTTCGGCGGGGTCGGTTCAGGCGGCCGCGGGTTCGGAGCGCTCCGGCTCCAGCACCTTGCGGGTGATGCGCTCGCCGATCGCCGCCACCAGGGTGCGCGGGCGGCGCGGATTGAGGTGGGCGCCCATCGCGTTGCCCAGCCCCGGGGTGATGTACGCGCGGTCGCGGTCGAGGGCGCGCAGGGCCGCGCGGACGACCGGTTCCGCGGCGGTGGGGGTGCCCATCGCGGCCTTGCGGGTGCCGATCGCCTCGAAGAAGCCCGTGTCGACCGAGCCGGGGCACAGGGCCGTGACCTTGATCCCGCGGCCTCGGTACTCCTGGCGCAGCGCCAGCGAGAAGTTGAGGACGAAGGTCTTGGTGGCGCCGTAGACCGCGAAGTACGGGGAGGGCTGATAGCCCGCCGTGGAGCCGACGTTGAGGACGGCTCCGGAGCCGCGCTCCAGCATGCCGGGGAGTACGGCGTGGGTGAGGTCCACGAGCGCGAGGACGTTGACCATGATCTCGTCGTGCTCCTTTCGGGGGTCGATCTCCTCGAAGCGCCCGCAGGTGCCGAAGCCTGCGTTGTTGACCAGCAGGTCGACGGTGAGACCGCGGGCCGCCAGGGCCTCGGCGACGCGGTCGGCCGCGTCGGGCTCGGCGAGGTCCTGCGGCAGGACGTGCGCCTGGACGCCGTACGTCGTGCGCAGCCGGTCGGCCAGTTCCTCCAGCCGGTCCCGGGAGCGGGCGACGAGGATCACGTCGTGGCCGCGGGCGGCGAGCTGAGTGGCGAACTCGGCACCCAGTCCGGAGGAGGCGCCGGTGATCAGGGCGGTGGATGTGGTGGTCATGGCCCTTCCCTTCAGAAGGTCGAGCTGAAGACGAGTCGAACCTCTAGCTAAGACACTACTGTAGCTCTTATTCTTCTAATTGCAACAGAGCTGACTCAGATAACCAGGGAACGGCGACGCTGGCGTATCGTCTATGTCCAGTGGGGGGCAGGAACCGACGGAGTGGAGGTGCCCATGGGTCGAGCGCTGCGGGCCGATGCCGAGCGCAGTGTGCGCGCGATTCTGGAGGCGGCCGAGCTGGTGCTCGCCGCCGATCCGAACGCGTCCATGGAGCAGATCGCCGAGGCCGCCGGCGTGGCCAGGACGACCGTCCACCGGCGCTTCGCGAGTCGGCAGGCACTGATCGAGGCCCTCGCCGAGTCGGCCGTACGGCAGCTCACCCAGGCCATCGAGGACGCGCGGCCCGACACCACCCCGCCGCTGATCGCGCTGCACCGCGTCACCGCCAACGTGCTGCGGATCAAAGGGGCCTGGAGCTACGCGCTGGGGCGGCCGAGCGACGAAGGCGGCGCCGCCGCGGCGGGCTGGGACCAGGTCGGGGCACGCTGCGTCGAGCTCCTGGGGCGGGCCAGGGCCGAGGGCCTGCTCGACCCGGCCATGGACCTGGAGTGGGTCCGCCGCGTCTACTACGCCCTGATCGGCGAGGCCCTGCACGACGCCGAGCGGCCGGACCCCGATCCGGACGCCCTGGCGACGCTCGTCGTCGACACACTGCTGTACGGCACCGGGAGGCGGCCCGGCGCCGTCTGACTCAGCGCACCGTGCGGTCCGCCGTCTCGATGGCGTCGGCGAGCTGCTTCACGTCCTTGTCCTCCGTCCGGTCCGCCAAGTCCCGGGCGCGGTCCTCGAGTTCACCGAGGCCCGGGTCGCCGGGGAGGGACTTCCAGCGGTCGTCGCCGGAGCGCAGGGAGTCGGCGAAGTAGGCGGCGACCGCGGTGACCTGGAAGCGGGGGCTCGCCTTCCATACGGAGCCCTGGAGCGCGTCGGTCTCCACCTCGCCGGACTTCTCGTGCGGGTCGCGGGTGTCGGGGTCGAGCCAGCGGACGGTGGCCGTGGCGAGGTGGCCACGGGCGCCCTCGCGGACGCGGACGGCGTACAGGGCGGTGACGGTGTGGCCGGGGCCGACCTCGCCGCCGTCGACGCGGTCGTCGCGGAAGTCGTCGTCGGCGACCTGTCGGTCGTCGTACCCGACCAGGCGGAACCGCTCGACCGTCTCGGGGTCGAAGGCGACCTGGGCCTTGGCGTCACGGGCGGTGAGGTCGATGTTCTGCGGGAGTTGGTCGCAGAAGACCTTGCGGGCCTCCTCCTCGCCGGAGACGTAGACGGTGTGGCCGTCGCCCTTGTCGGCGAGGCGTTCCATCAGGGCGTCGCCGTAGTCGCTGCCGACGCCCACGCCGAAGAGGGTGATGCCGTACTCGCGGCGGGCGTCGGAGATGCGGTCGAGGATGGAGTCCGGGTCGGTGTCGCCGTCGTTGGCGAGGGCGTCGGAGATGAGGACGACACGGTTGGTGGCGCCCTCGCGGCGGCCCTCCACGGCGGTGTCGTAGCCGGTCTCGACGCCCGCGCCGAGGTTGGTGGAGTAGGTCGGCTCCAGGCTGTCGATCGCGTGGTGGATGCGGCCGCGGTGGCCACCCAGGCGGGTCATCGGCAGGACCGTCTCGGCCTTGTCGCTGAAGGTGACGACGGCGACCGAGTCGTCGTCGCGCAGCCGGTCCGTCATGGTGTCCAGGGACTTCTGGGCGAGGTCGAGGCGGCCCTCCTCGCTCATCGAGCCGGAGATGTCGATGACGAACGTGAGGGCGGCGGGCGGGCGTTCACCGGTCTGCGAGCTCGGGCGGGTGGCGAGGCCCACGCGGACCAGCGACCAGTCCTCGTCCTTCGTGCGGGCGCCGTCGACGGTGACCGTGAAGCCGTTGCCGTCGGGGCGCTCGTAGTCCTGGCGGAAGCTGTTGACGAACTCCTCGGGGCGGACCGTCGAGGGGTCGGGCCGGTGTCCGTCGGCGAGGGTGCGGCGGGCGTAGCCGTAGGAGGCGGTGTCCACGTCGAGGGCGAAGGTGGAGAGGTAGTCGGGGGTCGGGGAGGGCGCGGCGAAGGAGTCCTCGCCCTTCTGTTCGCCGTCCTGGCTCCCGTCGCCGGCCGTCGGGGCGGCGGGGGCCGGGGCCGGGAAGCCGTTCCGATCGGAGCCGTCCGAGGCGTTGCTGCTGCCGTCGGCGTCCCCTCCCCCGCAGGCCGTCAGCAGCAGGCTGCCGGTCGCGGTGACGGCGAGCAGGGCGGTGCCCAGTCGCCGGGTGCGGCGGCGTGGTGCGCCCGGCCGTGCGGTGCCCGGCCGTGGTGTTCGGTACCACTCCATCTTCCGTTCCCCTTTGCTCCGGCTTGCTCCACTGACGTCGACATCTGTGACTGTGACGGCGGGAGAAGCCGGAACGTGCGGTACGGGGCGTTGCGGAAGGATCTCAACAAGGCCACGATCATGGGCCGTTGAGACCGGTGGGTAACCCTCCGTTGACCTAGGAGACGACGTCCTTGCGGGCGAAACCGCGGAAGGCCAGGGCGAACAGCACGAGCGCGTACGTTATCGAAATCGCCGTGCCCTGGATCATGCCGGACCACTCCAGATGCGGCTGGACGGCGTCCGCCCAGGCGAACTGCCAGTGCGCGGGCAGGAAGTCGCGCCAGTGCCCGAGGGCCGTCACGGCGTCCAGGACGTTGCCGACGATGGTCAGACCGACCGCGCCGCCGACCGCGCCGAGGGGTGCGTCCGTCTTGGTCGAGAGCCAGAACGCGAGCCCGGCGGTGACCAGTTGGGAGACGAAGATGTACGCCACCACCACGACCAGGCGCTGCGCGGCCGTGCCCGGTTCCAGCGCGCCGCCGGTCGGGATCTCCAGTGGGCCCCAGCCGTAGGCGGCCGTGCCGACGGCCAGCGCCACGACCGGCAGCAGGATCATCGCGGCCAGGCTGAGGCCGAGTCCGACGACGAGCTTGGACCACAGGAGGCGGGCGCGCGGGACGGGGGCCGCCAGCAGATAGCGCAGGGAGGACCAGCCGGCCTCCGAGGCGACCGTGTCCCCGCAGAACAGGGCGACCGGGATGACGAGCAGGAAGCCCGCCGACACGAACAGGTTCACCGCGGCGAAGTTGGCGCCGGACGCGGTGGCCGTGTCCATCAGCGTCACGTTGTCATTGCCGTTGTCCGGCCCGCCGCCGATCGCGAACGCGATCAGCAGCACGAACGGCAGCGCGGCGAGGATCGCGCCCATGACCAGGGTGCGGCGGCGCTTCAACTGCCGGGCCAGCTCGACGCGGAGGGGCAGGGTGCGGCCGGCCCGGTAGCCGGTCGCCACCTCGGCGCGCTCGACGAGCGTGCTCATGCGGAACCTCCGATCAGGGTGAGGAAGGCGTCTTCGAGCCGGCGGTGCGGGCCGAGCGAGGCGACCGGGATGTCGAGCCGGACGAGCTCCACGAGGAGGCGGGCGGCGGCGGATGCGTTGGAGGCGGAAGGTGCGTTGGAGTGGGGTGCGTTGGAGTGGGGTGCGTTGGAGTGGGACGGGTCGGAGGGGGACGGGCCGGACTGGGGCACGGGTGCATGCTCGTCGGCGACTGCAACGCCCGTGCCGTTCACCTCGCGGTGCGGCACCACGACCGCGAGCGGCTCCACCTCAGGACTCGGCGTGTCGTCGGGCGCCAGCCGGACCAGCAGGCCTCCGTCCGCCCGTACCGCCGACTCGACGCCCGGGAGGGCCGCGACCTTCTCGACCAGGGGGTCCGCGATGGCGGATGCCAGGCCGACGAGAAGGGTGTCGCCCGAGCCGATGATCTCGCCGACCGGGCCCGCCTGGACGAGTCGGCCGCGGTCCATGACGACGAGGTGCGTGCAGGACTGCTCGACCTCGGCCAGAAGGTGGCTGGAGACGATCACCGTGCGCCCGGCCGCCGCGTACCGGATCATCACCTCGCGCATCTCGCGGATCTGGGGCGGGTCGAGGCCGTTGGTGGGTTCGTCGAGGATGAGGAGGTCCGGGAGGCCGAGCATGGCCTGGGCGATGGCGAGGCGCTGGCGCATGCCCTGGGAGTACGTGCGCACCGCGCGGGCCAGGGCGTCGCCGAGACCGGCGATCTCCAACGCCTCGTCCAGGTGGGCGTCCTCGATGGGGCGGCCGGTCGCCGCCCAGTACAGCTCCAGGTTCTCGCGGCCGGAGAGGTGCGGCAGGAAGCCCGCGCCCTCGACGAACGCGCCGACCCGGGACAGAACCGGGGCGCCGGGCCGGATCGCGTGCCCGAAGACGCGGATCTCGCCGGCGTCCGGCTTGATCAGACCCATCAGCATGCGCAGGGTGGTCGTCTTGCCCGCGCCGTTCGGCCCGAGCAGGCCGAGGACCTGGCCCTTCTCGACGCGGAAGGACACGTCCCGGACCGCGTACCGGTCCGCCGAGCGCGCGTACCGCTTGCTCAAGTCGGTGATCTGGAGCGGGACTTCGGCCAGCGCCGGGTCCGGGGGCACCGAGGTGGTGCGGCGGCGGCCGGAAAGCAGCAGGGCGAGGGCGATGACCGCGCCCACCAGCGGCAGCCACCACACCCAGGACGGGAGCGGGGCGGCGGCGGTCGTCACACCGGGCGCCGTCGGCACCTTCAAATCGCCCTTCAGGGAGACGGTGTACGTCGCCGGGGCGGTCGGGGAGGCGTAGCCGAGGTCCGTGGAGGCGAGGACCAGGCGCAGCCGGTGGCCCTGCTCGATCTCGTGGTCGACGGCCGGGAGCGTGATGGTGACGTCCTTGCCCGCCTTGGCGCCCTCGACGCGGATCGGCGTGACCAGCTGGGAGGGCAGGACGGGCGACGCACCGCCGGGTCCGACGTCGTACACCTTGCCGAAGAGCACGGCGTCGTCGCTGGTCGACTTCACGTGGACGGTGACCGTCGGCGAGCCGGTGATGCGCAGGCCGCTGCCGACCGGCGCCGACTCGAACTTCGCGTACTGGCCGGGGAAGTCCAGCGAGACGCCGACGCCCAGCGAGGAGAGCTGAGCGAGGCCGCCGCCCCCGAGGCCGGGCAGGGCGGAGACGGCGGGCGGGCTGGCGCCGGCCGGGTTGTCGAATCTCTGCTCGCGGCGGCCGGTCAGCTCGATCGACTTCTGGCCGCTCTCCAGGCCCGGGTAGCTGTCGGCGCTCGCGCCGCGCAGCAGGGCCGCGCCGTCGGTGGAGTCGACGCCTCCGGTGCGGGTGACGCGGAAGGCCGGGCCGGTGTCGGTGGCCTTGTCGTCCTTGAGGTAGCGGTCGAACCAGGCACGCACGCGTGACTGCACGCGGCCGGTCTCCATGTCGCCGCCGTCGTGCCCGCCCGCGATCCAGTCGACGTCCACGGGTGCGCCGCCTGCACGAATAGCCTTCGCGGCGGCGTCGGCCTGGCCGAGCGGGAAGAGGGAGTCGGTCTGGCCCTGCAGCAGGAGCGTCGGCACCTTGATGCGGGTGCCCACGGCCGATGGCGAGCGGGCGTCGAGCAGTGCGCGCGCCTGCGCGTCCGGCTTGCCCGCCTCCGCGACCCGCTCGTACATCCGGCACAGCTCGGGCTGGAAGTTGTCGCAGCCGCCGCCGGAGTTGACGAAGATGCCGGCCCACAGCTTCTTGAAGACGCCGTTGGGGAAGAGGGCGTCCGCGAGGTTCCAGTAGGTGATCGCCGGGGCGATGGCGTCCACGCGGCTGTCATAACCGGCCGCCAGGAGGGAGATCGCGCCGCCGTACGAGGCGCCTGCGACGCCCACGCGCGGGTCGCCGGGCTTGTCCAGTTGGACGTCCGGTTGCTCGGCCAGCCAGTCGATCAGCTTGGAGACGTCCTTGACCTCGCCGTTCGGGTCGTTCAGACCGATCTTGCCGGTCGACCTCCCGAAGCCGCGGGCCGACCACGTCAGTACCGCGTAGCCGTCCTCGGCGAGGTTCTGCGCCTGTTGACGTACGTCGTTCTTGTTGCCGCCGAAGCCGTGGGCGAGGAGGACCGCGGGGTGCCGTCCGGCGGTGGTGGGGGTGAAGTACGAGGTGTCGATGCGGACGCCGTCGATCGCCATGGTCTGGTCGGTTCGGTGTACCGGGGTCTTCTCGTCCGAGGCGACGGCCGTCCACGTTCCCGCTGCCGCGAGTACGGCGATGGCGGCGCCGGCTGCCAGTACGCGGCGCGGCCTTCGCAGTAGGTCTCGCGGGGTGGGGAGTCGAAGATCCATGCGTTCAACCGTACGGGGCGTCTCTGACAGTTGGAGGCGACCCCGGGGTGAACGTGCGGACCTTCTCTGGGAGTACGGATTGGTTTTGTCGTACCGCGACTGGTGTACGGCTGAGGGGGTGGGAGCTTCTGTGGATTGCCGGGTGCGTGAGCGTTGTGGCTGGTCGCGCAGTTCCCCGCGCCCCTTACGTCCGTTGGTCCTCCGGGATCGATATGAGCCACCGTGTCTCTCTGCGCGGTCGCAGGTACAGCGCCCAGTACACCGTTGCCGCTGCCGTGATTCCGCCTGTCCACAGCAGGTAGGGCACCTCCTGTTGGCTCAGGATGTACGCCAGGACGGCTATCAGGAGCAGCGGTATCGCGGGCCAGAAGGGCATGCGCCACGCCGGGGTGTGTTTGTGGGCGCCTCGGCGGGAGAGCAGGGCGGCTACCGCGACCAGGAGGTACATGCCGGTCACCGAGACGCCTGTCACGCCGTACAGGGTGTCCAGGTTGACGAAGCAGAGGAGGGCGCCGGGGATGCCTACGGCCAAGGTGGCGATCCAGGGGGAGCCGAAGCGGCCCAGTTTTGAGAAGACCGTGTTGACCGGGGTGGGCCAGGCCTTGTCGCGGGCCGAGGCGTAGAGGACCCGGGAGTTCTGGATGACCATGACGATGCCCGCGTTGATGATCGCGAGAGCCACACAGAGGCTGACGAAGGTGCCGACGGCGGAGTTGGACCAGGCCGTCACCATGGCGCCGATGTCGCCGCCGGTGAGGGTCGAGAGGTCGGACGCGCCCATCGTGATCGCGATCACCGGGACCAGGATGATCACCGACGAGATCGCGAGGGTGGCCAGGACCGTACGGGCCACGTTGCGGCGCGGGTTCTCCAGCTCCTCGGAGAGGTAGACCGCCGTCGAGAAGCCCTGCGTGACGAACAGGGCGATCGCCAGGCCCGACACGACCAGCATCGCCGTCACCGTGTCCTTGTGGCCGCCGGCGCCCGCCACCTGCATCGACACCAGGCTGCCCGCGCCCCGCTCGCTGTGCGCGAAGCCCAGGACCGCCACGACCGCCGCCGCGATGACCTCCAGGACCAGGAAGACGCCGGTGATCCAGGCGTTGGCGCGCAGGTCGAGCAGGCCCGCGAGAGTGGCCAGGAGCATGACCGCCGCGCCGGCGATCGACGGGTCGAGGTGGACGACCGGCGCCAAGTAGTCGGCCGTGCCCATCGCTATCACCGGCGGCACGATCATGACGACCAGCAGGGACAGGACGAAGACCAGCCAGCCCGCCAGGCGGCCCGCCAGCGTCGAGACCATCGCGTACTCGCCGCCCGCGCTGGGGATGAGGGTGCCCAGCTCCGAGTAGCAGAACGCCACGGCGATGCAGAGGACCGAGCCGATCGCGATCGTCAGGGCGGTGGCCGTGCCCAGGGTGCCGAAGAGGTCGGGGACCACCACGAAGAGCGTGGAGGCCGGGGTGACGCAGGAGAGGGTGAGGAGGGTGCCGCCGACGATGCCTATGGAGCGCCGTAGTCCTTGGGCGGGGGCCGTGGTCGACTCGGCCAGGGGCGGGTGAAGCGTGTCGGTCATTCGGCGGTTCCGATCGGCTCGGGCGGATGCCTCCGGCAGCTGGGTGTGCTGCATGGAACCCCGACGAAAACCAACACGTCAATGGCCTTCCACCTACGGATTTCGTAGGTGGAAGGCCATTGACGTGTCGTATGCGTCAGAAACCGACTGTTGCCGCTGCGCTTTCGCGGCCTACTGGAATCGCAGGGAGCGGGCGGAAAAAATCCGTCAGTGGTTGCGCGGGAAGCCCAGGTCGACGCCGGTGGGGGCGTCGGCCGGGTCGGGCCAGCGGGTGGTGACGACCTTGCCCCGCGTGTAGAAGTGCGTGCCGTCGTTGCCGTAGATGTGGTGGTCCCCGAAGAGGGAGTCCTTCCAGCCGCCGAAGCTGTGGTAGCCGACGGGGACCGGGATCGGGACGTTGACGCCGACCATGCCGGCCTCGATCTCCAGCTGGAAGCGGCGGGCCGCGCCGCCGTCCCGGGTGAAGATCGCGGTGCCGTTGCCGAAGGGCGAGCTGTTGATCAGCGCCACGCCTTCGTCGTACGTCTCCACGCGCAGCACGCACAGCACCGGGCCGAAGATCTCGTCCTGGTAGGCCTTCGCCGTCGTCGGCACCTTGTCGAGGAGCGAGATGCCGATCCAGTGGCCGTCCTCGAAGCCCTCGACCGTGTAGCCGGTGCCGTCGAGGACCACCTCGGCGCCTTCCGCCGCCGCGCCCGTCACGTAGGACGCCACCTTGTCGCGGTGGACCTTCGTGATCAGGGGGCCCATCTCGCTCGTCGGGTCGTTGCCGGGGCCGATCTTGATCTTCTCGGCGCGTTCGCGGATCTTCTCCACCAGCTCGTCGCCGATCGAACCGACCGCGACCACGGCCGAGATGGCCATGCAGCGCTCGCCCGCCGAGCCGTAGGCCGCGCTCACGGCCGCGTCCGCCGCCGCGTCCAGGTCGGCGTCCGGGAGGACCAGCATGTGGTTCTTGGCGCCGCCCAGCGCCTGCACGCGCTTGTGGTTGGCGGCGGCCGTGGTGTGGATGTAGCGGGCGATCGGGGTCGAGCCGACGAAGGAGACGGCCTTGACGTCCGGGTGCTCAAGGAGGCGGTCCACCGCCACCTTGTCTCCGTGCACGACGTTGAAGACGCCGTCGGGCAGTCCCGCCTCGGCGAGGAGTTCGGCGATCTTGATCGACGCCGACGGGTCCTTCTCGGAGGGCTTGAGGACGAAGGTGTTGCCCGTCGCGATGGCGATCGGGAACATCCACATCGGCACCATCGCCGGGAAGTTGAACGGCGTGATGCCGGCCACGACACCCAGCGGCTGGCGGATGGAGGAGACGTCGACGCGGCTGGCGACCTCCGTCGACAGCTCGCCCTTCAGCTGGACGGTGATCCCGCACGCCAGGTCGACGATCTCCAGGCCGCGCGCGACCTCGCCCAGCGCGTCGGAGTGGACCTTGCCGTGCTCGGCGGTGATCAGCTCGGCGATCGCGTCCCGGTTGGCTTCCAGCAGGGCGCGGAAGCGGAACAGGATCGTGGTCCGCTTGGCGAGCGAGGAGGTACCCCAGGTCGCGTACGCGTCCTTGGCGGCGGCGACCGCCGCGTCCACCTCCTCGACCGACGCGAACGCGACGTTCGTGGTGACCGCGCCGGTCGCCGGGTCGGTGACCGGCCCGTAGGTGCCCGACGCGCCTTCGACGGTCTTGCCGCCGATCCAGTGGTTGACGATCTTCGTCATGCCCAGATACTCCTTCACAGATGGCGGCGTCGGGTGGAGACGTGCCGTTCGTACAGCTCACGTGCCTTGACCGCGGACGCGCGGGTCGCGGTCTCGGCCACAGGAACATCCCACCAGGCCTGCGCCGGAGGCGCGCCCGACACTGTGTCTGCGGTTTGCGTCTCGACGTAGACACATGTGGGAGTGTCGGCGGCCCGGGCCTCGGCGAGTGCCGTGCGCAGGTCCGCGACGGTCTTGGCGCGCAGGACGCGCATGCCCAGGCTGGCCACGTTGGCGGCGAGGTCCACGGGCAGCGGGGGGCCGGTGAAGGTGCCGTCGTCGGAGGGGTAGCGGTAGGCGGTGCCGAAGCGCTCGGCGCCCACCGACTCCGACAGGCCGCCGATGGACGCGTACCCGTGGTTCTGTATGAGCAGCAGCTTGATCGCGATGCCCTCCTGTACGGCGGTCACGATCTCCGTCGGCATCATCAGGTACGTGCCGTCGCCGACCAGCGCCCAGACATTGCGGTCGGGCGCGGCCAGCTTGACGCCGATCGCGGCCGGGATCTCGTAGCCCATGCAGGAGTAGCCGTACTCCAGGTGGTACTGGTCCCGCGAGCGGGTGCGCCACATCTTGTGCAGGTCGCCGGGGAGCGAGCCGGCCGCGTTGACGATCACGTCCGTCTCGTCGACGAGTGCGTCCAGGGCGCCGATGACCTGCGGCTGGGTCGGCCGGATGTCCGGCTCCTCGGCCTCGTAGCAGGCGTCGATCCGCTGCTCCCAGCGCTCCTTGTCCTCGGTGTACTCGGCCGCGTAGGAGTCGGCGACGCGGTGCTCGTGCAGGGCGAGGGCCTGGGTGAGTTCGGTCAGACCGGAGCGGGCGTCCGCGATCAGCGGGGTGCCGGCGAGCTTGTGGCCGTCGTAGGGCGCGATGTTGAGGTTGAGGAAGCGGACGCCGTCGCCCGCGAAGAGGGTGCCGGAGGCGGTGGTGAAGTCGGTGTAGCGGGTGCCGACGCCGATCACCAGGTCGGCGGTGCGGGCGAGTTCGTCGGCGGTCGCCGTGCCGGTGTGGCCGATGCCGCCGACGTCCTGCGGGTGGTCCCAGCGCAGCGAGCCCTTGCCGGCCTGGGTGGAGGCGACCGGTATGCGGGTGGCCTGCGCGAACTCCGCGAGCGTTTCCTCGGCGCGGCTGTGGTGCACTCCCCCGCCGGCCACGACGAGCGGGCGGCGGGCGGACCTGATCAGCCGTACGGCTTCGGCGAGTTCGGCCGGGTCGGCGGCCGGACGGCGTACCGCCCAGGTGCGTTCGGCGAAGAACTCGTCCGGCCAGTCGTGGGCCTCGGCCTGAACGTCCTGCGGGAGAGCGAGAGTTACCGCGCCCGTCTCCACCGGGTCGGTCAGTACGCGCATCGCCTGGAGGGCCGCCGGGACCAGCTGCTCGGGGCGGTTGATCCGGTCGAAGTACCTGGACACCGGGCGCAGGCTGTCGTTGACCGACACATCGCCCGCGTACGGGACTTCGAGCTGCTGGAGCACCGGGTCGGCGGGGCGGGCGGCGAAGACGTCGCCGGGCAGCAGCAGGACCGGGAGGTGGTTGATCGTGGCGAGGGCGGCGCCGGTGACCAGGTTGGTGGCGCCCGGGCCGATCGACGTCGTCACCGCGTGCGTGGAGAGGCGGCCCGACTGACGCGCGTAGCCAACTGCCGCGTGCACCATGGCCTGTTCGTTGCGGCCCTGGTGGTAGGGCATGTCGTCGGCGTACTCGACGAGTGCCTGGCCGATGCCGGCCACGTTGCCGTGGCCGAAGATGCCCCAGGTCGCGCCGATCAGCCGCTGCCGGGTGCCGTCCCGCTCGGTGAACTGGGCGGCCAGGAACCGCACCAGCGCCTGCGCGACCGTGAGCCTCGTCGTCGAGGTCATCGGTAACCCTCCGTGTGCTCGGGGTGGAAGCAGATCCGCCACTCCCGCGTCGGACCCGGCCCCGCCATGACATTCAGGTAGTACATGTCGTGGCCGGGCTGGGCGATGGACGGGCCGTGCCATCCATCGGGGACGAGGACGGCGTCGCCGGAGCGGACCTCCGCGAGGACGTCGGATCCGCCCTCACGGGAGGGAGATACGCGCTGATAGCCGAAACCGTTCGGGCCGTCGATCTCGAACCAGTAGATCTCCTCCAACTCGGCTTCCACACCGGGCCGGTGCTCGTCGTGCTTGTGCGGCGGATACGAGGACCAGTTGCCGCCGGGTGTGATCACCTCGACGGCGATCAGCTTGTCGCACTCGAAGGCGTCGGCGGACGCGAAGTTGCGGACGTGCCGCAACTGCGTGCCGCTGCCACGCTCTTCGACGGGGACCTCCGGCGCGGGGCCGTAGCGGGCGGGGAGTCGTCGCTCGCACTTCGCTCCTGCCAGGGCGAAGCGGCCTCCCGCGCCGGAGGCGATCTGGACCTGGGCGTCCCGGGGTGCGTACGCGAAGTCCGTGACGGACGCGAACACGCTTTCCCTGCCCAGGAGTTGAAACACATCGGTACCCATTTGCACCGTACATCCGCCTTGCAGCGGAAGCACGATCCACTCACTGTCGCCGGTGGTGAAGGTGTGCGTGCCACCCGCGCCCAACTCGACGATCCGCAGCCCGCTGTACTCCCAGCCGGCCCGCTTGGGGTCGACGTCGAACACATAGTTGGCGTCGGCGGTGGAACCGCGCGGAATGTACAGCCTGTTGCCGGTCATACGGCCCTCACAGCAGTCCTACGGCGGTGTCCACGGCGGCGGCCACATCGCCGTCCGCCGGGTACAGCAGTGAGCGGCCCACCACCAGGCCCCGCACGGTGGGGAGTTGGAGGGCGCCGCGCCACTTCTCGTACGCCCCGTCCTGGTCGTCGCCGACCTCGCCGCCCAGCAGCACGGCGGGCAGGGTCGACGTCTCCATGACCTCGGCCATGTCGTCGGGGTTCTCGGTGACCGGGAGCTTGAGCCAGGTGTAGGCCGAAGTGCCGCCCAGGCCCGAGGAGATGGCGATGGACCTGATGACGGCCTCGGCGGAGAGGTCGTTCTTGAGCCTGCCCTCGTCCGTCCGGCGGCTGATGAACGGCTCGACGAACACCGGCAGGTGACGCGCGGCCATGTCGTCGATCGCGCGGGCGGTGGACTCCAGGGTGGTGAGCGAGCCCGGGTCGTCGTAGTCGATGCGCAGCAGCAGCTTGCCGGCGTCGAAGCCGAGCCGCTCGATGTCCTCGGCGCGGTGGCCGGTGAAGCGGTCGTCGAGTTCGAAGGCGGCGCCCTGCAGACCGCCGCGGTTCATCGAGCCCATGACGACCTTGTCGTCCAGGGCGCCGAGCAGCAGCAGGTCGTCGAGGATGTCGGCGGTGGCGAGGACGCCGTCGACGCCGGGGCGGGAGAGCGCGAGGCAGAGGCGTTCCAGCAGGTCGGCGCGGTTGGCCATGGCGAGCTTGCGGTCGCCGACGCCGAGCGCGCCGCGGGCCGGGTGGTCGGCGGCGACGATCATCAGGCGGCCGGAGTCGCCGAGCAGCGATCGGCGCACGCGTCGGGCGGCGGCCTCCGCGACGGACTCGGGGTGGTGGGCGCGCAGCCGGACGAGTTCGGCGACGTCGACATGCGGGGGCGTGGCGGCACGCGCCGGCCCCACGGTCATGCCGAGGCACCCCGTGCCCGCGGTTTCGTCGTCGAACGCGTCGTCGCGCCCGCGGACCCGGCCGGCCCTCACAGCACCGCTCCGGCCTTGAGGGCGGCGTCGATCTCGTCGGTGGTCGGCATCGCCGAGGAGCATTCCAGGCGGGAGGCGACGATCGCGCCGGCCGCGTTGGCGTGCCGCATGATCGTCTCCAGGTCCCAGCCCTCCAGCAGGCCGTGGCAGAGGGTGCCGCCGAACGCGTCACCGGCGCCGAGTCCGTTCAGGACGGTCACCGGGAGGGGCGGCACCTCGGCCGACTCACCCTTGCTGTTGACGGCGAGGACGCCCTTGGGCCCTTGCTTGACGACCGCCAGTTCGACGCCGGCGTCCAGCAACGCCTGGGCGGCCGCCCGCGGTTCACGCACTCCGGTGGCGACCTCCACCTCGTCGAGGTTGCCGACCGCGACGGTGGTGTGGCGCAGGGCGTCCTCGTAGAAGGGGCGGGCGGAGTCCGGGTCCTTCCAGAACATGGGGCGCCAGTCCAGGTCGAAGACCGTTGTACCCGCCTTGGCCCGGTGGGCGAGCGCCGCCAGCGTCGCCGTACGGCTCGGCTCCTCGCTCAGGCCGGTGCCGGTGACCCAGAAGACGCGGGCGTCACGGATGGCGTCGAGGTCGAGGTCGTGGGCGTCGATCTCCAGGTCGGGCGCCTTGGGCTGCCGGTAGAAGTACAGCGGGAAGTCGTCCGGCGGGAAGACCTCGCAGAAGGTGACCGGGGTGGGCAGGCCGGGCACCGGGGTCACCCAGCGGTCATCGACGCCGAAGCCCTGGAGGGCCTCGTGCAGGTAGACGCCGAAGGGGTCGTCGCCGGTACGGGTGATCACCGCGGTCCGCCGGCCGAGCCGGGCCGCGGCGACCGCGACGTTCGTCGCCGAACCGCCGAGGAACTTGCCGAAGGTGGTCACCTGTGGGAGCGGAACGCCGGTCTGCAGCGGATACAGATCGACACCGATCCGTCCCATGGTGATCAGGTCGTACGCCATCGGCTTCCCTTCGTCACGGCTCTCCTCCGGCTTTGTAGCCCCGGAGCCGGAGCCCTGTCAATGTTTTGTCCGGACATTCGGACGAGTCATGGACGGCGCTTGCCATTCGGCCGGAAATGGACGCGTCGACAGCCGTGTCAATGCGCCGCGCCCGTGAGCCCGCGTGCGCCTTTGCTGCACTCGTGTCACAAACGCCCCCTCCGTGTCACACATGTCGCGTGTACGCGGGTTCTGCGTCACACCCCGCGCACAGGCACTGCCCAGTCATCACTCTGCGTCGTTGAGCGGGCACAGGCTTTGTGATCGCCAGCGCAGCGCCCGGCTCCCCCGACGGCCGTTCCCGGCCGCCCCCGCGGCGCACGCAGGGAGGTGCGTTTCATGACCGACCGACGGCTGTGGTCGTACAAGGAGATCGCCGCACACATCAAGGTGCAGCCGGACACCGTGCGGTCCTACCGCAAGCACGGTCTGCTGCCCCCGCCCGACCATGTCGAGGGCGGCAAGCCCTATTGGTACGCCGACACGGTCCGCACCTGGGTCGCCTCCCGGCCCGGCAACCGCGGCCGCAGAGAGGACTGAGCCGGAGGAGAGGCGGGAGAACACTCGGAAGGGTCACAGAAAAAAGGAGCTGTGCCTCACCTGGCAGGTGGGGCACAGTCGTCCCCGTGAACGACTCCTCCGCCAGCGGCTCCGCCATGACCGACTTCGCCGTCAAACCCGTGCTGACCGGCGACAGGACCGTGCTGCGGCCCTTCACCGCGGCCGACGCGGACGGCATCTGGGAGATCGTCCAGGATCCCGAGGTCGTCCGGTTCACCTTCGAGCCCTCCACCGAACTCACCCCCGAACGCCTGCGCCCCTGGTACGGCTCCCGGGCCGACGCCCCCGACCGGCTGGATCTCGCCGTCACCGACCCCGCCACCGGCGAACTCCTCGGCGAGGTCGTCCTGTACGAGTGGGATCCGGCGGCGCGCAGCTGTACGTTCCGCACACTCATCGGACCCCGGGGACGCGGCCGGGGCATCGGCACCGAGGCCACCCGCCTCATCGTCGGCCACGGCTTCGAACAACTGGGCCTGCATCGGATCGAGTTGGAGGTCTACGGCAACAACCACCGGGCCCTGCGCGTCTACGAGAAGGCCGGCTTCGTCGTCGAGGGTGTCCGCCGGGAGGCCTCGCTGCGGGACGGCGAGTGGGTCGACGCGATCCTCATGGGCCTCCTCGACCGGGAGTGGGCCGCGCTCAACGGGCCCGACAGCGGCCCCGGCAGTGGCCCGGACGACGAATCCGGCAACGGTCTCAACGCCCCCGGTTCCCCGGCTCGATGACCGTGACGCCCGCTCCCGGCGCCGTCCCCATCGCGGCCAGCGCGTCCGGAGTGGCGTCCAGCGTGATCGTCGACGTCACCAGCAGGTCGGGACGCAGCGCCCCGGCGCGGACCAGCTCCAGCATCGGCGGGTAGGTGTGCGCGGCCATGCCGTGGCTGCCGAGGAGTTCGAGCTCCAGGGCGATCGCGCGGGCCATGGGGACGGGGGTCGTGCCGTCGGCCGACGGGAGCAGGCCGACCTGGATGTGCCGGCCACGGCGACGCAGGCCGTTCACCGAGGCGGCGCAGGTGACCGGTGAGCCCAGGGCGTCGAGGGACAGGTGGGCTCCCCCGCCGGTCAGTTCACGGATCGCGGCGGCCGGATCGGCGGTGCGCCCCGCGTCCACGCACTGTGCCGCGCCGAACTTCCGCGCCAGGTCCAACGCCCCCGGCGACACATCGACGGCCACGACCCGTGCCCCCGCGGCCGCCGCGATCATCACCGCGGAGAGGCCCACGCCCCCGCACCCGTGCACGGCGACCCACTCCCCCGCCGCGACCCTGCCCTGCTGCACCACCGCCCGGAACGCCGTGGCGAACCGGCAGCCGAGCGCTGCCGCGGTGGCGAACGACAGCTCGTCGGGTACGGCGACCAGGTTCACGTCGGCGTGGTCCAGCGCGACGTACTCGGCGAACGAGCCCCAGTGCGTGAAGCCGGGTTGGGTCTGCCGCTCGCAGACCTGCTGGTCGCCGGCCGTGCATGCCGCGCAGGTTCCGCAGGCGCATACGAAGGGGACGGTGACCCGGTCGCCTGGGTGCCAGTCCCGCACCCCGGCGCCGGTCTCCTCGATCACGCCGGCCAGTTCGTGCCCCGGTACGTGGGGCAGGGTGATGTCCGGGTCGTGGCCCTGCCAGCCGTGCCAGTCGCTTCGGCAGAGGCCTGTCGCTGCGACCCGTACGACGACTCCGTGAGCGGCCGGTCGAGGGTCGGGGAGCTCACGTGTCTCCGCGGGCTCACCGAAGTGCTCGAATACCACCGCTCTCATGTGGGCTCCTGTCGCCGTCGGGGTCTGCGGGCTCGTCGTGGCCGGTCGCGCCGCCACGCCGCTGACCCTCACCTTCGCTCAGACCGAACCGTTCGTGGAAGCGCCGCAACGGGCCTGGTGCCCACCAGGTCGCCTTCCCCGTCAGTCTCATCACCGCCGGCACCAGCAGGCTGCGCACGATCATCGCGTCCATCAGGACGGCGAGGGCGATCCCCAGGCCCAGCATCTTGGTGTTGGTCACCCGGGAGGTGCCGATGGCGACCATGACGACCGCCAGGATGACCGCCGCCGCTGTGATCAGACCGCCCGTGCGCTGGAGTCCGTGCCGTACCGCCTCGTTGTGGTCGCCCGTTCTGTCGTACTCCTCCTTGATGCGGGAGAGCAGGAAGACGCCGTAGTCCATGGAGAGTCCGAAGGCCACGCAGAACATCAGGACCGGCAGGGTCGTCTCGATGGAGCCGGGGCTGGTGAAGCCGAGCAGGCCGGAGAGGTGGCCGTCCTGGAAGACCCAGACCACCGCGCCGAACATGGCCGACAGACTGAGCGCGTTGAGCACCACCGCCTGGATCGGTATCAGCACGCTGCCGGTGAGCAGGAAGACCAGGAACAGGGTGACGACCGCGATGAAGCCGGCCGCCCAGGGCAGGCGTTCCCCTATCGCGTGCTTGGAGTCGACCAGGACGGCCGCGGTTCCGGTCACCTTGGTGTCGAAGGGGGCGTCCGTGGCGCGCAGGTCGCCGACCAGGCGCTGGGCGTCGTCGCCGACGGCCTCGCCCTTCGGTGTCACCGTGAAGTACGCCGAGTCGCCCTTCACCAGCGGGCCGTCGACCCGGACGACCTCGGGCAGCGCGGCCACCCGGTCCTTGTACGCGCTGTACTGCGCCGGGGTCGCCTTTCCCTCGGCGAGGACTTCGAGGCCGCCGCCCGGGCTGCCCGGGAAGCCGTCCCGGATGTGCTGCTGCACCACGTGCGACTCGGACGACGAGGGCAGCTGGCGGTCGTCCGCCGTGCCGAACTTGACGCCCAGGAACGGCAGTCCGAGCAGGACCAGCACGGCCGTCGTGGCCAGGGCGAAGAAGGGGGCCCGGCGCATGACGAGGGTCGCCAGACGGGCCCAGGCGGCCCTGCCCGTCTCGCCGGCAGCAGGCTCCTGTCGGCGTCGGCGGAACAGCCGGCGCAGATCCAGGGCGTCGACCCGGTGGCCGAGCAGGATCAGGGCCGCCGGGAGCAGGAACAGGGCGGCTGCCGCGGCCAGCAGGACCACCGCGATACCGGCGTAGGCGAAGGAGCGCAGGAAGTACTGCGGGAAGACCAGCATCGCCGCCAGGGAGACCGCGACCGTGAGGGCCGAGAAGAGGACGGTCCGGCCGGCCGTGCGCAGGGTGGTGCCGACGGCTTCCAACGGCTCGGCGCCGCCGGACAGTTCCTCCCGGAAGCGGCGGACGATGAAGAGTGCGTAGTCGACGGCCAGGCCCAGGCCCAGGGCCGTGGTGAGGTTGATCGCGAAGACGGACACGTCGGTGAGCTCGGTGAGTCCGCGCAGCACCGCGTTCGTACCGAGGATCGCGACGATGCCGATGCCGAGCGGGAGCAGCGCGGCGACGGCGCTGCCGAAGACCATCACCAGCAGGACGAGCGTCACCGGCAGGGCGATCAGCTCGGCGCGGGTCAGGTCCTCCTTGATGATCGTCTGCATGTCGTGGCGGACCGCGACGATGCCGCCGACCTTCACCTCCACCGGGCCGTGCGTCCCCCGGAAGTGGGGCGCTATGCGGTCGAGGGTGTCGCTCATCGTGGTCTCGTCGCCGGTGATGCGGGCGGCGATCAGCGCCTCGTGGCCGTCCTTCGCGCGCAGGGACGGTGCCGTCGCGGCGTCGGCCTGCCAGTAGGAGCCGACGCCCGTCACGCCCCGCTCGGCGGCCAGGTCGGCGGTGAGGCGGCGGGCCTCGGCGGCGACCGCGGAGTCGTCGACGGAGGCTCTGCCCGAGTCCAGCAGAAGCAGGAGGTTGGGCTGGGAGCCCGGGAACTCGCGCTCCAGGGCCTTGGTCGCGTACGTGGACTGGGCGTCCGGGTCCTCCCAGCCACCGCTGCCCAGGCGGTCGGCGACCCCGCTGCCCGCCACGACGGCGAGGGCGGTGATCACCAGGGCCACCAGCAGCGACAGCCGTGGCCTGGCGGTAACGAAGCGGGTCCAGCCACCGAGCCTCGACGGGTCGTTCGGCGGCTTGTTGACTTCGGTCATCGTGCGGTGTCCCCTTCACCTGGAAAACCCGTGGAAGCCATAGACTGGCAAACACGAGAGATCGCTCGCGTTTCTCCAGAATGCGAGCGACCGCTCGTGTTTGTCAATGGCGTTCGGAGACTTGGGGACAACGCATGCCCGACACCTCGCCGACCGACCAGCCGCGCCGCCGCCAGGCCCGCGGTGAGCGCCGTATCGCCCAGCTCCTCGAAGCCGCCAGCACCGTCTTCTCCACCACCGGCTACACGGCCGCCAGCACCAACGCCATCGCCCGCGAGGCCGGCGTCTCCCCGGGCACGCTCTACCAGTTCTTCCCGAACAAGGAAGCGATCGCGATCGAGCTGAGCCGGCGGCTCATGCACGAGATGCGGGAGATGTACGGCGAGGCGCTCGCCCCGGTCGATCCCGAGGACACGCTGGAGGAGATCGTGGGCGGCGCCGTCGACCGGTTCATCGCCTTCAACTGCGATCACCCCGTGTTCTTCTCGCTCCTGCACGGCCCGGACGTCCCGGGCACGCTGGACGCGGAGCACGAAGCGCTGCACGCCGCGCTGCTGGGCCGGGTGGAGGCCCTGATCGCGAGCCTCCTGCCCGAGGCATCCACCGGCGACATCACCCGCACCGCACAGGTCTGCCTCGGCACGTACAAGGCGGGTCTCGAACTGGTCCTCTCGCACACGGGCGCCGAGCGGGACGCCTACATCCAGGAGATCAAGAACGTGCTGACCCGCTACCTGGAACCCCTGGTCGGTGACCGTCTGGGCCGACCCTCGGACAGGACGGCGACGGCCCGCTCGTAGCCCGCCCAGCCCAGCGCGTCCGGACCGGACGCGACGACCCGCGGGATCTCCCGGAGAGGGCGAGCGGGACCGGCAGCCCCGGCCGATCCCCTGCGCCTGCGGCGGCGCGGACACCTCGCCGGACATGTCCAGGGGCGGTTTCCCGGACTGCGGCCCAGCGCGCGGCTACCTAAAGTGCGGACAAAACGCCCGTACGCCGCCGACCTGTGCCCGAGCCATCGCCAGAGGGGACCCGCCGTGACCCACTCGACGCCGCCGCCCGACGCCTCCCGGGCCCGCATCCCCGGACCGCAGCAGCCACCGCCGACGTACCCGCAGATCCGGACCGGACTGTGGAAGCGGTGCCTGGGCGGCGGGCTCGCGCTGTGGGTGCTGACCGCGCTGGTCACGTACGCGACGCGGAACACGACGCTGCTGCCGACCCTGATCCTGCTCGGCAGCTTCCTGGTGCCGGTGACCTTCGTGCTGTGGGCGTACGAGCGGCACGGCCGCGACCTGGGCGTCAGCGTGATCCTCGGCTGTTTCCTGACCGGTGGCACGCTCGGCGTGCTGGGCGCCTCGGTGATGGAGTACTACCTGCTGCACCCCTCCTTCTGGATGTTCGTCGGCGTCGGGCTCATCGAGGAGGCGGTGAAGCTGGGCGCGCTGATGTTCGTGCTGCGCCGACAGGTCCGGATCCGCGGAATGCGGTCGGGGCTCGTGCTCGGCGCGACCGTCGGCTTCGGCTTCGCGGCCCTGGAGAGCGCCGGGTACGCCTTCAACGCGGCCGTCTCCGCGCGGGGCATCGATCTGCGCGCCCTGCTGGAGACCGAGATCCTGCGCGGGGTGCTCGCGCCCTTCGGGCACGGTCTGTGGACGGCGATCGCGGGCGCTGTCCTGCTCTCCTACCGTCGCCCGAACGGGCGCTTCCAGTTCATCGCCCCGGTGTTCGGCGCGTACCTCGGCGTCTCCCTCTTGCACGCCCTGTGGGACTCGACGCACGGCATCGCGATCTGGCTGGTGGCCCGGCTGGCGGGCACCGGAGTGGACCGGCAGCTCTTCGCCCAGGGGTACATTCCGCGGCCGACCGAGCAGCAGGAGCACCTTTTCACGGTGTTCTCGGTGGGTGGGATGGTACTGGTGGCGCTTCTCGGCATCTCCTGGGCGCGGTCGCTGGCCCGCCGCGATCCCTCTTGGAGAAATACCCCCTAGGGGTATAGTGTGAGGATCGATGGGGCCCTCGTGGGCCTCCTCGACCCCACACGCCTCGATGAGGAGAACGACATGACCGCCCACACCGACACCCCGGGAACCGTCACCACCGTCTACAAGGTGACCGGGATGAGCTGCGGACACTGCGAGGGCTCCGTCTCCGGCGAGATCTCCGAACTCCCCGGTGTCACCTCGGTGAAGGCCGTCGCCTCGACCGGTGAGGTCACCGTCGTCTCCGACAGCCCCCTCGACGAGGCCGCGGTGCGCGCCGCGGTCGACGAGGCCGGCTTCGAGCTCGCCGGCCAGATCTGAGCCGGCTTCGGCACCACAGTTCTGCTCTCCGACCGGGCCGTGCCGACCAGCTGATACTGGCTCCGCACGGCCTGGTCCGATGTCTGGAGTCCGGACATGACCAGTACCACCGCAGAGACACCCATAGCGGCAGCGGCCCCCGAAGCCGCCGAGGTCGAGCTGCTCATCGGCGGGATGACCTGCGCCTCCTGCGCGGCCCGCGTCGAGAAGAAGCTCAACCGCATGGACGGCGTGACCGCCACGGTCAACTACGCGACGGAGAAGGCGAAGGTCAGCTACCCGGCGGGAATCCAGGTCGCCGACCTGATCGCGACCGTGGTGAGGACCGGGTACACCGCCGAGGAACCGGCTCCGCCGGTGACCTCGACACCGGAGGAGACGGCCGCCGAGGATCCCGAACTCGCCGCCTACCGTGAGCGGTTCACCGTCTCCGCCCTGCTCGCGGTCCCCGTGATCCTGCTGTCGATGATCCCGGCGCTGCAGTTCGACAACTGGCAGTGGCTCGCGTTCACCCTCGCCGCGCCCGTGGTCGTCTGGGGCGGACTGCCGTTCCACAAGGCCGCGTTCATCAACGCGCGGCACGGCGCCGCCACCATGGACACCCTCGTCTCGGTCGGCACGCTGGCCGCGTTCGGCTGGTCGGTGTGGGCGCTGTTCTGGGGCGACGCGGGCATGACCGGCATGCACGACGAGTTCCGCCTCACCGTCTCGCGCATGGACGGCGCGTCCACGATCTACCTCGAAGTGGCCGCCGGAGTGGTCGCGTTCATCCTGCTGGGCCGCTATCTGGAGGCCCGCTCCAAGCGGCACGCGGGCGCGGCCCTGAGGGCACTGATGGAGCTGGGGGCGAAGGACGTGTCCGTGCTGCGCGGTGGGCGCGAGGTACGGATCCCGGTCGCCCAACTGGCCGTCGCCGACCGCTTCGTCGTCCGCCCCGGTGAGAAGATCGCCACCGACGGCACCGTCGTGGAGGGCGTGTCCGCCGTGGACGCGGCCATGCTGACCGGCGAGTCGGTGCCGGTGGACGTGCGGGCCGGCTCGGCCGTCACCGGCGCGACCGTGAACGCCGGCGGGCGGCTGGTCGTCGAGGCCACCCGGGTCGGCTCCGACACCCAACTGGCCCGGATGGCCAAGCTGGTGGAGGACGCGCAGAACGGCAAGGCGGAGGTGCAGCGCCTGGCCGACCGCGTCTCGGCGGTGTTCGTGCCCGCCGTCATCCTCATCGCGCTCGGCACCTTCGGGGTGTGGCTCGGCGTCACCGGCGACACGGTGGCCGCGTTCACCGCGGCCGTGGCGGTGCTGATCATCGCCTGCCCGTGCGCGCTGGGCCTGGCCACACCGACCGCGCTGCTGGTCGGCACGGGGCGCGGCGCGCAGCTCGGCATCCTCATCAAGGGCCCGGAGGTCCTGGAGTCCACCCGCCGCGTCGACACCGTCGTCCTCGACAAGACCGGAACGGTGACCACCGGCCGCATGACCCTTCAGGAGGTCCACGTCGCCGACGGCACCGACGAGAGCGAGTTGCTGCGGCTCGCGGGCGCCGTGGAGCACGCCTCCGAGCACCCGGTCGCCCGGGCGATCGCCGTGGGTGCCGCGGAGAGGGCCGGAGAGCTGCCGGAGGTCGAGGAGTTCGCGAACGTGCCCGGTCGGGGCGTACGCGGGCGGGTGGCGGGCCGCGCGGTGGCCGTGGGCCGGCTCGCCGAGTACACCGCGGCTCTGCCGCCGGAGCTGGCCCGCGCCAAGGACGCGGCCGAGCGGGACGGCCGTACGGCCGTGGTGGTCGGCTGGAACGGGGTGGCACGCGGTGTCCTCGCCGTCGCCGACGCGGTCAAGGAGACCAGCGCCCAGGCGGTGTCCGACCTGCGCGCGCTGGGGCTCACGCCGGTGCTGCTGACCGGGGACAACCAGGCGGTCGCCGAGGCGGTGGCGCGGGAGGTCGGCATCGAGCAGGTGATCGCCGAGGTGCTGCCCGAGGACAAGGTCGACGCGGTACGGCGGCTGCAGGCCGAGGGCAGGACCGTGGCCATGGTCGGTGACGGAGTCAACGATGCGGCGGCGCTGGCGACCGCGGATCTGGGCCTGGCCATGGGCACGGGCACGGACGCGGCGATCGAGGCGAGCGATCTGACGCTGGTACGAGGTGACCTCCGGGTGGCCGCGGACGCGATCCGGCTGTCCAGGAGGACGCTGTCCACCATCAAGGGCAATCTGGTGTGGGCCTTCGGCTACAACGTGGCCGCGCTGCCGCTCGCCGCGGCCGGTCTGCTGAATCCAATGATCGCGGGGGCCGCTATGGCCTTTTCGTCCGTATTCGTGGTGACCAATAGCCTCCGGCTGCGGACATTCCGCTGAACTGCGGGAAGGTTACCGGCGGTTAGGGGGATTCGAAGTAAGAGTCCCCCTAGAGTCGAGGGCCAGCCTCACATAAGCTCTTCACAAGGCTCGCGCATCATCCTTACGCTTGAGCCCCGGTCGCGGTATCGGGGCTCTTGCGTATCTAACGGACATTTGCAAGAGACGCAGATCACAGTGATGTGAACGTAACCATCGAAGGGGTTCGAAGGTCTAAGTTGACGATGTCAGACAGCGTCTTGGGGGGCGTTGACTGGCATCTGAGGATGTCTTGGGGGACTTCCTCAGAGATGCGTTGCCGGGGCACGTACACCGGGAAGCTTTGAGCGGCCCTCCCGAGCGTGCGCTGTCCCGGCAGATCGCACACCCAGTAGTACGACGAGTTCTGCTCGTTCTGCTCAAGCAGTACGCGTTTTGCTCAGGCAGTAGCAGCGATTCAGGCGCTGTTCTTCACAGACGCCCGGCCGGATCCCGTGGGGGGAATCCGCACCGGGACATGGGAAGGCGCCCTGTACGCCGGCCCGTGGGGGGACCGTCGGCAGGGCGCCTTCCGCTTTTGCGTGTCTCTTCATGCCGATGAGGGGGTGCCGTTCCTCGGCACCCCCTCATCGGCATGTGTCAGCGCTGTTCGACCGGGACGAAGTCCCGCTCCACGACGCCCGTGTAGATCTGGCGCGGGCGGCCGATGCGGGAGCCCGGCTCCTTGATCATCTCGTGCCACTGGGCGATCCAGCCCGGCAGCCGGCCGAGAGCGAACAGGACCGTGAACATCTCGGTCGGGAAGCCCATGGCCCGGTAGATCAGACCGGTGTAGAAGTCGACGTTCGGGTAGAGGCTGCGCGAGACGAAGTAGTCGTCGGAGAGCGCGTGCTCCTCCAGCTTGAGCGCGATGTCCAGCAGCTCGTCGGACTTGCCGAGGGCCGAGAGGACGTCGTGCGCGGCGGCCTTGATGATCTTGGCGCGCGGGTCGAAGTTCTTGTAGACCCGGTGGCCGAAGCCCATCAGACGGACGCCGTCCTCCTTGTTCTTCACCTTGCGGATGAAGGAGTCGACGTCGCCGCCGGAGGCCTGGATGCCCTCCAGCATCTCCAGCACGGACTGGTTGGCGCCGCCGTGCAGCGGGCCCCACAGCGCGTTGATACCGGCCGAGATGGAGGCGAACATGTTGGCCTGCGAGGAGCCGACCAGACGGACCGTGGAGGTCGAACAGTTCTGCTCGTGGTCCGCGTGCAGGATCAGCAGCTTGTCGAGGGCGGCGACGACGACCGGGTCGAGGTCGTACTCCTGCGCCGGCACCGAGAACGTCATGCGCAGGAAGTTCTCGACGTAGCCGAGGTCGTTGCGCGGGTAGACGAACGGGTGGCCGATCGACTTCTTGTACGCGTAGGCCGCGATCGTCGGAAGCTTGGCGAGCAGGCGGATCGTCGAGAGGTTGCGCTGCTTCTCGTCGAAGGGGTTGTGGCTGTCCTGGTAGAAGGTGGACAGCGCGGAGACGACCGACGACAGCATGGCCATCGGGTGGGCGTCGCGCGGGAAGCCCTTGTAGAAGTTCTTGACGTCCTCGTGCAGCAGGGTGTGCTGCGTGATCTCGTTCTTGAACGAGGAGAGCTCGTCGACCGTCGGCAGCTCGCCGTTGATCAGCAGGTAGGCGACCTCCACGAAGGTGGAACGCTCGGCCAGCTGCTCGATCGGGTAGCCGCGGTACCGGAGGATGCCCGCCTCGCCGTCGAGGTAGGTGATGGCGGATTTATAGGCGGCGGTGTTCCCGTAACCGCTGTCCAGCGTCACCAGACCGGTCTGGGCGCGGAGCTTCCCGATGTCGAAGCCCTTGTCGCCGACGGTGCTGTTGATCACCGGGTAGGTGTACTCGCCGTCGCCGTACCGCAGTACTACAGAGTTGTCGCTCACGTCTTCCCTCACCGACGTAGTGCCTCATCTTCGAGGTTGCCCTGACTGTCTCTACCATCCCCCAATTGGCTCAGGAGAGTGCACTCGGGGTCGACCATCGGGCCTATCGGCGGCACTGAGTGCCGCCAACTTTCTCATCCTGCCCGCTTCATCCCCGGACCGGAAGTGCTCTGTGACCTTCATGACTCATTTGATCGATCATTTTTTGAAATGAGCCGGAAATCGAGTGCCGTGCAGCGCCGCCCCGCCGACACCGTGCGTACCGCCTGGCCGATCGCCTTGCGCGAACCGACCAGCACCACCAGCTTCTTGGCCCGGGTGACCGCCGTGTAGAGCAGGTTCCGCTGGAGCATCATCCACGCGCCCGTGGTGACCGGGATGACCACGGCCGGATACTCGCTGCCCTGCGAGCGGTGGATGGTCACCGCGTACGCGTGTGCCAGTTCGTCCAGCTCGTCGAACTCGTACGGGACCTCCTCGTCCTCGTCCGTCAGCACCGTGAGGCGCTGGTCGACCGGGTCGAGGGAGGTGACAACGCCGACCGTGCCGTTGAAGACGCCGTTCTTGCCCTTCTCGTAATTGTTGCGGATCTGGGTGACCTTGTCGCCGACGCGAAAGACCCGGCCGCCGAACCGCTTCTCCGCCAGGTCGGGGCGGCCGGGGGTGATCGCCTGCTGGAGCAGGCCGTTGAGGTTGCCCGCCCCTGCCGGTCCCCGGTGCATCGGCGCGAGCACCTGGACGTCCCGGCGCGGGTCGAGCCCGAACTTGGCCGGAATGCGACGGGCCGCCACGTCCACGGTGAGCCGGCCGGCCTCTTCGGTGTCGTCCTCGACGAAGAGGAAGAAGTCCTTCATGCCGTCGGTGACCGGGTGCTGTCCGGCGTTGATCCGGTGCGCGTTCGTCACCACGCCCGACTGCTGGGCCTGGCGGAACACGCGCGTGAGGCGCACGGCGGGGATCGGGCCGCCGTCGGCGAGCAGATCGCGCAGCACCTCCCCCGCCCCGACGCTGGGCAACTGGTCGACATCGCCGACGAAGAGCAGATGGGCGCCCGGCGGGACCGCCTTGACCAGCTTGTTGGCGAGCAGCAGGTCCAGCATGGAGGCCTCGTCGACCACCACCAGGTCGGCGTCCAGCGGCCGGTCCCGGTCGTAGGCAGCGTCACCGCCGGGCTTCAGCTCAAGCAGCCGGTGCACGGTCGACGCCTCGGCGCCGGTCAGCTCGGCCAGACGCTTGGCGGCACGGCCGGTCGGGGCGGCGAGGACGACCTTGGCCCGCCTGGCCCGGGCCAGTTCCACGATCGAGCGCACGGTGAAGGACTTGCCGCAGCCCGGACCGCCGGTCAGCACGGCGACCTTCTCGGTCAGCGCCAGCTTGACGGCGGCCTCCTGCTCGGGCGCGAGATCCGTGCCCGTGCGCCCCTTCAGCCAGGTCAGCGCCTTGTCCCAGGCCACGTCCCGGAAGGCGGGCATCCGGTCCTGGTCGGTGCGCAGGAGGCGCAACAGCTGGGCGGAGAGGGAGAGTTCGGCGCGGTGGAAGGGCACGAGGTAGACGGCGGTGACGGGCTCCGAGTCGCCGTCCGGTCCGGGGACCTTCTCCCGTACGACACCGGGTTCCTCGCCGTCCTCCTGGGGGGCCGCCAGCTCGGCGAGGCATTCGATGACCAGTCCCGTGTCGACCTGGAGCAGCTTCACCGCGTCGGCGATCAGGCGCTCCTCGGGGAGGTAGCAGTTGCCCTGGTCGGTCGCCTGGGACAGCGCGTACTGCAGGCCCGCCTTGACGCGCTCCGGGGAGTCGTGCGGGATGCCGACGGACTGGGCGATCTTGTCGGCGGTGAGGAAGCCGATGCCCCAGACGTCGGAGGCGAGCCGGTAGGGCTGGTTCTTCACGACGGAGATCGAGGCGTCGCCGTACTTCTTGTAGATGCGCACGGCGATGGACGTGGACACCTCGACGGTCTGCAGGAAGAGCATGACCTCCTTGATCGCCTTCTGCTCCTCCCAGGCGTCGGCGATCTTCTTGGTGCGCTTGGGGCCGAGGCCGGGCACCTCGATGAGCCGCTTGGGCTCCTCCTCGATGATCGTCAGGGTGTCGAGGCCGAAATGCTGTGTGATGCGGTCGGCGAAGACGGGTCCGATGCCCTTGACCAGGCCGGAGCCGAGGTAGCGCCGGATGCCCTGCACCGTGGCCGGCAGCAGCGTCGTGTAGTTCTCGACGGTGAACTGCTTGCCGTACTGCGGGTGGGAGCCCCAACGCCCCTCCATCCGCAGGGACTCGCCGACCTGCGCGCCGAGCAGCGCGCCGACGACGGTGAGCAGATCGCCGGCGCCGCGGCCGGTGTCGACACGGGCGACCGTGTATCCGGTGTCCTCGTTGGCGTACGTGATCCGCTCCAGGACGCCTTCGAGCGTGGCGAGTCGGCGCTCGCCCGCCTGTGGCGGGGTTCCCTGGGTGTTGGGCATGATCCGACGGTACCGGCGGCGACTGACAATCGGGATGCGGTCCGAAAGGCGCATCCCTAGGCTCCCGTTCATGTTCACGGACGAGGTACGCCTGGAGCGTCTGCGCGCCGATCACGCGGCCGCCCTGCTCGCCTTCGAGCGCGCCAACCGCGCCTACTTCGCGCGGTACATCTCGGATCGCGGTGACGCCTTCTTCGCGGATTTCGCCGCCGTCCTCGACGCCCGGCTCGCCGAACAGGACGCCGGGGTCTGCCACTTCCACGTGGTGGTCGACGATCGGGGTGAGCTGATCGGCCGTGTCAATCTCGTGGACGTCCAGGAGGGCAGCGCCGATCTGGGGTACCGGATCGGTGAGCGCTGGGCGGGCCGGGGGGTCGCGACCGAGGCGGTGGCGCAGGTGTGCCGGCTGGCCGCGGGGGCGTACGGGCTCAGCGAGCTGATCGCGAGCACGGCGGTCGGGAACACGGGGTCCAGGACGGTCCTCGAACGGAACGGGTTCACGCTGGTGGGGGACGAGGTCGTGGCCGGGAAGCCAGGCGTGCGGTACAGGCGCCCGCTGGAGCGCGTCGAGGCGGCCGGTCCGGCCGACTGAATCTCTCCGCCCCACCTGCTCGCCTTCGCGTCTCCGCCCGGAACATCACGATCCGGTCACGGGGCCTTGTCAACCGTCGTGTAATCGATTCCAATCCTTGGTGCACGTCGATGTAATCGATTCCACGAGGAGGTGGAACGGCGATGGCGAGCATCAAGGACGTCGCCGCCGAGGCGGGGGTCTCCGTCGCCACGGTGTCGCGGGCGCTGAACGGCCATCCGTCGGTCAGCGCCGACGCACGCACGCGTGTCGAGGCCGCCGTCGAGGCGCTGGGTTACCGCCCGAACGCCGTCGCCCGTTCCCTGCGCACCGACCAGACCCACACCCTCGGCCTGGTCATCAGCGACGTGATGAACCCCTACTTCACCGAACTGGCCCGCTCCGTCGAGGAGGAGGCCCGCGCGCTCGGGTACAGCGTGATCATCGGGAACGCCGATGAGCGGCCCGAGTTGCAGGATCACCATGTACGGACGCTGCTGGACCGTCGTATCGACGGGCTGCTCGTCTCCCCCACCGACGGCGGCTCGCCACTGATCGTGGACGCCGCGCGGGCGGGGACGCCGGTGGTGTTCGTCGACCGGTGGATCCAGGGGATCGAGGTGCCCGTCGTCCGGGCGGACGGGCGGGCCGCGATACGGGATCTCGTCGCGCATCTGCACGCGCTCGGGCACCGGCGGCTCGCGATCATCGCGGGGCCGGCGGCGACCACCACCGGCAGCGAGCGCGTCGAGGCCTTCCGGGCGGCCCTCGGCGAGTACGGGATCCCGCTGCCGGACGCCTACACGGGCCAGGGCGACTTCCAGGCCGAGAGCGGGCGGCGGGTCACCGAGGGGTTCCTCGACCTGCCCGAGCCGCCCGAGGTCGTGTTCGCGGCCGACAACCTGATGGCGCTCGGCGCGCTGGACGCCGTACGCGCGCGTGGGCTGCGGGTTCCCGAGGACCTCGCGCTCGCCGCGTTCGACGACATCCCCTGGTTCGTGCACACCGATCCGCCGATCACCGCGATCGCCCAGCCCACGGGCGAGTTGGGGCGGGCCGCCGTACGCGCGCTGGTCGACTCCATCGAGGGACGGACCCCGAAGTCCGTCACCCTCCCCGCACGTCTCGTCGTACGCCGCTCGTGCGGCGAGCCGCCGGCTTCCGCAGAGCCGGCCCCCGCAAGGAACAGGAGCCAGTCGTGAGCAACGAGGACGAGTTGCCGCGCATCAAGGACGAGTTGCTGCGCATCGAGGGCATTCGGAAGACCTTCCCCGGCGTGGTGGCGCTCGACGGCGTCGACTTCGACCTGCGCCGGGGCGAGGTGCACGTGCTGCTCGGCGAGAACGGTGCCGGCAAGAGCACGCTGATCAAGATGCTGTCGGGCGCCTACCACCCCGACGGGGGCCGGGTCCTGGTGGACGGCGAGGAGGTGCACATCCGCGGGGCGCAGGACGCCGAGCGGCTGGGCATCGCCACCATCTACCAGGAGTTCAACCTCGTCCCCGATCTGACGGTCGCCGAGAACATCTTCCTGGGCCGGCAGCCGCGCCGCCTCGGGATGATCGACCGCAAGACGATGGAGGCCGACGCCGAGGTGCTGCTCAAGCGCGTCGGTGTGAACGTGTCGCCACGCGCGCGTGTGCGTGAACTCGGTATCGCGCGCCTCCAGATGGTCGAGATCGCCAAGGCGCTCAGCCTGAACGCGCGCGTGCTGATCATGGACGAGCCGACCGCGGTGCTCACCTCCGAGGAGGTGGAGAAGCTCTTCGCCATCGTGCGCTCGCTGCGCGAGGACGGCGTGGGGATCGTCTTCATCACCCACCACCTGGAGGAGATCGCCGCCCTGGGCGACCGGGTCACGGTCATCCGCGACGGCAAGTCCGTCGGCCAGGTGCCCGCGACCACGGCCCGGGACGAACTCGTACGCCTCATGGTGGGCCGTTCCATCGAGCAGCAGTATCCGCGCGAACGGCCCGACGCGGGCGTCGCGTTGCTCACCGTCGAGGGGCTGACCCGGGACGGTGTCTTCCAGGACATCAGCTTCGAGGTGCGGGCCGGCGAGGTCGTCGGCATCGCCGGGCTGGTCGGCGCGGGGCGTACCGAGGTGGTGCGGGCCGTGTTCGGCGCGGACCCTTACGACAAGGGGGCCGTGAAGGTCTCCGGGGCCCCGGTCCGCCGGCACGACGTCAACGCGGCGATGACCGCGGGCATCGGGCTCGTCCCCGAGGACCGCAAGGGGCAGGGCCTTGTCCTGGACCAGACCGTCGAGGAGAACCTCGGTCTTGTCACCATGCGGGCCGCCACGCACGCGGGGCTCGTCGACCTCAGGGGCCAGCGCACGGCCGCCGCGCGGATCGCCGAGCAACTGGGCGTGCGGATGGCCGGGTTGGGCCAGCAGGTGCGCACCCTGTCCGGCGGCAACCAGCAGAAGGTCGTCATCGGCAAGTGGCTGCTCGCCGACACCAAGGTGCTGATCCTCGACGAACCCACGCGCGGGATCGACGTGGGCGCGAAGGTCGAGATCTACCAGCTGATCAACGAACTCACCGCTCAGGGCGCCGCCGTCCTGATGATCTCCAGCGATCTGCCCGAGGTGCTCGGCATGAGCGACCGGGTGCTGGTGATGGCCCAGGGCCGGATCGCGGGCGAACTCTCCGCCGACCGGGCCACGCAGGACGCGGTGATGTCCCTCGCCGTCAGCAATGTCACGAACGGAACTACCGAAGCGGAGGCCAGCCGTGGCCACTGACACGCTCAAGAGCACCACAGGCGCCGGTGGCGCCACGAGCGGGCTGCGCCGCCTCCTGCTCGACAACGGCGCGCTCACCGCGCTGATCGTCCTCGTCATCGCCCTGTCGGCGCTGTCCGGGGACTTCCTGACCACCGACAACCTCCTCAACGTCGGCGTCCAGGCGGCCGTGACCGCCGTCCTGGCCTTCGGCGTCACCTTCGTCATCGTCTCGGCCGGCATCGACCTCTCGGTCGGCTCGGTCGCCGCGCTCTCCGCGACCGTGCTGGCCTGGAGCGCCACCCAGCACGGCGTACCGGTCGTCATCGCGGTGATCCTGGCCGTCGCGACCGGCATCGCGGCGGGCCTGGTCAACGGCTTCCTGATCGCGTACGGGAAGCTGCCGCCGTTCATCGCGACGCTCGCCATGCTGTCGGTGGCGCGCGGCCTCGCGCTGGTGGTCTCCGACGGCTCGCCGATCCCCTTCCCCGACTCGGTCTCCCACCTCGGCGACACGCTCGGCGGCTGGCTGCCGGTGCCCGTGCTGGTCATGGTCGTGATGGGGCTCATCGCCGCGTTCGTGCTGGGCCGTACGTACATCGGCCGTTCCATGTACGCGATCGGTGGCAACGAGGAGGCCGCGCGGCTGTCGGGTCTGCGCGTGAAGAAGCAGAAGCTCGCCATCTACGCGCTGTCCGGTGTCTTCGCCGCCGTCGCGGGCATCGTGCTCGCGTCCCGGCTGTCCTCGGCGCAGCCGCAGGCCGCCGACGGCTACGAGCTGGACGCGATCGCCGCGGTCGTCATCGGCGGCGCCTCCCTCGCCGGCGGCACCGGCAAGGCGTCCGGCACGCTGATCGGCGCGCTGATCCTGGCGGTGCTGCGCAACGGCCTCAACCTCCTGAACGTGTCCGCGTTCTGGCAGCAGGTCGTCATCGGCGTCGTGATCGCGCTCGCGGTGCTGCTCGACACACTGCGCCGCAAGGCCGGGGCGACCCCGGTTGCCGCCGGCACCGGAGGCAACAGGGGCAAGCAGGCGGGGACGTACGCGCTCGCGGCGGTCGTCACCGTGGCGATCGTGGGCGCGACCTCCTTCCTGCACGACGACTCCTCCTCGTCGAAGCCGAAGGTGGGCCTGTCGCTGTCCACCCTCAACAACCCCTTCTTCGTGCAGATCCGGGCAGGCGCCCAGGCCGAGGCGAAGAAACTGGGCGTGGACCTGACTGTCACGGACGCGCAGAACGACGCCTCCCAGCAGGCCAACCAGCTGCAGAACTTCACCAGTTCGAGCCTCGGCGCGATCATCGTCAACCCGGTGGACTCGGACGCGGCGAGCAACTCCGTGAAGGCCGCCGACAAGGCGAAGATCCCGGTCATCGCCGTCGACCGGGGGGTCAACAAGGCCTCGGTGGACGCCCTGGTGGCCTCCGACAACATCGCGGGCGGTGAACTGGCCGCCAAGACCATCGCCGAGAAGCTCGGCGGCTCCGGCAAGATCGTCATCCTCCAGGGCCAGGCGGGCACTTCGGCCGCCAGAGAGCGCGCTCAGGGCTTCTCCGACGGTCTCAAGGCCTACCCTGGCATCCAGGTCGTGGCACAGCAGCCCGCCGACTTCGACCGCACCAAGGGCCTTGACGTGATGTCGAACCTGCTCCAGGCCCACCCCGACGTCCAGGGCGTCATCGCCGCCAACGACGAGATGGCGCTCGGCGCGATCAAGGCGCTGGGTTCCAAGGCCGGCACATCGGTCTCGGTGGTCGGTTTCGACGGCACCCCGGACGGTCTGACCGCGGTCAAGGGCGGCTCGCTGTACGCGTCCGTGGCCCAGCAGCCCACCCAGCTGGGCAGGATCGCCGTGGAGAACGCGCTCAAGGCGATCGAGGGCAAGAAGGTCCAGCAGACGATCAAGGTCCCGGTGAAGGTGGTCACGAAGGAGAACGTGGCCGGCTTCACCGGCTGACACAGGAGTACGCGGCCGGCTCACCACCGGCCGGCAGCGGGTGCGTCTCTCGTCATCTCTCAGGGGAGTGCTTCATGTACGACTACGACCTTCTGGTCGTGGGCTCGGCCAACGCCGACCTGGTGATCGCCGTCGAACGGCGCCCGGACGCGGGCGAGACGGTGCTCGGCGGCGACCTCGCCGTGCACCCGGGCGGCAAGGGCGCCAACCAGGCGGTCGCGGCCGCCCGGCTCGGGGCCCGTACCGCGCTGTTGGCCCGGGTCGGCGACGACGCGTACGGCAGACTGTTGCTCGACTCGCAGCGGGCGGCCGGGGTCGACACGGTGGGCGTGCTGGTCGGCGAGGTGCCGACGGGGGTCGCGCTGATCACGGTGGACCCCTCCGGTGACAACAGCATCGTGGTGTCGCCGGGCGCGAACGGCCGGTTGAAGCCGGCGGACGTCCGGGCCGCCGAGTGTCTGTTCCAGGCCTCCCGGGTGGTCTCGGTCCAGTTGGAGATCCCGCTGGAGACGGTCGAGGAGGTGGTCCGGAGCCTGGCGCCGGACAGCCGCTTCGTCCTCAACCCCTCCCCGCCGCAGCCTCTTTCGCCCAAGGTGCTGGCGGCCTGCGACCCGCTGATCGTCAACGAGCACGAGGCGAAGGTGGTCCTGGGCGAGGCGTGTGTGAGCGACCGGCCGGAGGACTGGGCCAAGCTGCTGCTCGCCAAGGGGCCGCGTTCGGTGGTGGTGACGCTGGGCCCGGAGGGCGCGCTGGTGGCGTCCTCGGCGGGCGTCGAGCGGATCGCGTCCGTGAAGGTGGACGCGGTGGACACCACGGGCGCGGGTGACGCGTTCACGGGCGCGCTGGCCTTCCGGCTCGCGGCGGGCGCAGGGCTCGCCGAGGCGGCGGCCTACGCGGCCCGGGTCGGGGCGGCGGCCGTCACCAAGGAGGGCGCCCAGGTGTCCTTCCCGACCGCCGAGGAGGTCGAGGCGCTGTGAAGAAGGCGGGCATCCTCAACCGTCACCTCTCCGGCGCCCTCGCCGAACTGGGCCACGGCGACGAGGTGTTGGTGTGCGACGCGGGCATGCCGATCCCGGACGGCCCGCGCGTGGTCGACCTCGCCTTCCGGGCCGGCACCCCCTCCTTCGCGGAGGTCCTGGACGGGCTGCTGGTCGAGCTGGTGGTCGAGGGCGCGACGGCGGCGAAGGAGATCCGCCAGGCCAATCCGGCGACGGCCTCGCTGCTGACCCGCGAGTTCCCCGACCTGGAACTGGTCCCGCACGAGCGGCTGAAGGAACTGTCGGCCGGGGCGCGGCTGGTGGTCCGCACGGGCGAGGCACGGCCGTACGCGAATGTGCTGCTGAGGTGCGGGGTCTTCTTCTGAGCCGCCGCCGTCCTCCAAGGCGCTTCCGCTGACCCGGGAAAGCTTCGAGGGGCCCCGTCCGTCGACCGGGCCCCTCGGCTTTCCCCTCCCCTGTCAGAACCCCCGCGATCCCCCCAGATCCCCCTCCAAAGGTCCTGATGCCACATACGACCCGCGAGGTGGCGGGAGGGTTGCACGGTCTTCTCGACTTTTTTTCAGCGGATCCCGTACGCGGTGGTACGAGGGCGTCGTCACCTCACGTGCTCCGTGAAGCGCCGGGCCGTCTCCGCGAGCACCTCCCGGCCGTCCCGCGCCCACAGGCGGTCGTTGAACAGCTCGACCTCGATGGCACCGGCGTACCCGGCGTCCTCGACGTACCCCTGCCACTCCCGCATGTCGATCGAGCCGTCCCCGATCTGCCCGCGTCCGTTGAGGACACCCTCGGGCAGCGGGGTGGTCCAGTCGGCGAGCTGGAAGGTGTGGATGCGTCCGCCGGCGCCGGCCCGGGCGATCTGTTCGGGCGCCCGGTCGTCCCACCAGATGTGGTACGTGTCGACCGTGACGCCGACCTGGTGGGCCGGGAAGCGTTCCGCGAGGTCGAGCGCCTGGGTGAGCGTCGAGACCACGCAGCGGTCGGAGGCGTACATCGGGTGGAGCGGCTCGATGGCCAGTTTCACGCCACGGGACTCGGCGTACGGGCCCAGCTCCCCCAGCGCGTCGGCGATCCGCTCCCGGGCGCCGCGCAGGTCCTTGGAGCCGGCCGGCAGTCCGCCGGAGACCAGGACCAGGGTGTCCGTGCCGAGCGTGGCGGCCTCGTCGACCGCGCGCCGGTTGTCGTCCAGGGCCGTCGCACGCTCGGCCGGGTCGATCGCCGTGAGGAAGCCGCCCCGGCACAACGTTGTCACCGTGAGCCCCGCGTCGCGCACCAGCTTGGCGGTGGCGTCGAGGCCGTACGCCTGGACGGGTTCGCGCCACAGGCCGACGTTGGTGATGCCCAACTCTGCGCAGGCGTCGGTCAGTTCCGGCAGCGACAGCTGCTTGACCGTCATCTGGTTGATGCTGAAGCGGGCGAGATCGCTCACTGGGTCACTCCGTACAGGGACAGCAGGTTCCGCATCCGCTCCTCCGCCAGCTTCGGGTCCGGGAACAGGCCCACGCCGTCGGCGAGTTCGTAGGCGCGGGCGAAGTGCGGGAGGGAGCGGGCCGACTGGAGGCCGCCGACCATGGTGAAGTGGGACTGGTGGCCCGCCAGCCAGGCCAGGAACACCACGCCCGTCTTGTAGAAGCGGGTCGGGGTCTGGAAGAGATGGCGGGACAACTCGACGGTCGGGTCGAGGAGTTGACGGAAGCCGTCGACGTTCCCCGTGTCGAGGACGCGGACCGCTTCCGCCGCCAGTGGGCCCAGCGGGTCGAAGATGCCGAGCAGCGCGTGGCTGAAGCCCTGCTCGTCGCCCGCGATCAGCTCGGGGTAGTTGAAGTCGTCGCCGGTGTAGCAGCGCACGCCCTGCGGCAGCCGACGGCGGATGTCGATCTCCCGCTGAGCCTCCAGGAGCGACACCTTGATCCCGTCCACCTTGTCGGGGTGCGCGGTGATGACGTCGAGGAAGGTGTCGGTGGCCGTGTCCAGGTCGGACGAGCCCCAGTAGCCCTCCAGCGCCGGGTCGAACATCGGGCCGAGCCAGTGCAGGACGACGGGCTCGGTGGCCTGGCGGAGCAGGTGGCCGTACACCTCCAGATAGTCCTCGGGGCCCTTGGCCACGGCCGCGAGCGCCCTGGACGCCATCAGGATGGCCTGCGCGCCGGCCTCCTCGACGAGGGCCAACTGCTCCTCGTAGGCGGCCTGTACGTCCGCCAGGGTGCCGCCGGTGATCTGGTCGGTGCCGACCCCGCAGGCGATACGGCCGCCGACCGCCTTGGCTTCCGCGGCGGAGCGGCGGATCAGCTCGGCCGCGCCCGCCCAGTCGAGGCCCATTCCGCGCTGGGCGGTGTCCATCGCCTCGGCGACCCCGAGCCCGTGCGACCACAGGTGGCGGCGGAAGGCGAGGGTGGCGTCCCAGTCGACGGCGGCGGCCGAGTCGGGCGACACGTCCGCGTACGGGTCGGCGACGACGTGCGCCGCGGAGAAGACCGTACGCGAGGTGAAGGGGGCGCCGGGGTGGACGGCGAGGGGTTCGGGGCGGGGGTCGTAGGACCTCAGGCCGCCCTTGAAGTCCGGGAGTCGGATCGTCACAGCGTGATCTCCGGTACGTCGAAGCGGCGGCCCTCCGCCGACGACTTCAGCCCCAGCTCGGCGAGCTGGACGCCGCGGGCGCCCGCGAGGAGGTCCCAGTGATAGGGGGCGTCGGCGTAGACGTGGCGCAGGAACAGCTCCCACTGGGCCTTGAAGCCGTTGTCGAAGTCGGTGTTGTCGGGGACCTCCTGCCACTGGTCGCGGAAGACCTCGGTGGCGGGCAGGTCCGGGTTCCAGACCGGCTTGGGGGTGGAACTGCGGTGCTGGGCACGGCAGTTGCGCAGCCCCGCGACCGCCGAGCCTTCCGTCCCGTCGACCTGGAACTCGACGAGTTCGTCGCGGTTGACGCGGACGGCCCAGGAGGAGTTGATCTGGGCGATGACGCCGCTGTCGAGTTCGAAGATGCCGTAGGCGGCGTCGTCGGCGGTGGCGTCGTAGGGCTTGCCGTTCTCGTCCCAGCGCTGCGGGATGTGGGTGGTGGCGATGGCCTGGACGGATTTGACGCGGCCGAACAGCTCGTGGAGGACGTACTCCCAGTGCGGGAACATGTCGACGACGATGCCGCCGCCGTCCTCGGCGCGGTAGTTCCACGACGGGCGCTGGGCACTCTGCCAGTCGCCCTCGAAGACCCAGTAGCCGAACTCGCCCCGGACGGACAGGATCCGGCCGAAGAAGCCGCCGTCGATGAGGCGCTTGAGCTTGAGCAGGCCCGGCAGGAAGAGCTTGTCCTGGACGACGCCGTGCTTGATGCCGGCCGCGTCGGCGAGACGGGCCAGCTCCAGCGCGCCCTCGAAGTCGGTGGCCGTCGGCTTCTCGGTGTAGAGGTGCTTCCCGGCCGCGATGGCCTTCTTGAGCGCCTCCTCGCGGGCCGAGGTGACCTGGGCGTCGAAATAGATGTCCACGGTCGGGTCGGCGAGGACCGCGTCGACGTCCGTGGAAATGTTCTCCGGGTCCAGGCCGTGCTGCTCGGCGAGCGCTTTCAGCGCGTACGCGCGGCGGCCGACGAGGATCGGTTCCGGCCACAGCACCGTGCCGTCGCCGAGGTCGAGCCCGCCCTGCTCGCGCAGGGCGAGGATCGAGCGGACGAGGTGCTGGCGGTAGCCCATGCGTCCGGTCACGCCGTTCATGGCGATACGCACCGTCTTGCGTGTCACGTGTTTCCCTTCGTCCGCGTACGTCTCAGCAACGCAGCAAGCGCTTTCTACATATGCAGAAGTTAGCCTTTGCGCACTGGTCTGTACAAGACCGTGATGGGGTCGAGTTGTTCGAGGGGGCGAACAACTGGGGTCGGTGGCCTTATCGTCTGCTCGGACGGGGGCGTCTGCTCGGGCAGGGCTCCCTTCGAGCAGCCTATGGACAACGGCGTACGACTTGATGCGCGACCGAAGTTGCGCGACCGGAGGACGAACGACATGACGGTGACCCTGGCGGACGTGGCGGCCCGCGCCCAGGTCTCCCCCGCGACGGTGTCGCGCGTGCTGAACGGGAACTATCCCGTCGCGGCCTCCACCAAGGAGCGGGTGCTGAAGGCGGTCGACGAGCTGGACTACGTCCTGAACGGCCCGGCGAGCGCGCTGGCCGCGGCCACCTCCGACCTGGTCGGGATCCTGGTGAACGACATCGCCGACCCCTTCTTCGGGATCATGGCGAGCGCGATCCAGGCGGAGATCGGGGGTCCGGGCGGACGTGCGGGCGGGGAACGCCTAGCGGTCGTCTGCAACACGGGTGGCTCCCCGGAGCGCGAGCTGACGTATCTGACCCTGCTGCAGCGGCAGCGGGCCGCGGCGGTGGTGCTGACCGGCGGCGCGGTGGAGAACCTGCCGCACGCCGCGGCCGTGGCGGCGAAGCTGCGGCGGCTGACGGAGGCGGGGA
This sequence comes from Streptomyces sp. NPDC092369, assembly GCF_044755245.1. Lineage (NCBI taxonomy): Bacteria > Bacillati > Actinomycetota > Actinomycetes > Kitasatosporales > Streptomycetaceae > Streptomyces > Streptomyces sp. NPDC092369. The sequence goes on from NZ_JBIVQP010000002.1 coordinate 1,332,371, forward strand.
CGCGGGTGGTGCTGTGCGGGCGGCCGCCGGCTCCGGACACCGGGGCGGTCGCGCTCACCTTCGACAACCGGGGTGGCGGGCAACGCCTGACCGAGCACCTGATCGGCCTCGGACACCGCAGGCTCGGCTACATCGCGGGTCCGGAGGAACGGACGACGACGCGGCACCGGCTGGAGGGGCACCGGGCTGCGCTGGCCGGGGCGGGGATCGCTGAGGACCCCCGGTGGACCGTGCACGGGCGGTACGACCGGCAGGCGGGGTACGAGGCGACGCTGGAACTGCTGCGCCGGGACCCGTCGTTGACGGCGGTGGTCGCGGCGAACGACTCCGTCGCGCTGGGGGCGGCTGCCGCGCTGCGGGAGTCGGGGCTGCGGATCCCGGACGACGTCTCCGTCGCCGGGTTCGACGACCTGCCGTTCAGCGTGGACGCGGTGCCTGCGCTCACGACGGTGCGGTTGCCGTTGGGCGAGGCGGGGAGCCGGGCGGGGCGGATCGCGATGGGGCGGGAGGAGCCGCCGCCCGGGGGGATCGCGACGGTGGGCGGGGAGTTGATGGTGCGGGGATCTACGGGGGTGCCCCGGGGGTGAGTTGAGGAGGTGCGTCGAGCGGGGGTCCGCTGAGGGGTGGGAGGGGTCTCCTGAGCCGCCTCACAGGCACGTGCGAGCCAGCCATTCGTCGGAGCTGTACGCGTCCCTCGCGGGGTCCGGCGTCGTGGCCGGCGTCTCCTCGACCATGTCCTCCGGGCGAACGCGCTCCGGCAGCCTGCCGAACCGGGCGCGCCGCACGGTCTCGGCGGCGTTCGAGAGCTCGGTCTTCTCAGGTGTCATCTCGTGCTCCTCGGTTGTGCGGCGGCACAGTCGCCGCCTTCGGTCAGAATCGGTCGACGTCGAGGACGGCCCGGGCGAACGCCTCGGGTGCTTCCTGCGGCACGTTGTGGCCGATGCCCCGCAGGGTCCGGTGGTCGTAGGGGCCGGTGAACCTGGCCCGGTAGGCCGCGCCGTCGCCGGCCGGCGTGAAGGGGTCCCGCTCCCCGTCGAGAGTGATGGTGGGCACCGCGATGTCCGGCCCGGCGGCGAGCCGCGCTTCGATGCCGTCGTAACGGGGGTCGCCTTCCGCGAGGCCGAGCCGCCAGCGGTAGTTGTGGATCACGATGGCGACGTAGTCCGGATTGTCGAAGGCCGCGGCGGTGCGGTCGAACGTGGCGTCGTCGAAGTCCCATGTCGGGGAGACGGTGCGCCAGATGAGCTTCGTGAAGTCGTGCCGGTACTCCGTCAGACCCGCCTCCCCCCGGTCCGTGGCGAAGTAGTACTGGTACCACCACGCCAGCTCGGCCGCCGGGGGCAGCGGCAGCTTGTTCTTCTCCCGGTCGGTGATGAGGTAGCCGGTCACGGAGACCAGGGCCTTGCAGCGCCTCGGCCAGAGCGCGGCGATGATGTCGGCCGTCCGTGATCCCCAGTCGAAGCCGCCGAGCACCGCCCGCTCGATCCGCAGGGCGTCCATCAGGGCGATGATGTCGAGGGCGATCACCGACTGCTGCGCGTTGCGGAAGGCGCGGGGCGAGCGGAAGCTCGTGGTGCCGTGTCCACGCAGGTAGGGAACGATGACGCGGTAGCCCCGGGCCGCCAGCAGAGGCGCGACATCGACGTAGCTGTGGATGTCGTAGGGCCACCCGTGCAGCAGGATGACGACCGGTCCGCGGGCCGGGCCTGCTTCGGCGTAGCCGATGGTGAGTTCACCCGCCCTGACCTGCTTCAGTGCCGGGAAGGACCCGTCGCCAGTGCCCGGTGTCCGCGCCGCTGTCGCGTTCTCGGCGCCGGTTCCCGAGGACAGAGCCGCTGCCGCCGAGGGGTGACTCAGGCCGGCCAGTGAGACCGCGGCCGCTCCCGCCGCGCCCGCGCCGGTGACCTTGCCGAAGGTGCGCCTGTCGATCATCTGTGAACCGTTCTGTCCGTGTCGGCCGGCCGGGCGCCGTACGCCCGGCCGAGGGCTCTGGCCACCCATGGTGGTGCGCCGACGCCTCCGGAACATCGGTGACGGGCCGCAGACATGCTGCGGGTTTCCCGCAGTCGCGTCCGTGGCCTCGGCGGCGCCGGGACTCGCCCGACCGCGCCGCCGGTCCCCGGGGCCGGGCCGACCCGACCGCCCAGTACCTTTGCTCCCATGAATGCCGGCCGCGCTGAACAGGGGGTGGAGGCCGTGTCGCGCCTCAGCGTGGTGATCGCCGATGATCATCCGGTGGTCCGTGCGGGCATGCGGGTGCTGTTGTCCCAGGACCCGTCCTTCGAGGTCGTCGCCGAGAGTTCCACGGTTCCCGAGACCGTGCGGGCCGTGACGGAGCACCAGCCCTCCGTGCTGGTCCTGGACCTCACCATGGCCGGACGGTCCAGCCTGCCCTCGATCCCCGATCTGCTCACGGCGTCACCCGGCACCCGCATTCTGGTCCTCACGATGCAGGAGGACCCCGCGTTCGCGCGCGCGTCCCTGCGCATCGGGGCGGCCGGCTATCTGCTCAAGGAAGCGGCGGCGGAAGAGCTGGTCGGCGCGGCCCGTCAGGTCGCCGAGGGAGCCACGTACCTCCAGCCGGCGATGGGCGCCCGACTGGCCGTCGCGGACGTCGGCTCGTCCGGCGCCGAGGGGGACGGCTCGCTGACGGCGCGCGAACTTCAGGTCCTCTCGCTGCTCGCCCTGGGCCACACCAACCAGGAGATCGCGCGACGGCTGCACGTTTCCGTCCGGACGGTGGAGACCCACCGGGCCAGGATCCGGGAGAGGCTCGGGACCGGGACACGGGCGGAACTGATCGCCGCGGCCCGTGAGCGCGGGCTGCTGTGACGGACGGTGGGCCGCGCGCCAAGGCCGGACCGATCACGGAGGCCGCGGGCGCCGCGCTGCTCGTCGTCGCCTTCGCGGTCGAGGTCCTGCAGCAGCAGCCTCGCTGGGTGATGAGGTTCGCCCTCGGCGCGGCCGTCGTCCTCATCGTCGCGGCGGCGCTGAGCAACGCCGTCCGGCGGGCCTGGCTGGCGGCGCTGAGCGGGCTCGCGCTCATTCTCGCCGTGGAGCAACTGGTCCGTATGACCAAGGAGCCGCTGTTCAACGGCTTGAACATCGTGCCGCTCCTGCTGATCGGCTGCGCGGCCATGCTGGGCCGCGGTGCGGTGTCGCGCCGCCGTGCTCTCGCACGGGACCTGGCGCAGGCGCGCAGCGACGGCGAGGAGCGCGAACGTCGGCGCTGGGCCCGCGAGTTGCACGACGAGACCCTTCAGGAACTGGGCGCCGTCCAGATCGTTCTGTCCACCGCCGTCGGCGCCGGCCAGTCCGCCGCGACGAACGAGGCCATCAACCAGGCGCGGGGCCTGATCGCGAACCAGATCACGTCCTTGCGGCATTTGATCGTGGAGATGCGGCCCTTCGCCCTCGACCAGTTCGGCCTGGTGGCCGCTCTCGAGACGCTGTGCCGGCGCACCGAGGAGACGTTCGGGCTGAAGACGCAGCTGAGCGTCGCAGCGGCGTGGAGCGGGCCCGGCGACGAGCTGTCGCCGGAGGCCCAGGCGCACGTCTACCGCATCGTGCAGGAAGCGGTGAACAACGCGGTCAAGCACGCTGAGGCGAGCCGCCTTCTCGTCGAACTCGACAGCGACGAGAAGGCGATCAGCGTGACGGTCCGGGACGACGGCCGCGGGATGGCCCAGTGGCCCGCCGACCCGGTCGACCGAACGGCACCGCGCACGGTGGTCTCCACCGGCACCGGTCTGCCCGCCATGCGCGAGCGCGCCCACCTGCTGAACGGCCAGGTCACCGTCCGCTCGACCGCCGGCGAGGGAGTCCGCGTCACCCTCCGGGTACCGCACCACGCCAGGCGCCCCTCCTGGTGGTAGGCCTTCGGCCTCATACCCACGCCGTCCCCCACCACACAGCCGCCCCCGCCACCACAACCAGCCCCGCGTTGAGCCCGACGTGGCGGTCCCCCCGTCTCAAGTGGACCCTGATCGCGCCCACTTGCAGCGCCACGAACCCGACGGCCGCCACCGGGGCCAGCCAGGGCGCGATGTCGGTCGCCGGCGGGAGGATCAGGCCCAGGGCGCCGAGTACTTCCACCACCCCGATCGCCCGGACCGCCCGCATCGGGATGTCGTCCACCCAGGCCATCATCGGGCGGAGCCGCTCGCGGCTGCGGAGGAGCTTCAGGGTGCCGGCGTAGAGGTGGAAGAGGGCCAGCAGGGCGGCGGTGATCCAGTAGGCGATGGTCATGAGGTGCGTCCAGGGGCGGTCATGCCCCGATTGCAGCGGCAGTGAGCCGCCCGCGTCCAAGACCTGTTCCGTGGGCTCCATACCGTGCGGGTATCGTCGCAGTGCGGAGGGGGTGGGCGGGATGGAACTGCGCACGCTGCGCTACTTCGTGGCCGTTGCCGAGGAGCTCCACTTCGGGCGGGCCGCCGCCCGGTTGCACATGAGTCAGCCGCCGCTGAGCCGGGCGATCCGGCGGCTGGAGTCCGACCTCGGTGCCGCGCTCTTCGAGCGGTCGTCCGCCGGGGTCGTGCTCACGCCGGCCGGGGCCGTGCTGCTCGACGAGGCGCGGGGGCTGCTCGATCAGGTCGAGCGGGCGCACGTCCGGGTGGCCGTCGCCGCCGGGGTCGCGGTCCTCACCGTCGGGCTGCTCGGCGACTCCACCGATTCCCGGGTCGCGCGGCTCGCCGATGCCTATCGGCTGCGGCGTCCAGGCGTCGAGGTACGTATTCGCGAGACCGATCTGACCGACCCCACCTGCGGGTTGCACGCCGGCGCGGTCGATGTCGCCCTGACCCGGGGGCCGTTCGACGGGACCGGGCTCGTCGTGCGGGAGCTGCGGGCCGATCCGGTGGGGGCGTTGCTGCGGGACGACGATCCGCTGGCCGGGCGCGGGAGTCTGAAGCGGGCCGATCTCGTCGACCGGAGGTGGTTCCGGTTTCCGGAGGGGACCGATTCCCTCTGGCAGGGGTTCTGGAGCGGGGGTGAGGTTCGGGAGGGGCCCGTGGTGCGGGCCGTCGAGGAGTGCCGGCAGGCCGTGCTGTGGAACGGGACCGTCGGGATGACGCTCGTCGGCCATCCACCGGGGGCCGGGCTCACCGTCGTGCCGCTCCTGGACATGCCGCCCAGTCGGGTCGTGGTGGCGTGGCACGCGGGGGACGCCAACCCGTTGGTCCAGTCGTTCGTCCGGATCGCCACGGCCGTCCTCGGCGACTGAGTCCGCGCCGGGGTTGAGTCGGCGATCCGGTGCCGGCCGTCATTCGGCGAGCACGGCGGCCGCGAGGTCCAGGCGGGTGCGGATCGCCTTCCTGATCTTCGCCAGGGCCGCGCTGTTCTTCTCGATCGCCTGCCGTTGCAGGGCGGCGTCGACCGTGTACCAGACGCCGACGACGTTGTTCTGTTTCTTGCACTCCGCGTCGGCGCGGGCCGCCGCCTTCTCCTTCGTCGAGGCGGTGCTCGTGCGCCAGGCGCTGTCGCCGGTGGCCGCCAGCGGGTCGGGGTAGGAGAAGCCGCGGGCTCGCATGCACCGCGACCACTTGGCGAACACGGCCTTGACCAGGGGATGCTTCCGTGAGGTCTCGAAGCTGTCGATGTTGATGTCGTTGGAGAGCTCCGCGTCGCCTCCGGCTTCCGGCCCGTCGGAGCGCAGTCGCGCCCTGGCCTCACCGACACATCCGCCGACCGGGATCTTCCGGCCGTGGTAGACCTGCCCGCCGGCCGCCTTGGAGCCGGGTTTGACGTGCGGGTCGTTCGTGCCCGTCAGTACGAGGGTCGTCCTCGCCGACAGCGACGGAGGCTCGGCGGGCGTCGGGACGGTTCTGCTGCCGGGCGGGGCGAATCCGTCGACCGCCGCCCGGGCCGGGTCGGTCACGCCGTACCGGAACTCGGTGGGGGTCCTCGGCCTGAACGCCGGTGCCGGGGCAGGGGACTTGTAGGGGAACCCGAAGCGGGCCATGCACTGCTCGGTCAACGTGGCCTGGGCGGCGGTCAGTTCGTCCGACTGCTGGTCGCTCAGGAGGTAGGGGGCGACCGGGAGTGCTCGGTCGGCCGCCGTGATCAGCCGCGGCACGGAGGACACCTCCGGCATGACGACGGCCGCGTTCTTCGGCCCGGAGGGCCGGGAGGACGGCGGCGAGGAGGAGGAACAGCCCCCGGTCATCAGCACGGCGGCGGTCACCAGGACGACTGCGGCTTTCGGGTGGCCGGTGGCACGGAACGGGATCATGAGCCTGTGTCCTCGGTACGGAGGGGGATGAGTCGCGCAAGGACGGCGGATGACGCGCGGGGACGCTGGGGAACACCGCCGGGGATGCCCGGCCCGGTGTGTGCGGGCGGGGCACCCCCTCGCGTCAGGCCGCGGTGGGCAGACCTCGGTCGGTCCGGACGCCCGGCCCGGTCAGCCGAACTTGCCCGAGGCGTTCTCGTTGCGCAGCGTGGAGTTGAAGTTCCCGCCGCCGCCCGCCGCGAAGCGCTGGCTCGCTCCGGTGTAGTTGATGTGGTAGTACACGGTGAAGGCGTTGTTGAAGTCCCAGTTGTCCACCGAAGCGGCGTTGTTCCGCACGCCCTGGCCCGCGCCGTCACTGCCGTTGGCGCTGGTCACGAAGGTGTAGCCGGAGTAGTTGGGGATGTTGGGGAACTGCTTGTAGAAGGCCCCCTGGTAGTTGGGGTGGTAGTACAGGCAGGCGTAGCCACTGGAACAGGTCGTGTCGGCCGCTGATGCGGGGCTGATGGCGAGCGTGGTGGCGCCGGCGGCGAGGATGGCCGCGACGGCTGCCGAGCGACGGATGTTGTTCACGGTGTGTCTTGTCCTTTCCGGTACTGGTGCGGGCTGACAGACATCGTTGCCAGCACCTCCGGCCGAGGGACACCCCTTTCCATGGGCGTCGAAACGCGCAGGTGAACAGGGATCGGGCCGCGTTTTGAGGGTCAACTGCCCGAGGGGTGCGCCGCGTTGACCAGGGCGGATCCGGTGGACGTGCGGGTGTGCAGGACGAGCTCGCCCTGGTGCAGGGTGCTCAGCAGTCCGGCCGCGCGCAGTGCGGAGAGGTGATGGCTCACCGTGGCGGCGGACACGCCCACCCGGCGCGAGAGTTCCCCGGAGGTGGTGGCGGTCCCGGCGGCGATCAGGATGGAGGCGCGGGTGGTGCCCATGAGCCGCCCAAGGGCTCGGACCGTCACCGGTGCCACGGTCCTGTCGTAGCCGGCGGGATAGACCAGGACGGGCGGCAGAGCGGGGTCGGCCAGCGAGTTCGCGGTGCCCTGGCAGAAGTGCGACGGCACCAGGAGGAGGCCTCGTCCGCCCAGGTGCAGGGTCTGCTCGACGGCGTACCGCACCTGGAGGACGGGAGGCGTCCATCGCATCAGGGGCCGGTAGCTGTGCAGAAGGCCGTGGATCCCGCTGTCGAGAAGGGCCCTGGTGCGCATGGCCCGGTCCGCCTCGACGCTGTTACGGATCGCGTTCCAGTGCGGGGCGAGGGCGATGCGCTGGTAGTCCCTCAGGAGGTGCCGCAGGTCCGCTCTGGCCTCGGGGTCCGCTTCGTACAACCGCTCCAGCCAGGCTGATCCCCGGCCCCGGCCGAGGAGATCGAGTTGGTCGCGCAGGACGTTTCTGTGACATCCGGCCACATCCTCGACGATCGATTCGATTCCGCCGGGCCGCGAGTTCTCCGGGGTGAGAAAGTCCGGAAAATATCCCGAGGCCGGGATCATGGGCATCAGCATGAGTCGAATGCGCGCCAGCAGATCACTGCGGGACGCTTCGGCCTTGACCTGCCGATACCACGGTTCGTACCGGGTCACGGCCAACCGTCTTCGTAATCGGAAGACGCTCAACACCAGCTCCCACATGGGATCCGGCGACGAGACCACCCTGGTTCTGAGCAGATCTTCGGTCGTGAAATGAATCCGCAACATCCCCTACCCCCTACGAGCCCCGCACCTCGCAGGCCAGTTTCTATAACAGGGATGCCCGACTAGCAAGAATTTTATCGAAACATGACTGCAATCATCCGGGACTTGCCCATGGCATGTGCAGTTCCGACGGTTCGGCAGTCGATGCGTGAACGTTCGCAATTTCAAATGAGTAACTCAATCACATCGCCTCGCAATTCCCGGCGGGGAGGCGGGCGCGCCGGTTCCCACCGGCACCACCGATGAGTTTCGCTCGTCCCTCCGGTCTCCATCCCCGCAAGCGGCAACCGGCGAGTACAGGAGTCAGTCCCATGCGCATCGTGGTCAGTGAGTTCATCAGCCTCGACGGAGTCGTGCAGGCGCCCGGCGGTCCCGAGGAGGACACCGACGGCGGGTTCGCCCACGGCGGGTGGTCGCACCCCTACTTCGATCCGGAGGTGGTCGGCGGGGCCTTCGCCGCGGGTCTTGAGCGGGCCGAGGCGCTGCTGTACGGGCGCCGGACGTATCTGACGATGGCGGGGGCGTGGCCCGAGCGGGCCGGGGATCCCTTCGCCGACCGGCTCAACTCGTTGAAGAAGTACGTCGTGAGCGACACCCTCGGTGAGAGCGAACTGGCCTGGAACAACACCGAGCGGATTCCCGGCGCCGACGCCCTCTCCCGGATCCGGGAACTGCGGGAGAGTGAGGGCGGCGACCTCGCGATGATGGGGAGTCCCACGCTCGTGCGGGCGCTGCTCGGGGCAGGCCTCGTCGACGAGTTGCAGCTCATCGTGATGCCCGTGCTGCTCGGGGGCGGCAAGTCGATCTTCCCGGACGACGGGGTCAGGCGGGGGTTCGAGCTGGTGTCCACCGTCGTCGGCAAGACCGGCGTGCAGGTGTGCGTCTTTCGGCCGGCCGCCGAGGGGTAGCCGCGGGAGGCGCGGGCGTCGTACCCTCGGCTCACGGGATCTCTGACTGAGTCAACTATCACCCGGGGGTCGACCACCATGACCGTCCAGGACATCCGCGCCTTCAACCGCTTCTACACGAACGTCATCGGCGCCCTCGACTACAGCCGCCACCTCTACGCCCCCTACACCCTCACCGAGTCCCGCGTACTGTACGAACTCGCCCACTCCCCGCGCACCGACGCCGCCGACCTGCGCGGGGAACTGGCGCTGGACGCCGGGTACTTGAGCCGGATCCTGAACAAGTTCGAGCAGGACGGGCTGATCGAGCGGGTGCCGTCCAAGGAGGACACGCGGCGGCGGCACATCACCCTCACCGCGCACGGGCGGGAGACCGCCGCACTGCTCGCCGAGCGGGCGAACGAATCCGTCGGCACGCTCCTGTCGAGCGTGCCGGCCGCCGACCGGCCCCGGCTGTCGGAGGCGATGCGTACCGTGCGGGAGATCCTCTCCGAGGGCCGGCCGCCCCGCCGCGAGGACGTCCTGCTGCGCGAGCCCGGACCCGGTGACCTCGGCTGGATCGTGCAGCGCAACGCGGCGCTGTACGCGGCCGAGTACGGGTTCAACGCCGACTACGAGGGGCTCGTGGCCCGGATCGTCGCCGACTTCGCCGAGGACCACGATCCGCATCTGGAGCGGGTGTGGGTGGCCGAGCTGGACGGGCGGCCGGTGGGGAGCGTGATGTGCGTGCGGGACGACGCCCCGGGCACCGCGCGGCTGCGGCTGCTGCTCGTCGAGCCCGACGCGCGCGGGCTCGGCATCGGCGACCGGCTGGTCGGCGCCGTCGTCGACTTCGCGCGCGGGGTCGGCTACCGCGATCTCGTCCTGTGGACCAACGACGTACTGACCGCCGCCCGGCATGTCTACCAGCGGCGCGGCTTCGTCCTGGTCGCCGAGAAACCCCACCGGTCCTTCGGAAAGGATCTGGTCGGACAGGACTGGCGGCTGGACCTGCACGGGACGGGCGAGTGAGAGTAGGGGCATGAGATTGGCGTTCTCCACCCTCGGCGTCCCCGGCCTGCCCGTCACGGACGTAGTCCGGCTCGCGGCCACCCACGGCTACCACGGCGTGGAGCTGCGTGCCCACCCGGAGGAACCGGTGCACCCCGGCCTCGACGTCGACGAACGGGCGGACGTGGCCGCCGAGTTCAAGGCCGGTGGCATCGACGTCCTCGGCATCGCCGGGTACGCGCGCGTGGCGGCGCCCGGCGACGACGGGCCGGTGATCGAGGAGGTCCGCCGTCTGGTCGACCTCGCCCGCGACCTCGGCGCGCCCTACGTCCGGGTCTTCCCCGGCGGCGGCCACGAGCAGACCCACGAGCGCGCCGACGCGACGGCGGCCCGCAGGCTCGGCACGGCCGCGGAGTACGGCGCCGACCTCGGCGTACGCATCCTGCTGGAGACGCACGACTCGCACCGCACCGGCGCCGACGCCATCCGCGTCCTGGGCCGGGTCGGCCACCGCAACGCCGGCGCGCTCTGGGACGTCATGCACACCTGGCTCGGTGGCGAGCAGCCCTCCGAGTCCTACGCCGCCCTCGCCCCCTTCCTCGGCTACGTCCAGGTCAAGGACATCGCCTCCGCCGACGACACCACCCCGCTCTCCCTCGGCGCCGGCGTGCTGCCGCTCGCCGAGTGCGTGGAGGTGCTGTCCCGGCACGGCTGGGACGGGTGGCTGTGCTGGGAGTACGAGAAGCGGTGGTACGAGGAGGCCGCGCCGCTCGACGGGCTGCTGGCCGCCGGGCACGACCACCTGTGCCGGCTGCTCAACGACTCGGCGTAAGCCGTCCCCGGAACGGTCCCGCGTAAATCGCTGGCGGGCGCCCGGTCCGGGTTCTAGGGTCCCCGGGTGACCCCGCACCCCGCTCCGTACCCCGCCATGCCCTCATGAGCCCCACCGGCCTGCGCCGGGCCTTCATCGACGTCCGGCCGCTGCGGACCTCGCCCGTCTTCCGACGGCTGCTGTTCGGGCGGACGGTGTCCACGCTCGGCACCTTCATGACCATGGTCACCGTCATGTACCAGGTGTGGGACATGACCCACAGCTCCATGTGGACCGGGGCGGTGGGGGTGGCCCAGGCGGTGCCGATGGTCGGGGTCAGCCTGTTCGCGGGGGCCTGGGCCGACCGGACCGACCGGCGCCGGATGTACCTCACCGGGACCGTCGGCTCGGCGGTGTGCTCCGCGCTGCTCACCGTGCAGGCCTTCACCGGGCACGTGCACGTGGTCGTCGTCCTCGTGCTGGTCGCGGTGCAGACGTCGTTCGCCGCGCTCGGCGCGCCCGCGGCGGGCGTGTTCGTGCCGCGGCTGCTGCCCAAGGACCAGGTGGCCGCGGGCCTCGCCCTCCAGCAGGTCACCGGCCTCGCGATGATGCTGGTCGGCCCGGCCGTGGCGGGAGTGGTGCTCGGCTGGTGGGGCATCGGTGTCTGCTACCTGCTGGACACCCTCAGCTACGGTGCGTCCTTCTACGGCGCCTTCGGCCTGCCCTCGCTCCCGCCCGACGGCGAGAAGTCACGGCCGGGGGTGCACGGCGTACTGGACGGACTGCGCTTCCTGATCGCCCACCGGGCGGTGCGCGGCGCGCTGCTGACCGACTTCGCCGCGACCGTGCTGTCCTTCCCGGTCAGCCTCTTCCCCCTGGTCAACACCGAGCGTTTCGGGGGCGACCCGCGCACGCTGGGTCTGTTCCTGTCGGCGCTCGCGGTCGGCGGTGTCACCGCGACGGCCCTGTCGGGGCCGGTCACCCGGTTCGCCCGGCCCGGGCTCGTGATGCTGGTCGGGGCGGGCGTCTGGGGCGGCGCGCTCGTCGCGTTCGGCCTCTCCACGAGCCCCTGGGCCGGCCTCGGCCTGCTCGTCGTGGCCGGCGCCGGCGACTCCGCCTCCGTGCTCGCCCGCTCCACGATCGTGCGGCTCCACACCCCGGACGCGCTGCTGGGCCGGGTCACCGCGGCCGAGATGATCGTCGGCCAGGCGGGCCCGAACCTCGGCAACGTCCGCGGCGGCCTCCTCGCCGGCTGGACCTCCGGCACGGTCTCCCTCGTCACCGGCGGCCTGATGTGCCTGGCGGCGGTGGGAGCGGTGGCCGCGACCACGCCCGAACTGCGGGAGAAACCGCCCCGCCCCGCCAACCCCTGAAAGCCCGCGTCCCAGTCACCCCCCTGAAAGCCCGCGTCCAGCCACCCCCCTGAAAGCCCGCGTCCAGCCACCCCCTGAGCAGCCTCACGGCACCGGTACCTCGACCGGTACCTCGCACGGCCCCGCCACCGATATCTCTCTCCCGACCCCTACCCCCGCACCCCGCTCACCCGCCGTCGAGCCACCCGCGCCTCAAGCCTCTCCCGGCACTCCGGCCACTCCTGTGCCGTCACCGAGTAGATCGCGGAGTCCCGCAACCGCCCGTCCTCCCCCGGCGCCCAGGACCGCGACCAGTTCCGCAGGACGCCCTCGAAGCGGGCGCCGACGCTCTCGATGGCCGCGCGGGAGCGGCTGTTGCGCGCGTCCGTCTTCAGGTCGACGCGGGCCACGCCCCACTCCTCGAAGGCGTGCCGGAACAGGAGGAGCTTGGCCTCGGAGTTGACGCCCGTGCCCTGTGCGGAGCGCGCCAGCCAGGTGAACCCGACCTCCACCGCGTCGAGCCGGTCCTCCGACAGCCAGGACCGCGGCTCCCAGTACGAGGTCGCGCCCACCGCCCGCCCGGTGGCGAGGGACACCTGCGCGTAGGGCGCAAGCCGTCCCGTCGCCGCGCGGGCGAGCTGCGCGTCGATGTACGCCGCCGCCTCGTCGGCCCGCGGCACCCATGTGAACGCGTACGTGTCCCGGTCCTCCTCGGCCGCCACCGCGAGATCGGCCGCGTGCCGCCGCTCCAGCGGCTCCAGACGCACCAGTTCGCCCGCCAGGACCGGCCCCCGCAACTCGAAGGTCACCCGCGACTCCTCCTTCGTGACCGCGCCCGCGACCGCGCGAACGCCCCTTGGAAACCCGGGTGAGTCTTCCGTACCCGCGCCGGGTCGTCGAACGGGATTCCGGGCACGCGGAGCCCGGTCGCCGCGCGCGGGACCACGCGTCACTCGTGTCGGCGGGGTCGCAGAGGGCGTACGCACTCTGCGGGAGCCGTGGTCCAAGACCAGGGCCCACCCGTCCCGTTGGCCCCTGCGCCACCAACTTCCCGGAATCGTCGGCACGGCGGGAACCCCCGCCGACTACGGTTCGTCCAACCTCCGAGCTGCCGGATGAGTCCCGTGGTGCGGTGTCGGCCCTCGCTGCTGGCTGCGATCGCTGACCTACCCTCTCCGCCGTACCACGGCCGGCAGAAGCCGCCATCGGCGCGCCCCCCTCCAACAGCGCCGATGGCGGCCCCTCTTCACGTACCGTGCGCACTCCCTTGACTGGCAGAAACTTCCCGGATATTGCTGACTCCTCGGAAGTTTCCTTCAAAGGATCACCTCCGGAAGGAGCGCACGTGCCCTCCAGACGCACCGTTCTCACCGCGACCATGGGCGTCACCGCATCCCTCGCGATCGGCGGCACCGCCCACGCCGACGACAAGAGACTCCGCTCGCTGATCTCCCGTATGACGCTGCCCGAGAAGGTCGGCCAGCTCTTCGTCATGCGGGTCTACGGCCACTCCGCCACCGCCCCCGACCAGGCCGACATCGACGCCAACCTGAGCGAGATCGGCGTGCGCACGGCAGCCGAACTGATCGCCAAGTACCGGGTCGGCGGCATCATCTACTTCACCTGGGCGCACAACACCCGGGACCCGCACCAGATCGCCGGCCTCTCCAACGGCATCCAGAAGGCCTCGCTCAAGCAGCCGCGCGGGCTGCCCGTGCTCGTCGCCACCGACCAGGAGCACGGCATCGTGTGCCGGGTGGGCAAGCCCGCCACCCTCTTCCCGGGCGCGATGGCGATCGGTGCCGGCGGCTCCCGCGCCGACGCCCGCACGCTCGGCCGGATCTCCGGTGCCGAGCTGCGCGCGATGGGCATCAACCAGGACTACTCCCCCGACGCCGACGTGAACGTCAACCCGGCCAACCCGGTCATCGGCGTCCGCTCCTTCGGCGCCGACCCGGACGCGGTGGCGGAGCTGGTCGCCGCCGAGGTGAAGGGATATCAGAGCAGCCGGGTGGCCGCGACCGCCAAGCACTTCCCGGGACACGGCGACACCGCCGTCGACAGCCACTTCGGGTTCCCGGTCATCACGCACAGCCGCGCGCTGTGGTCCACGCTGGACGCCGTGCCCTTCCGGGCCGCGATCGACGCCCGGATCGACTCGATCATGACCGCCCACATCATGGTCCCGGCGCTCGACGACTCCGGTGACCCGGCCACCCTCTCCCACCCGATCCTCACCGGCATCCTGCGCGGGGAACTCGGCTACGACGGGGTGGTGATCACGGACTCGCTGGGCATGGAGGGCGTACGGCAGAAGTACGGGGACGACCGCGTGCCCGTGCTGGCCCTGAAAGCCGGCGTCGACCAACTGCTCAACCCGCCCTCCCTCGACATCGCCTGGAACGCGGTGCTGAACGCCGTGCGGGACGGGGAGTTGACCGAGGCGCGGCTCGACGAGTCGATCCTGCGGGTGCTGCGGCTGAAGGCGCGGCTGCGGCTGTTCGAGGAACCGTATGTCCGGCAGGCCGACGTGGACCGGGTGGTCGGCACCCGGACGCATCTCGCGGCGGCCGACCGGATCGCGGAGCGGACGACGACCCTGCTGGTCAACGAGGGCGGGCTGCTGCCGCTGTCGCCCGGGGCGCACAAGAAGGTGCTCGTCGTGGGCGCGGACCCCGCCTCCCCCTCCGGCACCACCGGGCCGCCGACCGGTGTGCTCGCCGCCGCGCTCACCGGGCTCGGCTTCACCGCCACCGCGCTGTCCACCGGCACCGCTCCCTCCGCGGCCACGATCGCGAAGGCGGTCGCCGCGGCCAAGGACGCGGACGCGGTGGTCGTGGGCACGTACAACGTGACGGCGGCCGACGCGCAGACGAAGCTCATCGAGCAACTGGTGGCCGGCGGGAAGCCGGTGGTCGCGGTCGCGATCAGGAATCCGTACGACGTGGCCCGGCTGCCGTCCGTACGGGCCTTCCTGGCCGCCTACTCCTGGACCGACGTCGAACTGCGGGCCGCCGCGCGGGTGATCGCCGGCAAGGCGGCACCGCGCGGGAAGCTGCCGGTGGCGGTGCAGCGGGCCGACGATCCCACGAAGGTGCTGTACCCCGTCGGACACGGGCTGTCGTACTGAGCCCTGGACGGCGGGCGTAGGGGAGGTACGCCACACAACCGGCGTACACCCACCAATCGGCCCGAACCACCCCGTATGCCTGGCGTGTGCCCGCTGTGGCGGGTCACGCTGGGCGGGGGTACCGGGGGGTTCACGATGCGTGAGAGAAGTTCTGTGGGGGTGGTCTGCGCACTGGTGGCACTGCTCGCTGCCCTGGTGTCGGGCTGCGGCGTCCTGTCGGCGTCCGGTTCGGAGGGCGGCGACGCGAGCGCCGCACCGACCGGGACGGAGCGGGCGACGGCGAGCCAACAGTCCGGCTACGGGGCGGTGTTCCTGGGGGTCGACGAGTGCAGCTCGTTCGGGACGACCAGCTTCACCGAGGTGCCGTGCACCAGTGAGCGGGCGGCGGCGCGGGTGGTGGCGCGGTACGACGGCACGGTCGGCGGGGGCCCGCTGTGCCCGGCGACCACGGACTTCGTGCTGCACATCAGCGAGCAGAGCCCGTCCTCCGACGAGGACGGTGACGGCTCGGTGCCGCAGGGGTACGCCTGCATGCGCGACCTGGAGCCGCCGCATCCCGGCGACCCGGGCGGCGGGGGCGGTCCGCGCACCATCGTCGGCGACTGCGTCTACGGCTCCGGCAACGGGCAGGTCCGCGAGACGGCGTGCGACGGCAGCGGCAAGAAGAAGCCGCAGTACAAGGTGGTGAAGGCGGTCGCGAAGCGGACCCAGTGCCCGGCGACGACGGCCCTGTACGTGCAGTTGGAGGGCGAGGAACGGGTGGGCTGCGCCCGGCCGGTGTGATCACGGCTGACTCGCATGTGATCAACGGCCGGGCGCAGCACCGGAGTTACGGACGCAGCGCGGGCTCGCGCTCCACGTCCCGCACGTCCAGCTTCCGGTCGAACGTCGCCAGCGGCTTGGCCTGCGCCGCGGTGGCGGCGGGGACGCCGGCCCAGGCGAGGATCCGGGCGGTGGCGAGCGCCTTCTGGTCGGCGGCCAGGCCGGCCACGTTGGCGCCGTGGTTCAGGCCGGGCGCGGTGAAGACGTACGCGTCCTTCGCCCCCTTGCCGACGGCGAAGCGCTCCGCGCCCCACGGGTCGTTCTGGCCGTAGACGAAGAGCATGTGGCGGGCGTTGTGCTTGACCCACGAGTCGACGTCACGCATCGCGGACGGCTGGAACTTCATCGGGATCGAGCGCGGCACGAAGTTCCGCGGCGGCTGGTAGCCGTAGCGGATGTACTTCTTCTCGATGTACGGGAAGTGGATCGTGGGCGCGCCCAGCTGGGTGCCCGCCTGGTAGTAGTACGGCGTGTACGGCTCCAGGCCCTGGTCCGTGTAGAAGGAGAAGCCGGAGATCGTGTCGACCGAGGTCCAGATCGCGTCGTCGGTCGCGTTCTTGGCGTCGGCCGGGATGTCGGCGCAGTCCGAGAGCAGGCTGTACTGCCAAAAGCCCCAGACGTAGTCGAGGACGACGGCCTCGTACGCCTTGTCCAGGCTGCCGACGGTGGTGAAGGTGTAGCCGTTCTCGGCCGCGTACGCCGCGTACTTCTGCTCCAGCGGCTCGCGGCGCACGAGGGCCTCGCGCTGCACGGCGTTCAGGCGGTCGCGGCACTCCTTGGTGCCGACCTTGGTGAAGAAGCGGTCGTAGGCCGAATCCTCGTTGTTCACCACGTCGTTGGGGGCGACGTACGCGACGACGCCGTCCATGTCCTTAGGGTAGAAGCGCTCGTAGTACGTGGCGGTCATGCCGCCCTTGGAGCCGCCCGTGGAGATCCAGTTCTTGGCGTAGATCTTCTTCAGCGCCTTGAAGATGCGGTGCTGGTCGCTGGCCGCCTGCCAGATGTCCAGCTTGCTCCAGTCGGCCGGGGCCGGCCGGGACGGGGTGAAGTAGCGGTACTCCATGGAGACCTGGTTGCCGTCCACGATCTGGGTCGGCTCGCGGCGGCTGGGCGTCGTGGAGACGTTGTAGCCGCCGGTGTAGAAGACCGTCGGGCGGCTGACGTCCTTGTGCAGCACGGTGATCCGCTGCTGGAAGGTGCCCTTGGACGGGTGCCGGTGGTCGACGGGCTGGGTGTAGTTCAGGACGAAGAAGCGGTAGCCGGTGTACGGCTTCTCCTCGATCAGGCTCATCCCCGGTATGGAGAGCAGCTGATCCTTGATGTCGGTCGTGCCGCCGGCCGCCGGCTGGGCGGCGGTGGCCGCCCCGGCCGTGCTCAACGTGCCTATCAGCACGGTGAGCGCCAGCAGCCATCTGAGCGCCTTGCGCATGCACACTCCCCTGTGGATACAGATGTCCGCCGGAAGCTAACCGAGCAACCGGCCTCCGCACCAGGGGAGTTCAAGAAAAGCTTGTAAGAAAGCCGCGAATCAGCAAAGAATCCAGCCCGAACTGACCGAGCCCCGGCCCACCGAGCCCTTGATCCACACACAGCGGTGCCCGGCGTGCACGGTGATGGGACCCGCGTGGTGGGTGTACTTCCCCTTGTCCACCACCGGCCGGTTGCCGCGCGCCTGCACACTGACCGACATGGTCCGCTTGGTGCCGCTCGCCGTCCTGGGGAAGGTGACGGCACACACGTACCCGTTGCGCTTGTATATGTGGACGACCCCGGTGGAGAAGGGCAGGTCACGCACCTTGCGCCCGCCGCAGTAGGAGTCGGCCTGGGCACTGGCGGGCGTGGCGAGCGCGAGCACTCCGGACACGGTCAGCACGGCCGTACCGAGGGCGAACCACCTCCGTATCGCACCTGTGTCCACTGTCATCCCTTCCGTATCGCCGCGGGCCGGCCCGTCGATGAGCGTACGGGTGTACGGACGCAGGACGTACGTCGGATGGTTGCGCAGGCGCTCCGCGCGGACGGCGGCCACCGACTCGCGTCTCTTCCCTCTTCCGCTCAGGCCCCCACGGGCGCGTCCTCCCCGACGAACGTCCGCCACAGCTCGGCGTATCGGCCGCCTCGGGCCAGGAGTTCGTCGTGCGTGCCGTCCTCCACCACCATCCCGTGGTCCATCACCACCACCCGGTCCGCTCGGGCCGCCGTGGTCAGGCGGTGGGCGACGACCAGGGTGGTGCGGCGGCCGGTGAGGCGGTCGGTGGCCTGGTTGACCTGGGCCTCCGTGGCCAGGTCGAGGGCGGCCGTGGCCTCGTCGAGGAGGAGGATGTCGGGGTCGACCAGTTCGGCACGGGCCAGGGCGATCAGCTGGCGCTGGCCCGCGGAGAGGTTGCGGCCGCGCTCGGCGACCTCGTGGAGGTAACCGCCGTCCAGCGTGGCGATCATCTCGTGCGCGCCGACCGCGCGGGCCGCCGCCTCGACCTGGGCGTCGGTGGCGTCCGGGCGGCCGTAGGCGATGGCGTCGCGGACGGTGCCCTGGAAGAGGTACGCCTCCTGCGGGACCACGCCCAGGCGGTGGCGGTAGGCGGTGATGTCGAGGGTGCGCAGATCGGCGCCGTCGACGGTCACCCGACCGCCCGTGGGGTCGTAGAAGCGGGCCACCAGCTTCACCAGGGTCGACTTGCCGGCGCCCGTCTCGCCGACGAACGCGACCGTCTGTCCGGCCGGGATGCTCAACTCGACGCCGCCGAGCGCCTCTTCGCCCTCCCCGTACGCGAAGTGCACATCTTCGAAGGCGATTTCGCCTCGCAGGGAGAGCACGTCCAGCGGTTCGTCGGCGGCCTTCGTGGAGGTCGGTTCCCGGAGCAGCTCCTGGATGCGGCCCAGCGAGACCGAGGCCTGCTGGTAGCCGTCGAAGACCTGGGAGAGCTGCTGGACCGGCGCGAAGAACAGGTCGATGTAGAGGAGGTACGCGACCAGCGCGCCGGTGGTGAGCGTGGCGTCGTCGATGCGACCCGCGCCCGAGATCAGCACGGCGGCCGCGGCGACCGACGACAGCAGCTGGACGAAGGGGAAGTAGATCGAGATCAGCCACTGGCCCCGGGTCCGCGCCGCCCGGTAGCTCGCGCTGCGCTCCGCGAACCGCGCCCCGCCGTCCCGTTCGCGCCGGAACGCCTGCACGATCCTGAGCCCCGACACCGATTCCTGGAGGTCGGCGTTGACCACCGACACCCGCTCACGGGCCAGTTCGTACGCCTTCACGCTCGCCCGGCGGAAGAAGAAGGTGGCGATGATCAGGGGCGGCAGCGTCGCGAACACGACGAGTGCGAGCTGGACGTCGATCACCAACAGCGCGCCCATGATGCCGAAGAAGGTGACGACCGAGACGAACGCCGTGACCAGACCGGTCTGCAGGAAGGTCGAGAGGGCGTCGACGTCCGTCGTCATCCTCGTCATGATCCGTCCGGTCAACTCCCGCTCGTAGTAGTCGAGTCCGAGCCGCTGCAGCTGGGCGAAGATCTTCAACCGCAGTGCGTACAGCACCCGTTCGCCGGTCCGTCCGGTCATCCGGGTCTCACCGGTCTGCGCCGCCCACTGCACGGCGACGGCGACCAGGCCGAACAGCGCCGCCGTCCACACCGCGCCGATCGCCAGCGCGGAGACGCCCTTGTCGATGCCGTGCCGGATCAGCACGGGCAGCAGCAGCCCCATGCCCGCGTCCACGGCGACCAGCCCGAGGCTGATCAGCAGCGGCCGCCGGAAACCGTGCAGCAGGCGTCCAAGACCGTACGACTCCTCCGGCCGCACCGCCCGCGCCTCGTCGATGCCGGGGAGGTCGGTCGCGGGCGGCAACGCGTCGACCTGGTCCAGGAGTTCGGGCGTGGCGGGCATCCCGGCCAGCGCGGTGTCCTTGGGCGCGCGGTCGCCGGTCCACAGCCGCGGGGTCACTCCGCGCTCGGCGTCGAACTCGGCGTCCAACTCATCGCGTACGGAAGTGTCCTCGGCCGGTACGGCAGGCAGCGCGTGGCCGGGCGAGACACCGCCGAGTTCGTCGGGGTCGGTCAGCAGGCGGCGGTAGAGGGCCGAGCGCTCCTGGAGCTCCTCGTGGGTGCCGACGTCGGCGAGACGGCCCGCGTCGAGGACGGCGATGCGGTCGGCGAGGCCCAGGGTGGAGCGGCGGTGGGCGATCAGAAGGGTGGTGCGCCCCCGCATGACCTCCTTGAGCGCCTCGTGGATCTCGTGCTCCACGCGCGCGTCCACGGCCGAGGTCGCGTCGTCGAGGACCAGGAGGCGCGGGTCGGCGAGGATCGCGCGGGCGAGGGCGACGCGCTGGCGCTGGCCGCCGGAGAGGGTGAGGCCGTGCTCGCCGACCGTGGTGGCGTAGCCCTCGGAGAGTTCGGCGATGAAGCGGTCCGCCTGGGCGGCGCGCGCGGCGGCCTCGACCTGTTCGTCGGTCGCGTCGGGGCGGCCGTAGGCGATGTTGTTGCGGACCGTGTCGGAGAAGAGGAAGGAGTCCTCGGGGACCAGGCCGATCGCGGCGCGCAGCGAGTCGTGGGTCAGCTCGCGGACGTCGTGGCCGCCGACGAGAACGGCGCCGTGCGTGACGTCGTAGAAGCGCGGCAGGAGCAGGGAGACGGTGGACTTGCCGGAGCCGGAGGAGCCGACGACCGCGAGGGTCTCGCCGGCGCGGATCTCGAAGGAGAGCCCGTCGAGCACGGGGCGCTCGTGGTCGTACCCGAAGGACACGTCGTCGAACTCGACGGTCGCGGGCGCGTCGGCGGGCAGCTCCTTCGTGCCGTCCTTCATGGTCGGCTCGGTGTCGATCAGTTCCAGGACGCGCTCGGTGCCGGCCCGGGCCTGCTGGCCGACGGTGAGCACCACGGCGAGCATCCGGACCGGGCCGACGAGCTGGGCGAGATAGGTGGAGAACGCGACGAACGTGCCGAGCGTGATGTGCCCGCGCACCGCCAGCCAGCCGCCGAGCGCCAGCATGGCGACCTGACCGAGCGCCGGGACGGCCTGCAGGGCAGGGGTGTACCGGCTGTTCAGCCGGACCGCGCGCAGCCGCCCCGCGAACAGCCGCCGCCCGACCTCCCGCAGCTTCCCGGTCTCCTGCTCCTCCTGCCCGAACCCCTTCACCACGCGTACGCCGCTGACGGCACCGTCGACCACGCCCGCGACGGCGGCGGCCTGGGCCTGCGCGTACCAGGTCGCGGGGTGCAGCTTCGTACGGCTGCGCCGCGCGATCCACCACAGCGCCGGGGCCACCGCGAGGGCGACCAGGGTGAGCGGCGGGGACAGCCAGGCCATGATCCCGAGCGAGATCACGAAGAGGAGGAGGTTCCCGATGGTCATCGGGAGCATGAAGAGCAGGCCCTGGATCAGCTGGAGGTCGCTGGTCGCGCGCCCGACGACCTGACCGGTGGACAGCTCGTCCTGCCGGCGGCCGTCGAGCCGGGTGATCGTCTCGAACATCTCCGTCCGCAGGTCGTGCTGGACGTCGAGGGCGAGCCGGCCGCCGTAGTAGCGGCGGATGTAGGTGAGGACGTAGACGACCACGGCGGCGGCGATCAGGGCACCGGCCCAGGGGGCCATGCCGCGGCTGTGGTCGCCGATCACGTCGTCGATGATCACCTTGGTGACCAGGGGGACGACGGCCATCACGGCCATGCCGCCCAGCGACGAGCCGAGAGCGAGAATGACGTTCGCCGGATGGCGCCAGGCGTATCCGGCGAGTCGTCTTACCCAGCCCTGCTGTTCCTGCACGCCGGTGCCCTTCGTTGTCCTTCGTACTGATCCACGTACCTGATCCACGTACCTGATCCACCGAAGGACACCAACGTCAGCTGAAGCGGATTTCATCCCTCCGCAACAAAGAGAGATGACAGGGAAGCCTGGGTCAGACCCGTACCCGAAGGTAGTAGAACCGGGTCGTCTGGACCGCGTTCTGGTTGTCGTCGCTCACCAGGAGGACCTTGAGGCGGCCCTTCTCCCTGCCCGTGATCGTCATGCCCTCGATGTTGTCGAGGAGGGGGTTGGGCTGGGGCTGCTTCGCCGTGGCGCCCAGGGTGGGGCAGGTGGCGATGTCGGTGAGGAGGGTCTTCTTGATCAGGCGTACGCCCGCCTGGCCCGTGAGGTTCTCGATGCCGCTGGTGTCGGTGGCGCGGCGGGGGTCGGCCAGGTAGAGGCGGACGGTGTTGCCGACGCCCGCCGTGAAACCGCGCTCCAGGACCAGGAGGCGGCCGTCGGGGGTCGCCTGGACCTCGGGGACGCCGAGGATGGCGTCGTCGGTGCGGTACGCGTACTGCGCGCCGAGCGTGAAGTGGTCGCCCTCGGTCCGGTTCCAGGTCTGGAAGCGGACGATGCCGGTGGAGTCGCCGGCGAGGGCGTACTCCATCGAGGCGAGCAGGGTGCGGCCGCCGGGCAGCAGGGTCAGGCCCTCGAAGGTCTGGTTCGAGGTGGCCCGGCCGGCGGGCGCGACGAGCAGCGAGGACGGGACCGGGAGGCGGTCGAGGATCTTGCCGTCGCGGGAGTAGCGGCGGATCGACGGCTCGGTCTCCGACGTGATCAGACGGGTGCCGTCACGGTCGATGACCAGGCCCTCGGAGTCGAGTGCCGCGCCGTTCTCGTCGGCGAGCTGGACGACCTTCTTCGGGGCCGGCGTCTTCGCGTTCAGGTCGAACAGCGAGGAGCGGTCCGAGAGTGCCGCCAGGGAACCGTCACGGTCGACCGCCAGCGCGGAGAGATTGCCGACGAACGTGCCCTGGTACGTCGTCTTGTCCAGGGCGTCGGAGAAGCGGTCGAGGGAGACGGCGGGCGAACACGCGTGACTCCCGGAGGAGTTGGCGCTTCCAGCGGACCCGGCGGAGGCGGACCCCGCGGAGGCCGGCCCGGCGGCGGTCAGGCACGTGGCCGCCGCCAGGGCCGCGGTGACGGTCGTGAGTACGGTTCTCAGGCGCATGGGCGTCACCGTAGGACGGGGACAGTGACGACCGGGAGACCGTTCCGTGAAAAATCAGCTCGCGGCCAGGTCCTTGTGGATGACCTTGGCGACGCCCTGGATGGTGGTGATCCCGTAGTTCATGGTGCTGTTGCCGTGCGTCAGCACCGTGATCGTGTAGTCGTGGCCGCCCCCCTTGAACGTGCCGACGCTGTGCACGCGCCAACCGTGCGTGGCGCGTTGCAGCCAGCCGTTCTTGACGTGCACGGAGACCCCGGAGGGGGCACCGTACGGGGTGCCCCAGCGCTGGGACGAGATGACCTGGCCCATCAACTTCTGGATGTAGTCACGGGCGTTGTCGCTCAGGACGCTGTTCTTCGCGGTGATCAGCTTGAGCAGCTTCTGCTCGTCGGTGACCGTGATCTGGGTGAGCCCCCAGTAGCCGTTCGCGCCGGGCTTGGTCTGCGTCATCTTGGCGGCGGCCAGGAAGCCCTTGATCTTCGTCATGCCCAACTGCTTCCAGAGCTTGCTGGTCGCGTCGTTGTCGGACTTGGTGATCATGGCCTTGGCGCGGGCGGCCTCGGTGTCGGTCAGATACCGGTTGTGCTTCTTCGCGTCCCACAGCAGCGTGGCGAGGACGGTGACCTTGACGACGCTCGCCGAGTCGAAGGCGCTGGAGGCGCGGAGCGAGCACGTGGTGTTGGTGGTGCGGTCGTAGAGGCCGACCGCGATGGTGCCCTTGCGGTTGGCGAGGGCGGCGGTGATGTCCTTCTTGAGCTTGGTCGCGAGCGCCGCCTTGGACGACGTGCAGGCGACGGTGGGCGTGGCCGCGGCGGCGGGCGTGGCGGCGGTGGCGGTGGCCACACAGGCGGCGAGCGTGGCGCCGGCGATCCATCTGGCACGTACGGATATTCCGTGTTCCCCGTTAGTCATGCCCTCTATGACTCACAGGTTCGACCGAAAGGTTGTACGCATCGCTGTCCAATTGGGCAACGACTGAACAAGACGTTGCCGAGCCCTTGGTCGATTCACAGCCGGGGGCCAGGTTCGCCACAGCGCGCGCCCACTCCCCGTCACCACGATGCTCGGGTGACATCTGCCACCGATCCGCACCCCCACACCGAGACCGTGTCCGAGAACTGGCCGCCGCCGACCCCGCCCGCGGCGCCCTCGGACAAAGCACCGCGCTGGTCGCTGCCCGCCCTGATCGCCATCCTGGTGGTGGCGGCGGCGCTGTACTCCTGGAATCTGTCCGGGTCCAGCCTCAACAGCTTCTACAGCTCGGCCGTCTACAGCGGCACCAAGAGCTGGGAGGCCTGGTTCTTCGGCTCGCTCGACGCGGGCAACTTCATCACGGTCGACAAACCACCGTTCGCCCTGATGGTCATGGGCCTGTCCTGCCGGATCCTCGGCTTCGGCACCTGGCAGATGATGCTGCCGGAGGTCGCCGCCGCGCTCGGCACGATCTGGATCCTGCACGCGTCCGTGAAGCGGTACTTCGGGCACGTGGCCGCGGCGATCGCCGCGCTCGTCCTCGCGCTGACGCCGATCACGGTCGCCATCAACCGGGACAACAACCCCGACACCCTGCTCGTCCTGCTGATGGTCGGCGGCGCGGCCCTCGCCCTGCGCTCGGTGCGCACCGAGCGCCTGCTGCCGCTGATCGGCTCGGCGGTCTGCTTCGGACTCGCCTTCAACACCAAGATGCTCCAGGGCTACATCGCCCTGCCCGCGGTCTTCGCCGTGTACCTCTTCGCGTCGAAGCTGGGCTGGAAGAAGAAGGTCGTCCAACTGGCCCTGGCCACGGTCGCGTTGGCCGTCTCCAGCTTCTGGTGGGCCACGGCCGTGTCCCTGGTGCCGGCCGACGACCGCCCCTACATCGGCGGTTCGACGGACGGCAGCGCCTGGAACCTGATCATGGGCTACAACGGCCTGGGCCGCGTCCTCGGCGGCGAGGGCAACGGCGCAGGCGGCGGTGGCGGGGCCGGTGGGGGCGGCGGAGGCGGCACCTTCGCCGGTACCGCGGGCCTGGGCCGGATGTTCAACGACATCCTCGGCGGCCAGATCTCCTGGCTGATCCCCTTCGCGGGCATCGCGCTCGTGGCCGGCCTGGTGCTGCGCGGGCGCGCCCCGCGCACCGACCCCACGCGTGCCGCGCTGGTGCTGTGGGGCGGCTGGCTGGTGCTGCACTACCTGACCTTCGCGATGGCCGAGGGCACCATGCACCCCTACTACACGACCGCGCTCGCCCCGGGCATCGCGGCGCTCACCGGTGGCGGCGGCGTCATGCTGTGGCGCGCCTTCCGTAGCGGTGACGCCCGCTGGTCGTGGGTGCTGCCGGCAGGGCTCGCGGTCACCGGCATCTGGGCGATCGTGCTGCTGCGCCGGGCCACGGACTGGAACACCTGGCTGTGGCCGGCGGTCGGCGTGGTCATGGTCCTCGCGATCGTCGGCCTGTTCGTCTTCCGCGCGGCGAACGGCGGCACCGGGGCCCGGCTGCTCGCCGTCTCCGTCGCGGCGGCGATCGTGGCGGCCCTCGCGGGCCCGACGGCGTACGCGGCCTCGCCGGCCCTCTCCTCCACGAGCGGCGGCATGGGCGGCACCAACCCGACGGCCGGCCCCTCCACGGGCGGCGGCGGTCCCGGCGGGGGCGGCGGCCGGGGCGGTTTCGGCGGCCGGCGCGGCGAGTTGCCGGGCGGCACGCAGCAGGGTGGCGGCGGCCAGGCGAACGGGGAGTTCCCGGGCGGCGGCCAGGGCCAGATGACGCCGGGCGGTGGCGGCACCGGTGAGCTGCCGCAGGGCGGGGGCGCGCCGAGTGGGGCACCCAGCGGGGCTCCCAGTGGCGGCGGTACGGCCCAGGGCGGCAGTACGGCTCCGGGCGGCACCGGCGGTACGGGCGGTACGGCTCCCGGCGGCACCGGTACCGGCGCCGCACCCGGCGGCACGGGCGGTGCCCGGGGCGGCTTCGGCGGCGGGGGCGGGATGGGCGGGGGCGGCGCATCCACCGAGCTCGTCTCGTACCTGGAGAAGCACCAGGACGGCGCCAAGTGGCTGCTCGCGGTGGCCAATTCGCAGTCCGCGGGCCAGCTGATCCTCAGCACCGGCAAGCCGGTCATCTCCATGTGGGGCTTCACCGGCTCCGACAAGGCGATGACCCTCGCCAAGCTCAAGGAACTTGTGAAGAAGGGCGAGTTGCACTACATCCAGGTCGGTGGCGGCGGCATGGGCGGCAACAGCAGCCTCAACCAGGAGATCACCAGCTGGGTGGAGAAGAACGGGACGGCGGTGAAGGAGAGCGAGTACAGCAAGAGTTCGACGCCGGACGCGTCATCCGGATCCGGCTCGTCCTCGTCCTCATCCTCATCCTCGTCCACGTCCACGTCCACGTCCACGCAGACGACCACGTCGACGATC
Source organism: Streptomyces sp. NPDC092369 (assembly GCF_044755245.1). Taxonomy (NCBI): domain Bacteria; kingdom Bacillati; phylum Actinomycetota; class Actinomycetes; order Kitasatosporales; family Streptomycetaceae; genus Streptomyces; species Streptomyces sp. NPDC092369. Next base: position 1,358,646 of record NZ_JBIVQP010000002.1, read on the forward strand.
TACCGTCTGGACCCGTCGGACGTCAGGTGAGTGACTGACTGAGCAAAGCGCGCGCCAATGGCCTCTCAACGGCCCCTGACCTACCGGTCGGGGGCCGTTTTGGTACGTCAACTCGCGTAGACAAGGCCCGATTTGCCGTTTCCAGTCACCGAATGGACACGCGGGGTCCATTTACACGGCTGCATGTCCATGCCACGCTCCCGATTGCCGCCTCCATTCAACCCGCGTAGATGGGACCCCCTTTATGCTGGCGACACGCATCCGCCGCTGGAAGACAGTGGCCCTGACGACGGCAGCCGTCCTGGTCGGCCTCAGCGTCCCCGCGCTGACCGCGACCCCGGCCGCGGCCACGACCACGGCGTACGACACGACGTACTACAAGAACGCGGTCGGCAAGACGGGTACGACCCTGAAGTCCTCGCTGCACACGATCATCAGCGCCAACGTCACGAAGATCTCGTACTCCGCGGTCTGGGACGCGTTGAAGGCCACCGACCAGGATCCGAACAACAGCAACAACGTGATCCTGCTGTACAGCGGGGTGTCCCGCGCCAAGTCCCTCAACGGCGGCGATGTCGGCGACTGGAACCGCGAGCACACCTGGGCGAAGTCCCACGGCGACTTCGGCGAGGTGACCGGCCCGGGCACGGACCTGCACCACCTGCGTCCCGCGGACGTCCAGGTCAACAGCATCCGCGGCAACCTGGACTTCGACAACGGCGGCAGCGCGGTCACCAACGGCGGCGGCTCCACGGTCGACTCCGACTCCTTCGCGCCGCGCGCGGCGGACCGGGGCGACGTGGCCCGCATGATCCTCTACATGGCCGTGCGCTACGAGGGTGACGACGGGTTCGCCAACCTGGAGCCCAACGAGAAGGTCGGCAACGGCAGCAACCCGTACATGGGCAAGCTCTCCGTCCTCAAGGCGTGGAACGAGGCGGACCCGCCGAGCGCGTTCGAGGAGAAGCGCAACCAGGTCATCTACGACACGTACCAGCACAACCGGAACCCGTTCATCGACCACCCGGAGTGGGTCGAGGCGATCTGGTAGACGGGAACCGCTCGGCCGCGTACCGCTCGCCTGCGGCATGCCACCAGGCGGGCGGTACGGGGCCGTGCACGACCGAGTCCGACTGCGGCTGATCGGGATGAAGCCCGAGCCGCCGCAACGCCCCGCCCTCCACCTGAACAGAGAACCAACCACGCCACCGCCCGCTCACCGGATCCGGCCCACAGGCAAGCCCGAAGCACAGCTCGTCGTCCTCGAACGGCATCCAGTCGATGCCGTGCTCGCGCAGTCAACCGAGCAGCTGCCGCAGGGGATTGGGGCAGCCGGGAAGATTCTCGACACTCAGAACGTGCACCCACTCAGCCGGGTCCGCCGTCGCCTTGAGGCCCTTCTCCGACTCGTGTCTCTTCACCAGTCCCCTTCCACCGTCATCGCGGCGTAAGCCGTCATTCAAGCCGCGTCCTCGACAGCCGTGGCCGCCCCAGAACGACCTTCCCTGCAAGGCATATTCGGCCTCGAACACCCCGGCGAGGATCACAGCACGGCCGCCCGAGCGGCGTCGTACGGGTCCCAGTCCGAGTCCAACACCACCCTGAGCCCCTCGGCACGGACGGCGTCCCGCTCCGATGGCCAGACCGGATAGACCGCGACGAGCTCCACGAGATCGTCGGTGTCCCCGCCCGGGGCCGTCACATCGATCCCGTCGCTGAGGGCCGGCACGGGCAGGATCGGGGCCAGGACCAGACTGCTCAGGCCGGACGGCGGCACGTACGGCTCCTTGTAGCCGATCACCATGCCGGGATCGAACGGGCACAGACCGCGAAGGGCGGCCACGACCCGCGCGGGGACCTTCGGCCAGGCCGACCCTGTCGACCGCATGGTGATGCAGAGTTCACGAACGGGCCGCTCGTGCAACCGTTGCCACGGGGACAGACCATAGGTGACTCCGGTCACGAACCCGGGCTCGGGCACGTCCACGAAGGCAAGGGCGAAGACCTCACCGTCGTCGATCGCCCGCGGCTCCACCTCGTGGATGTCCGGCTCCGCGCCCACGATGGAACTCAGGCGGTCCACGAAGCGAGCGAACCGGTCGGCGTCGCCGGGCCGGGCCACTGAATCACCTTCTCTCAACCGGTGTGCCGGGCGAAAGCACCTGTGCCGGGGGCTTCAGGATCGAACTCTGTCGACCAGATGCACCAATGCTTTTCCGGGCTCCCACCGTAGGGGCGGGAAACGCGTCGCAGGTGCCGTGCGGGAGTCAGCGACGAAACGCAGCGTCGTCGGCGAGCAGTGGATTCCCAGCTCGCCCACCGGGTCAGGACGAGAGATCCCGTTGCTCCCTGATCCTGCGCAGGCGTTCCGCGACCGGTACCTGCCCTGGGGGCCTCAGGATGAACTTGTTCTTCATCTCGTCGAAGGCACTCAGATAGCAGGACACACGGTCTCCCACCTCGTAGTTGTCGTCATCGTCGATGTACAGGACATCGATGAGGCCGTCCCGTGAGAGGCCCAGGTCCACGATGACCCCCCACGGGAAGACGGCCGTGGCCTCTCCCTCCGCGACGCTCCCCACGAGGCGCATCTCGGCGTCGGGCACTTCACGGTCGGTCATATGCCGGCCCTCCGGGCGGCGATGATTCAAGGTCATTTCAAGACCGACCCGCCCCACAGGCCACTCCACACACACCCTCACCCAAGATGCGTAGCCGCGAACATCCGCAGTACAGCCGGGAGTACGACCACGGACGGCCCCGGCGTCGACAGCGCCTTCGCCAGGTCCGTCTCCAGTGTCTTCGGGCTCGTCCGTACCCCCGGCACCCCGAACGACTCCGCCAGCGCCACATAGTCCGGTCGCGTCAGTTCCGTCGCCGTCGTCCGGCCGAAGGCGTCCGTCATGTACTCGCGGAGGATGCCGTAGCCCCCGTCGTCGACGATGAGCCACGTGACGTCGAGGTCGTACTGCTTCGCCGTCGCCAACTCGGCGATCGAGTACAGCGCCCCTCCGTCACCCGACACCGCCAGCACCGGTCGCGAGGGGTCGGCCACCGCCGCTCCCAGCGCCGCCGGGAAGCCGTAGCCCAGACCGCCGGCGCCCTGGGCGGAGTGGAGCAGGTTGGGGCCCCTGGCGTCGAAGGCCGACCAGGCCCAGTACGCGAGGATCGTCATGTCCCAGAAGGACGGGGAGGAGGCGGGGAGCGCCCGGCGCACCGACGCCAACACGTCCTGTTCCAGGGTGAGTTCCTGGGAGGCGAGGCGGTCCGCGACGCGGGCCAGGACCTCACGCACCTTCTCCGGCGCCTCCTCGTCCTCCCTCGGGGACACCGTCTCCAGCAGCGCCTGCAACGCCAGTCGCGCGTCCGCGTGGATGCCGAGCGCGGGGTGGTTGGACTCCAGCTTGCCGAGGTCCGCCTCGATCTGGATCACCCGGCCGCGCGGCTTGAACGTGTGGTAGTTGGAGGACAGTTCACCCAGCCCCGAGCCCACCACCAGGAGTACGTCCGCATCCTCCAGGAAGTCCGTGGTGTGGCGGTCCTCGATCCAGGACTGGAGGGACAGGGGGTGCGTCCAGGGAAAGGCACCCTTGCCGCCGGGGGTGGTGACCACCGGGGCCCGCAGCGTCTCCGCCAGCTGTCGCAGCTTGCCCGAGGCGTCGGAACGTACGACTCCCCCGCCCGCGATGATCGCCGGGCGGGCGGCGTTCGACAGCAGGTCGGCTGCCACCGCGGTGAGTTCGGGGCGCGGCGGCAGCTCCCCGGGGAAGGCGTCGCCGCCCGTCACCACCGGGATCGACGTCTCTGCGAGCAGCACGTCCTGCGGGATCTCCACCCACACCGGGCCGTGCGGAGCGGTCAGGGCCGACTTCCAGGCCGCCTCGATCGCGGAGGGGATCTGCGACTGGGTGCGGACGGTGTGGACCGACTTCACAACGCCCCTGAAGGAGGCCGACTGGTCCGGGAGTTCGTGCAGATAGCCGTGGCGGCCGCCGCCCAGACCGGCGGTCGGGATCTGGCTGCTGATCGCCAGCACGGGTGCGGATGCGGCGACCGCCTCCTGGAGGGCCGCCAGGGACGTCAGCGCCCCCGGTCCCGTCGACAGCAGCAGCGGGGCCGCCTCGCCCGTGATCCTGCCGTACGCGTCCGCCGCGAAGCCCGCGTTGTTCTCCACACGCAGGCCGATGTAGCGGAGGTCGGAGCGCCGCAGCGCGTCGAACATGCCGAGCGCGTGCTGGCCGGGCAGGCCGAAGACGGTCGTCGCGCCGAGCGCGGCCAGCGTCTCCACGACCAGGTCTCCGCCGTTGCGGCCGGGAGGAGGGTTGAGAGCAGCGGAAATCTGCGCCTCCGTCGGACGGAGCACCAGGTCGTGGTCGTGAGTCACTGCGCGCGGGCCTCTGCAATCTGGCGGGACATGATCGTGGTCAGTTCGTACGCCGTGTGCGACGCCGCCACCGACGTGATCTCGGCGTGGTCGTACGCCGGTGCCACCTCGACGACGTCCGCCGACACCAGGTTGCAGGATGCCAGGCCGCGCAGGATCTCCAGAAGTTCGCGGGAGGTCATGCCGCCGGCCTCGGGCGTGCCGGTGCCGGGCGCGTGGGCCGGGTCGAGGCAGTCGATGTCGATGGAGATGTAGAGGGGACGGTTCCCGATGCGCTGACGGAGCTGGTCGGCGACCTCGTCGACGCCTCGGCGCATCACGTCCGCCGACGTCACGATCCCGAAGCCCATCTTCGCGTCGTCGGTCAGGTCCTGCTTGCCGTACAGCGGCCCGCGCGTCCCGACGTGCGACAGTGCCTCCGTGTCGAGGATCCCCTCCTCCACCGCCCGCCGGAACGGCGTCCCGTGCGTGTACTCCGCCCCGAAGTACGTGTCCCAGGTGTCGAGATGGGCGTCGAAGTGCAGCAGGGCGACCGGGCCGTGCTTCTTGGCGACCGACCTCAGCAGCGGCAGCGCGATCGTGTGGTCGCCTCCCAGGGTCATCAACCGGGCGCCGGTTCCGAGGAGTTCATCAGCCGCCGCCTCGATCGTGTCCACTGCCTCGTTGATGTTGAACGGGTTCACGGCGATGTCGCCGCCGTCCGCCACCTGCGCCAGCGCGAACGGGGACGCGTCCTGCGCCGGGTTGTAGGGCCGCAGCAGCCGGGACGCCTCGCGGATCGCGTTGCCGCCGAAGCGGGCGCCCGGCCGGTAGGAGACGCCCGAGTCGAACGGCACCCCGACCACGGCCACATCGGCGCGGCCGACCTCGTCCAGGCGTGGCAGCCGGGCGAAGGTCGCGGGTCCGGCGTACCGCGGGACGCGGGAGGAGTCGACGGGACCGCGGGGCGACTCGGGGGTACTCATGGTCGTATGCCTTCCTTCTGTCCTGCTGTCTTGCTGTCTTGCTGTCTTCTTGCCGTGTCTTCTACCGGGATACCGGAACCGGCTCGGGAACCGCTCGTCCGGACAGTCGTTCCCGCCATGCGTCGAGCACCGCCGCGTCGGTCGCCGGTGTCGCCAGTGACACGACGACGTAGACGACGAGGGACGACAACAGGCCGTAGTAGATGGGCTCGTTGGCGAGGATGCCGTAGCCCGCCATCAGGCCGACGACCGCGAGGCCGCCGACGACCACGGAGGCGAGCGCGCCCTGCGCGGTGCCGCGCCGCCACAGCAGTCCGCCGAGGATCGGGACGAGGAGACCGCCGACGAGCAGGTTGTACGCCACCGTCAGCGCCTCGACGACGTTGTTGAGCGCGATCGCCGTGACGATCACCGCGACGCCCATGACGAGGATGAAGAGCCGGTTGTCCCGCACCTCGTCCTTCTCGGTCTCGTCCCGCCGGACGGCTCCCCGCAGCTTCGACCAGATGTCGTTGTTGGCGACCGTGGCGCAGGCGATCAGCGCGCCGGAGGACGTCGACATCACCGCGGCCAGGGCAGCCGCCAGCACCAAACCCCGTACGCCGACCGGGAGTTCGTCCTTGACGATGGTCGCGAAGGCGTCGTCCGGGCTGCCGAGGTCGGGGTACAGGACCTTGGCCGCCGTGCCGATGACGGCGCCCGCGACGGCGTAGACGAGGCAGTAGGTGCCGGCGACCGTGCCGCCCCACTTGGCCGTCCTGTCGCTGCCCGCCGTGAACACCCGCTGCCAGATGTCCTGGCCGATGAGCATGCCGAAGGTATAGATCAGGACGTACGTGAAGATCGTTTCGCCGCCGATGCCCAGCGGGTCGAAGTACTCGGTCGGCAGCTTCGCCTTCATCTCGCTGAAGCCGCCGGCCTTGACAACCGCGATGGGCAGCAGGAGAAGGAGTACGCCGATCGTCTTGACCACGAACTGCACCATGTCGGTGAGGGTGATCGACCACATGCCGCCCAGTGTCGAGTACGCGACGACGATCGAGCCGCCGAGGATGATCGCGACCGTACGGTTCATGTCGAAGAGGACGTCGAAGATCGTGGCGTAGGCGATGGTCGAGGTGACGGCGAGCATGAGGGTGTACGCCCACATGACGACGCCGGAGATCACGCCGGCCCGGCCGCCGTAGCGCAGGTCGAGCATCTCGGAGACCGTGTACACCTTGAGGCGCGCGATCCGGGCCGAGAAGAAGACCGACAGGGCCAGCAGCCCGAGGCCGATGGTGAAGACCATCCAGGCGCCGGAGAGGCCGTACTGGTAGCCGAGGCCCACGCCGCCGATGGTGGACGCGCCGCCGAGGACGATGGCGGCCATGGTGCCGGAGTACATCGCGGGCCCCAGGCGCCGGCCGGCCACCAGGAACTCGCTCTTCGACCTGGCGCGGCGCATGCCCCACCAGCCCATGGCCAGCATGCCGGCCAGATAGACGACGATCACCGCGTAGTCGACAGCCACGGGGGTCCCTCCTTCGCAGGTTCCTGGACCAAAGGATTTCTCGACCAGAGGATTCCTCGGCGGGAGGCTCTCCCGGCCGGAGGTTTCCTCGACCATAGGTGGCCGGAATGTGGCTGCGAAGTGTACGTTTCATCCATTCGAGGTGGCCTGAGTGGAGGAAACGCACACCATGCCGGATCCCGCTGTTCCGCCTACTCCCCCAGTGCCCCTCGCGGCACTTCTGGCCCGCGAGGACCTGGCCCTGCGGCAGATCGCGGGCCCCGCCGACACCGGCGTCGTCATCCACTGGGCGCACACCTCGGAGATGGCCGACCCGTACCCGTATCTGCTGGGCGGCGAGCTGCTGCTGACCGCCGGTGTGCACATTCCCGAGGCGGCCGGGTCGGGGACCTACTTCGACGACTACGTGTCGAGGATCGTCGCTGCGGGCGGTGCGGCGCTCGGGTTCGGGGTGGCGCCGGTGCACGACACCGTGCCGCGGGCGCTGGTCGCGGCCTGCGAGGCGTACGACCTGCCGCTCGTCGAGGTGCCGCCGCAGACCACCTTCTCCGGCGTGGCCCGCGCCGTCTGGCAGCTCATGGCCCAGGCCCGCCTCGCCGAACTGCGCCGGATCAGCGAGGCCCAGCAGAGCCTGGCCGCGGCGGCGGCCCGCCCGGACCCGGTACCGGCCGTGCTGCGGCAGCTGTCCCAACGGGTGGGCGGCCGGGCGGTGTTGTACGGCCCCGAGGGCGCCGAGATCTCGGCGGCGGGACGGCAGCCCGGGGACGAGGTGCGGGTGGCGTTGGCCGAGCTGGCCCGGGTCGTCACCAGCCGCACCTCCACCACCGCCAGCGACACCACCGCCGACACCCACCTCGCCGCCTACGCCCTCGGCGTCGACCGGGGTTTCGTGCTCGGGGTGGCCGCGCCGGGCCGCGAACCCGGCGACCAGGCCATCGCCTCCGTGGCCGCCGTCCTGCTCTCCCTCCTCACCGGCGAACACCACAGCGGCACGGGCGCCGCCCGCTCCTCGGCCCTGGTGCGGCTGCTGCTCGGGGCGCCCGCGGAGGACGCCGCGCCGCTGCTCGGATCCGGTCCCTGGCGCGTCGTGCACGCGCGGCCGGACCGTCAGTCCCCCGACCCGGTGGCCGCCTCCGCGCTGGGCGCGGCCCTCGGCTCGCCGCTGGTCGACGTGGCACGGGACGTCGTACGGGTCCTGGTGCCCGCCGACCGCGAACCGGGCCCGCAGCCCGGCTGGACCCTCGGGGTCAGCGCCCCCGCTGCCCCGACCGCGTGGCCGGCCGCCGACACCCAGGCGGCCCGCGCGCTGGCCCGGGCCCGGGCCACCCGGACGGACCTGGTCCGGCACGACGAGCGCGCCGGGCTCGGCGACCTGGTCCCGCCCGAGGAGGCCGCGGCCCACGCCCGTACGCTGCTCGCCCCGATCGCCGACACCCCGGCCCTCACCGAGACCCTGCGCACCTGGCTCTCCCTGCACGGCAGTTGGGACCGTACGGCCGTCGCCCTCGCCGTCCACCGCAACACCGTCCGCCAGCGCGTCGCCCGCTGCGCGGCGCTCCTGGCCACCGACCTGGACGACCCGGACGTACGCATGGAGCTGTGGTTCGCGCTGCGGGGTCATTAGGGGTCCGGGCGGTGGAAGGCAATGAGTACGAGGCACAACCGGCATGAGTACGTGACGCACGTCCCAGCGTTCGGTACGTCAGGGACGCGCACAGTCGGCTGCCTCACAATGGGAATCATGCCGATACCCGGGACACCCCACCGCGCCGAACTCGTCGAGCACCTCGTCAGGACCCGCATCGCGGGCGATGTCGCCACCCCGCGCGAGAACAACCTCAGCCACTACCGCAAGCTCGCGAACGGCGACCGCCACTACTGGTTCGGCCTGGAGTTCGGCGACCGCTGGAGCGACGAGCAGGACGTGCTCGCGGTGATGGCGGAGCGGGTGGGTGTCAACGACGACCCGGAGTACCGCTACGGGCAGGACACCATCGACGCCGAGCTGACGGTGGACGGGCTGGAGCGGCTCGCGGCGCGGCTGCGCAAGGCGGCGGACGGCGAGCAGCGGGTGCTGTTCGCGACCGGTCACCCGGGCGGCCTGCTGGACGTGCACCGCGCCACGGCCGCCGCGCTGCGCACCGCCGGCTGCGAGATCGTCGTGATCCCGGAGGGGCTGCAGACGGAGGAGGGGTACGTCATGCAGTTCGCGGACGTGGCGGTCCTGGAGCACGGCGCCACCCTGTGGCACACCCACTCGGGCGAACCGATGAAGGCCATCCTGACGGCGCTGGAGCGCGAGGGCCGCCCGCTGCCCGACCTGGTCGTCGCCGACCACGGCTGGGCGGGCTACGCCGGACAGCACGGCGTGGACTCCGCGGGGTACGCCGACTCCAACGACCCGGCCCTCTTCCTCGCCGAGTCCGAGGGCACCGTCCAGGTGACGGTCCCGCTCGACGACCACGTCGTCAGCCCGCGCCACTACGACCCGATGACGGCGTACCTGTTGGCGGCGGCGGAGCTGGCGTAGGCACGACCGGCTGTCACGGCCACGGGTTCAGCCCCTCGTCCCGGCGCTGCGCATACCCCGGCGTCGGGTCCAGGTACACCCGCCCGATCCCGGGGAACGCCTCTCGCAGCCGCTGCTCCGCCCGTTCGCAGGCCCACTCGATCTGGGCCGCCGTCGACGCGTCCCGGAAGTCGACCTTGGCGGCGACGAGTGCCTCGCGCGGGCCCTGCACGAGGGTCGTCAGTTCCAGTACGGCCTCGATGTGCTCGTCCGCCAGCAGCTCCGCGCGGATCCGGTCCCGCATGGGCCTGGGCAGCGGGCGCCCGATGAGGAACTCCGCGTTGGAGCGGCCCAGCACCCAGGCGACGACGAGCAGGAGCAGGCCGATGAGCAGCGAGGCGAGGCCGTCCCAGACACCCGAGCCGGTGAGCTGGCCGCCCAGCAGCCCGCCCGCCGCCAGGACCAGGCCGACCAGCGCGGCCGAGTCCTCCAGCACGACCGCCTTCACGGCGGTGTCCGGGGTGCGGCGGAAGTAGACCCGGAAGGGCGCCCGGAACCGCGCCGCCTCACCCTTCGCCTGCTTCAGCCCCGTACGCAGCGAGTAGCCCTCCAGCACGAAGGCGACCGCCAGGACGATGTACGACACCAGCGGGTCGCCGAGGTCCTCGCCCGCGACCAGGGTGTGGATGCCGTCGTAGAGGGAGAAGACCGCGCCGCCGACGAAGGTGGCGACGGCGGCGAGCATGGCCCAGATGTAGCGCTCGGGGCCGTAGCCGAGCGGGTGTTCCTCGTCGGCCGGCTTCTCGCTGCGCTTGAGCGCGGTGAGCAGCAGGAGTTCGGTGACCGTGTCGGCGACCGAGTGCGCCGCCTCGGAGAGCATCGCGCTGGATCCACTGATGACGCCGGCGACCGCCTTGGCGAGCGCGATCCCGAGGTTGGCGACGGCGGCGACCATCACCGTGAACGTGCTCTCGCCGCCGCCGTCTTCGTGTGTTTCCGTCTGCTCCGTCTGCCCCATGCCCCACAGTCTCACCGAGGGACGCGGACCACGCCCTCCTGGATCACCGAAATCGCCAGCCGGCCGTCCTGCGTGTAGATCCGGGCCTGGCCCAGGCCCCGGCCGCCGTACGCGGAGGGCGACTCCTGGTCGTAGAGCAGCCACTCGTCCGCGCGGAACGGCCGGTGGAACCACATCGCGTGGTCGAGCGAGGCTCCTACGACATCCCCTACCGCCCAGCCGCCGCGGCCGTGCGCGAGCAGGATCGAGTCGAGCAGGGTCATGTCGGAGACGTAGGTCGCGAGGACCACGTGGAGGAGGGGGTCGTCCACCAGCTTGCCGTTGGTGCGGAACCAGACCTGGGAGTGCGGCTCGCGCGGCTCGCCGAAGCGGCCGTACGGCGGGTCGTCGACGTATCGGAGGTCGATCGCCTCGCGGGCCTCAAGGAATCGTTCGACGATCCCCCGGTCGAGGTGGTCGTAGCCGAGAAGCCGCTCCCGGCCGGTGGGTACCGTCTCCGGATCGGGGGCGGGCGGCATGGGCGCCTGGTGGTCGAGGCCTTCCTCGTACGACTGGAAGGACGCCGACAGCGCGAAGATCGGCCGGCCGTGCTGGACGGCGAGCACGCGGCGGGTGGTGAAGGAGCGGCCGTCGCGGATCCGCTCGACGGTGTAGACGATGGGCGCGCCCGGGTCGCCGGTGCGCAGGAAGTACGCGTGCAGGGAGTGGGCGTAGCGGTCGGCGGGGACCGTACGCCCGGCGGCGACCAGTGCCTGCGCCGCCACCTGGCCCCCGAAGACGCGGGGGACGACGGCGGAGCGGGACTGGCCGCGGAAGATGTTCTCCTCGATCTGCTCCAGGTCGAGCAGATCGAGGAGATCCTGTAGTGCCTGGCTCATGTGATCGTTTCTACCGGCCGGCAATTTCGGGGACTTTACAGACCCATGTTCTTCGCGATGATCGTCTTCATGATCTCGCTGGTGCCGCCGTAGATGCGGTTGACGCGGTTGTCCGCGTACAGGCGGGCGATCGGGTACTCGTTCATGAAGCCGTAGCCGCCGTGCAGCTGGAGGCAGCGGTCGATGACGCGGTGCGCGACCTCGGTGCAGAACAGCTTGGCGCTGGCGGCCTCGGCCGGCGTCAGCTCGCCCGCGTCGAGGGCTTCCAGGGCGCGGTCGGCGACCGCCTCGGCGGCGTCCACCTCGGCCTGACAGGCGGCCAGTTCGAACTTGGTGTTCTGGAAGGACGCGACCGGCTTGCCGAAGACGGTCCGCTCCTGGACGTACTCCTTGGCGAACCGCACGGCGGCCTTGGCCTGCGCGTAGGCGCCGAAGGCGATGCCCCAGCGCTCGGAGGCGAGGTTGTGGCCGAGGTAGGAGAAGCCCTTGTTCTCCTCGCCCAGCAGGTCCTCGGCGGGCACCTTGACGTCGACGAACGCCAGCTCGGCGGTGTCGGAGGTCTTCAGACCGAGCTTGTCCAGCTTGCGGCCGATGGAGTAGCCCTCGGACTTGGTGTCCACGGCGAAGAGGGAGATGCCGAAGCGGCGGTCCTCGGCGGTGGACGGCGAGGTGCGGGCGCAGACGATCACGCGGTCCGCGTGCACACCACCGGTGATGAAGGTCTTGGAGCCGTTGAGGACGTAGTGCGTGCCGTCCTCGGAGAGCTTGGCGGTGGTCTTCATGCCCGCGAGGTCGGAGCCGGTGCCCGGCTCGGTCATCGCCAGCGCCCACATCTCCTCGCCGGAGACGAACTTCGGCAGGAAGCGCTTCTTCTGCTCGTCGGTGGCGAGCATCTTGATGTACGGCAGTCCGAGCAGCACGTGCACACCGGAGCCGCCGAACTGGACACCGGCGCGCGCGGTCTCCTCGTACATCACGGCCTCGAACTTGTACGAGTCGATGCCGGCGCCGCCGTACTCCTCGTCCACGCGGATGCCGAAGACGCCGAGCTCGGCGAGCTTGTAGTAGAAGTCGCGCGGCGCCTGGCCCGCGGCGAACCACTCGTCGTAGACGGGGACGACCTCGGCCTCGATGAAGGCGCGCAGGGTCTCCCGGAACGCCTCGTGGTCCTCGTTGAACACAGTACGGCGCACCGCCGCCACCTCCGCTGGATACCTGACGCATGTCTAAGCGCTTGCTCAGAACCCAACGGTACCGGCGGGTAGGGAGAGCGTCCAGTGGAGCGCCCCCGTAACGCTCGTCACGCTCCCGACAGCAGCGCCCATCATCCTCCCGCCGCCGCGAAGGCGCCTCGCGCCATCCGATGCAGCAGCTCCGCCGTCGTCCCCCGCCCCGGGAGCGAGCCGGGACGGCCCAGGTGCGGGGTCGAGTTCAGCAGCCCGAAGACCGAGTGCACCGCCGAACGCGCCGCAGGCTCCGCCAGGCCCGGGTACACCTCGCGGAGCACCTCCACCCACAGCTCGACGTACTGGCGCTGGAGCTGACGGACGAGCTTGCGGTCGCTGTCGCGCAGGCGATCGAGCTCCCGGTCGTGGAGGGTGATGAGGGGGCGGTCGTCGAGGGCGAAGTCGATGTGGCCCTCGATGAGGGAGTCGAGGAGCGTCTCGGGGTTGCCGTCGGTCTCCGCGACCCGCCGCTTGCCGCCGGTCAGGAGCTGGCCGCTGATGCCGACGAGGAGTTCGGCGAGCATCGCGTCCTTGCCCGGGAAGTGGCGGTAGAGACCGGGGCCGCTGATGCCGACCGCGGCGCCTATCTCGTCCACCCCGACGCCGTGGAAACCGCGCTCGGCGAAGAGCCGCGCGGCCTCCTTGAGGATCTGCTCGCGGCGGGTGGGGGCGTCGGTTCTGGTGGCCATGGAAGCAATTCTAGACAGGGAGGTTAGCGGTCGTTAACCTGAAGGAAATGGTTAACGCTCATTAACAGTCGATCGCTGGGTGAGGGGACCGCAGGATGCAAGAGGCACCGGAGCTGACGAGCGCGGAAGATCCCGCGTCGGAGGCGTGGCGGGCCAACGAGGCGGCGCACCGGGCGCTCGCCGAGGAGCTGCGCGGCAAGCTGGCCGCGGCCCGGCTCGGCGGGGGCGAGAAGGCGCGGGCCCGGCACACCGCGCGCGGGAAGCTGCTGCCCAGGGACCGGGTGGACACCCTGCTGGATCCGGGGTCGCCGTTCCTGGAGCTCGCTCCGCTGGCCGCCGACGGGATGTACGAGGGCCAGGCGCCGGCCGCCGGGGTGGTCGCCGGGATCGGGCGGGTGTCGGGGCGCGAGTGCGTGATCGTGGCCAACGACGCCACCGTCAAGGGCGGCACGTACTACCCGATGACGGTGAAGAAGCACCTGCGCGCGCAGGAGGTGGCCCTCGACAACCACCTCCCGTGCATCTACCTGGTCGACTCCGGGGGCGCCTTCCTGCCGATGCAGGACGAGGTCTTCCCCGACCGCGACCACTTCGGGCGGATCTTCTACAACCAGGCCCGGATGTCGGGCGCCGGCATCCCGCAGATCGCCGCCGTGCTGGGCTCGTGCACGGCGGGCGGGGCGTACGTCCCGGCCATGAGCGACGAGGCCGTCATCGTCCGCAACCAGGGCACGATCTTCCTGGGCGGCCCGCCCCTGGTGAAGGCGGCCACCGGCGAGGTCGTGACGGCCGAGGAGCTGGGCGGCGGTGACGTCCACGCGCGCGTGTCGGGCGTGACCGACCACCTCGCGGAGGACGACGCGCACGCGCTGCGGATCGTCCGGAACATCGCCGCGACGCTCCCCGCGCGCGGGCCGCTGCCCTGGGAGGTCACCGAGGCGGTCGAGCCGAAGGTCGATCCGTACGGGCTCTACGGCGCGGTCCCGGTCGACTCCCGCACCCCTTATGACGTACGCGAGATCATCGCGCGCGTGGTCGACGGCTCCCGGTTCGCCGAGTTCAAGTCGGAGTTCGGGCAGACCCTGGTCACCGGGTTCGCCCGGATCCACGGCCACCCGGTGGGGATCGTCGCCAACAACGGCATCCTGTTCTCCGAGTCCGCCCAGAAGGGCGCCCACTTCATCGAGCTGTGCGACCAGCGCGGGATCCCGCTGGTGTTCCTGCAGAACATCTCGGGGTTCATGGTCGGCAAGGACTACGAGGCCGGTGGCATCGCCAAGCACGGCGCCAAGATGGTCACGGCGGTGGCCTGCACCCGCGTGCCGAAGCTGACGGTCGTGGTCGGCGGCTCCTACGGCGCGGGCAACTACTCGATGTGCGGCCGGGCCTACTCCCCCCGCTTCCTGTGGATGTGGCCCGGCGCCAAGATCTCCGTCATGGGCGGCGAACAGGCCGCGTCGGTCCTCGCGACGGTCAAGCGGGACCAGCTGGAGGGACGCGGGGAGGAGTGGCCCGCCGAGGACGAGGAGTCCTTCAAAGCCCCGATCCGCCGGCAGTACGAGCGCCAGGGCAGCGCCTACTACGCCACGGCCCGCCTCTGGGACGACGGCGTCATCGACCCGCTGGAGACCCGCCAGGTGCTGGGCCTGGCCCTGACCGCCTGTGCCAACGCGCCGCTGGGTGAACCCCGGTTCGGCGTCTTCCGGATGTGATGAGGGTGCCCGAGATGGTCGAGATGTTCGAGACGGTCCTGGTGGCCAACCGGGGCGAGATCGCGGTCCGCGTGATCCGCACCCTGCGCTCGCTCGGTGTGCGCTCGGTGGCCGTCTTCTCCGACGCCGACGCGGACGCCCGGCACGTCCGGGAGGCCGACACGGCGGTACGGCTCGGTCCGGCGCCGGCGGCCGAGAGCTATCTGTCGGTGGAGCGGCTCCTGGAGGCGGCGGCCCGCACCGGAGCACAGGCGGTGCACCCCGGGTACGGCTTCCTCGCGGAGAACGCCGGCTTCGCGCGCGCGTGCGCCGACGCCGGGCTGGTCTTCATCGGCCCTCCGGCGGACGCGATCGCCCTCATGGGCGACAAGATCCACGCCAAGGAGACGGTGAAGGCGGCCGGGGTGCCGGTCGTCCCCGGTTCCAGCGGCAGCGGACTGACGGACGCCCAACTCGCCGACGCCGCCCGGGAGATCGGCATGCCGGTGCTGCTCAAGCCGTCGGCGGGCGGTGGCGGCAAGGGCATGCGGCTGGTGCGGGACGCCTCGGCGCTGGCCGAGGAGATCGCCGCCGCCCGCCGCGAGGCCCGCGCCTCCTTCGGTGACGACACGCTCCTGGTGGAGCGCTGGGTGGACCGCCCCCGGCACATCGAGATCCAGGTCCTGGCCGACGGCCACGGGAACGTGGTGCACCTCGGCGAGCGCGAGTGCTCGTTGCAGCGCCGGCACCAGAAGGTCATCGAGGAGGCGCCGAGCGTGCTCCTGGACGAGGCCACGCGCGCCGCGATGGGCGAGGCGGCGGTCCAGGCGGCGCGGTCGTGCGGGTACGCGGGCGCGGGCACGGTGGAGTTCATCGTCCCCGGCAGCGACCCGTCGTCGTACTACTTCATGGAGATGAACACCCGTCTCCAAGTGGAGCACCCCGTCACGGAGTTGGTGACCGGGCTCGACCTGGTGGAGTGGCAGCTGCGGGTGGCGGCGGGCGAGCGGCTGCCCTTCGCGCAGGACGACATCACGCTCACCGGGCACGCGGTGGAGGCACGGATCTGTGCGGAGGACCCGGCCAAGGGCTTCCTCCCGTCCGGCGGCACGGTGGTCCGGCTGCACGAACCCCAGGGCGACGGCATCCGCACCGACTCCGGCCTCTCCGAAGGCACCGAGATCGGCAGTCTCTACGACCCGATGCTCTCCAAGGTCATCGCCTACGGCCCCGACCGCGCGACCGCGCTCAGGAAGCTCCGGGCCGCCCTCGCGGACACGGTGACGCTGGGCGTGCCGACCAACGCCGGATTCCTACGGCGGCTGCTCGCCCATCCGGCGGTCTTGGCGGGCGAGTTGGACACCGGGCTCGTCGAGCGGGAGGCGGACGGGCTGGTGTCCGGCGAGGTACCGGTGGAGGTCTACGCGGCCGCCGCCCTGCTGCGCCACGCGGGGCTCACGCCCGGGCGGGGCTCCGGCTGGGCCGACCCGTTCGCCGCCACGGACGGCTGGCGGCTGGGCGGGGAGCGGGCCTGGACGGCGCACCCGCTCCAGGTGCCGGGCCACGACCCGGTGACCGTGCGCGTCCGCCGCACGCCCGAGGGCGGGACCGAACTGCTGCCGGACGGTGCCGGGAAGGCGCTCGACGCGTCCGGCTGGGCCGGGCCCGACGGCCGGTTCCTCGTGCGGCTCGACGGACTCGTGCACACCTTCACCGCCCTGCCGGACGGCACCTGGCTCGGCCGGGACGGGGACGCCTGGCAGGTGCGGGACCACGATCCGGTGGCCGCCTCGCTCAGCGGGGCCGACCGGTCCGGTGCCGGTTCGCTCACCGCGCCCATGCCGGGGACGGTGACCGTGGTGAAGGTCGCCGTGGGGGATCAAGTGGCCGCCGGGCAGAGCCTGTTGGTGGTCGAGGCGATGAAGATGGAGCACGTCGTCTCCGCGCCGCACGCCGGCACCGTCGCCGAACTCGACGTGACGCCCGGCGCGACGGTCGCCATGGACCAGGTGCTGGCGGTCGTCACACCCGTGGTCGTCACACCCGCGGAGGAGGACCAGTGACACTCCCGATGGTCGTACCGGTCGCCGATCTGCCCGCGCGGGTGCGCATCCACGAGGTCGGCGCCCGTGACGGGCTGCAGAACGAGAAGTCGACCGTGCCGACGGAGGTCAAGGCCGAGTTCATCCGCCGGCTCGCCGACGCGGGTCTGACGACGATCGAGGCGACGAGCTTCGTCCACCCCAAGTGGGTGCCTCAACTGGCCGACGCCGAGGAGCTGTTCCCGCTCGTGCGCGACCTGCCCGGGGTGGACCTCCCCGTCCTCGTGCCGAACGCCCGCGGACTCGACCGGGCGCTGGCCCTGGACGCGCGCCGCGTCGCCGTCTTCGCCAGCGCCACCGAATCCTTCGCGAAGGCCAATCTCAACCGCACGGTGGACGAGTCGCTGGCCGTGTTCGCCCCCGTCGTGGCCCGCGCCAAGGACGAGGGCGCCCATGTGCGCGGCTATCTCTCCATGTGCTTCGGCGACCCGTGGGAGGGCGAGGTCCCCCTCGCGCAAGTGGTGCGTGTCTGCCGGGCGTTGGTCGACATGGGCTGCGACGAGCTGAGCCTCGGCGACACCATCGGCGTGGCGACCCCGGGCCACGTACTGGAGCTGCTCTCGGCGCTCAACGAACAGGGCGTGCCGACGAACGTCCTGGGCGTGCACTTCCACGACACCTACGGGCAGGCCCTCTCCAACACCTACGCGGCCCTGGAACACGGGGTCACCACGGTCGACGCCTCCGCCGGAGGCCTCGGTGGCTGCCCGTTCGCCAAGTCGGCCACCGGGAACCTCGCCACCGAGGACCTCGTCTGGATGCTCCAGGGTCTCGGCATCGAGACCGGAGTCGACCTCGGCCGCCTCGTCGCCACCAGCGAGTGGATGGCCGAACAACTGGGCCGACCCAGCCCGTCCCGCACCGTCCGGGCCCTCTCCCACAAGGACTGATCACTCATGGACTTCCGGCTCTCCCCCGAACTCGAAGAACTCCGGCGCACCGTCGAGGAGTTCGCGCACGACGTCGTGGCACCCAAGATCGGCGACTTCTACGAGCGGCACGAGTTCCCGTACGAGATCGTCCGCGAGATGGGCCGCATGGGCCTGTTCGGACTGCCGTTCCCTGAGGAGTACGGCGGGATGGGCGGCGACTATCTCGCGCTGGGCGTGGCATTGGAGGAACTGGCCCGCGTCGACTCGTCGGTCGCCATCACCCTGGAGGCGGGCGTCTCGCTCGGCGCGATGCCGATCCACCTCTTCGGCACGGACGCCCAGAAGCAGGAGTGGCTGCCGCGGCTGTGCGCGGGCGAGATGCTCGGCGCCTTCGGGTTGACGGAACCGGACGGCGGCTCGGACGCGGGCGCGACCCGCACGACGGCGAAGCTGGACGAGTCGACGAACGAGTGGGTGATCAACGGCACCAAGTGCTTCATCACCAACTCGGGCACGGACATCACGGGCTTGGTCACGGTCACGGCGGTGACGGGCCGGGGGCCCGACGGCCGCCCCCTGATCTCGTCGATCATCGTCCCGTCCGGCACTCCGGGCTTCACCGTCGCGGCGCCGTACTCGAAGGTCGGCTGGAACGCCTCCGACACCCGCGAGCTGTCCTTCGCGGACGTCCGCGTCCCCGCGGCCAACCTGCTGGGCGAACTGGGCCGCGGCTACGCGCAGTTCCTGCGCATCCTGGACGAGGGCCGCATCGCGATCGCCGCGTTGGCGACCGGCCTGGCCCAGGGCTGCGTCGACGAGTCGGTCAAGTACGCCAAGGAACGGCACGCCTTCGGCCGCCCCATCGGCGCCAACCAGGCCATCCAGTTCAAGATCGCCGACATGGAGATGAAGTCCCACACCTCCCGCCTCGCCTGGCGCGACGCGGCCGCCCGCCTGGTCTCCGGCGCCCCCTTCAAGAAGGAGGCCGCCCTCGCCAAGCTCTACTCCTCCACGATCGCGGTGGACAACGCGCGTGATGCCACGCAGATCCACGGCGGCTACGGCTTCATGAACGAGTACCCGGTGGCCCGGATGTGGCGGGACTCGAAGATCCTGGAGATCGGGGAGGGGACGAGTGAGGTGCAACGGATGCTGATCGCCCGGGAGTTGGGGCTCGCCGGGTAGCACCTGGAGAGGGTCGCCGTGGCGCCGGTCACGGGTATCACCGCAGGCGGCGGCCCACCCCACCCCCTGGACGTGAGCTGAGGTTAGGCTAACCTACCTTCGAACTTGTCCGGCGGACGCTCCGCCCCGTTCGAAAGCAGCCATACCCATGTCCAATGCCCGTGCCAGCCACTTCACCCGCCGCGGCCTCCTCGCCGCCGGTGGTGCCCTCGGCCTGGGGGCCGCGCTCGCGGCCTGTGGTGACGACGACGCGAAAAGCGGCGGCTCCGGCTCGGAGAGTGCGGGCACCGAGTCGGGCGCCTGGGCCTTCAAGGACGACCGCGGTACGACCGTGAAGCTGGACGCCGTGCCGACGAAGATCGTCGCCTTCGTCGGCGTCGCCGCCGCGCTGCACGACTACGGCATCGACGTGAAGGGCGTGTTCGGCCCGACCAAGACCAAGGACGGCAAGGCCGACGTCCAGGCCGGCGACATGGACGTCAGCAAGCTGACGGTCTTCGGCAACGTGTGGGACCAGTTCAACGTGGAGGAGTACGCGGCCTTCGGCCCGCAGCTGCTCATCACCACGATGTTCGACGACGCCGGCACCCTCTGGTACGTCCCCGAGGCCTCCAAGGACAAGATCGCCAAGCTCGCGCCCAGCGTCGGCATCTCCGTCTACGACCGCCAGATCACCGAGCCGCTCCAGCGCATGTGGTCCCTGGCGGAGTCGCTCGGCGCGGACATGACGGCCGCCCGGGTCAAGGAGTCCAAGACCGCCTTCGAGACCGCCGCCACCCGGCTGCGCGCCGCCGCCAAGGCCCACCCGGACATCAAGGTGCTGGTCGGCTCCGCGAGCCAGGACCTGTTCTACGTCTCCGGCAGCAACCTCTCCATCGACCTGGAGTACTACAAGGCCCTCGGCGTGAACATCGTCGAGCCGCCGGCCGGCGTCCTGAAGGCGAGCGGTGGCTGGTACGAGAGCCTGAGCTGGGAGAACGTCGACAAGTACAAGGCCGACGTCATCATGATGGACGACCGCACCTCCGCCACCCAGCCGGCCGACATCACCGAGGCCACCTGGAAGAAGCTGCCCGCCGTCAAGGCCGGCCAGGTCATCCCCCGCTCCACCGAGCCGATCCTGTCCTACGCCAAGGTCACCCCGCAGCTCACCGCCCTCGCCGAGGCGATCGAGAACGCGAAGAAGGTCAGCTGACCCCGCCCCGCCAGGAGCCCGGGCCCGCCCCTTGGCAGGGCCTCTTTAGGAGTACGCATGTCGACGGCCGTAGCCGCCCCGTTCCGTTTCTTCTCCCTTCGAGTCGTACGGACGAGGCGGCTCGGTCCGTCCCTGGTCCGGGTCGGCTTCGCCGGGGAGGATCTGCGGCACTTCCTCTCCGACGGGTGCGATCAGTCGCTCTCCCTCTTCCTGCCGCATCCCGGGCAGGAAGTGCCTGCCGTTCCCTATGAGTTGGGCGACGGGTGGTGGGAGGCCTGGCGGCAACTCCCCGACGACGTACGGGCCGTGATGCGCTCGTACACGCTCCGGGGGCTACGTCGTGACGACCGCGGCAACACCGTCGAGATCGACATCGACTTCGTTCTGCACACCCCGGCAGGGCCCGCCTCCGCCTGGGCCGCCGAGGCCGCCGCCGGTGACCGGGTCGTCCTGCTCGGCCCGGCGATCGCGGACAACCGCGCGATCCGCTTCCGGCCGCCCGAGGACACCGACCTGGTGGTGCTGTGGGGGGACGAGACCGCGCTCCCCGCAGTCTCGGCGATCCTCGAAGCCCTTCCCGCCGGGCAGCGCGTGCGGGCCTGGCTGGAGGTGCCCGACGCCGGTGACATCCAGGACCCGGCGACGGAGGCGGACGTCGAGATCACCTGGCTGACCGGACATCAGACCCGCGGCGAGGGGTCCCCCATGGCCCTCGCCGCACTCCAGGCTGCCCAACTCCCGGACTCCGAGCGGCCGTACGTGTGGATCGCCGGGGAGTCGGGGTGCGTGAAGGCGCTGCGCCGGCACTTCGTCCACGAGCGCGGGATCGACCGGCGGCGCGTGACGTTCGTCGGGTACTGGCGGTACGGGATGAACGAGGAAGAGCTGCGCGCGGCCGAGTGATCGCGCCTGGTCGTTGCGACCGAGTCGTCGCGACTGGGCAGTCATGGCTCGGCAGTTGCTGCTGAGGCTCACGTGATCACCGTCACGGCAGGGGCAGGGTTTCGTTCGCGTTACTTAGGTTAGGCTAACCTAAGTAACACGCCCCGGGCCCCTCTTTCCCCGCCCCCACCGGAGGACCACGCACCATGCGCTCGCACCTGCTCAATGACACGACCGCGGAGCAGTACCGCCGCTCCGTGACCGACGGCGTCGAGCGGGTGGCCGCCAAACTCGCCGCCACCGACCGTCCGTTCACCGGCGTCACGGTCGACGCCCTCGCTCCCCGTATCGAGCGGATCGACCTGGACGCCCCGCTGCTCGACACCGCGGCCGTGCTCGACGAACTGGAGGAGGTCTACCTCCGGGACGCGATCTACTTCCACCACCCCCGCTACCTGGCCCACCTCAACTGCCCGGTCGTCATCCCGGCGGTGCTCGGCGAGGCCGTCCTGTCCGCCGTCAACTCCTCCCTGGACACCTGGGACCAGTCGGCCGGCGGCACCCTGATCGAGCGCAAGCTCATCGACTGGACCAACGCCCGCATCGGCCTCGGCGAGAACGCCGACGGTGTGTTCACCTCCGGCGGCACCCAGTCCAACCTCCAGGCCCTGCTGCTGGCCCGTGAGGAGTCCAAGGCCGACTCGCTCGCCGAACTGCGCATCTTCGCCTCCGAGGTCAGCCACTTCAGCGTGAAGAAGTCCGCGAAACTGCTGGGCCTCGGCCAGGACTCCGTCGTCTCCGTCCCCGTCGGCAGCGACAAGCGGATGCAGACGGTCGCCCTCGCCCGGGAGCTGGAGCGCTGCAAGCAGGACGGCCTGGTCCCGATGGCCGTCGTCGCCACCGCCGGCACCACCGACTTCGGCTCCATCGACCCGCTGCCCGAGATCGCCGAACTGTGCGAGCAGTACGGCGTCTGGATGCACGTCGACGCGGCCTACGGCTGCGGGCTGCTCGCCTCGCTCAAGCACCGGCACCGCATCGACGGCATCGAGCGCGCCGACTCGGTGACCGTCGATTACCACAAGTCCTTCTTCCAGCCGGTGAGTTCGTCCGCCGTGCTGGTCCGGGACGCCTCGACCCTGCGCCACGCGACCTATCACGCGGAGTACCTGAACCCGCGCCGGATGGTCTCCGAGCGCATCCCCAACCAGGTCGACAAGTCCCTGCAGACCACCCGCCGTTTCGACGCGCTCAAGCTGTGGATGACGCTGCGCGTGATGGGCGCCGACGGCATCGGCGAACTCTTCGACGAGGTCTGCGACCTGGCCGTGGAGGGCTGGAAGCTGCTCGCCGCCGACCCGCGCTTCGACGTCGTGGTCGAGCCGACGCTCTCCACCCTGGTCTTCCGCTACATACCGGCCGCGGTCACCGACCCGGCCGAGATCGACCGCGCCAACCTGTATGCCCGCAAGGCTCTGTTCGCCTCCGGCGACGCGGTGGTCGCGGGCACCAAGGTGGGCGCCCGCCACTACCTGAAGTTCACCCTGCTCAATCCCGAGACCACGGCGGCCGACATCGCCGCCGTCCTCGACCTGATCGCCGGCCACGCCGAGCAGCACCTGGGAGAGCCCCTTGACCGCGCGTCCTGAAACCCCTGCCACCATCCATGACTTCGTGGGGATCGGGCTCGGTCCCTTCAACCTCGGCCTCGCCTGTCTGACCGAGCCGATCGACGAACTCGACGGTGTCTTCCTGGAGTCGAAGCCGGACTTCGAGTGGCATGCGGGCATGTTCCTGGAGGGCGCGCACCTCCAGACCCCGTTCATGTCGGACCTGGTCACGCTGGCCGACCCGACCTCCCCGTACTCCTTCCTCAACTACCTGAAGGAGCGCGGCCGGCTCTACTCGTTCTACATCCGGGAGAACTTCTACCCGCTGCGTGTCGAGTACGACGACTACTGCCGCTGGGCCGCGAACCAGCTGAGCAGCGTCCGCTTCGGCACCACGGTGACCGAGGTGACGTACCACGACGAGGACGAGCTGTACGTCGTGACGACCGCGGCCGGCGAGGTGTTCCGCGCCCGCCGGCTGGTCCTCGGCACCGGCACCCCGGCGTACATCCCGGAGGCCTGCGAGGGCCTGGGCGGCGACTTCATCCACAACTCCCGTTACGTGCAGCACCGGGAGGAGCTGGTCAAAAAGGAGTCGATCACGCTGGTGGGCTCCGGTCAGTCCGCCGCCGAGATCTACTACGACCTGCTCAGTGAGATCGACGTGCACGGCTACCGGCTGAACTGGGTCACGCGCTCGCCGCGCTTCTTCCCGCTCGAATACACCAAGCTCACGCTGGAGATGACCTCCCCGGAGTACATCGACTACTTCCGCGAGCTGCCCGAGGCCACCCGCTACCGGCTCACGGCCGAGCAGAAGGGCCTGTTCAAGGGCATCGACGGCGACCTCATCAACGAGATCTTCGACCTGCTCTACCAGAAGAACCTCGGCGGTCCCGTGCCCACGCGTCTGCTCACCAACTCCGCGCTGAACAGCGCGCGGTACGAGAACGGCACGTACACGCTCTCCTTCCGCCAGGAGGAGCAGGGCAAGGAGTTCGACCTGCAGTCGCAGGGCCTGGTCCTTGCCACCGGCTACCGGTACGCCGAGCCCGAGTTCCTGCGCCCGATCAAGAACCGGCTCCGCTACGACGTGCACGGCAACTTCGACGTGGCCCGCAACTACGCGATCGACACCACGGGCCGGGGCGTCTTCCTGCAGAACGCCGGCGTGCACACCCACAGCATCACCAGCCCCGACCTGGGCATGGGCGCCTACCGCAACAGCTCCATCATCCGTGAGCTGCTCGGCAGCGAGTACTACCCGGTCGAGAAGACCATCGCGTTCCAGGAGTTCGCCGTATGACCTTCACCTTCCGCCCCCTGGACCCGCTCCAGGACGCCGAGTTGCTGCACACGTGGGTCACCCATCCCAAGGCGGCCTACTGGATGATGCAGGACGCCCGCCTCGAGGACGTCGAGCGCGCGTACATGGAGATCGCGGCCGACCCGCACCACCACGCGCTGCTCGGGCTGCGGGACGGCACACCGGTCTTCCTGATGGAGAAGTACGATCCCGCGCACCGCGAACTGGTCGGGCTGTACGAGCCGTTGCCCGGTGACGTCGGCATGCACTTCCTCACCCCGGCGACCGACACGCCCGTCCACGGGTTCACCCGCGCCGTCATCACCGCCGTCCTCGCGCACCTCTTCGAGGACCCGGCGACCGAGCGTGTGGTCGTCGAGCCGGACGTGTCCAACACGGCCGTGCACGCCCTGAACGAGGCGGTCGGGTTCGTGCCCGAGCGTGAGATCCAGAAGCCGGAGAAAAAGGCGTTGTTGAGCTTCTGCACCCGCGAACAGTTCCGGCCGGCGACGACGGGAGTGCCCGCATGAGCCTCGCCGACGCCGTGGCCCACCTCTCCCCCGAGCGCTGGGAGACGGCCAACCGCCTGCTGATCCGCAAGGCGCTCGCCGAGTTCGCGCACGAGCGGCTCATCACGCCTGAGAACGACGGGGACTTGTACGTCGTCCGCAGCGACGACGGGCTGACCCGCTACCGGTTCGCCGCCGTCCGCCACGCGCTCGACCACTGGCAGGTGGACGCCGGCTCGATCACCCGCAGCCGGGACGACGCCGAACTCCCGCTGGCCGCACTGGACTTCTTCATCGAACTCCGGAAGACGCTGGGCCTGAGCGAGGAGATCCTGCCGGTCTACCTGGAGGAGATCTCCTCCACGCTCTCCGGCACCTGCTTCAAGCTCACCAAGCCCCACGTGCCGGCCGCCGACCTGGTGAAGAGCGACTTCCAGGCCATCGAGACCGGCATGACCGAGGGCCACCCCTGCTTCGTCGCCAACAACGGCCGGCTCGGCTTCGGCATCCACGAGTACCTCGCGTACGCCCCCGAGACCGCGAGCCCGGTCCGCCTGGTCTGGCTGGCCGCGCACCGCTCGCGCGCCGCGTTCACCGCGGGCGTCGGCATCGAGTACGAGTCGTTCCTGCGCGAGGAGTTGGGCGAGGAGACGGTCGAGCGGTTCCGGGAGCAGCTCAGCGGGCGGGGTCTGGACCCCGAGGACTATCTGCTGATCCCGGTCCACCCCTGGCAGTGGTGGAACAAGCTCACCGTCACCTTCGCGGCCGAGATCGCCCGCGGGCACCTCGTCTGCCTCGGCGAGGGCGACGACGAGTACCTGGCCCAGCAGTCCATCCGGACCTTCTTCAACGACTCGCACCCCGAGAAGCACTATGTGAAGACGGCTCTGTCGGTCCTCAACATGGGCTTCATGCGCGGGCTTTCGGCCGCGTACATGGAGGCGACCCCGGCCATCAACGACTGGCTTGCCGGGCTCGTTGAGGGCGACCCGGTGTTGAAGTCGACGGGCCTGTCGATCATCCGCGAGCGGGCGGCCGTCGGCTACCGGCACCTGGAGTACGAGAAGGCGACCGACCGCTACTCCCCGTACCGCAAGATGCTCGCGGCGCTGTGGCGCGAGAGCCCCGTCTCCTCCCTCCAGGAGGGCGAGCAGCTGGCGACCATGGCCTCCCTCGTGCACGTCGACCACGAGGGCGCGTCCTTCGCGGGCGCGCTGATCGAGCGGTCGGGGCTCGCGCCGGCCGAGTGGCTGCGGCACTATCTGCGGGCCTACTTCACCCCGCTGCTGCACAGCTTCTACGCCTACGACCTGGTCTACATGCCGCACGGCGAGAACGTGATCCTGGTCCTGAAGGACGGGGTCGTGCAGCGCGCGATCTACAAGGACATCGCCGAGGAGATCGCGGTCATGGACCCGGACGCGGTGCTGCCGCCCGAGGTCCGGCGGATCCGCGTGGAGGTCCCGGAGGAGAAGAAACTCCTGTCGATCTTCACGGACGTCTTCGACTGCTTCTTCCGCTTCCTCGCCGCGAACCTCGCGACCGAGGGAGTCATGGAGGAGGACGACTTCTGGCGCACGGTCGCCGAGGTCACCCGCGAGTACCAGGCGTCGCTGCCCGAACTCGCCGAGAAGTTCGAGCAGTACGACATGTTCGCGCCCGAGTTCGCGCTGTCCTGCCTCAACCGGCTCCAGCTGCTCAACAACAAGCAGATGGTCGACCTGGCCGACCCGGCGGGCGCGCTGCAGCTGATCGGCAACCTGAAGAACCCGATCGCCGGGTTCTGACCCCGAAGACGGCGGGCACCCCGGAGTACGGTCCTCCGGGGTGCCCGTCCTTTTCTCAACTACTGGTGACTACGCGGCACTTCAGCCGCTGCTCGGCCAAGGCACCTGCGGGGAGCGGTAGTAGGAGATCCCCAGCGCGTCCCACCGCGGAGCCTGCGCCGCGAGCCGCACCTTGTAGGTGTCCCAGTCGTGCGTGGCGGCCGGCGACCAGCCGAGTTCGGCCGTGCCCGCGAGCCGCGGGAAGGCCATGTACTCGATGTCGGCGCTCGTCACGATCGTCTCGGTCCACAGCGGGGCCTCCACACCCTTGATGGACGAACTCGGCGCCCCGGCGAGGTAGGTGCCCGGGTCCCAGTCGTAGGCCCGCCTGACCTCGACCAGCCCGGCCCAGTCCTGGCCCAGCGGGGTGTCGTCGGTGTACTTCATGTCGAGGTAGAGCCGGTCTGCCGGCGAGAGGACCAGCCCGGTCCCGTTCTGTGCCGCCGCCACGACCTGTGCCTTCTCCTCGGCGCTGGCGTCGTCCAGACCCCAGTACTGGGCGAGTGCTCCCTTCGCCGGGTGCGCGCCGGTCAGCTGGTGCCAACCGACCACCGTCTTCCCGTACTTGGCGACGATCGGCTGCACCCGGTCCATGAACTTCACGTAGTCCTCATGGCTGGTGGAGTGCGCCTCGTCGCCGCCGATGTGCAGATAGCGGCCGGGGGTGAGGGCGGCCAGCTCGCGGATCACGTCCTCCGCGAAGTCGTACGTGACGTCCTTGCCCGCGCACAGCGAACTGAAGCCGACCTCGGTGCCCGTGTAGAGCGGGGGCGCGACACCGTCGCAGTTGAGTTCGGCGTACGAGGCCAGGGCCGCGTTGGTGTGTCCTGGCATGTCGATCTCGGGGACGACCTCCAGGAAGCGCGAGGAGGCGTACCGGACGATCTCCTTGTACTCCGCCTTGGTGTAGAAGCCGCCGGGGCCGCCGCCGACCTGGGTCGAGCCGCCGTAGCTCGCCAGGCGGGGCCAGGAGTCGATCGCCAGGCGCCAGCCCTGGTCGTCGCTGAGGTGCAGATGGAGTTTGTTGATCTTGTAGAGGGCGAGTTCGTCGATGTAGCGCTTGACCTGGTCGACGGTGAAGAAGTGCCGGGAGACGTCGAGCATCGCGCCGCGGTAGGAGTAGCGCGGCCGGTCCTCGACGGTGCCGCCCGCGATGGTCCACGGGCCGTGCTGGACGGACTTCGACTCGATGGCGGCGGGCAGGAGTTGGCGCAGGGTCTGCACGCCGTGGAAGAGACCGGCGGGAGCGCCGGCGGTGATGGTGACGCCGCCGCTGCCGCTGTCCAGGCGGTAGCCCTCGGCGCCGTACCGTCCGGGGTCGAGGTGCAGCCGGATGCCGCCGCGTCCCTTGGTGGTGACCGGCAGCGGATAGCCGGTGGACGGGCGCAGCACGGCCGCCAGGTACTCGCCGACGCGGCGGACCTCGCGGTGGTCGCCGACCTTGATGGCGGTGTCACGGGTGATCCGGTACGGCGCTCCGCCCGGGCTGACCGAGGCGGGCGTGGGAACGACCTGGTCGAGCGGGGTCGCGGCGGGTGTCGTGGGGGTAGGTGCCGCGCCGGCCGTGAACGTGCCGGCCGCGGCGACGAGCAGCAGGGATCCGAGGACCCGGACCATGCGGGGAGTCGTTCTGTGGTGCCGTCTCACATGCGCTCCCTTCGACTGTGACCAGAGTGGAGGGACAGATTGGTCAAGACCACTCTCCCGCAGATCCGGTGAAACAATCCCTCCATGGCGGAAATCCTCCAGAAGGACGGCACCTGGGCGTTCGACGGCGACGCCCTGCGACTGACTCCCGGACGGGACAAGAACGTCAGCCTGCTGCGCAGGACCCTGGGCGAACTCATCGTCCCGCTGGGCGCGTTGGCGGGCGTGTCCTTCGAACAGGGTCGCAAGTCGGGCAGGCTCAGACTGCGGCTGCGCGACGGCGCCGACCCGCTGCTGCACGCCACCGGGGGCCGGCTGGCCGAGCCGAACGACCCGTACCAACTGGTGGTGGAGTCCGACCGGTACGGCGTCGCCGAGTACTTCGTGGACGAGGTGCGCAACGCGCTGCTGCTGGACGAGGTGCCGGCCGATCCGGTGGACGGCTATCTGCTGCCCGGCCCGGCGGTGCCTGTGTCGGTCTCCGCCGGGGACGGCACGGCGAGCTTCGACGGGGAGCGCGTGCGACTGGAGTGGAACTGGAAGACCGAGGACGCCAAGGCCGCCGCCGGGGTGCGCAGCCTCGCCGTCGCCGACATCATCGGCGTCGAGTGGCAGCCCGCGGTGGGTCTGGAGAACGGGCATCTGCGCTTCACCGTGCGGCACGCGCCGACCAAGGCGCCGCCGAAGTACGACCCCAACTCGGTGGAGCTGTGGGGCTTCAAGAAGGATCCGCTGATGGCCCTGGTCGCGGCGGCCGTCCAGGCCCGCCTCCCGCATCCGGCCGCGGCCCCCGCGGACGTCCCGCCGCAGGACGCCTCGCCCCGCCAACTCGCGCCCGCCGCCGACCCGGTCGAGGACGGTCACGACGCGTTGCTGCGCCGGCTGCGGGAGTTGGGCGAGCTGCGAAGCTCGGGCGTGCTGACCGACGAGGAGTTCACCTTGGCCAAACAGGCGATCCTCAAGCGCATGTAGCGCGCGAGGACCGCCTGTCGGTCACTCCTGGACTGCTTGCCGTCTCACCGGTACGCCCCGCCTTCCGGGCGCCCGGCGGTGGTCACTTGGCCTTGCGGGCGATCGTGAAGTGGTCGACGCGGGCGCCGGTCTCGGCGATGCCCGACACCTTCAGCTTGGCCAGGTGGCCGCGCGCGGCGGGCTCCACGTCCACGCGCAGGAACGAGTAGTTGAGGTAGCGCACCCGGGACCAGGCGACGGTCTCGTTGACCTTGCCGGACTTGGTGTTGACGAAGGCGGCGACGGACTCGACGTCCTTGACGTGACCTTCGTAGGAGTCCGG
This sequence comes from Streptomyces sp. NPDC092369, assembly GCF_044755245.1. Lineage (NCBI taxonomy): Bacteria > Bacillati > Actinomycetota > Actinomycetes > Kitasatosporales > Streptomycetaceae > Streptomyces > Streptomyces sp. NPDC092369. The sequence goes on from NZ_JBIVQP010000002.1 coordinate 1,387,947, forward strand.
GGCGCTGAACGCGTACAGGCTGCGGCCGGCCGCGCCCGCGGTGACGTACACGACACCCTCGGTCTCGGGGTACGCGGTCTCGCCGATCGGCAGCTTCTTGACGACCTTGTCGCCCTTGATGACGTCGGTGCGCTCGTACTGGTGGTTGTGGCCGTTGATGACCAGGTCCACCGTGTACTTCTCGAACAGCGGCACCCACTCCTGGCGCACTCCCCCCTCCGAGGAGTGCGCGGTGGAGGTGCAGTACGCGCAGTGGTGGAAGAACACGACGATGAAGTCGATGTCCTTCGCGGCGCGGTATTTCTTCAGCTGCTTCTCGAACCACTTGGTCTGCGTGCCGCCCGAGATGCCGAGGTTGGCCGGGATCTCGAAGGAGATGTCGTTGGCGTCGAGCGAGATGATCGCCGTGTTGCCGTAGGTGAAGCTGTAGACGCTCGGCAGGTTCTTGGGGTCGGGGCCGTTGTCCGGCAGGTTCCAGCGGGCCTCTTCGCCGCCGTAGCCGTTGGGCGAGTACCAGGCCTCCATGTCGTGGTTGCCGTAGGCGGGCATCCACGGCACCGACTTGGCGACCGACTCGGTCTGGGCGAGGAACTGGTCCCACACCCGCGAGTCGAAGCCGGTGTCGGAGGTCACGCCGCCGCCGGACGGGTCGGCGTAGCAGATGTCGCCGGCGTGCAGGTGGAAGGCCGGGTTCTGGCCGAGCAGCAGGCTGTTGTTGGCCAGGCCGTGGTAGCCGACGCCCTCGTCGCCGAAGGCGGTGAAGGTGAACGACTTCTTGCGGTCGGGCGCGGTGGTGAAGGTGCCCAGGGTGCCCAGCAGGTGCGGCTCGGCCGGGTCGAGGCCCTGGTGGCCGACGCCGTAGTAGTAGGTCCTGCCGGGGCGCAGGTGGGTCAGCTTGGCGTGCACGTAGTACTGGGTGTGGTCGGCGCTGGCGCCCACGCCGGCCGGCGTGTAGAGCGAGCGGACCTCGGCCTCGATCTTGCGGGAGAGGTCCCAGGGGTGGGCGCCGATGCGGATGAAGGGCTTCTTCACCGGGAGCGGCACCTGCCACGAGACGGTCATCTCGGTGCCGGCGTCGGCGCCGAAGGCGAGGTGACGGCCGAAGGGGGAGACGAGCGAGCCGTCGACCGTCTCGGTCACGGGGGCGGTGCGCTGGGTGGGAACCGCGGCCTGCGCGACCGCACCCGGCACGAACGCGCCACCGACGACGGCGCCGATCGTCACGGCGCCGCCTCTCATCACGTTGCGCCGGGAGAATGTGGCGCGCAGGTACTCGTGCTGCTCGGCCATGCTCATGCGCTCGGCCAGCTGCTCGGGTACGCCCATACGAGGAATGTCCATGGCGTCTGAAACTCGTCCCCTCAGACAACGAGGCGCAAGACGCGGAATGGACAGGCCGCGAACAGAGGTCCATGAGAGTTTCAACGTTCTCCCAAAGCTTGCCAACAGGCCGTTGCCCGATATCGGGCAGGATTCTTGCGAAACGCTCTCCGGTACCCCAGGATCGACCGGGTGCACGACGAACTCGTTGATCATCTGACGCGCTCCTCACCCCTGAGCCGGGGCGAGGCGCTGCGGGTGATCCAGGAGGTGCTCGCCTACTTCGACGAGACGACCACGGAGTACGTCCGTCGCCGCCACCGCGAGCTGCAGGCCCAGGGCCTGGTGAACGCGGAGATCTTCGACCGGATCGAGGCGGATCTGAAATACCGGGCGGTCGCGCCGCCGGAGCTCACGCTCAGGCAGCTGCGCCGCATCGTCTACGGCTGAGCCGCAGCCGACAGGACCAGAGGAACACGTATATATGTGCGGAATCGTCGGATACATCGGCAGGCGTGACGTGGCCCCGCTGCTGCTGGAGGGCCTGCAGCGCCTTGAGTACCGCGGCTACGACTCGGCGGGCATCGCCGTCACCTCGCCCAAGACGGCAGGCCTGAAGACGGTCAAGGCCAAGGGCCGGGTGCGCGACCTGGAGGCCAAGGTCCCGGCCCGCTTCAAGGGCACCACCGGCATCGCCCACACCCGCTGGGCAACCCACGGCGCCCCCTCCGACGTGAACGCCCACCCGCACCTGGACGCCGAGAGCAAGGTCGCCGTCGTCCACAACGGCATCATCGACAACGCCTCCGACCTGCGCCGCAAGCTGGAGGCGGACGGCGTGGTGTTCCTCTCCGAGACCGACACCGAGGTCCTGGTCCACCTCATCGCTCGCGCCCAGGCCGAGACCCTGGAGGAGAAGGTCCGCGAGACCCTCCGGGTGATCGAGGGCACGTACGGCATCGCCGTCCTGCACGCCGACTTCCCCGACCGCATCGTGGTGGCGCGAAACGGCTCCCCGGTCGTCCTCGGCATCGGCGAGAAGGAGATGTTCGTCGCCTCGGACATCGCCGCCCTGGTCGCCCACACGCGGCAGATAGTGACGCTGGACGACGGCGAGATGGCCACCCTCAAGGCCGACGACTTCCGCACGTACACCACCGAGGGCACCCGTACGACGTCCGAGCCGACCACCGTGGAGTGGGAGGCGGCCTCCTACGACATGGGCGGCCACGACACGTACATGCACAAGGAGATCCACGAGCAGGCCGAGGCCGTCGACCGCGTCCTGCGCGGCCGCATCGACGACCGCTTCTCCACCGTGCACCTCGGCGGCCTGAACCTGGACGCCCGCGAGGCCCGGCAGATCCGCCGCGTGAAGATCCTCGGCTGCGGCACCTCGTACCACGCGGGCCTGATCGGCGCCCAGATGATCGAGGAGCTGGCCCGCATCCCCGCGGACGCCGAGCCGGCCTCCGAGTTCCGCTACCGCAACGCGGTCGTCGACCCCGACACCCTGTACGTCGCCGTCTCCCAGTCCGGCGAGACCTACGACGTCCTCGCCGCCGTCCAGGAGCTCAAGCGCAAGGGCGCGCGGGTCTTCGGCGTCGTGAACGTCGTCGGCTCGGCGATCGCCCGCGAGGCGGACGCCGGCATCTACGTCCACGCGGGACCCGAGGTCTGCGTGGTCTCCACGAAGTGCTTCACCAACACCACGGTCGCCTTCGCGCTGCTCGCCCTGCACCTGGGCCGCACCCGCGACCTCTCGGTCCGCGACGGCAAGCGGATCATCGAGGGCCTGCGCAAGCTGCCCGCCCAGATCACCGAGATCCTGGCGCAGGAGGAGGAGGTCAAGAAGCTGGCCGAGCAGTACGCCGACGCCCGCTCGATGCTCTTCATCGGCCGCGTCCGGGGCTACCCGGTGGCCCGTGAGGCCTCGCTGAAGCTCAAGGAGGTCTCCTACATCCACGCCGAGGCCTACCCCGCCTCGGAGTTGAAGCACGGCCCCCTCGCGCTGATCGAGCCCGCGCTCCCGACGGTCGCGATCGTCCCCGACGACGATCTCCTGGAGAAGAACCGCGCCGCCCTGGAGGAGATCAAGGCCCGCAGCGGCCGCATCCTGGCGGTCGCCCACCAGCCGCAGGCAAAGGCCGACGAGACGATCGTGGTCCCCAGGAACGAGCCCGAACTCGACCCGATCCTCCTGGGCATCCCCCTCCAACTCCTCGCTTACCACACGGCGTTGGCGCTGGGCCGGGACATCGACAAGCCGAGGAACCTCGCCAAGTCGGTGACGGTGGAGTAGTCCCGGCAGAACGAACCCCCACGTGTGCCTCCTGCACGTGGGGGTTCTTTCCGCTGCTGATCAGCCGGTGGCCGTCACACCCCGGCCGGCAGCCCGCCGCGGAAGCACGGTCGGCCAGTGGGCCAACGCGGCCGTCGCCGAATACCAGGCAACGGCTCCCGCAGCGACACCGAACCACCCACCGACCTTGCTCAGACCGTCACTTCCGGCGAACTGGGCGATGGCGAGCAGCACCAGGGAGACGAAGAACAACCCGTAGGTACCCTGCGTCAGTTGATCCCCACCCGCGAGGGTCACGGACAGGGCGACCAGAGCGAACAGGACCAGGAACAACCCGGCCGCGTTGTCCGAGACGGAGTCACCGGCCGTGACGGCCCAGGTGAACCAGAGCGCGCCGAAGGCCGCGAAGGCCGTACCGGTCAGGGCGTCGCCGTCGCGGAAGGCGAACAGTCCGGCGACGAAGAGGGCAACTCCGCCCACGTAGTGGGCCAGTGATACGGCGTCAGCCGCCGACACCCCGTCGATCACGTCGGCATAGCCCAGGCCGAACGCCAACAGGGTGATTCCCAGGGCCAGTCGGCCGACGATCGAGGTGGTGCTTCCCGCAGAGACGTCATTGTCCACGGCGGGCTCCCTTCATGCATGTGCGTTTGTGCGGTGTGACCGATATATGCCCTTCACAAGGACACAAACACCTCTGCACAGCAGGGAATTCAGAGCCGACCGACGAGTTGGACCTACGAGTTACGGGATGACGACGACGGGCCGCTGCGCCCGCTTGGCGAGCCGCCCCGCCACGGAGCCGAAGATGCGCCCGACGATGCCGTGGGTCGAGCCGACGACGATCGCGTCCGCCTCGTACTCCCGCCCCACCTCTTCGAGTTCGTGGCAGATGTCGCCGCCGCGCTCGACCAGGATCCAGGGCACTTCCGCCAAGTACTCGGCGCACGCCAGCTCCAGACCGAGCACCTCGGTGCGGTGGTCCGGCACATCGACGAAGACCGGTGGCTCGCAGCCGGCCCACACCGTGGTGGGCAGCCGGTTGGCGACGTGGACGATGATCAGGCCCGAGCCGGAGCGGTGGGCCATGCCGATGGCGTACGCCAGGGCGCGCTCACTGGAGGTGGAGCCGTCGAAGCCGACGACGACACCGTGCTTGAAGGCTGGATCGCAGGAATGGCGTGGTTCTTCCGCCGCCAGGGGCTCGGCCGACGTGGGGTCGGCGACTGGCCGCTTGCGGTCCGCGGGTTCGAAGTATTCGTGACCGGCCATGGCTGTCTCGGCGTTTTGATCCTTTTTGGGAGGGACGACAGAGTGCGGCGGAGCTGTGTCCGGGAATTATCTTCCCAACCCCATACCCCCAAGGGTACGGCGGCACGCCTCCTTAGCGCAGATCCCGCCCCCCGTGCGTGGGGGTTCCAGGGAGCATGCACGAGGGGGCGCCCGTAACGCAATGGTTGCTGCGCTGTACAGGCGGTTTGCACAGGATTCACTTACCGTGCGGCCGGTAAGAGGGGGGCGTACAGTGACCGACCGCTCGAACAGGCGTTGAACCCCGTGAGCCGCCGCCCCAGGGAGCACGCATGTCCGGACCGCACGTCACCCCCGAGACCACCCCGCCCCAGGACTCCGTGACCGACGTCGTCCGCTGGGCCGCCTTCAGCTGTGTCCTGGTCCCCGTGGTTCTCCTCTGGTACGGCGGCTCGCTCGCCGGCGCCGCAGGTACGGCCCTCGGCCTGGCCGCCGTCACCGCGGTGTGCCGGCTGCTGCTGCGGCAGTCCGAGCGCGGTGCCGCACAGCTGCGGGCCGAGGAGCGGACACCGTCCCGCGGCCACCGGCACCGGGGCGGCACGAGCGCTCGCAGGGGTGGGCGGCACACTGGGGGAAGTACACCGGTCGGCTGACCGGTTTCCGTGCACACCCACAGCGCTTTTCAGCCAACTTCCGGCCAGGGCGCGATCCTTACCCTCAGTACCCCCCAACCCCCGTTCCACCTGCACGGAAAGGGTCCCGGAGACCCTGCGCACCCTACGTGGATTGGCCACTGCGACAAGGCGCACTTCCCTGCACGGCCCACGAGTGCAACGCTTCGTGATCGAATGCTTCACGCCAAGTTGCCATGTCGACAATGTGCCGGTTCCCGAACTGGGTCACTCCGGCACCACGCGACACAGTAGATTCGATCTTGACGTCTTACGGCGGGGGACTCGTGCAGGACCGAGGGGAAACGTGCAGGAGCGACACAACCGAGGAGCCGCGACCACCGAGGGGGGCTTAGCAGTATGAGCCACGACTCCACTGCCGCGCCGGAAGCCGCGGCCCGGAAGCTTTCCGGGCGACGCCGCAAGGAGATCGTCGCGGTGCTGCTGTTCAGCGGCGGCCCCATCTTCGAGAGTTCCATACCGCTGTCGGTGTTCGGGATTGACCGCCAGGACGCCGGCGTGCCGCGCTACCGACTGTTGGTGTGCGGCGGCGAAGAAGGCCCACTGCGGACCACAGGGGGCCTGGAACTCACCGCGCCACATGGCCTGGAAGCGATCTCACGTGCGGGCACGGTCGTCGTACCGGCCTGGCGCTCGATCACTTCACCACCGCCCGAGGACGCGCTCGACGCACTGCGCCGGGCCCATGAGGAAGGCGCCCGCATCGTCGGACTGTGCACCGGCGCCTTCGTCCTCGCCGCGGCGGGCCTGCTGGACGGCCGCCCCGCGACCACACACTGGATGTACGCACCGACGCTGGCCAAGCGCTATCCGTCGGTGCACGTGGATCCGAGAGAACTGTTCGTGGACGACGGCGACGTACTGACGTCCGCCGGTACGGCCGCGGGCATCGACCTCTGTCTCCACATCGTGCGGACCGACCACGGCAACGAGGCGGCCGGTGCGCTGGCCCGTCGGCTGGTCGTCCCGCCGCGCCGGACGGGAGGTCAGGAGCGATACCTGGACCGCTCTTTACCAGAGGAGATCGGCGCCGACCCGCTGGCCGAGGTCGTCGCCTGGGCGCTGGAGCACCTCCACGAGCAGTTCGACGTGGAGACGCTGGCGGCACGCGCGTACATGAGTCGTCGTACGTTCGACCGCCGCTTCCGCTCGCTGACGGGATCGGCCCCGCTCCAGTGGCTGATCACCCAGCGGGTCCTGCAGGCCCAGCGCCTGCTGGAGACGTCGGACTACTCGGTGGACGAGGTGGCGGGCCGCTGCGGCTTCCGCTCCCCCGTCGCCCTGCGCGGGCACTTCCGCCGCCAGCTCGGTTCGTCGCCGGCGGCGTACCGTGCCGCGTACCGCGCCCGTCGCCCGCAGAGCGAGCGCCCGACCGATCCCGAAGGCACGCCGGGCCCCACCAGCCCGTCCATCCCTTCGGGTCCGCTCACCGCGCTCCCTCCCGAGGGCCCGGTCCCGATGCAGACCCGCCGCACGGCAGCCAGCGCGATCGGCGCGGCGTCGTCCTTGTCGGCGAGCGTGCCGGGCCCACGCACGGGTAGCTGACGTCACACCTCGAACGCCGGGTCGGCTGTCTCAGACAGCCGACCCGGCGTTCGAGGTCGTTTCGAGGGTCGAGGGGGCGGTGGCTTGTCGAGGAGGCACGGTTGCCTGTGAGGCACGGTTCCTTGTCGAGGAGGCCGCCACTTCTCGACGCCGGTCCAGGCAATTTCAGCCCGTCCGGCGTTTGAGGACGAGGCCGTCCAGGCCGAAAGCGGGGGTCTGGGGGCGGCAGCCCCCAGGGACGTCCACCACGACGCGGGGCACCTAAAAGCGGACGTCACCTTTAGGGTGGTCGCATGAACGATCGCATGGTGTGGATCGACTGCGAGATGACCGGCCTCTCGTTGTCCGACGACGCGCTCATCGAGGTGGCCGCCCTGGTCACCGACTCCGAGCTGAACGTGCTCGGCGAGGGCGTGGACATCGTCATCCGTCCGCCGGCCGAGGCCCTCGAGACGATGCCGGACGTGGTGCGCCAGATGCACACCGCATCCGGGCTGCTCGACGAACTCGACGGCGGTACGACGCTGACCGACGCCGAGGAGCAGGTTCTCGCCTACATCCGGGAACACGTCAAGGAGCCCGGCAAGGCCCCGCTGTGCGGCAACTCGGTCGGCACCGACCGCGGTTTCCTGCTGCGTGACATGCCGACGCTGGAGGAGTACCTCCACTACCGCATCGTCGACGTGTCCAGCGTCAAGGAACTGGCCCGGCGCTGGTACCCGAGGGCGTACTTCAACAGCCCGGAGAAGAACGGCAACCACCGCGCCCTCGCCGACATCCGCGAGTCCATCGCGGAGCTGCGCTACTACCGCGAGGCGATCTTCGTACCGCAGCCGGGCCCCGACTCGGACACGGCCCGGACGATCGCCGCGAAGCACGTGCTGCCCGCGCGGTAAAAGCCGTGCGCGAGCACCCCTGCGGACCCTGTACACTTTTTCTCGGCCGGTCGGAAAATCACTGATGGAACGACCGGGCGTGGTGGGTGTAGCTCAGCTGGTAGAGCACCTGGTTGTGGTCCAGGAAGTCGCGGGTTCAAGTCCCGTCACTCACCCCAGACAATCGGCCGGTGGCCCCGTTGATTCGGGACCACCGGCCGCTTCGTTTTCCAGCGGACATCGAAGTGGACGTCTCATGGACCTGAACCCCACCACTATCCACACCCCCCGCCTCGATCTCCTCCCCCTCCGCGTCGACCACGCCGCCGAGATGGCCGAAGTCCTCTCCGACCCGGCCCTGCACACCTACATCGGCGGCGCCCCCGCCTCCCCCGAAGCCCTGCGCACCCGCTACGAACGCCTGGCCTCCGGCTCCCCCGACCCGTCCGTGACCTGGCTCAACTGGGTCCTCCACCACCGCGCCGACGCCCACCTCCTCGGCACGGTCCAGGCCACGGTCACCGGCCGGACGGCAGAGATCGCCTGGATCACCGGCACCCCCTGGCAGGGCAAGGGCTACGCCTCGGAGGCAGTACGCGCCCTGATCACCTGGCTCACCGAACACTCCGTCCGTACGATCACCGCCCACATCCACCCCGCCCACCGCGCCTCGGAGTCAGTGGCCCGAGCAGCCGGCCTCCAACCGACCCACGAGAAACAGGACGGGGAGCGGCGCTGGCGGCTGACGCTGCCCGACTGAGGTCACCCGGTGGACGCCAGATGTCACCGTCATTCCCCGGCGAGGAAATGCCGGATGTCGGCTGCCAGGCAGGCCAGTTGCTCGCCGGACTCCACCCATGTGGTGACCGACGAACTCCAGCCGCCGGCGGCCCGCGGCCATGGCCGCAGGGTCCAGGTCAGGCCGACGTACCCGCCGGACCGGAAGACGGCTGACACCATCAGGTCGCGGTCGTCGGTCCGTCGGCTCCGTTCACCGTCCCACCCCCGGAAGTCGGCGGCGAGGTCTTCCAGGAACGGGACGAGATCGCCGTCCCCCACCCAGGCGACGATCTCGTCGACCCGAGCGGTCAGCCCCGGGGCGCGCAGCTCGACGGCATAGTGCACCGCGCCCGCGTCCACGCCGATCCGGTCGCAGAACGTCACGCCGACGGAGGCGTTGTCCTGGCAGCGAATGGTCACGCCGGCCCTGTCGTCGGTGTCGTCGTCCGGGGAGGTCACGGGCTGAGGCTAGGCCGACACCACATGCGCCGTCACGTCGATTCGTCGCTGGTGGAGTGCCCGCCCGCTGAAGCAAAAGCAATCCCCCGGCGACGATCAGGACGACGCCCGCGTCACCAACTCCGTTGCCAGGACCACCTGTCGGCGCTCCAATCCCCGCGAAACCGCCGGACGGCGATCCGCGATCTCTTCGAGGAGGAGGTCGATCATGCGGCGGCCCATTTCCTCGATGGGCTGGCGGACGCTGGTGAGGGGCGGGTCCATGTGGCGGGCTATGGCCGAGTCGTCGTAGCCGACGAGGGCCACGTCGTCGGGGATGCGGCGGCCCTCCTCGCGCAGCACCTGGCGGGCGCCGGCCGCCATGACGTCCGAGCCGGCGAAGACCGCGTCCAGGTCGGGGCGGCGGGAGAGGAGGGTCTTCATCGCTCTGCGGCCGCCCTCCTCGGTGAAGTCCCCCGGCTCGATGAGCTGTTCGTCCGCCGGGTGGCCCGCGTCGCGCAGGGCGTCGCGGTAGCCGTCGACGCGGCGCTGGGCACCGTACACGTCGAGGCGGCCCGTGATGTGGGCGATCGTGTGGTGGCCGCGGGAGAGCAGGTGCTCCACGGCCGAGCGGCCGCCGCCGTAGTTGTCCGAGTCCACCGAGGTGAGCGTCTCCGCGGCCGAGCGGGGGCCGCTGATCACCGCCGGGATCTCCAACTGGGAGAGGAGGTCGGGCAGCGGGTCGTCCGCGTGGACCGAGACCAGGAGGACGCCGTCGACGCGATGTGCGGCCAAGTACTGGGCCAGGCGCCGCCGTTCACGGGCGCTGCCCGCGAAGATCAGCAGCAGCTGCATCTCCGTCTCCGACAGCTCGGCGCCGACGCCCTTGAGCATGTCCGAGAAGTACGGTTCCGCGAAGAAGCGGGTCTCCGGCTCGGGAACGACGAGGGCGATGGCGTCCGTGCGGTTCGCGGCCAGGGCGCGGGCGGCCGTGTTCGGGACGTAGCCCAGTTCCGCCACGGCCGCCTCGACGGCCGCCCGCGTCGCGTCGCTCACCCGCGGCGAGCTGTTGATCACCCGGGAGACCGTGCCGCGGCCCACGCCGGCACGGGCGGCGACCTCCTCCAGGGTCGGCCGCCGACCGCCCCGGTTCCGCCCACCGCTGACCGTCATGGTCGCCGCCTTCCGTTCGCAGCTTTCAGGCCAGGAATGTAACAGCCGGGCCCGGCCGCCTTACCTCCATCATCCTCCGTCGACCGGGGCTGTCGCCCGCCGAGCCGGGCCTCACCCGTGTTCACCGACTTCCCCGGCTTCACCGGCCGACGGCAGCGCGTTCCCCCGGATCACGTCGGTGTACCAGTGGGCGCTCGCCTTGGGAATGCGGCGCTGGGTGGAGTAGTCGACGTACACCGCGCCGAACCGCTTCGAATAGCCGTAGGACCATTCGAAGTTGTCGAGGAGAGACCACAGGAAGTAGCCGCGCACGTCCGCTCCGTCGGTGATGGCCCGGCGGACGGCGTCGAGGTGGGAGTGCAGATAGGCGATCCGCTGCGGGTCGTTCACCCGGCCCTCGGGGGAGACGTAGTCGTCGAACGCGGCGCCGTTCTCGGTGACCATCAGCGGCAGCGTCGGGTGCGAGGCGGCGAGGCCGGTCAGCAGGGTGTGCAGGCCGCTGGGGTCGATGGCCCAGTTCATCGCGGTGAGCTGGTCGTTGGCCAGGTGGAAGTTCACGCCCTCCGAACCGGTCCACGGGGAGTGGTCGCTGGCGCCATGGCCGTCGTTCTTCGTGGTGCCGGAACCGTCGCCGGCCGAGACGACGGTCGGGGCGTAGTAGTTGACGCCGAGCACGTCGATGGGCCGGGAGATCTCGGCCAGGTCGCCGTCCCGCACCAGCTCCGCCCAGTCGACGAGGTGCGCGGTGTCGGCGAGCAGGTCCTCGGGGTAGGCGCCGTCGAGCACGGGGCCGGTGAAGACCCTGTTGCCGACCGCGTCGATACGGCGAGCGGCCTCCGCGTCCTCGGCGCTGTCGGTGAGGGGGCGCACCTGGTGCAGGTTGAGGGTGATGGAGGTCTGCGCGGAGGCCGGCAGGACCTCGCGCAGCGCCCCGATCGCCTGGCCGTGCCCCAGGTTGAGGTGGTGAGCGGCGCGCAGGGTGGCCGCCGGGTCGGTGCGGCCGGGGGCGTGCACACCGGAGCCGTAGCCCAGAAAGGCGCTGCACCAGGGCTCGTTGAGGGTGGTCCACAGACCGACGCGGTCTCCCAGGGCCCGGCCCATGATCTCGGCGTACTCCGCGAAGCGATGCGCGGTGTCGCGCTGCGGCCAGCCGCCCGCGTCCTCCAACTCCTGTGGCAGGTCCCAGTGGTAAAGGGTGGCGACGGGGGTGATGCCGGCTGCCAGGAGTTCGTCGGTGAGCCGGCGGTAGAAGTCGAGACCGCGCTCCACGGCGGGTCCGCGGCCGGTGGGCTGAACGCGGGACCAGGAGATGGAGAACCGGTACGCCTTCAGACCGAGGTCTTTCATCAGCGCCACGTCGTCGCGGTACCGGTGGTAGTGGTCGGCGGCGATGTCACCGGTGTCGCCGTTGCGCACCTTCCCGGGCGTGTGACTGAAGGTGTCCCAGATGGAGGGGGTACGGCCGCCCTCGGCGGCGGCGCCCTCCACCTGGTAGGCGGCGGTGGCGGCACCCCAGACGAAGCCCGGCGGGAAGGAGGTGGCGGAGGCCGATTCGGCCTTGGTCTCATGTCGTACGGCGGTCATGGTGTGAGCGCTCCCAAAGTGGCGTGAGTAACGGCCGGACGGTGCTCCGGCGACGAGGGGAAGCGGACGGGGCACGACGGCGGGCGCCCGGCCGGGTACGGCCCGCGCTGAGCGGGCCGTACGGAAGGGTGAACAAGGCCTGTCCGACCGGGAGTTCGGCGGTCGACGTCAGCCCTTGACGGCGCCCGCCATGATGCCTCCGATGATCTGCTTGCCGAAGATCACGAACACCAGCAGCAGCGGCAGGGTGCTGATCAGCGCTCCGGCCATGACGATGCTCTGGTCGGGGGTGTAGGAGGCGCTGAGCTGGCCGAGCGCGACCTGGATGGTGGGGTTGTCCTGGTTGAGGGCGAGAAAGGGCCAGAAGAAGTCGTTCCACGCCTGCACGAAGGTGAGCATTCCGAGCACCATCATCGCGGGCCTGGCCGCGGGCAGGACCACGTTCCAGACGACGCGGATGTTGCTCGCCCCGTCCACCTTGGCCGCCTCGATGAGTTCGTAGGGCAGCGCCTCAAGCAGGTACTGGCGCATGAAGAAGACACCGAAGGCACCGACGAGGGTCGGGAAGATCACCGACTCCAGCTTTCCGCCCCAGCCGATGTCCGCCATCATCATGAACAGGGGTACGACGCTGAGTTGGGGCGGGATCGTCAGGGTCGCGATGACCGCGGTCATCAGGGCCCCACGGCCACGGAAGCGCATCTTGGCGAAGGCGTAACCGGCGAGGGTGCAGAAGAACAGGGTGGCCGCGGTGATGCAGCCCGCCACGATCACGGTGTTGACGATCGCCTTCCCCAAGTGGGCCTGTTCCCAGGCCGCTTGGAGGTTGTTCCACAGCCGGCCGCCCGGCACGAGCGGCGGCGGACTGTCGAGGACCCGCTGCTGGTCGTGCGAGGCGGCCACCAGCGTCCAGTACAGCGGGAAGACCGAGCCCAGACCGACGATGATCAGGGCGATGTAGGTGAACGGACCGCCCTTGAGCTGCTGGCCGGCGCCGATCTTGAAGCGTGGGGCTTTGCCCGGGGTGACGGGAAGCGGTGCCGGGCCGAGGTCCGGCGCGGTCTGGGTGGGACTGGTCGTGGTCATCGATATCGCTCCCGTCAGGCCGCGCTGCTACGCACGAACCGGCCGACGATCCAGTTGATCAAGGCAATGAGCAGCAGCAGCACGAGCATGGCCCAGGCCACGGCCGCGGCCGGCCCCAAGTGCCCCAGCTTCCAGCCGTAGTTGAAGAGATAGATGCTGAGCGTCTCGTACTGGTGCTCGCTGCCTCCGGTGGAGCCGAGCGTGCCGCCCTGCAGCAGCAGCGGCTCACCGAACAGCTGCATGGAACCGATGGTCGAGATGACGATGGTGAACAGGATCGTCGGCCGCAGCGAGGGGATGGTCACCTTGCGGAACTGCTGCCAGCGCGTCGCTCCGTCGATCGAGGCCGCTTCGTACAGGTCCGTGGGCACGGCCTGCATGGCCGCCAGATAGATCAGGGTGTTGTAGCCGGTCCACCGCCAGATCACGATGGCCGAGATGGCGAACTTGGACGTCCACTCCCCGTTGCCCCAGTCGGTGTTGCCGATACCGACGAAGTGCAGGACCCAGTTGAGCAGCCCTCCGTCGGCCCGGAAGACCAGGGCGAAGACGAGGGCGGCGGTCGCCACCGAGGTGGCGTACGGGGTGAGGATCACCGTGCGCCAGAAGGTGCTGGCGCGCAGTTTGTAGTTGAGCAGGTGGGCCAGGCCCAGGGCCATGAGGAGCTGGGGGACGGTCGAGATGACACCGATCACGAAGGTGTTGGTGACGGCCGTCCAGAACTCGGAGTCCTGGAGGATCGTGGCGAAGTTGTGCCAGCCGACCCACTCGGACTGGTCCAGGCTCGTCATCTCCACCCGGTGCAGGGCTATCCAGCCCGTGTACAGCATCGGGTAGAGGCCGAAGGCACCGAAGATGAGGAAGAAGGGGGCGATGTACGCGTACGGCGACGCCTTGTCGTCGAAGCGCCACAGACGCGTGCGCCACGCGCTGGGTTCCTTCGACACGGCGCCGGCCCCGCCGGGCGGCGGGGTGGGGGCACCCCGTGTGGGGGTTGTGGTTGCCACGGAGGGAGTCCTTCCCTGGATCTCGGCCGGGTACGGGCAGGAGGCGGCGCGGGGCCGGGCACCCGGCCAGGGGCACGTCGTCGCACTCGGGTCGCCGGTCCGGCGGACGCGGTGCCGCGGCGTCCGGTGAGTGTGCCCGAACACCGCGGAAACGACCGGTACGTGACGACCGGAGCCGGTGCGGACGGCCCCGCGCCTACGGCAGGAGCCGCCGCACGGCCCCACGCACGTAGCGCGGTGCGGGCGCCCGCCGGGCCGCCCGCACCGCGGCTTGGGTCAGCCGATCACCTTGTCGATCGAGTCGGTCGCGGCCTTCCACGCCTTGTCGGGCTTGGTGCCCCGCTGCTCCATGTTGTTGATCTGCGTGGAGATCGTGTCCTTGATCGTGCCGTCCTTCGCGCCGAGCACGGCCTCGGGGATGGCCTTCGCCTCCTCGGCGTAGATCTGACCGATCGGGGCGTTGTTGAAGTACGGCAGCGTCGCGTTCTTCACGCTGTCGAGTTCGTAGGCGCCCTTGTTCGACGGGAAGACACCGATCGCCTTGAAGACGGCGGCCTGCTGCTCGGGAGCGGTCAGCCACTTGACCAGCTCGGTGGCTTCCTTGACGTGCTTGCCGCTCTTGGGCACGGCCAGGAAGGAACCGCCCCAGTTGGCCGCGCTGGTACCGGGTGCACGCGCGATGTCCCACTTGCCCTTGTAGGCGTCACCGGAGTTGATGGAGATCTGGCCGGCCATCCAGGCGGGGCACGCCACGGTGGCGATCGTGCCCTTGCGCAGCGCGGCATTCCAGGCGTCGCCGAACTGGGGGAGACCCTGGGTCAGCTTCTTGGACGCGGCTTCCGCGGCGAGGTTCCAGCCCTGCTGCACGGACGAACTGTCCTTGTAGATCGCCTTGCCGGAAGCGTCGTAGTACTGCTCCGCGGAGGAACCCACGACCGCGTTGTACATGGCGCTCGCGGAGTCCATGAAGTACGTGCCCTTGGGGGCTTTCTGCTTGAACTTCTCGCCGAGCTTGAGGTAGTCCTCCCAGCCGCCCGCGACGGCCTTGGCGACGGAGTCACGGTCGCTCGCCAGGCCCGCCGCCTTGAAGAGGTCCGAGCGGTAGCACAGGGACATCGGGCCGATGTCGGTACCGGCGCCGATGACCGAACCGTCCGCCGCGGTGGCCTGCTTCTCCTTCCAGGAGACCCAGTCGTTCACGTCGATCGACTTGCTGAGGTCGGCGAACTTGCCCGCCTGGGTGTCGACGACCTCCTTGATGCGGCCGACCTCGATGCCCTGGACGTCCGAGAGACCACTGCTCGTGTTCAGCTGCTGAAGCAGCTTCGGGTAGTAGTCCTGCTCGTTGGCGGTGGTGTCTTCCTTCACCGTGATGGTGGGGTGCAGCTTGTGGTACTGAGCGAACAGGCCGGCTTCCTTGTAACCGAACTGCCCGAAGTCGGCCACCGTGAGAGTGATGTTCCCGTTCGAGTCCTTGGCGTCCGAGGAGCTGTCGCTACTGCAGCCGGTCAGCAACAGGGCGGAGGCCGTCAGGACCGTCGTGGTCAGGGCCGCTGCTCTGCGGCCGTGGCCGCCGCCGGTACGGGTGATGCGCATTCCACTACTCCTTGTTCCAGTGGGGAACGGGATCTCAGGAATCGGACCGCCGAGGCTCGACGATCCGGACCTGCCCTCTCGTTTCGAGCAGCGGCCAGCCCACAGCACTGGACGTGCGGTGAAAAGGTGCTGGTCAACGGTGTGCCATGCGAGATAGAGGGACGGGCCGTTGGCGGTTCGATCCACACGGGAGGAAGCCCCCGAGGTTCCGTGGGACCGCTCCCACGCGGCATGCCGGAAGACTCCTTCGTGCCGGGCCGGGTGTCAAGACTTGAAAACGGCGTTGTTGCGCAAGCGTGTTCCGGACGTCACGTGAATGTGTCGCTCCAGCAGGCGTCAACGGCCGGACACGGCCCGGCCTCACGCAGGATTCACGCAGGTCACTCAAGGGTCCGCCGGGGGGCCGGGGAGCCTTGGCCGTCCGTCCGGGCCCTCGCCCGAATTTCTGGGCCAGAATGAGGCGAGCCCCGACCGATCGCCGGAAGGTGAACAATGAGCCCTGCCGAGCAGCCGCCTCCGCGCGCGGAGGTCCGGCGCCCGACCCTCAACGCCGTGGCCGCCCTCGCCGGCGTCGGCCGCGGCACGGTCTCCCGGGTCATCAACGGTTCCCCCAAGGTGAGCGCCCCCACCCGCGCGGCCGTGGAGCAGGCGATCGCCGAACTCGGCTACATCCCCCACCCGGCGGCCCGCTCCCTGGCCAGCCGCCGCACCGACTCGGTCGCCGTGGTCGTTCCCGAGGGCGAGGCCCGGCTCTTCTCCGAGCCCTACTTCTCGGAGATCATCCGCGGGGTGTCGGCCGAACTGGCGGTCGCCAAGATGCAGTTGCTGCTGGTCCTGGTGCCGGACGAGAAGGAGTACGCGCGGCTGGCCACCTACCTGTCCGCACATCGGGTGGACGGCGTCCTGATGCTCTCGGTCCACGGCGGCGACACGCTCCCCGACCGCCTTCACGAACTCGCCGTACCGACCGTGCTCGCCGGCCGGCGCGGCCCCGGCGAGTCGCTCGGGCACGTCCGCGCGGACAACAGCGGCGGCGCCAGGAGCGCGGTCGAGCATCTGCAGGCCAGGGGGCGCCGGACGATTGCCACCATCACGGGCCCGCTGGACATGGAGGCCGCCCAGGCCCGACTCGACGGCTACCGCGAGGCGTTGGAGCACGTGGGCATGGCCGTCGACGAGGACCTGATCGCGTACGGCGACTTCCGGGAGGAGGGCGGACGCGCGGCCATGCGGGAACTGCTGCGCCGACGGCCCGGCCTCGACGCGGTCTTCGCCGCGTCCGACGTGATGGCGTCGGGCGCCGTGCTGGAACTGCGCGCGGCGGGCCGGCGGGTGCCTCAGGACGTCGCCGTCGTCGGCTTCGACGACTCGATCGTGGCCCGGCACATCGATCCCCCGCTGACCAGCGTCCGCCAGCCGCTGGAGGAGATGGGCCGGACCATGGCGAGGCTCCTGCTGCACGAGATCGCCCACCGCGGGGACGATCACCGCGGAGTGGTCCTGCCGACGCGGTTGGTGGTGCGGGAGTCCACGTGAGCCAAGTCCCCGACGGAACCGGACGCAGCCGCGGAAGGAGCCGCTGCCCCCTTTACGCATGGGAGCGCTCCCATGCACAATGGGCGCCACCCGACCCATGGGAGCGATTCCATGTCCGACCTGACGACCGTGACCTTTCCTCCCGCCTTCCTCTGGGGCGCGGCGACCTCCGCGTACCAGATCGAGGGGGCGGTGCGGGAGGACGGCCGTACGCCCTCGATCTGGGACACCTTCAGCCATACGCCGGGCCGGACGGCCGGCGGCGAGCACGGTGACATCGCTGTCGACCACTACCACCGCTACCGCGAGGACGTGGCGCTGATGGCCGACCTGGGCCTGAAGGCGTACCGCTTCTCGATCTCCTGGTCGCGGGTGCAGCCGACGGGCCGGGGCCCGGCGGTCCAGGTGGGCCTGGACTTCTACCGGCGGTTGGTCGACGAGCTGCTGGCGCACGACATCAAGCCGGCCGTCACCCTCTACCACTGGGATCTGCCGCAGGAGTTGGAGGACGCGGGCGGCTGGCCGGCGCGCGACACGGTGTTCCGGTTCGCCGAGTACGCGCAGATCGTGGGCGAGGCGCTGGGCGACCGGGTGGAGCAGTGGATCACGCTCAACGAGCCCTGGTGCAGCGCCTTTCTGGGCTACGCCTCCGGCGTGCACGCGCCGGGCCGCACGGACCCGGAGGCCTCGCTGCGCGCCGCGCACCACCTCAACCTGGCGCACGGCCTCGGCACCACGGCCCTGCGCTCGTCGATGCCGTCCCGCAACTCGGTGGCGCTGAGCCTCAACTCGTCGGTGGTCAGGCCCGTTTCGCGGGACCCGGCGGATCTGGCGGCGGCCCGGAAGATCGACGACCTGGCCAACGGCGTCTTCCACGGCCCGATCCTGCACGGCGCGTACCCGCAGACGCTGCTGGCGGCGACCTCGTCGGTGACCGACTGGTCCTACGTCCTGGACGGTGATCTGCGGGCGATCCAGCAGCCGTTGGACGCGCTGGGCCTCAACTACTACACGCCTACGCTGGTTTCGGCGACGGAGTCGCCCCGGACGGGTCCGCGTGCCGACGGCCACGGCGCGAGCGCGCACTCGCCCTGGCCCGGCGCGGACGACGTCACCTTCCTCCAAACCCCGGGCGAGCGTACGGAGATGGGCTGGACGATCGACCCGACCGGCCTGCACGAGCTGATCATGCGCTACACCCGCGAGGCCCCGGACCTGCCGCTCTACATCACCGAGAACGGCGCGGCCTACGACGACAAGCCCGACCCCGACGGCCGCGTCCACGACCCGGAGCGCATCGCGTACCTGCACGGTCACCTCTCGGCGGTCCGGCGCGCCATCGCGGACGGCGCGGATGTCCGGGGCTACTACCTGTGGTCGCTGCTGGACAACTTCGAGTGGGCGTACGGCTACGAGAAGCGGTTTGGGGCGGTGTACGTGGACTACGCGACGCTGGCCCGGACGCCGAAGTCGAGTGCGCGGTGGTACGGGGAGGCGGCTCGGTCGGGGGCGTTGCCCGCTGTGACCGAGGTCTGAGCCGCCTCCCCCTCAAGGGCTGTTCCCCTCAGCTCAGTTGAAGGCCGCGAACGCCTTCGAGAACGCGAACTTGTCCTGAAGGATCGAGCTGCAGGTGGCGTCGGCGGTGGGCTTGGTGCCGCCGGCGCACTGCTGGTCGCGGCCCGCCGACCACATGGAGAGCCAGCCGAGGCCCTTGGACTTGGCGAAGTTCACCAGTTGGGTGGCGTCGTCGACCTTGAAGATCTCGGAGGCCACGTCGTTCACACCGAGCATCGGGGTGACGGCGACGGTCTTCCAGGCGGCGGCGTCCGAGAGGCCGAGCACGCTCTTGACCTGGGCCTGGGTGGCGGTGGCCGCCTGTTCGGCGTAGGTGCCCATGTCGCCGCTGTAGGCGGGACCGTAGTCCATCGCCATGATGTTGACCGTGTTGATCTTCACGCCGTTGGACTTGGCGTTGGACAGGAGGTTCACGCCGTCCTGGGTGAGGCCCTCGGGCATGACCGGGAGGGTGTACGAGACGTCCAGACCCGGGTGCGCGGCCTGGAGCTTGGCTATGGCCTTGGCGCGGTTGGTGTTCGCGGCGGTGTTGGGCAGCGCGCCGCCCTCGACGTCGAAGTCGACCTTGGTGAGCTTGTAGGCGTCCACGACCTTGCCGTACGCCGTCGCCAGCGCGTCCGCCGAGGAGCAGGTCGTGGCCAGTTCGGAGCCGGAGGCGCCGCCGAAGGAGACGCGGACGTCACCGCCCTTGGCGCGCAGGGCGCCGATCTGCGCGGCCACGGCGTCGGTGCCGAGGTCGCTGACCCCGCCCCACTTGGGGGTGCAGCCGCCGCCGTCGGTGATGAAGGCGAGGTTGTAGTTCTTGACGCCGGTCGCCGTCGCGCTCGCGAGGAGGTCGAAGGCCGGGTAGAGGGAGGTGTCGACGTAGGGCGCGAAGCCGGCGCTCGTCGTGGTGCCGGTGCCGGAGGTCGAGGTGGGGGTCGGCGTCGGCGTGGGGGTGGCCGTCTTGGTCGGGGTGGCCGTGGGGGTGGAGGTCGGCGTGGGGGTGGGCTTCGGGGTCGTGGTCTGCGTGGGGCGGCCGGTCGGTTCGGGCGTGGCGGTGCCGTCCGCCGAACACTTGGCGCCGTCGATGAGACACGCGGTCGGGTCCGCGGTGCCGTTGACGACGAAGCCGACGGTGACGGACTCGCCGGCGGTCAGCCCGTCGGTGTCCCACTTCGGGGGCGTCACGGTGACGTGCTGCCCGCTGACGCTCGACTCGGCGTTCCACAGCGAGCTGAGCTTCGCGCCCGAAGGCAGGTCGAACTGCAGCTTCCAGGTCTTCTCGGTGCCGCCGCTGTTGTTGGTGACGACGTACTGCGCGGTGTAACCCGTCGACCAGTCACTGGTCTTCGTGTACGCGGCGCCGATCCCGGCCGCCTGGGCGGTACCCGTGAGCAGGACCGCGCCACCGCCGACCACGGCCGCGGCGACCACTCCGCCGATCACCTTGTTTCTGCCGCTCACCTTGCGCCGGTGCGTGGTCATCGCGTGCCTGCCTTCGTTCTGGGGGTGGGGTGCGGCAGCACGCTAGCGACCTGGAATCGGGCAAAGTGCCTGATCCGGGCGGGGGTTGCGGATCTTAGGGTGCGCTTAAGGAAGGGATCGGGAGCGGTTAAAGGTAGAGACCAATCTGCCGCGCCGACGGCGCCGTACGGACCCCCGGTGACCTCTGCGTTCCGGCTCCCGGCCGTCCACCTGGATCCAGATCCGCACCTCGGTCCCGCCCAGGACGGACGACCCGATCCGTACGTCCCCGCCGGTCGACTCCGCGAGCCTGCGCACGATGTCGAGGCCCAGGCCGGTAGAGCCGGCGGCCCCCGAGCCGCGCCCGCGGGCCATCGCGGCCACGGGGTCGATGATGCCGGGGCCCGCGTCGGAGACCAGGACGATCACCGCGTCCTCGCCGTTGTGCAGGTCGACCGCGAAGGCCGTGCCCTCGGCGGTGTGCCGGAAGACGTTGCCGAGCAGGGCGTCGAGCGCGGCGGCGAGGTCGGCGCGGGCCACGGGTATGCGTACCGGCCGGTCGGCGCCGGCCACCCGCCACTTGCGGCCCTCGTCCTCCGCGAGCGCCGACCAGAACACCATCCGCTCCCGGACCACCTCGGCCGCGTCGCACCCGGCGCCGGGCAGGGCCGCCGCGGTCTGCGGCTTGGCCTCCCGGGCGGTCCGGATGATGGTGTCGACCTCGCGCTCCAGCTGGGCGACCGCCTCCCGGGTCTGCTCGGCGGCCGGACCCTCGCCCAGCGAGGCCGCGTTGAGCCGCAGCACGGTCAGCGGCGTACGCAGCCGGTGGGACAGGTCGGCCGCCAACTCCCTTTCGTTCGCCAGCAGTTGGACGACCTGGTCGGCCATCGAGTTGAACGCGACGGCCGCCAGGCGCAGTTCGCTCGGCCCCTCCTCCGGCACCCGCGCCCCCAGCTTGCCCTCCCCCAGCTCGTGCGCGCCCTCGACCAGGCGCCGCGCGGGCTTCACCATCCGCACGCCCAGCCGGTCGGCGACCGCGACCGAGCCGACGATCAGCGCGACGCCGACCGCGGCGAGCACCGCCCAGGCCGTGCCCACCCCGTGCCTGACCTCGGCGTCGGGCACGAACACCTCGACGACCGCGATCGCGCCGGAGCTCAGCGCGACCGGCTGGAGCAGCGTGGACCCGCCCTCGACCTCCGTGGTGGAGGCGCGGCCGAGCTTGCGCACGGTCGCGATGGCGTCGTCGGCCGCGCGTCTGCGCCCGATGTCGACGGCCTTGCCGCCCTCGACGGCGGGTATGTGCACGGCCATCCCCGAGTCGGAGCCCGCCGAGGCGACGACCTTCTCCAACTGGTCGCGGTCGGTGGTGATGGACAGCGCCGGGGCGACCGCGGCGGCCTCCCGCTCGGCGTTGGAGAACGCGCGGTCCCGGGCCATCTCCTTGATGACCAGGCCGAGCGGGACCGCGAAGGCGACCACGACCATGGCGGTGACCGCCAGGCAGACCTTGACCAGTGCCCATCTCATCGCGGCGGCTCCGCTCCCCCGGGTGGTTCCAGCTTCACGCCGACGCCGCGCAGGGTGTGCAGATAGCGCGGGCGGGCGGCGGTCTCGCCCAGCTTGCGGCGCAGCCAGGACAGATGGACGTCGATGGTCTGGTCGTCGCCGTACGACTGCTGCCACACCTCGGCGAGCAGCTCCTTGCGGGGCACGACGACGCCCGGCCGGCCGGCCAGGAAGGCCAGCAGGTCGAACTCGCGGCGCGTGAGGTCGAGCCGCACGCCGTCCAACTCGGCCTGGCGGCGCAGCGGGTCGACGGTCAGGCCGCCGACGCTCAGGACGCTGGACGGCGGGGCCTCTCCGGTGGCGGCGCGGGAGCGTCGTAGGACCGCCGCCATGCGCGCGGAGAGGTGCTCGACCGAGAACGGCTTGGTCAGGTAGTCGTCCGCGCCCGCGTTCAGCAACCGGACGATCTCCGTCTCGTCGTCGCGCGCGGTGGCGATGATCACGGGTACGTCCGTGATCCCGCGCAGCATCTTCAGCGCCTCGGACCCGTCCAGATCGGGCAGTCCGAGGTCGAGGATGACCACGTCGAAACGGAAATGGGCGACCTCGCGCAGCGCCTCCAGTGCCGTCCCGACACTGCGCACCGTGTGCGCGGCGTCGGTCAGGTGCCGGATCAGCGCCGAGCGGACGAACTGGTCGTCCTCGACCACGAGCACACTTGCCATGCGCCGCACCGTACGCCATCCGGGCGAGCCGGATCCGGGCCTGTGGATAACTTCCTACGGGCGACACCTGTGGGGCGCGTGAGGCAGTATGGCCGCGATGCTCAGAGGACTCGTACACGTACTGGCTTGGTCGCTCGCCACGGGCGCGGCGGTCACGCTGTCGTGGTGGGGTGTCCACACGGTGATGGCGGGCACGGCCTACGATCCGCCGCGCGCCCTGCCCATCACCGCGGGCCGCGCGACCACGCAGGAGTCGAAGCCGCTGGCGTCCTCGTCGCCGAGCGGGCCGACTCCCACGCCGAGGCCGACGCCGTCGAAGACGTCCACCGCGCCTTCGCCGACCCCCTCGAAGACACCCACCACCAGCCCGTCGCCCACGACTTCGGCCGCCGGCCAGGTCAAGAGCTACGACACCGACGGCGGCCGGGTGGTCTTCGACCTCGCCGACACGTACGCGACGCTGGTGTCGGCGACGCCGGGGCCCGGCTGGTCGATGCAGGTGTGGAAGACGGAGACGTGGATCCGGCTGGAGTTCGCCTCGGGCGCGGACCGGGTGTCGGTGTTCTGCACGTGGCACGACGGGCCGCCGCGGGTGGACGTGGAGAACTACTAGTCGCGAGCGGCCGGTTGAGGATCGCCCGTCGGGTCGGTCAGCGGAACACCGAGGGCGGTGGGGCCGGCGAGGCCACCGCCGCCGCGTCGGTGACGGGGGCCGCGCCGCCGGTGAAGTCCAGCAGGGCGCGGCCGTGTTCGACGCGGCCGGGGTGCGGGTCGGAGGCGGCGCGGCGGGTGAGTTCCGCGAGGGGCAGCGGGGTGTCGGAGGCGACCAGGACGGCGTTGCCGAACCGTTTGCCGCGCAGCACGGTGGGGTCGGCGATCAGGGCGAGTTCGGGGAAGCGGGCGGCGGCGGTGGCGATCTGGCCGCGCAGGTGGGTCAGCGGCGGGCCGTCGGCGAGGTTGGCGGCGTAGCAACCGCTCGGGCGCAGCACGCGGCGGACCTCGTCCAGGA
Organism: Streptomyces sp. NPDC092369; assembly: GCF_044755245.1. NCBI lineage: Bacteria > Bacillati > Actinomycetota > Actinomycetes > Kitasatosporales > Streptomycetaceae > Streptomyces > Streptomyces sp. NPDC092369. Next base: position 1,411,396 of record NZ_JBIVQP010000002.1, read on the forward strand.
ACTCGGTCGAGGTGAGGTGGGCGGGGGTGCGGGCTCCGCTGAACACGTCCGCGACGACGAGGTCGGCCCACCCGTCGAGCACCTTGGCGAGCCCCTCACGCGCGTCGATGGACCGCACCCTGATCCGGGCGGAGGTGTCCAACGGCAGCTGTCTGCGCACCAGTTGGACGAGCGAGGCGTCCCACTCGACGACCTGCTGGGTGGACCGGGGCCGGGTGGCGGCGACATAGCGCGCGAGCGTCAGCGCACCGCCTCCGAGGTGCACGACGTGCACGGGCTTCCCGGCGGGTGCGACCAGATCGACGACATGCCCGAGCCGACGCTGGTACTCGAAGGAGAGAAACGCGGGATCGTCCAGATCCACGTGCGACTGCGGCGCCCCGTCGATCAACAACGTCCAGCCCCGCGTCCGGTCCCGATCGGGTATGAGCTCCGCGAGCCCCCCGTCGACGGCCTCGACAACGGCTTCAGCACCGGCCGACCCACGCCGGGCGTTCCTGGACTTTCCCATGCGCCCATTATCGACGGGGTCGAGAGGCACCGCCTGCGCACGGGGGCGTGAACATCGCGGGCGCCGCCGGGCAACGCCAGTGGCGGCCGGCCACGCGCGCGTGGACTGGCCCGATGGCCACGCCCGTCGCGCGCGCCAGCCTGACCGGCCACGCACGCGTGCAACACCCGCCGGCGGCTCGCCCTGCGCCCGACAGTCGGTGACGGCGAAAGGTCCCGCCTACGCCCGCCGGCGGCTCGCGTGCCGATCGTCCGGTGGCGACTCGCGCAGGCATCGCCCGACAGGGACGGTCACGCACGTGCGCATCGCCTATCGGCGGCACGCACGTCGAACGCCCGACGGCCGCCCCTGCTGATCGTCGAAGGCAACTCGCGTGAAGTTACCGGCAGTTGTCCGCCGCCTCGATCAGGCGGGCCGCCTCGCCCAGGGCCTGGCGCAGTACCGCCGGGTCGGTGGCCAGGTCGGAGTCGCCGGGCGGCAGGAGCCAGTCGGAGCCCTCGACGGGGGGCTCGGCGGGCAGGCGCAGGCCGCGGCCGTCGGTCTCCGTGCAGGTGCTGCCGGGAACGTCCCAGGCGGCGGCGGTGCCGGAGGGGACGACGAAGCCGAGGGTGCCGCAGCCGTCGTCGTGGAGTACGGGCCCCATCGCGTCGCAGGCGCCCCGGCGCAGGATGTCGACGGCCTCCAGCCCCTGCCGCGTCGGCACGGTCACCAGATCGCAGCCGGGCGGTGCACCACCGTCCGGCACCGGCGTGAACCTCACCGGCGTCACCATCGTACGAGGATCGCTGCTCTGCCTGGGTCGCATCCTGGACTCCACCACGGAACCCCTCCTTGGACGAAGCGGCTCGGGAGTCGGGTGGCTCCCGGTCCTGCTGGGTTCAACGCGCCACCGCGTCAACGGCTACGGCGAAAATCCGCCGCAAAGGATGGCAGTTCATGGCAGATCCCGGATGAGATATCCGGTTTGTAGCCAAACCCTGCGTGCCGGGTCGGTGACAGCGGGTACGTTCATGCCGCCGGAAATCAAGGGCGATCCCGTTGACAACCAGCTCAAGTCGCCCGGAATCCGGCTTGGTTCGACGGTTCGCACGAGAGGACCCGGCCATGGCGTCGTCAATGGTGACCTCGTCCCAGCCCACCCACCCACCACGGCCGAATCTGGCCTTCCGACAGCTGCGCGGCCGACGCTCACCGGCCGAGTTCGCGGCGGCCGTACGGCGGTCGGCCCGCGAGATCGGGGAGCGGGTGAGCTGCGACGCGCGCTACGTCGGCCGGGTCGAGGCGGGCGAGATCCGTTGCCCCAACTACGCGTACGAGCGGGTGTTCCTGCACATGTTCCCCGGCCGCACGCTCGCCGACCTGGGCTTCGCGCCCCGCTCGTCCGTACGCGGACGCCGGGCCCGCGACACAGGTGAGACGCAGGGGTCGGGCGATCCGTATGAGACACCGGACGCGCACCCGCACGAGGACCGGAACCGCACGTTCCACGAGATTCACGAGAACGACGAGAACGACGAGGAGAGCGACGTGCTACGTCGCGCATTCATGACCGGCGGGGGCGCCACGGTGGCCGCCGCCTCGCTGGGCCCCTTCGGCCTCGCCTACGACGCGGCCGCCGCGGAACGTCCCGTGCGCCGGGCCGGGGCGAGCGACGCGGGCGCCCTGGAGGAAGCCGTCCGCAGGATCCGGCTGCTCGACGACCGGCACGGCGCGGACGGCCTCTACCGGCGCGCGGCGGCCCCGCTGCGCGCCGCCTACGCGCTGCTCGACGCCGGCGCGACCCGGCAGACCACCGCCGACCGGCTGCACTCGGGCGCCGGTGAACTGGCCATCTCGGTGGGCTGGTTGGCGCACGACTCGGGGCGCTGGGACGACGCGCGTTCGCACTACGCGGAGGCGCTCGCGACCGCCCGGATGACCGGCGACGACGCCCTGGAGGCACACGCCTTCTGCAACACGGCGTTCCTCGCGCGCGACGCCGGCCGGCCGCGCGAGGCGGTGCGGGCCGCGCAGGCCGCGCAACGCGTCGGGCGGTCCCTGGGCTCGTCCCGCCTGATGTCGCTGCTCGCGCTGCGCGAGGCCGGCGGCTGGGCCGGGCTCGCCGACCGCATCGCCTGCGAACAGGCGCTCGCCCGCGCGCAGGCCCTTTTCGAGCGCGGCTCCTCGGACGCCGACCCCGAGTGGATGAGCTTCTACGGGGAGGCCGAACTGGAGGGCCTGGAGGCGCAGTGCTGGTCGACGCTGGGCGACTGGCCCCGCGCCGCCCGCCACGCGCGCCACGCCGCCCACCTCCAGGACCCGCACTTCACCCGCAACATCGCCCTCTACACCGCGGAACTCGCCGACGACCTGGCCCGCGGCGGCCACCCCGACGAGGCCGCGACGGCGGGCCTGCGCGTCATGGACCTCCTGGACCAGGTCCAGTCCTCCCGCGTGCAGACCATGCTCGCGACCACCGCGCGCGTGCTGCTGCCGCACCGACGCGCGTCGGGCGTATCGACGTTCCTGGAGAGGCACGCCTCACGTCCGCGGACGGCGTGAGAGCAGCCCCGGACGGCGTGAGGGGGGCGCGGGAGCAGGGCGTACGGGCAAAGCCTCGCGCGCCGTCAGTTCGTCAAGTGCCCCAAGTCGTTCCAGCTCTCGATCGCCGGTTCGCCGTAGGCCCAGCCGAGGACCGACAGGGACGTCGGGTTGAGCCGTATTCGGGCGGCGAAGTCGAGGGGGAGGCCGAGCCAGCGGGCGCCGATGGAGCGCAGGATGTGGCCGTGCGCGAAGACGAGGACGTCACGGTCCTCGGCGCGGGCCCAGGCGACCACCTCGTCCGCGCGGGCGGTGACGTCGGCGAGGGACTCGCCGTCCGGGACGCCGTCGCGCCAGATGAACCAGCCGGGTCGGACGGCCTGGATGTCGTCCGGGGTCATGCCCTCGTAGGCGCCGTAGTCCCACTCCATGAGCGTGTCCCAGGGCTGGGCGCGCTCGCCGAACCCGGCGAGTTCGCACGTCTCACGCGCGCGTGCCAGCGGGCTGGTGCGCACCTCGACGCCGGGCAGTCCGTCCAGCGGCGCCCGGTGCAGGCGCTCGCCGAGCAGCTTGGCGCCCCGGCGGCCCTCCTCCAGGAGCGGCACATCGGTCCTGCCCGTGTGCTTGCCGGACAGCGACCACTCGGTCTGTCCGTGGCGGGCCAGCAGGATGCGCGCAGCCATGGGTGAGGAAACCTTTCCGGGATAACCAGAGGCGGACCGGATCCATCATCGCGCACCCTGGAGGAGGGCAACCCGACGGGCGATCTCAGCGTCTTTGAGGGCCGGGGGCCGCGCCACGAGGGCGTGCGCATACGCCGTAAAGTGGCACGGCCGGACCACCGGGCGCCGCGCGAGACGAAGGGGGAGGGGATCGGAAGCCGATGACCGAGACACCAGGCACCGAGACAGCCCCGGGCGCCCGCCTGCGCTGGTGGACGGAGCTGCCGCTGATCCTGCTGGTGTACGCGTGCTACTCGGCCGGCCGGCTGCTCGCCCGCGGCAACGAGACCGGCGCCGTCGACCACGGCCTGACGATCCTGCGCATCGAGAAGGCCCTGCACCTCAACGCCGAGCACCCGCTGAACCGGCTCTTCACGCGCGAGGCGTGGCTCGGCGTGCCGGCCGACTTCTGGTACGCGTCGCTGCACTACATGGTCACGCCGGTGATCCTGATCTGGCTGTTCAGGTCGCGCGCGGTGCACTACCGCGCGGCCCGCACCTGGCTGATGACGTCGACCTTCATGGGCCTGATCGGCTTCACCCTGTTGCCGACCTGCCCGCCCCGGCTACTGTCCGCGGGCCACGGCTTCGTCGACACGATGGCCCAGTACAGCTCGTACGGCTGGTGGGGCGGCGACGCGAGCGCCCCGCGCGGCCTGGGCGGCATGACCAACCAGTACGCGGCGATGCCGAGCCTGCACGTGGGCTGGGCGCTGTGGTGCGGGATCGTGCTGTGGCGGTTCGGCGGGACGCGGCTGACGAAGGCCGCCGCCGTCGCCTACCCGCTGCTGACCACGATCGTCGTGATGGGCACCGCGAACCACTACTTCCTCGACGCGGTGGCGGGCGCCGCCGTGATGGGCGCCGGCTTCCTCCTGACGCCGTACGTGATGCGGGTGGCGAACCGGATCCGCAAGCGGCTGCCCTTCGCCGCAGTGCCCTCTCCCGGCGCAGGTTCCCCAATTGTCAGTGCCGGATGCCAGACTTCCGCAGGTGAGCGATTTCCACGGCAGCGCGAGTCCCGGATCGGTTCCGGAGCCGAGCCCGACGCCTCTCCCACCGACGCGGGAGAAGGCGCTGCGGCAGCGGCTCGCTGAGCTGCGCGGACCCGGAGTACCGGCCAAGGCCCTCGACGCCCGCGCCCTGGCGGCGCTGGCGGCCAACCCCGGGTGCAGACGGCGCGCGATCCTCGACGGTGCCGGGGTGGACAAGACGGCGGTGGCGGGGGCGCTGGGCTCCCCGTCGGCCTTCGGCCAGTCCCAGTTCGCGATCACGCGGGGCAACGCGTTCGAGGCGAAGGTCAAGGCGGACGGCGGCGCCGAGCTGCTGCGGCTGGTGCACGAGCGGCTGGACGCCGGGGCCGAACCGCCCGCCGACGCGCGCGTGCCCGACCTCACGGCGATCGGCCCCGAGGGCCGCGCGGCCCGTACGGCGCTGGCGCTGCGCGAGGCCGGCGAGGCGCCCGGCGCCTGGACGCTGCTCGACCACCCGATGCTGGCGCTGGACGTGGCGGGCTCCCCCGCCTTCCTGGAGCCGGACGCCGTGGTGGTGCACCCGGACGGCAGCTGGACGGTCGTGGAGATCAAGTCCTTCCCGATGCTGGACGGCTCCGCGGACCCGGCGAAGGTCGGCGCCGCCGCCCGCCAGGCCGCGGTGTACGTGCTGGCTCTGGAGCAGGTCGCCGCCCGCCTCGACCCGGCCCCCTCGGTGCGGCATCGGGTGCTGCTCGTGTGCCCGAAGGACTTCTCCAACCGGCCCACCGCCTCCGCCGTGGATGTCCGCAAGCAGCGCGCGGTCACCGCCCGCCAGCTGGCCCGCCTCACCCGCATCCAGGACATCGCCGACGCCCTCCCCGAGGACACCTGCTTCTCCCCCGAGCTGCCCGCCGCCGAACTGACGGCCGCCGTCGAGTCGGTGCCCGCCGCCTACGCGCCCGAGTGCCTGTCCGCCTGCGAGCTGGCCTTCCACTGCCGCGACCACTCCCGCGCGGCCGGCGCGGTGACCACCCTCGGCCGCCCGGTCCGCGCCGAACTGGGCGGCCTGGCGACGGTCGAGGATGTCCTGGCCGCGTCCCGGGGCGAGACCGGGGACCCCGACGACCCGGCGGTGGCCGCCCTGCGCAGGGCGGCGGCGCTGCGGGCGGAGGCCCTGGCGGGCGCGCGCCTGGCAGCCGTGCCGCCCCAGTCGTTCCTCCCCACCTCGGAGGGCGCTCTGTGTCGCTGATCTCCACCCTCGCCCGGCTCGAAGCCGTCAGCACCGGGCGTGCCCAGCCCGCCGCGACCGTCCGGCACCGGCATCTGTCGGAGCGCCCCCTGGTGTTCGTGCCGCTCACCACGGCGGGCGAGGCCGGGGCGCCGCTCGGCGCGCTGGTGGGCACGGACCGGGACGCGCCGCGGCTGCTGATCGTCGCGCAGCCCCGGGACCGCGACCTCAGGTTCGCGTTCCTGGCCGAGCTGGCGGACATCGTGCTGCCGTACATCGACGGGTACGCGGAGGACGTGGAGGCCGCCGAGCGCAACGAGACCGACCCGGAGACCGGCAAGCGCGTCAAGGTCGAGGTCGAGCTGTGCGCGGACGCCCCGCAGCTGATCGTGCCCAGCCGCGCGGGCCTGGACTTCGTCCGGCTGCTCGGCCGCTCCATGCGCTTTCGCCGTACGGCCGAGCAGGACCCGGAGACGCCCTATCCCGCGCCCCCGCGCGTGCCGCTGCTCGGCCGGTGGCTGACGCACTACGGGGAGCGGTCCCGCGTGCCGGGTTCCTCGCTGCTGCTGGCGATGACGGACGTGCTGGCCCGGCACTGGGCGACCGGGCAGTCCGCCCTGGAGGACCAGCACCTGGGCGCGCTGCTCGCCTGGATCGACCCGCCGGAGGGCACGACCGGCGCGGAGGCCGCGCTGCGTGCCGAGCTCGCGCGGGACGCGAAGGGCCAGTTGCTGTGTCCGCCGGCCGGCCCGGCGACCGACCCGGCCTTCGACAACAAGCTGCTGGCCCCCGCCCTGGATTGCCACTACCGCGCGCGTACCGCCCTCGCCGCCGCCGAGGACGGTCTTGAGGCGGACGACCGGCTCGGTGAACTCACCGCCGCCGAGCGGGAGATCCGCGCCCTGGTCGAGAGCCGGACCCGGCCCGCCTGGGACGCGGTGTGGCGCGGCCTCGACCTGGTGCGGGAGCTGCCCGAGGGCGCCCGGGTCGAGGAGCGCTGGACCCGGGACCGCTGGTCGTTCACCGCGCACCGCGACCGGATCGTCGCGGGCGAGCCCCCGCAGCCGCGCCGCGACGACGCGGTGGCCGCGGCCAACAAGCTCGCCGCGCGCGAGCGCGAACAGGCCCGTCTGGAGGCGCAGGAGGCCCTGGACGACCCGCTGGTGATGGCGGGGCGGCGGCTGTCCGGGGAGGCGTTCGCCGGTGAGGTGACGGACGTGGTCATGGCGTACAGCGAGGGCAAGCGACCGAGCCCGCGCCCGCTGGTCACCGTCCGCTCGGACGACCGGCCGCACCTGGGCGAGCGCGCCAAGGTGTTCCGGTCCCTCGGCGGCAAGCCGCAGTCGGCGGAGTACGTCGGCCGCGAGGAGTCCGCGGCGGGCGAGGCGCTGATCGTGCTGCGGGTCCTCGACAAGATGGGTCGCGGCAAGGAGCCCGAGGCCGGTTCCGTGCCCGAGAAGGGCGACCGGCTCTGCTTCACGCTGTTCGAGCACGAGCAGCGGGGCGGCCCGAAGCTGCCCGACCCGGAGGCGACCCCGTGGACGCACGGCGGCCCGCCCGGTGAGGCCGTCACGGAGGCCGCCGATCCCCTGACCTCGGAGGACGTCCTGTGACCGCCGCCTTCGACCCCGGTACCGCCGCCACCCGGGCGACCGACGCGATCCTCCGCGACACCCTGCACGGCACCCACCGGGGCGTGGTCGTCGACTCCCCGCCGGGCGCCGGCAAGTCCACGCTCGTGGTCCGCGCCGCGCTCGAACTGGCCGAAGCGGGGCGCCCGTTGATGGTGGTCGCGCAGACGAACGCCCAGGTCGACGACCTCGTCCTGCGGCTCGCGGAGAAGAGCCCCGAACTCCCCGTCGGGCGGCTGCACAGCAGCGACGCCGACCCGTACGACAAGGCGCTCGACGACCTGCCGAACGTACGCAAGTCGGCGAAGGCGGGAGACCTGGCCGGGCTGTCGGTCGTCATCTCCACGGCCGCCAAGTGGGGGCACGTGAAGGTCGACGAGCCGTGGCGGCACGCGATCGTGGACGAGGCGTACCAGATGCGCTCGGACTCGCTGCTCGCCGTGGCCGGGCTGTTCGAGCGGGCGCTGTTCGTGGGCGACCCGGGCCAGCTGGACCCGTTCTCCATCGTCGGCGGCGAGCAGTGGGCGGGCCTGTCGTACGACCCCTCGGCGTCCGCCGTGACCACGCTCCTCGCGCACAATCCCGAGCTGCCCCAGCACCGCCTCCCCGTGTCCTGGCGCCTGCCGGCATCGGCGGCGCCGCTGGTCTCCGACGCCTTCTACCCGTACACGCCGTTCCGCAGCGGCACGGACCACGGCGACCGCCGCCTGTCCTTCGGTGTCCCCGCCGACGGTTCCGGTCCCGACCGGGTCATCGACGAGGCCGCGGAGTCCGGCTGGGGCCTGCTGGAGCTGCCCGCGCGGCACACCCCGCGGACGGATCCGGAGGCGGTGCGGGCGGTGGCGACGGTCGTACGGCGGCTCCTGGACCGGGGCGGCGCGGCCACGTCGGAGCGCTCGCCGGACCCGGCCCCGCTCGCCGCCGACCGCATCGCCGTCGGCACGGCCCACCGCGACCAGGCGGCCTCGGTCCGGGCGGCTCTCACGGACCTCGGCGTCACGGACGTCACCGTCGACACGGCCAACCGCCTCCAGGGCCGCGAGTACGACGTCACGGTCGTCCTGCACCCGCTCTCCGGCCGCCCCGACGCCACCGCCTTCCATCTGGAGACGGGCCGCCTCTGCGTCCTCGCCTCCCGCCACCGGCACGCCTGCATCGTGGTCTGCCGCGCGGGCGTGACCGACCTCCTGGACGACTACCCGTCCACGGAACCGGTCCAGCTGGGAACGCTGGTGAAGTTCCCGGACGGGTGGGAGGCGAATCACGCGGTGCTGGCGCGGCTGGCGGAGCATCGGGTGAGCTGGCGGCCGTGAAGGGGGCCCTGGTGGGCCGACGTGAACGATCGCGCATCCACTCATCTCCTATCCGTCGGGAACATCACGCACCCCCGTCACCTTGATAGCGGGGGTGCTCTTGCGCGGGCACGAGACAATGGACGGTGGCCCGGTCACGGAACGGGTCGCCCGCGACGTACGTACGAGGAGGAGAAGACATGGCGGAGCCCACGCCGCGTCGGAACGAACCGCGGCTACGCCCCGCGCCCCTGCTCTTCGAGCCCGCCGAGGCGGCCGCCGATCCGGAGCACTTCTTCGACCTGGAGTCGATCGACGACCCGCACGCGCTGCTGGCCCGCTCGACGGAACTGGCGCAGGCCTTCCGCGCGGCGGCGGACCGGGCGGTGGAGTACCAGGCGATGGCGGCGGCGCAGCTCGCCGACCCGCGGCGGTTCGACCGGCTGACGCCCGCGGACATCGCGGAGCGGGCCGAGTGGACCGAGGACTATGCCAAGAAGATGGTCGAGTACGGGCAGCGCCTGATGCGCGGCGCGGAGGGCGGCGGCGGCCCCGACCCGGTCTGAGGCGAGGGGCTCTTCCCTCTGCTCACCCACCCGCTGCGGCATATGCCAGGCGGGCAAGATACCCCGCCCCGACCCCTCCTGTCCCGATTTTCGGCAACTCTCAGGAACGGAAGGCTCACGGCCGGTAGATGTAGATGCCATGAGCAGCGAAACCGACCAGCCCTTCTCCGATCGTTGCGACGTCCACGGAGTCACCCGGGACGGCGTGGCGTGGCTCGCCTCGGCAGGAACGTATCCGCGCAGCACGCTCGCCCTCTGGGAGGAGCGGCCCGACGCTCCCGTCGTCTTACCGTGCGGTTCCGTCTTCGACGTCGTCAGCGTGCCGGCGGTCTTCGGGCGCCGCATGCTCGACCGGCTGTGGGAGGAGGGGCCCGGTTCCGGGCCGGTGGCGGTGTTCCGCGGCCGGACGCTGCTGTTCGCCGCGCCGGGTACGGCCCAGCGGCTGCCGTCGCTGCTGCGCTGGGAGGAGTTCGGCCGCACGGGCGCGATCCCGTCCCTGCTGTGCCACGGCAACGGCGACGCGGTGACCGTGCCGGCCCCCCTGGCCGGCGCGGCGACCTCCCGGTGGCTCGTGGCCCCCGACACCCGTCACCCCTGGCTGCCGGGCCCGGAAATCGTGCTCTGGGCGGCGGTCCGAGCGGCCCGCTCGGCAGTGCGGATATCGATTTTTCCTCCCGCCGATCAGGATGCTAAGGTCTACGACGTCAGCAGGCGCCGCTAGCTCAGTTGGTTAGAGCAGCTGACTCTTAATCAGCGGGTCCGGGGTTCGAGTCCCTGGCGGCGCACAGACACCGAGGGCCTCTCGCAGATGCGGGGGGCCTTCGTCGTCGGCACAAGTTCCCACCGGCACCGCAGGCGCTGCTGGGGGTCCGGGGGTTATCCCCCGGGAGATGCAGCATCAGCGGGTCCGGGGTTCGAGTCCCTGGCGGCGCACGACGTCGATGGCGAGGCATGTTCGCGGAAAGCGCGAACCGGCCTCGCCGTCGTCATTTCTGCGCGGCTGCGCCGCGCGCTGTGGGGGCTTCGCCACCCACACCCCCATTCCCGTCGGCCACAGTCACCGTCGGTCGAGAACTACCCGACCGAAATCCTCACCGTCCAAGCCCCCGAAGCCGTTCGGCCCTCCGCTGCCACCCGGACCTTTCCGCCCCGTGCCGTCCCGCCCGGCACGGTGAAGTTCTCGCCCAGGGCGACCGGGGCGTCGGCGAGTGGGGGGTAGACCGAGTTCTCCCAGCAGGCCTCGGTGCGTGGGTGGGCGTCGATGACCTGGATGGGGCCGTCGCCGGACTGGGCGCCGCTGCTGATGCGGTAGACGAGGATGCCGGACCGGCACACGGCGGTGTCGTTGCCGACCGGCCCGCGCGCCTCGAAGGCGAGCGCGCTGTCGGGTCCGGTGCGCACCACCGCGAGCTTGGTGCCGCGCCCGAGGCCGAAGGCCGGCGATCCGGCCGCGCCCGTCACCGGCAGCCCCGGCCCGGCGCCGAGCGGTTCGAGGGTCAGCCGAGTGGTGCCCTGTCCCCGCGCGCACACCACCTGGCGCGGCTCCAGCCAGCCCAGCTTCCACTTGTGCCAGCCGAAGAGGTCGGGGGCCATGCCGAACTGGCTGCCCATCAGGTCCCAGTCGCCGACATACGTGTCCCAGTCGCCCTTGCCGTCGACCGGCCGGTGGTAGAGGTCCGGCAGATCGAAGACGTGCCCGGTCTCGTGGGCCAGCACCAAGTGGTCCGGCGGATGCTTCTCGAAGACCGTGACGACCCGCCGGATGTCCGTGCCGTCGGCCCGCAGCGGGGTGTCCATGTTGACGACCTTCGTGGCGTCCGAGTCCACGCCGGGCGCGTCCGGGTCGGCGACGAAGTACACGACGTCATACCGGGAGAAATCGACCTCGGGGTCGGCGGCGGCGAGCGCGTCGCGCAGGTAGGCGGCGCGGTCCGCGGCCTGCCAGTCGCGCTGTATGGCGTACGCCGTGGACGGACGCGGCATCCGGATCCAGTGGTTCAGCGGGTGCGGGTCCAGCGAGAACCGGCCGTAGGAGGCGCGCTCGAAGAAGCGGCTGGTGGCCGGGAAGTGGTCGGCGGTGAGCTGGGCCGGCGTGGTGCGCGGGGCCGCGTCCGGGAAGGACAGGAAGACCATCACGGCGTCCAGCCGGCGGGCCGGGCGCGGGTACGCGGCGTTCCAGGTGTCGACGCCCTCCGAGTGGTGGGCGTCGGTGCGCTGCAGGGCGCACGGGGCCGCCGAGAACGGTTCGGCGACCGAGGGCCCGGTGAAGAGCGAGGTCGCCGCGAGTGCCGAGAGGGTGGTGAACACCGCGGCGGTGCTGCGCAGTCGGGGCCGGGGGAACGGACGCGGCAACTGAACCTCCGGGAGCGGATCACGGGACACCGCACCCAGCCTCTTGGAGATTGTCGTACTACGCCCTGTTTGTCTGCACCAGAAGAGTGAGTCAGCCGAAAGACCGTCAGAGACGACACCCCGAAGCGCTCACGGAACGTCACAACTGGTCGGAGGCCAGATGAACACGTCCAGGTGCGGGCAGAAACGATCTGTCAGAACGGTCGCCCGATCCTGGACACTGGAGAGTGGCTGGAAGGCCCTTGGGTCTGCCTCTATGATCGGCACACTTTCCTGCACGGACAGAGATCGAATGCACTGCGGGAGCGAGCGGTGAGCGGAACGTCCGAAGGGCCGGCGCCCGCGGCAGACCTCGATCGGTCCGCCGTCACAGAGAGTGACACCATCTATCGGTCCGTCTTCAGGACCGCTTCCCTCGCGATGGCCGTCGTCGACCGCGAGGGTCTCGTCGTCAGCGCCAACGACGGTTTCGGCGCCCTGTTCGGCAGCGCGCCCGACGCGCTGACCGGCCGGGTCGCCGCCGACCTCGTCGACCTGGCGTCCGACGCGCGTACCTGGCACGCCTACCGGGAAGTGTTGCGCGGCCGGGAGGCCAGACTGCGCTGCACCCGCCGGCTGAAGCGGCCCAACGGCGAGTCGGTGTGGGCGCAGATCGCGGTCGCGCCGCTGCCCACGCCTGGGAAGGGCATCCTGCTGTCGGTCGCCGACATCAGCGCCCAGCACGAACTCCAGGACCGGCTGCGGCACTTGCAGATGCACGACCCGGTGACCCGGCTGCCCAACCGCACCCTGTTCTTCGAGCGCCTGACGGCCGCACTGGACGCGGAGTCCTACACCGACGGCGGCACCGGGCGGATCGGGCTGTGCTACCTGGACCTGGACGGCTTCAAGGCCGTCAACGACACGCTCGGCCACCGCGTCGGCGACCGGCTGCTGTCCGCCGTGGCGGAGCGCCTCACGCGCTGCGCCGACGAGGTCGGGCAGGGCCGGGCGGGCGCCACGCTGGTGGCCCGGCTCGGCGGCGACGAGTTCGCACTGCTCGTGGAGGACTCGACCGGCACCGAGCAGCTGGCCGACCTCGCCGAGTCCGTCCTTGAGGCGGTCCAGGCCCCGTTCGACCTCGGCGGTCAGCGGGTGTCGGTGTCGGCGTCCATCGGTGTCGTCGAGCGGCTCGCGACAGGCACCACCGCGACCGCCCTGATGCAGGCCGCCGACACCACGCTGTACTGGGCGAAGGCCGACGGGAAGGCCCGCTGGACGCTCTTCGACCCGGAGCGCAACGCCCACCGGATGACCCGTCAGGCGCTGTCCTCCTCGCTGCGTCCCGCCGTCGAGCGGGGCGAGTTCGCGCTGGAGTACCAGCCGTTGGTCGGGATGGAGGACGGGCGGCTGCGCGGGGTGGAGGCGCTGGTCCGCTGGAACCACCCGCAGTTCGGCATGCTGACGCCGAATCGCTTCATCACACTGGCCGAGGAGGACGGCTCGATCGTGCAGCTCGGCCGCTGGGTGCTGGTCACCGCCTGCCGGCAGGCCCGGCGCTGGCAGGTGGAACATCCGGACGAACCACCGCTGTTCGTCAGCGTGAACGTGGCGGTCCGGCAGGTCTGGGACTCCGACCTGGTCGCGGACGTGGCCAAGACCCTCGCGGACACCGGCCTCGCCCCGCATCTGCTCCAGCTGGAGTTGACCGAGTCGGCCGTGATGGGCTCGGCCGGGCGGCCCCTCCAAGTGCTGCAGGCTCTCAGCGACATGGGCGTTGGGATCGCGATCGACGACTTCGGCACCGGCTACTCGAACCTCGCCTACCTCAGCCGGCTGCCGGTGTCGGTGCTGAAGCTGGACGGCTCGTTCGTACGCGGCTTCCAGTACGAGAGCGACGGCACCACGGGCGCGCCGCCCAACCCCGCCGACGAGGTGATCGTGGAGGCGATGATCCAGCTCGCGCACCGGCTCGGGCTGACCGTCACCGCGGAGTGCGTGGAGACTTCCGCGCAGGCCTCGCGGCTGCGCCGGATCGGCTGCGACACCGGCCAGGGGTGGCTGTACTCACGGCCGGTGTCGCCGGATCGTATCTCCGAACTGATCGGCCCCCGGACCCGCTCCGGGGATCAGGTGGTCGGCAACCCGTAGGCGTCCGCGATCAGTTCGTACGAGCGCAGGCGCAGCTCGCCGTTGTGGGCGTGGGACGTGAGCATCAACTCGTCGGCGCCCGTGCGCTTCTGGAGGTCGTCGAGCCCGTCGCGGACCTGGTCGGCGGTGCCGTGGATGACGTTGGCGTTCCAGGAGGTGATGAACTCCCGCTCCATGGGGCTGAATTCGTACGCCTCGGCCTCTTCCGGGGTGGGCACGAGTCCGGGGCGGCCGGTGCGCAGCCGGACCATGTTGAGCGCGGCGGCCAGCACCTGGCGGCCGGCTTCCTTCTCGTCGTCGGTAGCGAGCGCCGAGACGCCGATGAGGGCGTAGGGGGCGTCCAGGACCGCGCTCGGGCGGAAGGACTCGCGGTAGAGGTCGAGCGCCGGGATGGTGTTCTGCGCGGAGAAGTGGTGCGCGAAGGCGAAGGGCAGACCGAGCATGCCGGCCAGGCGGGCGCTGAAGCCGGAGGAGCCGAGCAGCCAGATCGGCGGGCGGTGCGGGGACTGCACACCGCCCGGCGAGGTCGCCTGGATCGGGCCGGGGACCGCGTGGATACGGCGGTAGGGGTGGCCGTCGGGGAAGTCGTCGTCCAGGAAGCGGGTCAGCTCCGCCAGCTGCTCCGGGAAGTCGTCGGCGCCTTCGTTGAGGCGTTCCGTGCGGCGCAGGGCGGCCGCGGTGGCGCCGTCCGTGCCGGGGGCGCGGCCCAGGCCCAGGTCGACGCGGCCGGGGGCCAGCGCCTCCAGCGTGCCGAACTGCTCCGCGATGACCAGCGGGGCGTGGTTGGGCAGCATGACGCCGCCCGAGCCGAGCCGGATGCGGTCGGTGTGGGCGGCGAGGTGGGCGAGGATCACGGCGGGCGACGAGGAGGCGACACCGGGCATGGAGTGGTGCTCGGCCACCCAGTAGCGGTGGTATCCCCGTGATTCCGCGAGGCGGGAGATCCCGACGCTGGTCTTGAGGGCTTCCGTGGCCGTGCGGCCCGCGCCGACGGTGACCAGGTCCAGTACGGAGAGGGGTACGGGGGCGGTGCCCTGTGCGGTGCCCCGGATCTCGTCTGCCGTCACGGTGAGTGCCTCCTGGATTCGGCGGGTCTGTCGTTCCCGGAGTTAACAGGAGGCACTCTCCGTTTTATTCCCTGGGGCTGCCGCCCCAGACCCCGCTTCGGCCTGGACGGCCTCGTCCTCAAACGCCGGACGGGCTGAAAGACGCCTGCACCAAGGGCTCGCGCGTGAAGAGTGCCCCGAGCCTCGGTGCGTTCACCCTGCGGTCCGCAAGCCTCAGGCCCTCCCACACCGTGACCTGGTTGGCCGTGAGGACCGGCTTGCCGAGTTCCCTCTCCAGGGTCTCGATGTGGGCGGCGGTGTGCAGGGCCGTGTCCGGGAGGAGGACCGCGTCCGCGTCCGGGGAGTCCGCCTCGCGGGCCAGGGCGTGGACCTCCTTCTCGTCCCAGGTGCCGACCTCGGCGGCCGTGATGATGCCGGCGCCGCGGACGCCGGTCACCTCCGCGCCGCCGGCCCGCAGGAACTCCGCGAAGAGCTCGGCCACGTCGTCCGGGTAGGTCGCGCCGACGGCGACCCGCCGCAGGCCCAGCTCCTGGAGCGCGTGCACGAAGGCGAAGGACGTCGAGGAGGCCGGCAGACCCGCCGTGCGGGCCAGGGCGCGGACCTGCTCGTGGGCGCCCTCCCAGCCGTGGACGAAGCTGCCGCTGGTGCAGGCCCAGACCACCGAGTCCGCGCCCGCCATCCGCAGCTCGCCGACGCCCGCCGCAAGCCGGTCGGCCGAGCCCATCTCAAGGAGCGCGTCCACCCGGTGCGCGTCCTCGCCGATGTCGGTGTGGACGACGTCCAGGCGGATGTCGCTGCCGAGCAACTGCTCGATGCGCGGATAGTCGTCCTCGGCGGAGTGGCCGGGGTAGAGGAATCCGAGTGACGTCATGGTGAGCCTTCCTGCTGCTGTTCTTCGGCCGGTAGCACGGGGCCCGTGCGCGCCGACGGATCGATCAGCGCTTGGTACGGCCCCACCGCCCGGGTACCCAGTCGGCGCAGCGCGGCCCACATCGTCACTTGGTTGGCCGAGATCACCGGTATGCGCAGTTCCGCCTCCAGTTGGGGGATGACGTCGTAGGTCGGGAGGTTGGTGCAGCTGATGAACAGGGCGTCGGCGTCGCCGCGGACGGCCGTGCGGGCCATGTCGGCGACCTCGCGGTACGGGACCTTCCAGATGTGCCGGGTCAGGCCCATGAAGGAGCAGCCGGCGACCGTGACGCCCGCCTCGGCGACGTACTCCTCAAGAGCACGTGTCACCGACACCGTGTACGGGGTCACCAGGGCCACCCGGCGGGCGCCGAGCGCGGTCAGCGCCTCCAGGAGCGCGCCCGAGGTGGTGATCGAGGGGACCGCGCCGGCCCGGGTCATCGCCTCGCACATCGCCCGCTCGCCGGCGATCCCGCCGACGAAGCTGCCGGAGGTGCAGGCGTAGCCGACCACCTCCGGGGAGACGGCGACGAGGGTGCGGACCGCGTCCTGAAGCGTCTCGTGCTCGCTCACCAGACGGGCCAGGTCGAGGCTCACCTCGACCGGCACGTACGGAGTCCGGGTCAGGTGCAGCGAGACCTCGTCCGGGACCCAGCGCCACAGCTCGCGGTCCAGGGCGAAGTCGAAGGGGGCGACGACACCGACCCCGCGCTGCGGCCCGGGCCCACCGAGAAAGGAGACGTCCATGACGACCACCGCCCTCACCGAACGAACAGGGTGCGCAACGGACCGTACGAACGCCCGTGTTGACGAAGGTAGGTTCGGGTGCGAGCGTGGTCAAACCTCGCATGTCAGACGGCTGTCAGCACTCGGACCGCGCGCAGAAACGGCTTCCATGTCCGCACCCGCTCCCCCGTCCCGGCCCACCCTTCTCGTGCTGGACGCCGAACCGCTCCCCCGGCTCGGCAGTCTCACCGGGCGCGCCCGCGTCGAGCACGCCGACGCGTCGACGCTCGCCGAGCGACTGCCGCACGCCGACGTCCTGTTGGTGTGGGACTTCGCCTCGCGGGCGGTGCTGTCCGCATGGCCGGGCGAGGGGCCGAGGCCGCGCTGGGTGCACACGGCGAGCGCGGGCGTGGACCACCTCATGTGTCCCGAACTGGCCGCGTCCGACACGGTGGTGACCAACGCGCGGGGCGTCTTCGACCAGCCGATCGCCGAGTACGTCGCCGCGCTCGTCCTCGGCATGGCCAAGGACCTGCCGCGGACGCTGGAGTTCCAGCGGGAGCGGACCTGGCGGCATCGGGAGACTCAGCGGGTGGCGGGCACGCGCGCGTGCGTGGTGGGGTCCGGGCCGATCGGGCGGACCATCGCCCGCACGCTCAAGGCGCTCGACATCACCACCGCGCTGGTCGGCCGCACCCCGCACACCGGCATCCACGGCCCAGACGACCTGGACCGGCTGATCGCCCGTGCCGACTGGGTGATCGCCGCCGCGCCGCTCACCGAGCAGACGCGGGGCATGTTCGACGAGCGCCGCTTCGGGGTGATGCAGCCGTCCGCGCGGTTCATCAACGTCGGACGCGGGCCGCTGGTCGTCGAGGAGGCGCTCGCCCAGGCGCTCGCTAAACGCTGGATCGCGGGGGCCGCGCTCGACGTCTTCGAGCACGAACCCCTCACCCCCGACAGCCCGTTGTGGCAGGCCCCGGGCCTGATCGTGTCCCCGCACATGAGCGGCGACACGGTCGGCTGGCGGGACGAACTGGGCAGGCAGTTCGTGGAGTTGTACGACCGCTGGGAGGCAGGACGGCCGCTGCTGAACGTGGTCGACAAGAAACGCGGGTACGTACCCGGACGTTGACCACCCGGACGCCGAACACCCGGACGCTGGAGGGCAGATGACGGACCTCGCCGAGCTGACCGCCGCACAACTCCTCGACGGCTACCGCAAGGGCGAGTTCAGCCCCGAGGAAGCCACCCGCGCGACCCTGGAACGGGCCGAGCGGATCCAGCCCGAAGTGAACGCCTTCGTCCGCCTGTTGGCCGACGAAGCCCTCGCCCGGGCCCGGGAGTCGACGGGACGGTGGCGGCGCGGCGAGCCGTCGGGCCTGCTGGACGGCGTGCCGGTCACGGTGAAGGACATCCTGCTGCTGCGCGGCTCACCCACCCTGCGGGGCTCAAAAACGATCTCGGAGCAGGGGAGTTGGGACCAGGACGCGCCCTCGGTGGCCCGACTGCGCGAACAGGGCGCCGTCTTCCTCGGCAAGACCACGACACCGGAGTTCGGCTGGAAGGGCGTCACGGACTCGCCGCAGTCGGGGGTGACCCGCAATCCCTACGACCGCACGCGTACCGCGGGCGGCTCAAGTGGCGGCGCGGCGGCGGCCGTGGCCCTCGGGGCCGGACCCCTCGCGCTGGGCACCGACGGCGGCGGCAGTGTCCGTATCCCGGCCGCCTTCTGCGGGATCTTCGCGCTGAAGCCGACGTACGGCCGGGTGCCGCTGTACCCGGCGAGCGCGTTCGGCACGCTGTCGCACGTGGGGCCGATGACCCGGGACGCGGCGGACGCGGCACTGATGCTGGACGTCATCGGCGTGCCGGACGCTCGCGACTGGTCGGCGCTCGGGCCGCCGCCGGGGTCGTTCTCGGCAAGCCTCGGCGAGGGGGTGCGGGGGCTCAGGGTCGCGTACTCGCCGACGCTGGGCGGGCAGGTCGCGGTGCGGCCCGCGGTCGCCGCCGCGGTCCGGCAGGCGGTGCAGGGGCTGGCCGGGCTCGGCGCGTACGTCGAGGAGGCCGACCCCGACTTCGCCGATCCGGTGGACGCCTTCCACGCCCTGTGGTTCGCGGGGGCGGCCCGGGTGACCCAGCAACTGGGACCGCGGCAAAGGGAGTTGCTGGACCCCGGGCTCAGGGACATCTGCCGCACCGGCGCCCGCCTCTCCGCGCTCGACTATCTCGCCGCGGTGGACGTCCGGATGGAACTGGGCCGCCGAATGGGCCGCTTCCACGAGTCCTACGACGTCCTCGTCACGCCGACGCTTCCCATCACCGCGTTCGAGGCGGGCGTCGAGGTGCCCCAGGGCTCCGGGCTGCGCCGCTGGACGGGGTGGACGCCGTTCACGTACCCCTTCAACATGACCCAGCAGCCGGCGGCGACCGTGCCGGTCGGCACGGACGCCGCCGGGCTGCCGGTCGGACTGCAGATCGTGGCCGCGCGGCACCGGGACGACCTGGTGCTGCGCGCGGCGCACGCCCTGTACGAGGCGGGGATCGCCACGCCCGTCCCGGCCGGTCTCACAACCGCCGGAAGCTGAGCGTCTCCCCCGCCGCCCCGGTCCGCCACAGGTCGTTACAGCCCTCGGCCAGCTCTTCGAGCCCCTCGACGACCTGGCCCCAGACGATGCCGGGCACCCAGCCCACATGGCCGTTCAGGAGCAGGTTGTTGCGCTCGTAGAACAGGGCCAGGTCGACCACCGTCGTGCCGGCGCGGACCTCACGGTCATAGCCGTAGGCCTTGGTGCCGAGTTCCGATCCGGCGAAGGAGAAATAACAGAGATCTCCGGGAATCGGGGTAACTGTCGGATTCTCCAGGGGCGGCTCCGATTCCGCGAAGGGCGGGAACAGGGCGTAGATCTCATTGCGCGCGTATTTGGCGTGATAGACGTCACTGCCGAGTGGCAGGGCATCCCACACCGCTGCGCAGGTGAGAGGGGCGCGGTCGTCCAGCAGTATTGCCGTGCCGGTGATTCCGCGTTTGACCAGGGAGACTTCTATGTAGCGCTCGGTCATGCCATCCATGGTGCATACAACGCATCGTCTCGGGTAGCCGCGCCGCCATGGCTCCACCACTTCGGAACGACAGAGGCACAAACAGGCCAGAGACAGCCGGCGGACCCACCACCGGGACCAGCCGCCGATCGCTGCTCGCGGGGGTGGCGGCGCTCGGTGCGCTGGGGGCCGCGGGCTGCACGCGCGTGGCCACGGCGTCGACCACGGACGGCGGCGACCTGCTCGACCGGCTCAAGGCGGCGGGTGTCGTGAGACTCGGTATCGCCGGTGAGATCCCGTTCGGCTACATCGACAAGGACGGCGAACTGACCGGCGAGGCACCGGAACTCGCCCGGGTCATTTTCAAGCGGCTCGGAGTGGACAAGGTGCAGCCCGTACCGACCGAGTTCGGCTCGCTGATCCCCGGCCTGAATTCCCAACAGTTCGACGTCGTGGCGGCCGGAATGTACGTCAACCCCGAACGCTGCGCACAGGTGATCTTCGCGGATCCCGACTATCAGATGCTCGATTCCTTCATCGTGCGCAAGGGAAATCCCAAAGGCCTGCACAACTACAAGGACATCGTCGCGAAGAAGGCCAAGTTCGCGACGGGCACCGGTTATGCGGAGATCCAGTACGCCGTCGAGGCGGGGTACAAGGAGAGCGACATCCTGATCGTGCCGGACCAGGTAGCGGGATTGAACGCCGTCGAGGCCGGACGCGTCGACGCCTTCGCCGGTACGGCGCTGACCACCCGCGAGGTGGTGAAGAAGTCGGGCAAGGCCGAGGCCACGGAGGCCTTCTCCCCACTCGTCGACGGCACACCGCATGTCGACGGGGGCGCGTTCGCGTTCCGGCCGACCGAGACGAAGCTGCGCGACGCGTTCAACGTGGAGCTGCGCGCGCTGAAGAAGAGCGGCGAACTGCTGCGCATCCTCAAGCCCTTCGGGTTCACCAAGGCCGAGATGACCGACCTGACCGCGAAGGAGCTGTGCGGGGAAGGGGCGGGCGGATGACCTCGGGACTGTGGGACCTCGTACTCAAGGGCGTCTGGACGACGATCCAACTCCTTCTGTTCAGCGCCCTGTTGGCTGCCGCCGTCAGCTTCGTGGTCGGTGTCGCGCGCACCCACCGCCGGTGGGTCGTCCGCTTCCTGGCGGGCGTCTACACCGAGGTGTTCCGCGGGACCTCGGCCCTGGTCATGATCTTCTGGGTGTTCTTCGTGCTCCCCCCGGCCTTCGGCTGGCAACTGGTGCCGATGTGGGCGGGCACGCTGGCGCTCGGGCTGACGTACGGGGCCTACGGCTCCGAGATCGTGCGCGGCGCGCTGAAGGCGGTCGACCCGGCGCAGCAGGAGGGCGGGATCGCGCTCAGCTTCACGCCCTGGCAGCGGATGCGGCTGATCCTGCTGCCGCAGGCGGTGCCGGAGATGATCCCGCCGTTCTCCAACCTGCTGATCGAGCTGCTCAAGGGCACCGCGCTGGTGTCCGTCATGGGCATGGGCGACCTCGCGTTCAGCGGCAACCTGGTGCGGCTCGCGCTCCAGGAGAGCGCCGAGATCTACACGTATCTGCTGGTCATCTACTTCGTGATCGCCTTCCTGCTGACCCGGGTGATGCGCGGTCTGGAGAAGAAGCTCAAGGCCGGTGTCGGCAAGGCGCCGCAGCGTGGGCCGGCCGCGGGTGAGCTCAAGCGGGCCGAGACGACCGGTGTCGGAGGTGGTGTCGCGTGAAGTGGGACTGGAACGCGGTGAGCGACTTCATGCCGCACTTCTGGGACGGTCTCGTCGTCACCCTGCAGGCGCTCGCGCTCGGCTCGCTGATCTCGTTCGCGCTGGGCCTGGTCTGGGCGCTGCTGATGCGGACGCCGACGCGCTGGGTGCGCTGGCCGGTCGGGGTGGTCACGGAGTTCGTGCGCAACACCCCGCTCCTTGTGCAGCTGTTCTTCCTCTTCTACGTGCTGCCCGAGTGGGGCCTGACCTTCTCGGCGCTGACCACCGGCGTCTTCGCGATCGGGCTGCACTACTCGACGTACACGATGCAGGTCTACCGGGCCGGTATCGAGGCGGTGCCGGCCGGCCAGTGGGAGGCGGCGACGGCGCTGAACCTGCCGCGGATGCGGACCTGGCAGGTGGTGATCCTGCCGCAGGCGATCCGGCGGGTGGTGCCCGCGCTCGGCAACTACGTGATCGCGATGCTCAAGGACACGCCGATGCTGATGGCGATCACCGTGCTGGAGATGCTCGGCCAGGCCCGGCTGTACTCCCAGGAGCACTTCCAGTTCACCGAGCCCCTGACGGTGATCGGCGTCGCCTTCATCGTCATCTCCTACCTGGCCTCCCTTCTTCTGCGAGCTCTGGAGCGACGTCTTGTCCACTGACGCCCCCCTCATGAAAGATCCCGACTCCCACGCCAACCCGCCGGTGGACGGCAGCGAGCTGATCAGGTTCGACTCGGTCACCAAGCGGTTCGGCTCCCACACGGTCCTGGACCATCTCGACTTCTCCGTCGAGTCCGGCAAGCACGTCACGCTGATCGGCCCGTCCGGCTCCGGCAAGACCACGATCCTGCGGCTGCTGATGACACTGGCCCAGCCGGACGAGGGCACGATCACGGTCGCCGGGGAGCAGCTGTTCCCGGCGCCCGAGAAGCGGGTCCGCGAGCTGCGCAAGAACATCGGGATGGTGTTCCAGCAGTTCAACCTGTTCCCGAACATGAGCGCGCTGCGCAACATCACCGAGGCGCCGGTGACGGTCCTCGGGCTGTCCAAGGAGGAGGCGGAGCAGCGGGCGCGCGAGCTGCTGGACCTGGTGGGCCTCGCCGACAAGGCGGACGCCCGGCCGAGCCAGCTCTCCGGCGGCCAGCAGCAACGCGTCGCGATCGCCCGCGCGCTGGCCATGCGCCCGCAGGTGCTGCTCCTGGACGAGGTGACGTCCGCGCTCGACCCGGAACTGGTGGCCGGCGTCCTGGATCTGCTCCGGGACATCGCCCGCACCACCGACATCACGATGCTCTGTGTGACCCATGAGATGAACTTCGCGCGGGACATCTCCGACCAGGTCCTGATGTTCGACTCCGGCCGGATCATCGAGGCGGGGCCGCCGGAACGGATCTTCAGCGAGCCGGAACAGGACCGAACGCGAGAATTTCTGAGCGCGGTGCTGTGACCTCGGGTATTGAATGACGTTCAATCTGCGAGGTCCAGGCGGTGGATCAGGACATAGGCATATGCCAGAGTGCCTTCGTCCCTGTTGAGAGGGGTGCGGGCGGGGTTGGAATCTCGTCAACACCCGCTCACAACAGGCCTCTTGGCGGTTATCGTGGAGAGGATTCGCTGTCCGGTTACGGCCCAGTAGCAGTGCGAACAAGCGAGCGCAGGGGGATTCACCGTGGCGCTGAAGCACGAGCCGACCGCGCCGTACCACTCGGCCCAGGACGCCCTGCGCGTCCTGGAGACGGTGGCGCGGCACTCCGGAGTCACCGACACCGAGCTCGCCCGCCGCACCGGCCTGGAACCGGAGCGCCTGACCGCCCTGCTGCGGATGCTGCGCCGCGAGGGCTACGTCGAGCAGACCACCGACGGCGCGTACGTCACAGGCGACGCCCTCACCAAGCTCGGCTCCACCGACGGCCGCGAACAGGCGCTGCGCGAGCGGCTCCAGCGCACCCTGGACCGGCTGCGCGATTCGGTGGGCGCGGCGGTGTACCTGAGCCGGTACGTCGACGGGGAGGTCCGGATCTCCCAGTACGCCGACGGGCCTACGACGCCGGTGGTGCACGAGTGGGTGGACTTCCGTTCCTCGGCTCACGCCACCGCGATCGGCAAGAGCCTGCTGGGCCAGCTCGACCACAACAGCCGCCGCGAGCACCTCTCCCGGCACAAGATGGCCCGCCTGACCTCGCGCACGATCACCAGCGACAAGCTCCTGCTCTCCCGCCTGGAGACGCAGCCGCCGACGGTCCCCCACCTCGACCTCCAGGAGTACGCGGTGGGCACGGTCTGCGCGGCCGTCCCGATCACGGCCGGCTCGGCGGTGGGCTGCCTGGCCCTGTCCCTCCCCGTGGAGCACGCGCACCGGCTGCGCCAGGCGGCCGACACCCTCAATCGCAGCGCGACCCCGCTCCTCCTGTCGCTGACCATCTGACCCCCCTCACGTGGTCCGGAGCACCCCTCCGCACCAGGTAGTATTTTCCTGTCGCCGACCGCGAGACACAGATCCAGCGGTCGGCGTGAGTCATGCGCCGCTAGCTCAGTTGGTTAGAGCAGCTGACTCTTAATCAGCGGGTCCGGGGTTCGAGTCCCTGGCGGCGCACGGATCGAAGGCCTCTCGCGGATGCGGGGGGCCTTCGTCGTGGGTAGGGGCTCTCGGCGGCTCGGCATTGGGTGGGCTGGGGGTCCGGGGGTCATCCCCCGGGAGATGCAGCATCAGCGGGTCCGGGGTTCGAGTCCCTGGCGGCGCACACATCGAAGGCCTCTCGCAGATGCGGGGGGCCTTCGTCGTGGGTAGGGGCTCTCGTCGGCTCGGCATTGGGTGGGCTGGGGGTCCGGGGGTTATACCCCGGGAGATGCAGCATCAGCGGGTCCGGGGTTCGAGTCCCTGGCGGCGCACAGTTCGAAGGCCTCTCGCGGATGCGGGGGGCCTTCGTCGTGGGTAGGGGCTCTCGGCGGCTCGGCGTTGGGTGGGCTGGGCGTCCGGGGGTTATCCCCCGGGAGATGCAGCATCAGCGGGTCCGGGGTTCGAGTCCCTGGCGGCGCACGGATCGAAGGCCTCTCGCGGAAACGAGGGGGCCTTCGGCGTCCTCCTCGGTCAACCGCCGGTACGCGGTCTCCCCCGGTGGGCGCCACCAGACCGGGTCCGGGCAGTGGACGCCCTCGCGGCGCAGCCGCGCCCGGTGGATCTTGTTCGTGGCGGTGACCGGCATCCGCTCGACCACCCGCACGAACCGGGGTGCCATCTTCGTGCCCAGGTCGGGCTGGGCCTGCAGGAAGTCCGCGAAGTCGAGCGGGTCGAACGTGCCGGCGACGGCCGCCATGACCTGGTCGCCGGTGACGGGGTCCGGGACCGCGTACACGGCGACGGCGTCGGCACCCTCGTAGCGGGCGAGGATGTTCTCGATCATCGCGGCGGCCAGGTTCTCGCTGTCGACGCGGAGGCGGTCGTCGGCGCGGCCCGCGAAGTAGAGGTAGTCGTCGCGGTCGCGGTAGAAGAGGTCGCCGGTCCAGTACCAGCCCTCCCGGCGGCGCTCGGCGTCCGCGTCCGGGTTGCGCCAGTAGCCCTCGAAGGGGTTGGGGGCGCGGTTCACCAACTCCCCTATCGCCGCCTCGCCGTTGAGCAGGCGGCCCGACGGGGCGAGGACTGCGCGCGGGCACTCCCGTTGTGTCCGCGGATCGAGTACGACCAGTCCGGGGGCCGCCCTGCCCACCGCCCCGGCCGGCGTTCCCGGTGACCACTGCACCGCCGCGCCGCCCTCCGAGGACCCGTATCCCTCCACCAGCCGTACCCCGAACCGCCGTTGGAACGCCGCCGCGTCCACCGCCCCCGCCTCCGTGCCGAAGCCGAGGCGCAGCGGGTTGTCGCGGTCGTCGGGCCGTTCCTCGGTGGCCAGGACGTACTGCACGGCCCGGCCCACGTACGTGAAGTAGGTCGCCCGGTAACGGCGTACGTCCGCCAGGAAACCGGAGGCCGAGAAGCGCCGTCTGAGCGCCACGCCCGCGCCCGCCGCCAACGCGGGTGCCCAGTCGGCGATCACCGCGTTGCCGTGGAACATCGGCATGCAGATGTAGTGCACGTCCTCGGGACCCACCCCGAACTGGTCGACCAGGGAACGCCCCGCGGCGGCCAGCCGGCCCTGCGAGCAGATCGCCGCCTTCGGGGCGCCCGTGGAACCGGAGGTGAAGTAGAGGAGGAGGCGGTCCGAGGGGGTCGCGCGGGAGGCGTCCGGCTCGGATTCCGTATGGGGCGCGAGCAGGTCCTCGTACTCCTCCGTGTCCGTCACCAGGACGCGCACGTCCGGGAGTTGGAGGCCGGCGAGGAGCGGGAGGTGAGCTTGTTCGGTGAGCAGGACCCGGCACTCGGTGTGCAGGATGTCGCGGGCGAGTTCGGGGCCGCGGCGGGTGGGGTTGATGCCGGCCAGGGCCGCTCCGGCGAGGGCGGCGGCGCCCAACCAGAGCGGATATTCAGGGGTGTTGTCGAGAAGTACGCCCACATGGCGCTCGGCGCCCGGCGGCAGGAGGTCCGCCAGCAGGGCCGCGCGGGCCGCCGCGCCGGCGGCCACCTCGTGGTGGGTGAGGACCAGGTCCTCGCACCACAGGCCGGGGCGGTGGTCGCCCCAGCGTGCCTGTACGAGTTCGGCGACGGTACGCCCGGCCGGCCTTGTCGACTCCATGAGGGCGCACGGTAGTTGACGTACCGTCAGATGTGGAGACTACGGCTGGAAGAAGTCACCCGTCAGGGAGAAGGCCTCGTGGACGCCGATCATGAAGGCGACGCAGAAGGCGGCCACGACGCCGAGGAAGGCCAGCAGGCAGCCCGTGCCCGCCGCGAGTCTGCCGCGGGCCGGCGGCTTCGCCGTGGCGCGCTCGGGGCGGTCCGCCGCGTAGCGCACGGTCACGATGTCGCCCTCCAGGGTCGTCCCCGGTCCGCCGCCCTCGTCGAAGCGGACGACGCGGCCCTCGCGCGTCATGAACTCGTAGACGTGGTGGAGGGTCGTGTGCACCATGCTGTCGCCGCCGCCGCTGGTCGTCGTGTACGTCCGCAGACAGCGGGCCTCGGCCGTGAGGCCGCTGGTCCAGGCACGGTCGACCTGACGTGCTCGGCGGATCGCCGTGATGGCGCCGAGGAGCACGACGGTGAGGATGAGCGACGGCACGATGTAGAAGAAGGCTTCCATGGGGTCCCCCGAACTCCCTGCACGGCCGATGCGGCCGGTGTGCAGGGAACGTACCCCCAGGTCGGGCGGTGTTCGCTCAAGAAATGCTCAGAGATCGGGCAGTCGGAGCGAAGGTCGCCGTGCGGGCGGCCCGTCGGCCGGCACGGTGCCCTGGGTCAGCTGGGCGATCCCGAGGTCGATCACGTCGTGGGTGAGGTCGCGGCCGTTCGGGAAGCCCGCGGCGCTCGTGCAGTCGCCGCGGTCGTCACGGCCGGGGACCCGGCCGTGACTCCACACACCCGTCGGACGATTCGAGTCGGAAGGGTCAGAAGGTGACGTCGGAGCAGGCGTAGAACGCGTTGCTCGTGTCCGCGATCGTCCACACCGCGACGATCACGTGGTGGCCGCTCAGCCCGCTGGGCAGGGTGCCGCTGTGGGAGAGCGTGGACGGGGGCCGCTGGTTGTTGTACGGCACCGTCAGGAACGGTGTGGTGTTGAGGTCGGAGCGGGCCAGGTTGTGGTTCTGGTTCCAGCCCGCCCTGGTGACGTAGTACTTGAAGTCGGTCGTGGCGTGCATGGCGGTGAACTGCCAGCGGAACGTGTAGCTCTGGCCGCCCGTCACCCTGGTGGTGGGCCAGGCGCCGCCCGAGGGGGTCCTCGGTGCGCTGAGCTGGGCGAACCTGCTGACTCCGCCGTTGCAGATCTGGCCGTCGGCGGGGCCGCCGCCCGGGAAGCCCTTGGGGCCCTCGACGCTCTGCGGCTCCCACTGGATGTCGCCGCAGTTGGTCACGGTGCCGTTCTGACAGAGCTTCTGCCTGCTGATGGGGAGGTCGGTGTAGCCGTGGCCGCTCGCACCGCCGGAGGAGAGCACGAGGGCTCCGGTGGTGGCGAGACCCACCGCGACTGCGGACACCTTGGTCTTTTTGCGCATGCTGCCGCTCCCTGGAGAACGTGGGGGAAGTTCCGTGAGGCGTGCAGGTCTAGACCAAGTCCCAGGTTATTGCCGTTAGTTGAACATGTCCATACCAATCACAGGGGTCAATTCCGAAGGCCGTTCCAGGCCGTTCACTGCCCCGTCTCGCCCCGCCCCGCGCAGAACGCCACCGTCAAGTCCTTGACCAGCGCCTTGCGTTCGTAGTCGTCCAGTTCGACCAGGCCCCGCATGGTCAGCCGGGTCACCGTGTCCTCCACCGAGTCGACGACCGAGGTGAGCATGGACGCCCGGTGCTGCGCGTCCAGCGCGGTGATCCGACGGCGGTGCATCGCGGCGGCCACCTCGGGGGCGTACTCGGTGCGTACCGGGCGTACGGAGAACACCTCCAGGCCGACCGGTGCCGCGTCCGCCGCCACGAGCCGGGTCAGCGCCTCGGCCGCCGCGTCGCCCGCCCCGCGCGCGCCGCCCGGCGGCTCCACCGGCACCCGGGCCAGCGCCGCCTCCACGCACTCGCGCAGATACGTCTCGTGGTCCTCGACCCCGAGCACGGCACGCGCGGTGTCCCGCACCCGCCACACCACCAGGACGACCACCCGCAGCGCGACCCCGTTGCCGTCGGCCGCCTGCATCGGCTCGCTGCGCCAGTGCCGCAGCCGTACGTCGACCCGGCGGCGCAGCAGCAGCGGGTTGACCCACATCAGGCCGGTGCGCCGGACGGTCCCCCGGTAGCGGCCGAACAGCCCGAGCACCCAGGCCCGTCCGGTCCGCCCGCGGGCAAGACCGCCGTACCCGAACAGGGTGAGCGCCCCGGCGCCCGCGTAAGCCGCCCACTGGAGGGGACCGAGCCCCGCCCCCGCGTACTCGGGCAGCCGCAGTGCCTGCACGGCGAGCGGCGGCAGGACGCCGGCCCACCACGAGGCGGCCAGGCAGCCGACCGCTCCGCAGGTCCCGGCGAGGACGCCGAGGGTCGCGGGCAGTACGTGGGCCGCGCGTTCCGCGAGATCGGGGTCGACCTGCGGGGCGGGACGCGACGGCACGGGTGCGGGGCGGCGGAAGCGCGGTTGTTCGCCGGTGCCCTGTCTGCGCCCCACGACGGCGGGCTTCAGCGGCACCGACACCGGGTCGGGCTCGTCGCGGAACAGCAGGTGGACGGGGATCTCGGTGGTCGCCTCGTTCTGGATGAGCCGCGCGTTGCGGGCCTGCTGGCCCTCCGCGGGGCCTTCGGACTCGGGCGTGTGTGAAGTGGTCGTCGTACTCATGGGTGCCTCCAGCCTCCGCGCCAGATGCGTCACAACGGGTGGTCAGGACAACGGGTGGTGAGGACTGCGGGTGGTGAGAACTGCGGGTGGTGAGAACTGCCGGTGATCAGGAAAAGAGTCGTCGCCAGGTCTCCGGGCCCGGGTAGCCGTCCGCCGCGCCGCCCCGCCAGCCCTGGGCGCGCTGGAAGGCCTCGACGTTGCGTCGGTCCGCCTCGCCCCAGCGCGGCCCCGGTCCTGTCGTGTAGTACTTGCCGAATCCTTTCTTCACCAGCTGCTTTCCGAGCTGCGTGACGTAGCCGCTGCCCGCGCCGGGCCGGAACATCGCCCGGCCCGGATACGCGGGGACCCCGTGCGAGGAGGGTCCGTGCGAGGACGGTCCCGGCGAGGAAGGCGCCCCGTGCGAGGAGGGCGCCGACGGTCCCGCCGCTCCGACGTTGATGTTCTTGCCCTTCCCGGTGACCAGCAGCTGCCAGGTCAGCGGTCCGGGCAGCCCGTCGGCGTCGGCGCCCTGCCAGCCCTGGGCCAGTTGGAAGGCCTGGGTGGCCCGCCGGTCCGCGTCCGACCAGCGCGGGCCGGGACCGGTCGTGTAGTAGCGCCCGGCACCGCGTGCGACGAGCATCGTGCCGAGCTGGGTGACGTACTTGTTGTTCGCGCCGGGACCGAAGGACCCCGCTCCCGGGTACGGCGCGGTCTTGGCCGGAACGGCGGGCGTGACCGGCGTGCCCGGGGCCTCCGCCCCGGCGGTGTCCGGTGCGAGGCCCTTGTAGCGGTAGGCGACGTACTGGTCCGAGTGGCTCCAGTACGCGTAGGGAGTCGCCTGCCGGCGGGCGCGCGGCGGCGTCTGCTCGTAGGCGATGTAGTAGGTGTGCGTGTAGTCCGTCCAGCCGCCGAAAATGACGACGTGCGAGCCTTTCTCGGGGTTCGACGGATTGTGGAACAGGAGAATGTCGCCGGGCTGCAGATCCTCCTTGGGAATGCGGTCGCCGTACTGGTCGAGGCTGCCCGTCCATTCGTTTCCGGGCAGCGTCCAGGCCATCGAGACGAAGCCCGAACAGTCCTGGCGGTAACCGTCGGACCAATACGCGCTCATGCTGTACGGCACCTGGGCGGCGACCCAGGTCTTGGCCCGTCTGATGATCTCCGAACGGGTGGTCAGGGGTGCCTTGACCGCGGCCGGCGGCTTGGCCGGGTGCCCGCTCGGGCCGTGCAGCGGGGCCTTGCTGCCCTGCGGGGTGTCGGGCTCGTCGCCTGCGGGAACGCCGGGCCGCGCGGGTGCGTGCGGGGCGGCGATCGCGGGTACGGCACCGGTCGCGCCGAGCGCTGCGGACGCGGCGGCCGCCACGATCACCGTCCGGTGGGCGGCGGGGTGCCGGGCCGCTCGCGCGTACGGCAGCACCCGGCGCCAGTGGGCGCATCCGGGGCAGTCGCAGTCGCTCGCGGGATCGAATTCCTCGAATACCGGAGTTCCCATGCGATGCCCCTCACACTCCAGATGGAAATAGCCACGCGTGTGCACATTGATCAGTTTCCCAACTGTCTTCCCGACGCGCATGTTGACGGTCCGAATGATGTACAAGGCCCTCGCGGGGGCCGGCGCCCTCCGGTGGTCCGGAGCACCCCGTCAGGTCCGGTAGAGTTGATCCGTCAGCGCGCGCCGCTAGCTCAGTTGGTTAGAGCAGCTGACTCTTAATCAGCGGGTCCGGGGTTCGAGTCCCTGGCGGCGCACGGACCGAGGGCCTCTCGCGGATGCGGGGGGCCTTCGATGTTGGTAGGGGCTTTCGCCGGCTCGGCGTTGGGTGGGCTGGGGGTCCGGGGGTTATCCCCCGGGAGATGCAGCATCAGCGGGTCCGGGGTTCGAGTCCCTGGCGGCGCACGTATAGAAGAAGGTCCCCCATACACATGGGGGACCTTCTTCGTGTGGCCGGATACCCTCTCGCCATGGCAGCGCGCGACCTCCAGGAGCGGATCAAGAAGCTCATCCTCGATGGGCGGCTCGCGTCCGGGGCGCCGCTGCCGACCGAGCCCGAACTGATGGCGCATCTGGGTGCGAGCCGGAACTCGGTGCGTGAGGCGCTCAAGGCGCTGCAGGCGATGGGCATCGTGGAGATCCGGCACGGTTACGGCACCTATGTCGGCGCGATGTCCCTGGCCCCGATGATCGAGGGGCTCGCCTTCCGTACGGTCGCGGGGCACTACCGCGGCGAGGACACCCTGCTCCAGCTGCTCGAACTGCGCGAGGCGGTGGAGACGGGGCTGATCTCGCGGCTCGCGGGCCGGCTGCCCGAGCGGGACCTCGCTGAACTGGACGCGCTCGTGGCACGTATGGATCAGCAGGCCGCCGCCGGAGGCGACGGCCTCGCCGAGACCGACCGGGCCTTTCACGCCACTCTCTACCGGGGGTTGGACAACGTGTTGCTCGGTGAGGTCCTGGAGGCGTTCTGGGACGCCTTCCACCGGGTGCACACGGATCTCGGGGGCGCACCGCAGGACCCGAAGGTGACCTGCCGGCAGCACCGGGACATCCTCGACGCGGTGCGATCGGGCGGCGCGATACGGGCGGAGGAGGCCATAAGGGAACACTTCGGGAACATCCGCACGCGGTTGTCCACAACCGAACCCCGGCTGTCCACAACCGATCCACAAGACCCCCACAGGCGCCACAATGAACGCGTATGACCGGTAAACACCACGTTTCGCGTCTTGCGATCATGACGAACGGCGTAGAACCCTGTTTTTTCAAGATGCTGCGGATACGCGGCAGTTGGGGGTAGAAGTAACCGGTTGCCGGGTCTGCGGGGAGAGGGGCCCCGTTCACGAGGCGATGCCGAGGGGGGCATCATGCAACCGGAAGGACACAGTTCCATGTCTGAGAGTGTGCAAAATGTGGTGACTGTGGCCTGCCACTGACACGTGCGCGGTGAGTCGAGGGGGACTCGTCGCGGACGGAAGGAACCGACACAACACGCGGGTGACCCGCGTGTGGGGGGATGACTCATGACGTCGACGCCGACGGGCGCCCGGCAGAACTTCGACCCGTCAGATACCACCCAGCTCAGAGTGGATTCGCACCGAAACAGCCAGACAGGCCAGTTCCGCCGGATCAAGAAGACACTGCCGAGATACGACTACGAGCACTACAGCCGGCTGGCCGGTCCCCTCACTCAGCCCGACCCGAGCAAGCCGTACAAGGTGCAGTACCGCTCGCTGCTGTCGCAGGAGCCGCACCGGCTGCGGGCCGCGCTGATGCTGGGCGCCGCGCCGCTGCTGTCCCTGGTCCTGCTGGCCTGGCTGCTGCAGCCGGAGCACTGGACCGAGCGCGACTACCCGGCCTTCGACTTCCTGCCGGCCCTGGACATAGTGATGCTCGTCTCGATCGGCCTGATCGAGTTCTTCCGCTGCATGAACGTGCTGTCGAACGCGCACGCCACCCTGGTCGCCCGCGACCCCATCCCGGTGGTGCCCGAGACCGGCACGAGAGTGGCGTTCATCACGACGTACGTGCCCGGCAAGGAACCCCTGGAGATGGTGACCAAGACCCTGGAAGCGGCCGTCCGGCTGCGGCACCGGGGTCTGCTGCACGTCTGGCTCCTGGACGAGGGCGACGACGCCGAGGTGAAGGCGGTCTGCGCCCGCCTCGGTGTGCACCACTTCTCCCGCAAGGGCGTCGCGCAGTGGAACCAGGCCAAGGGCGCGCACCGCGCCAAGACCAAGCACGGCAACTACAACGCCTGGCTGGACGCGCACGGCGACGCGTACGACTTCTTCGCCTCCGTCGACACCGACCACGTACCGCTGCCCAACTACCTGGAGCGGATGCTCGGTTTCTTCCGCGACCCGGACGTCGGCTTCGTCATCGGCCCGCAGGTGTACGGCAACTACGACAACCCCATCACCAAGGCCGCCGAGTCCCAGCAGTTCCTCTTCCACGCCCTCATCCAAAGGGCGGGCAACCGGTACGGCTCACCCATGTTCGTGGGCACGTCGAACGCCGTACGCATCAGGGCCCTCAAGCAGATCGGCGGGCTGTACGACTCGATCACCGAGGACATGGCCACTGGTTTCGAGATGCACCGGGCCAAGAACCCGGTCACCGGCCGGAAGTGGCGCTCGGTCTACACGCCGGACGTGCTCGCGGTGGGCGAGGGGCCGGGCGCCTGGACGGACTTCTTCACCCAGCAGCTGCGCTGGTCGCGGGGCACGTACGAGACGATCCTCAAGCAGTACTGGAAGGGCTGGTACTCGCTTCCGCCGAGCAAGCTCTTCAACTACACGATGATGATCATCTTCTACCCGATGTCCGCCCTCAACTGGATCCTGGCGGCGCTGAGTTGTGCGCTGTTCCTGGGCCTGGGCGCCTCGGGCGTGAACATCGACCCGACGGTCTGGCTGATGCTGTACGGCAACGCGTCCGCGCTGCAGATCGGCCTGTACGTGTGGAACCGGCGGCACAACGTCTCCCCGCACGAGCCGGAGGGCTCCGGCGGGGTGGCGGGCATGGTGATGTCGGCGCTGTCGGCGCCGATCTACGCCCGCTCGCTGCTGGACACCGTGCTGCGCCGCAAGAGCAAGTTCGTGGTCACGCCCAAGGGCGACTCCGCCAGCCCGGACACCTTGTTCGGGACCTTCCGCATCCACCTGTTCTTCATCCTGGTCTTCGGCGGCTCGATCGCCGCCGGTCTCACGCTCGGGCACGGTCACCCGGCGATGCTCGTCTGGGCCACCTTCGCCCTGCTGATCACCGCCTCGCCGATCATCGCGTGGCGCTACGAGCTGCGGCAGACGAAGAAGCGGCCGCCCGCCCCGATACCGCCGCAAGCGCAGCCGGCGCCGGCCGAGCCGTACCAGTCACAGCCGTTGCCCGCGCAGCACGCGCCGCACGGCACCGGGCAGAAGCCCAGCTGGGCCGCCTCGGGCAGTGGCAACGACCAGACCATGCAGATCGCGCTCGGTGGACTCGGGGGACGTAAGGAATGAACGACCGTGCAGGCCACCGCCGGGCCCGTCGACTCGCGATCGGCACGGTGGTGGTGCTCGCGCTGGCCGGGATGAACGGGCCGTGGCTGTACCGCTTCGGGACCGAGAAATACCACCAGTACAAGATCAACAGACCCGAGTACAAGGCGGACAACGGTCACTGGCAGATCGTCGACTTCCCGAAGGAGTACCGCCAGAACACCATCCACGCGGCGCTGCTGCGCACCGGCAAGGTGCTGCTGGTGGCCGGCTCGGGCAACAACCAGGACAACTTCGACGCGAAGAGGTTCGACTCCCGGATCTGGGACCCGGTCAAGGGCACCATCAAGAAGGTGCCCACCCCGGCCGACCTGTTCTGCACCGGGCACACGCAGCTGTCCAACGGCAATCTGCTGATCGCCGGCGGCACCAAGCGGTACGAGAAGCTGAAGGGTGACGTCACCAAGGCCGGCGGTCTGATGGTGGTGCACAACGAGAACCCGGACGCGCCGATCACGCTGCCCGCGGGCACCAAGTTCACCGGCAAGGAGAACGGCAAGACCTTCGTGTCGAAGGACCCGGTGCTCGTGCCGCGCGCGAAGAAGGTCTTCGACAAGAAGACGGGAGCGTTCCTGCGCAACGACCCGGGGCTCGGCCGGATCTACGTCGAGGCGAAGCAGAGCGGCACCAAGTACGAGACCGGCACCCAGGACAACTACCGCATCCAGGGCCTGACCGGCACCGACGCCCGCAACACCTACGGCATCGCGCAGAAGCTCGCCCTGGACAAGAAGGACTTCCAGGGGATCAGGGACGCCTACGAGTTCGACCCGGTGGCCGAGAAGTACATCAAGGTCGACCCGATGAACGAGGCCCGCTGGTATCCGACGCTGACGACTCTGTCGGACGGCAGGATCCTCAGCGTCTCCGGGCTCGACGACATCGGGCAGTTGGTGCCGGGCAAGAACGAGGTGTTCGATCCGGCCACCAAGAAGTGGACGTATCTCAGGACCGTCCGGCAGTTCCCGACCTACCCGGCGCTCTTCCTGATGCAGAACGGCAAGGTCTTCTACTCGGGGTCCAACGCGGGGTACGGGCCGGACAACGTGGGCCGTGAGCCGGGCGTCTGGGACGTCGACACCAACAAGTTCACCAAGCTCCAAGGGCTCAGCGACAGCAAGGAGATGGAGACGTCCGGCACCGTGCTGCTGCCGCCGGCACAGGACGAGAAGTTCATGGTGATCGGCGGCGGCGGGGTCGGCGAGTCCAAGGAGTCCAGCAACAAGACGCGGCTGATCGACCTCAAGGACAAGAACCCGACGTTCACCGACGGGCCGACGCTGGAGAAGGGCACGCGGTATCCGCAGGCCTCGATCCTCCCCGACGACAGCGTGCTGGTGTCGGGCGGCTCGCAGGACTACCGCGGGCGTGGCGACTCCAACATCCTCCAGGCGCGGCTCTACCACCCGGACACCAACACGTTCGACCAGGTCGCCGACCCGCTGGTGGGGCGCAACTACCACTCAGGGTCGCTGCTGCTGCCCGACGGGCGCGTGATGTTCTTCGGGTCGGACTCGCTGTACGCCGACAAGGCCGACACCAAGCCGGGCAAGTTCGAGCAGCGGATCGAGATCTACACGCCGCCGTATCTGTACCGGGACTCCCGGCCGTCGCTGTCGGGCGGTCCGCAGACGATCGCCCGGGGCGCTTCGGGGACGTTCACGTCCCCGCAGGCCTCGGCGGTCAAGAAGGTGCGGTTGATCCGGCCCAGCGCGTCGACCCATGTGACGGATGTGGACCAGCGGTCGATCGCGCTGGACTTCACGACGTCCGGGAACAAGATCAAGGTGACCGTGCCGAAGAACAAGAACCTTGTTCAGTCGGGCTGGTACATGGTGTTCGTGGACGACGACCAGGGGACGCCGAGTGAGGCGCAGTGGGTCAAGGTTCCGTAGCCGTCCGGTAGTTGTTCAACTACCGGACCACGACTACTTACTGCCCTTGGCGAGGGCGAGTGCATAACTCGCCCACCACTCGCCCGCCTTCGGGCCGCCCTTGCACTCGCCGTCCGACTCCCCGGGGCGCTTGACCCACAGGTACGCGTCCACCAGGTCGTCCGACGTCTTTGTCGTCGGGGTCTCGCCCAGGGCGCGTCCCGGTGGGTTGCACCAGCGTTCGTCCTCGTCGCCGCCCGTGTAGGGGCCGTTGCCGTTGCGGCTGGTGTCGATGACGAAGGGCTTGTTGCCGACCTTGCCGGAGAGCTGCTTGCCGTAGGTGACGGAGTCCTTGGTGGAGTAGAAGTTGGAGACGTTGACCGCGAAGCCGTCCGCCTCCTCGACGCCCGCCAGCTTGAGCGACTCGAAGATCTCGTCGGGATGGCCCCAGCCCGCGTTGCCCGCGTCCAGGTACACCTTCGTGGACTTCAGGGACTTGAGCTTGGTGATCGCGCCCTTGAGGAGGTCGTAGCGCTCCTCGTGGAACTCGTCCGGGGTGCAGCCGTCGACCAGGTGCAGGACGGCGTCCGGCTCCAGGACGATCGTGGCCGGGCGGTCGCCGATGCCCGCGGCCACCCCGTCGATCCACTCCCGGTACGCGTCGCCGTCGGCGGCGCCGCCCTGTGAGTACTGGCCGCAGTCGCGGTGCGGGATGTTGTAGAGGACCAGGAGCGCGGTGCGGCCGGCCTTGTCGGCGGCCTCCGTGAAGCCCTGTGCCTCGTCCTTCGGGTTCTCCGGGCCGATCCACTCGCCGGTCGGCTGCTCGGCGATCTTGCGGATCTGCTCGGCGTCCTCGTTCTTTCCGGACTTCGCGTAGGCGGCCACCTGTTGGGCCGCGTTGCCGTCGGGGTTGACCCAGAACGGGTCGCTCTCCTTGGGCTGTTGAGTGATGGTGGCGCCGGCGTCGTCCTGCCCGCCGCCGTCCGATGAGGAGGAACACCCCGCGATGATCAGTGCCGCCCCCAGCACTGTCGCGGAAGCCCTCACTCCGGCCCCCCTGCTGCCGTACATCCAACTCCCCCTTGGGTGCACCGTTCCAAGTGTCAATCCTGACATACGCCGCGCTCCGGCCACGAGGTCGCCCGGGCCTTGTCGGGGAGCTGTTACAGCACCCATGGTGGGGTAGGCGTGCGGCAGGGGCGGACGGTCAGGGAAGGGGAGTGCGCGGTGATGCACGACACCACCCGGGAGCTCCGGCTTGCGGCGGCGCTCGTGGAGGCCGCGGACACGCTCACCGAGGACTTCGAGGCGACGGCCCATCTGGGGCGGGTGGCCGACCGCTGCGTGGAGCTGCTGGCGGCGCGGGCGGCCGGGATCATGCTCGTCGAAGGGGAGCGGACGGTGGCGCTGGCGGGCGGCGGCGGGGCGCGGGAGGTCGCGCTCGATCTGCTGCGGGCCCAGCGCGAGGGCGGGCCCTGCCTGGAAAGCCACGGCTCGGGGCGTCCGGTCACGCCGGTCTCCGTGCGGGCCGCGCACGAGGACGCCCGCTGGCCGGCCTTCACCGGCGCCGCGCTCGACCACGGCATCACGACCACGTTCGCGGTACCGCTGCGCCGGCGCGGGACCGCGCTCGGCGCGCTCAACGTGTTCGCGGCGGAGGGCGGCACCGGTGGCTGGGAGCCGGAGCTGTCGGTCGCCCAGGCGCTCGCCGACGCGGCGGCCGTCGGGCTGGTCAGCCACCGCGGGTACACCCGGTACCGCACGCTGTCGACGCAGTTGCAGGAGGCGCTGTCCAGCCGGGTCCGGATCGAACAGGCCAAGGGCATACTCGCCGAGCGCTGGAACACCGGCACCGCGGAGGCGTTCACGGCGCTGCGGCGGTACGCGCGGGGCCGGCGGCTGCCCCTGGACCAGGTCGCGGGCGCGGTCGTCGACGGAACGGCGGACGACACGGAGCTGCGCGCGAAGGCTCAGGGTCCGTCCGGGCCGGGGTAGTTGTAGAAGCTCCCACCACCTGCGTGGATGACCGAGAGCCACCGGTCGGGGACTTGGCGTCGAACCGCCTCTAGGCCCGGGCGCTCATCCGTTCTAAAGTCTTCTCAGACGACCCCGGCCCCCGGTCGGTACAAGCCTCCCGCGGCGGTCGCCGGGTTACTCCCGCAGCCCGTGCGCACGCGGTCGAGGACCGGCCCGGTCGACGGCTTTTTCGGGGGGAGCGGGTCGTCGACCGGGCCAGGTGCCATCGGAGATCCGACGTGCACCGACCGAGCCTTGGTGTCCTTCCGAGCCTTGTTGCCCTTCCGAGCCTGTCCGCCCGCTCAGAGACCGGTCCCCGTCAGGTACGCCGACACGATCACGTTGGCCGTGTAGCTGCGGCTGGTGCGGTCGAAGGTGCCGCCGCAGGTGATCAGCCGCAGCTCGGCACGGCCCGACTCCCTTTGCCCGTAGGCCTGTTGGGCGTCGAAGCCGGTCCGGTTCAGCACGGTCACGTCGTCGACGGTGAACTCGGCGACCTTGCCGTCGGCGCGGATCACCCGGATCGTCTCGCCTGGCTTGAGGGCGCTGAGCTTGTAGAAGACGGCCGGCCGGGTCTCGGTGTCGACGTGGCCCACCAGCAGTGCGGCCCCCTTGGCGCCCGGCGCCGCCCCGGCCGCGTACCAGCCGACGACGCCCGCCTGCTCGAAGGGCGGTGGATCGATCGCGCCCTGCCGGTCGAGGCCCCGGGCCACGACCGGTGCCTGCACACCGAGGTCGGGGATGTCCACGCGCTGCGGTAGGGCGTCGCCCAACGGCCTTGCCGGGGGCGGCAGTTCGACCTCCGGCGGCCGTCCGACGGCGGCCATGTCGCCGGTGGTCGGCGCGGATATCCCCTGGCGTATGTCGGTGACCTGCCGTCCCCACAGCCACAGCCCGAGGAGCAGCAGCGCCCAGGCGACGCCCATCAGCAGCCGCCCCGAGCCGCTGGAACGCTCGTGGTCGGACATGGTCAGCCCGTTCCGCGGCTCCGGCGGGCGCCGAGCAGCGCCACGGCCGCGACGGCGATCCCGGCCAGCACGAGACCGGTCACCGCCTGCGCCGTACCGGGCCCGGCGGACCGCGCGTCCACGGCGGCGAGGTGCGCGCTGCCGCCACCGCCCGCGTGGACGGGGGCGACGGGGGACGCGGGCGCGGTGGGCTCCGCCGTGGCGCCGCCGACGGTGAACCTGCCCTTGCGCTCGGTGTCGCCGCAGGTGACCTGCACGTCGTAGCTGCCGGCGCTCAGTGCGGAACGGACGCGGGTCTCCCCGACGAGTGTGCCGTCGGCGCCGGTCAGCTTCGCGTCCGCGACGAAGGCCGCGGAGACCGCCGTCGCCGTCTTCTGCCCACAGCCGTCCACGCGTACGGCGACGTCAGCGCCCGGAGCCGGGGAGGCCGGGCGGATCGCGATCCCGCCACCGCCGTCCTGCGCGTACGCCGTCGGGGTGAGGACGGCCACGAGTACCGCGGCCGCACCGAGAGTGACCTTTGCTGAACCCATCGTGAACCTCCAGATACCTGGAGACTCCTCCTCGGAACCGGCGCCCGCATCCTCAGGGGGGCCCTGTTGCTCCGTACGGGTGTGCCCGGGTTTCAGATCCGGTCGACGAGGTCCGCGATCGAGTCGACGACCTTGGACGGCCGGTACGGGAAGTCCCCGATCTGCTCCGGCCGGGTCAGGCCCGTGAGCACGAGGAAGGTCTGCATCCCGGCCTCCATACCCGCCAGCACGTCGGTGTCCATGCGGTCGCCGATCATCGCGCTGGTCTCTGAGTGGGCGCCGATCGCGTTGAGCCCGGTGCGCATCATCAGCGGGTTGGGCTTGCCGGCGAAGTACGGCTGCTTGCCGGTCGCCTTGGTGATCAGCGCGGCCACCGCGCCGGTCGCCGGCAGCGCGCCCTCGGCGGAGGGACCGGTCTCGTCCGGGTTGGTGCAGATGAAACGGGCGCCCGCGTCGATCAGCCGTACCGCCTTGGTCATCGCCTCGAAGGAGTACGTGCGGGTCTCGCCCAGGACGACGTAGTCCGGCTCGTGGTCGGTGAGGATGTACCCGATGTCGTGCAGGGCGGTGGTCAGACCCGCCTCGCCGATCACGTACGCCGAGCCGCCCGGCCGCTGGTCGTCCAGGAACTGGGCGGTGGCCAGGGCCGAGGTCCAGATGGACTCGACCGGCACGTCCAGGCCCATGCGGCGCAGCCGGGCGTGCAGGTCACGCGGGGTGTAGATCGAGTTGTTGGTGAGCACCAGGAAGGGCTTGCCGGACTCGCGCAGCTTCTTCAGGAAGGAGTCGGCGCCGGGGATCGGCACGCCCTCGTGGATGAGCACACCGTCCATGTCGGTGAGCCAGGACTCGATGGGCCTGCGGTCTGCCATGTGCGTTGTCTCCTGGCGTTGCGTACGAGCGTGAGCCGGTGGCGCCAAAACCGCGCTGTGCCGACGCCCCCAGCCTAGGCCTTGCCGTGCGCGACCACTCCGGGCCGACGCCGTCCATCAGCTTGGTCGGCGCGACGGCGCCGGCCCCGAGGCGAGCCGTACGCGACCGTGCCGGAGTCGAAGCGGATGCCGCTGGTCACGCGAGGACTCCGGGCAACTGCCCCACACCGTCGAGCACTTGGGTCGCCCCAGCCGCCCGCAGTGCGTCCGCGTCATGCGCGCCGGTCAGCACACCGGCGACCAGGCCCGCGCCCGCACGGACGCCGCTGAGCATGTCGTACGAGGTGTCGCCGACGACGGCGATCTGCCGTACGTCGTCCGCGGCCGCCGTCCGCAGGAACGCGGCGAGGACCATGTCCGGGTACGGCCGCCCCCGGCCCCCTGCGTCGGCGGGGCACAGCGTGAGGGGCACGAGGTCCTGCCAGCCGAGCGCGGCCAGGATCGCGTCCTGCGTGGTGCGCGCGAAGCCGGTCGTCAACACCACCGTGAGACCACGGGACTTGAGCGTGTCGATGGTCGCGCGGGCGCCGGGCAGGGCGGCGACCCGGCCGCCGTCGACGAGTTCGGCGTACGCCGCCTCGAAAGCCTTGTTTGCCTCCTGGGCCTTTCCCTCCTCGCCGAACAGGTGCCGGAAGACGGAGATCTTGGACTCGCCCATGGTGGCGCGCACGTAGCCGATCATCTCGTCGGGGTCGGCGTCCAGGTGGTGGGCCGCCGCCGTGAAGGCCTGCTCGACGAGGCCGCCGTCGGCGACGGTGGTGCCGGCCATGTCGAGGACGACGAGACGGATGTCGTGCGTACGGCTGTCGTGCGCACGGCTGTCATCGGTGTTGTCAGTGTTGTCAGTGTTGTCGATGTTGGCGGTCATGTCGGGTGTCACCAGCCCAGTTCGTTCGCGGTCGTTTCGGCGATGGCCGGCGAGCAGGTCATGCCGCGCCCGCCGGGCCCGGTCACCAGCCACACCCCGTCACGCACCTGCTGCCGGTGCACGACCCGGCCCGGTTCGGTGCACTGCGCGTACACCCCGGCCCAGCGGCGCCGGACCTTGGGGAGCGGGCGGCCGAGGAGGGATTCGACGACCTCGGTGAGGTGGTCGTAGGGGTCTTCGAGGGTGTCGAAGGCGAAAGGGTGCTCGTACTCGTGGGTGTCGCCGATGGTGAGACCGCCGTCGGCGCGCTGGACCATCAGCAGTTGCATACGGTGCTCGGCGGCGGTCGGGGCCTGCGGCTGCCGGGAGTTGAGCTCGCCCAGGGCCGGGGAGGCGTAGGCCGGGTAGTAACGGAAGCTGTCGGCGTCGGCGACCGAGGTGGTGAGCGGTTCGCCCAGTGGCTCGGTCTGCATCATCTGCAACCGCACGCGCCGCACGGGCAGTTCGGGTCCGGCGAGCTCCCGCACCAGGCCGCCGAGCCAGGCGCCGGTGCACAGCACCACGACGTCGGCGGTGTGCACGTCGCCGTGGTCGTCGCGGACGGCTCCGGGGCCGACCACCTCGCGGACCTCGCGGCCGGGCAGGAAGGTGTAGTGCGGGGACTTCGACAGCTCGGCGCGCAGGGCGAGTTGGGCGGTACGGGGTTCGACGGCGGCGTCCCGCTCGCAGTACAGGGCCGCGTCGAAGGCACCGCGCAGGGCGGGGTTGAGGGCGCGGGCCTCGCCGGGCGTGAGCAGCTTGTGTCCGCGGGCGGCCGAGTCGGCGCGGGCCACGGCGGCTTCGGCGACGGCGAGTTCGTACGCACCGCGCAGCGGGGTCAGTGACCCGTTGGCCCGGAACCCGAGGCCGGGCACGCGCTCGCCGATCCCCTCCCACAACTCCCGTGCCCGCAGGGCGGTTTCGAGCTCCTCCCCACCGGCGCGCCCGCTCACCCAGATCTGCCCGAAGTTGCGCAGCGAGGCGCCGCGGGCCTCGGCCTCGCGCTCGATCTGCACCACCTCGTGGCCACGTTCCACCGCCTGCCAGGCGTGCATGGTGCCCACCACGCCTGCTCCTACGACTGTCACTCTCACGTCGGTCACGCTCCTCGCGCACGGGGAGCCGGAAGAGTCCGGCTGACAACGAGAGCCTGAACGAACCATCACGATTGGGCTAGACCCGTTATTCATTTGTGACACTTCGCGAGATGGGGACGCGAATCGTGGTCAGCCGCGCAGATGGGTGGTGAAGGAGAACCGGTCCCCCCGGTACAGCGACCGC
The DNA here is from genome assembly GCF_044755245.1 of Streptomyces sp. NPDC092369. NCBI lineage: Bacteria > Bacillati > Actinomycetota > Actinomycetes > Kitasatosporales > Streptomycetaceae > Streptomyces > Streptomyces sp. NPDC092369. The sequence continues at coordinate 1,453,652 of NZ_JBIVQP010000002.1, forward strand.
ACCCGCTCCAGCGGGCGGCCCTCGGTGTCCCGTGAGACCCGGTGGATCAGCAGCATCGGAAGGGCCGGCGGGGTGCCGACGAGAAGAGCCTCGCGCGGGGTGGCCAGCACGGTCTCGATGCGTTCGTCGGCGTCGCCGAAGCCGATGCCGTGTTCGTGGAGGTAGGCGTAGAAGGAGGAGTCGGGCTCGAACTCGGTGTCCAGGTGCGGGAGTCGGGCGACGGCGACGTAGGTGCTCTCCAGGCCGACCCGTTCGTCGTCGGCGAGCAGCACGCGCTCCAGGTGCCAGACGGGTTCGCCGCGCTCCAGGCCGGTCTCGGCGGCGAGGGCGGCCGGGCAGGGGAAGCGGTCGAGGGTGACCAGGCTGCGGCCGGGGGTGCGGCCCTGTCGCCGTACGCCTTCCGTGTAACTGGCGAGGGAGAGCGGCTGGGCGAGCTTGGGCCCGGCGACGACCGTGCCGCGTCCCTGCCTGCGCAGCTTCCCCTCCAGCACGAGTTCGCGCAGTGCCTGCCGGACGGTCTCGCGGGCGACGCCGTACTGCTCGGACAGATCGCGCTCGGTGGGGATGGTGCCGCCCTCCCCCAGCTCACCGACGAGCCGGTCGATCCGCGCCTTCACCGCGTAGTACTTCGGAATCCGGCCGTGCTCCGGAATGCCGGAGCGGACGGGTGCGCCGGGGTCCTGGTCGTTCGGGTAGTCCACGCGAGGATCGTCGCAGACAGAGCCTGCGGGGTGCGCGGGCGGTGTCTGTCGGCTTGCCGCCGGCTTCAGCGGCGCCGCCATACCCTCCGGGTCAGCAGCAGGGTGCCGACCGCGGTGAGGAGGGCGGCGGCGGTCGCGAGGGTTCGGTGGGGGGTGCCGAGGCCGGTGCGGGCGAGTTCCTCGGCTTCCCGTGTGAGGGGGAGGCCTTCGTCGCGGCGGGAGTCGGGGGCGGAGGGCGAGGCCGGGTCGGACGCGGAGTCCGTGGGGTCGGAGGCGGCGGGGTCGGACTCGACCTCGAACCGGTAGTCGTTCGACTGCCCGACCCAGTCGCCGTCCTCGTCGTGCCGCTGGACGACGGCCGCGTTCACGGTGACGCCGTCGGGCGCCGCGTCCGAGGTGAACGCGAGCCTGACCTTGACGGTGACGGTGCCGCGGGGGCCGACGGTGAATCCCGCGAACCCGTCGTCGAAGGCACCGACCAGCTCGTCCTCGTCGCTCACCTCGAACCGCACGAGATGCGGCCGCTCACCCTCGTAGAACTCCAGCCTGGCCTGCGCCGGCTTCAGCGCCCGTGCCCCGTCGACGAGCACGACGACCGGGTGGACGTTCGTGCACGTCCGGGTGGTGGTGTTGGTGAGCCGCAGTTCCCAGACGCCGTAGCCGCCCCCGGCTTCGTAGGTGGCGGGGCCGTTCTGGATGCGGGTGGTGAGGGGGAAGCGGGCGGCTTCGGCACACGTGGGCGCCGCCGCGGCCGGTGGTGCCGCGGAGAGGGAGAGGAGACCGGCGGCTGCTGCAAGGCAGAGGGAGACAGGCGTGCACAGTCGCATGGACAGGTGACCCTGCCGGGTGGGAGCGGGCGGGAGGCGGCGGCGCTCCGAGGGGCGGGAGAAATCCGTTCGTTCGGCGGATGCCGGAGGGGTTGTTCGGTCGGCGGGTGCGGGGAATCGCTGCGTGGGTGGGTACGGGGAATCGCTCGGTCAGCGGATGCTGGGGGTCGGTCCCGCGGCGCGGGTGCCGGACAGCACAACCCACCCACCGAACCGCCGAAAGCGCCACGCACCAGCGAACCCTCCTGCCAGGCCACCCCGGCGCACAGCGCACCCCGCCTGCCGAACCGCCGGAGGCATCACGCGTCGGCTCGCCCGAAGAGTCGTGCCAGTACGAGCTGCGCCGCGCCCTCCGCCACCTCGCCGGAGGCGGTGCGTACCGGGACCGGGGGCTCGCCCACGCGCCGGGCGCGTTCGTCGAGGACGACGCGTACGCCTCGTACGAAAGGTTCCGGCGCGGTGGTGACGGTGCGGCCGCCGAGCAGGACGAGGTCGATGTCGAGCAGGGCGACGAGGTTGCCGGCGCCGGTGCCGAGGACGCGAGCCGCCTCCGCGAGGTCGCCGCGCGCCACCGCGGCCAGGCACAGCGCCTCGACGCAGCCACGGTTGCCGCAGCCGCACAGCGGCCCGTCCAGCTGGACGACCTGATGCCCGAACTCCCCCGCGCCGGTGCGGGCGCCCCGATGCACGGCACCGCCGATGACGAGCCCGGCCCCGAGCCCCGTACCGAGATGCAGGTAGGCGAAGGACCCGCGCTCCCCGCCGACGGCGAGTCCGAGCGCGGCGGCGTTCGTGTCCTTGTCGACAGCCACCGGCATCCCGAGCCGCCGCGCGAGCGCGTCCCGCAGGGGGAACCCGTCCCACTCCGGGAAGCCTGTGACGCGGTGCAGGATTCCGCTGGTGTGGTCGAGGGGGCCGGGGAGGGCCGCCCCCACGCCCAGTACGGACCCACCACCCCCGACCAGTGCCTCCGCCTCCCTCGCCACGGCACCCAGCACCGCCTCGGTCCCCGCCCCCAGATCCAGCGAGGCGCGCCGCTCCCCCACCACGGCCCCGGTCAGGTCGACCAGCACCGCCCGGAGTTCGTCGCGGTCCAGGTGCAGTCCGACCGCGTGGCCCGCTTCCGGCACCAGGCGCAGTACGGTCGCCGGCTTGCCGCCGGTGGAGGCTCGGCGGCCCGCGTCGGCCACCAGACCGTCGTCCCGCAGACGGGCCGTGATCTTGCTGACGGCCTGCGGGGTCAGCCCGGTGCGCTCGGCGAGTTCGAGCCGGCTGATGCCGTCGGCGCCGGCCGTGCGCAGCAGGTCCAGTACGAGCGCGGCATTGTGACTGCGCAGGGCGAACAGATTCACGCCCCCGCGCCTGACCTCACCCGTACGCCTGACCTCGCCCCCATGCCCGACCTCACCCCCGCGCCGAGCTTCTCCACCCGCGCGCAGACCACCGCCCGCCGCGCCGACCACGTCCGCACCTCCACTCACCGCACCTCCACTCACCACACCGCCACCGCCACCGCCCGCGTCACCCGCACCGCTCCTCGCCGCGTCCACACCCCATTCTCCCCCGCGCTTGCACTTTGGCAACAGCGTTGCGAAAGTGGAGGGCATGACTGCTACCGCTACTCCTCTCCGCGTGGGCCTGATCGGCTACGGTCTCGCGGGCTCCGTCTTCCACGCCCCGCTGATCGCCGCCACCGAGGGCCTCACGCTCGACACGGTGGTCACCTCGAACCCGGAGCGGCAGAAGCAGGCCCGCGACGAGTTCCCGGACGTCGGCATCGCGGCCACGCCCGACGAGCTGTTCGCCCGCGCCGCGGAGCTGGACCTGGTCGTGATCGCGTCGCCGAACAAGACGCACGTCCCGCTCGCGACCGCCGCCCTCGACGCCGGCCTCCCGGTCGTCGTCGACAAGCCGGTCGCCGGCACGGCCGCCGAGGCACGCGAGCTGGCGGCCCGGGCCGAGGCGCGCGGCCTGCTGCTCTCCGTGTTCCAGAACCGCCGCTGGGACAACGACTTCCGCACCCTCCAGGCGCTGCTCGCCGAGGGCGAGTTGGGCGACCCCTGGCGCTTCGAGTCGCGGTTCGAGCGCTGGCGCCCGCAGCTGAAGGGCGGCTGGCGCGAGTCCGGCGACCCGGCAGAGATCGGAGGTCTGCTCTACGACCTCGGCAGTCACGTCGTCGACCAGGCACTCGTCCTCTTCGGCCCGGTCACGCGGGTCTACGCCGAGTCGGACATCCGGCGCGACGGCGCGCAGACCGACGACGACACGTTCATCGCTCTGACCCATGCGAACGGCGTCCGCTCCCACCTCTACGCCTCCGCGACCACCGCCCAACTCGGCCCGCGCTTCCGGGTCCTGGGCTCGAAGGCCGGTTACGTGAAGTACGGCCTCGACCCGCAGGAGGCAGCCCTGCGCGAGGGCGGGCGCCCCGACACCACCGCCGACTGGGGCACCGAGCCCGAGGAGCTGTGGGGCCGGCTCGGTTCCGGCGAGTCCCCGCTGACCGGCGGCGGCACCCCCGTACCGACCCTTCCCGGCGACTACTCCGCGTACTATGCGGCCGTGGCCAGGGCCCTTACCGACGGCGGCGCCAATCCGGTGACGGCGTCGGAGGCGGCGGCCGCCCTCGACGTACTGGAGGCGGCTCGGCGTTCGGCCCGCGACGGAGTGGCGGTGACGCTGTGACGCACAACACCGGGATCACGCCGAAGTTCCAGCCGGAGCTCACCCCGCCGCTGGAGGAACTGGAGGCGCAGGAGCGCCACTTGGTCTTCAGCCGGTTCACCTTCGAGGACGCGTGGGCGCTCGGCTCGCTCCTGGTCGACCTGGCCAGGGAGCGGCAGGCGCCGGTCGCGATCGACATCCACCGCGGTGGTCAGCAGCTCTTCCACGCGGCGCTGCCGGGCTCGACGCCGGACAACGACGCCTGGATCGCCCGCAAGCGCCGGGTCGTCGAGCGCTATGGCAGCGCCTCCTACCTGGTCGGCGCGCGGTTCCGTGCCAAGGGCACGACGTTCGAGGACTCCTCCCGTCTGGACCCGGACGAGTACGCGGCCCACGGCGGCTCCTTCCCGATCACCGTCGACGGCGTGGGTGTCGTCGGCTCGGTGACGGTGAGCGGACTGCCCCAGCTGGAGGACCACCGGATGGTGGTGGAGGCGCTGGAGGAGTACCTCAAGCGCTGACGCCCGGTTCGGGCCGGTACCTCTCTCGGGCTGACACTTCGTTAGGTCCGGGGATTATCGAGGGTCCCCCTCCGGTTGGGACCGCCGTAGAGCACACCGACCGGAGGGACCGCGACCATGACCGACTTGTTGAAGGACCGCGTCGGCCGCTACGGCATCTGGAGCATCGGCCTGCGCGCTGAGGAGCCCGGCCGACGGGCCGAACTCGCCGAGGCCGTCTCCGAGTTGGAGCAGCTGGGCTACGGCGCCGTCTGGCTCGGCAGCAACAGCACCGCCCGTAACGCCCGGCCGCTGATCGAGGCCACCTCGAAGATCACCGTCGGTACCAGCATCCAGAGCATCTGGCAGGCCGAAGCGGCGTCGGCAGCCGCGGAGTTCACGGACGTGGAGGCGGCCCACCCCGGACGCTTCGTCCTGGGCCTCGGCGTCAGCCACGCCCGTCTCTCGGACCGCTACCGCCGCCCGCTGGCCGCGCTGAACGCCTACCTCGACACCCTGGACGCGGCCGGCGTCCCCGCCGACCGCCGTCTCATCGCCGCCCTCGGCCCCAAGTCCCTCGAACTGACCCGCGATCGCGCGGCCGGCTCGGTCCCGTACCTCGTCACGACCGAGCACACGGCCCACGCCCGCGAGATCCTGGGGCAATCTCCGCTGCTGGCGCCGGAGTTGAAGGTCGTCCTGGAGTCGGACCCGGCCCGGGCCCGTACCCTCGCCCGCGGCAGCCTGGCCCCCTACCTCGGGCTCCCCAACTACACGAACAACTTCCTCCGCCACGGTTTCACGGAGGCCGACTTCACGGACGGCGGCAGCGACCGCTTGGTGGACGCGGTGTTCGCATGGGGCGACGACGACACGATCCGGGCCCGCGTCGACGCCTACCTCGACGCAGGCGCCGACCACGTGGCACTCCAGGTGGTGGACGGCAACGCGCGCCAGACTCTCCCGAGGGAGGCGTGGCGCAGGCTGGCGGCCCTATTGACCTGAGGAACCCGCCCTCCGCGGACCGTCGTCAGGCATCTTTGAACTCCTGCCTCTGCCTGCCCAGACCGGCGATCTCCAGCTCCACCACATCCCCCGCCCGCAGATACGGCTTGGGCTCGGGCTGCCCAAGAGCCACCCCTGCCGGCGTCCCCGTGTTGATGACATCCCCGGGATACAGCGTCATGAACTGACTGACGTACCGCACGACTTCGCCCACCGGAAAGATCTGCTCGGCCGTGGTCCCGTCCTGCTTCAGCTCCCCGTTGACCCACAGCTTCAGGGACAGGTCCTGCGGGTCGGGCACCTCGTCCGCCGTCACGAGCCACGGCCCGAGCGGGTTGAACGTCTCGCAGTTCTTCCCTTTGTCCCAGGTCCCGCCCCGCTCGATCTGGAACTCCCGCTCGGACACGTCATGCGCCACCGCGTACCCGGCGACATGCGCGAGCCCGTCCTCGGCGGAGTCCAGATACCGGGCCGTACGCCCGATGACGACCGCCAGTTCGACCTCCCAGTCGGTCTTCACCGAGCCGCGCGGCACGAGCACGGTGTCGTTGGGCCCGATCACCGTGTCCGCCGCCTTGAAGAAGATCACGGGCTCGGCGGGCGGCTGGGCCCCGGTCTCGCGGGCGTGGTCGTGGTAGTTCAGCCCGATGCACACGACCTTGCCGATCCGCGCGAGCGGCGGCCCGACCCGCAGCCCCGCCGCGTCCAGCGCGGGCAGCTCGCCCCCCTCGGCGGCGGCCCGAATCCGGCCGAGCGCCGCGCCGTCGGCGAGCACCGCCCCGTCAAGGTCGGCCACGACCCCCGAGAGATCCCGCAGGACCCCCTCGGCGTCGAGCAGCGCGGGCTTCTCCGCTCCCGCCGTACCGACTCGCAGCAGCTTCATCGTCACCATCTCCCTCGATCGCGTGCGGTCGACCGATGGGTGCAGCCATCGGAGGACTGGTCGATCCTCCAAGCTCAGGGTGCGGTATGCAATACCCGGTTCACGTACTGGACCGCGACCACCCCCGGCCGATGGCCTTCTCCGACCGACGACCCACCCGGCTGACGGTCCGCCGGTCTACCGGGTGGGCACGGGATCCGTCTCGATCGGCTCCAGCAGTCTCTTCGGCTTGAGGAGGGCGCGGCCGACCGGATCCGTCGGGTTCGGGTCGAGGTCGGCGCCCGGCACCATGACGACGTCCGCAACCGGTACGACGCCTCCGCAGGCGGGGCATTCGCCGTACGGTCCGAGTTCGGTGCCGCAGTCGGCGTGCTCGAAGCGGCGCAGTTGGGTCTCGCTGAAGTGCTCGCGGCCCCAGCGGCCCAGGGAGCGGACGGTCGGCCACAGGGCGATGCCGCGGTCGGTGATGACGTACTCGTCGCGCGGCGGCGACTGCTGGTAGCGCCGCTTCTCCAGGAGCCCCTCCGCCGTCAGCATCTGGAGGCGGGCGGCGAGGACCGCGCGCGGAATGCCGAGGTGGGTGAGGAAGTCGTTGTAGCGCCGGACGCCGTAGAGGGCGTCGCGGATCACGAGGAGTGTCCAGCGCTCGCCGATGACCTCAAGGGCTCGGGCGATGGAGCACTCCTGGGTCGCGTAGTCCTTGCCCAGTGCCATGGCGTCCACTGTAGCGACTTTCCGACGTCTTGGTTCGGTGAATGAACCGACGATGCTACGGTGCTCGACATGACTAGGTTCAATGAGCGAACCCTCGCGGGGGCGGGTGCGCCGACCGTCCCGACGCCGGCCCCCGCCGAGGCGCCTCCGCATCCCCGGGCCACCCTCGCGCTGACCAGCGCGGCGACGGCCATGACCCTGATGACGTACACCGCGCCGATGATCACGCTCCCGGACACGGCGGCCGACCTGCACACCGCCGTCTCCGCGCAGGCCTGGCTCATCAACGGCACCCCGCTCGGCCTGGCCGCCCTCCTCCTGGTCGCCGGCAGCCTCGCCGACGACTACGGCCGCCGCCGGATCTTCCTGGCCGGCACGCTGACGCTGGGCATCACGACGGCGCTGGGCGCGCTGGCCTCCTCCACCTGGCTGTTCACGCTGGCCCGCATCGCGCAGGGCGGGGCGAGCGCGGCCATCCTGGCGAGCAGCCTGGGCCTGCTGGTGCACGCCTTCCCCACCGCGCAGGGCCGCCTGTACGCGACGGGCGTGTGGGGAGCGTTCGTGAGCGGCGGCATCGCGGTGGGCCCGGTGGTCTCGGGCGCCATAGGCAACTGGCGGCTCTCGTACGTCGTCCTCGGCGCGGCGACCCTCCTGGTGGCGGCCCTCGCGACCCGCCCGCTCGCGGAGTCCCGGTCACCGCGAGGCGGCCGCCCGGACATCCTGGGCGCCCTGACCTTCGGCCTGGCCCTGGTGGCACTGGTCGCGGCGCTGACGCTTGGCAGGGACGGCTGGCTACGGATACAGGTGGGCCTGCCCCTCCTCGCGGCGGTGGCGCTACTGGCCCTCTTCGCCTGGCTGGAAACCCGAACGGCCACCCCCATGATCGACCTGTCCCTCCTGCGTCACCGCCGCTTCCTGTCGTCCTCCGCGGGCGGGTTCTTCACGGGCCTGGCGGTGATCGGCCTGTTCAGCTTCCTGCCGACCGTCTTCCAACAGGCGCTGCACCTCTCGCCGATGGACACCGCATGGCTGTTCCTGCTCTGGTCCGGCCTGTCCTTCGCCGTCGCCCTCCAGGCCAAGCGCCTGGCGGGCCGCGTCCCCCCGCGCCCCCAACTGGCCCTGGGCTTCGCCCTCCACGCGGCCGGCGTCCTGGCCATGCTCGGCGCGATCGACTCCGGCACCTGGCAACGCCTCATCCCCGGCCTCCTCCTCAGCGGCATCGGCAGCGGCCTCCTCAACGCGGCGCTCCCCCTGCTGGCGGTCGAGTCGGTCCCGGCGGCCCGCGCGGCGATGGGCTCGGGCGCGCAACAGACCCTTCGCTACATCGGCTCCTGCGCCGGAGTCGCACTGACCATCGCGCTCGTCACGTCCTCGGGCGGGGGACTGGGACACGGCGCGAACGTGGCGATGGTGGTGTCGGCGGTGCTGTCGGTGGGGGCGGCGGGAGCAGTGCTGGTCCTGCGGGAACGCGCGTAAGGAAGTCAACTGCCGCCCGCCGACGCGTACTAAGACCTCGGCCGCATCGACACCAACTTCCCCCACACCACCAGCCGGTACCGGGACGTGTACTCCGGCGTGCAGGTGGTGAGGGTGATGTAGTAGCCGGGCTCGGAGTACCCGTACCCGGTCTTCACGACGGAGCGCGGGACGGCTCGTACGACTCCGGAGTCCCGCGCCGAGGTCTGCCGCAGCGTCTTGTCCACGACGTACGTGTACGTCGCCCCGGCCGTCTCCACCTTCACCACGTCCTTGGCCCGCAGCCGGTTGATGTACCGGAAGGGCTCGCCGTGGGTGTTGCGGTGCCCGGCGACGGCGAAGTTGCCTGCCTGGCCCGGTTGTTGGGTGCCGGGGTAGTGGCCGACGTAACCCTTGTTGAGGACGTCCCGCTTGCTGACGCCCTCGGCCACGGGGACGCGGAGGCCGAGGCGGGGGATGGTGAGGACGGCGTAGGCCTGGGACCAACCGGGCGTGGACCGGGCGGTGTCGGCGGTACGGGGATCAGGACCGTCGGCGCCGCCGGCACCGGCCCGGCCGCTCGGCGACATGGACGAGGCGGACGTATCGCCGGAGCCGTCCCCGGCCCCCGAGCCGCCCCCGTCTCCCCACTCCCGTTCCAGCGCCTCCACCTTGCGTTCGGCCCCGCGCCTGGCCTCCCGGTTCGTCCACCACAGTTGGTGCACGACGAGAAGGAGCAGCACCAGCCCTACGGTGACGAGGACTTCGCCCCCGCCCCACCACACCCGTCGGAGCCGCGTACTCCGCCGCCGGCTGCTGTGCTGCACCACGGGAACGCGCATCCGGACGCACACCTCCTCGACGGGGCCGCCCGCACGATAGGCGCCGCCCGACCAAGCCACCAGACACAAGGGCCGTTCGACACTTCGTACATAGGTTTTAGAAAGGGCTGTCGCAACTCTCGACAACCCCGCACGGCACACCCGATGCTTCGACGTGGCATGAACGGGACAGCCCGTCGAGCGAACCGGAGAAGCCGCAATGATCCGACGCAGAACCCTGCTGGCCGCAGCCGGCGGCGGCATCCTGGGCAGCGCCCTCGCGACCGGTACCGCCCACGCGGACGCGACCGTCGCAGTCAACCCCGGGACCTCGTACGGGACTTGGGAGGGCTGGGGCACCTCCCTGGCCTGGTGGGCCAATGTCTTCGGCGCGCGGGACGACTTCGCCGACATCTTCTTCACCACCAAGTCGACGACGTACAACGGCACTTCGCTCCCCGGCCTGGGCCTGAACATCGCCCGTTACAACCTGGGCGCGTGCAGCTGGAACTCGGTGAACGGCGAGTCGATGGTCGCTTCCCCGAACATCCCCGCGTTCAAGCAGATCGAGGGTTTCTGGCAGGACTGGAACAACGAGGACCCCACCTCCTCGGCCTGGGACTGGACGGCGGACGCGGCCCAGCGCGCGATGCTGGTGAAGGCGACCGCGCGCGGTGCGACCAGCGAGCTGTTCGCCAACTCCCCCATGTGGTGGATGTGTTCCAACCACAACCCGTCCGGCGCGGCCGGCGGCGGCAACAACCTCCAGACCTGGAACTACCGCCAGCACGCCTCCCACCTCGCCGCGGTCGCCCTCTACGCCAAGAACAACTGGGGCGTGAACTTCGCGACGGTCGACGCCTTCAACGAGCCCTCGTCGTCCTGGTGGACGGCGACCGGCACGCAGGAGGGCTGCCACATGGACGCGACGGTCCAGTCCGCCGTACTGCCGTACCTGCGAAGCGAGTTGAACGCCCGCGGCCTCACCGCCACGAAGATCTCGGCGTCCGACGAGACGAGTTACGACCTCGCCCGCACCACCTGGAACTCCTTCAGCTCCACGACGAAGGGGTATGTGAACCGGGTCAACGTCCACGGCTACCAAGGCTCGGGCGGCCGTAGGGACTTGCTCTACACGGACGTCGTGACGACGGCCGGCAAGGCGCTGTGGAACTCGGAGACCGGCGACAACGACGGCACCGGCTACACCATGGCCTTCAACCTCCTCTACGACTTCCGCTGGCTCCACCCCACCGCCTGGGTGTACTGGCAGGTCATGGACCCGTCCTCGAACTGGGCGATGATCGCGTACGACGCGAACACGCTGGCGGCGGGCGCGGTGACGACGAAGTACTACGTCATGGCCCAGTTCAGCCGCCATCTGCGCCCCGGTATGCGGATCCTCGACACGGGTGTGAGCTACGCGACGGCCGCCTACGACTCCACGGCCAAGCGCCTGGTGATCGTCGCCCTGAACACCGCCACCACCGCCCAGACCCTCACCTTCAACCTCGCCAACTTCACTTCGGTGACCGGTGGTTCGGGCGGCTTGGTGCCGCGCTGGAACACGGTGACCACGGGCGGGGACCAGTACAAGGCGTACTCGGACACGTATGTGAGCGGGAAGACGGTGGCGGTGCCGTTCGCGGCGAAGGCGGTGCAGACGTTGCAGATCGACGGGGTGACGCTCTGATCGCCGGTGCTCAGCGACCGTGGGGAGGGCCGTCCAGCCGGACGGTCATCTCCACGGTCACGTCGTCCCCGGCGGCGATCCCCTGCGGCGTGCGCACCGCGTTCTTCAACGGCAGCAGATACCCGCCGTCCTTCGGAAGGAGGGACGTACCGAAGACGACCTCCCCGATCCGCGCCTCCACCGGAATCACCCCCCACCCGTAGGTGGCCATGGCGGCCACCTCCCGAATGTCCTCGGACTCCTGGTCCGGCACGGGGACGAAGTAGTACGGCGCGGGCCCACGCCACTCGATCACCTGCCCGGAGAAGACAAGACGCATGGCGCCAGTCTCCCCCGCCGGCCCCCGGGCCCTCTCGCCTCCCCTTCTCCATCGGTGCTGGCCTGCGGATATCTCTCCTTTGTCACCCGTCGGCAGTACGGTGTCCCCCATGCGCCCCGACACGCCTGCCGAGAACGTCGACCACACCGCCGAAGCGGCACGCCTGGAGCGGACCGCCGGCCGGTATCCCGAGGACGCCGAGGCCCTGCTCCTGCAGGCCGCGGCCCACCTGGAACTGTCCGGCGACCGCCCCGCCGCGACCGCGCTCTACGACCGCCTGCTGTCCTCCTCCGTCTCCCTGGACAACCCCCACCTGGTACGGGCCCTCAAGGCCTCGAACCTGTGGGAGTACGGCCATGAGGCCGAGGCCCGCGCGATCATCGACGGCGTCCGCGGGGCGTCCCCGCGCGACCCGGCCGCCTGGGTGATCGTGGCCGAGGCCCTGGAGTCGCACGACGAGCTGGAGGCGGCCCAGGAGACGTTCTCGGAGGGCGCCCGCCTGCTCCTCGCGGACGTGGCGGAACCCCCGTACTCCACCCACCCCCTCCTCTTCGGCCGCCACCGCGTCCGCCGGATGCTGGGCGTGGCCCACGACGAGTGGGACATGTTGGCCGACACCCTGCACTCCTCCCCCGTCTCCCTGGACGAACTCCACGACCCCAAGCGCGTCTGGTCCCTGGGCTCGGACAACCCCGCGGAACTGGAGGCCGAGATCTCCCGCCTCCGCGCGGAACTGGGCACGTACCGCGAGGCCCTCTCCCGCCCGTTCCCGGTGGCGGTCCTGCACTGGCCGACAACGGAACTGGCGGAACTGATCTCGGACTACCCGACGCTGTCCGCCGAATACCCGTCCCACGAGGCGCACTTGGCGACGATAGAGGCGTCACTGAGGGAACTGGCAGCGTCGGGCACCCCGAACCTCGGAATCGTGACGGGCACGGTCCCGTCGTACGAGGCCTTCGCGGCGTCGGAGGGGTCGTCGCCGGCGGACCCGGATCTGCTGCCGCAGTATGCGACGACGTTGGCTGCGCGGGGGCGGGCTGTGGCTTGGCCGCCGCAGCGGGGGGGTGTTTGTTGGTGTGGGTCGGGGCGGGGGTATGGGGAGTGTCACGGGGTGTGAGGGCCAATCGAAGTGTCGGAGCAACGCACACCTGCCGCCCGGCAGTTGGCACTCCGATTCCTCGGGATGTGGAACCCGAGTGGCTCTCAGATTGCCGGTGAAGTCCTCCACCCGGACAGTGCTGAACGGTGCCGGGGGCACCAGCTCCCACCAGGACGTGCGTTTCGACTTCAGCGCGGTAATGAGCGATAAGGAGCTGCTGACCGCAGCTGCCGTGTTGAGCCAGGGGGTTAGCTCGGCAGCGATGGTGAGCGGGCTGCTCTGGTTGGTCGATGTTCGGGATGAAGAGACGGCTTGATCACGGATATGTACTTACCGTCGCGACGAATGGGGAGCAATCTGCTCTTCGAGACACACGGGCCAAACATTGATAGAGAGCGAACCAAGCAAACCTTGACCGTCACAGGAAGCCCATTCTCGATAGACTTGTGGACCACCGTAAAAATAGCGGAACGCTCATGGAACGTATTTATAGATGCATTGAAACAAGGTCAGCTGTGAGCCACGAAGGCATAATTCACCCCATCTAAGTATTTCTCCACGACCCACGATTCACTGAGTGGCAAAGTCTGCCATATCGAGCAGATCAAATACCCAGGATTCAAATAGTCTGATTCCTCCCGCAACAGGCGCATCTAGCAGCTGAAGGACATTCGACGCCTTGTGAGTTGACATCAAAGGAGACATTCTTGCAGCTGCACTCTTTCCTCGATGCGCGATATAATTGCGAACAGATTGCACTTCCTGCGGAGGAGAAGCGTTTCCCTGCACTCCAGCGCTAGGTGACACTGTGCTATGAATCGTCGAAACACCGATGGCGGCCGCTATAGTTGATCTGTTTGGAACATCTAATACAGAGGCCGCATCAATAGTAGCCGCAGGGATGAACCACGTAGGCTCACCGAACGACTTCGAAGAAATCGCCGAAAGGTTCGCATTCAAAAATCGCAGCGCCTCACTCTGGTTCCTACCTATCGATGGACGAAGCACTCGACCTGAGCGGGTTTCGAATTGATGATAGGAACTTCGCAATACCAGGCTCTTACAAAATCGATTCCAGGCATCATGTAGCGCAATTACGGCTCCCTCGCGCGCAACCCTTTGCGCCCTCATCCCGAATTGATGACGCACTCCGCTCGCAGGCAGAGAGAAGGAGGCTAGAATCTCTTCACATTCGACTCTAAAGCCAATATATGGAGCTGAAAGATATAGCACTAATGCTCCATACTGTCTGCAGCTATGGCCTCACAAAATACCTTGAAGCGCTCACGGCGGCTGGCGATCCTTTGAGTTGAGGACTTCGATGCCGCATAGAACCTCTCGTAGCTCCTGGGCGGCTCCTCAGCCTTGAGAACTTCATTCAAGAAGGTCAGATTAGCCGTGAATCGATCGATAGAGCCATTCAGACCATCGCCCCGGTCCGGCATATCTTCACCGATATCTCCAACAGGCAGGCCGTACTTCACATGCGCCAGTGCCGCGAAAATCATGAGTGCTTGTGGACGCTTAACGATTGCCTCGTTGGCAAGGCTTGGCACTACGCGATCGAACATAATTGAAAGGAGGCGATCGACCCGCTCCTCGACCAATTCTTGCTCGGGAAAATTGGTCTTTTTCCGTTCATAAAGGCGATTGATCTTGTCTTCTCCGCCGTCCGTCACACCCTGAAGGAGGATTCCATACATCTCCGCCATGAGGGAATAACCGATCATCCGGACTTGGTCACGCTTACCCAGGATTCCCAGATCCCAGAGATCGGTCCATTTGCGAGACTTTTCCTGCACGGACCAACTGAACTCTGTATCAAACTTGGCGTTACGAAGCTCGGCGGCATTTACCGGCACAGCATAGCTGTTAATTCGGGCAAAGACTTCAAGAACATCACTATCAGACGCGTTGATCAATTGTTCAGCAGTGATTTTGTACGCCAGGAACTTATCTTGAATCTCTCCCGGGAGGCTGGCGTAATCTGCCCCACGATAGATCTTCGATCGAATACCGAGCTTAAACTTCCCGGCAGCGAAATCTATAATCGTCCGCAAACGCTGTTGACCATCTACCACTTCACGAAAAATTCGATGCGAAGTGCGGTCGATATGCGTGCGCATCAGCACCTTGGGAATCGGATATCCGTGCAAGATGGTGTCAATCAGGTAAGTGCGCGCCGTCGTTGTCCAGACCGGTCCTCGTTGAAAGCTCGGATTTAGGACGAGCTCCTTCTCATTATTCCATTTAATAAAGTCTGCAACAGGGTAGTGCTCGGGGCTGGACTGGTCCATTAAATTCCTCGCCATGGAAGGGAATCTGATGATTGATCATATCTCCACTGAGGGCGCCCTGTCTGGGACCTCCGGTGGTGGTGCGCGTCGTGACCCGAGTGAACGTAGCCGTCGAGCCGACAAGGTGAACTGTCCCTCAGCATCACCAAGTTGCTCGAACGTAGGCCGACAGTGCCAGTACGTCAACGCCGCTGAACGGCGACCACCTCGCCGCCCTAGGAGAGGTACGTGGCAAGCCTCAGTACGCGACCCTCAACGCATGAGAGGACGGGGCCAGTTGGCAACGGCGGCTAACTATCGAAATTAAGGACATTCAGGGCGGGTTGATCGGTTGATGTCATTGGGTGGGGTGCTGGAAGTCGTATATCCCGGACGCGATCCGGGGCGGGCTAAAGATCGGGACGTACGCAATCGTCATCCGGGGGCAAGTCGTCGACCATCTCCTGGTTTCGAGCGACGTGCCGGACGGGGTCACCACGCGGTGGAACGGCAGCAGGTGCTCTACGACGGTGAGCACCCCGACAACGTCGTCCTCGGCGAACAGGGGTCGTACACGAACGTTAGAGGCTCGGAGGCGATGCGGAGGCAGTTGGTAGAGGCTACTCCGTGAGATCGGCCTCCCTTCGCCCGCTCTCGGCTTCCTCCCCGCCACCGCCGAGGTGGGCATCGTGCCCATGCCACGAAACATGTACGACGGCAGTCGAGCCCACTACGGGCCGGTCTCCAACGGTGTGGACATCACCGATTCCGCTGAACTCGCCCTCCACGACAAGGCCCTCGCCACCATCAGCGGTGCCGCGTCCTACGGCGATGTCGCCGAACTGATCAGCAAGGTGCTGCTTCACTAGTAGGACTCCGTTAGGTCAATCTGGTTCTTGGGTTTGGGCTGGTGGTGGTTGTTCTGGGCAGGGGGCGGTGGCAGGTGGTGCAGGCGCCGGTCCAGCAGTTCAGCAGGTCCTGGATGGTGTCGAGGATCTGGTAGAGGGTGAGTCCGCTGTATCGGCTTTTAGGGCCAGACGCCGTTCGGTGAGGAAGGCGTGGGCGGCGGTGACCAGGGTGACGTGATGGTGCCACCCGGCCCAGGAACGTCCTTCGAAGTGGTCCAGACCGAGGCCGTGCTTGAGTTCCCGGTAGTCGTGCTCGATGCGCCAGCGGATCTTGGCCAGGCGGACCAGTTCGGTGAGCGGGGTGCCGACGGGCAGCCTGGTCAGCCAGTAGCCGGTGGGGCCTTGGGCCTGCTCGGGCCATTCGACCAGCAGCGTGACCGCGGGCAGGACACCGTCCCAGAAGCCGTCCTGTGCGAGGGCTTCGGCCCGGGCCAGGCGGCGGGCCCGGACTCCGGCCGGCCGCACCTGCAGTGCCGCAAAGTGTGAGCGCATCGGCCCGCGGGATCCCTCCCGCCAGGTCACCTCGGTGAAGGTGTGCCGCCCCTGACGGGCCGCCAGCACGGCCACCGGAGACGGCTTGTCGCGGTGACGGGACTGCGGCTTGCGGCCGTTGCCCGTCCATGCCGGGGCGGTGGGCCGCGCGTCGTGCGGGTGGACGGTCATATCCGAACGGATCGCCACGACATAGCCGATGCCCCGGCCGTCCAAGCCGTCGCGGAAGTCGGCGTTCTGCCCGTAGCCGGCATCGGCCACCACCACCGGCGGCGCCATACCCCACCCCGCCAGCTCGTCGAAGATGTCCAGGGCCAGGCGCCACTTCTCCCGGTGCCCGACCTCCCGCGGTATCCCGGTCTTGTGCCGTCGTCTGGCATCGTCCGCCCATTCCCGGGGCACGAACAACCGCCACTGCAACGGACAGGACGCGGTGTCGGAGCCCGCGTGCACGCTCACCGCGACCTGGTAGTTGGCCTGCTTGTCCAGCGCTCCGCAGTACTGCGGAGCGACCGCCACCGACATCTTCCCGTCCTTGGGAAACGACACGTCATCGACAGCCCAGGCGTCCGGGCCGATCTGCGGCACCATCCGCTGTGCGATCCGCCGCCGCACCGGCAACGGATCCCAGGTCGACTGGTTCACGAACTGCTGCATGTTCTGCTCGTTGGCGTCCGCCAGCCGTGAAGCGATGGCCTGGATGGACTTGCGGCGCCCGCTGATCCTTGCGCGGCACCGACGCGAACACGTCAGCCATGAACAACGCCAACGTCGCCCGCATACGGTTCACTTCATGTGCGTCCACTCACCCAAGATGCTTTTGATCAGGCCAAACGGAAAGACCTAACGGAGTCCTACTAGGGCGATGTCTGAGTGCCCTACTCAAGTCAGCGGGTAGCGGAAACGCCCCGCAACCCTCTCGAAGACCTCCAGTGTGATCACCGGAACGAAGACCGAACAATCCCCCACATCCTCAGGAAGATGCCCCCGAACTTCCTCACCACACAAGGAGGTTCCGACGGAGGCGGGGATCGCGCCCACACGATCCGCCAGTTCGACAACGACTTTCTGTACTTCACCGGCCCCCTGGCCTCGGCATGCACTAACCGCGCTAGGAAGTCGCTTCGTTCAGCCGATCCAACAGCCCCAACAACAACCCGAGTTCCTCATCCCCCAGCCCCGCGAAGCACTCCCCCAGCACCCCATCCGCCACCACCTGCCCCGCCTTCAACACCCGCTCTCCCTCCGGCGTCAGATGGTGCTCGATCCGTCGCCCCCGCCCCGGCCGCCGTTCGATCAGCGCCTGCATCGCGAGCCGCGTCGCCAGAGTTCCGAAGGACTGTTCCGTCTGGAAGGTCTCGGCGGACAGTTCGCGAGCCGAGGAACCCGGCGTACGCGCGATCGCGCGCAACGCGTCCCACTGGGCCAGCGTCGTGCCGATCGTCGCCAACGCGCTGTCCAGCGACCGGTGTTGGCGGTACTGGGCTTGCTTGACCGCTCGGCCGACGAGTTGGAGTTGGGAACGGCGGTCGGGCGAGCGGTGAACTTGCAGGTCATCCGGCATGGGCGAAGTTTACCCCAAGACTAAGCTTCCTTATATAAGGATGTTTAGTTAGAGTGGCGGCCATGACCTCACAGCAGCAGACTCAGCGCCTCTACGACGACCTCGACATCACGTTCTCCGCAGCCGGCCCCGCCGACGGCCGCCCCGTCCTCCTCCTGCACGGCGGCGGCGGCCCCTTCACCGTCGCCGGCATCGCCCAGCACCTCGCCGGGAACGGCGCCCGCGTCCTCACCCCCGTACACCCCGGCTGGGACGGCAATCCCCGCCCCGACTGGCTCACCGGCGTCGACGATCTCGCCCTCGCCTACCTCCACCTCCTCCAGGACCTCGACCTGAAGGACGTCCTCGTCATCGGCTCGTCCATGGGTGGCTGGATCGCCGCCGAGATGGCCGTACGGGATGTCGAGCAGGAGCGCCTCAGCGGGGTCGTGCTCATCAACTCCGCCGGTGTGTACGTCGAGGACGAACCGATCGTCGACTTCTTCTCCCTCGATCCGCGTGCCGCCGCGGAACTGTCCTGGCACGATCCCGATCGCTTCTACGTCGATCCCACCACCCTTCCCGTCGAGCAACTCGCCGCCCGGCAAGCCAACATGGCGACCATGCGGGTCCTCGCCGGTGAACCCAACATGCACGACCCGAAGTTGTTGCGCCGGCTCGGTCGGGTGCGACAGCCCGCGCTGGTGGTGTGGGGCGAGAGCGACGGGCTCTTCACCGCCGCTTACGGTGCCGCGTACGCGTCCGCCTTCGGGGACGGTCGATTCGAGCTCGTGCCCAAGGCCGGTCACCTGCCGCAGCTCGAACAGCCTGACGTCACCTTCCGGCTCATCGACGAGCATCTCGATCGGACCGCCTGAGGGGCAGGGCCGGAGGCCGGCTTCCTGGACACCCCGCCCTCATGCACCGCTCGCGCGCGGGTTAGCCTCGGGCCACATCAGTTACAAGGCTCAGGTCGCACGCCTCAGGAGGCACGCATGGCCAAGGTTCCCAGCGCGGTGGTCGCCGCGGGCGGGCTTGTCGGTGGGTACGGGGTGGCACGATGGACGCGGAAGCGGGAGCTCGGTGGGGCCGTGCTGGCCGTCGCCGGGGCCGCGGCCGCGCAGCAGTGGCGGCGGCAGGCCGGTGGGACGGCTGCCGGGGCGCTGACCGGTGCCTACGTCGCCGCCTTCGCCGCGTCGCATCCGCTGGCCAAGAAGGTGGGCGCCTGGCCCGCCGTCTTCGGCGTCGCCGGCGCCGTGGCACTGGCCTCGTGGGCTGTGGCCGACCGCCGGGGGTAGGGCCTCGACGCGCAACGGGACGTAGGACTCCGGGACGTCGGCCGAGACATCCGCGCCATTTTCTCGTTGTCGGCCCCCACCCCCAGACGTCCCCTGCGCATGCACGCCACACCTCACCCCAGCCGTTCCGCCCTCAGGCGTCCCGCCCTCCCCCGCCGCACCCTCCTCAAAGCCACCGGCACCGCAGCCGCGACCGCCTCCCTCGGCATGCCGACCACCTCCACCCCCGCCACCGCAGCCGGCGGCTACGCCCAACTACTGGACCAACCGGGACCTCATGACCGTCGCCGGAGGCCTGCTTCTGATGCGCCGTCGGGACCGGGTCAGGCGGGGCGCTTGCGAATAGGCGTCCCCGAAGTACCCGAAGAAGTACCCGACGTACCCGAACTCCCAGGCGCCGTCGCCCCCTTCACCGCCGCCCCCGCCTTCGCCACCACCGCGGTCAGCGGCGTGGCGATGTCCTCCAGCGACCTCCGTTCCGCGTTCACCGCGAGGAACGCCGCGACGATCCCCGCCGCGCACATCAAACCCGCGCCGATCTGGAACGCGAGGGTCGTGTCGCCGACGACTCCGGATTCGGTGAGGTCGGCGAAGACGAGGGGGCCGGTGATACCACCGGCGGCCGTGCCGATGGCGTAGAAGAAGGCGATGGACATGGCGCGGGTCTCCATCGGGAAGATCTCGGAGACCGTGAGGTAGGCGCTGGAGGCGCCGGCGGAGGCGAAGAACAGGACCGCGCACCAACACGCCGTCAGGGTCGTCGCGTTGAGCGAGCCGCGGTCGAAGAGCCAGGCCGTGCCGAAGAGGAGGAGTCCGGAGAGGATGTACGTCGACGAGATCATCGTCCGGCGGCCCACCGTGTCGAAGAGCTTGCCCAGCAGCAGGGGGCCGAAGAAGTTGCCGACCGCGATCACGGCGAAGTAGTAGCCGGTGTTCCCGGTCGGGACGTCGTAGAACTTCGTCAGGATCGCGCCGAAGCCGAAGGTGATGGCGTTGTAGAGGAACGCCTGGCCGATGAAGAGGGAGAAGCCGAGGACCGAGCGCTTGCGGTAGTCGGAGAAGAGGGTGCGGCCGATCTCCAGGAAGCTGATGCTCTCGCGCTGGTGGATGGTGATCTCGCCCTCGGGGGCGGGGAGTTGTTCGCCCGTCTCCGCCTCCACCCGCTCCTCGATCGAGGAGACGATGCGTTCGGCTTCCTCCTCCTTGCCGTGGATCAGCAGCCATCGTGGGCTCTCGGGCACGTGTCGTCGTACCAGAAGGATCACCAGGGCGAGGACCGCGCCGAGCGCGAAGGTCAGGCGCCAGCCCACGTCGGCCGGGAGGATCGCGGTGTTCAGCGCGACGATGGAGAGGAGTGAGCCGAAGACCGCGCCCACCCAGAAGCTGCCGTTGATGATGAGGTCGACGCGCCCGCGGTGGTAGGCGGGGATCAGTTCGTCGATGGCGGAGTTGATCGCCGCGTACTCGCCGCCGATGCCGAAGCCGGTCAGGAAGCGGAAGGCGAAGAACCACCAGGTCTGGAAGGAGACCGCCGTCAGGGCGGTGGCCGCCAGATAGACGATCAGGGTGATCATGAACAGTTTTTTACGGCCGTAGCGGTCGGTCAGGCGGCCCCAGAACAGGGCGCCGGAGCAGGCACCGGCCACGTACAGCGCGGCGGCGAGACCGGTGACCTCGCCGGAGGTGATCGGCAGACCGCTGCCGGGCTCGGACAGGCGGCCCGCGATGTTGCCGACGACCGTGACCTCCAGGCCGTCGAGGATCCACACCGTGCCGAGGCCGATGACGATCGTCCAGTGCCAGCGCGACCAGGGCAGCCGGTCCAGGCGGGCGGGGATGCTGGTGGTGACGATGCGGCCGTTCTCGGCCTGAGCGGTGGCCATGGGGCTCCCTCCTCGTCGAGCGAACCATCCGTAGGGACTTCCGCCGGGTGCCCCCACCAGCCCGCTTTACGCTCCCCGCGCTCCCCGCGCGCCCGACCCGCCTCCCCTCACCTTGTCCCGCCCGCCCCTTCCTCGCATCCCGCAGGCCTTCTTCCCCGCCTCCCGCGGGCCTTCTTCCCCGCATCCCCCAGGCCCGCTGCACGGCCTCCCATCGGCCCGCTTCACGGCCTCCCGCAGGCCCGCTTCAGGGCCTCCCGCCGGACGGGCCTACGCCCCCAGCCCTCGCGACACCGCGTAGATCAGCAAACCCACCAGCGACCCCACCACCGTGCCGTTGATCCGGATGAACTGCAGGTCACGGCCGATGTGCGCCTCGATCTTCCTCGTCGTGTGCTCGGCGTCCCAGCTCGCCACGGTGTCCGTGATCAGGGAGGTGATCTCGCCGCGGTAGGTGGTGACGACGTACACCGCCGCGCCCTCCACCCAGCCGTCCACCTTGGCCTGCAGCTTGGCGTCCACGGACATCCGCGCGCCCAGTGACAGCAGGGAGGCCCGCACCCGCAGGCGCAGCTCGCTGCGCTCGTCCTCGGCCGCCGAGACGATCATCGAGCGTACGGAGGTCCAGGCCGAGGCGATCAGGTCCTGGACCTCGCCGCGGCCCAGGACCTCGCCCTTGAGGCGCTCGATCCGCGCGCGGGTCTCGGTGTCGGACTGGAGGTCGGAGGCGAAGTCGGTCAGGAAGCGGTCCAGGGCGCCGCGCGCGGGGTGCGAGGGCATGTCCCGCATCTCGGTGACGAAGCGCAGCAGCTCCTTGTAGACGCGCTCGCCGACCTTCTTGTCGACGAACCGCGGGGTCCAGCCGGGCGCCCCGCCCTGGACGGCGTCCATGACCTGCTCGTCGTGCAGGACCAGCCAGTCGTGCGCGCGGGTGACGATCAGGTCGACGACCCGCTTGTGGCCGCCGTCGGCGACGATCTTCTCCAGCATCTTGCCGATGCCGGGCGCGATCTCCTGGGCGTCGGCCCGGCGGGTGATCGCCTCGCCCACGATCGCCTGGACGTCGGAGTCGCGCAGGACGGTGAGGGCGCCGCGCAGGGCGGCCGAGAGTTCCGCCGTCACCCGGTCCGCGTGCTCGGGGTCCGCCAGCCAGACGCCGAGCCGGCTGCCGATGCCGACGGCGCGCAGCCGCTGCCGTACGACGTCCTGGGAGAGGAAGTTCTCCCCGACGAACTCGCCCAGGGAGATGCCGAGTTGGTCCTTCTTGGTGGGGATGATCGCGGTGTGCGGGATGGGCAGGCCGAGCGGGTGGCGGAAGAGGGCGGTGACCGCGAACCAGTCCGCCATCGCGCCGACCATGCCGGCCTCCGCCGCCGCGGCCACGTAGTCGGCCCAGACCCCGGCGCCCTCGTGGGAGGCCCACTTGGCGAGGACGTAGACGACCGCCACGAACAGCAGGAGCCCGGTCGCGGTGAGTTTCATACGACGCACCCCGCGCCGCTTCTCCTCGTCGGCGGGGCTGAACGTCGTCATCGTGCGGGCGGCCGGGGCGGGGGTTGCCGGAGCGGCGCGGTCGCCCACCGGGGCGGCGCGGTTATCCGCCGGGTCGGGCTGGGCATGCTTCATGGCGACGTCACTTGATCCCGCTTCATCCGGATTCGTACGTTCCATCCACTCCACCCGTTCGTGATCCCCTGCACATATTGTCCCTTCCTGACCGACTCCCGGAACGGAACAGGAGTTCCCGCCGTCTGTCGGGAGGGGGAATTCGTGACGAACTCCGGTGACCCAGTGGGGGGTCCTGGTCGACTACCCCTCATCACAGCCGAGGAGACACGCACCGCATGGCCAACCGAAACGGCGGGGGTGTGGGGGTGTCCCCCACGAAGCACAGCGCCCTGCTGGCGGGGATCGTCGCCCTGATCGTGGGGATCTCCGCCGCCATCTACGCCGGTGCCGCCGCCGACGACGGCCACGCCCGCACGAACGCCCTCGCCCAAGGGGGCCCCCGGCACAACTCCGCCGCCCCCGCCTCCACCGGCACCTGGGTCGGCTCCTGGTCCGCGTCCCCGGCGGGCGCCGAGCCCGGCACGGAGACCGTCGGTCTGGCGGGGCGTTCGGTGCGCAACGTCGTGCACGCGGGCGTGGGCGGCACCAGCGCCCGCGTCACGCTGTCCAATCTGTACGGGCAGTCGGCGCTGACCCTCACCAACGCGTCGATCGCCGTCGCCGCCACGAGCCGCAGCGCGGTCGCCGCGGCGCGGTCGATGGTGCGGCTGACCTTCTCCGGCGCCACCACCGTCGTCATCCCGGCCGGCGGCCAGGTGCTGAGCGACGCGGTCCGCATCGTGATCCCGCAGGGCAGCGACGTCCTGGTCACCACGTACTCGCCCACCGCGTCCGGACCGGTCACCTACCACCCGCACGCCCGCCAGATCTCCTACGTCGCCGACGGCGACCTCACCGAGGACGTGACCGGCACCGCGTACACCCAGCAGACGGCGTTCTGGCGCTATCTGACGGCGCTGGACGTGCTGAGCAACGAGTCGGACGGCACCGTCGTCGCCTTCGGGGACTCCCTCACCGACGGCGTCACCTCCACCACGGACGCCAACCGCCGCTGGACGGACGTCCTCGCGCGGCGGCTGCGCGAGGCGATCGAGTCCGGCCAGGACGTGCCCCGCTACAGCGTGGTCAACCAGGGCATCAGCGGCAACCGGATCCTCACCGGCGGCCTCGGCCGGCCGGCCGACAACCAGAGCGGCCTGGACCGCTACGCCCGTGACGTGCTCTCCCGCACGAACGTCAAGGTCGTGATCATCGACCTCGGCGTCAACGACATCCTGCGCGACCCCCGGCTCGCCGACCCGGACCGGATCGTCGCGGGCCTGCGCGCCCTGGTCCAGCAGGCCCACGCCCGGGGCATCAAGGTCGTCGGCGCGACCCTGATGCCCTTCCGGGGGCACCGCGGCTACTCCGGGGACCGCGAGGGCGTACGGCAGCAGGTCAACGCGGAGATCCGCTCGGGCCGGGTGTTCGACGCCGTGGTCGACTTCGACCGCGCCCTGCGCGACCCCTACGACCCCCGCCGCCTGCGCTCCGACTACGACTCCGGCGACCACCTCCACCCCAGCGACAAGGGGTACGCGCGGATGGCGGCGGCCTTCGACCTGGACGACCTCAAGGGCTCGGCGCCGGCGGAGCTGTGACGGGCCCCGCCGGGCAGCCCGCAGGTCGGACGGCTGCTCGGCCATCGTCATGCCGCTGCACCCGCGGGACCGCGCGCCGCAATCCCGTGGCACCACACTCCGACGGCCCCCGGTCGCCGAACCCGGCAGTCGGCGGCGCCGCGCTTCAACGGCCCCGCGCGGCCAGGCACCAGCGGTCCCGGCCGCGCCGCAACTCGCCGTCCCCGCGCCGCAATCCCGTGGCACCGCACTCCGACGGCCCTCGATCACCAACCACCGGCAGTCGGCGGCGCCGCGCCTCAACAGCTCCGCGCGGCCTGGCACCAGCGGCCTCAGCCGCGCCGCAACTCGCGGGGCCGCGCGCCGGAATCCCGTAGCGCCGCACTCCGACGGCCCCCGGTCGCCGAACCCGGCAGTCGGCGCCGCCGCGCCCCAACCCGCCGTCTCCGCGCCTCAGTCATCCCCGAACCGGCGCCAACCCCGCGCCTCAGTAATCCCCGAACCGCCGCCGGTCCCGCTCCTCGCGGCGCTCGCGGCGGCGTTCCTCCTGCTGCTCGCGGCGCTCCTCCTGGCGTTCGCGACGCGGGTCGCGGTGGCGGCCGTCGAGCATGCGGTGGTGGCCGAGGATGCGTTCGTGGTCGTCGAACACGTCGTCGCGGGAGGACTCCGGCAGCTCGCGGCCGGAGTTCTTGCGCTCCAGCCTCTCCTGGCGGCGCTCCTCCTTGATGCGGCGCCGCTCCTCGCGGGTCAGCTTGCGCTCGACGTCGACGCCGCCCCAGAAGGCGAAGCCGGTGACGATCACGCGCGGGGCGCCCGGGTCGCCGGGCACGCCGTCCTCGCGGCTGTCGAAGGCGCCCATGATCCCGATGCCGCGCACGACGACCTCGACGCCGGGCGGCACGGTCACGTTCACCCCGCCCATGATCGCGACGCAGTTGATCACGACCTCGCGGTCCGCGAAGTTCGCCTCGCGCAGGTCGATGTCGCCACCGCCCCAGAAACAGAAGGAGTTGAACCGCTTGGGCACGGTCCAGCGCCCCTTGCGCTGGAAGCCGGACATCACGGCGACGGCCCACGTCGACGAACCCTCGCCGCCGACGATCCGCCCGGCCCAACTCCCGCCGCCCACCGGCTCCTTGACCATGCTCACCGACGGCGGGGCGACCCCGGGGGCCGGCAGATCGCGGGTGATCGGCGCCAGTTCGGCGTACGTCCGCGCCTTGTACGTGGCCTCCAGCCGCTCCTCGAACTCCTCCATGTCGAGGCGGCCCTCCGCGAGGGCGTCCCGCAGGATCTCCGAGACCCGCTCACGGTCGGCGTCGGAGGCGCGAAGCTCCGGGACTGCGTCGTCACTCATGTACAGCAGCCTACGAGGTCCCTCCGGCGAGGGCTACGAGACCGCTTCCTCGGCCTGTTCCGGCGGGGAACCGGCCTGCCCTGCGGGCGATTCGCGGGCGTCCCCCAGGGAGTGCAGCATCTTGGCGATGACCGCCTCGATGTCCGGCTCGCGCACCGAGAGGTCCACCAGCGGATACTCCGCCGCGATCCGCGCGACCAGCGGAGCCGCCGACCCCGACGCCGGGAACGCCAGCCACTGGCGCGGCCCCTCCACCTTCACCACGCGCGCGTCCGGGATCTCGATCGGCCCCAGCTCCCGCTCCAGGTCCACCACCAGGGTGCGCTCGCTCTCCCCCACCTCGTGCAGCCCGGCGAGCGGACCGTCGTACATCATGCGCCCGTGGTCGATGACCATCACGCGCGAGCAGAGCTGCTCGATGTCCTGGAGGTCGTGCGTGGTCAGCAGGACCGTCGTGCCGCGTTCGGCGTTCAACTCCCGCAGAAAACCCCGCACCTTGGCCTTGGACATTACGTCGAGCCCGATCGTCGGCTCGTCGAGGTACAGCACCTCCGGGTCGTGCAGCAGCGCCGCCGCGATGTCCCCCCGCATCCGCTGCCCGAGCGAGAGCTGACGCACGGGCACGTCCAACAGGTCGGCCAGCTCCAGGAGTTCGACACAGCGGTCGAGGTTCTCGCGGTAACGGGCGTCGGGGATGCGGTACATGCGGTGCATCAGCTTGTACGAGTCGATCAGCGGCAGGTCCCACCACAGCGTCGTACGCTGCCCGAATACCACGCCGATCCGGTGCGCCAGGCGGGTGCGCTCACGGGAGGGGTCGATGCCGGCCACCCGCAGCCGGCCGCCGCTCGGCGTCAGGATGCCGGTCAGCATCTTGATCGTCGTCGACTTCCCGGCGCCGTTCGGGCCGATGTAGCCGACCATCTCGCCGCGCGCGACGGTGAAGGAGATGCCGTCGACGGCCCGCACCTGCCGGCGCTCCCGCCTGAGGAAACCGGTTTTCCGGCGGACGTCGAAGACCTTCTCGACCCGGTCGAGTTCAATGAAAGGTTCCGTCGTCCGAGAATCCGTCGTCTGTTGAAGGTCCATCGTCTGCTCGCTAACTCCCCGTACTCCGATAGGACCTGAGACCCACCCGCCAGGCAACTCCCGCGAGCGCGCAGCAGGCGACCGCCACGAGCGGTGACACGAACGCCGTCCACTGCGGCAGCCCCAGCGGCAGCG
This sequence comes from Streptomyces sp. NPDC092369, assembly GCF_044755245.1. Classification (NCBI taxonomy): domain Bacteria; kingdom Bacillati; phylum Actinomycetota; class Actinomycetes; order Kitasatosporales; family Streptomycetaceae; genus Streptomyces; species Streptomyces sp. NPDC092369. The sequence goes on from NZ_JBIVQP010000002.1 coordinate 1,480,502, forward strand.
GACGCCCCAACACATAGGACGCGGGCACCCAGTTGACGAAGGCCAGCGGCAGCACGAACGTCACCCCGCGCACCAGCTCCTGGCCGAAGACGCTGGGCGGGTACTGCAACAGCGTCGTGCCGCCGTACGTGAACGCGTTCTGCACCTCCGACGCGTCCTGCGCCACGAACTGGAAGGCCGCGCCCGCCACGAACACCGCGCAGAAGATCCCGGCCCCGCTCAACACGGTCACCAACATCAGCGCCACCTTCACCGGCGTCCAGCCGATGTCGACGCTGAGCAGGGCGTACCCGAGCACCAACGCCCCCTGCGTGACGCGCCCCAGGCGCCGCAGCCCGAAGCGGTCGGCGGCCACCTGCGCGAGCACCGGCGCGGGGCGCACCAGCAGCGTGTCCAGCGTGCCGTCCCGAACGCGCTGCCCCAGCCGCTCCATCGAGCCGATCGCCAGATCCGCGAGACCGAACGCGACGGACGACAGGCCGTACAGGAAGGCCACTTCGGCCAGTGGCCAGCCACCGAGCACGTCGACTCGCGAGAACATCAGCAGGATCGCCACGAAGTCCAGCCCGGTCACCGCGAAGTTGGCGAACGTCGTCATCACGAAGGACGCGCGGTACGCCATCGTGGAGCGCATCCACATCGCCGCGATCATGCGATAGGTGCGCAGCCCGTCGACCACACCGCCGATGTCAGCCACCCTGTACGACCACCCTCCGCGTCGCCACCGACTGCACCAGCCGCCCGGCCGCCAGCAGAGCCACCGCCCACGCCCCCTGGAAGGCGAACGTCGACCACGGATCCGCCTCCCCCAGCAGCACGTCCGCCGGCTTCTGCAGCAGCGCCGACCAGGGCAGCATCCGTACGACCCCGCCGAGCGCGCCCGGGAACACGTTCAGCGGCAGCACCATCCCCGAGCAGAAGAACCCCACGAGCATCGCCATGTGCGTCACGCCCGTACCGTCCATCAGCCAGAACGTGAGCAGCGCGACCAGGTACCGGATGCCGAAACCGACCGCCATGCCCAGCACCACGGACACCAGGAACGCGACCCAGGTCACCCAGGAGCCCGGCAGCGCCACCGGAAACACCAGTGCGCCGAAGACGAACGGGACCACACCCCGCCCCACCAGCTGGAACAGCGCGCGCCCGACGTCGGCCGCCAGCCACCACAGCTGGAGATCCGCGGGCCGGTACAGGTCGGTCGCGATGTCCCCGGTGCGGATCCGCTCCATCAGCTCGTTCTCGACCCCGCCACCCCCGATCGCCAGCGCCGCGAGGAGCGCCTGCCCGAGCCACACGTAGGTGACGGCCTGCGCCTGGTCGTACCCGCCCAGATGCGGCCGCTCGTCCCACAGCGCCAGATACGTGTACACGAGGATCAGCCCGAACACGGTGTTGGTGAACACCCCCGCCGCGGTGGCCGCCCGGTACGTCGAGTACCGCTTCAGGCCGCCCGCCGCGACGGCCGCGTACAACCGTCCCGAGCCCACCTCCAACACCCTCCAAGGCTCGTTCGACACCGAAGCGCAGGAGCCTAGCCCGCAGGTGGTGACGTACGCCACGCATTTTCGCGGCAGGACGCGTGCCGCGATCTGCAACGGAACGCATGGTGCGAGAGTCTTCAAGAGGGGGCGCAGAACGCGTACGAGGTCGTACCGGAACGTATGACGCGAAATTGGAGTCCGTGCACAACATGAGCGACGAGCCGCAGCAGCCGACCGAGGGCTGGGCACCGAGAGAGCCGCTGGCGGCCGAACAGACGGGTGGGAAGAAGAAGATGAAGCGGCCCAAGCGCACCGGCTGGCGGCGGATCATCCCCACCTGGCGCATGGTGCTCGGCACGTTCGTCATCGGCGTCATGCTGCTGGTCGGCCTGTTCTTCCTCGGCTACTCCCTGGTCAAGATCCCGCCGGCCAACGCGCTCGCCACCAAGCAGTCCAACGTCTTCCTGTACGCCGACGGCTCGCAGCTCGCCCGGGACGGCGAGGTCAACCGCGAGAACGTGACCCTGGCGCAGGTCTCCAAGGACGCCCAGCACGCCGTGCTGGCCGCCGAGGACCGCGACTTCTACACCGAGTCCGCCGTCGACCCCAAGGCGATGCTGCGGGCCGGCTGGAACACCGCGACCGGCAAGGGCCGCCAGTCCGGCTCGACGATCACCCAGCAGTACGTCAAGAACTACTACCTGGGCCAGGAACAGACCGTCACCCGCAAGGTGAAGGAGTTCTTCATCTCGATCAAGCTGGACCGCACGGAGTCCAAGGACCAGATCCTCGAGGGCTACCTCAACACCAGCTACTTCGGCCGCAACGCCTACGGCATCCAAGCCGCCGCCCAGGCCTACTACGGCATGGACGCCACCGACCTCGACCCCGCCCACGCCGCCTACCTCGCGGCCCTGGTCAACGCGCCCAGCGAGTACGACGTCGTCGCCCACCCCGAGAACAAGCCGGCGGCCGTGGCCCGGTGGAACTACGTCCTGGACGGCATGGTCAAGAAGGGCTGGCTGACGGAGGCGAAGCGGTCCGGGCTGAAGTTCCCGATGCCGAAGGAGCAGACGGTCTCCACCGGACTGTCCGGGCAGCGCGGTTACATCGTCGAGGCGGTCAAGAGCTACCTCATCAAGAACAAGATCGTCACCGCGGACGAGCTGGAGGCCGGCGGCTACCGCATCAGGACCACCCTGGACAAGAGCAAGCAGGACGCCTTCGTCAAGGCCGTCGACGACCAGGTGATGTCCAAGCTGAACAAGAAGGACCGCAAGGTCGACAACTACGTCCGCGCGGGCGGCGCCTCCGTCGACCCCAAGACCGGCAAGGTCGTCGCGATGTACGGCGGCATCGACTACGTCAAGCAGTACACGAACGGCGCGACCCGCGGCGACTTCCAGGTCGGCTCCACCTTCAAGCCCTTCGTGTTCACCTCGGCCGTGGAGAACCACTCCGAGACGCAGGACGGCGAGATGATCACGCCCAACACCTACTACGACGGCACCAACAAGCGCCCCGTGGAAGGCTGGAGCGGCGGCACCTACGCGCCCGAGAACGAGGATCAGACCTCCTACGGCGACATCACCGTGCGCACCGCCACCAACAAGTCCGTCAACGCGGTGTACGCGCAGATGGCCGTCGACGTCGGTCCCGCAAAGGTGAAGCAGACCGCGGTCGACCTCGGCATCCCCTCCGACACCCAGGACCTCAACGCCTACCCGTCGATCGCGCTCGGCACCGCCACCGCCAGCGTCCTGGACATGGCGGAGGCCTACGCGACCCTCGCCAACCACGGCCGGCACGGCACGTACACGATGATCGACTCGATCACCAAGGACGGCCAGGACGTGGTGGAGGTGCCCAAGGAGCAGGCCCACCAGGCCGTCAGCCGCGAGGCCGCCGACACCACGACGTCGATCCTGCAGAGCGTCGTCGAGAGCGGCACCGCGACTGTCGCCCAGGGCGCCGACCGCCCCGCCGCCGGCAAGACCGGCACCGCGGAGAACGACACGGCCGCGTGGTTCGCCGGCTACACGCCCGAGCTCGCGACCGTGGTCTCCGTGATGGGCCAGGACCCGGTCACCGCCAAGCACAAGCCGCTGTACGGCGCGATGGGCCTGCAGCGCGTCAACGGCGGCGGCCCGCCGGCCGAGATCTGGGCACAGTTTACCAAGGCGGCCCTCAAGGGCGAGAAGGTCACCGACTTCGACCTCCAGCTCCAGGACGGCGCCGAACAGACCGCCCCGCCGTCCGAGGAATCCACGCCCCCCGACACCGGCGACCAGGACAACGGTGGCACCACCGACGGCGGTCAGGGCGACCAGGGCCAGACCCAGGGACAGACGCAGGGCCAGACCGACGGCGGCACGACGGACGGCGGCACCACCACCACGACCGGCGGAACCACCGGCGACACCACCACGGGCGGCACGACCACCGACGGGGGCACCACGACCGACGGCGGCACGACGGACGGCGGCACCACCGGCGACACGACGGCCGGCACCGACACCGGCGGCACCACGGACGGCGGCACCACCGGCGGCACGACGGGCGGCACCGACACCGGCGGCAACAGCGCCGGCACGACGGCGGGCCCGCAGAGTACGGCAAGACGCGAGCGGTAGCCCTGGCGTATCAGTGCCCGGAGGTCGCCTTCAGCCCCACCACGGCGACCAGCAGCAGAGAGACGAAGAAGATCCGAGCGGCGGTGACGGGCTCCCCCAGCACCACCATCCCGAGCACCGCCGCGCCGGCCGCCCCGATCCCCACCCACACGCCATAAGCGGTACCGATGGGCAGGGAACGGGCGGCGTACGAGAGCAGCAGCATGCTGGCGACGATCCCGGCACCGGTGAACAGACTCGGCACCAGCCGGGTGAAACCGTCGGTGTACTTCATCCCGATCGACCAGCCCACTTCGAGCAGGCCGGCGACGAGCAGCAGAACCCAGGCCATGACAGGCACCTCCGAGACGTACGTACTGAGCGGGGGTGCGTCGTCTTTGCGTCCTGTCCTGCTCCCGGTACGGCGCGTCTCGTCGGGTTCCTTCAAAACTAGCAAAGAAACGGGAAAGGGGCTGGTGACCATAGTCACCAGCCCCTTTGAAACCCTTGATTCAGAGGTACAGGCCGGTCGAGTCCTCGGACCCCTCGAAACGGTCGGCGGCCACGGCATGCAGATCACGCTCACGCATGAGCACGTACGCCGTGCCCCGCACCTCGACCTCGGCGCGGTCCTCCGGGTCGTACAGCACCCGGTCGCCCGGCTCCACGGTCCGCACGTTCTGACCCACCGCGACGACCTCGGCCCACGCCAGGCGGCGCCCCACGGCAGCCGTGGCCGGGATCAGGATCCCGCCACCGGAACGCCGCTCGCCCTCGCCGGCCTCCTGCCGCACCAGAACCCGGTCGTGCAGCATCCGGATCGGCAGCTTGTCGTCGTGGGTGCGCTGCTCGTCTCGTCTGGGCTCGTCTCTTTTGGCGCTCACGCCCTGAACCTACCTGCCCTCACCGCGTCCGTACGCCGCCGGGTCAGCGCTTGCGCCGACGAGCGCCGAAAGCCAGCAGGCCCACGACACCGACCACCACGAGGGCGACCGGCACCACACGCTCGAGGCGGGGCGCGCCCTCCTCGTCCACGAACTGCGCCTTCACATCGCTGACGACCCGGTTGACGCCGACGTAGGCACGCCCGACGGTGTGATCAATGTTCGACACGACCTTGGCCTTGGCATCGCCGACAATCGTCTTCGGATGCACCCGCACCCCGATCTCGTCGAGCGTCTCGGCCAGCACGTCGCGGCGGCGTTTGATGTCCGCCTCGATCTGCGCCGGGGTTCTGGTGTCCGACGTGTCCGCCACGGTTGGGCCTCCGAAGTCAGCTGATCCCTGTTGTGCTGTTGCTGTTCTGGACAGTCTGTCAGCTCCGGCCGCCGCCGCACTGTCAGGACCCCCGGTTACGCTGGCCCGATGAGTGAGCGACTCCAGCCCGGGGACGTGGCCCCCGACTTCACCCTCCAGGACGCCGACGGCACCGAGGTGTCCCTCGCGGACCACAAGGGCCGCAAAGTCATCGTCTACTTCTACCCCGCCGCCCTGACGCCCGGCTGCACCAAGCAGGCCTGCGACTTCACGGACAACCTGGAGCTGCTGACCGGCGCGGGCTACGACGTCCTCGGCATCTCCCCCGACAAGCCGGAGAAACTGGCCAAGTTCCGCGACAAGGAATCCCTGAAGATCACGCTCCTGGCCGACCCGGAGAAGACGGTCACCGAGTCCTACGGCGCGTACGGCGAGAAGAAGAACTACGGCAAGACCTACATGGGCGTCATCCGCTCCACGATCGTGGTGGACGAGGAGGGCAAGGTCGAACGGGCCCTCTACAACGTCCGAGCGACAGGCCACGTGGCGAAGATCATCAAGGACCTGGGCATCTGAGAAGACGCCTGCACCGAACAAGCGGCTCGTACCGGGCGACCCGGCACGAGCCGCTTTACGTTCCGGGCGTGACTGTCCGATAAGAGGTTCGTTACTCCGTACGAGGCCACGAACGTGTGGTCGGGGACGGAGGGGATCGATGGGGATCAGCGCGTATCCGAAAGAGCGGCTGGAGGCGGCGGCTCGTGGGGCTCGGACGTTGTCGGAGGCGTTGGGGAGGTTGGGGGTGGATCCGAAGAGCTGGAAGCGGCGGTACATCCACGAGCGGATGAAGAAGCTCGGAGTGGATGTGTCGCACTTCGAGCGCGAGGGGGCCAAGTGGACACGGGAGGTTTTGGAGCCGGTGGTAGCTCGCTCGACGAGCGTCAACGAGGTGCTACGGCAGCTGGGGCTCGATCCGGTCGGCGGGCACCACACGAACATCTCCCGGCGCATCAAGGCGTACGGCCTCGACACCTCGCACTTCACAGCGGTGGCCCGCACGGAACGGCAGCGGTACAACCAGCGCCGCCGGACGGCCGAAGAGATCCTTGTCGAGGACACGTCGACACACGCCACGCGCGTACCGAGCAGCCGTCTCAAGCGTGCGATGCGTGAGCGGGAAGTGGCCGAGCGCTGCGCCCTGTGCGGAATCGAGCCGGTGTGGTGGGGCGAGCCGCTCCCTCTTGAGGTCGATCACATCGACGGCGACTGGCGGAACAACCGGATCGAGAACCTGCGGCTGCTGTGCCCCAACTGCCACTCGACGACCGACAGTTACCGAGGGCGCGGCAAGAAAAAGGCCGGAGGGGGAGCGTCATGACCAGCGGCACGCAGTACACCCGCGAGCGCCTGACCGAAGCAGCACGCCGGTGCGCCGACATCGACGATGTCATCGCATATTTCGGCACCCGACCATACGGACGCCTCCGCCGATACCTTGAGGGTCGATTCGCCCACTTCGGCGTCGACATCTCGCACTTCCGGCCATGTGGCAGACGCTCCCGGCCCCCCGAGAGCGAACTGCGCGCGGCGGTGGCCGAGTCGGCCTCGCTCGCCGAAGTACTGCGCCGGCTGGATCTCCCGGGCAACGGCACACAACGCACCAAGGTGCGCAACTGGATCGCCGAGCACGGGATTTCGACCTCGCACTTCCTGGGTCAAGCCCACCGACGAGGCGGACCGGCAGTGAACGCCAAGCGCTCGGCGGACCTACTGGTCCAGCACAGCGGCACCCACCGGACGGCGGCCAAGCGCCTACGGCGAGCTCTGTTGGACGTCGGCGTCGCCGAAGAGTGCGCCCGCTGCGGAATCGGCCCCGAGTGGCTCGGCAAGCCCATGACGCTGGAGATCGATCACATCAACGGAGACTGGAGCGACGACCGGCGCGAGAACCTGCGCTTGCTGTGTCCCAACTGTCACGCGGTCACGAGTACGTGGTGCAGGGGAGGGAGACAGCGGGCGGTGCGCACTTCTTAGTAGAGTGGGCCGAGCTGCGGGCCCGTATCCCAGCAGGCTAGAGGATGTCGGTTTAGATCCGATATGTCGTGGGTTCGAGTCCCACCGGGCCCACTCTTGAGGGGCACTCCACCGACAGCGGGGCGTGCCCCTCAACGCTCAGCCCAACAGCTCCCGCACCACCGGCACCAACCCCCGGAACGCCTTCCCCCGATGGCTGATCGCGTTCTTCTCCTCCGCGGTCAACTCCGCGCACGTCCGGGTGTCGCCCTCCGGCTGCAGGATCGGGTCGTAGCCGAAGCCGTTCGTGCCGGCAGGCGTGTGGCGGAGTACGCCCCGCAGCCGGCCCTCGACCACCCGTTCCGTGCCGTCCGGCAACGCCAACGCCGCCGCGCAGGCGAAGTGGGCGCCCCGGTGTTCGTCGGCGATGTCGGAGAGCTGGGCCAGCAAGAGGTTCAGGTTCGCCTCGTCGTCTCCGTGGCGGCCGGACCAGCGGGCGGAGAAGATGCCGGGCGCGCCGTTCAGGACGTCGACGCAGAGGCCCGAGTCGTCGGCGACAGCCGGAAGGCCCGTGGCCCGGGCGAGGGCGTGGGCCTTGAGGAGGGCGTTCTCGGCGAAGGTCACGCCCGTTTCCTTGACGTCGGGAATCTCGGGATACGCGTCCGCGCCGACCAGCTCGTGGGGCAGGTCGGCCGCGGCGAGGATCGCCCTCAGTTCGACGATCTTTCCGGCGTTGCGCGTGGCGAGGATCAGGCGGGTCATGCCCGACAGTATTGCGGGCCCTCCGCTCGCTACGACGTGCAGACCTTCGTCAGTTCGCCCGCCGCGTCCGTGACCGGGCTGACGTCCGGCGTGTTGTCGCCGTTCCTGATCGCCGTACGGACGTTGTCGACGGCGTCCCCGAGGTTCTCGACGGCCTTGTTGACGTCGGTGTTGTCGGTCTTGTCACCGATCTTGTCGAGGTCCTTGTCGATGGAGGCGAGGGACTCGTCGATCTGGGTCGGGTCGTTGGAGGCGTTCTCCACCGCCTGCTGGAGGGAGGTGACGCTGTCGGCGATCGCGTCGGCGGTCTGGACGCAGTCCAGGGCCTTGTCGACGGCGTCGCAGCCCGTGGTCACCGCGGTCGTCAACCCGATGGCCGCCACTGCGGCGGCGGTGACGACGAAACGGCGACGGCGGCTTGCGGCCATGGCTGTGTTCCCTCCCGTTTTTCTGGCCCGAAGGCCCCCGTATGCAGGCCCGGAAGGCCCCCGTGTGCTGGTCGAGCGCACGGTGGTGTGCCGTGCGCCCGCATTGGTAGGGACGCCGGTGCGGGCGGCCGGGTTGCCCCGTCGGCCGCCCTTTTCTTGGTGCGCCCTTTACTTTTCGAGGACCGTATCAAGGGCCTTGCGCTGCAGGACGGCGAGTTCCGTGCAGCCGGCGACGGCGAGGTCGAGGAGGGCGTTGAGTTCGTCGCGCGCGAAGGGTTCGGCCTCGGCGGTGCCCTGGATCTCGACGAAGCGGCCGTCGCCGGTGCAGACGACGTTCATGTCGGTCTCGGCCTTCACGTCCTCCTCGTAGCGGAGGTCCAGCAGCGGGACTCCGCCGACGATGCCGACCGAGACCGCCGACACCGTGCCGGTGAGCGGCTGGCGGCCGGCCTTGATCAGCTTCTTGCCCTGGGCCCAGGCCACGGCGTCCGCGAGCGCGACGTACGCGCCGGTGATGGCCGCCGTACGGGTGCCGCCGTCGGCCTGCAGCACATCGCAGTCGAGGACGATGGTGTTCTCGCCGAGCGCCTTGTAGTCGATGACCGCGCGCAGGGAGCGGCCGATGAGGCGGCTGATCTCGTGGGTGCGGCCGCCGATCTTGCCGCGTACGGACTCGCGGTCGCCGCGGGTGTTGGTGGCGCGGGGCAGCATGGAGTACTCGGCGGTGACCCAGCCCTCGCCGCTGCCTTTGCGCCAGCGGGGGACGCCTTCGGTGACGGAGGCCGTGCAGAAGACCTTCGTGTCGCCGAAGGAGACGAGGACGGAGCCCTCGGCGTGCTTGCTCCAGCCGCGTTCGATGGTGACCGGGCGGAGCTGTTCGGGCGTGCGGCCGTCGATTCGAGACATGGCGCCGAGCCTATCGGCACAGCTGGAAGGGGCTCCTCCCGACCGGGAAAGGAGCCCCTCTTCATGTGACGTCAGGTCACATCATGTCTTCGATGTCCGCGGCGATGGGGTCGGCGTCGGTGCCGATGACGACCTGGACGGCGGTGCCCATGCGGACGACTCCGTGGGCGCCGGCGGCTTTGAGGGCGGCTTCGTCGACCTTGCCCGGGTCGATGACCTCGGTGCGGAGGCGGGTGATGCAGCCCTCGATCTCTTCGATGTTCTCGATGCCGCCGAGCCCGGCGACGATCTTCTCTGCCTTGGTGGCCATTTCGGTCTCCTCACGCACAGTTGGCCCAACTTTTTGAGCGATTGCGCCGTACGTACCGAAAGATGGCGTTACAGCAAGCCAATCGTCGAGAACTGGTCTACACCACCTGACAGGCGGTCGCCAACTGATGAGTGCCTCCTCCGCCTCCCCCGAGATCACGCCGGTCCGCCGCCGGTGGCAGTCGACCTTCCAGGGTCTGCAGAAGATGGGCCGCAGTCTGCAGCTCCCGATCGCCGTGCTGCCGGCCGCGGGCATCCTCAACCGCCTTGGCCAGCCTGATGTGTTCGGGGACGACGGGCTGGGCTGGACGAACGTCTCCAAGGTGATGGCGGGGGCGGGCGGCGCGCTGCTGGACGGCACGCTCGGGCTTCCCCTCCTGTTCTGTGTGGGCGTGGCCATCGGCATGGCGAAGAAGTCCGACGGCTCGACCGCGCTGGCGGCGCTGGCGGGTTTCCTCGTCTACTTCAACGTGCTGCGGCAGTTCCCGGAGGACTGTCCGGAGGGCGCGAAGGCGATCATCGGGATCGGTTGTCAGGCGACGGTGGACCACTCGGTGGTGGCGTTCACCTACCAGAACCCCGGGGTCTTCGGTGGCATCGTGATGGGCCTGCTGTCGGCCTACTTCTGGCAGCGTTTCCACCGTACGAAGCTGGTGGACTGGCTGGGCTTCTTCAACGGCCGCCGGCTCGTCCCGATCATCATGGCGTTCGTGGCGATCGTGTTCGCCGCGCTGTGTCTGTGGGTGTGGCCGCCGATCGGTGACGGTCTGGAGAACTTCAGCGACTGGCTGAGCGACGCGGGCGCCTGGGGCGCGGGCGTGTTCGGTCTCGCCAACCGCGCGCTGCTGGTCATCGGGCTGCACCAGTTCCTGAACGTGCCCATCTGGTTCCAGTTCGGCAGCTTCACCAAGCCGGACGGTTCGGTGGTGCACGGCGACATCAACATGTTCCTGGCGGGCGACCCGAACGCGGGCCAGTTCACCTCGGGCTTCTTCCCCATCATGATGTTCGCCCTGCCGGCCGCGGCCCTGGCGATCACGCACTGTGCGAAGCCGGCCCGGCGCAAGGAGGTCGGCGGCCTGATGCTGTCGGTCGCGCTGACGTCGTTCGTCACCGGCATCACCGAGCCGATCGAGTACTCGTTCCTCTTCATCGCGCCCGTGCTGTACGCGGTGCACGCGGTGCTGACCGGTGTGTCGATGGCGGTGACGTGGGGGCTCGGGGTGCACGACGGCTTCAGCTTCTCGGCCGGTCTCATCGACTACGTCATCAACTGGAACCTCGCGACCAGACCCTGGGCGATCATCCCGATCGGCCTGTGCTTCGCCGTCGTCTACTACGTGATCTTCCGTTTCGCAATCACGAGATTCGACCTGAAGACCCCGGGCAGGGAGCCGGAGGACGAGCGCGAGGACGTCACCAAGGCCTGACGCCTGGGCGAACGGGCCGGTACAGCGCGTAGCGACTCCGTAGCGGAATTGAAGGGTTCCTTAGTAACGACTCCATCGTGTACAACAGGTCTACACCACTGAGTGGTGTAGACCACCACCCGATGGAGGAAGAAGTATGAGCACCGCCACCGCACCGGCGGTCCCCGCGAAGAGGCGGGGATCCGGCCTGCTCCAGGGTCTGCAGAAGGTAGGCCGGAGCCTCCAGCTCCCGATCGCCGTGCTGCCGGCGGCGGGCATCCTGCTCCGTCTCGGCCAGCAGGACATCCACGACAAGCTGAACCTGCCCGACAAGGTCACGGCGGTGTTCGCCACGGCCGGTGGCGCGATCTTCGACAACCTCCCGATGCTGTTCTGCATCGGTGTCGCGATCGGCTTCGCCAAGAAGTCGGACGGCTCGACAGCGCTGGCCGCCCTGGTCGGCTTCCTGGTCTACAGCAACGTCCTGAAGGCGTTCCCGGTCACCGAGGCGAAGGTCCAGGCGGGTGCGGACGTCGCCGCGACCTACAACAACCCGGGGGTGCTCGGCGGCATCCTGATGGGCCTGCTCTCCGCCGTGCTGTGGCAGCGCTACCACCGCAAGCAACTGGTGGACTGGCTCGGCTTCTTCAACGGCCGCCGTCTGGTGCCGATCATCATGGCCTTCGTCGGCACCGCCATGGGTGTCTTCTTCGGTCTGGTCTGGGAACCGATCGGCGAGGGCATATCGAACTTCGGTGAGTGGATCACCGGTCTCGGCGCGCTGGGCGCGGGTCTGTTCGGTCTCATCAACCGCGCGCTGATCCCGGTCGGCATGCACCAGTTCGTGAACTCCGTCTCCTGGTTCCAGATCGGCGACTTCAAGGACTCGGCCGGCCAGGTCGTGCACGGTGACCTCACCCGCTTCTTCGCCGGTGACCCGACCGCCGGACAGTTCATGTCGGGCTTCTTCCCGATCATGATGTTCGGTCTGCCCGCCGCCGCGATCGCCATTGCGCACTCCGCCCGTCCCGAGCGCCGCAAGGCCGTGACCGGCATGATGATCTCGCTCGCGCTGACGTCCTTCGTGACCGGCGTGACCGAGCCCATCGAGTTCTCGTTCATGTTCATCGCCCCGCTGCTGTACGCCATCCACGCGGTGCTGACCGCGCTGTCCATGGCGATCACCTGGGCGCTCGGCGTGCATGCCGGCTTCACCTTCTCCGCGGGCTTCATCGACTACGCCCTGAACTGGAACCTGGCGACCAAGCCCTGGCTGATCATCCCGATCGGCCTGGTGTTCGCGGCGATCTACTACACGGTCTTCCGCTTCGCCATCGTCAAGTGGAACCTCCCCACTCCGGGCCGCGAACCCGAGGAAGAGGTCGAGGACCTCACCAAGGCGTAAGCCCGCACCACACGTGATGCCCGGCCCGGAGGCGCACTCCGGGCCGGGCATCCGGCAGTTCAGACGGTGAGTACGATCTTCCCCCGCACCGACCTGCTCTCACTCCTGCGGTGCGCCTCGGCGGCCTCGGTGAGCGGCAGCGTCAGACCGACGCGGGCCTTCTTCGTACCGTCGGCGACATCCGCGAGGATCCGTGCCAGCAGCGCGCCGTCGGACTGCGCGCTGACGCGGCGCACGTCGACACCGCGCTCCGCCGGAGGCTCCGGCACGACCGCGATGACGACGAAGACACCGCCGTCCCGCACGGCGTGGATCAGGTCGCCCCCGATACCGGCCGGGTCCACGACCACGTCTACTCCACCGGGCACCGACTTCCGTACCGCCGCGGCGAGTTCCCCGGCATCGCCCGCCCGGCCGAGGACGATGTCGGCGCCGAGATCCTCGACGTACTTCTCGTCGCCGTCCGACGCCACGGCGACGACCGTGGCGCCCCGGCCGGCCGCGTGCTGGACCGCCCACCCGCCGATCGCACCGCTCGCCCCGGTGACCAGCACGGCCTGCCCGGCTTCGAGCCCGCCCAGGTCGAGGGCCTGCCAGGCGGTCTCGGCGGTGATCGGGACGGCCGCGGCCGTGACGTCGTCGACCTCGTCGGGGATCTGCGCGAGATGGGCGGGGTCGATCGAGACCACCTCCGCGTACGTGCCCTCCTGGTTCACGAACCAAGGCGCGAGCCCGGCGACACGGGTGCCGGGGGCGAACGGTCCGTCGCCGTCGATGACCGTCCCCGCGAGGTCCGCGCCGAGGATGAACGGCGGTGCCAGATCGGGCAGCACCTGGCGCAGCCAGCCCGCGCGGGCCGCGAGGTCGGCGGGGTTCACGGAGGTCCCCGTCACCCGGACCCGGACCCGTCCGGCGCGCGGCGCGGGTTCGGGGATCTCGGTCACGGTGAGCACCTCGGGCCCACCGAAGTCGTACTGCTGAATCGCTTTCATCACAGCCTCTTCATCGTGTGAGTCGGATCGGTGCGGTCAGCCGTGGCCGGTGCGCGCGGCCTGAGACACACTACTTGCTTGCAAGAGCAAGCTTAGAGGCATTTACTTGCCCTGGCAAGCATTTCGACGAGAGAAGGATGACCGCTCAGAAGCTGTCGCCGCTGAGCGCCTCCAGGAAGACCTTCGGGTTCCAGTACTCGCGGTAGTTGACGATGAGCCCGTCGCGGAAGGTCACGAAGGTCGCGTAACTCATGTTGTACGGGTTGCCGTTGGAGACCACGCTGCCGATCACGCTCCACTCCGCGATCGCCACGTTCTCGTCGGCGGTCGGGTAGACGCGCACCGAGGGGATCTCGCGCACGTCGATGAGGTCGGGGTAGCCGCGCAGGTAGTTGAAGAGCGCCTCGCGCCCCTCGATCCGGGCCGGCGATCCCTCCGGGGCGAAGGGGAATTCGGCGACGACGTCGTCGGCGCACAGGTCGGTCCAGGCCTTCATGTCCTTGGCGAGGAAGGTGTCGAGGCTGCGCCGCAGCAGGTCGACGGACGAGGGGATGCCACTCATGGTGTGCTCCTGTCGTGAGGGGCGCCCGCCCGGAGTGAGCGGTCGCCCGGAGACTCCGACACTAGCATTGTGTAAGCGACACAGCGACACTTAATCCTGCGTGATGACAGCGGTGGCACGGGACACCCCGTCGCACGGTCACCATTCGAGCGGCATCGTGAAGTTCCCGAGGCGGGCGACCTCGTCGGCGATCTCCGCGATCGTGGTGTGGTCCAGTTCCGCCTCGAAGGCCTCGCGGGCGCGGGTCAGCGCGGGCTGGAGACCGCCCACGATGTTGCTGCCGACCGCGCAGTCCGGCGGCGGCGGGCTGCGGTGCAGGGTGAACAGGCGGGTGTCCTCCACCGCACGGTACACATCGAGGAGTCGGATCTCCTCGGCCGGCCTGGCCAGCAACGCGCCTCCGCCCGCGCCGAGTTGGGACCGGGTGAGCCCCGCGCCGTTCAGCCGGGACAGCAGGCCGCGGATCACCACGGGGCTCGTGTTGGCCGAGTGGGCGAGATCCTCGGAGCGCAGCGGCTTGTCGCCGCTGACCGCGAGGGCGACCAGGGCGTGCACGGCGACGACGAAGCGGCTGCTGGTAGGCATGGCGGTCCCGGAGCGCGTAAGGGTGGCGGTTACACGTCCCACTATGCCGCAGCGGCGACTTGCCATGCGACCGGGAATGAACGCACCATTTGCTTGCTTGAGCAAGAGAAGACCTTGGGTGCCGCGCTGGAGGAGATGAGAACCATGGCTGATGTCCCGACGTCACGGGTCGCGGCGGTGACCGGCGGAGCCGGCGCGATCGGCGGTGCGATCGCGCGTGAACTCGCCCGCCTCGGCCACCGGGTCGTCGTCCTGGACCGGGCCGGTGACGTCGTGTGCGATCTCGCCTCGGAGCAGGACGTCCGGCGGGCCGCCGCCGAGATCCTGGAGCGGTACGGCCGGGTCGACGTGCTCGTCCACTCGGCCGCCGCGGTCGACCCGCAGGAGCTGGAGAGCGTCGACCTCGCCACCTGGCGGCGGATCCAGGCCGTCAACGTCGAGTCGGTCCTGCTGCTGTCCCAGGCCTTCACGCCCGGGATGCGGGAGCGCCGGTTCGGGCGGATCGTGCTCATCACTTCCGACACCGTCTGGAAGCCGCCGAGCGCTGACCTGCTCGGCTACATCACCAGCAAGGGGGCGCTCACCGCGTTCGGGCGCACCCTGGCCGTCGCGCTGGGCGGGGACGGCATCGCCGTGACGTCCGTGGCCCCGGGCCTGACCCGCACCCCGTCGACCGCGTACCAGCCCGACGAGGCGTTCGAGGCGGCCCTGGCCACCCAGGCGCTCCCCCGCGCCCTCGTCCCCGAGGACGTCGCGGCGACCGTGGGCTTCCTGGCCGGCGAGGGCGCGGAAGCCCTGACCGGTCAGGTCCTCACGGTGGACGGCGGCAGCGTGCTGCGCTGACGGCGCGGGCACGGCCACGCACGCCGAGGCCCCCGGAGCGGGAAGGCTCCAGGGGCCTCGTCACGTCGTAGGACCTGGCCGTCGTAGGACCTGGCCGTCGTAGGACCCTGCTGTCGTGGGACCTAGATCTCGTACGACATCCTCGGCGCCGCCAGTTCCACCGGACCGGTGTAGACCGCGCGGGCGTCGTTGAGGTTGGCCTGCGGGTCGGTCCACGGGGGGATGTGGGTGAGGACCAGGCGGCGGGCGCCGGCCCGGGTCGCCGTCTCGCCCGCCTCGCGGCCGTTGAGGTGCAGGTCGGGGATGTTCTCCTTGCCGTACGTGAACGCGGCCTCGCACAGGAACAGGTCGGTGTCCCGGGCGAGTTCGTCCAGGGCCGGGCTGATGCCGGTGTCGCCGGAGTACGTCAGGGACGTGCCCCCGTGCTCGACCCGGATGCCGTACGCCTCCACGGGATGGGCCACGCGTTCGGTGTGCACGGTGAACGGGCCGATCTCGAACGTGGACGGCTTGACGGTGTGGAAGTCGAAGACCTCGCTCATGGAGGAGGCGGTGGGGGTGTCGGCGTAGGCCGTGGTGAGGCGGTGTTCGGTGCCTTCGGGGCCGTAGACCGGGATGGGGTCGCAGCGGCCGCCGTCGTGGCGGTAGTAGCGCGCGACGAAGTACGCGCACATGTCGATGCAGTGGTCGGCGTGCAGATGGCTGAGGAAGATCGCGTCGAGGTCGTAGAGACCGCAGTGGCGCTGCAGCTCGCCAAGGGCGCCGTTGCCCATGTCGAGGAGCAGCCGGAAGCCGTCGGCCTCTACGAGGTAGCTCGAGCAGGCCGATTCCGCGGACGGGAACGACCCCGAGCAGCCGACGACGGTGAGCTTCATAAAGCAGAAACCTCCGCTGGCGGAAAATCCAGACGATCGGGGAATGGGCGTCGGGGGTCGTGCGGTCCGTCGAGCGTAAGGCGCAAAACGTCCGGTCGCTCCTCCGCCAAGGGCTGTTGTGGGCGAACTCACCTGCGCTGTCACCGGTTCGGCTGGAAGCGGGGCGGGAGAGGCGCGCGAGAGGGCGCGCGTCTGGGGGTGCGCGCCGGTAACGTCGTCCGTATGGACACGTCCTGGTGGTTGGCGCTCGCCGCGGTGGTACTGCTGGCGCTGGTCGCCACGCTCGTCGACGGCTGGGGGCGCGGTCGCCGTCCGGCGGGGCGCAGGTCGCGGCCGCCGGGCGGGCCGGGACGCGGTGGAACCGGCGGCGGGAGGGGTGATCGGCCTCGGCCCGCTGAGATCTGGTGGGCGAATGTTCCCTACGAGGATCAGCCGGGGGTCGCGAAGGACCGGCCGTGTCTCGTGCTGGCCGTGCGCGGGCGGAAGGTGACCGTCGCGAAGATCACCAGCAAATACCACGACGAGCGGGCCGGGGTAATTCCCTTGCCGCCAGGGTCTGTTGGCGATGCGCGGGGGCGGGCCAGTTTCCTGGAGACCGACGAGCTGCGGGACGTTCCCCTCCGGGAGTTCCGTCGGCGGGCGGGGGTGGTGGACCCGGTCCTGTGGGATCAGGTCCGTCACCTGGCGAACTGAGCCGTCAGCCCGAGGGAACGCCCCCTGTCACGCCCAGAGTTGGCCCTGCAGCGTCTCGATGGCCTCTTCCGTCGTGGCCGCCGTGTACACGCCCGTCGACAGGTACTTCCAGCCGCCGTCCGCCACCACGAAGGCGATGTCCGCGGACTCGCCCGCCGCCACGGCCTTCTTGCCGACGCCGATCGCCGCGTGGAGGGCCGCGCCGGTGGAGACGCCCGCGAAGATGCCCTCCTGCTGGAGGAGTTCACGGGTGCGGGTGACCGCGTCGGCGGAGCCCACGGAGAAGCGGGTCGTCAGGACGGACGCGTCGTAGAGCTCGGGGACGAAGCCCTCGTCGAGGTTGCGCAGGCCGTAGACGAGGTCGTCGTAGCGCGGCTCGGCGGCGACGATCCTGACGTCCGGCTTCTGTTCGCGGAGGTAGCGGCCCACGCCCATGAGCGTGCCCGTGGTGCCGAGGCCCGCGACGAAGTGCGTGATCGACGGGAGGTCGGCGAGGATCTCCGGGCCGGTGGTCGCGTAGTGGGCGCCGGCGTTGTCCGGGTTGCCGTACTGGTAGAGCATCACCCAGTCGGGGTGCTCGGCGGAGAGCTCCTTGGCCACGCGTACGGCGGTGTTGGAGCCGCCGGCGGCCGGGCTGGAGATGATCTCGGCGCCCCACATGCCGAGCAGGTCCCGGCGCTCCTGCGAGGTGTTCTCGGGCATCACGCAGACCATGCGGTAGCCCTTGAGCTTCGCCGCCATGGCCAATGAGATGCCGGTGTTGCCGGAGGTCGGCTCCAGGATCGTGCAGCCGGGGGTCAGGCGGCCGTCCTTCTCCGCCTGTTCGACCATGTGCAGGGCCGGGCGGTCCTTGACCGAGCCGGTCGGGTTGCGGTCCTCCAGCTTGGCCCAGATGCGGACCTCGGCGGACGGCGACAGCCGCGGCAGGCGCACCAGAGGGGTGTTGCCCACCGCGGCCAGCGGGGAGTCGTAGCGCATCGAGGATCAGGCCATGCCGCCGGCCACGGCCGGCAGGATCGTCACGTTGTCGCCGTCGGCGACCTTGGTGTTGATGCCCTCCAGGAAGCGGACGTCCTCGTCGTTCAGGTAGACGTTGACGAAGCGGCGCAGTTCGCCGCCGTCCACGATGCGGGCCTGGATGCCCGCGTGCCGGGTCTCGAGGTCGGTGAAGAGCGCGGCGAGGGTGTCCCCGTTGCCCTGCACGGCCTTCTGGCCGTCGGTGTACGGGCGGAGGATGGTGGGGATGCGGACCTCGATGGCCATGGCGAAGGGCTCCTGTCGGAAAGGGTCTGGTCTCGGGGAGAGCGCGGCACAGCGCCGCGGCGGGCGGCCTGCGGCGACAGCGCGGAGGTCAACAGATGGCGCTGTTCAGCCTGCACAGGTCGACGTGCAGCCGCGCCACGAGCAGCGTGCCCGGCGCCTTGTCGCTCACGTCGAGAAGAACCATGGGGTCATCGTATCGATTCCCGCCCGGGTGCCCGAGGTGTGATCTCGCATGCTGGATGAATTCTGCCCGAATTGCGAGATCGCGCGGGTCCGGCGGGTGGGGCGGGTCCGGCGGGCAGGGGCTCAGTAGGCCTCGACGATCCTGACCTCCTCCTCCGTGACCTCGCCCTCGACGATGCGGTACGAGCGGAACTGGAAGTCGCCCAGGCCGTCGGTGTCGGCGGTGGACACCAGGACGTAGTGGGCGCCGGGCTCGTTCGCGTAGGAGATGTCGGTGCGGGAGGGGTAGGCCTCGGTCGCGGTGTGGGAGTGGTAGACGACCACCGGCTCCTCGTCGCGGTCGTCCATCTCGCGGTAGAGCCTGAGCAGGTCGCCGGAGTCGAACTCGTAGAACGTGGGCGACATGGCCGCGTTCAGCATCGGGACGAAGCGCTCGGGGCGGTCCGAGCCCTCGGGGCCCGCGACGACGCCGCACGCCTCGTCGGGGTGGTCCTTGCGCGCGTGCGCGACGATCTGGTCGACGAGGGCCTGGGTGATGGTCAGCATGTTCGTCAGGATAAGCAGAGGGCCCGTTCGTACCAATGGGTGGTACGGACGGGCCCATATGCCGGACGGGTCGGTCAACCGATCTTCTCGAACTCCGGTTCCCGGCGCGCCGCGATCTCCGGGTTGCGGGACTTCAGGACCGACCAGCCCACGCCGAGCACCGCCGCCCAGCCGGCCATGACGTACAGGCAGACGCGGGAGTCGGAGTCGTACGCGATCAGGCAGGTGACGAAGAGGAGGAAGGCGATGGCGATCCAGCTGCACTTCGAGCCGCCCGGGGCCGGGAAGGGCGAGGCGGGCAGGCGGCCCGCGTCGACCGCGCGGCGGTAGAGCACGTGGCTGACAAGGATCATCAGCCAGGTCCAGATGCCGGCCGCGGTGGCGACCGAGGTGACGTAGCCGAAGGCCTTCTCCGGGACGACGTAGTTCAGGACGACGCCGATGCCCATGCACAGGACGGAGACGGTGATGCCGAAGGCCGGGGCCTTGGTGCCGGAGAGGCGCTGGAAGACCTTGGGTGCCTCGCCGTTGGTGGCCAGGTTGCGCAGCATCCGGCCGGTCGAGTACATGCCCGAGTTGCAGGAGGACAGGGCCGCGGTGAGGACGACGAAGTTGACGATGCCGGCGCCGGCCGGGATGCCGATCTTCGCGAAGGCCTCGACGAAGGGCGAGACGCCGGGGGCGAACTCGGTCCACTTCACGACGCAGAGGATGACGCTGAGCGCGCCGACGTAGAAGAGGGCGATGCGCCAGGGGAGGGTGTTGATCGCCTTGGGGAGGGTCTTCTCCGGGTTCTCCGACTCCCCCGCCGTCACGCCGACCAGCTCGACCGCGAGGTAGGCGAACATGACGCCCTGCAGGGTCATCAGGGACGAGCCGACGCCCTTGGGGAAGAAGCCGTCGAACTGCCAGAGGTTGGCGACCGCGGCGGTGTCACCGGCGGAGCTGAAGCCGAAGGTGAGGACACCTAGGCCGATCACGATCATGCCGATCAGGGCGGTGACCTTGACCATCGAGAACCAGAACTCGAGCTCTCCGAAGACCTTCACGGAGATCAGGTTGACCCCGAAGAGGACCACCAGGAAGACCAGGGCCGTCACCCACTGCGGGACCGACGGGAACCAGTAGTTGACGTAGATCGCGGCGGCGGTCAGCTCGGCCATGCCGGTGACCACCCACATCAGCCAGTACGTCCAGCCGGTGAAGTAACCGAAGAACGGGCCGAGGAATTCGCGGGAGTACTCCGCGAAGGAGCCCGAGACCGGGCGGTACAGGAGCAGTTCGCCAAGGGCCCGCATGATGAAGAAGATGATCACGCCCGCGAGGGCGTACATGACGATGAGGCTGGGACCGGCCTTGGCGATGTTCGCGCCGGCGCCCAGGAACAGCCCGACCCCGATGGCACCGCCGATGGCGATCATCTGGACCTGTCGGCTGCCGAGCCCGCGCTCGTACCCCTCCTCGGGGGCCTTCCCCTCCTCGGGGATGTTGTCCGTGTCGACCTGAGCGGAGGTCATGTGGTGGTGTGCCTTTCGCCGAGTCCCCCGTGTGCAGTCGTGAAGATCTATCACGGCCGTATCGGTGATCGACGAGGGGTTTTGTGGCGCACACCACAGGAAGAAGAGGACAAAACGCGGTCGGCGTCGGCATTTCCGGCCGCCGCGGTGACGTGATCGTTATCCGGATTTGAGCGTCTTCTGAGCGAACAGGAAACGCTCGCCGGTCACGGCATCAGGGTGGAGACGAGCGTCTCCTGGAGCCCGCCGAGCCACAGGTACGCCATCACCATCGGCTTGCGCGGGTCCTCGTCCGGCAGCCGGTAGAGGTCGTCGGTGTCGTCCTCGTCGGTGATCTCCAGGCGTGAACCGATCGCCAGGCGCAGGTCGTTCAGGGCGCCGAGCCACTGCCGGGAGTCCTCGGCCGACAGCTTGAGGATCGCGCCGCCGTCGCCTGCCGGGGTCAGTCCGTCCAGGGTGCGCACCACCACGAGGGCGCTCTCGCGCTTGCCGGCCCGCAGGTCGTTCTCGGTGTAGCGGCGGAACTCGGACGAGTACGCGCGGTTCTCCTCGGCCTGCCCCGGCGAGTCCGGGACCTGCTCGGGGTCGCTGTAGGCGTCCGGGAACAGGCGCCGCAGCACCGGGTCCTTGGGCGGCTCGGTGGGACCCTCAGCGAAGAGTTCGGCCAGCGGGTCGTCGGAGGCGTCCTCGCCGGGGCCTGGGCCGATGAGCTCCAGCAGCTGGACGGCCAGCGACCGGATGATGGAGATCTCGACGTCGTCGAGGGCGACGGCCGCGCCGCCGCCGGGGAGCGGTTCGAAGTGTCCGGGCATGAAGGGCGTCGCTACTTCCGCTGCTGGGTCGCTACTTCCGGTCCTGCTGGAGGGTGGCCCACAGGCCGTAGCCGTGCATGGCCTGCACGTCCCGTTCCATCTCCTCGCGGCTGCCGCTGGAGACGACCGCCCGGCCCTTGTGGTGCACGTCGAGCATGAGCTTGGTGGCCTTGTGCTTGCTGTAGCCGAAGTACGCCTGGAAGACGTAGGTCACATAGCTCATGAGGTTGACCGGGTCGTTGTGGACGATCGTGACCCAGGGGACGTCGGGCTCGGGTACGGCGAAGGTCTCCTCCGCCGACTCGGTGCGTTCGATCTCCAGGGGTGCGGGTGACGTCACAGGGGCCATGCTGCCACGCATCCCACAAATCGTCACACCGACGAGAAGGGAGTACGATGCGTTGCCATGAACACAGCGGACCTTGGGCTGCCGGTGGACGTTCCCTCTACGGCGCTCTTCACGGACCAGTACGAGCTGACGATGCTGCAGGCGGCCCTGAGAGCGGGCACGGCCGAGCGGCGGAGCGTGTTCGAGGTCTTCACCCGGCGACTGCCCGACGGGCGGCGCTACGGCGTCCTGGCGGGCACCGGACGGGTCCTCGACGCGGTCGAGAACTTCCGCTTCGACGCGGACGTCCTGGGCTTCCTGCGGGAGCGGTCCATCGTCGACGAGGCGACCCTCCAGTGGCTCGCGAACTACCGCTTCTCCGGTGACATCTGGGGCTACCCGGAGGGCGAGGTGTACTTCCCGGGCTCGCCGATCATGCGGGTCGAGGGCTCCTTCGCCGAGTGCGTCCTGCTGGAGACCGTGATCCTGTCGATCCTCAACCACGACTCCGCGATCGCCGCGGCGGCCTCGCGGATGTCGTCGGCCGCGGGCGGGCGTCCGCTGATCGAGATGGGCGCCCGCCGCACCCACGAGCTGGCGGCCGTCGCCGCCTCCCGCGCGGCCTACGTCGGCGGCTTCGCCTCCACGTCCGACCTCGCGGCCGGCTTCCGCTACAACATCCCGACCGTGGGCACCTCCGCCCACGCCTTCACGCTGCTGCACGACAACGAGCGGGACGCCTTCCAGGCCCAGGTCGACTCGCTGGGCCGGGACACCACACTGCTCGTGGACACCTACGACGTCGCCGCCGCGGTCCGTACGGCCGTCGAGGTCGCCGGGCCCGAGCTGGGCGCCGTCCGCATCGACTCCGGCGACCTGCTGCTGGTCGCCCACCGGGTCCGGCAGCAGCTGGACGAGCTGGGCGCGACCAACACGCGGATCATCGTCACCTCGGACCTGGACGAGTACGCCATCGCCTCGCTGGCGGCGGCTCCGGTGGACGCGTACGGCGTCGGTACGCAGCTGGTGACCGGGTCGGGGCATCCGACCTGCTCGATGGTCTACAAGCTGGTCGCCCGCGCCGAGTCCGCCGACCTGAAGGCGCCGCTGGTGGCGGTGGCGAAGAAGGCGGCCGGCGGCAAGACGTCCGTCGGCGGGCGCAAGTGGGCCGCGCGGCGGCTCGACGAGGACGGGGTCGCGGAGGCCGAGGTCGTCGGCACGGGTGCCGTCCTGCCCGAACTGGTGGACCGGCAGCTGCTCGTCGAACTGGTCAAGGGCGGTGACGTGGTGGCCCGCGAGCCGCTGGACGTCGTACGCGACCGGCACGCGAGCGCGCGGGCCGGGCTGCCGCTGTCGGCGACCCAGCTGTCGCGCGGGGAACCGGTCATTCCCACGGAGTATGTACAGGGGCGCTCGGGTAGTTAGGGGCTGCCAGGCCCCCAATGCGGGGCACGCCCTCCCGCTGGGGCGCCGAAGTCTCTAGGCTCGAACTTCACTCACAGTCGAAGGACACCCACCATGCGCCGCGCCTTGATCGTCGTCGACGTACAGAACGACTTCTGCGAGGGAGGCAGCCTCGCGGTGGCCGGGGGCGCCGATGTGGCCGCCGCGGTCACCGAGCTGATCGGGCAGGCGGCCGGCTCCGGCTACCAGCACCTGGTGGCCACCCGCGACCACCACATCGCGCCCGGCGGCCACTTCGCCGACAACCCCGACTACGCCCGCTCCTGGCCCGCGCACTGCGTCGCGGGCACCGAGGGGGTGGGCTTCCATCCGAACTTCGCGCCGGCCGTCGCCTCCGGCGCGATCGACGCGGTCTTCGACAAGGGTGCCTACGCGGCCGCGTACAGCGGCTTCGAGGGCGCCGACGAGAACGGCGTGAAGCTGGGCGACTGGCTGCGGGCCCGGCAGGTCACCGAGGTCGACGTGGTGGGTATCGCCACCGACCACTGCGTGCGGGCCACGGCCCTGGACGCGGTCCGCGAGGGCTTCCGCACCCGGGTCCTGCTGGAGCTGACGGCGGGCGTCGCCCAGGAGAGCACCGACCGCGCGCTGGAGGAGATGCGCGAGGCCGGCGTGGAACTGTCGGGCAAGCCGGTCGTGGCCTAAAACTTCAAGCGTAGGGATCCAAGCACGCCAGACCGGCAAAGGTGCAGGTCAGGCTCGGGCTGTCGGTCTTCGTAGGAGGGCTCTGATCGGGTGCCACAGTTCCTGGACCAGGTCCGGGCCGACCGGGACACCGTTGTCAGGGGCCGTGCGCCATATGAGGCCGTCGGGGTGGTGGAGGACCGCGGTGATCTCGTCGGGGGTCGGCGGCGAGCCGTTGCCGCGCAGGTAGACCGCCCGCATGCCCAGATTGCGCAGCCGGGTCAGGGCGCGTGCCCGGTTCTGGGCGTGCACGAGCACCCGTACCCCCGTGCCGTCGGTGGTGGGGCTGGGCAGGTTCAGCGCCACCACGACGCTGCCGGTGGGCAGCTTGCAGAAACCTCCTGCGGACATGCGGTCATACCCCCGTACGGGTCGGTGTCGATCTCTGTGTCAATAAGCAGGGCACAGCACGCACCTAAACACGATCGGCGGCGACCCGCCAGAGGGTCACCGCCGATACGTATCTGACCTGCGTAAACGCTGGTTACTTGGTCGAGGGGCCGACCTTCACCTTGATCGTCGAGCCACTGAAGGGCTCGTCGATGATCCTTATCGACGTGTTGGTGTCAGTGACCTTGACGCCGGCCAGCGGGTTCGACGCGTCGTAGTACGTCGAGCGTCCGTCGTCGAAGAGCGGGACACCGAACTGCGACTTGATCTTGGTCGCCACGTCGGCCTTGTGCAGCGTGACCGAGTCGGTCGGGTACCAGCTGAACGGCGAGTCGTAGGCCTGGATGCGGTTGCGCATCAGCGTGCCGTCGGACCACTTCAGCGGCTTGGGGTGCGAGTCGATCGGGAGGATCAGGCCCTCACCCGGGTGGGCGCTGGTGTTGTCGTCCGCCTGGGAGGTGTCCCACTTCCAGATCAACAGGCCGTTCTGGTACGCGTAGTGCTCCACCCAGGCCGGACGGGTCGTCGAGAAGCCGTAGTTGTACGGGCCGACCTTCAACACCTTGTCGTACGACACGTACTGCCGGTTCTCGGCGATGTAGTACTGCGCGTAGTCGTCGGTGATCGAGGCGCCGATCCGCGTGAAGCCGTTCGACGTCCAACCGGCGTCCGCCGTCTCGGCGTTGTCGGAGAAGACGGTCGCGCCGTCCGCGGTCACCTTGATCTCGTCGGCCGCGAAGCCCTTCTGGGCCACACCGCCGTCGGTCGCGTAGCGGAAGCGCAGGGTGATCTTCTGGCCGGCGTACGCGTTCAGCGGGAACGTCAGCTTCTGGTACGCGTCCACCGTGCCGGTGAGGGCCGGCTTGCCGCTGCCGTCGCGCGGAATCGCCGTGCCGTCGGCGAGAGTTCCGTCGATCGGGGTGTAGCTCGCGCCGCCGTCGGTGGAGACCTCGGCGTAGAGGTAGTCGTAGTCCTGCTCGATGTCCCACCAGCCGTCGAGGGTCAGCGCGGCCGAGGCCTTGCCGGTCAAGTCGACCGTGCGGGTGAGGGTGTTGCGCAGATCGTCACCGCTGCCGCTCCACCACTGGGTCGCGCCCTCGGCCGGGGCGACCACCTCGGTGGTGACCTCCTTCTGCGGCAACTCGACCACCAGCGCCTGCGGGTTCTTGGTGTTGTACTCCGCGACGCCCAGCTTGTGGGTCGACTTCTTGCCGGCCTTGGCCACGTCGTAGTCCAGCCAGCCCAGTTGGAGCTTGTCCCAGGCGTTCATGTCGCCGGGCAGGTCACCGATGGAGTCCTTGCCGGTGCCGAGCCACGAGCCGGAGGACATCAACG
This sequence comes from Streptomyces sp. NPDC092369, assembly GCF_044755245.1. Classification (NCBI taxonomy): domain Bacteria; kingdom Bacillati; phylum Actinomycetota; class Actinomycetes; order Kitasatosporales; family Streptomycetaceae; genus Streptomyces; species Streptomyces sp. NPDC092369. Next base: position 1,506,159 of record NZ_JBIVQP010000002.1, read on the forward strand.
TCCAGAAGCCGGTGGAGTTCTCGCCGCCCGCGGTGTCGTACTCGTCGGGCAGACCGAGGTCGTGACCGTACTCGTGGGCGAAGACACCCAGTCCGCCGTTCTCCGGCTGGATGGTGTAGTCGCCGACCCAGATGCCGGTGTCGCCGATCTGGGTGCCGCCGAGCTTGTTGGTGTCCGGGCCGGTGGAGCCGGCGTCGGTGCCGAACGCGTACCAGCGGTGCGCCCAGATCGCGTCCTCGCCCTGCGCGCCGCCGCCGGCGGACTCGTCCTCGCCGGCGTGCACGATCTGGAAGTGGTCGATGTAGCCGTCGGGCTCGTTGAAGTTGCCGTCGCCGTCGTAGTCGTAGCGGTCCCACAGGTCGTACTGGGCCAGCTCCGCCTTGATCTCGGCGGCCGTGTCACCTGCGGCCTCGCGGTCGGCGACCCAGGCGTTGACGCCGTCCTGGACCGCGTACCAGGCGCCGGTGGACGCGCTGTTGGAGCCGTAACGGGCCTCGTTGTAGGGGACCTTGACCCAGTCGGTGACCTCGCCGTCGACCGAGTAGCGGCCCGAGGACTGCTTCTCGTAGTACTTCTTCAGCGACTCGGTGTTCTTGCCGGTGCCGAAGTAGAGGTCCTGGAAGTGCGCCTGGTTGTAGTCCGCCTGCCAGGCCGTGCTGTTGTCCTGCTTGCGGTCCGGCTTGGCTATCTCGTTGTGCAGCGGGCCGACCGTGCCGCCGTAGCGGCTGTCGATCTGGTCGCCGAACTCGACCAGGATGGTGAAGATCTTGTCCGTCTTCTCACGGCCGAGTTCGACGTACTTGTCCTGGCCCTTGAGCTTGACGACCTTCGAGCCGTTCCGGTCCTTCACGGCGGCGGCTCCGGATATGACCTGGTCCAACGCCTCTTTGTGCTGGGCTTCCTGAGTCTTCGTCAGGGGGCCGTCGAGGTCGTGTTCCTTGGCCTTCACCGGCTGCGGATCGTGCCGGTCAACTGCGGTGGTCGCGGCCGAGTCGGCCTGCGCCACGGCGAACGTCGAGAACGTGGCGGTGGCCGCCGCGAGCGCGACACCGACCGCGGCCGCTCTGAACGTCCAGTGTCTGTAGGTCACTTGAGTTCCTTGTGATGAAGGGGTGTATTCAAGTGACGCAATTTGACTAGAGAATAGTAAGAAAAGACAGGCCTTGACTTGAACATAACAAGTGCTCTATGCACAGCGGGCGCGCGCATTACGAACGTGTGAACGGGCGAGTGGTTGCGCGCTCAACAGGCGCGCGGGCCCGTCCACAGGGTGGACGGCATGACTCCGTGCGCCCCCTGTGCACCGGCACTGTTGGTTAGGTCACGCTTACTGTTCGTTCCAGTCGGGCATGCACGCGATTAGAGTCGGTTGGCGGCTCGCCCGGAATATGGCGGAAAGCCAGGCCGACACACCCGTGGACCCCCACTTCCGAGGACACGATTGCCATGCCTCGTCCGACTGCCGCACAGCTCGCCTACGGTTCCTTCACCGTGATCTTCTCGACGCTCGCCATGCTGCTGCTGTCACAGACGAGTTCGGGCGTGGGGATCGCGGTCATCGCCTTCGCGGCGCTCGCGCTCGGGCTCCTGGTCGCCATGACCGTACCGCTGCCCAGGTCGCGGGTCGTCGCGCGGTCGCAGCCGGCTCCGGCCGTCTCGGCCGCGCCCGCCGCACCGACCGCGCCTCTCGCGCACCAGACGGAAGAGCCCGTGCCCGCCGCGGCCACGCGCTCCTCCAACGCTGCCTGAGCTCCGACGTACATATACGACAGGCGGCGCCGGCCGGGTCACTCCTCGACCCGGCCGGCGCCGCCTGTCGCATGTGCCGTCCGCGCCGACTCCCGTCGGCGCGGGCTCAGTTGGTGCTGACCACCACCGTCTTGGCGGCCTTGTCGTGCAGACCCTGCTTGTAGGGCCGGTCGAAGAAGCTCCAACCGCCGCTGATCGCCGTCCAGATGCAGGCGCAGCAGAACGCGAACGGGATCCACAGCACCGCCGAACGGGCCAGCGTGGACTGCACGGAGGGCGTGGAGCCGTTGTCGAGGTTGGCCACCCGCATGTTCAGCCACTTCTTGCCGAGCGTCTGGCCGGTCCTGCTGATCATGGCGGTGTCGTAGCCGATGTAAAGGATCGCGGCGACCAGGGACTGCGCGAACGACTTGCCGTACGACATGTTGTCGCCGCTCACGTCGTACTCGTGCACGCCCAGCGGCCAGGTGACCAGCCAGACGACGATGCCGACGAGGATCAGGTCGATGATCCGCGCCAGGGTGCGCTTGCCGCTGTCGGCGAGCGGAGGCATGCCGGCCAGCGGATCGTTGGGGTAGGAGCCGCCGCCGTAGGGAGTGCCCCCACCGGCGGGGCCACCGCCGTAGGGATCGCCGCCGTAGGGCGGCGGCTGACCGCCGCCCGGGGGCGGGTCGTACGGCGAGCCCGGGCCCTGGCCGGGCGGGGGCTGCTGCGGTGGCTGCTTCCGGAACGGGTCGTCGTCCGGCGGCTGCTGGCCGGAACCGGGAGGCGGTTCGGTGGTCATGGCCCGAGTGCACCGCGAACCCCGCCGGTCCGCATCCGACGAGCGGCCGTCCGGAGTACCGGATCACCTGGTACCGATGCGGTAGACGGTCACCCCGCCACGAACGTATGCGCCGCCTTGTCGTGCCAGCACTGGCGCCACGGACGGTCGAACAGACACCACGCGACGCCCACCACACCGATCACGAGCAGGCCGGGCACGCAGTAGACGAGCCAGCGGCGGAGGGCTCCGCCGAAGCTCGGCGACTGGTGGCCCTCGATGTCACGCACCTCCAGTCCCAGCAGCTTCTTGCCCAGGGTGCGGCCCCACCTGGCGGTGGGCAGCGCCTCGTAGAGGACACCGAAGAGGAGCAGGACGGCCAGGACGATGGCCAGGTAGACGGAGGTCGTGCCGTCCAGGAACCAGACGGTGACGGTCTCGCCGGAGAGCTTCGCCGCGTCGATCTTCTCGTCGACGTGGTCGATCGCCTTGGTGCCGAGCGGTACGGCGGCCACGGCGGTGACACCCGCCAGGACGACGGTGTCCAGCAGCCGGGCGATCAGGCGCTTGCCGAGCGGTGCGGGACGGGCCTCGGACTGGCGCCGGGCGGCGGCCTGGAACACGTCCTCGACGGGCGGCTTCCAGGGCGCGACCGGCTGCTCCTCACCGCCCGCGAGCCGGTGCACCTGCTGCGCCCACGAGGGCTGTCCGCCGCCGGACCCACTGGACATGGGGGCGGCGGAGGCCTGCCCGGCCGCCGCCGGCTGCTGCGCGGGCTGGCGACCACTGGACTGCGCGGGCACGCCGGGGGCGGCGGCCTGTTGAGCATCGGAGAGAGCGCTCGGGGCGGCGGACCCCTGGGCGCCGGAGAGGCCGGAGGCCGCGGACGCCGGTCCCTGGCGGCCGGAAAGACCGGAGGATCCGGAGGCCGGACCCTGCGGACCGGAGAGGCCGGTTGGTGCGGAAGCCGGACCCTGCGGACCGGAAAGGCCGGTTGATGCGGAAGCCGGTCCCTGGGGGCCGGAGAGGGCGGTCGGTGCGGGGGTCGAGCCCTGGCCCCCGGCTGCCCCGGCCTGTGCCGCTGCCGCGCGGTCCGCTGCCGCCTTGCCCGCGCCGAAACCGGGGCCGCCGGGCGCCCCCGCGCCCCCGCTCTGCGCCCCGCCCTGCTGTCCCGCGCGTGGGGTCATCGTGCGGAAGGTCATGGTGCCGTCGTCCCTGACGGGACCGCCGGGACCGGGGACGGAGGCGTGACCCGCGCCGGATGCGCCGTCCGCACCCGCTTTCGGGCGGCGGAAGACGAAGGTGCCGTCGGACGGGATGTCGGCCGAGGTGTCCGCGGGAGGGACGGTCGCCGTGCCGTCGGTGTGACCGGTCGGGTCGGCGTACGAGGCATCGGGGTGGACCCGCGGGTCGGGACCCTGCGGGGAGCCCCACGACACGCGCCGGTCCTGCTCGCCGCCGAAGCCGGCCTGGCGGGAGCGGTCGGCGCCCCACGCGGACGCCGGTTCGGGACGGCTGCCGTGCTGGGACACCTGGGGCGCGGGGTCCTCGTCGAAGAAGTGCGGGCCCGTCTCCTCGACCGGCGCGGAGCCGGCACCGGAGCCGTCCGGCGCGGCGAGCGGGGCACCGTCCGACGGGGCCGGACGGCTGGTGCCCGGTACCCAGGAGGCACCGTTCCAGTACCGGACGTATCCAGGGATGGACGGGTCCGGGTAATACCCCTCGCGGGGCCTGTCGTCACCTGGTGCCGGGGTTGGGGCGCTCATGTCCGTCGTCCCGTATCTGCTCGGGGGTCAATATGGGGGGCTCCACATCTATCAGACCGGCGTGGCCACCACTGCCCCTCCCGCAGGACCCGCCCCTTTCCGGGCAAGGGCGTGCACCCGCTTCACCGTTCCGGAAAAAAATTCTCCGAACCCGCGTAATGGTTGCGCGCCCGCCCCCTCTCCATTCGTACGGGCCCGTCCGCGGAGCCCCGTACACCTGACCGAGAGAGGAACCGCACGCCATGCACTACACAGTGGTGGAACGCGAGTTGGAGCTGAAACTCATCCTGTCGCCGGAGCGCAGCATCCCGGTACCGGCCCGACTGGGCTACCGGACCGACGACCCCTACGCCGTGCACGTCACCTTCCACATCAACTCCGAGCACCCCGTGCACTGGACGTTCTCCCGCGAGCTCCTGGTGGAGGGGGTGTTCCGGCCGTGCGGACACGGGGACGTGCGGGTGTGGCCGACGAAGTCGGAGGGGCGCAGCGTCGTCCTGATGGCGCTGAGTTCACCCGACGGGGACGCCCTGCTCGAAGCACCGGCGGCCCAGGTCTCGGCCTGGCTGGAGCGGACGCTGCGGGTGGTGCCCCCGGGGACTGAGGGCGAGCAGCTGGGGATCGACGACGCGCTCGACCAGCTGCTCGCCCAGTGACCCCACCGACACCACCGTCGCCACCGACACCACCGTCGCCGTCAGAACAGCTTGCCCGGATTGAGGATGCCCAGCGGGTCGAAGGTCTGCTTGACCGCCCGCTGCATCTCCAGCCCGACGGGGCCGAGTTCGCGCGCCAGCCACTCCTTCTTCAGGACGCCCACGCCGTGTTCGCCGGTGATCGTGCCGCCGAGCTCCAGGCCGAGCGCCATGATCTCGTCGAAGGACTCGCGGGCGCGCCGGGACTCGTCGGGGTCCTGTGCGTCGAAGCAGACGGTGGGGTGGGTGTTGCCGTCGCCGGCGTGCGCGCAGACCCCGATGGTCAGCCGGTACTTCTCGGCGACCCGCTCGATCCCTTCGAGCATGTCGCCGAGCCGGGAGCGGGGCACGCACACGTCGTCGATCATCGTCGTGCCCTTGACCGCCTCCAGCGCGGTCAGCGAGAGCCGCCGGGCCTGCAGCAGCAGTTCGGACTCGGCGGCGTCGTCGGCGGGCACGACCTGGGTGGCACCGGCCGCCTCGCACAGCGCGCCGACGGCGGCGAGGTCGGCGGCCGGGTCCGGGGTGTCGAAGGCGGCGAGGAGCAGCGCCTCGGTGGTCTCCGGAAGTCCCATGTGCGCGAGGTCGTTGACGGCCTTCACCGTCGTACGGTCCATGAGTTCCAGCAGCGAGGGCACGTGACCGCCCGCCATGATCCGGCACACCGCGTCACAGGCCTCGGCCGCGGACGCGAACTCCGCGGCGAGCACCAGTTGCTCGGGCGGCTGCGGGCGCAGCGCCAGGACCGCCCGTACGACGATGCCGAGCGAGCCCTCGGAGCCGACGAAGAGGCGGGTGAGGTCGTAGCCGGCGACGCCCTTGGCGGTGCGGCGCCCGGTGGACATGAGGCGGCCGTCGGCGAGGACGACGTCGAGGCCGAGGACGTACTCGGCGGTGACCCCGTACTTCACGCAGCACAGGCCGCCGGAGGCGGTGCCGATGTTGCCGCCGATCGTGCACATCTCCCAGCTGGAGGGGTCCGGCGGGTAGTAGAGGCCGTGTTCGCCGACCGCGCGGGAGAGGGTGACGTTGATGACGCCCGGCTCGACGACGGCGGTGCGGTCGATCGGGTTGATCTCCAGGATGCGGTCCATCTTGAGGAGCGAGAGGACGACGCATCCCTCGGAGGCGTTGGCCGCGCCGGACAGGCCGGTGCGGGCGCCCTGCGGGACGACCGGGACGCGCAGTTCGGTGGCCACGCGCATGACGTGCTGGACCTGTTCGACCGTGCGGGGCAGGACGACGGCCGCCGGGACGCCGGCCGGGCAGAAGCTCGCCATGTCGTTGGCGTAGGAGGCCGTGATGTCGGGGTCGGTCAGGACGGCCTCGGCGGGCAGCCCGCCCAGCAGCCGGTCCACGAGGCCACCGGCGGCCACCGTGTCCTCGTCGCGACGCGCTTCGATACGACTCATGATCACAGCCTCGCACCGGCGGCCATCGGTGTGAACCCCGCCTGCGGCAGTCGCGGGATGCCGAGGTGTGGTCGTCGTACTGGCGCACAGTGAGCGCCATGACGAACGCGAGGGACAGGGCCGCCACGGAACGGAAGCGGGCCCGGCGTTCGCGGGTCACCGGGTGGCTGGTGGCGGGCGCCGTCGTGGGGTGCGGCGCGCTGGGCGGGGTGCTGATGCTGTGGCCGTTCGAGCGGGCGACGGCCGTCCGGCCGCCGGCACCGGCGCCGGGCGCGCAGGCGCTGACCGCGGTCACCGCCGGGGTGCCGGCGTCGCTGCCGGATCTGGCGGTGCTGATCGGCGAGCGCGAGACCTTTGTGCGGACCCATCCCCGGGACGCGCGGTCGTGGGCGGTGCTCGGGACGGCCTATGTCGAGCAGGGCCGGCGGACGGCCGACGCGACGAACTATCCGCGGGCCGAGCAGGCGCTGCGCACCTCGCTGAAGGTGCGGGCGAAGGGGAACGCCGAAGCCCTCGACGGCATGGCGGCGCTGGCGAACGCGCGCCATGACTTCCGGGCGGCGCGGAGCTGGGGCGAGGCCGCGCTGAGGGCGGACGCCAGGCGCTGGACGACGTATCCGCTGCTGCTCGACGCCTACACCGGGCTCGGTGACCACAAGGCGACCGGGCGGACGCTCGACGCGCTGCTCGAACTGCGCACCGGGCCCGCCGTGATGGCGCGGGCCGCCGGGGTCTACCGGGACCGGGGCTGGCGCGAGGACGCGGCGGCCGCCCTCTCCGACGCGGCAGCGCGGTCGACGGCACCGGCCGAGCGGGCCGCGTGGCTGGAACGCGCCGGGCAACTGGCCTGGGAACGGGGTGACTTGACGGATGCGCTGCGGCACTTCCAGGAGGCGGTGCGCGTCGATCCCGACCAGCGGGCCGCGCAGGCCGGACAGGGCCGGGCGCTGGCGGCCCTCGGCCGGACCACGGAGGCGCTGAACGCGTACCGGGTCGCGCTCGCCCGGCAGCCGAGCCCGCAATACGCCCTGGAGCTGGGCGAGTTGTACGAGTCGCTGGGGCTCGGGCAGGCCGCGCGGGTGCAGTACGACCTGCTGCGGGATCGGGTGCGGCAGGAGGAGGCGGGAGGCGTGGACGACGAGTTGGTGCTCGGCGTCCTCGAGGCGGACCACGGGGAACCGGCGGTGGCGGTACGGCGGTTGCGGGCCGAGTGGCGACGGCAGCCGGGAATCGCCGTCGCGGACGCGCTGGGGTGGGCGCTGCACCGGGACGGCAAGGACAAGGAGGCGCTGCGGTACGCCACGGCGGCGACCGACAAGGCGCACGGGGGCGGCGTACGCAGTGCGTCGTACGCGTATCACCGGGGCATGATCGAGCGGGAGTTGGAGCGGTACGCGCCCGCGCGGCGGCATCTTCAGGACGCGCTGCGGATCAACCCGCACTTCTCCCCGCTGGGCGTGCCGCTCGCGCGGGCCGCGCTGGCCGCGCTCGGGGAGCCGCCGGACGAGGACGTGCCGGTGATGGACGCCAAGCGGCAAAGGCGGTGAGTCCGGCGCCGGGAGGGGAAGGGCGCCGGACCGCACCTGGGGGTGGCCCGGGACAGCGTCGGCTCAGAGGTTGCCGCGGCGCTCCTGCTCGCGCTCGATCGCCTCGAACAGGGCCTTGAAGTTGCCCTTGCCGAAGCCCATCGAGCCGTGCCGCTCGATCATCTCGAAGAAGACGGTCGGCCGGTCCTGGACCGGCTTGGTGAAGATCTGCAGCAGATAGCCGTCCTCGTCGCGGTCGACGAGGATCTTCAGCTCGCGCAGGGTCTCGACGGGGACGCGGGTCTCGCCGGCCCACTCGCCGAGGGTGTCGTAGTAGGAGTCCGGGGTGTCGAGGAACTGCACGCCGGCCGCGCGCATGGTCCGTACGGTGCGCACGATGTCGTTCGTGTTGAGCGCGATGTGCTGGACGCCCGCGCCGCCGTAGAACTCCAGGTACTCGTCGATCTGGGACTTCTTCTTGGCGATGGCGGGCTCGTTGATCGGGAACTTGACCTTGAGCGTGCCGTCGGCGACCACCTTGGACATCAGCGCGCTGTACTCGGTGGCGATGTCGTCGCCCACGAACTCCTTCATGTTCGTGAAGCCCATGACCTTGTTGTAGAAGCCGACCCACTCGTTCATGCGGCCGAGCTCGACGTTGCCGACGCAGTGGTCGACCGCCTGGAAGGTGCGCTGGGCGGGCGGCTCGACGATCGGGCTCGCGGGCGTGAAGCCGGGCAGGTAGGGGCCGTCGTAGCCGGTGCGCTCGACGAGCGTGTGACGGGTCTCGCCGTAGGTGGCGATCGCGGCGAGGACGACGGTGCCGTGCTCGTCCTTGACCTCGTACGGCTCGGCCAGCGAGCGGGCGCCGTGCTCGACGGCGTAGGCGTGCGCGGCGCGGGCGTCCGGGACCTCGATGGCGAGGTCGACGACGCCGTCGCCGTGCTCGGCCACGTGCTCGGCGAGGAAGTGGCCCCAGGTGGTGTCGGGTTTGATGACGGAGGTGAACACGAAACGGGCGGAGCCGTTCTCCAGGACGTAGCTCGCGGTCTCGCGGCTGCCGTTCTCGGGCCCGGAGTAGGCGACCAGGCGCATGCCGAAGGCCGTGGAGTAGTAGTGCGCCGCCTGCTTGGCGTTGCCCACCGCGAAGACGACCGCGTCCATTCCCTTGACCGGGAAGGGGTCGGCCTGCCGGGCGGTGTCGGGAGTGTGGTGTGTGGTCTGCGTCATGGGGGAAGCGTGACCCCGTCCCGCAAGGTGCGCAATAGTTCTCGTATTCGCTGGACATTCTGTGCAGTGCGAGCCAGGTGGATCGCTGAATTCTGTACAGGATGACCACCACTTCGGGAGGTTGCCGTGGCCATCGACGAGCTGGACGGGCGGATCATCGTGCTGCTGGCGCGGGAGCCGCGGATCGGGGTGCTTGAGATGTCCCGGCGGCTGGGGGTGGCGCGCGGGACCGCGCAGGCGCGCCTTGACCGGCTTCAGTCGAATGGCGTCATCCGCGGATTCGGCCCGCAGGTGGATCCGGCGGCACTCGGCTACCCGGTCACCGCCTTCGCCACGCTGGAGATCCGGCAGGGGCAAGGGGCCGACGTCCGGGCGCATTTGACGACCGTGCCGGAGGTCCTGGAGCTGCACACGACCACCGGCGGCGGGGACATGCTGTGCCGCCTGGTGGCGCGCTCCAACGCCGATCTCCAGCGGGTGATCGACCTGGTCGTGGGTTTCGATGGGATCGTCCGGGCCTCCACCGCGATCGTCATGGAGAACCCCGTTCCGCTGCGGTTCATCCCGCTGGTGGAGCAGGCGGCGGGGGACCAGGAAGGGATCTGACGGCGACCATGGGATGAGCGTGTGAACTTCTGGGAGTACCTCGGCAACCGCCATCAGCAGTTGCTCACGGACGCCTACCAGCACGCCAGCGCCGTCTTCCAGTGCATGGTGGTGGCCACCCTGCTCGGGGTGCTGATCGGGGTCGTCACCTACCGCAGCGACTGGGCCGGGAACCTCGCGACGACGGCCACCTCGACCATCCTGACCGTCCCGTCGCTTGCCATGATCGGTCTGCTCATCCCGATCGTGGGTCTGGGCGTGCCGCCCACGGTGATCGCGCTGACGCTGTACGGGCTGCTGCCGATCGTGCGCAACGCGATCGTCGGCCTGCGCGGGGTCGACCCCTCGCTGGTGGACGCGGCGCGCGGGATCGGGATGTCCCGGGTGATGCGACTGGTGCGGGTGGAGCTGCCGCTGGCCTGGCCGCCGATCCTGACCGGGATCCGGGTCTCCACGCAGATGCTGATGGGCATCGCCGCGATCGCCGCGTACGCCTCGGGACCCGGCCTCGGCAACGAGATCTTCCGCGGCATCGCCTCGCTGGGCAGCAAGAACGCGCTCAACCAGGTCCTCGCGGGCACGCTCGGGATCATCGTCCTCGCGCTGCTGTTCGACGCCGCCTACGTCCTGATCGGACGGCTGACCATTCCGAGGGGCATCCGTGACTGAGACCGGTACGTCCGGCGCGTCCATCGAGCTGGAGAACCTCACCAAGCGCTACCCGGGCAGCGCCGACCCGGCCGTGGACAACGTGAACATGGAGATCAAGGCGGGCGAACTCGTCGTGTTCGTCGGCCCGTCGGGTTGCGGCAAGTCCACCACCCTCAAGATGATCAACCGGCTGATCGAGCCGACCGGCGGCCGCATCCGCATCGGCGGCGAGGACGTCACCGACATCGACCCGGTGAAGCTGCGCCGCAAGGTCGGCTACGCGATCCAGTCCGCCGGCCTCTTCCCGCACATGACCGTCGCCCAGAACATCTCCCTCGTACCGAGGATGATCGGCTGGTCCAAGCCGCGGACCCGGGCGCGGGTCGAGGAGCTGCTGGACCTCGTCGGGCTCGACCCGGCGGAGTTCCGGGGGCGCTATCCGCGCCAGTTGTCGGGCGGCCAGCAGCAACGGGTGGGCGTGGCACGGGCGTTGGCCGCCGATCCGCCGGTACTGCTGATGGACGAGCCGTTCGGTGCGGTCGACCCGATCACGCGGGACCATCTCCAGGACGAACTGATCAGGCTCCAGCACGAGTTGCACAAGACGATCGTCTTCGTCACGCACGACTTCGACGAGGCGATCAAGCTCGGCGACCGGATCGCCGTGCTGCGCGACCGCTCCCACATCGCCCAGTTCGACACCCCGGAGGCGATCCTCACCAACCCGGCCGACGACTTCGTGTCCGGGTTCGTGGGCGCGGGAGCCGCCCTCAAGCGACTCAATCTCACCCGCGTGCGGGACGTCGAGGTCCGGGACTACCCGACGGTGACCGTCGACGACCCGCTCCAGCTGATCTTCGACAAGCTCCGGGACAGCGGCACCAACGAGATCCTGCTGCTCGACAAGCGGGGCCGCCCCTACAAGTGGCTCAGACGCGGCGACCTGATGCGGGCCCGCGGCTCACTGGCCCGCGCAGGCACGCTGGTGCACGACACGGTGACCCGGGACGCCACCCTGCGGGACGCGCTGGAGGCGGTGCTGACCGACAACGCGGGGCGCACGGTGGTGACCGGGCGACGCGGTGAGTACGAGGGTGTCGTCGACATGGAGACGCTCATGAACTCCGTGCACGAACTGCTGGAGGCCGACCGCCTGGAGGCCATGGAGCACCAGCACGAACTGGAGGACGCCCGGGCCGCGCGGACGCACGCGGAGCAGGAGGGCGCCGCCGAAGGGGAGCCGACGTCGTGAGCAGTCCCGCGGAGCACAAGCGGCCCGCCGGCGAGCACGAGGTGAAGGGGCTCGCCTTCCGGGACGAGGGCGGCGGCGAAGGCGGGAGAGATGCCGGCCAGGAGGCTCCCCCGCAACGGTCGGCGCGCCGCCTCACCTGGCAGAAGCTGACGTTCCTGCCGACCTTCCTGATCGCCGTGCTGCTGGCGACCTGGCTCTGGTTCCAGCAGGCGGACCTGGACTCGATCTCCGAGAACGCGATCTCGGGCGGGCAGGTCTCCAAGGCGCTGTGGCAGCACGTGGAACTGACCGTGATCTCCACGTTCTTCGTGCTGATCATCGCCATCCCGCTGGGCATCCTGCTGACCCGCAAGGCCTTCCGCAAAGGCACCCCGGTGGCGATGGCGTTCGCCAACACGGGCCAGGCGACCCCGGCGATCGGCCTGCTCGCCCTGCTCGTCATCTGGCTCGGCACCGGTACGAAGGCCGCCCTGATCGGCATCATCATCTACGCCGTCCTGCCGGTGCTGTCCAACACGATCGCCGGCCTCAAGGCGAACGACCCGACCCTCCTCGAAGCGGCCCGCGGCATCGGCATGTCCCCCCTGGGCGTGCTCGCCAAGGTCGAACTCCCCCTGGCGGTCCCCCTGATCCTGGCCGGCGTCCGCACCGCCCTGGTCCTGAACGTCGGCACGGCCACGCTCGCGACCTTCGGCGGGGGCGGCGGTCTGGGCGTCCTGATCACCACCGGCATCACCACCCAGCGGATGCCGGTGCTGATGCTGGGCTCGATCCTCACGGTGGCGCTGGCGCTGCTGGTGGACTGGCTCGCGTCACTGGCCGAACTGCTGCTGCGGCCGCGGGGGTTGGAGGTGTCGACATGAGCGGAGGCGTGCGGAGGAGAGGGCCTGCCCGCGGCCGCCTGCTGCTGGCGGGAGCCCTGCTGACCGCGTCCGCCGGCTGCGGACTGACCAGCGGCTCCCCGATGGTCGACGACGTGACGCCCGGCTCGATCGGGAAGGGCGAGCCCCTCAAGGGCGCGCATCTCACCGTCACGTCAAAGGAGTTCACGGAGCAGTTGATCCTCGGCGCGATGATGGGCATCGCCTTCGAGGCGGCCGGCGCGGACGTCCTGGACCGGACGGGCATCCAGGGCTCCATCGGTGCGCGGGAGGCCGTCAGGAGCGGGGACGCGGACGGCATGTACGAGTACACGGGCACGGCGTGGATCACGTATCAGGGCAACAGCAAGCCGATCACCGACCCGGAACAGCAGTGGCAGGCCGTGCACGACGCGGACCTCAAGAACGGCCTGACCTGGCTGCCGCCGTCGGCCCTGAACAACACCTACGCGCTGGCGATGAACCAGTCCCACTACAAGGAGTACGGCACGAAGACCCTGTCGGACGCGGCCGCGCTGTCGAAGTCGAACCCGGGGGCCGTCACCGTCTGCGTGGAGAGCGAGTTCGCCAACCGGGCGGACGGGATGCCGGGCATGGAGAAGGCGTACGGGATGAGCCTGCCCGCGAAGAATCTCACGCAGATGGACACCGGGATCATCTACACCCAGGTGGCGAAGGGCAGTTGCACCTACGGCGAGGTCTTCACGACCGACGGCCGCATCAAGTCCATGAACCTCGCGGTGATGCGGGACGACAGGAAGTTCTTCCCCAACTACAACGTGGCTCCGGAGATCAACTCCAAGGCGCTGAAGGAGTATCCCGAGATCGCCGAGGTCCTGGACCCGATCACGAAGAAGCTCGACAACACGGTGGCGCGGGCGCTGAACGCGAAGGTGGACGTGGACGGGGAGGATCCGCATCAGGTGGCGTTGGACTGGATGAAGGCGGAGGGGTTTGTGAAGTAGCCCGGCAGGGGCGGGACTTGCAAAGAAGTCGATGCAAAGAGTCCCTTGCAAAGGGTTCTTTGCAAGGCTACCTTGATACGCATGACGGAGCCCGCACAGCCCAACGTCCGGCATCTGGACGCCCGTTCGCTCAGAGGACTCGCCCATCCGCTGCGCATGCAGTTGCTCGACGCCCTGCGCTTTGGCGGACCGGCCACCGCCTCCCAACTCGCCGAGAAACTGGGCGAGTCGAGCGGGGCGACCAGCTACCACCTGCGCCAGCTCGCCGCGCACGGGTTCGTCGAGGACGCTCCCGAGCGGGGCAAGGGACGCGAACGCTGGTGGCGGGCCGCCGTCCAGGGTCTGGTCTTCGACGACTCACTCCTCGACGACACCAGCGCGGCCGTACGCGGGGCCGCGGATCTCTATCTGCACGAGGTGGCGACGACCCAGGCCCGCGAGGTGTCGACCTGGCTCGGCACCCGCGAGGACTGGTCGGCGGAGTGGGCCCGCAGCACCGACATGAGCAGCATGACGCTCCGGCTGACCCCTGAACTCACCCACGAACTCGTCGAGAAGATGCACGCCCTCGTGGACAGCTACCGCGATCTGGCCGAGGTCGAGGAACACCCCGACGCGCAGACGGTCCGCGTCCACACGCACGCCTTCCCCTTCACCACGGACTGAGAGGCCGAGCCCGATGCACCCCGAGACCCATCTCGCCCTGCACCGCATACGCGCCGCCGAACTCCAGGCCCAGGCCGCCGCACACCACCTCGCCCTGCAGACGAGGCGCCCGCGCAACCTCCGTACCCGTGTGGGCTGGACCCTGGTCGAGGTGGGCCTGCGACTGGCCGCCGCGCCGAAGCCCGTACCGGCCGTCTGACTAACAGCTGGGGACGGAGCCCTTCCCCTTCTCCAGCGCCACCAGCGAGGTGACCGCGCCCTTGAGGTCGGTCACCGGGATCAGCCGCAGTCCCTTGGGCAGTTCGGACTTGGCGTCGGCGCACTCGTCCTTGGGCACGAGGAACACCGTCGCCCCGTCCCGCCGCGCGGCCTGCGTCTTCAGGGCCACGCCACCCACCGCACCGACCGTCCCGTCCCCGGTGATGGTCCCCGTACCGGCGATGTTGCGACCGCCCGTGAGGTCGCCGCCGCTGCCGTCGCCGTTGAGTTTGTCGATGATGCCGAGGGTGAAGAGCAGCCCGGCGCTGGGCCCGCCGACGTCGGCGAGCTTGAGGGTGACCTTGACCTTCTTGTCGCTCAGGTCGAGGTAGTTCAGCGCCGCCTGGGTCGCCGCGTCCTGGGACTGCTCCATCTGCTCGGTGTTGTGCGCCTCGATCTCCTTGGTGCTCTGCCCGCTCGGATAGACCGAGTCCCGCGGCATGACCGCACGGTCGGTGGCGAACCACGCGTCGAGCACCTGGCTCAGCGAGACGTGCGTGTCGGGATTGGTCGCCTCGATCGTCGTCATCCGCAACTGCCCGGTCGTCGTCCGGGTCGACGCGCCCGTGACCGTGATCACCGGGGTGCCCTTGTTCTCGCCGAGCACGTTGGCCGTCATGCCCGGCTGCGTCAGCGAGAAGGGCAACGGCGCGAAGACCGCGGTGGCGATCAGCGCGACGACGGGCAGCGCAGAGAGGGCGACGGCTTGGGGGCGCGTGAGGCGAGAGAGCACGGGATCAATCTAACGTGAGAGTGACTTCAGGCCAGGTGGTGGTCAGGTCAGGAGACAGCGCCCGTCTTTCAGCCCGTCCGGCGTTCGAGGACGAGGCCGTCCAGGCCGAAGCGGGGACCTGGGGGCGGCAGCCCCCAGCAGACGGCCACGCCAACACCGGCCCAGCTCAGCGCAACGCCTCCGCGACCTCCCGAGCCGCGTCGACGACCCGTGGTCCCACCCGCTCCGGCACCGCGTCCGCCAGCATCACGACCCCCACACTGCCCTCGACCCCCGTCACCCCGATCAACGGCGCGGCAGCCCCACTGGCCCCCGCCTCCAACTCCCCGTGCGTCAACGTGTACCCCGGCTCCCCCAGCGGCTGCGACCGCGCGGAGAGGATCGCCCGGCCGGCGGCCCCCCGGTCCAGCGGATGCCGAAAGCCCGCCCGATAGGCCACGTGATAGTCGGTCCAGGTCGGTTCGACGACGGCCACGGCAAGCGCGTCCGCCCCGTCCACCAACGTCAGATGCGCGGTCGCCCCGATGTCCTCGGCCAGCGACCGAAGCGCGGGCAGCGCGGCTTCCCGTACGAGCGGATGCACCTGCCGGCCCAGGCGCAGAACGCCGAGTCCGACCCGGGCGCGACCGCCCAAGTCCCGGCGTACGAGCGCGTGTTGTTCCAGTGTGGCGAGCAACCGGTACACGACGGTCCGGTTCACCCCCAGTCGATGGGAAAGCTCGGTGACGGTCAGCCCGTGGTCGGTGTCGGCCAGCAGCTTGAGGACACGCAGTCCCCGGTCGAGCGTCTGAGAGGTCTCCGCGGTCACGACGCCCACTCCTCCAAGTGGTGAGGTCGGCGGCTCTCATCGCGGCGGTTGCGTCACCGAGTCCCGTCAGTGACGCGCTTCAGAGGCCGCCGGTCGGCCGGCGGCCCGGCGCTCCGGACCGCGTCGCTTCACGGCTGCGCTCCGCGGCGGCGCTGCCACGGGGCGTGTGCGTAGCGGGACAGTAGCGAAGCGGGTTCGCTCAGCGGAAGGCTCCGTCCAGAATCCGGGCACCGGTACGGCTGGAGTACCTACGTTTGTCCTGATACGAGACTCCGAGGCACCGGATTCAGGAGTGCGCCGACACCGGAACCGGGCTCCTTCCCGCACCACACGCCCCTCCCCCACCGGGGCGGAGGGGCGGACGGGCGGAGGGTCACTTCATCCGCGTGGCCCACTCCTGGACCTTGGCGATCCGCTGCCGCAGCTGCCCGGCCGTGGCCTCGGCGCTCGGCGGTCCGCCGCACGTGCGGCGCAGCTCGGTGTGGATGACGCCATGCGGCTTGCCGGTCTGGTGGACGTACGCGGAGACCATGGTGTTGAGCTGTTTCCGCAGCTCCATCATCTCCTTGTGCGAGACGACGGGCCGCCGCTCGGCGGGCAGTTCCAGCAGGTCGGCTTCCTCGGCCGGCTTCTTGCGGCTGTGCGCGATCTGCCGGGCCTGCCGCTTCTGCAGCAGCATCTGCACCTGGTCGGGTTCGAGGAGCCCGGGGATACCGAGATAGTCCTGCTCCTCCTCGCTCCCCGGGTGGGCCTGCATGCCGAACTCGGCACCGTCGTAGAGCACCCGGTCGAAGACGGCGTCGGACTCCAGTGCCTCGAAGGAGAACTGCTCCTGCTCCCCGGTGTCCTCGTCCTCCTCCCGGTTCGCCTCCTCCATCTCCTTCTCGGATTCGGCGTACGGGTCCTCCTCGCCCTCCTTCTTCGGCTTGTCGAGGGCGTGGTCGCGCTCGACCTCCATCTCGTTGGCGAAGGTGAGGAGGTCGGGGACGGTGGGGAGGAAGACGGAGGCGGTCTCGCCGCGCCGCCGGGACCGTACGAAGCGGCCGACGGCCTGGGCGAAGAAGAGGGGCGTGGAGATGGTGGTGGCGTAGACCCCGACGGCGAGCCGGGGTACGTCGACGCCTTCCGACACCATGCGCACCGCGACCATCCAACGGTCGTCGTTCGCGCTGAACTTGTCGATGCGCGCGGACGCGCCGGAGTCGTCGGACAGGACGAGGGTCGCCTTGGACCCGGTGATCTCGCGGATCAACTTGGCGTAGGCGCGCGCCTGTTCCTGGTCGGAGGCGATGACGAGCGCACCGGCGTCCGGGATGCCCTTCCGGACCTCGGTCAGCCGCTGGTCGGCCGCGCGCAGCACACTCGGCATCCACTCGCCGCGCGGATCCAGCGCCGTACGCCAGGCCTGGCTGATCGCGTCCTTGGTCATCGGCTCACCGAGCCGGGCGGCGATCTCGTCACCGGCCTTGGTGCGCCACCGCATGTTGCCGCTGTAGGAGAGGAAGATGACCGGCCGGACGACGCCGTCGGAGAGCGCGGACCCGTACCCGTAGGTGTAGTCGGCGGAGGAGCGCCGAATCCCGTCATTCCCTTCCTCATACGTGACGAAGGGAATGGGATTGGTGTCGGACCGGAAGGGCGTACCGGTGAGCGCGAGCCGTCGGGTGGCCGGCTCGAAGGCTTCGAGACACGCCTCGCCCCAGGACTTCGAGTCACCGGCGTGGTGGATCTCGTCCAGGATGACGAGCGTCTTGCGCTGCTCGACCCGGTTGCGGTGCAGCATGGGCCGCACGCCGACGCCGGCGTAGGTGACGGCGACGCCCTGGTAGTCCTTGCCGAGCGGTCCCGCGCTGTACTCGGGATCCAGCTTGATCCCTATCCGCGCGGCCGCCTCCGCCCACTGCTTCTTCAGGTGCTCGGTCGGCGCGACCACGGTCACCTGCTGCACGACGTGATGGTGCAGCAGCCAGGAGGCGAGGGTGAGCGCGAAGGTCGTCTTGCCGGCGCCGGGTGTCGCGACCGCGAGAAAGTCCCGCGGCTGTTCCTGGACGTACCTCTCCATGGCCCCTTGCTGCCAGGCTCGCAGCTTGCCGGCGGTACCCCAGGGGGCACGGCCGGGGAAGGCCGGGGAGAGGTGGTGGCTGTGCGAGGAGGAAGCGGCGGTGGTAGTCACGGTCTCCGTGGAGGGGTCGGGCGGCTCTGCTGCGTACGGCTGCGTACAGGGGGCTACGTGTATGACAACCGGGCCACCCTACCGGCGGGCCGGCGCGTCAACGGGGGACGACGCCGGGTCGGCCGGGGATGCGATTCAGCTCACATCGCCTCGTGCAGCGACCTCAGGCGCAGCGCGATCAGTCCCCCATCCTCCAGGCTGCCGGCCGCCACCTCGATGACCAGCTTGTACGCCTCGTCCTGATCGACGCCCAGCATCTCCGTGCCGTTGAAGTCGAGGAAGACGACCGCACACATCCACGCCATGCGTTTGTTGCCGTCCACCAGAGGATGGTTCGCGGCGAGGGACTGAAGCAGCGCGGCGGCCTTCTCGAAGAGATCCGTATACGCCTCGACGCCGAACATCTGCGAATGCGGACGGTGTACGGCCGAGCTGAGCAGTCCCAGGTCACGCACGGCAACCTGCGTCTGCTCCCCGCACGCCAACTCGGCCAGATCCAGGACTTCCTGGACCGTGAGGTACTTCATCGCCTACTCCCCCAGCCTCCGCAGCAGGTCCGCGTGGCCCGCCGCGTACTTGGCCCCCAGGCGCCGCACCGTGGTCCGGTCCGCCTCCTGCTCCAGATACCGGTCGATCGCCTGAAGCACAATGGCGTGCATGCTGCGCCCCTCCTCCTCGGCACGCAGCTTGAGGGCCTCCTGCTGGTCGTCGCGCAGACGAAGGTTCATAGCCATACCAGGACGGTACCACTTATGGGGTCAAGGTGGTACCGAGATCAAACGCCTCGCTCCCGCAGCCGCGTAGTCACCCACGCCCCCACCAGCGCCACCCCCGCCATCGGCAGAAACACCGCGGCGAAGGCGGCCGGATGGGACCCGGCCCCGCTCGCGGTGGTGGCCGTATGAGCCACCGTCCCCCCGCCCAGCGCGGCGAAGGCCGCACCACCCACCGACAGCAGGACGACGTTCGACAGCCCATCGGAGATCTGAAGGGAGGCGGAGTTGGTCCCGGCCTCTTCCGGGGCGGAGAGCTTGAGCAGCAGGACGCTGCTGGAGGAGATGACCAGCCCCATCCCGAAACAGCCGAACCCCCAGGCGACGGCGACGATCCAGACCGGCACGGAGTGGATCAGCACGCTGGGCGCGGTCGCGATGGCCGCGGCGACCAGCACCATCCCGGCCCCCATCAGACGTTCCCGGTACGGCTCCACCCGGGCCCGCGCCTGCACCCACGACCCCAGCGCCCAGGTCGCCCCGCCCGCCGCGAGCGAGAACCCGGCGAGCGTCGGCGACAGCCCCCTCTGAGTGACCAGCATCAACGGCACGAAGGACTCGGCGCTGATGAAGGCCCCCGCGGCCACCCCGCGCAACAACACGACGGACGGCAGCCCACGCGCCGCGCGATACGTGCCACGCGGGAGCAGCCCGAGCACGGCCGGCACGAGCAGCGCGACGCCGACGGCGCCGGGCAGCAGGGAGATCCAGCGCAGATCCTGGGCGGCGTACTGGAGAAGTCCGGCACCGAGGGAGATCGCGAGGGCGAGCCGGATCCGCCGCCGGTCGAAGGAGGTGGACTTGGCGGCGGACTTGGCGGCGAGTTCGGCGGCGGACTCGACCGCGCCACCATCCACGGCCCCGGCCGCCCGCAGCCGAATCTGCGGCAGCGCGAGCGCCAAGGGCAGCACGACCAGCACGGGTATCCCGAGGAAGACCCACCGCCACCCGAGGTGCTCGGTCACAGCCCCCGAGGCAAGCGGCCCAACAATCGAAGGCACAACCCACCCGGCCGCGAACGCCGCCATGATCGCCGGCCGCAACCGCTCGGGATAAGCCCGCCCCACAACGACATACAAAGCGACAATGACCAGCCCGCCCCCCAACCCCTGCACGGCCCGCCCGAGAATGAACACCCACATCACCCCGGCGGTCCCTGCCACCACCAGCCCGACCGTGAACGCCCCGATCCCCGTGGTCAGCGCCCCCAGCGGCCCGCGCCGATCGCTCCACTGCCCGGCGAGCACCATCCCGAACAGACTGGTGGTGAAGTACCCGGAGAAGGCGAACGCGTACAACGCCACCCCGTCCAACTCACGCGCGGCAACGGGCATGGCCGTAGCAACGGCGGTCGCCTCAAAGGCGATCAGCAGTACGACGGAGACGATCCCGACACTGAGCGCCCGATAGGAACGGCTCAACACTCCGCCGTCGGTCGTACCCACAGGTTCATCTGCGACACCGGCGTCGCGCGGCTCAATGACGGTCATGACCACCACCGTAAGACCCATAACAGGGTTTGACCCCTGTCGCGAGCCCCACTCCACCTGGGACCTTGGTCGTACGCCCTCCGTCTCCCCCACCGTCGTTCATGAACGGCGTATGGCAGTCCCATTGCAGCCCCGGCGATCCCCTTGAGTCCACCCCCGCCCCCGCCGTAGCTTCATCTCACCGACACGGCCGTGTGCCCGAGTGGTTTAGGGACTCGCCTGCAAAGCGAGTTACGTGGGTTCGATTCCCGCCACGGCCTCAAGTGGTTGACCAGGCAAAAAGAAGCGGGTGACACCCAGGCAGGGTGTCACCCGCTTGTCTTCCGTCTCAAAGAGCGTCTCAGTCGCGCCCGCGTGGGACTTGCCGACGAAAGCGAGCATCAGTAGTCGGCGCACCTCAGCGCGAGCCTGTTCCCAGGTCACTTCAAGGATGCGGATGCGCGTGGTGGCGAGGTCAACCTGCTTGAGCAGTACGCCTGTGGGTGAGCGCCTGCTCCGTCTCTCTACGCAGTTGGTCCTCAGGGGTCCGGCTTGCCGCTCAGTGCAACATGTCCCCGTCCAGTAAGCCGGATCGAGAACGAATCCACTCAACGATTGTCAGCCAGACCTTCGGACGGTGGATCTCTCGGCTTCGGGGGCACACCCTGCCCTACCGTGGCGCCATGACCGATCACCCCCAAGCGCCTGTCACGCCCGTCGAGGCCTACGAACCGCCGTACTACGTGGCCGTCTTCACCACGGTGCGCACCGTCGAGCAGACCGGCTACAGCGAGACGAACGCCCGCATGGAAGCCTTGGTGAACGACGTCCCCGGGTACCTCGGGATGGACCACGCGCAGACCCCCGGCGGGCTGGGCATCACCGTCGGGTACTTCCGTGACGCCGACGCCCTCACGGAGTGGCGGACCGACGCCGAGCACCGCGCGGCTCAGCAGCGTGGGCGGGAGCAGTGGTACGAGAGCTACACCCTGCACGTGGCGAAGGTCGAGCGGAGTCACGGGTTCATACGGGCGCGGGGTCAGGAGGGCCCGCAGGAATCGGCAGCGGGCTGACCGGCCGACGTCCCTTGCATCACGGCATGGATCGCAGCGGAGGGTGCTGCGCCGTCATCCCCGGTGGCTGGAGCAGTGGTGGGGGCTCGGGACCAGGGTCTTCGGTCGTTACGACGCCGGCGGCCGTGGGGTCGAAGTCGGCGGGCCAGCGGGTGAGTTCGCTGGCCCGGGCGTCGGTCAGGCGTGCCTGGTCGAGGTCGGCCGTGCTCAGGTCGGTGCCGCGCAGGTCGGCCAGGCGCAGGTCGGCGCGGTGGAAGAGCGCACCGCGCGCGTCGGCCTTGCGCAGGTTCGTCTCGCGTAGGTCGGCCTCGGTGAAATCGGCGTCCCGCACGTCCGCCTCGGTCAGCCGCGCGCCGCGCAGGTCGGCCAGTGCACAGCGGGCCCGGCGGAGGGTGGCGGTCTTGAGGTCGGCGTGCCGCAGGTTGACCGACACCAGGGACGCCTGGGTCAGGTTGGCGTGGTAGAGGCCCGCCGCTTCCATGCAGGAGCGGTCGAGATTGACCTCGGGCAACCACAGCCCGTCACAGTCGGCCCGGCGCAAGTCGGTGGCGCTGAGGTTCACCCAGGACTGCTCGCGGTGTTGGCACAGCACGCCGAGGCCGGTCAGCGCCACCTGTGAGTCGGCGGCTCGGGCCTCCAGCGGTGCGATGTCGTTGATGGGGATGTCCGCCGACGGCGCCTCCGGCCCGGTGGGTGGCCAGGGCAAGTGGGTACGCAGATACGCGGCCTGGATGGAGATGACGGCCTCGCGGTCACGGGCGGACTGTTCCGCGACGCGCCACAGCGCGTGGAGCCCGCCGACGCGCACATCCAGCTTGTCGCTGCCGAGCTGGTCGACCGCCCGGCTGAACCTGTCGGTGACGTAGCCCTCCTGGGTGGCACGCAAGCCGTCCTGGCTGACCCGGAGTTGGCGCCAGGTGGCATACGCGCCGAAGAGCACGACCGACCCGCCGGCCACTTGCAGCAGAGTCGTCCGGACGTCGTTCACGGCCTTGAGCCGATCCTGCGGCGCGACGGCGCCCCCGGCGAGATCATGGTCGACCACCGCGCCCGGCACGACAACGAACAGGACTCCCAGAACGGCCAGTCCCATCGCCCCGGCCAGCAACACCGTGACCGTACGACGACCGACCGACCGCTCGCGCCACGACCGATGGTGGTGGTCCGGTTCCCCCATGACTCGGGAGCCTAGGCGCACCGCGGAGAGTGATCAAGGTGCACCTCAGCCCTCAGAGCACCCCGCCCGCCTCGTCCTGGAACGTCTCCGTCCAGTAGTGGTGGCCGGTGCCCACGTCCGGGCCCGTCGGGTCGACCGTCGCCAGGGTCTGGAGCATCGTCGTGGCCAGTTGGTCGTACGCCTCGGTCGACAGCTCGCCCGACAGGCCGTCGTCGATCGTCTTCTCTCGGTGGAGGAGCCAAAGGGTGAAGGCCAGGGTGGAGACGTCCGTGTTGAGCGGGTACAGCGTGGCGTCCGGCTCGCTCCAGTTGAGGACCGCGCCCGTCGCGCCGTCCACGACCAGGCTGTTGTCCTCGATGAGGTGGCCGAGGCGGATCAAGTGGGCGGCTCGGGGCGGGAGTTGGCCGTGCGGCGTGTCGGAGCAGTTGTCCTCGTAGTACTCGGCGAGGGTCTGCAGCGGCACGTCCGTGTCCAGGTGGAAGAGGACACCGTCCTCCGGCAGGCCCCGTTCGCGCAGGAAGAGGCGGGTCGGGGTGTGGGTGAGGGTCGCCGGGAAGTCGAGGTTCTCGAAGCGGGCCACCTTGCCCTGCCCGAACTCCTCGTCCAGGAGGCGGGCGGGGAGGTCGAGGGCCAGGCCGGATGCCGTGCCGGGGCCGGCGACCAGGGACAGCGGGCGGATCAGGGCCGCCATCTTCCAGAACGGCGCCATCTCGCCGTCCGTGCCCTCTTCGCCCGCCTCGCCCGCCTCGAAGAGCGCCAGCAGCTGACGGGACGCCTCCGTCGCCACCTTCGGGCCGAAGCGGCCGGCGTAGGAGGCGAACCGCCCGCGGAATCCCGCCAGTTCGTCCGCTGCCGTCGCGCAGCGCACCAGGGTCCGCAGTGACGGGGCCAGCGGGCGGGTATCCATCAGGTCGGGGCGGTCGGGCAGGAAGTACGTCGTCGCTATCTCGCCCGTCGCGCCGTCCAGGAGGAGGGATTCCGTCTCCAGGCCCGCCGGGCCCAGCAGCGCGCCTATCACCAACTGGTCGCGCAGCTCCGCCGCCAGGCGGTCGTCCGGGGCGGCCGTCGCGTCCCCTACCGTCCGCAGGCCCTCCCGGCCCAGGTCCACGAAGCTGAACAGGCCGCTGTCGCCCGGCAGTCCGGGCCCGGTCAGCCAGCCGCGCGTCAGCTCGTGTGTCACGTACGGATCGAGTTGATCCTCGGTCAAGGTGATCGCCGGTGTGGCGACATCGGTCGTGCTCATCGTCCCGTTCCCCCGGATTTTCCCGCTCACAGCCCCCGCACAGGCGGCCGTCGGACGGATGCGTCGGCCGCCCGTTCCCCACTGTCCAGAACACTACGCCCCGCCACTGACAACGACCCCCGGCCCGCATCCCCCGGATCACAGGACGTTCCGGGCACCCTCGCCCGTTCCCGTCCCGCCATGATCGCCTCCACCGTCTCCCCCACCGCCCCCCCACCGTCAGCTCCGAACTGTCCAGCCACACAGGCCGAGGCGAGGTGTGCGGGTGCGCGTGACGTCATCGAGGGCCGGGACCGTCCAGACGGCCCCGTAGCCGGTCTTCGGGCGCCCCTCGCACGCGGCGACCACGTCCGCGTCCGGTGCCAGTACGGCGACGCCTACTCCTCGCGGTCCGTCACGATCATCCGCCGGAAGACGTCTCCACGCACGTGTGCCGCTCGCGGGAGGCTCTCCGCCAGGGCCTGGGCCACCGCCGACTTGCCGGCCGCCACCACACGGGTGATCAGGACGACCCCCTGCGGCACCGCGACTACAAGGAGGTCACTGGGACGTGACCACGGCCGCCTGGGGGCGGATCGGGAGGCGGTTCACCGGGCGGCCCGTCGCGGCCCGTACGGCGGACGCGATGGCCGCCGGGGAGGTGACCACGGGCGCCGCGCTGACCGCCTTCGCGCCGAAGGGGGCGACCACGTCGCGCTCCTCGACGAGCTTGACGATCCGGATGTCGGGGGTGTCCAGGGCCGTCGGCAGGGAGTAGCCGGTGAGGTCGGGGTGGCGGATCAACCCGCGCGCGGTGCGCAGGTTCTCCGTCAGCGCGATACCCACGCCCTGGGTGACGCCCGCCTCGATCCGGGCGGTCAGCTGCGCCGGGTTGAGCACGCGGCCGACGTCCTGGGCGAGCGCCAGCTCCACGACGCGTACCGAGCCGAGTTCGATGTCGACGTCCACGACCGCGCGGATCGCGCAGAACGCCATCCCCACGAAGGCGTCGCCCTGGCCGTGCTCGCCGAGCGGCTCGGTCGGGTGCGGGCGGCACTGTGCCGTCGCCCACAGTTCCTTGCCGTCCATCGCCTCGGTGACGGTGGTCGACAGGACACCGTCGTACGACGTGATCTTGCCGTCGGTGATCTGCAGCAGCTCCGTGGACATGCCGAACTTGTGCGCCAGGGGCTGCAGGAGCTGGGTGCGGACCATCTTGGCCGCCCGCTCCACCGCGCCGCCCGACACCCAGGTGTGCCGGCCGCGGCAACCGGGGCCGGCCGGCGGCTGGTCGGTGTCCACGGGCGCGACGTGCACCTCGTCGATGCCGAGGGTCTCCTGGACGATCTGGCGCGCGAGCGTGGTGAATCCCTGGCCGGTCTCCACCGCCGCGCACAGGACGGTCGCGATGCCGTCGTGGACCTTCACGGTCGCCGTGGAGACCTCGTCGGCGCCCTCCGCGCCGAGGATGTGCACCATGCCCAGGCCGTAGCCCACGCCCCGGCGCACCGCGCCCGGCTCGCCGGCGCCCTCGGGGCCGCCGGGCAGCAGCCACTCGTCCTCGGGGGTGTCCTTGGGGAGCGCGGGCAGCGGGAAGTCCCGTACCGCCTGGAGGAGTTCGGCGACCGGCGCCGGGCAGGTCACGGTCTGGCCGGTCGGGAGTACGTCACCGGTGGCCATGACGTTGCGCATGCGCAGGTCGGCCGGGTCGACGCCGAGTCTCTTGGCCAGCTTGTCCATCTGCGCCTCGTAGGCGGCGCACACCTGCATGGCGCCCTCGCCGCGCACATGGCCGGAGGGCGGGTTGTTGGTGCGTACGGCCCAGCCCTCGATGAAGGCGTTCGGGACGACGTAGGGGCCGCAGGCGAAGCCGACGGCCGCTGCCAGGGCCTCCGCGGAGGTGTCGGCGTAGGCGCCCGAGTCGAGCAGGATCTGCGCCTCGACCTTCACCAACCGGCCCTCGGCGTCGGCGTGGTGGCGGTAGCGCAGCAGGGTGGGGTGGCGGTGGGTGTGGCCGAGGAAGGACTCCTCGCGCGTGGCGGTGAGTTTCACCGGGCAGCCGGTCTTCAACGCCAGCAGGCCGAGCGGGAGTTGGAAGCCCTGGTCCTCGCGGTCGGCGGTGGCGCCGGGCACACCGGTGACGACGATCTTCACGCGCTCGGGTTCGAGGCCGTAGCAGGCGGCGGCCGTGTCGCGGTCGCCGTGCGGGTCGGTGGAGGCCAGGTACAGCTCGACGCCGCCGTCGGGACGGGGCACGGCGAGGCCGGCCTCGGCGCCGATGGGGGCGGGGTCCTGGCGGCCGATGCGGTAGAGGCCCTCGACGACGATCTCGCCGGCCGCGTCGGGGTCGCCGTGGCGCAGCGGGATGTGCCGGATCAGGTTGCCGTCGGGGTGCAGCGGCTCGGCCTCGAAGGCGCGCTCGGGGTCGGTCACCGGGTCGAGCACCTCGTACTCGACGCTGATGGCGGCGGCGGCCATGCGCGCGGTGTCGGGGTGGTCGGCAGCGACGGCCGCGATGGGCTCGCCGTGGTGGCGTACGACCTCGGAGGCGAACACCGGGCGGTCGGCCTCGCCGCGGCCGTAGAACTCGGTGCCGGGGACGTCCTCGTGGGTGATGACGGCCCGTACGCCGGGCATCTCGCGCGCGTGGGTGGTGTCGATGGACACGATGCGCGCGTGCGGGTGCGGGGAGCGCAGTACGGCGGCCCACAGCAGGCCCTCGGCCCACAGGTCGGCCGCGTACGGGAAGGTGCCCTCGGTCTTCGCGCGCGCGTCGGCCGCGGGCAGGGAGGAGCCGAGGCCGTGCGGGATCGGCTCGGCGGCGGGGGCTGCCTCCGCGGTGCTGGTCGCGGTGGCGGCTTCGTTGGTCACGCCTGGCCTCCGTCCTGTCCGTGCGCCTGGTCGTGCGCCCGGTGGGGCTCGAACGCCGACGGGTTGATCCCGCCGGCCCCCGGGCCCGCCTGGTGAGGAATACGCGCCTCGTCGCCGTCCTGTTCGGACGAGTCGCCGGCGGAGTGCGCCTCGCGTTCGGCGACGACCTCCTTGACGGCGTCCAGGACGCCCCGGTAGCCGGAGCAGCGGCAGAGGTTGCCGCACAGGGCCTGGCGGGCCTCCAGCTCGGTCGGCGCCGGGTTGCCCTCCAGGAGGTCGTGGACCGTCATCGCCATGCCGGGCACGCAGAAGCCGCACTGGACGGCGCCGCAGCGGGCGAGCGCGCGCTGCACGTCCGAGGGCTGTCCGTCCTCGGCGAGGCCTTCGACGGTGCGTACTTCGGAGCCCGCGGCGGTCACGGCGGGGACCAGGCAGGAGGCGACGAGCCGTCCGTCGACCTGGACGTTGCAGGCCCCGCACTCGCCCTGGGAGCAGCCGTCCTTGGCGCCCGCGAGGCCGAGCCGCTCGCGCAGCACGTAGAGCAGCGACTCGCCGACCCAGGCGCCGGAGACGGGCCGGTCGACGCCGTTGACGCGCAGGACGAAGGAGGCGAGGGGGTGTTCCTCGCCGGGAGGCGGTGGCGGGGCGTCGTCCGCCGAGGTGTCGGGGTGGCCCTCGGAGGCCGCGTGGCCGTCGTCGGCGGAGCCTTCGTGGCCGTCGGACTCGGCGGGGCCGACGGGCGCCGGGCGGACCGAGGTGTCCGAACTGTCCGTGGCGTCACGGGTGTCGGAGCCGGCGGAGGCGTGGGCCTCGGCGCCGTTCCGTCCGTTCGCGGCGTCCCGGGTGGACCCGTCGAAGGGCTCCACGGGCCTCTCAGGCGCCTCAGCGGCCTCCTGGGCGCCGTCGGCCACTCTCGCTGCCGCCGCGGCCTCTCCGGGCCCGTGAGGCGGCCGTGAGGCGGCTACGGCGGAGACCTCCCCGTAGGCCCCGGGCGACTGTTCGTCCGTGCGAGGCGCGGTGTCCTGCGCTCCGGCCGTCCGCCGGGCCCCGGCGTGGTCGTCCCCGTCCGGTTCGTCGGCGTGCGGCGGCAGGCTCAAGGGCCGGCGCGTGCCCGCGTGCCCGGCAGCGGCATGCGGTTCGCCGACTCCCGGTGACTCGTCCGTGAGGGCGCCCGACTCCTGCGCCCACGGCTGCCCCGTCCCGTCCGTCGCCCAGGGCGCGGCGGCGCCGCCGGGCAGCGTGGCCGGCGGGGTGCCGCCCCACTGCTGGACCAGGGACGAGGTGGTGAACTCGCCCGATTCGTCCGGAAGATCGCCGTCGGCGACCGGAATCGACCACTGCCCGGTCACGTCCTGGCCGGGATGGCCGGGGTGCCCCGTCCCGTGCGGCGGGGTCCCGGTGCCGCCGGGCGGCTCCTCGAAGGCCCACTGCTGCGTGGAAGCGGGGTTGTACGCGAACCGGTCGCCGCCGTCCTGCGGCACGCTGTTCGGGTCGGGCCACTGGGCGCCCTCGCCCGGCCCGGGCATCGCCCAACTGCCGGTCCCCGACGGGTCCGCCTCGGTCGAGCCGGGCGTGGCCGCTATCTGCGGCGGCACATACCCGTGCCCCGGCGCGGCCAGCGGCTCGGCGGAGGCCAGGAGCGCCTCGATGCCGCCCTCGGGGAGTTTCACGAAGGCGGTGGCGCCGTCGTCGTAGTCGCCCTGGGGCAGCGGGTCCCAGCGGCCGCCGCCCCGGGGGGCGCCTTCTCCGTGCTGGTCGTCGGTCACGACAGCGCCCTCCCCAGTGCTCGTCGGGCCAGCGCGGCGACGGTGCGCCGCAGATGCAGTACGGCGGGCGGAAGCGGTTGCACGGACCCGTCCGGCTCCGGGACCGGGTCCGGGATGCAGGCGGCCGCGACGTACTCGCCGAAGGCGGTGAGCGCCTCCGGGACGATCGTGCGGCCGTTGTCCCAGTCGATGAGGCGGGCGACCCAGTGCTCGGCGTCCAGCGGGCGCAGCGGCATCGGCGCTATGGCTCCGACGGCGCACCGCACCCCGCGCCGGGCGGGGTCCAGGACGACTGCGACGGACGCGACGGCGCGTCCGGGGCCGGTCCGTCCGGTGGCCTTCAGGAAGACCTGCGGGGCGTGCAGCAGCGGCATCCTTACGAAGCCGATGAGTTCGCCGCCGCGCAGCATGTCCACGCCTGCCAGCAGGTGCGAGACCGGGATCTCCCGGCGGGCGCCGGCCGGGCCCGCGATGATGAGCGTCGCCTCCAGGGCGGCCAGCACGGGCAGCGCGTCCCCGGTGGGCGCGGCCGAGGCGATGTTGCCGCCCAGGGTGCCCGCGTTGCGGATCTGCGGCGGACCGGCGGCGCGGGCCGCGGCGGCCAGTGCCGGGATCAGCGCGGCGAAGTCGGGGCGGCCCATACGCGCGTGCGTGAGACCCGCGCCGAGCAGCGCGTGACCGTCCTGGTACTGCCAGCCGCGGATCTCGCTGATGCGGCCGAGGCCGACCAGCGCGGCGGGCCTGAGCTGCCCGGAGTTGACGGCGGCCATGAGGTCGGTGCCACCGGCCACGGGCACGGCGGCGGGCATGGCGGACAGGGCCGCCACGGCTTCGTCCAGCGTCGTGGGCAGCGTGACGGACTGCGCCGACTGCGGTGCTTGCGTGGTCAAACCGGCTGCCCCTTCCCGCTGCCCCACCTGGTCCCACCTGTGCTGCCGTACGGTACGTGCTGACAGGGCGGACGTGGCAACTCTGGCACATCTTCGCAGGGGCCGAAGACAGGGGTCCGCTAGGCGGCATTCGCCCACCTCACCAGCGAGATGACCCGTTTTCGCACCGCATCACCGGAGCGTGCGAATTGGCACTCTTCGGTGATGCTTGCGACGATTTTCCCCTACCTGTTCGGCGGGGGCGGGTACTTGTTCGGCGGGACCGGCCGTCCGCGAGTGGACTACCTGTGCGGCGGCAGCCCCTCGATCGGGCGGCCGAGCACACCCGGGCGCCGCTGCCAGGGCAGCGGGCCGGTCGGCGGACGGTAGGCGACGCCCAGGGCGTCGAGGCGCGCGTAGTGGGCGGTCATCCGGCGCTCGAAATCCGCGAAGTCCCGTTCCGCCGGGGCCGGCAGGGCGCTCCAGGCCACCTCGGCGAAGGCAGCGAGCCGCGGGAACGTCTGGTAGTCCACGCGCGCCTGATCCTCCATCACCTCGGTCCACACGTTGGCCTGGGTACCGAGGACGTGCTCGGCCTCCTCAGGGGTCAACTCGGCCGGAACGGGCTCGAAGCGGTAGACGTCCTCCAGGGTGCGCACGAACCCGATGGGCACGGGCTCGTCGGGGCCGCCGTGCTGGCGGTGGTCCAAGTACACGTACTGCTCGGGGCACATGACGACGTCGTGACCCGCGCGCGCGGCGGCGATCCCGCCGCCGTAGCCCCGCCAGGAGGAGACCGCCGCGCCCTCGGCGAGGCCGCCCTCCAGGATCTCGTCCCAGCCGATGAGCCGGCGCCCGCGCGCGGACAGCCATGTGTCGAAGTGCCGCACGAACCAGGACTGCAACTCGTCCTCGTCGGCGAGGTCGAGTTCCTTGATGCGGTTCTGCGCGGTGTGCGACTCCCGCCACTGGTCCTTGGGGCATTCGTCACCCCCGATGTGGATGAACTCCGAGGGGAAGAGCGCGAGCACTTCCTCGAACACCCCCTCGTAGAACTCCAGGGTGTTGTCGGTGGGGGCCAGTACGTTGGGGTTGATTCCCCAGGTGTCCCAGACGGTGAGGGCGGTGGTGTCGATGACGTCGGTGTTGCCGAGTTCCGCGTACGCGGCGATGGCTGCCTGCGAGTGGCCCGGTACGTCGATTTCGGGGACGACGGTGATATGCCGCTCGGCGGCGTAGGCGACGATCTCCCGGATGTCGTCCTGGGTGTAGAAGCCCCCGTGCGGCTTCTCGTCCCACAGGGGCGAGGCCCGGTGGCCGAATTTCGTGCGGGACCGCCAGGACGCGGTCTCGGTCAGTTTCGGGTACCGCCGGATCTCGACGCGCCAGCCCTGGTCGTCCGTCAAGTGGAAGTGGAAGACGTTGAGTTTGTGCGCGGCCAGCAGGTCCAGGTAGCGCAGCACGCCTTCCTTGGGCATGAAGTGCCGGGCGACGTCGAGCATGAGACCGCGCCAACCGAATCGCGGGGCGTCCTCGATGGTCAGGTGGGGCACGCCGTACGTCGTGCCGGGGTCGATCGGCGCGCGCCGGAAGGCCGCGGGGCCCAGCAGTTGACGCAGCGTCTGCGCGCCCCAGAACACGCCGGCCGCGCTGCCGCCGGTGATCGTGACACCCACCGTGGCGACCACCTCCAGGCGGTACGCCTCCGGTGCCAGGGTCTCGTCGAGCCGCAGCGCAACGGTGTTGGGCTCCCCCTCCCGCCCCGGTGCCAGCGGCAGACCGAGGGCGGCGCCGAGCGTGGACCGCAGCCAGCGCTGTGTGCTCTCGGTGCCGGGCTCGCCCCACAGGGCGGTGTCCGTCTCGAACGGGAAACCGCACCGCCCCGCACCCTCGACCGCGCGGGGCGCCGGGATCAGTTCCGTCAGTGAAGTCACGTCAGTCCTTAACCGCTCCGCCCAGCCCCGAGACCAGACGTCGCTGTACGAGTACGAAGAACACCAGCACCGGGATCGTCATCACCGTCGAGGCCGCCATCACGCCACCCCAGTCCGGCTCGTCCGGCTTGAAGAAGACCAGCAGGGCCATCGGCAGGGTCGACTGGGAGGTGTCGCTGATGATGAAGGACTTGGCGAACAGGAAGTCGTTCCAGGCCGAGATGAAGGAAAACACGCTCGTGGCCACGAGCCCGGGGAAGACCAGTGGGAAAAGGATCTGCCACAGGAATCGCGCCCGGCTCGCCCCGTCCATGTACGCGGCCTCCTCCAGCGCGTCCGGCACGGCTTTCACGAACCCCCGCAGCATCCAGATCGCGAAGGGCAGCGAGAAGGCGATGTGCGGCAGGATCAGCGAACCCAGCGTGTTCAGTTGGTCGAAGTCCCGCATGAGGAAGAACAACGGGATCGTGAGGGCTTCGACCGGCACCATCTGGGCGACCAGAAACATGATCAGCAGCGTGGTCCGGAAGCGGAACCGGAATCGCGTCACGGCGGTCGCGGCGAGAAACGCGATGAGTGCCGAGGCGATGACGACACTGCCCGCGACGACAAGGCTGTTGACGAAATACCGACCGAAATCCTGCTGCCCGAACACGCGCCGGAAGGAGTCCAGCGAGGGCGCCAGCGTCCAGGGCCGCGGCTCACTGGACTCGATCTCACCGGCCGGCTTGAAGGCGCCGAGCACCATCCAGTAGAGGGGGAAGGCGACGACGACGGCGATGGCCAGCGCCGACAGTTCGGCCGCCAGCCGCCAGGGGCGCCGCAGTTGGGCCCGCATGAGATTCACAGTTCCTCCCCCTGCCGGCGCAGCAGCCGCAGGTACACGAGCGTCACGGCGAGCAGCATCAGCAGCATCACGACGCCGATCGCCGAGCCGAGGCTGTACTGCGAGGACGCGAACGCCTGTTGGTAGGCGTACACGTTCAGGACGAGGTTCTGGCCCGCGATGCCGCCGCCGTTCGTCATGACGTAGATCTGCGTGAAGACCTTGAAGTCCCAGATGACGGACTGGATGGTCACCACGGTCAGGATCGGCCGCAGCATCGGCGCCAGCACGGACCGCCAGATCCGCCACTGCGAGGCGCCGTCCAGCGCGGCGGCCTCAAGCACCTCGGCCGGTACGGCCCGGATACCGGCGTAGACCGTGACCATCACGAACGGGAAGGAGCACCACACCACTTCGAGCAGCACGAGGAAGAAGGCGCTGAAGCGCCCGTACGTCCACGAGTGGTCGCCGAGCCCGAGGATCCGGTTCACCGGCCCGAAGTCGGGGTCGAAGAGGAACAGCCAGACCGTCGAGCCGGTCACCGCCGGGGTCGCCCACGCGCCGAGCGCGGCCAGCATCAGCGCCAGCCGCGGCACGGCACGCACCCGGGTCAGCAGCACGGCGAGCGCGCAGCCGACGGCGAGCGTCGAGACCACGCACCCGGCCGCGAACACCACGGTCGCCAGCAGTACTTGCCAGAACTCGGAGTCCGAGAAGAGCGTGCTGTAGTTCCCGAACCCCTCGAAGGTGGTCGGTTCCCCACCACTCACCTGAGCCTGCGTGTAGTGGAAGAACGAGATCAGCCCGAGCTGGTAGATGGGATAGACGAGCAGCCCGCCGAGCACGACCAGGGCTGGAGCAAGGTAAAGCCACGGCGTCCATCGACCGACGTTCCGGTGATGCCGCAAGGGGCGCGGGGAGCTGCGCGACAAGCCCCCACGAACCCGCACCCGCCGACGCTCCACCACCCCCGAGCTCTCAGGCGCCACCCCCGTCACCCGGCGGAGCCAAACGCATCGTCCATCTTCCCAGCCGCTTCCTTCGCCGCAGCGTCAACACTCTTCTTGCCGCTGATCACCTGCTGCAAAAGATTCGGCAGCACCAGCTGCGAGTCGATCTGCGACCAACCCGGCGACGCGGGAACGAACTTGGTCCCGGCACCCAGCGTCTGCACGAACGGCTTCTCGAACGGCACCTTCGCCGCGGCCGCGTCCCGCACGTCCGTGAACGTCGGCAGGAAGCCCATGGCGTCGAACATCGAGGCCTGGGTCTTCTTCGAAGTGAGCTGCTCCATCAGGTCGACCGCGAGCGAGCGGTGCGAAGTGCTCTTGAGGACACCGATGTTGTTGCCGCCCGCGAAGGCCGGAGCTATCGACCCGGACGCGACACCGGGCAGCGGCACCACCGCGTACTTGCCCTTCACCTTGCCCGCCTCGACGGCCGCGTGGCTGAAGTCGCCGCCGATCGCCATGCCCGCCTTGCCCGCCGCGAACGCGGTGATCGTGTCGTTGCCGCCCATCCCGGCGCACTTGGCGGCGGGACAGTTGTCCGAGGTGAACAGGGACGTGTAGGCCTTGATGCCCTTCTGGGCGGCCGCGCTGTCGATGGCGGAGGTGTACGAGTCGCCCTCGCCGGTGGCGAGTTCGCCGCCGTTGGCCCACACGAAGGGCATCGCGCCGTACGTGTAGGCGCCGCCGACGACCAGGCCGTACAGGTCGGGCTTCTCGGCGCGGATCCTGCGGGCCGTGGTGGCCAACTCGGCCATGGTCCTCGGGGGTTGCAGTCCCAGGTCCTTGAAGACGTCGGTGCGGTAGTACAGGGCGCGGACACCAACGTAGAACGGGGAGCCGTACTGCTTGCCGTCGACGGTGACCGACTGCCTGGCCGTGGGGTCGGTGTCCTTGGCCTCGCTCCAGGCGCCGAACTCCTTCGTGACGTCGAGGAGTCCGCCGTCGTGGACGTAGCCGGCGGTGTCGGTGTTGCCGAACTCCATCACGTCCGGCGCGGACTTCGGGTCGTTGAAGGCGGCCTTGACGCGCTGGGCCCGGGTCTCGACGGGGATGTACTCGACGTCGACCTTCGTGCCCTTGTGCGTCTTCTGGAAGGCGTCGACCACGGAGTCGACGACCTTCTCCTTCGGGTCGTTGCCGACCTCCTGGAACAGCCACACCCGCAGGGTGCCGTCCTTGTCGTCCTTCTCGGAGGAGGAGTTGGAGGAGGTCTGGGGGGCGCAGGCGGTGACGACCAGGGCGGTCAGCACGACGGCGAGTCGGGGAGAGAGCTTCATGGAGTGGTCCTCCGAGAGTGCGTTGCAACATATGCAATGACTGTTTCGCTCTGCACAACGCTCCGGAGACTAGGGACAACATGAACACGCCCACAAGAGGTCTCAACCACTTCGTGACATGCAAAAGGCCCCCGGGGCGCGCCGAACGCGCCCCGGGGGCCTTGAGAAGCCTCAGGTGTTACGTGGTGCTACTTGTCCTTGTCGTCGTCCCCACCGCTGCCCATGGAGTCGTAGATCTCCTTGCACATGGGACAGACGGGATACTTCTTCGGATCGCGGCCCGGCACCCAGACCTTGCCGCACAGCGCCACGACGGGAGTCCCGTCGAGGGCGCTCGCCATGATCTTGTCCTTCTGGACGTAGTGGGCGAAGCGCTCGTGGTCGCCGTCGCCGTGGGACACCTGTGGCGTCGGCTCTACGAGGGTCCCCGTACCAGTCCCGCGCTCGGGCTCAAGAGTGCTCATGGCGCCAAGGGTACTGAAGCTCACACGCATCAGTTGAGCGAAGGGTCGTCGGGGTAGGTGGCCACCATCGCGAGCTCGTTGCGCTGGCGGCGCAGGACCGCGCGCCAGAGTCTCTCCGGGGACGGCGAGGAGACGTCGCCGGGCTCCGACTCGACGACGTACCAGGCGCCCTCCACCAGCTCGTCCTCCAGCTGGCCCGGGCCCCAGCCGGCGTAGCCGGCGAAGATCCGCAGGGAGCCGAGGGCCGAGGCGAGCAGTTCCGGCGGGGCCTCCAGGTCGACCAGGCCGATCGCGCCGTGCACCCGGCGCCAGCCCAGCGGCGCGCGCTCGGCGGAGGAGGAGCCGCCGGGGATGACGGCGACCCCGAGGGCGGAGTCGAGGGAGACCGGGCCGCCCTGGAAGACGACACCGGGCTCGCCGGCGAGATCGCCCCAGCCGTCCAGGATGTCGCCGACGTCCACCGGGGTCGGCCGGTTGAGGACGACACCGAGGGAGCCCTCCTCGTCGTGGTCGAGAAGGAGCACCACCGCACGGTCGAAGTTCGGGTCCGCCAGGGCGGGCGTGGCCACGAGCAGCCGCCCTGTGAGCGAGGACACCTCGGTCATGGCAGACATGATCCCGCATCTTCCCTCCGCGTGGGGAGGCAATGGGTGTTCGCGGGTGAATGCAGCTCAGGGCGCACAGGTGCGTCCCGAGCGCACGGGGGCGGCGGTGACCCCATGTGTCCGGCGTGCAGCGGTTCGTGTTGTGACAGAGCTATGACGTGGCTGAGGCGTGCCTGGGCTTACAGAAGGGGGGTACGCGGCGATTACGCTTGCTCCCCTGGCCCTGCCCCCCTCACCGGAACGCGAGATACATGACCGTCAACGGCTCTGATGACGTACTGCTTGTCCACGGTGGAACCCCGCTGGAAGGCGAGATCCGGGTCCGCGGTGCGAAGAACCTCGTACCGAAGGCCATGGTCGCCGCCCTGCTGGGCAGTGAGCCGAGTCGACTGCGCAACGTTCCG
This sequence comes from Streptomyces sp. NPDC092369, assembly GCF_044755245.1. Classification (NCBI taxonomy): domain Bacteria; kingdom Bacillati; phylum Actinomycetota; class Actinomycetes; order Kitasatosporales; family Streptomycetaceae; genus Streptomyces; species Streptomyces sp. NPDC092369. The sequence goes on from NZ_JBIVQP010000002.1 coordinate 1,542,033, forward strand.
GACATCCGAGACGTGCGTGTCGTACGCGGCCTGCTGCAACTGCACGGGGTGACGGTCCGTCCGGGTGAGGAGCCGGGCGAGTTGGTGATGGATCCCTCCCACGTGGAGAGCGCGAACGTCGCCGACATCGACGCGCACGCGGGCTCCAGCCGCATCCCGATCCTGTTCTGCGGCCCGCTGCTGCACCGCCTGGGCCACGCGTTCATCCCGGGCCTGGGCGGCTGCGACATCGGCGGCCGGCCGATCGACTTCCACTTCGAGGTGCTGCGGCAGTTCGGCGCGAAGATCGAGAAGCGGGCGGACGGTCAGTACCTGGAGGCGCCGCAGCGGCTGCGCGGCACGAAGATCCAGCTGCCGTACCCGTCCGTGGGCGCCACCGAGCAGGTGCTGTTGACGGCCGTCCTCGCGGAGGGCGTCACGGAGCTCTCGAACGCGGCGGTGGAGCCGGAGATCGAGGACCTGATCTGCGTCCTGCAGAAGATGGGCGCCATCATCGCGATGGACACCGACCGCACGATCCGTATCACGGGCGTGGACCGGCTCGGCGGCTACAACCACCGCGCCCTCCCGGACCGCCTGGAGGCCGCCTCGTGGGCGTCCGCGGCGCTGGCGACCGAAGGCAACATCTACGTCCGCGGCGCCCAGCAGCGCTCGATGATGACGTTCCTGAACACCTACCGGAAGGTGGGCGGTGCCTTCGAGATCGACGACGAGGGCATCCGGTTCTGGCACCAGGGCGGCCAGTTGAAGTCCATCGCCCTCGAAACGGACGTGCACCCGGGCTTCCAGACGGACTGGCAGCAGCCGCTGGTTGTGGCGCTGACCCAGGCGACGGGCCTGTCGATCATCCACGAGACGGTGTACGAGTCCCGCCTCGGATTCACCTCCGCGCTCAACCAGATGGGTGCGCACATCCAGCTGTACCGCGAGTGCCTGGGCGGCTCGAACTGCCGCTTCGGCCAGCGCAACTTCCTCCACTCGGCCGTGGTGTCGGGCCCCACCCGCCTCCAGGGCGCCGACCTGGTCATCCCCGACCTGCGCGGCGGCTTCTCGTACCTCATCGCCGCGCTGGCCGCCCAGGGCACGTCCAGGGTCCACGGCATCGACCTCATCAACCGCGGCTACGAGAACTTCATGGAGAAGCTGGTCGAGCTGGGCGCGAAGGTGGAACTGCCGGGCAAGGCACTCGGATAGCCCCGTGAGGAGCCCCGAAAGAGGCGCTCCCACGACGATGGGGCGGCCACCCTGACCGGGTGGCCGCCCCATTCGCGTTGCTGAGCCTCGTACGCAATACCGTCGCGTACGCGAAGGTTTACTTGCCCTTGGCGGCTTCCTTGAGCTTCGAGCCCGCGGACACCTTGACGCTGTAACCGGCGGGGATGTTGATCGGGTCACCGGTCTGCGGGTTGCGCGCGGTGCGAGCGGCACGGTGGGTGCGCTCGAAGGTCAGGAAGCCGGGGATGGTGACCTTCTCGTCGCCCTTGGCGACGATCTCGCCGACGGTCTCGGCGAACGCCGCCAGAACGGCGTCGGCGTCCTTGCGAGTCACCTCGGCGCGGTCGGCCAGCGCGGCCACCAGCTCACTGCGGTTCATGTCGTTACTCCCGTGTTCTTCTTGCTGTTGGGGCGTGCCACGCGGCGGAGCCGCATGTTAGGCGCTATGAGAAGTCCGATGCGCTCTCACCCAGGGAGGCATCCTGCCCCTACCTGCGGCGGGAAAGCCAATCCGGCACCCGTAGGGAGTCGCTAGTACACCCTGGGGAGTCACACGGAAGGCCTGAGCGTGCCCGCCACCCTAAAGCGCCCTCGTATGCCCGCCGTTCCGCGACGCGCCGAGGCAGCCGGGTGGTGATCCTCACAGCACTTGCACCGTACGCCACGGCTACGACATCGAGCCTACGACGCCGCGCCCGCCGCCTTCGCCGCTTCCCGGACCGCTCCGGCCACCGCGCCCGCGACCTTGTCGTTGAAGACGCTCGGGATGATGTAGTTCGGGTTGAGCTCGTCCGAGGTCACGACGTCCGCGAGGGCGGTCGCCGCGGCCAGCATCATCTCGGTGTTGACGGTGCGGGACTGGGCGTCCAGCAGACCGCGGAAGACACCCGGGAAGACCAGCACGTTGTTGATCTGGTTCGGGAAGTCGGAGCGGCCGGTGGCCACGACGGCGGCCGTCTGGCGGGCGATCGTCGGGTCGACCTCGGGGTCGGGGTTCGCGAGCGCGAACACGATGGCGCCCTCGGCCATGGCGGCCACGTCGTCCCCGTCCAGCACGTTCGGGGCGGAGACGCCGATGAAGACATCCGCTCCGCGAACGGCTTCCTTCAGCGTGCCGGTCAGGTTCTCGGGGTTGGTGTTGTCGGCGATCCAGCGCAGCGGCGAGTCGGCCGCCGCGTCCACCAGGTCCTCGCGGCCGGAGTGCACGACACCGTGGATGTCGGCGACGACGGCGTTCTTCACGCCCGCGGCGATCAGCAGCTTGAGAATGGCCGTACCGGCCGCGCCCGCACCGGACATGACGACCCGGATGTTCTCGATCTCCTTGCCCGCCACACGCAGCGCGTTCGTCAGGGCGGCCAGGACCACGATCGCCGTGCCGTGCTGGTCGTCGTGGAAGACGGGGATGTCGAGGGCCTCGCGCAGCCGGGCCTCGATCTCGAAGCAGCGCGGCGCGGAGATGTCCTCCAGGTTGATGCCGGCGAAGCCCGGGGCGATCGCCTTGACGATCTCGACGATCGCGTCGGTGTCCTGGGTGTCCAGGCACAGCGGCCAGGCGTCGATGCCGGCGAAGCGCTTGAAGAGCGCCGCCTTGCCCTCCATGACCGGCAGGGCGGCCTTGGGGCCGATGTTCCCGAGGCCGAGGACCGCGGAGCCGTCCGTCACGACCGCAACGGAGTTGCGCTTGATGGTGAGGCGGCGGGCGTCCTCGGGGTTCTCGGCGATCGCCATGCACACGCGGGCCACGCCCGGGGTGTAGATCATGGACAGGTCGTCACGGTTGCGGATCGGGTGCTTGGACTGCATCTCGATCTTGCCGCCGAGGTGCATCAGGAACGTACGGTCCGACACCTTGCCGAGGGTGACGCCCTCGATACGGCGCAGCTGCTGGACGATCGAGTCGGCGTGGTCCGTGGAACTCGCCGCGATGGTGACGTCGATGCGCAGCTTCTCGTGGCCTGAGGCGGTCACGTCGAGGCCGGTGACCGAGCCTCCGTGGGTCTCCACGGCCGTGGTGATCTGGGAGACCGCCGTTCCTGAGGCGGGCACCTCCAGACGGACCGTGATCGAGTAGGAGACGCTGGGCGCCGTTGCCATGGCCGACTTCCTCTGCTTTCACCTGTGACGCTGTGTGCCGTCCGATGGTCGCACCTACCGATGAGTAGGCGTTAGTCGGACCGGATTGCGAACCTTGAGTTCACGAAAGAGTCCACAGGAGAGGGAAGAAGGTGACACCGGCCCGCCATGCTCGCCTCGCGGCAAGTGGTCGCTCGTAGCGACGAAGGTTGGGCCCGGGGGCTTGGATCGGGCCGGTGTCACGTCCAGGCTAACAAACAGATCCCGTAAGACCATTCCCGTACGGGGAGTTCACAGGAACCAGTCCGGTGGCCACTCCCCCGACGGTCAGTCCCTCAGCAGGTCGGGCACCCCGGACGCGTCCGGCTCGTCCCGTTCGGCGGAGACGATCGTCAGCTGCTGGGTGGCGCGGGTGAGCGCCACGTACAGCACCCGCAGGCCGGCCGGGGACTCGTCGGCGATCTCGGCCGGCGAGACGACGACCGTCGCGTCGTACTCCAGGCCCTTGGCCTCCAGGCTGCCGAGGGCCACCACCCGGTCGCCGAGCCCGGCGAGCCAGCGCGCCGCCTCCTCGCGGCGGTTCATCGCGACGACGACACCGACCGTGCCGTCGACGAGCCCGAGCAGCCGGTCGGCCTCGGCACGGACGGTCTGCGCCAGGGATTCCCGTACGACGGTGAAGCGTGGCTCCACGCCGGTGGAGCGCACCGCCCGCGGTGACTCCGAGCCGGGCATGGCCAGCGCCAGCACCTTCGCGGCGAGGTCGGCGATCTCGGAGGGGTTGCGGTAGTTGACGGTGAGCTGGAAGCGGCGGCGCGGACGAGTGCCCAAGGCCTCGTCACGGGCCTCGGCGGCCTCGTCCACGTCGGACCAGGAGGACTGGGCCGGGTCGCCGACGACCGTCCAGGTGGCGTGGCGGCCGCGGCGGCCGACCATGCGCCACTGCATCGGGGTCACGTCCTGGGCCTCGTCGACGATGACGTGCGCGTACTCGGTGCGCTCCTGGGCGAGCCGCTCGGCCCGCTCCCACTGCGTCTCCTCGCGGGTCGGCATCAGCTCTTCGAGGCCGGTCAGCTGGTCCAGCGGGTCCAGTTCGCGCCGCTTCCTGGGGCGGGCCGGGACGCCGAGGATCGCCTGGAGCTCGTCGAGCATGGCGATGTCGTGCACGGAGTACCCGTCCCGGCGCAGCGAACGGGCCACCCGGCGGATCTCGCCGGGGTTGAGGATCCGCCGGGCCCAGCGGCCCAGGCGTCGCTCGTCGGCCATCGCGTCCAGCACGGCTCTGGGGGTCAGCTCGGGCCACCAGGCGTCCAGGAACGCCGTGAACGCGTCCTCCGAGGTGACGTCCTCGTCGAAGGAGGAGCGCAGCTCGGCGGCGAGTTCCGGGTCGGTGTGCCGGGTGCCCGCGCCGGACCGGTCCCACAGGGCGTCCAGGAGGAGCTTGCGGGCGCGCGGGCGCAGCAGGTTGACGGGGGCGGTGCCGCTGAGCGCGTTCTGGCGGATACGTTCCAGCGTGTCCGCCTCCAGCTCCAGGCGGCGCCCGAAGGCGACGACCCGCAGCCGGGAGGTCGAGACCGGTCCGCGCGGGTCGGTCTCGGCCGAGTCGCCGCCGGGACCGTCGCCGAAGTCGTCGCCGAAGGAGAGCTGACCGGCGGCGGGCCGGGCGGAGCCGCCGGGGCGTCCCTGCTCCAGCGCCCCGCGGGCGGCCTTCCGCAGCACCTTGAGCATGCGGTGGGAGCCCTTGGCGCGGGCCACGGCCGGGGCGTCGTACAGCGTGGCCTCGACACCGTCGACCAGCGAGCCGATCGCCCGGATCGCGACCTGGCCCTCCTCGCCGAGGGAGGGCAGGACGCCCTCGGTGTAGGCGACCAGCAGCGGGGTGGGCGAGACGATGAGGATGCCGCCCGCGTACCGGCGCCGGTCCTGGTAGAGCAGGTAGGCGGCGCGGTGCAGCGCCACCGCCGTCTTCCCCGTCCCCGGCCCGCCCTCGACGTACGTCACGGAGGCGGCGGGGGCGCGGATGACCAGGTCCTGCTCGGCCTGGATGGAGGCGACGATGTCCCGCATGGTGTGCCCGCGGGCCTGCCCGAGGGCTGCCATGAGGGCGCCGTCGCCGATGACGGGCAGTTGCTCGCCGTCCAGCAGGGCGGTGAGCTCGGGGCGCATGAGGTCGTCCTCGACGCCGAGCACCTTGCGCCCCTTGGAGCGGATCACCCGGCGCCGCACGACCCGTCCCGGGTCCACCGGGGTGGAGCGGTAGAACGGCGCCGCCGCGGGCGCCCGCCAGTCGATGACCAGCGGAGCGTACTCGGAGTCCAGGACGCCGATGCGCCCGATGTGCAGGGTCTCCGCGATGTCGGCGGTGTGGTCGTCCCGTACGGCCCCTTCGGCGGGTTCCACGGCGGTGTAGGCGCCGTCGGGACCCTTCTTGCCGTCCTTGCCGAGGAGCAGGTCGATCCGTCCGAAGAGGAAGTCCTCGAACTCGTTGTTGAGCCTGTTGAGGTGGATGCCGGCCCGGAAGACCTGGGCGTCCCGCTCGGCGAGCGCGCCGGGCGTGCCGACCTGGCCACGCTTGGCCGCGTCGTTCATCAGGAACTCGGCCTCGTGGATCTTCTCCTCAAGGCGCTGGTACACCCGGTCGAGATGTTTCTGTTCGACGCTGATCTCGCGATCGCGGACCGAATCCGCTGCGGCGTCGACCGCGGTTTCCTGCTGAGCCTGTGCGGCCACCGGGCCCCCTTCTGACGTGCTGGGCAGCCGTCAACCGTACGCGAAGGGGGCCGGTGGAAGCTACGTTCACTACGCGTCTACTGCCACGAGCTTCTTGCCGTCGAAGGTCATGACCTCGAAATGGTCGATCTCGTTGGGCTGGAAAGCGGCGCCGCCCTGGGCGTAGAGAGGCTGCTTGGCCTGCTCGGTCTTGGCGTTCGGGATGCCGTAGCCCCACTTGGGGACCGCCCAGGTGGACATCGTCTCGCGCTCGCCGTTCTTGCCGACGGCGATGAGCGAGCACTTCAACGGGCCCTTGACGTTACTGAGTTCGACGACACCCCAGGTGCCCCAGTCCTTCTTCTCCATCGCCACGGTCGCCTTGACCTTGGTGGAGGAGTCGGTCGCGGAGACCTTGTCGGACAGGGTGGTGAAGGCCGCCTTGGCGCCGGCCTCGTCACCGGTACCGCCGCTGGAACCGCCGCCGTTCACCGCGATCGCCGCCAGCGGACCGGCGATGATCAGCGCGGCCGCTGCCGCCACCATGTAGAAGCTGCGCCGCCGCTTGAGGGCACGCTTCTCGCCGACCTCGTCGACCAGTTTCTCCACGAGCCGAGGGCTCGGCTTGGCGGAGAGGGACTCGCCGATGGCGGGGGTGCCGGTGCCGGGCAGGTCCGCGAGGGCGGCCAGCATCGGCTCCATCCCGGCCAGCTCGTCGAGCTGCTGGGCGCACCACTCGCAGGTGGCGAGGTGGATTTCGAAGGCGGTCGCCTCGGCGTCATCGAGGATTCCGAGTGCGTAGGCCCCGACGGTTTCGTGTTCGTTCGGGCCCGGAGATCCCATCATGGAGCCAGACATACCCGAACCACCTGTGCCGAATCCCTGGTTTCCCCCGTAAACACTCATCACGCCGTCACCCCCCGCTCCTCCAGTGCCAGCTTCATCGAGCGCAACGCGTAGAACACGCGTGAGCGCACGGTGCCACTGGGAATTCCGAGCGTCTCAGCCGCCTCGTTGACGGTACGCCCCTTGAAGTACGTCTCGACGAGCACCTCCCGGTGGGCCGGGGTCAGGTCGTCGAGCGCGTCAGACAGCGTCATCAGCCACAGCGCCTTGTCGATCTCGTCCTCCGCGGGGATGACCTCCAGCGGCGACGGATCGACCTCCTGCGGCCGGGCCTGCCGGCTGCGGTGGCCGTCGATGACGATGCGGCGAGCGACCGTCACCAGCCAGGGGCGTACCGATCCGGTCGCTCGATTGAGCTGACCGGCGTTCTTCCAGGCACGGATGAGTGTCTCCTGCACGACGTCCTCTGCTCGCTGCCGGTCTCCGGCGACCAGCCTGAGTACGTACGCAAGGAGAGGTCCGGCATGCTCTCTGTAGAGGGCACGCATCAGCTCCTCATCAGGTTCCGAGGGCTGGGACATGCGATGTCGGGCCCTCGATCCACGTTCATTGGCCACGACGGAATCCTTGCGCACGCCCACCTCCGGTGTCCGGGGGATCCCCCAGTCGGTCGCTCCTCCACAGGTACGGATGTGGTCTCCGTCATGTTCAACGGGAGGCGACAGTTTTCTCCGGGGTGTCATGACGAGGGGGACATGGGTGCACATTCCTACCTCTCGATCTTTACATTTCCACCACATCGCCTCTCTGCTGTCTGGTGCCGCTGGCATATTCGGGCCAAACCCAGTGTTGTCGAAATCACTTCGACCACATGACCGCACTCCCCCCACAGAAGCCGCTTACCGGACACCTAGGCTCGGGCGAGTGCCGCCCGCCGACGGTGCCGGGCGACTCTTTCGCGGTTTCCGCAGACCTCGCTGGAGCACCAGCGCCTTCTGCGGCCCCGGGACGAATCGACATAAAAGATCGGACAGTTGTCGCCCTCGCACTGCCGCAGGCCGGCCCGCGCGACCGGGTCCGTGAGCAGCTCCACGGCGTCCCGGGCGATCGCCCCGAGCAGCGCCGCGCACTCCGGCGGCCCGTCCAACTCCCGCACCAGCGAGCCGTCCTCGCCGCGCACGGCCCGTGGGGCCGGGGGCGCGACCCGGGCGATCTCGTTCACGCGGGCGAGCGCGATGTCGTACGTCGGCCGGGGCGGGGTCGTCACCGCCCCGCTGACCAACTGCCCTATCTGTCCGCGCAGTTCACGGAAGTCGACCAACCAGGACGGGCCGGCGTGGGTCAGCGGGATGCCCGGCGGAACCAGGCCGGCGCCGGTGATCCACGCGCACAGAACCTCCACGGAGTCGAACCGTTCCTCGGGATGAGAGGTCGCGAGCAGGTCGAGACAGACCCGTCCGGCGTCGTAGCGGAGTTCGTACGCGACCGTGGCCGTACCCAGTGCCATGTGCCTGTCACCGCCTGGCTCGGGAAGCTGAGGGCAGAGGAACCGTTCCCTCATACAGTGCCTTCCCGCTCTCGCGGCCGGAACCCCTCATACCCACGGGACCCGTGGACGGCCGCTTATGCGGGTGCGCGTCTCGGCGATGTCCGGGGCCGCGCGGCGCCCGTTGACTGGAGCCATGACACAGAACAGGACTGCTTCGGGACTCCTACTGGGCGCGGCCACGGTCGCCATGGGCCTGATCGCCGGGCTCTTCTACACCTTCGCCTGCGCGATCATGCCCGCGCTGGCCCGCAGCGACGACCGGGTCTTCGTCGACGTCATGCGGGACATCAACGACGTGATCCAGAACCCGGTGTTCTTCCTCAGCTTCATGGGCGCGCTGGCGCTGTCCGCGGTGTCGGCGTGGCAGCTGCGCGGGCAGCCGTACCGGTGGTGGGTGTGGGCGGGTTTCCTGGCCTACGCCCTGGTCTTCCTGATCACCGTCGTCGTCAACATCCCGCTCAACAACGACCTCGCGGACATGACGGATCCGGCGGCGGCCCGCGAGCATTTCGAGGATCCGTGGGTGGCGTGGAACATCGTGCGGGCGGTGGGGTCGACGGTGGCGCTGGGGTTGCTGGCGCGGGGGTTGGTGCTGTTCGGCCGAGCCGGTCAGACGTCGGCGTACTTGGCGTCCGCCGCCGGATCCAACGCCAGCCGGTAGCCCCGCTTGACCACCGTCTGGATCAGCTTCGGCGCGCCGAGTGCCGTCCGCAGTCGGGCCATCGCCGTCTCCACGGCGTGCTCGTCACGGCCGGCGCCCGGCAGTGCTCGCAGCAGCTCCGAGCGGGCCACCACCCAGCCCGGGCGGCGGGACAGGGCGCGCAGCAACGACATACCGGCGGGCGGTACGGGACGCAGGGCGCCGTCGACGAGGACCGCGTGGCCGCGGATCTCCACCCGGTGGCCGGCGATCGGCAACGACCGTGCGCGGGCCGGGAGTTCCTGGCACAGGATCTGTACGAGGGGTCCGAGGCGGAAGCGTTCGGGTGAGACCGTGGTGACGCCGTGGGCCTGGAGCGGCAGCGCGGTGACCGGGCCGACGCAGGCCGGCAGGACGTCGTGGTGGAGGGCGGCGAGGAGTTCGGGCAGCAGCCCGCGTTTCTCGGCCCGGCTCAGTAGGGATGCCGCTGCGGGCGCGCTGGTGAAGGTCAGGGCGTCCACGCCCCGCGAGACGGTGGCGTCCAGGAGCCGGTCCACCGGCCCGATGTCCTCCGGCGGCATCCACCGGTACACCGGCACGCCCACCACCTCGGCCCCCGCGGCCCGCAGCGCCTCGACGAACCCGGGCAGCGGCTCGCCGTGCAGCTGTACGGCGATACGGCGCCCGTCGACGCCCTCCTCCAGCAGCCGGTCGAGCACCTCGGCCATCGACTCGCTGGACGGCGACCACTCCTCGGTCAGTCCGGCGGCCCGAATCGAGCCCTTGACCTTGGGCCCGCGGGCGAGCAGCTCCACTCCGCGCAGCCGCTCCAGGAGCGCCTCCCCGAGCCCCCACCCGTCGGCCGCCTCGACCCAGCCGCGGAAGCCGATGGCCGTGGTCGCCACCACGACGTCCGGTGCCCGGTCGATCAGTCCCTTCGTCGCGGCCAGCAGCTCGCTGTCGTCGGCGACCGGCACGATCCGCAGCGCGGGCGCGTGCAGCACGGCGGCGCCACGCCGCTGGAGCAGCGCACCCAGCTCGTCGGCGCGACGCGCGGCCGTCACACCGACGGTGAACCCCGCGAGGGGTCCGTGCGGGGCGTGATCCGGCGGCTGCTGTTGCTCGTACATGGAACTCCTAGGGCCGGTCTTTCGGCTCAGGTCGGCTGGCCCGCATGGCGACCGAGCCTGTCAACCGCTCGTGACAGGCTCGGTTCGGGTTCATGTCGCCGGTGTTACGTCACACCTCGGCATAGCTGAGCTGGGGCTTCGACTCTGCGGCAGCCGTGGCACGGGCCGCGGCTGCCGGGCGGCGAAGGTATACGGCCCATGTCACCGCGAAGCAGGCGGCGTAGAAGGCGAGGAAGACCACGAAGGCGCCGGTGCCGGAGCCGGAGCTGAGGAAGGACTGGCGGAAGGCGAGGTTGATGCCGACCCCGCCGAGCGCGCCCACCGCGCCGATCAGCCCCATGGAGGCCCCGGAGAGCCGACGCCCGTAGGCGGCCGCCGCCTCCCCCTCAAGACCCTTGGCGAGGGCCTTGGTCTGGAAGATGCCGGGGATCATCTTGTACGTCGACCCGTTGCCGAGCCCGCTGAGCACGAACAGGACGATGAACACGGTCACGAACAGCGGCAGCGACTTCTGCATGCTGGCGACGACCAGGACGGCGGTCGCGGCGGCCATGCCGACGTAGTTGTAGAGGGTGATCCTCGCGCCGCCGTACTTGTCGGCGAGCCAGCCGCCGACGGGCCGGATCAGGGAACCGAGCAGCGGGCCGATGAAGGTGAGGTACGCGGCCTGCAGCGGGGTCCGCCCGAACTGGACCTGGAGCACCTGGCCGAAGGCGAAGGCGTAGCCGATGAACGACCCGAACGTGCCGATGTAGAGGAACGCCATGATCCAGGTGTGCGCGTCCCGCGCCGCGTCCTTGGCGGCCCCGGTGTCGTTCTTCACGTTCTCCAGGTTGTCCATGAAGAGCGCGGCCAGTGTGGCGGCGACGACGATGAGCGGGATGTAGATCCCCAGCAGCACACGCGGACCGCCGCTCGCGCCGATGACCGCGAGGGCCACGAGCTGGATGACGGGTACGCCGATGTTGCCGCCGCCCGCGTTGAGGCCGAGCGCCCAACCCTTCTTCCGCAGCGGGAAGAAGGCGTTGATGTTGGTCATGGAGGAGGCGAAGTTGCCGCCGCCGACGCCCGCGAGGAGACCGACCCACAGGAAGGTCGAGAAGGACGTGCCCGGTTCCATCACCACGAACGCGGCGATCGTCGGGACGAGCAGCAGGGCGGCCGAGACGATGGTCCAGTTGCGGCCGCCGAAGATCGCGACCGCGAACGTGTAGGGCACGCGGGCGACCGCGCCGACCAGGGTCACCATCGAGGTCAGCAGGAACTTGTCGGCCGGGGTGAGCCCGTACTCGGGGCCCATGAAGAGCACCAGCACGGACCACAGGGTCCAGATCGAGAAGCCGATGTGCTCGGACAGGACGGAGAAGAGGAGATTGCGCCGGGCGATCTTCTCCCCCTTCTCGCGCCAGAAGGTCTCGTCCTCGGGATCCCAGTGCTCGATCCACTTACCAGCGGCTGTCATGACGCCTCCACGGGGGCATTCCTGGGCTCGGGCATGCCCCGAAGGTAGGGAGAGCGCGTTTCCGAGCTGTGCCACCGGGTGACCGGAAGGGAACGTTGCTCTCACCTGGCGCGGGAGCGGGGTGAGAGGTTGCGGCGGCTATCCTCCAGCGGACCCCCACGGACCTTTACGGAAGCAGGAGCCCATGTCCGCCGAATCGCGTTCCGGACGTCCCAAAGCCCGGCGGGCACCCCGGTCCGTCCTCGGGAACATCGCCTTCGGGGTGGGGTTGATCGTCGTGCTGACGGCCATGGTCCTGGGAGCCTTCGCGGCGGTGGCCCTGCTGAGCAAGGCCGCCGATGCCGCGCCTCTCTCGACAGTGATCCCCGACGACGGGCGCGCCGCTCTGGTGGTCGGCGGCATCGCGAGCGGCGGGGTCACCGGACTGACCCTGCCCGTGATCCTGCTCACCCTGGTGCGGGGAAGCGAGGACCCGCCATGGGTCTGGCCCGGAACGGCGCTCCTCAAGGTGCTCGCCGTACTGGCCTTCGACGTCTACGTGCTCATCCTTGCGGTGATCCTGGCCCAGCTCGGGTGGGTGCTCCCGGAGACGGTCACGGCCGCCGTCGCCGTGTTCGCGATCGGCTTCAGCTGGGTGCCGCTCGCCATGATCCCCCGGGAGCGGTTCGGGCCGGCCTCACGCCAGAGTGACTGACCGCGCCAACGCGTCGGCCACCTGCTCCAGTTCCTCGCCGAAACCGAGCGTCGACCACAGCAGGCGGCACTCCAGCGCGGTGGGGTACCGGCTCGGCAGGACGTAGTGGGCGACCCCTTCCGTGATGCCGCCGGTGTCGGACTCGGGATCGGTGGGTTCCAGCCGGTGCACGCGCAACGCCGGTCCCAGCGGGAGGTCGACTTCCGTCAGGTCCTGTGAACCGAAGAACGGCCCCTCCGCGTGCGCCACTTCGGCGCGCAGCGCGGCGACGCTCAGGTACTGGGCCGGCAGCTTCAGCTCCCGCACGGTGCAGCTCGCCATGACCGCGCCGTCGGCGGGCGCCAGCAGGGCGGCGCACAGGGCGCCCTGCCGGCGGGCGGCACCCCAGTACCAGAGCAGGTCGGCCGCGAAGGCCTCCACCCACTCCGGGCGGGCCCCGGTGTCGAGGTGCGCGGCGGCGAGGTCGCGGGCCCAGGACTCGGGGTCCTCGGTGGCCAGGTCCAGGACCAGCCAGTTCTGCAGGGCGGGGAGGGCCACCTGGCACGCGGTCCAGTCGGCGCCGGGCTCTCCCGTGGCTTTCGTGGCTTCCATGGCTTTCGTGCCGTCCGCGCTGCCCGTACCGTCCGTCGCTTTCATCGCGCCGCTCACTTCCCGGCCAGGGACGCGTCGGGCCCGGTGACGCTGGGCTCGTCGTCGCCGCCGAACAGCCCGGCGAACTGGTAGCTGTCGGCCGTCGCGCCCACGCCGGTGCCGCCGAGGGCGAGGGAGTTGTAGTTCATGGCCTGCTTGAAGGCGTCCGGCGTACCGATGAAGCTCAGGTCCGTCGGGTCGATGTTCTTGATGCGGGCCAGTTCGTCGACCATGCCGGGACCGGCGTACATGCTGGCCAGGCCGCGCGGGCCGGCCGCGGAGTAGGCGTCGCGGGCCGCGGAGAGGTTGTCGCCGAACTTGAAGGCCTGGCGCCAGTTGCCGCGGACGGCACCGAGGTCCTCGGCGAAGGAGCGCGGCAGCCCGCGGAAGGCGGCCCCGAGGGACACCTCGGGCAGGGCCGCGCGGGCGGTGGCACCGGCTCGCGGGCCGACCATCGACTCCACCAGCAGCCGGCGCGCGGCGGAGGACATCGCCGGGTTCCAGCCGCGGACGTACTCCGTCGCGGCCGTCCAGACCCGGCTGCGGCCGACCACGGCGGCGGCCTTGCCGCCCGCGGAGAAGACGCGCCCGACGCCGAAGGTCGCGAGGCTGAGGACGTCCATCGCGACATCGCCCCAGGACCCGTCGCCGTTGAGGGCGAGCAGGACGTGACAGACCAGTGATACGCACGTCGCCACCAGGGCGATGGTGCCGAGCACCCCGGCCAGCGCCTGGCCGATCACCGGGATCCAGCCGACCAGCAGCGAGAGCACGCCGCAGACCGCGGCGACGGCTCCCGCGATGTCGGCGACGAGATTGAGGGTGTCGCGCAGGTCGTCCAGCCACGAGTCGTTCAGGCCGTCGTGCTCGGTGGTGTCGTGGATGGCGCGGGCCGCCTTGTCGCCCGCGTCCTTGTGCCGCGTCTTCAGCGGGGAGAGCTGATCGCGCAGCCCGTCCAGCCCCTTCTGGAGGTCGGTCACCGACTTGTCGAGCGTCTTCTGTCCGCCCGCGTCGGTGCCCTTGGGCGGGTGGTCGGCCTTGGACTTGGCCGTCGTCAGATCGCCGCTCTTGGTCTCGGCCTGGTGCAGGAGCTTGTCGGCCTCGGTCTGCACCGATTCGAGCTCGGTGTAGTACGTCTTCAGGGCGGAGGAGGCGTCGGCGTAGCGGTCGTGCGCCTTGCTGACCGTCTTCGCGGTGTCGGTCGCCTTCTCGGCGAAGGCGCGGCCCGCCTTGGAGTCCCAGCTCTCCAGGTTCCCGAGCCTGCGCAGCGCCTCGGCGGTGTCGGAGATGGTCTTCGCCGTGAGTTCGAACCGGCGGGCGAGCGCGGTCAGTTCCGTGACGTCGCCGGGCACCGGGTCGGCGGGCTCCCCCAGTACCTCCCAGCGCTGGTCCGCGGGCCGGGTCACTTCGTCTTCCCCTTGCCTGTGAGCGCGTCGTACAGCGCGGTGTCGACTTCCTTGTAGGCCTTGCCGGCCTCGTGGGCGAGGGTGCCCAGGCCCTGGATCTCCTCGATCATCTTCTTGCGGTTGTCGTCCCAGCCGTCCGAGAAGTCCTGCAGCCGCTCGTGCAGTTGCTTGTGCCCGACGGTGCGCAGGTCGTAGGCGTCCATGAGTTTGTCGAGCCCGTCGAGCTCGGTCGCCACCGTCCGCAGGCCGGTACCGGCCGTGTGCAGATCGTCCGTGGAGACCTTGAGCTTTCCCTCGTCGCCGCTCACTCCCGCTCCCCCTTCGTCTCTCCGCCCGGGCGCTGCCAGCGCAGGGTTTCGGCCACCGCGTCGAACAGCCCCACCATGGCGTCCGCGATCGGCTCCAACGGCGTGCTGAACGTCAGCATCAACACCTCGTCGCGGTCCGGCACCGGCACGAAGTACTCGACGACGGTGTCCTCGAACTCGGAGCCCAACTTCCGTGCCTGCTTGGTCCGCTGCCGCCGCAGCAGCCGGGCCGCGCGCCCGGCCTCGGGCAGCGTGACCACGCCGACCTCGCCGGTGCCGGCCAGCGCGGCGACGGCGTCGAGGCTGTCGAACTTCCGGTGCAGATGGGAGACGAGCAGCGAGGCGGACAGCGGGATGCCACCGGCTTCGAGGAACGACAGGTACAGCACCACCCCACCCTGCTCCACCCCTGCCTCGGCGGTCCCGCGCAGCTGCTCCTCCGCCTTCCGGCGCAGGATCGGCTGATCGTCGACCCCGGCGAACTGCCGCTTGATCAACGCACTCATGGACGCTTCACGCCGCTCCCGCGGCCGCAAGGGAATCCGATACCAGTCCCCGGGCGTGATCAGCCCGAACACCGGGACCGCCGCACCCGACGCCCCTTCGGACGCCGTCTCCGCGTCCGGCTCCGCACTCGGCACCTGTCTCACTGTCGTTCTCCTGCCCCCGTCATGCCTCGCGCATCTTAGCCATCGACGGCCGAAATCCACCGGGCACTCATCAATCCGTCACGGCTTCCGACGCCGTTCGCCACCGGGCTTGCGCCGAACCCGCCGCGGAACTTATCGTTTATCGATAGCATCGATAAACGATAAGCGAGGCGGTACGGCATGCCCGAGGACCGGAAGCTGCTCGAACCCATGGCCACGGTCGTGTCCGTGGTCCTGCGCACCCTGCTCGCCCTCGTGGCGGCAGGACTGATCCTCAACGTCGTGCACGGCGGCCTGGCGGACGTCAGCGTCTGCGTCACCGACGACTCGACCACCAGCTCGGAGTCCCCCGCCGGTCTCCTCCCCGAGCCCGGAGCGCAGGTCGACTCCGTCCCCCGCTACTGCGCCCAGAACCCCGACGCGACCCTGCGGCTGCTGAACCAGCTCGGCGACCTGCCCTCGACGCTGCTGCTGATCAGCGGTCTCTTCCTGTTGCACCGGCTCCTCCAGGGCGCCGTGCGGGACGGGGTCTACACCGCGCGGACGGCGGCCCGGCTCCGTCTCCTCGGCTGGTGGCTGCTGGTCGGGAGCCTGGTCGCCGAGATCGTCGAGGCCAACGTCCGAGCGGCCGTGCTCGCGGATCTCGCCCAGGCGGCGGATTTCACGGCGATGACCTGGCTGGGTCTGTGGTCGCCCCCCTACCTGGCCGTGCTGACCGGCCTCGGGCTGCTCACCTTCGCCCGGATCACGCGGGCCGGCGCGGCCATGCGCGAGGACCTCGAAGGGGTCGTCTGATGGCGGCCGACGACCACGAGGGGGCCGAGGGCCACGACATCGAGGTGCACCTGGACCGGCTTCTCAGCGAGCGCGGGATGACTCTGACCGAACTCGCCCACCAGGTCGGCGTGACCAACGTCAATCTCTCCGTCCTCAAGAACGGCCGCGCCAAGGCGATCCGGTTCACCACCCTCACCCGGATCTGTGACGTGCTGGGGTGCCAGCCGGGTGACCTGTTGAGTTACCGGAAGGGTTCGTCGGCCTCCTGAGCCGCCGGGTGTCGCACGGTCACCGGTGCTTGCGCGCAGGCGTGCCCTGGTGCCCGTCCGGCCACAGTTGCGGGCTCCGCTTCGCCGCCACGTCCTCCATCCAGCCGAAGCTGACGATGCAGGTGGCGATGAGCATCCAGACCAGCACCAGGACCGGCCACGAGCTCTCCAGCAGCCACGCGTAGTGCTCGCTCAGGACGTCGAAGCCCCACAGCCGGTCCCAGAGGGTCGCGGCGATGAGGATGCAGAGGTTGTGCCACAGATAGATCGTCACCGCGCGGGAGTTGAGCAGGGTGATCAGCCGGTCGAAGGGGCGCAGCAGCCGTGGCCACTCGGTCCACGAGGGGCTGACGTGCAGGAGCAGCAGCACGGTGGCGAAGGACCACAGGGACTGCGCGAACGGGATGTCGTCGAGGTCGTGCCCCGCCTTGAAACCGTGCGTCAGCGCGTACCAGAGACCGAAGGCGGCGACGAACGGCACCAGGGACGGCACCACGTAGCGCGGCAGGCGCTTCAGGATGCCTTCCTGATGGGCCATGCCGAGGATCCAGCACGCCCCGAACGTGCTGAAGTCGGTGACCGCCGAGTCGATCCGCACGCTGGGGATGTGCACCCACCCGAACTCCAGGGCCGCGGCCAGCGCGATGGGCGACAGGATCGTCGACCAGGGCAGCGCCCGCAGCGCCTTGAGGATGAACGGCGACAGGAGTACGAACCAGAGGTACGCGCGGATGTACCAGAGCGGTCCCGCCAACTCCGCGCCCCAGTCCTCGCCGAGGATGTGGTGGAGGCCGGGCAGGCCGTCGGCGTAGGGCGGGTCGCTCAGCGGGACGATCCAGTAGGTGAGGTGCAGCCACCACCAGCCGGGATGCCCCTCCGCGTCGGGCCCCCAGCCCTGGAGCACCATGCCCGTGACGCCGATCGCGCCCAGCAGCCACAGCGGCGGCAGCAGACGGCGCATCCGGCTGCGTACGACCTGGGCGGCCGGGCGCTTGAGCGAGCGCGCCATGAGGTTGCCGGCGAGCGCGAACATCACGCCCATGGACGGGAAGACCACCGGCAGCCAGGACCAGCCCATCAGGTGGTAGAAGACGACCCGGAACAGGGCGACCGCGCGCAGGAAGTCGAAGTAACGGTCCCGGACGGGTGCCCGCTTCGGCGCGGCGTCGGCGGCGGGAGCGGGAGCCTCGGTCGGTGCCGGGTCCGTGCGCAGGGCCGTGTCCGTGAACACGGTGCCGTTCGTGGCCCGTCCCGGGTGCGCCGGGGACGGCGTCAGGCCGAGCGTGGGGCCGCCGGTGCTCGGCGGCCACGGCGACGGTGACTGCGGGGGCAGCGCGCTCATCGGATGGACTCCCGTTCCTCGTGCGCGACGCGTCGGCGCTGTGTCGGCACACCCCCGGGGGTGGCCACCTGTCCGCTGCGGCGGAGTTTCTGCCAGCGCAGCCGGCCGCCGGTGAGGGCGGTGATCCAGGACTGCAGCAGCACGACGTACATGAGCTGGCGGTAGAGGATCTGCTGCAACGGCATGGAGATGAGCGGCGTGAGGCGCTCGCGGTCCAGCGTGAAGGCGTACGCCGCGCACACCGCCTGCAGTGCCAGGACGCCCAGCCAGGCCAGGATCGTCTTCTCGGTCGGGCCGAAGACGACCCCGTAGAACAGGAAGATGTCGATCAGCGGCGCGAGCAGCGGGGCCAGGACCATGAACAGCGACACCAGCGGCAGACCCACGCGGCCGAAGCGGCCCGAGGGGCCCCTCTCCACGATCGCGCGGCGGTGCTTCCAGATCGCCTGCATGGTGCCGTAGGACCAGCGGTAGCGCTGGGACCACAGCTGTTGCACCGACTCCGGGGCCTCGGTCCAGGCCCGCGCCTTCTCGGCGTAGACGACCCGCCAACCGTCGCGGTGCATCGCCATCGTGATGTCGGTGTCCTCGGCGAGCGTGTCGTCGCTCATCCCGCCGACCCGCTCAAGTGCCGAGCGCCGGAAGGCGCCGACCGCACCGGGGATGGTGGGCATGCAGCGCAGCAGGTCGTACATGCGGCGGTCGAGGTTGAAGCCCATCACGTACTCGATGTGCTGCCAGGCCCCGATGAGGGTGTCGCGGTTGCCGACCTTCGCGTTGCCCGCGACCGCGCCCACGCGCGGGTCGCCGAAGGGCTGGACGAGTTCGCGGACGGTGGCCGGTTCGAAGACCGTGTCGCCGTCCATCATCACGATGATGTCGTGACTGGCGTTGGCCAGACCGCGGTTGAGGGCGGCGGGCTTGCCCGCGTTGAGCTGGCGCACCACCCGCACGTTGGGCAGCCCCAGTGCCTCGACGATCCGCGCCGTGCCGTCACTGGAGCCGTCGTCGATGACGATCACCTCGACGGGATGCTCGCTCGCCATCAGTGAACGCACGGTGTTCTCGATGCACTTGGCCTCGTTGTACGCCGGCACCAGCACCGTCACCGGTTCGGTGATCGGCGCTCCCCAGCCGAAGTCCTTGCGCCGCACCCGGCGGGCGTGGGCGCCCGACAGCAGCAGCATCAGCACGAAGCGGCCGATGACCAGGGCGCCGATCACCGCGAGACCGACCACCATCACACCGGTGATGCCGTCGGATGCGCCGACCAGGAAGATCCACGCCTTGCCCTTCCACAGCTCGACGCCGGTGACCGGGGTCGAGGCGCTGGGCGCGTCGAGGGCCTCGGTGAGGTTGTCGAACTCGTACCCCTTCTTCTGCATCTGGGGCAGGAACTCGTCCAGGGCCTGGACCGTCTGGTGCCGGTCGCCGCCGGAGTCGTGCATCAGGACGATGGCGCCCTTGCCGCCCTTGGGGGTGGCGTTGCGGATGATCTGGCGGACGCCGGGCTTGCGCCAGTCCTCGCTGTCGGTGTTGTTGACGACGGTGAGGTAGCCCTTGGTGCCGATGTACTGCGTGATCGGCCAGGACTTGTTGTCCATGGCGTCGGCGAAGGACGAGTAGGGCGGCCGGAAGATCGAGCTGCGGATGCCGGCCGCGCCCGCGAGCGCCAGCTGGTTCTGGGACAGCTCCCAGTCGATTCGCTTCTTCGACTGGTAGGAGAGGTCGGGGTGGTTGAAGGTGTGCAGGCCGACCTCGTGGCCCTCGGCGATCATCCGCCGGACCAGCCCCGGGTAGCGGGAGGTCATGGTGCCGGTGACGAAGAACACCGCGTGGGCGTTGTGCTTCTTCAGCACGTCCAGGACCTTCGGCGTCCAGGTCGGGTCCGGACCGTCGTCGAAGGTGAGGACGAGCCGGTGGTCGGGCACGTTCAGGCTGGTGGTGCGGCCGCTGCGGGTGTCGATGACCGGGCCGCCGTCGAGGATCTTCGGCGGCACCTTGTCGGTGGAGGCCTCCGGCTGGACGCGGTGGTCGGCGAGGATCTCGCTGTGCACGTAGCCGCGCAGCATCAGCATCGCGACGAGCGCGACCAGCAGCAGCATGGGCAACAGCAGGCGCATGGGCAGGCGGCGGCGCGAGGAGCCGTCCGGGGGCGCGGCCCCTTGACGGCGGGTGCGGGATGCCATCAGAGGATGTGCTCCGGGGACGGGGAGTGGGTCGCGGGACCGGACGGGTCCACGGCGATCGGGCTGGGCTCGCTGGGACCGTCGGCGACCGGACCGCCGGGGCCGCCGCCCGCCGTGGACGGGCTCGGATCGGGCGAGGTGGTGGCCGGACCGCTGGGGTCGGGCGACGTGCTGACCGACGGGTCGACCACCGGGTCCGAGGAGACGGGGGCGCTCGGGCCGGTGCCCGGGCCGGTGGTGGTCCTGGTCGCCGTCGGACCGGGGTCGGCGGAGGCGCCGGGACGGGTGCCGTTCCCGCCGCTGGCGGTGCCGGCGCCGGGGGCGGTGCGGCTGGCGCCCGGGGTCGGGACGATGCCGTTGTCCGCGGTCGGGGTCGTGCCGGGTACGACACCGGCGGCGCCGGAGGGTATGACCGACGGCGTGGGCTGCGGCGAGGTGTCGACCTTGCCGGCCGGCTGGTCGTCCTTCTGGCCCGGCACGGGCAGCCAGGGCGCGTCCGAACTGCCGGACAGCAAGGTGACGACGATGACGACGGCGTAGACCGCGCAGGCGAGGCCGACGGCTATGCCGAGGCGGCGGAACCGGCGGCTGCGGCGGCCCGACTCGTCGACGAAGACCGGCCTGTCGGACGCGTCCGCGCCGGCGGCCGAAGCACTGGCCGGGGATGCGTCGGCGGAGCCGTCCGTCTCCTTCAGGCGTCTGCTCTGCTGGAGCGCGACGCCGTCGAGCTGGACGGTCACCTCGTGCGGGTCATGGGTGTGATCGGCGTCGGCCGAACTCCCCCAGGGATCACGCGGAGCGGCCGGACGACCGGCCTCCGGGAGACCTTCGGTGGCCGAAAAGTGGCCCGCCTCTCGGGTCTCCGCGGGCGCCTTCGGCACCGCGGTCCCGTCGGCTTCGGCGAGGCCTCCGCCCCGCCCTCCGGTTCTCCTCGTCTCAGAGATCACCTCAGGGAGATCCGAGAACGTCGTCTCGGGGAACTCCTGGGTGGCACCTGCTGGTTGAGACCCGACGCGGGGCCCTGATGCAGACTCGGGCCACTCCGGTTGGGTGTCTTCTCGCCACTTCTTCACGCGCACACTCATCCCCCCACGGGACTGTTCCGGGTGCGCCTACGACTCGAGCACCCGTCGACCGAACCAGGCCCCCACCCGGTCCGAGCGCCCCCTTTAGCACACGGTGCTCAGGCGGAGAATGTAGCGCACACGCGGGTCCCGTGTTCGCAATGTGTCAATTGTGGGTCCGAACAGTGTACGAATCCATGGCTGGAATCCATCCATCATCTGGCTTGCTCAGCCACCCCTCCGCCGCCGCGAGCTCGCCCGCGGCTCGCCGCAGCGCCGCGAATCCCGGGTGCACCAGCCCCTTCCGCCAGACCAGTGACACGAGTGACAAGGGAACGGGATCGATCAAGGGACGGACCACGGTCCGAGGCATGGCCGGAAAATCCACCACGGCCAGGATCGGATTCCGCGTCTTGGCCATGATCCGCTCGAACTCCTCGTCACCGACCGCGAGGGGCACCGGTGGCGCGATCTGTATGCCCCGCCCTTCGAAGAGCCGGCGCGCGAGATCGGTCCACTCCGGCGTACGGGGATTGCCCGCGCCGGCGTACACGGTCTCGCCCGCCAGCGCGTCGAGCGGCACCTCCGCCAGCGCGGCAAGCCGGTGGTCCTCGGGCAGCACGACCGCCATCGGCTCATACCGCACGGGCTGCTGCTCCAACTGCGCCCGCAGCACCGGATCGAGGCCCGCGAACCGCCCGAAGGACGCGTCGAGCCGCCCGGCGAGCAGCTCACCGGCCGCACCCGTCAGACCGCTCTCGAAGCGGGCCATCAGCTCGCACTCGGGGGCGAGTTCACGGGCCCGGTGCAGCACCCGGCGCCCGGTGACCAGACCCGGGGAGTTCAGATCTACGAGCAGCGGCCGGGCCTCCCCGAACGCGGTGAGCAACGCGTCCTGCGCCTCAAGAACCCGCCGCGCATACGGCAGCAGCCGCTCTCCGTCGGCCGTCAGCGTCACCTGCCGGGTGGTCCGCACGAACAGGTCGGCGCCCAACTCCCGCTCCAGCCGCCGCACATCCCGGCTCAGCGCCTGCTGGGCGACGAAGAGCCGGGCAGCGGCCCGCGTGAAGTGCAGTTCCTCGGCAACGGCGACGAAGGCCCGCAGCAGGCGGGTGTCCAGGTGAGCGGCCATCCGGCGAACCTACAGCGGACCCGACTCACAACGAAAGTGCGTGAATCGGCCCGAAGAAGGTGTTGGACCCACCACCCGGCCGGGGACGACGGTGATGCCCATGCAGCACCAGACCCCACCACCGCCCTGGGACGCCCCGAAGCACCCGGACCCCTCGGATCCCCGGAAGATCCTCTGCACGGTCACCGCCGACGCCCTGGTCGCAGTCGACTTCGGCCCCCGCTTCGGCCACCGCGACCGCACTCGCCCACCCGGCCCCTACCGCCGCCTCTTCGCCGTCCCCGGCGCCCGCGCCTTCACCCTCGGCAACCTCCTGGCCCGCCTCCCGATGGGCATGTTCGGCATCAGCGCGGTGGTGATGATCGCCGGTACGCGCGGCTCGTACGCCCTCGCCGGCGCCGTCACCGCGACGGGCCTGGCCGCCACGGCCGTCGTCGCCCCATGGACCGCGCGGCTCATCGACCGGTACGGCCAGGCCCGGATCGCCGTGCCCGCGACGGCGATCGCCGCACTCGGCTCCCTCGCACTCCTGCTGTGCGTGCACTACGAGGCCCCCGCCTGGACCCTCTTCGCCTCCTACGCCGCCACCGCGACGACCCCGAACACCGGCGGCATGTCCCGCGCCCGCTGGGCCCACCTGCTCAAGGGCGACGACAACGCCCTGCACACCTCGAACTCCTTCGAGCAGGCCGCCGACGAGCTCTGCTTCATGCTGGGCCCGGTGCTCGCGGCCTTCCTCTGTTCGGCGTTCTTCCCGGAGGCGGGCACGCTGGTCGGGGCGGGGCTGCTGCTGACGGGCGTGCTGCTGTTCGCCGCCCAACGGTCGACGGAACCGCCGGTGCACGCGCGCGTGCTGGCCGGCTCTCCCTTCCGTGCTCCCGGCATTCCGCCGCTCCTCGCCGGTTGCCTCGCCATGGGCGCGGTCTTCGGCTCGATGGAGGTCGTCATGATCGCGTACGCGGACTGGCAGGGCCACCGAGCGGCGGCCGGGGTGATCCTCGCCCTCCAGGCGGCGGGTTCGTGCGTGGCGGGCCTGCTGTTCGGGGCCCTGCGGCCGACGGGCCGCGCGGAACACCGCCTCCCCTGGTGCGTGGCGGCGATGACGGCCCTCCTCACGCTCCCGCTCCTGGCCGCCGCCCGCACGGACTCGCTCCCGCTGCCGGCCCTCGCGCTGCTGATCTCCGGCATGGCGACGGCACCGACGATGATCACCACCATGACCCTGGTCCAACAGCGCACGCCTGAAGGCCACTTGAACGAGGGCATGACCCTCGCGGTGACCGGCCTCCTGGCGGGCATCGCCTGCGGCTCGGCGATCGGCGGCTGGACGGTGGACCGCGTATCGCCGACGGCGGGCTTCGGCGTACCGGTGGCAGCGGCGGCGACGGCATTGATGATCTGCCTGACCTGGCGGACTTCCGAATCCACCGAGGGGGCATGACAGAGGCCCCGCCACTCGAAAGTGGCGGGGCCTCTGTCACTGAAAACATGGGATGAGTGGAGATGGCGGGAATCGAACCCGCGTCCACCGGTGCAGAATCAGGGCTTCTCCGTGTGCAGTTCGCTGTGATTTTCTCGGCCCCGGCGATCACGCGAACAAGTCGCCGACGGGCCCAGTCACTGTTTGATTTCCCATCGAACCCCGTGACCGGGCTCGATGGTTTAGTTCCCTAGATTATGCCAGGATCCGGGTCGGGAACACTCCCGGGCTGACACCCTTTTAGGGTCCTTCAGTCGCTGTTATTAGGCAGCGAGGGCGAAGGACTGGGAATCGCTCTTGGAATTGGCGATTATTGGTTGCGACATATGGTTAACGAGATCATTGTCGCTTCCTCGACACGCTTCCCCTGCTTCGACAGCCGCTGTCGAAACCGATCATCCCCATGTTGTTTTTTCAAGTCCCTCGGAAGAGGGGGCCGCACCCGCTGTGGGGTGCAGTTGCCATCGTACGTGACCAACGCACACCGATGCCACCGTATTCCGGGCGGTCACCCGGAGGCCTTCCGGGAGCCTCTCGGCGGCTACTCGCCCCGCTGCCGCCGCTTCGCCGCCGCGATCGCCCGGTCCGACTCCCGCCGGTCCTGCTTCTCGCGCAGGGTCTGGCGCTTGTCCCACTCCTTCTTGCCTCGCGCGAGCGCGATCTCGGCCTTCGCGCGGCCGTCCTTGAAGTACAGGGCGAGGGGCACGATCGTGTGGCCCGTCTCCTCCGACTTGGACGCCAGCTTGTCGATCTCCTCGCGGTGCAGGAGCAGCTTGCGCTTGCGGCGGACCGTGTGGTTGGTCCAGGTGCCCTGGCTGTACTCCGGGATGTGGGCGTTGTGCAGCCAGGCCTCGTTCCCGTCGATCTGGACGAAGCCGTCGGTCAGGGAGGCGCGCCCCTGGCGCAGTGACTTCACCTCGGTACCGGTCAGGACGAGCCCGGCCTCGTAGGTGTCGATGATCGCGTAGTCGTGCCGGGCCTTCTTGTTCTGCGCGACGATCTTGCGCTTGCCGTCCTTGACCTTCGCGGTCCCTCCGCCCTGCTTGGGCTGGGACTCCTTGGGTACGTACATTCCCTTGCTCATAGTGCCGTCCATTTTCGCACTACGGAGGGGGCGAAGGGAAAGCCGATTACGAAGCGTCCCCGAGGCCGCTCAGTACGGTCTCGGCCCGCTCGACGGCCGCCTGTCCCTGGGAGGTGACGTCCAGGTCGGGGGTGATGCCCCGGCCGTCCACGCTGTGGCCGGAGGGGGTGCGGTAGTGACCGACGGTCAGCTCCGCGACTCCGCCGCCGGGCAGCTTGCTCGGCATCTGGACCGAGCCCTTGCCGAAGGTGCGGCTGCCGACGACCACCGCGCGCCCGCGGTCCTGGAGTGCGCCGGTGAGCAGTTCGGCCGCGCTCATCGTGCCGCCGTCGACGAGCGCGACCAGGGGTCTGGTGGTGTCGCCGCCGGGATCGGCGTGCAGGGCGCGCTGCTCGCCGTCCACGTCGTACGTGGCGACGAGGCCGCCGTCGAGGAAGGCGGAGGCGGTGGTGACGGCCTCGGTGACCAGGCCGCCGGAGTTGCCGCGCAGGTCGAGGATGACGCCGGCGTCGGGCGGGGCCTGCTGCACGGCGGTGCGGACCACGTCCCCGGAGCCCTTGGTGAAGGCGGCGATCCTGATGACGGTGATCCCGCCGGCTAGCCGCTCCACGGTGACCGAGTCGGTGGACAGCTTGGCCCGGCGCAGCGTCTCGTTCCACGCGTGCGTGCCGCGCTCCAGGCCCAGCCTCACCGCCGTACCGGCCGCCGCGTCCGTGGCGTCGCCGCGCAGTAAGGAGACGACCTCGGTGACCGGGCGCCCGTCCACGTACGACCCGTCGACACTGCGCAGCCGGTCGCCCTTGCGGATCCCGGCGGCGGCCGCGGGCGACCCCGACTGCACCTTGGTCACCTCGATCCGCCCGTCCCGCTCGCGCCGGGCCCAGAGCCCGACGCCGGTGTACCGCCCGTCGAGGGCCTCCTCGAACTCCTCGTACTCCCCCTCGGAGTACACGGCCCCCCACCGGTCCCCACTGCGGCTGACGGCCCGCTCGGCGGCCTCCATGGGTGACTTGCCGTCAGCCATGGCGTCGGCGGCGGCCTTGGCGACAGCCTCATGGTGACTGGCCGGCGTGGTCGAACGACCCTGCCCGGCAGCG
Source organism: Streptomyces sp. NPDC092369 (assembly GCF_044755245.1). Classification (NCBI taxonomy): domain Bacteria; kingdom Bacillati; phylum Actinomycetota; class Actinomycetes; order Kitasatosporales; family Streptomycetaceae; genus Streptomyces; species Streptomyces sp. NPDC092369. Next base: position 1,567,782 of record NZ_JBIVQP010000002.1, read on the forward strand.
GATTTCCGCTCCCCCTCGGGCAGCGACCCGGTCGCCGCCCCGGCCACCAGCACACTCGCGAACACCAACGTCAGGGCGGCCCCGCGGCGCCTGCGGCGGGGCTGACAGAACAGGTCTCGACCTGACATGCCGGTGAGTCTAGGACAACCCGAAGGACCGTACGGGCGGTTGACCGTACGGCCCTCTTGTCATGCGTCACACCTTCAGGTACTTGCGCAGCGCGAAGAACGCCGCCAGCGCCGGCATCAGCAGGCTCGTGGCCAGGATGAGGGGGAGCTTGGTCAGGACGGCGTCCCAGCCGATGAAGTTGATGAGGTTCAGCTTCTCGGACAGGGCCAGGCCGTGGTCGATGATGAAGTACCGGGCGACCACCAGGAATCCGCAGGCGACCGACCCGCCGATGAGGCCGGCGACGGCGGCCTCCATGATGAACGGGGCCTGGATGTAGAAGCCGGAGGCGCCGACCAGGCGCATGATGCCGGTTTCGCGCCGACGGCTGAACGCGGAGACGCGCACGGTGTTGACGATCAGCATCAGGGCGACGACGAGCATCAGGGCCATCACCGCGCGGGCGGCCCAGTTCATGCCGTTGAGGAGCCCGAAGAGGTTGTCCAGGATGCCCTTCTGGTCCTGCACGGACTGCACGCCGTCACGCCCGTCGAAGGCGGTCGCGATGACCTGGTACTTCTCGGGGTCCTTCAGCTTGATGCGGTACGACTCCTGCATCTGGTCCGGCGTCAGGGAGCTGGCCAGCGGCGAGTCGCCGAACTGCTGCTTGTAGTGCTTGTACGCCTCGTCCTGCGACTCGTACGTCACCTTCTGGACGACCGTGGTCATCTTGTCCAGGTCGGAGAGGATGTCCTTCTTCTGGTCGTCGGTCACCGCGCCCTTGGCGCAGTTGGGGTCCGACTCGGCGTCGCTCTTGTTGCAGAGGAACACCGAGACGTTGACCTTGTCGTACCAGTAGCCCTTCATCGTGCTGACCTGATCACTCATCAGCAGCGACCCGCCGAACAGGGCGAGCGACAGGGCGACGGAGACGATGACGGCGAACGTCATGGTCAGGTTGCGGCGGAGACCGACACCGATCTCGGAGAGTACGAACTGGGCGCGCATGGCGTCTTCTTCAGGCCTTTCCGTGGACGGTCGCGGTCAGTGCTGGTAGCCGTAGACGCCGCGTGCCTGGTCTCGGACGAGGCGGCCCTGCTCCAGCTCGATGACGCGCTTGCGCATCTGGTCCACGATGTTCTGGTCGTGCGTGGCCATGAGCACGGTCGTACCCGTCCGGTTGATCCGGTCGAGCAGCTTCATGATGCCGACCGAGGTCTGCGGGTCGAGGTTTCCGGTCGGCTCGTCGGCGATCAGCAGCTTGGGCCGGTTGACGAACGCGCGCGCGATGGCCACGCGCTGCTGCTCACCACCGGACAGCTCGCCGGGCATCCGGTCCTCCTTGCCGCCGAGCCCGACGAGGTCGAGCACCTGCGGCACGGACTTGCGGATCTCGCCCTTGGACTTGCCGATGACCTCCTGCGCGAACGCCACGTTCTCGGCGACCGTCTTGTTGGGCAGGAGGCGGAAGTCCTGGAACACCGTCCCCAGCTGGCGCCGCATCTGCGGCACCTTCCAGTTGGACAGCCGCGCGAGGTCCTTGCCCAGGACGTGCACCTGACCGTGGCTGGTCCGCTCCTCACGGAGCACCAGCCGCAGGAAGGTGGACTTTCCGGAGCCCGAGGACCCCACGAGAAACACGAACTCGCCCTTCTCCACTTCCAGGGACACATCCCTGAGTGCGGGGCGGGTCTGCTTGGGGTAGACCTTGGAGACGTTGTCGAATCGGATCACGGGTGCACCACGGGTCGCCGGGGGTAGATGAGCGTGACCATACGCGAGTCGGGTGTGCGAGCGCAGGCTCCGGTCGTGGTTGAGGAGGGGTTGTGCCTTTTTGTGCAGACCCAGGGGACGCCCGAAGGGGCGCGGGGCCGTAGAGGCGACCCCCGCGCAGCCTCCGGAGGAACCTGGCAGAGTGGAGACAGGGAACGTTCGGCGAGCGGTCGGCGTTCTCCTCTTGGAACCATTGGGCAAGGAGGGCGCGCATGACGTACGACCGGCTGGTGTGCGCGAACTGCGCGTCGCCCGTGAGTGAGGGCCGGTGCCATGTGTGCCGTGCCAACCGCGAGCGGCTGCAGCAGGAGAACTTCTTCGCGGGACTGAACCCCATGGCGCTGATCGCACTGCTCGCGGTGCTGATCGCGGCGCTCGCGCTGGTGGCGCACCAGACCGCGTAGCGCGGGTCCTCAGACACCCCGAGGGGCCCGGAGCGACACACTCGCTCCGGGCCCCTCGTCGTACGTCGTCACGCACGCTGCGTGAGCGTGCGACTACCGTCAGGCGGCAGCGCCGCCCCGGCCGCCCGCGAGGCGCGGCAGGAAACGGAAGCCGACGCCACCGGCGATCATGGTCGCGGCGCCGATCAGCAGGAACGCGGTCTGGCCGGCACCGGTCTCGGCGAGCTCGTCGCCGCCGCCCTGGGCCGTGGTGTCCGAGCCCGTGTCGGTGAGGGCGGAGGAGCCCTCCTCCTGCACGGAGGTGTCGGAGCCGCCGTTGGGGTCGGCGTTGTTGCCGCCGCTGCCGGTGCCGCTGCTCTCGGTCGGGGTGGCCGTGGTCGGGTCGTCCGTCGGGGGCTCGGTGGGCTCCGTCGGGACCCCGGTGGGCTCGGTCGGATCGTCCGAGGTCGGGGGCGGGGTCGTCGGAGGCTCGCTGGTCGGGTCCGTGGGAAGCCCCGTGGGCGGTTCGGACGGAGGCGGCGTGGTCTCGTCGTCCAGGCCGGTGTTGACGCTCACGTCGGCTCCGTTGCCGTCCACGCTCGCGGTGATGTCCAGGGCGGAAGCGGCACCTGCGGCGGTCAGCGAGGCGCCCGCGGCGATCACCGCGCCCGCGGCTATCCGTGCGACACGGATCCGCGTCTTCTTCGTCATATGCTTGCTACCCCCAGTAGCTGATCGTCGGTGAGGCAGCGCCCGGGGCCGTGATCGACGGGAGTGGCTCAATGGAGGCCCCCCGGTTCACATGCGCCCCAGAGATACGCATGCCACTCTGCACCTTTCCCATTTTTCAAAGCAACGTCAAGGCCGTTGCGAGCGCAATGTCCAACTAAGGGCCCTATGCGGTGGGTTGGCGCCTGTGAGTGTGATGTAAAACCCAGACATAAAGCAACTGCCGCCCTCAGGACGGCAGTTGCTTGGGGGTTGTCAAGTCGACAAAGTTACTTCTCCTGCTGCTTGCGCCAGCGAATTCCGGCCTCCAGGAAGCCGTCGATCTCGCCGTTGAACACGGCCTCGGGGTTGCCCACTTCGTACTCCGTGCGCAGGTCCTTGACCATCTGGTACGGGTGCAGGACGTACGAACGCATCTGGTTGCCCCAGGAGTTGCCGCCGTCGCCCTTGAGGGCGTCCATCCGGGCCTGCTCCTCCTGGCGGCGGCGCTCCAGCAGCTTGGCCTGGAGCACGTTCATCGCGCTGGCCTTGTTCTGGATCTGCGAGCGCTCGTTCTGGCAGGAGACGACGATGCCGGTGGGGAGGTGGGTCAGGCGCACCGCGGAGTCGGTGGTGTTGACGCCCTGGCCGCCGGGGCCCGAGGAGCGGTAGACGTCCACGCGCAGCTCGGACTCGTCGATCTCGATGTGGTCGGTCTGCTCGACGACCGGCAGGATCTCGACACCGGCGAAGGAGGTCTGGCGGCGGCCCTGGTTGTCGAAGGGCGAGATCCGCACCAGGCGGTGGGTGCCCTGCTCGACGGAGAGCGTGCCGTAGGCGTACGGGACGTGGACGGCGAAGGTGGTGGACTTGATGCCCGCCTCCTCCGCGTACGAGGTCTCGTAGAGCTCCGTCTTGTAGCCGTGGCGCTCGGCCCAGCGCAGGTACATGCGCTGGAGCTTCTCGGTGAAGTCGGAGGCGTCGACGCCGCCGGCCTCGGCACGGATCGTGACGACGGCCTCACGGGAGTCGTACTCGCCGGACAGGAGGGTGCGGACCTCCATCTCGTCCAGCGCCTTCTTGACGGAGGTCAGCTCGCTCTCCGCCTCGGCACGGGTGTCCGGGTCGTCCTCCTCCTCGGCCATCTCGAAGAGGACCGAGAGGTCGTCGATCCGGCCGCGCAGGGCCTCGGCCTTGCGGATCTCGGCCTGGAGGTGGCTCAGCTTGCTGGTGACCTTCTGCGCCTCTTCCGGGTCGTCCCACAGGGACGGCGCGGCTGCCTGCTCCTCCAGCACGGCGACATCTGCCCTCAGCTTGTCGAGGTCCAGGACGGCCTCGATCGACTCCATGGTCGAGGAGAGGGACTTGAGCTCTTCGGATACATCGACGACTGCCACGTCCCCCAGCGTAACGGCTGGCGCGAGCGGGGTCTGTCGTGAGGCGCCCTTGAGCTGTGACCGGGGCTTTCGTGGCCGCCTCCTGGGGGCTGCCGCCCCCAGACCCCCGCTTCGGCCTGGACGGCCTCGTCCTCAAACGCCGGACGGGCTGAATTACGGCGACGCCGGTGACGATGTCCTGGTGTCCTGTGGGGTCGCCCCCGCGTCGTCCCCCGACGTCGCCCACCACGCGCCCGCCCCCACCGCCGCGACCAGGACCACCGTGCCCGCGCCCAGGACGATCCGGCGGCGGCGGGCGAGGGCCTTGTGGCGGGCGGAGCCGGGGCGGCGGGCGCCCGCAGGGCGGGGGACGCGGGCCGTGCCGCGGGCGCCGCCGGCGAGTTCGTCGGGGGCGGGGACGCGCATCGACGTATGGGTGTCGCGGTTGGAGTCGGTGGGCTTGGCGCCGGGGACCAGGGGGACCGCGCCGCGGCGGCGGACCGGCTCGTCCGAGGGTGCGGAGCGGTCGCCGGTGGCCGGGTCCGGTTCGTCCTCGGGTTCCAGGTCGGGCTCGTCGACGTCCAGTGGGGGCATCCCGGCGAGCATGGGCAGCAACTCGCGCAGGCGGGCGGCCAGTTCGGAGGCGCGCAGCCGGGAGGCGGGGGCCTTGGCGAGGCACTGGACGAGGAGTTGCCAGAGTTCGTCGGGGATGCCGGGGAGGGGAGCGACCGTCTCCGTGACGTGGCGGCGCAGCACCGCGCCGGGGTGACCGCCGCCGAAGGGGGTGAAGCCCGCGAGGAGTTCGTACAGGACGGTCGCCAGGGCGTAGATGTCGACCGCCGCGCGGGGCGGGAGGCCCTCGACGATCTCCGGCGCCAGATAGTCCGGAGTGCCGATGATCTTCGTCGCGCGGGTGCGGCGCGGGGAGTCGATGAGTTTCGCCACTCCGAAGTCGGTCAGGAGGGCGGGATGCGCGCCGCCGGGGCCCAGGGGGCCCTGCATGTCCAGGAGGATGTTCTCGGGCTTGACGTCCCGGTGCACGATCCCGGCCGCGTGCGCGGCGGCGAGCCCGTCGGCGACGTCGGCCACGATCGCCACCGCCGCCTCGGGTGCCAGGCGCCGGTCGCGGTCCAGGCGGGTGCGCAGGTCGGTGCCGCGGACCAGGTTCATCACCAGCGCGAGGTCGTTGCCGTCGACGACGAGGTCGCGGACGGAGACGACGTTCGGGTGGTCGAGGCCGAGCAGGGCGGTGCGCTCCTGCACGAAGCGTCCGACGAGTTCCTGGTCGGACGCGAGATCCTCGCGCAGCAGCTTCACGGCGACGGGTCCCTCGGGTCCCTCGCCCAGCCACACCGTGCCGGCGCTGCCCCGCCCCAGGATCTGGTTCGCGGTGTACCGGCTGCCGATCTTCCGTGCCAAGACTGCTCCTACCGACGCGTGTTGTCGCTAAAACTACGCGTCCGAAGGGTCAACCTTCACTGCGGAGGCGGAAATCACCCGCCAGATGTCGACAAGTCACCAACCCTGCCGTCGGTTCGTCCAGTTCGACTGATTCGCTCGCCCCGCCGTGGGGCGTTCCGTCAGTTCGACGCGCTTCCGCCGAGGTCTCCGATCCAGCCCGTCACCGTGTCGAACCAGTCGCTCAGCTGCGCCCAGTACCCCTTGCCGGTGCCGATCCAGTCCTGCAGCGGGCTCAGCTCCCAGATCAGCCAGCTCGCGACGAACAGGATGACGATCGTGAACAGGCATCCCTTCAGGCAGCCGAGGCCGGGGATCTTCATCGGGTTGGCGCTGCGCTGCCGCGGCTCCCGGGGCTCGCGCTGGGGCTGCTGCGGCGGCGGGGCGTAGCGCTGGGGCTGCGGCTGCTGAGGGCGCTGCCGCTGAGGCTGCTGGCGCTGGGGCTGCTGGTGCTGGGGCTGCTGGTGCTGCGGCGGGCCGTACTGCTGCGGCTGTTGCTGCTGCGGATAGCCGTAGCCGGGGGCGGGCTGCTGCCGCTGCGGCGGGCGCTGCTGCGGCTGCTGGCCTCGGGAGACCTGCCGCTGGGGGCGGCGGCGCAGCGGGTCCTCGTTCGGGTCGAGGTACTGGACCTGGGTCTGCTCGTTGCGGTCGCGGGCCGCGCGCAGCTGGTTCTGCCAGGGGTGCGGCTGCTCGGGCTGCTGACCCTGCTGGCCCCCCAGTCCAGGCTGCCCCGGTGGCACCGGCGGCAGGACCGCGGTCGGGTCGGCCGCGCCCGTGTTCGGCAGTACGGCGGTGGGGTCGGCGGCGCCGGCCGGGCCGGGTGCGCCGGTGTGCGGCAGGTAGCTGGTCGCCGCGTTCGGGTCGTACATGCCCTGGCCGTGCTGCAGGACCTGGGTCGGGTCGGCCGAGCCGGGGACCGCGGCGGGCATGGCGTCGGGAACCAGCAGGGCACCTACGGAGTCGGCGGCGGCGATCTGCGCGGCGTTCGCGTGCACGCCGACGCCCTCGGCGACGACACGGAGGGCGCGTGCGAGGTTCTCGGCGCTGGGGCGTTCGTCCGGGTTCTTGCGCAGGCAGCGCTCGATGACCGCCCACAGCGGGTCGGGGACCGTGGAGGGGCGGCGCGGCTCGGCGCTCAGGTGCTGGTGCAGCACCTCCAGGGCGGAGCCGCCGGAGAACGGTGGGCGCCCGGTGACCAGTTCGTAGATCAGGATGCCGGCGCCGTAGATGTCGACTGCGGAGGTCTGCGGGCGGCCCTCGGCGGACTCCGGCGCGATGTACGCGGGCGTGCCGACGAACTCGTGCGTGCGGGTGAGCCCCGGGGAGTCGGCCAGGCGCGCGATGCCGAAGTCGGTGAGCATCGGGTGCATCTGGCCGCCCTGGTGGGCGAGCAGGACGTTGGCCGGCTTCAGGTCGCGGTGGACCACTCCGTCGGCGTGGCTCGCGGCGAGCGCGTCGGCGATCTGGGCGGTGAGCAGGGAGGCGCCGACCGGCGAGAACGGGCCGTTCTCGCGCAGGTAGCGGTGCAGGTCGGGGCCGTCGACGAGGTCCATGACCAGGGCCAGCAGATCACCCTCGACGACCAGGTCGCGCACCCGGACGATGTTCGGGTGGGTCAGGCGCAGCAGGACGGAGCGCTCCCGCAGGAACCGCATCACGATGTCCGCGTCGCTCGCGAGCTCCTCCTTGAGGACCTTGATCGCGACGGTCTCACCGGGCTGACCGGCCACGGCCGCCTCGGCGCCCGCGGTCTCCCGCTGGCGGGCTCGCCAGACGGTCCCCGTGGCGCCGCGTCCGAGCGGCTCCTCGAGGATGTACTTGCTGCCTACCGGCCGCACGTCATGCGCTCCCTGTCGATTGCCTACGTTCCGACCCACTGTAGTGCCGACACCCTCGGCACCGACTTCTCAACTTTCTGTGCGTCTTACGTACCGCTTGTCGTACATGTTCGAAGGAAAGACGCTCGACTCGGTCCCTCCGGTTGCCCGATCCGCGCGTGACCGATCTCAAGCGGTCCTCAGTGACGTACCGATCAGGCACTTTTGAGGGCAGAGCCGACCAATCAAGATCACTTCTGGCTGGACCGTGGGCGTGTTGTCAGTGGCAGGTGCGAGGATGCGTGGAGTACTGGCCGACGTGCTCGTGTGGGGTGGGGGGAAAAGTCCGCGCCCGCGCAGACCCGCGCAGAAGGGACCGCTGACGGCGATGCAGATCCGGCTGACCGTCGTAGACCCGCTGGGCCCGCCCGATCGGGTCCGCGGCCGCACCGCGAGCTGCGACGTGCTGGTCACCGCGCCCGCCGGCACGGCCCTTGCCGAGGTGGCGTCGGCGCTGTCGTCGGCGGTCTCCGGCGACGGGAGCGCGCCTCCCTCCGAGCGTGCCCGCGAGGGCGGCGGCCCGGTGGTGCTGTACGTGGGCGCGGAGCGCCTGGACGACAAGCGTTGCACCCTCGGCGAGCCCCCGCTGATCGACGGCGCCGTGCTGTCCCTGGGCGCCCCGGCCGAGCCCGAGCCGCACCCCGAGCTGGACGACGCCCCGACCCAACTGCACGTCATAGCGGGCCCGGACGCGGGCGGCGTCCACCTCCTGCACGGCGGCGAGATCCGCATCGGCCGCTCCGCCGACGCCGACGTCCCGCTCGACGACCCGGACGTCTCCCGGCTGCACTGCGCGGTCACGGTGGGTGCGGACGGCCGCGTCTCGGTCGCCGACCTCGGCTCGACCAACGGCACGCTCCTGGACGGCACCCGCGTGAGCACCCACCCCGTGCGGCTCGCCCCCGGCGCCCTGCTCCGGGTCGGCGAGTCCGCCCTGCGCCTCACCCCGGCCGGCGGGCCCGGCGCGCGCGTCCCGACGGCCCCGGACGGCGAGGGGCACGTGCGCGTGTCCTGCGACGGCGAGCAGCCCGGGACCGACACGAAGGCCGGCTCCCCCGATCCCCTCCACGCACGCGTGGCCGACGGCGGCGACACCTCCACCCCCTCACGGGGACTGCCCGCCCAGAACCACGGCCCGGCCGACCCGCTCGTCCCCGGGCAGGGCGGCGCGCCCCGGATCGAGAGCAGGGGTACGACGGGCCCGGCGGGCGGTAGCGGTGACACGCACGCCGGTCGGTTCGGCGTGGGGGCGTGGACGGCGAACGGTGACGCGGGCGGTGACCGGGACGGGACGGGGACGGGGACGGTCGGTGCGGGATCCGCTTCGGCGAGGAACGCCTCTCCTTTTACAGATGCGGCGTCCTCACGTGCGCCCTCCTCAACCGCGCCCTTCGCGCAGGCGTCCTCCACGACCGCTCACGACACGGCCCCGCACGACGACCCGTCCGGCACGCGCTCGCGTGACGGCATCGAGGGCGCCGGGGTCCGCAAGCGCGGCGGCATCGCCGGGTGGGCGCGGCGGCTGACCGGCGGACGCGGGGAGCACTCCGCGGCCGACCAGGACGTGTACGACACGGACGAGACCGACGACATGGATACCGGCGCCGACCTGGCGGCGGGCTCCGCGTCGACCGCCGACCGTGCCCAGGCCCCGGAGACCTGGCCGGACCTCGCGGCCCTGCTGTTGACGGCGCTCGGCCCGGGACCGCGGCTGTGGGAGCGCGAGCCGGGACACCGCGAGGCGCTCACGGTGCGGCTCGGCACGGCGGACCGCACGGCCCCCGACGGCTCCGGTCTGCTGCCGGCCGTGCCGGTGACGGCGGATCTGCGGGAGGCCGGGGCCCTCGGCCTGGCAGGCCCCCGTACCCGGCTGTCCGGGCTGGCCCGCGCGGTCGTGGCCCAACTCGCCGCGCTGCACTCCCCCGAGGCGCTGGAGATCGTCCTGATCAGCGCGGACCGCGCCCGCCCCGCGGAGGACCGCGGCGCCGAGTGGGCCTGGCTCGGCTGGCTCCCGCATGTGCGCCCCGGCCACGGCCAGGACTGCGGCCTCCTGCTCGCCTACGACCGCGAACAGGCCACGGCCCGCACCGACGAACTCCTGCGTCGCCTGGACGAAACCCCGGCGACCGCGCACACCGTCCCCGCCGCACGGCGGAGCGAGGTCCGGAGCGCGCCCCGGCGGCCTTCCTGGGCGAAGGACGACGGCGCCGAGGAGACCGACGGCTTCGCGGGTCCGTACACACTGGTGATCGTGGACGGTGACACCGGGGGCGCCGCCGTGCGCGAGGCGGTGGCGCGGCTGGCCGTGGAGGGGCCGCGCGTCGGCATCCATGTGCTGTGCCTCGCCGAGACGGCACCGGCGTCGCCCGCGTCTCCGGTGACGGACACGTACGAGGCGGCGTGCGCGGCGGCACCGGCGTTCCGGCAGTGCGGTGCGGTCGCGCTGCTGAGCGGTGACGTGGCGACGGCGCTGCGGCTGATGCGGGTGGCGCGGGGCGGGACGGGAACGCCGGAGGCGGTGCCGGGCACGGGTGCCGGGACGCCCTCCCGGCTCACGCCGAGCACCTCGCCCTCACCTGTTCCCTCATCCCTCTCCACCTTCCCCTCCTCTTCTCCCTCTCCCTCTCCCTCCTCTTCTCCCTCTTCCTCTCCCGACCAGCTCCGATCCGGGTCTGGTACCTCCGACTCCGGCACCCCTGGCTCCAAGACGCCGGGTCCCGTGGGTCCGGGCAGCGTCGCCGCCGTGGACGCCGTCTCCCTCGCCTGGGCCGAGCGGTTCGCCCGGGCGCTGGCGCCGTTGCGGATGGACGGCGCCGGGCGGGACCGGCACGCGCGCGTGTCCCTGCCGTTGCCCCAGGCGGCGCGGCTGCTGGACGAGTTGGGGCTGGCCAGGGCCACCCCGGCGTCGCTGATGGCGCGTTGGGCGGACGCGGCGGACGACACCCAGGCACTGGGCGGCCGGGCCGCCGCCGTGCTCGGGGCCGGCCCGCGCGGCCCGGTCGGCGCGGACCTCGTGGTGGACGGGCCGCACCTGGTGATCGAGGGCCCGACGGGCAGCGGACGCACGGAGCTGCTGCGGGCGGTCGTCGCCTCGCTGGCCGCGGCCGAGCGCCCCGACCGGCTGGGCATCGTCCTGATCGACGGCCGGGACAGCGTGGGCACGGCGGGCGGCCACGGCGAGGGCCTGCGGGTCTGCACGGACGTACCGCATGTGACCACGCATCTGACCGCCAACGACCCAGTGCGGATGCGGGAGTTCGCCCAGTCGCTGAGCGCCGAGCTGAAGCGGCGGGCCGAGTTGCTGGGCCGCGGCGACTTCGCCGAGTGGCACGCGAGCCGGGAGATGTCGGGCCGGTTGGTGTCGCAGCGGGCGTCGGGGCGCGGGTCGGCGGCGGCGCAGGGAGCACCCGGCGCATCTGCCGTTTCCGGATCCGCCGGGGCAAGCGACCTGGACACCGCGCCCAGTTCGACCATGCGGCTGCGCCCGGCGGCGGCGCGGCGGCAGACGGAGGCGGCACCGCCGTTGCCCCGGCTGGTCGTGGTCGTGGACGACCTGGACGCGCTGGTCTCCCCGGCGCTCGGTTCGCCCGGCCGCCCGGCGGCGGGTTCCGTGATGCGGGCGCTGGAGGCGGTGGCCCGGGAGGGCGAGCGACTCGGCGTCCACCTCGTGGCGGCGACGAGCCCCGGCGGCCGTACGGCGGAGACGGAGCCGTCCCGCCGGGCCGCCCTCCGCGTCACCCTGGACGCCCCGACCCCGGGCCCGGACGAACCGTCTCCCGGCCGCGGTCGCCTGACCTGGTCCGACGGCAGGGCGACGCCCTTCCAGGGCGGCCGGGTCACCGGACGCATCCCCCGCACGGCCACCCTGCGTCCCACGGTCGTCCCCGTCGACTGGCAACGCATGGGCGACCCCCCGGCCCGCCGCCACGTCCGCGAACTGGGCAACGGCCCCACGGACCTGGCCCTGCTGGCGAGCGCCCTGGAGCGAGCGACGAGGGAGGTCTCGGCAACGACAGCCCCGTCGCTGCTGTGACCGAGGGGTCGTCTTCCCCGTGGGCCCGGGCATTCTCAGCCCGTCCGGCGTTTGAGTCAGCCCGTCCGGCGTTTGAGGACGAGGCCCTTCGGATCGATGGGGGTCTGGGGGCGTAGCCCCCCCCGGGCCCCGCACCCCCACCGACCCGCACCCACCACCCCGCACCCCCACGGAGCCGCGGCCCAATCACAACGTGGTCACGATCGCCCACTTGACACGGATCGCACTCTTGCCGCCCTCGCACACCCGGCGTAGACCGGATCACACGGGACAGCGCTGAACGTTCGACGAGGCTTGATGAACGGGGCAGTCATGCGCAGCACGTGCAGCAGAATCCGGACACGCAGGGCCGCCAAACCCGCAGCCGCCCTCCTCGCGGCAGCACTCGCACTCGCGCTCACGGGATGCGGCGGCAGCGACGACAAGGACGACAACTCCGGTGCCAGTAGCGGGAGTTCGGAGAGCAGCAGCGGTCTGAAGCTGCCGAAGCTCAACGGCCAGACCCTGGAGGTCGCCGCCGTATGGACCGGACCCGAGCAGGACAACTTCCTGAAGGTCCTGGACGAGTTCAAGAAACGCACCGGTGCCAAGGTCGACTTTGTGCCGACCGGCAACAACACCTCCACGTTCCTCGGCACGAAGATCGAGGGCGGTCAGCCGCCGGACGTCGCGTTCCTGCCCCAGGTGGGCGTGTTGCACCAGTTCGCGGACAAGGGCTGGCTCAAGCCCCTCGGCGCGGACGCCCAGGCCCAGTTGGAGAAGAACTTCTCCAAGGGCTGGGTGGACCTCGGGGCCTGGAAGGGCAAGCAGTACGGCATCTACGCGAAGGCCGCCAACAAGTCGCTGGTCTGGTACAACACCGCGGCCTTCGAGGCGGCCGGCATCACCGGCACCCCCAAGACCTGGAAGGATTTCCTCTCCACCGCGCAGACCCTGTCGGACGCCGGCTCCCCGGCCGTGTCGATCGGCGGCGCGGACGGCTGGACGCTGACCGACTGGTTCGAGAACGTCTATCTCTCGCAGGCCGGCCCGGAGAAGTACGACCAGTTGGCCGCGCACGAGATCAAGTGGACCGATCCGTCGGTCAAGGACGCCCTCACCACGCTCGCGCAGCTGTGGGGCAAGGACGACCTGATCGCGGGCGGCCGCAAGGGCGCGTTGAACACCGAGTTCCCGAAGTCGGTCACCCAGACCTTCTCCGGTGACACCCCGGCCGCGATGGTCTACGAGGGCGACTTCGTCACCGCGAACATCAACGCCGACACCAAGGCGAAGCTGGGCACGGACGCGAAGGTCTTCCCCTTCCCGGCGGTCGGCAGCGAGTCGCCCGTGGTCAGCGGTGGTGACGTGGCCGTGGCGCTGAAGGACGGCGCGGGCGCGCAGGCGCTGCTGACGTTCCTGGCCTCCACGGACGCGGCGGAGATCTGGACGGCGCAGGGCGGTGTCATCTCGCCGAACAAGGCGATGGACCGGGACAAGTACAAGGACGCCGTCACCAAGCAGATCGCCGACGCGCTGATCGCGGCCGGTGACAACTTCCGCTTCGACATGTCCGACCAGGCGCCGGCCGCGTTCGGCGGCACGCAGGGCGTGGGCGAGTGGAAGGACCTGCAGGACTTCCTGCGCAACCCCTCGGACGTGGCCGGAACCCAGAAGAAACTGGAGTCCGACGCGGCCAAGGCCTATGCGACCGGCTGACGCGCGGCCATGACGACCGTAGCGAGTTCGGAGGGCGCCGGCGCACTGCCGACGCCCTCCGCGAAACCGCGCAAGAGTGTGACGGGGACCAGGCTCTGGGTGGCGGTGCTGTTCCTGCTGCCCGCCCTGATCCTCCTCGGCGCGCTCGTGGTCTACCCGATCGGGTACTCGATCTGGCGCAGCCTCTACGACGCCGACGGCTCGGGATTCGTCGGTCTGGACAACTACGGCGACATCTTCTCCAACTCCTCCACGCTGACCGCCGTACGCAACACGGCGATCTGGGTGGCGGTGGCGCCCGCGGTCGTCACCGCGCTCGGTCTGATCTTCGCGGTGATGACCGAACGGGTGCGCTGGGGAACGGCGTTCAAGCTGATCGTCTTCATGCCGATGGCGATCTCGATGCTCGCGGCCGGCATCATCTTCCGGCTGGTCTACGAGCAGGATCCGAGCCAGGGCGCCGCCAACGCGGTCGCCAAGGCGGTGCACGACACCTTCGTGTCGTCGTCGGTGTATCCGAAGGCGCGGCCGAACGCGACGGTGAGCGATCTCAAGGCGTCCGGCGGCGGCTCGTTCACCTCGACGGGCACGGTGCAGGCGGGCACGCCGGCGCTGCTGCCCCTCGTGGGCATCGCCCCGAACAAGCTGCCCGGCACCCCCGAGGACGCGAAGGCGGCGAGCGGTTCCGGTGTCACCGGCACGGTCTGGCTGGACTTCAAGCTGGGCGGCGGCGGGACGAAGGGGCAGGTCGACCCGGGTGAGAAGGCGCTGAAGGGCGTCAAGGTGGAGGCCGTGAAGGACGGCAAGGTGGTCGCCTCCGCCAAGAGCGGCGCGGACGGCGTCTTCACGCTGCCGGCCTCGGCGGACGGGGCCCAACTGCGGTTGCCTGGCTCGAACTTCGCGGCACCGTACGACGGCATCGACTGGCTCGGACCGACGCTGGTCACCCCGGCGATCATCGGCAGCTATGTGTGGATGTGGGCGGGCTTCGCGATGGTGTTGATCGCGGCGGGCCTGGCCGGCGTCGACCGCAATCTGCTGGAGGCGGCCCGGGTGGACGGCGCCAACGAGTGGCAGGTGTTCAGACGGGTCACCGTGCCGCTGCTCGCGCCGGTCCTGGTCGTCGTCCTCGTCACGCTGATGATCAACGTGATGAAGATCTTCGACCTGGTGTACATCATCGCTCCGCAGCCCAGTCAGGACGACGCCAACGTCCTTGCCCTGCAACTGTTCCTGTCCTCGTTCGGCGGGGGCGGCAACTACGGCGTGGGCAGCGCGATCGGCGTCATCCTGCTGCTGCTCGTGCTGCCGGTGATGTTCGTCAACCTCCGGCGGCTGCGGAAGGAGCGTGAGCGATGACCGCCCTCGACACGAGCGTGCGTGGCAAGCGCTCCTTCGCCGCCCGGGTGGCGAGCGGGGCGGCCGGCGGGGCGATGCGGATCTTCCTGATCCTGGTCGCGCTGTTCTGGCTGGTGCCGACCTTCGGGCTGCTGGTCTCCTCGTTCCGCGACCCGACCGACATCGCCTCCTCGGGCTGGTGGAAGGTGTTCACCGCGCCGAGCCAGCTGACCGCCAAGAGCTATCAGACGCTCCTGGAGAAGGACGCGATCACCCACGCGCTGTTCAACACGGTGTGGATCACGGTCCCGGCCACGCTGCTTGTGGTGCTGTTCGGCGCGATGGCCGGATACGCCTTCGCCTGGCTGGACTTCAAGGGCCGGGACTGGTGGTTCCTGGTCGTGGTCGCACTGCTCGTCGTGCCCGTGCAGGTGGCGCTGATCCCGCTCTCCGATCTCTTCGGCAAGATCGGGATCTTCGGCGACATCATCGGTGTGGTGCTCTTCCACGTCGGCTTCGGGCTGCCGTTCGCCATCTTCCTGCTGCGCAACTTCTTCGCGGAGATCCCGCGTGAACTGCTGGAGGCGGCCCGGCTGGACGGCGCGGGCGAGACCCGGCTGTTCTTCACGGTGATCCTGCCGCTGGGCGCGCCCGCGATCGCGTCCCTCGGCATCTTCCAGTTCCTGTGGGTGTGGAACGACATGCTGGTGGCCCTGGTCTTCTCCAACTCGGAGTCGCAGCCGCTGACGGTCGCACTGCAGCAACAGGTACGGCAGTTCGGCAGCAACATCGAGATCCTCGCGCCCGGCGCGTTCATCTCGATGGTGATCCCGCTGGCCGTGTTCTTCGCGTTCCAGCGGCAGTTCGTGTCCGGTGTGATGGCGGGCGCGGTCAAGTAGCCGGAAATCAACAGGAAAGGGGGATTCCGTTCACCCGGAGTCCCCCTTCTGCCGTACGCGACCGTAACCAAGTCACTCCATCGGCCGTTCCCGGGCAAGGCCCGACAGGGCTTATCGCCCGCGTCGACCGACTGGATGTGCCTTGCCCAGGTTCAGTGTCATCGTCCCCGCGCACAACGTTCAGGCCTACCTGCACGCATGCCTGGAATCGGTGCTGTCGCAGTCGCATCCCGACCTCGAACTGATCGCGGTCGACGACTGCTCGCCGGACGGCTGCGGGGCGATCATCGACGAGTTCGCGGCCCGCGACCCGCGCGTGCACGCCGTGCACCTGCCGGAGAACGCCGGTCTCGGCCCGGCCCGCAACGCGGGTCTCGCCGTCGCGAGCGGCGACTACCTGGTCTTCCTGGACGGCGACGACACCCTCACCCCGCACGCGTTGCGCGCGATCGCCGACCGGCTGAAGGAGACGGGCGAACCGGACGTCCTGGTCTACGACTACGCGCGTACGTACTGGTCGGGCGACACCGTCCGCAACCAGGCGTCGGGGCAGCTCACCGAACAGGGCCCGGCGCCCTTCCGCCTGGAGGACCGCCCGGGCCTGCTGCACCTGCTGACGGTGGCCTGGAACAAGGCGTACCGACGGGAGTTCGTGCAGGAGCACGGCTTCGTGTTCCCGCCCGGCTCCTACGAGGACGCCCCCTGGACCTACCCCACCCTGCTGGCCGCCGAGTCGATCGCCACCCTCGACCGCGTCTGCGTGCACTACCGCCAGCGCCGTCAGGGCAACATCCTGTCCACCACCACCAGCCGCAGCCACTTCGACGTCTTCGAGCAGTACGACCGGGTCTTCGCGTACGTCACCGAGCACCCCGAACTGGCGCTCTGGCGGCCGGTGTTGTTCCGCCGCATGGTCGACCACCTGGCGAAGGTCTGCACGCACCGCGACCGGCTGCCCCGCGCGGCCCGCGCCGAGTTCCTGCGCAAGGCCCGTGCCCACTACCGCCGTTACCGCGTCCCGGGCTCCCCCGTCCCGCTCTCCGCACGGCTGCGCCACGCGCTGGTCCGCTGGAGTCTGCACCGCACCTACCACACGCTCCAGTCGGCGTCCACGCTGAACCGCAGGACGGCCAAGCGCACGGTCAAACTCCTGCGTGCCGTCCGGGCGTTCACCCTCCGGCTGCACTACGGCATCCAGCTCCGCCTCCCGCTGCGCGCCGACCGTGCCGTGTTCGCCGCCCACCAGGGGCGCGGCCACGGCTGCCACCCGGGCGCGCTGGAGGAGGCGTTCCGCGCGCACGCCCCGCACATCCGCACGGCGTGGATCGCCCTCCCCGAGCACCACCACGCCGTCCCGACGGGCACCCGCCGGCTGACCCCGGACACGGCCGCGTACTGGACCGCGCTGGCCCGCTCCAAGTACCTCGTCAACAACGCCGACTTCGACCGCCGGATGCGCAAGCGGCACGGCCAGGTCTTCGTGCAGACCCAGCACGGCACCCCGCTCAAGCACATGGGCCTCGACCTCCAGGAACGCCCGGCGGCAGCCCACGACATGGACTTCGAGCAGCTCCTCGTGGGCGTCGAGCAGTGGGATCACGTCGTCTCCGCCAACCGCCACTCCACCCTCACCTGGGAGCGCGTCTTCCCGGGCACCTACACCACCCTCGAATACGGCAGCCCCCGCAACGACGTGTTCCAGAAGGCGACTTCGGCGGACGTCGCCCGGCTGCGCGCCTCTCTCGGCATCCCCGACGACACGGTCGCGATCCTGTACGCGCCGACCCACCGCGACTACCGCCGCACCCAGCGGGCCGACCTCGACCTGGAGCGCGTCCTGCGCCGCCTGGGCCCGCGCTTCGTCGTGCTGGCCCGCGCCCACTTCCGGCACGGCGGCCCGCTCGCGGCGCCCGACGGCCGGGTCGTCGACGTCACCGGCCACCCGAGCGTCGAGTCCCTCTGCCTCGCCTCGGACGCCCTGGTCACCGACTACTCGTCCCTGATGTTCGACTACGCGGGCCTGGACCGCCCGATCGTGATCCACGCCGAGGACCGCGAGGCCTACGAGGCGGCCCGCGGCACCTACTTCGACCTGCGCGCCTTCCCGCCGGGCGCACTCGCCCGCAGCGAGGACGAGCTGATCGACATCTTCGCCTCCGGCCACTGGCGCGGCTCCCGCTCGACCCAGCTGCGGGCCGCCTTCCGCGAGCGCTTCTGCCCGTACGACGACGGACGCGCCGCCGAACGGGTCGTACGCCACGTCGTGTTCGGGGAGAGCGACCTGCCGTCGGTGATCCCGCTGGAAGCGCGCCACCCGGTGCCGTCGACCGCCGCGAGCCGCGCGCATTCCCCGCAGGCGACCGTGCCGCAGCCCGCCGGTCCGCTCACCGTCGCAGACCGCCTCTGAACACCGTTCTCACATCGGGGAGTTCCCATGCCGTCCAGCCCGTCGCGGCCCACACCGACCCGCCCGACCACGTGGCGCCCGACCGGCCGACCGGGCTGTCGCCCCGGCAACTGAGCTCGACAGAACCCTGACAGAAAGAGCAGAATGCCCCGCTTCAGCATCGTCGTCCCGTCCCATGGGGTGGCGGGACGGCTGTCCCTGGCGCTGGACTCGGTCCTCGCGCAGTCCTTCGGTGACTTCGAGCTGATCCCGGTCTGCGACGCCCCCGACGCGCCCGCGGCGCACGTCGTCGCCGGGTACGCCGAGCGGGATTCCCGGGTGGCTCCGGTGCACTCGCCGCCGTCGGCCGGTCTGGCCGGGGCGCGCAACACCGGGATCCGTGCGGCGAACGGCACCCATCTGCTGTTCCTGGACGGCGACGACATCCTCGTCCCGGGCGCGCTCGCGGCGCTGGACGCCCGCCTGACGGAGACCGGTGACGTCGACATCCTGCACTTCGAGCACGAGCGCACCCCCTGGTGGGAGGGCGAGCCGACCAACCCGGCCGCACCGCTGCTGCCCACGAGCCCGCCCGGCGCCTTCTCCCCCGACCAGGTCCCGCAGCTCACCGGCGTCCGGCTGCCGGCCTGGAGCGCCGCCTACCGCCGGGCCTTCCTCACCGAGCACCGACTCGCCTTCCCCGACGGCCACTTCACCGATGTCGGCTTCTGCGGGCTGGCCGCGATGCGGGCGGAGCGGGTCGCCGTGCTCCACTCGGTCGTCGTACGGCATCTGGTGCGCCGCCAGGGCAACCGGCTCGGTCTGCCCGGCGAGCACCATCTCGAACTCCTCGACCAGACCGCGCTGTTGCTCACGCGAGCCGCCCGACAGGACCTGCCCGCGGCCCGGTTGGTCCCGCTCTTCGAGCAGCTCTTCGCCGCCGTGCTGAAGACGGCCGCCCACCCCACGCGCCTCGGCGACACGGGCCGCGCCTTCTTCCGCCGGGCGAGCCTGCTGTACCGCGACCACCGCCCCGCCGGCCACCGCGCCCCGGGCGGCAGCCTCGGCGTACAGCACCGCCTGCTGGCGAAGGGGTCGTACACGGCCTTCCGTGCCCTGCGGGTCGCCAACCGTTCGGCAACGCGGGCAGCCGAGCGCCTGCCGCGCCCGCGCGGCCTGCGCACCCGACTGCTGTACGCCCGCGACCTGCGCCGCCCGCTGGACGAGAACCTCGCCGTGTACTGCGCCTACTGGGGCCGCGGCTATGCCTGCAGTCCGGCCGCGATCCATGCCATGGCGCGCCAACTCGCCCCGCACATCCGCTCGGTGTTCCTGGTCGAGCCGGACGCGGTGGACTCGCTTCCGGAGGGGATCGACCACGCGGTCATCGGCAGCCGCCGGTACTGGTCGGTGCTGGCCCGCGCCAAGTACCTGGTCAACAACGCCAACTTCGCGGAGGGCGTGGTCAAGCGTCCCGGCAGCGTGCACGTCCAGACGCAGCACGGCACCCCGCTGAAGAAGATGGGCGTGGACCAGTCGACGTACCCGGTGGTGGCCGCCGCGACCGGCAGCTTCGCCAAGCTCCTTGGCCGGGTGGACCGCTGGGACTACAACATCTCCTCCAACAGCCACTCCACCCAGATGTGGGAGCGCGCCTTCCCGGGCTCCTACGAGCAGTTGGAGTACGGCTATCCGCGCAACGACGTCTTCCACACGGCGACCGCCGACGACGTGGCGAGGATCCGGCGGGAGTTGGGCGTCCCCGAGGGCAGGACGGCGGTCCTGTACGCCCCGACCCACCGCGACCACCACACCGGCTTCGAGACCGGTCTGGACCTGGAGGCCTTCTGCGAGGCGGCCGGCGAGGACGTGGTGGTGCTGCTGCGCGCCCACTACTTCTACGACCGGGGCCGGGCCCAGGGCAGCGGCCGGATCATCGACGTCACCGCGCACCGCTCCTCCGAGGACGTGTGCCTGGCCGCCGACGCGCTGGTCACGGACTACTCGTCGATCATGTTCGACTACGCCAACCTGGACCGGCCGATCGTCGTGTACGCCGACGACTGGGAGGTCTACCAGGAGACGCGGGGCGTGTACTTCGACCTGCTGAAGGCACCGCCGGGCCCGGTGACCCGGACGCCCGAGGAACTGGCCCGCGTCTTCCGCGACGGCTCCTGGGCGGGCCCCGAGTCGACGGCGGCGCGAGCCGAATTCCGGCGCCGCTTCTGCCAGTTCGACGACGGGTACGCGGCCGAGCGGGTCGTACGGCGGGTGTTCCTCGGCCGGCCGCCGGAGGCGATCCCGTCCGTGATCCCGCTCGCGCGACGCGTCCCGGCCCCCGCCGCCACCCTCGTAAGGAAGTGACCCCCGCAGTGCCCCGCTTCAGCGTCATCGTCCCCGTCTTCAAGGTGCAGGGCTATCTGCGCGAGTGCCTCGACTCCGTTCTGGAGCAGTCCTACCGGGACATCGAGGTGATCGCCGTCGACGACCGCTCTCCCGACGGCTGCGGCGCGATTCTCGACGAGTACGCGGCCCGCGACCCGCGCGTGCGGGTGGTGCACCTGCCGGAGAACGTGGGCCTCGGCCGCGCCCGCAACGCCGGGATGCCGCACGCCACCGGCGACTTCCTGTTCTTCCTGGACAGCGACGACACCCTCACCCCGGGCGCCCTGCGCGCCCTGGCCGACCGCCTCGACGAGACCGCCGAGCCGGACGTCCTGGTCTTCGACTACGCGCGCACGTACTGGTGGGGCGGCACGCGCCGCAACGTCCTGGCGCACGTGCTCGCGGAGGCCGCCGACGCCACCTTCACCGTCGCCGAACGCCCCGAGATCCTCGACCTGTTGATGGTCGTGTGGAACAAGGTCTACCGCCGCGACTTCGTGCTCAAGCACGGCTTCGAGTTCCCGCCCGGTTACTACGAGGACACGCCCTGGACCTTCCCGGTGCTGCTCAGCGCCGACCGGATCGCCACGCTCGACCGGATCTGCCTGAACTACCGCCAGCGCCGCCAGGGCAACATCCTGTCCACCACCAGCCGCAGGCACTTCGACATCCACGACCAGTACGAGCGGGTCTTCGCCTTTCTCAGCACCCGTCCGGAACTGGCGCGTTGGCAGCCCTGTCTGCACGCCAGGATGGGCGAGCACTGTCTGGACATCCTCGCCAAGCCGGACCGGCTGCCGCCCCGCGACAGGGCCGAGTTCTTCCGGCGCACGGCGGAGCTGTTCCGCAAGCACCGGCCCGAGGGTGCCGTCGTGGCCCCCGAACTCCGGGTGCTTGAAGGCGGTTTCGCCGCCTATCGAGCCAAGCGTCAGGCGGCCCGGGCAGGGCGCGAGATCACCCGCCGGGCCGGGCAAATGCGCCGGGCGGCGGGCGTACGACTCGCCCGTGGCCGCTCCGCGCTCGCCGCGCGCCGCCCCCTCGACCCGGACCTCGTCCTCTACTCGGCCTCCTCGCACCGGGGCGTCCTCGGCGACCCCGGCGCGATCCACCGCAAGGCCCGCGAGATCGCCCCGCAGTTGCGCGGAGTGTGGGTGGTGCGGGACGAGGAGGCGGCGGCCCTGCTGCCGACGGACGTCGAGCACGTCCTGCTCAACTCCCCGGAGTACCGACAGGTCGCCGCCCGGGCCGCGTACTTCGTCAACAACGTCAACTGGCCCGGCACGCTCGCCAAGCGCCCCGGCAGCGTCCACATCCACACCCACCAGGGCGCCCCGCTCAAGTACATGGGCGCCGACCTGCTGGAGCGGCCCGGCGCCCGGCACGGCTTCGACGTGCCGCAGATGCTGCGGCGCGCCGACCGCTGGGACCACAGCCTGGTCGCCAACCTGCACTCCGAGCTGGTGTGGGAGCGGGCCTACCCGTGCCACTTCGCGTCCGCGCGCACCGGCAGCCCGCGCAACGACATCCTGGTCAACGCCCGTCGACAGGGCGGCCTTTCGGAGCACGGGCAGGCGGTCCGCGAACGGCTCGGCATCCCGGCCGGGCACACCGTCGTGCTGTACGCCCCGACCCGCCGCGACTACCGCAGGGGCGGCCATGTCGACCGCGTCGACCTGGCCCGGTTCGCCGAGGACCTGGGCGCCGGACACACCCTCGTCGTCCGCCTGCACCCCACCCTCGCCACCGGCCCCGCGCGCGGCCTGGGTCTGGCCGAACTGCACCGGCGGGGCGTGCTGATCGACGCGATGGACGAGCCGCACGTCGAGGACGTGATGCTCGCCTCCGACGTGCTGGTCACGGACTACTCGGCGGTGATGTTCGACTACGCCAACCTGGACCGGCCGATCGTGGTCCACGCCGACGACCTGGGCGCGTACAGGGCGAGCCGCGGCACCTACGTCGACATCACGGCGCAGGCGCCTGGCCATGTGTCTCGCTCCTACCGGGAGTTGGCGTGGCTGATGACCTCCGGGACCTGGCAGGACGAGGAGTCGGCGCGGCTGCGGGCCGGATTCCGGGCGCGCTACTGCGAGTTCGACGACGGCCGCGCCGCCGAGCGGGTCGTCCGCACCCTGCTGCTCGGTGAGGAGATGCCATCTCCGGCGGCCACCCGGATCCCCGCCCCTGCCGCCGGACACGAGCTGCTCGCCCGGTCGTGAGGCCGCGCACCTGGGT
Organism: Streptomyces sp. NPDC092369; assembly: GCF_044755245.1. Lineage (NCBI taxonomy): Bacteria > Bacillati > Actinomycetota > Actinomycetes > Kitasatosporales > Streptomycetaceae > Streptomyces > Streptomyces sp. NPDC092369. The sequence goes on from NZ_JBIVQP010000002.1 coordinate 1,590,439, forward strand.
GCTGGTCCTGGCCGGGGTGTTCGCCGTGCTCCAACTCGCGAACGTCACCGGCCGGGACACCCCGGACACCAAGAACTACCTCTCCTACGCCCTGAGTCTGCGCGGTGACGGCAAGGAGGAGGCGGCGGCCACCACGATCGACTACGTCTGCGCGGGCAGGGCGTCGATCGCACGCCGCGACCAGGGCGTGGACGTCGTCCGCTTCCACGCGCCCGACCCGACCGCGCGGGTCATGGGGGAGTGCCGGGACGCTGAACTGCCGAGGGTCCAGGCGCGGTTGAGGGCCGGGCAGACGGGCGGGTCCACCGTGCCGTTCATGCCGGAGCGGTTCATGCGGATCTTCGAGGTGCGGCCCGGATATCCGCTGTTCCTGGTGCCGTTCGTCACGGCGTTCGGCGTGACGTGGGGGCTGTGGGTGTCGGGCGTGGTGATCACGGTCGCGGGCGGGGTGCTCGCGTTCCTGATCCTGCGCACGCTGTCGGTCCCGGTGCCGCTCGCCCTGACCGGACAGGCGCTGTTCCACGTCCTGCCGTGCGGGGCGACCGCGATGCGCCCGATGACCGAGGGCCTGATGCTCGCGCTGACCCTGGCGGCGCTGTGGGGCTGCGCGCTGGTCCTGGAGGGGCGGCGGGCGCGGGCCGGCCTCGCGCTGGTCGGCGGCTCGCTGCTCGCGCTGTTCACGGTGAAGCACTCGCAGGCGCTGTTCCTCGGGCTGTGTCTGGCGACGGCGGGCGCGCTGATCGCCGTACACCGGCGCAGGCACGGCCGGTCGCCGGGGCGGCCCCTCGTGGCGGTCGCGTGGATCGGCCTGGGAGCCGCGCTCGGAACGCTGCTCCTGGCGAAGGCACTCACCTACCCCTCCGAGTCGGAGAGTCTGCAGGATCTGCTCACCGACCACTTCGCCCGGCCCGACCGGACGCGGTTGTGGCCGGAGTTCCTGCATCTGGAGTTCAACTTCTGGGTGGAGTGGCTGCGTCGGCAGCTGTGGGAACCGCTGTTCCTGACGGCGCTGGCGGCCGGGATGTGGGGCGCTCTGCGGCGGCCGGCGTTCGGATGCTTCCTCGCCGCCGCCGCGTTCACCGGGATCCTCACCCAGGCCGGGCACCCCGACATCACCATCTGGGGCGACCGGCTGATCGTGCCGGCGTGGCTGCTGCCGGTGGTGGGGGTGCCGTTGCTGCTCGATCGGGTGGAGCGCGGGTGGGCGCGAGTGCCGGGGCAGGGCTTCGAGGAGCCGGCGGTTCACTCGATGAGGTGATCCCGGGTGGCGTCGTCGACGCAGGCGGGAACACACGGCAAATGCCCCAACCCTCTGCTCCCCGACCCTCCACTCACCGACCCCCTGCTCCCCGACCCTCCGCTCACCGGTGAGCACCGCTCTCGCCACCCGGCGCCTCGTGCGCGGCGCGACGGCCCTGCGCGGCGGCCGGACCTGGCGCCCCACCCCCTACCAGGCCTTCGGTTTCCTGTTCTGGCTGGTGATGTCGCTGGCGTTCTGGCGGGTGCCGCTGTGCTGCGACGCCGGCCAGCACGCGGCGGTCGTCGAACGCCTCAAGGCGAGCCTGCTCCACCCGCGCCACCCGATGGCCGACCTGCCGGGCGCGGGCAGCCCGTACTACTCGCCGTACGCGGTGGCCGAGGGTGCGTTCGCCCGGCTGACGGGTCTGGGCGGCTGGGAGGTGCTGCGGCTGGCCGGTCCGCTGAACCTTCTCGTCCTGCTGACCGGCATCGGCCGCTTCACGCGCGTGCTGACGCCGAGGCCGTGGGCCCCGGTCCTCGCGGTCGCCGCGATGACCCTGCTGTGGGGCACCGAACGGGCCTGGTGGAGCGGCTATCTCGGACTGATGTCGATGACGGGCAACCTCGGCTACCCGTCGACGTTCGCGATCGGCCTCGCCTTCTGGGCCTGGGCGCTGACGGGCGCGCGGGCGCGGAACGCGGAGCGGGTGCGGTTCGTCGGCCCGAGCGGGCTGCCGGGGCCGGTCGGGTACGCGGGGCTCGGCGCGCTCTACGGGCTGATCCTGCTGATCCACCCGATCACCGCGGTGGCGGCGGTCCTCGGCGCGGTGGCGTTCGTGGCGGGGTGGCAGCGCGGTGGGGGGCTCGCCGCGGCGGGGCGCTGGGCGCTCGCGGGCGGGACGGCCCTGCTGGTGGCGGCGGTGTGGCCGTACTTCGACGTGTTCGCGCTGGCCGCGGACGGCAGCGTGGACGCGATGCACCGACGGCTCTACCGGGGCCCGGCCGGCCATTTCTGGCTGGCGCTGCTGGGGTTGCCTGCGCTGTGGCTGCGGGCGCGGCGGGCACGCGACACGACACCGGGGGCCGCGTGGTGGTCGGGGGCGCGGGATCCGCTGGTGCTGATGTTCGGCCTGGAGTGCCTGGTGGTGGCGTACGGCTGGCTCAGCGGGCACTACACGTACGGCAGGATTCTCGGGCTGACGCTGGTGCCGCTCCAGTTCGCGCTCGCGGTGGAGCTGGCGGCGCCCCGGCCGTGGTCGGTGCGACGGCGGATGCTGGGCGAGATCGCCGCGGTGGCCGCCTGCGTCGGCTTCGTGACCGTGCAGGCGGGGGCGGTGGTGCCGCGGTCACTGGATCCGGTCGGCTTCGCGCAGCCGCCGCGCTGGCCCTCGTACGCGTGGGCCGCGCGGCACATCGGGCCCGGCGAGGTGGTGATCACCGACGGCTACTACGCCGTCCACGCGATCGCGGGCTACGGCCCGAACCTGGCCGCGCCCGCCTGGCCGGACCCGGCCCTTGACGAACGGGAGCGGCTGCGTCGGCTGGCCGACGTCCAGGACTGTCTCGCCCCGGACTCGACCCGCGCCGAGCGCGCCGCCGTCGTCCGCCGCTACCACGTGCGCTGGCTGCTGCTGACGCGCCGACACCCCGTGCCCGCGGAGGCCGTGGTGGTGGCGTGGAGTCCGCGGACGGGGGAGGTGCTGGCGCGGGTCGGATGAGGTCGTACCGCTCGATCGCTCGGCGGACCTACTCGACGACGAGGGTGACCTCGATGTTGCCGCGGGTGGCGTTGGAGTAGGGGCAGACCTGGTGGGCGGCCTCGACCAGCTTGTGGCCGGTGGCCTCGTCCACGGTGTCGGGGAGCTCGACGCGCAAGGTGACCTTCAGGGCGAAGCCCTCGCCCACCTTGCCTATGCCGACCTCGGCGGTGACGGCCGCGTCGCTGACGTCGACCTTCGCCTGGCGGCCGACGGCGCCGAGGGCGCTGCCGAAGCAGGCCGCGTAACCGGCGGCGAAGAGCTGCTCCGGGTTGGTGCCCTGACCGTTGCCGCCCATCTCCACCGGGAACGCCAGCGGGACGTCGATCCTGCCGTCGGAGGAGACGGCACGGCCCTCGCGGCCGTGGGTGGCGGTGGCGACGGCGGTGTAGAGCGCGTCCATGGAAAACCATCCCTCTCAAAGTCAGCTGTGCCGGCGGCTTCGGCTTCTTCGGCCGCCTGACGGACTCAAGTAGAGCACACAATTAAATTGCGTACAACTAAATGGCTCGCAAAGGCTATCCTTGACCCATGACCACGCCCACTCCCACTCCACCCACCACCGACTGGCTCCGCCTCGACCAGCAGATCTGCTTCTCCCTGAACGCGGCCTCGCGCGCGTTCGGCGGTGTCTACCGCGTGATCCTCAAGGATCTCGGGATCACGTACCCGCAGTACCTGGTGATGCTGGTGCTGTGGGAGCACGGAGAACTGCCCGTCAAGAAGCTCGGCGAGCACCTGCGGCTCGACTCCGGCACCCTCTCCCCGCTGCTCAAGCGGCTGGAGGCGGCCGGTCTCGTCCACCGCGAGCGCAGCGCCCGCGACGAGCGCTCGGTGGAGGTGGGGCTGACCGAGGAGGGCGCCGCCCTGCGCGAGCGCGCCCTCGCGGTGCCCCGCCGCATCTCCGCCGCGACCGGCTTCGACGTGGACGAGATCCGCGCGCTGCGCTCCCGCCTCGACGACCTCACCGCGGCGCTGGACGCGGCGACGCTGGAGGAGACGTCGGAGTGAGCGGGGGGTCAACTGCCGTACCCGACTCGCCCGTCGGTCCGCCCGTGGCCGTGGGACCGAGCCCGACTGCCGCACCCGGCCCCACCGTTGGGCCGAACGCGTCCGGCCGTCTGACGTAGAGCCGGAGGCCCACGCCCCCCGGGGCGTACCGCGTCCGCTGAGCACCGGCGGGCACGAACTGCTCCTCCACGGCGTCGAGTTTGGCGCGCTCGGTGGGGTCGCCGGGGTACCAGGGTGTGCGCAGGGCGTAGGGCTCGGTGACGACCCAGAGGCGGTGCACGCGCGCGAGTCTACGGCGCAGTTCACCGGCGCCGACCTCACGGCCGTAGAGCGTGCCGGACGGTGGGCCGGGCTCGCCGAGCGCGATGTCCCAGGCCCGCCGGAACCCCTTGGGGTACGCGAGTGCCGAGCGCCGGCCGATCGCCGGGAGGTACACCACCGGGTCGCCGGGCCGCAGTTGGCGGGCGGCGAGCGCGGAGACCGCGGCGAGGTCGTCGGGGCGGTGGGCGGGGGCGCGGTCCTGGCGGTGGGCGGGGAGGGCGTGGAGGAAGGCCAGGGCGATGGCGAGGGCGCCCGCGGCTCGGGTGTACAGCAGGCGGCGGTGCAGCGCCGGCCGGCCCGCGTCGGCCGAGACCACCCGGTCCGCGCCGGCCGCCGCGAGCAGCGGCACTCCGGCCAGGGCGTACAGCACGTACCGGTCGTCGTACATCGGCCGCACCTGCGAGACCGTCATCAGCAGCGCGGGCGGCACCACCGCCAACGGCAGGGCGACGGCGGCGACTTGACGCACCCTCAGCCCCAGCACGACCAGCATCAGGCACACCCAGAACACCACCCCGGTGGGCCCGGCCGCGAAACCGCGCACCAACCGTTCCGCACTCCCCCACCCCGGGACCGGCAGCCACTCCACCTGCCCGGACTGCGCGCGCGACACCATCACGAGCGGCAGCAGCACGAGGCCCACCGCGCCCGTCGCGCGCGCCCAGCCCCACCACGCCCGCTTCGGCGCCCGCGTCCAGGCCAGCGTGACCGCGTGGGCGCCCAGCACGAGGACGGCCAGTTCGTGCAGCAGACAGGTGGTGGCGAGGGCGAGCGCGTACGGCCACCAGGACCGTCCGTCCAGCGCGCGCACCAGGAGCAGGGTGGCCGCCGCCACGCCGGCCGCGACCAGGGCGTACGAGCGGCCCTCCTGCGCGTAGTGCCCGACCAGCGGGGTCACGGCGTACAGCAGTCCGGCCCACAACCCGACGCGCGCCCCCGCGAGCCGGACCCCGAGCGCCCCGACGAGGCCCGCCGTCGCGGCGGCGGCACACACCGAGGGCAGGCGCAGGACGACCTCGCCGGAGTGGACGGCGAGGACGGCGTGCATGACCAGGTAGTACAGACCGTGCACCGCGTCCACGCCGTGCAGCAGCCGCCAGATCTGCGGGATCGAGCGGCGCGCGACCTGAAAGGTGACGCCCTCGTCGCGCCATATACCGCCGCGGTCGAGCCCCCACAGCCCGATCACGAGCATGACGACCGCGGGCACCGCCACGGCCACGACGTCCTCCGGCGGCTTCCGGTTTCCCGCTCTGGTGCCTGCACCCGCGTTCCTCACGCGAGTCATTTTGTACTACTAGTTACCCATTCTTGCTGATTGACGATGTACAGGACCTGCTTCACTGATACGCGGGACATATCGACGAGGGGACGGACGCACATGACCTGGCTGATCACCGGTGGCGCCGGCTACATCGGGGCGCATGTCGTCCGCGCGATGACCGAGGCGGGCGAACAGGCCGTGGTGTACGACGACCTGTCGACCGGCATCGCCGAGCGCGTGCCGGACGGGGTGCCGCTGGTGACCGGCTCCACGCTGGACGGCGAACGGCTGGCGCGCACCCTCGCCGACCACGAGGTCACCGGGGTCGTCCACCTCGCGGCGAAGAAACAGGTCGGCGAGTCGGTCCACCTCCCCCTGCACTACTACCGCGAGAACGTCGAAGGCCTGCGCGTCCTCCTGGAGGCCGTCACGACGGCCGGTGTCCCGTCCTTCGTCTTCTCCTCCTCCGCGGCCGTGTACGGCATGCCGGACGTGGACCTGGTGACGGAGGAGACCTCCTGCGTCCCCATGTCCCCCTACGGCGAGACGAAGCTGGCCGGCGAGTGGCTGGTCCGTGCGACCGGCCGCGCGACGGGCCTGTCCACCGCCTCCCTCCGCTACTTCAACGTGGCGGGCGCGGCGGCCCCGGAACTGGCCGACGTCGGCGTCCACAACCTCGTCCCGATGGTCTTCGAGAAGCTCACCGAGAACGCGCCCCCGCGCATCTTCGGCGACGACTACGACACCCCGGACGGCACCTGCGTACGCGACTACATCCACGTCGTCGACCTCGCCGAGGCCCACGTCGCCGCCGCCCACGCCCTGCGCGCCGCCCCCGGCCGCGACCTCACCCTCAACATCGGCCGCGGCGAGGGCGTCTCGGTCCGCGAGATGATCGACCACATCAACACCCTCACGGGCTACGACCGTCCCCCCACCGCCCTCCCCCGCCGCCCCGGCGACCCCGCCCGAGTCGTCGCCTCCGCCGACCGCGCCGCCACGGAACTGGGCTGGAAGGCCAAGCACGACGTCCAGGACATGATCACGTCGGCTTGGGAAGGGTGGGTACGGCGGCATCCGGGGGCGGGGCGGGGGTAGGGGGCGGGGCGGGGTCGCTGAAGACAGGGCGGCGCCGGGTCCGCCGGCACGCGCGCGTGGTCTACCGATTGTTCAGATACGCCAGCACCGCCAGCACCCGGCGATGTCCGCTGTCGCTCTGCGGCAGGCCCAGTTTCAGGAAGACGTTGCCGATGTGTTTGTGGACGGCGCGTTCGGTGACGACGAGGGTTTTCGCGATGGTCGCGTTGTCGTGGCCCTCGGCCATCAGCGCGAGGACCTCGCGCTCGCGCGGGGTGAGGGAGTCGAGGGGAGAGTCCTTGCGGCGGGTGAGGAGTTCGGTGACGACCTCGGGGTCGAGGGCGGTGCCGCCGGCGGCGACCCGTTCCAGGGCGTCGAGGAACTCCTCGACCCGGCCGACCCGGTCCTTGAGGAGGTAGCCGAGCCCGCTCGCGCCGCCGGTCAGCAGCTCGGCGGCGTAGGACTCCTCGACGTACTGGGAGAGGACCAGGACCGGGAGGCCGGGGATCCTCTCGCGGGCCTCCAGGGCGGCGCGCAGGCCCTCGTCGCGGAAGCCGGGGGGCATGCGGACGTCGAGCACGGCGGCGTCGGGGCGGTGTTCCAGGAGGGCGGGCAGGACCTCGGGGCCGGTGCTCGCGACGGCGACCACGTCGTGTCCCGCGGATGTCAGGAGGAGGACGAGGCCTTCCCGCAGCAGGGCGTTGTCCTCGGCGATCACGACTCTCACGGCAGTCCCGCCTCAACTCCGGTCACCGTGCGCACGGCGATGTCCCCTCGGCCACCGGCGGCCTGATCACCGCAGCCTACTCACAGCGCCTTGATCGCCTCCGCGGTGGCCCGCGCCAGCGCGCCCAGGTATCCCTTGGGCAGCTTCGGGCTGCGGATCACCACCGAGCGCCAGTACAGGGGCCCGGAGATCAGGTCGAGGGCCAGGTCCTGGTCGAGGCCGCCGCTGACCTCGCCGCGCTGTGCCGCCGCCACCACGATCTTGCTGGCGACACCGTCCTGCCCCTCGCGCAGCGCCTTCTGCATGGCCTCGGCGATCTCGGGGCTGCGGGCCGCCTCGGCCTGCAGGTCCGGGATGATCTGCGAGGCCACGGGGTGCCGCAACGCGCGCGAGGTGAACTCGTACAGCAGTCGCAGGTCGCCCTCCAGGGAGCCCGTGTCGGGCACCGGCAGGCCCTGCACCGCGAGCGCCGAGACGACGTCGAGCACCAGGTGCAGCTTGGAGCGCCAGCGGCGGTAGACCGCGGTCTTGCCGACGCCCGCGCGCCGCGCGATCCCCTCGATGGACATCCGCGCGTAGCCGACGGCCGCGAGCTCCTCGAAGACGGCGGCCCGAATGGCTTCCGTCACATCCGGACGGAGCACGGCCGCTCCGGCCGGTGTGCGGCGGCGCGGACGGGTTGGGGGCTCGTCGGCGTTCGTCGTCATACGGCCCAGCATAGGGCGTTGCGACGATACGGTCCCGTCCCCACGCAACACGTCACGACGGAACGGTTCCGTCCCGGCGACGAAACGGTCTCGGCCCGGCGAAGGACGTGACGACGGAACGGTTGCGTTCCGACGCGGATTCCGCCTACGCTCGCGTTGCGACGATACGGTCCCGTCCCGACGTAAGAGAACGTGAAGAGAAGCGTAAGGAAACGCCGGGTGACGGACCGGCCGGCCGACGGGCCGGTTCGCCCGCGCCCCCACCCCCCGAACGAAAGCAGCGGATGTGAGCCAGGTACTCCACACACCGCCCCCGACGGCGACTGCGGCCGACGACGATCTCGCGGCCCTCGCCGCGCGACACGGCCTCACGGTCAGCGGCGCCCGTCCCTCCCTGCCCGAGTACGTCCGTGAGCTGTGGGCCCGGCGTCACTTCATCGCCGCCTTCTCCACCGCCAAACTCACGGCCCAGTACAGCCAGGCGAAGCTCGGCCAGGTCTGGCAGGTCATGACCCCGCTGCTCAACGCGGCGGTGTACTACTTCATCTTCGGCGTGCTGCTCGACACCAAGCGGAGCGTGCCGGACTACATCCCGTTCCTGGTTACGGGCGTGTTCATCTGGACGTTCACCCAGAGCTCGATCCTGACCGGCACCCGCGCCATCTCCGGCAACCTCGGCCTGGTCCGCGCCCTGCACTTCCCGCGGGCCGCGCTGCCGATCTCCTTCTGCCTCCAGCAGCTCCAGCAGCTGCTGTTCTCGATGTGCGCCCTGGTCGTGATCCTGCTCTGCTTCGGGATCCCGGTCTCGTTCTCCTGGTTCCTGGCGATCCCGGTCCTGGTGCTGCAGTTCACGTTCAACACCGGCATCGCGATGATCATGGCCCGGCTGGGCTCCAAGACGCCGGACATCGCCCAGCTGATGCCGTTCGTGCTGCGCACCTGGATGTACATCTCCGGTGTCATGTGGAGCATCGACAAGCTGACCAAGCAGCACAGCGACCTGCCCAGCTGGGTGGCTCCGGCGCTCAAGGCCAACCCGCCCGCCGTCTACATCGACCTGATGCGCTACTCCCTCATCGACAGCTTCCACGCGAGCCAGCTGCCGCCCCACGTGTGGGCGCTCGCGGTCGGCTGGGCCGTGCTCGCCGGCGTCTGCGGCTTCATCTACTTCTGGAAGGCCGAGGAGACCTACGGCCGTGGCTGAGCACACCGAAGTGACCGAAGAGTTCGCAGACGGGATCACCGACCGCATGACCGACCAGGCCACCGAGCAGCCCACCCGCAGCGACATCCCCACGGTCGTCGCCGACGGCGTCGACATCGTCTACCGGGTCAACGGCACCACCGGCGGACGCGGTTCCGCGACCGCCGCCCTCAACCGCATGCTGCGCCGCAAGCAGGCCGACCAGGAGTCGGGCGTCCGCAAGGTGCATGCCGTCAGGAACGTCTCCTTCGTCGCGTACAGGGGCGAGGCCATCGGCCTGATCGGCACCAACGGCTCCGGCAAGTCGACCCTGCTGAAGGCCGTCGCCGGCCTGCTGCCCGTGGAGAACGGCCGGATCTACACCGACGGCCAGCCCTCCCTGCTCGGCGTCAACGCGGCCCTGATGAGCGACCTGACCGGCGAGCGCAACGTCTACCTCGGCGGCCTCGCCATGGGCATGTCCCGCGAGCAGATCAAGGAGCGCTACGCCGACATCGTCGACTTCTCCGGCATCAACGAGAAGGGCGACTTCATCACCCTGCCGATGCGGACGTACTCCTCCGGCATGGGCGCCCGGCTGCGCTTCTCCATCGCCGCCGCCAAGGACCACGACGTGCTGCTCATCGACGAGGCGCTCGCCACCGGCGACGCGGCCTTCCGCAAGCGCTCCGAGCAGCGCATCCGCGAGCTGCGCAAGCACGCGGGCACGGTGTTCCTGGTCAGCCACAACAACAAGACGATCCGCGACACCTGCGACCGCGTCCTGTGGCTGGAGCGCGGAGTGCTGCGCATGGACGGTCCCACGGAGGACGTCCTCGCGGAGTACGAGGCCTTCACCGGCGACAAGAGCGACAAGGCGAAGCCCAAGGCCAAGCCGAAGCCGAAGCCCGCGGCGGCTGTGACGGCGTGACTCACCTCGCTGCCTGACCGACCTGACCGTCGGCTCATCCGATGGAGGAGGCCCGGACCGCTTGACGCGGTCCGGGCCTCCTCCATGTGCTCTACCGACGGTTACGTGTGCGCCCGCAGCAGCGTCCGCATCGTCCGCATCGCCACCGACAGGTTGGCGAGGTCGAACGCCTCCGAGCCCTGGATCTCGTCCAGTGTCGTGCGGGCGCGGCCGAGGATCGGCGCGTTCTTCTCCTCCCAGGCCTTGAAGCGCTGTTCGGGGGTCGAGGTGCCGTTGCCGACGGCCAGGACGTCGGCGGTCAGCGCCGCGTGCGCCGCGTAGAGGTCCTCGCGGATGGAGGCGCGGGCCATGGACTGCCAGCGGTCGGCGCGGGGCAGCTCGATGATGCGGTCCATGAGCTGCGTGATGTGGAGGCGGTCGGCGAGGTCGTAGTACACCTCGGCGACATCCATCGGCTCCTTGCCCATGCGGTCGGCCACCGAGACGATGTCGAGCGCCGGGAAGGCAGAGGAGAACCCGGCCACGCGCGTGGCCAGTTCGTCCGGGACGCCCGCGCCGGTCAGCTCGTCGTGGATCCGCTGCCACCACTCCTGGTCCGCGCCGCGCAGCAGCTTCGGCAGCTGCTGCCAGACCAGCTCGACGCGCTCTGCGAAGAACTCCACCGTCTCGGCGAGCTGCAGCGGCTGGCGCCGGTTGTTGAGCAGCCAGCGCGTACCGCGCTCGACGAGCCGGCGCGAGTGCAGCCGGATCCTGGTCTGGACGGCGGCCTCGACCTTGTTGTCCAGAGCCTCGACCGCGTCCCACACCGGCGCCGAGCTGAAGATCCTGCGCGCCACGGTCTGGGCCCGGACGATCTCCTCGAGCGACGCCCCGGTCTCCTCGCGCAGCCGGTGCAGATACGTCGTACCGCCCGTGTTGACCGTGTCGTTGACCAGCACGGTCGTCACGATCTCCCGGCGCAGCGGGTGCCTGTCCATGTACTCGGGGTACGCCTCGCGCAGCGCCGTCGGGAAGTACGCGTCCAGCAGACTGCGCAGGTAGGGGTCGTCCGGCAGCGTGGTGTGCAGCAGCTCGTCGGCGACCGTGATCTTCGTGTACGCCATCAGCACGGCCGTCTCCGGGCTGGTCAAACCCTGGCCCTGGGCGAGCCGTTCGCGGATCTGGCGGTCGGTCGGCAGGAACTCCAGGGCCCGGTCGAGGTGGCCCTCGCGCACCAGGTGGCGGATGAACCGCTGCTGGGCGTGGAGCATGTCCTTGGACTGGGCGAGCGCGTTGGCGATCGCGGTGTTCTGCGCGTAGTTGTTGCGCAGAACGAGGCGGCCGACCTCGTCGGTCATCTCGGCGAGCAGCTTGTTGCGCTGCTTGACGGTCATGTCGCCGTCGGTGACCAGGCCGTTGAGCAGGATCTTGATGTTCACCTCGTGGTCGGAGGTGTCCACGCCCGCGCTGTTGTCGATCGCGTCCGTGTTGATCTTGCCGCCGGCCAGCGCGAACTCGATCCGGCCCAGCTGGGTCAGGCCCAGGTTGCCGCCCTCGCCGACGACCTTGACGCGCAGGTCGGCGCCGTCGACGCGGATCGGGTCGTTGGCCTTGTCGCCGACGTCCGCGTGGGTCTCGGTGGACGCCTTCACATACGTACCGATGCCGCCGTTCCACAGCAGGTCCACCGGCGCCTTGAGGATCGCCTTCATCAGGTCCGCCGGCGTCATCTTGGCGACCTTGTCCTCGATGCCGAGGGCCTCGCGGATGTGGGCGTTGACCGGGATGGCCTTGGCGGTACGGGGGAAGACGCCGCCGCCGGTGGAGATGAGGTCGGTGTTGTAGTCGGCCCAGCTGGAGCGGGGCAGGTCGAAGACGCGGCGGCGCTCGGCGTAGGAGGGGGCCGACTCGGGCTTCGGGTCGATGAAGATGTGCCGGTGGTCGAAGGCGGCGACCAGGCGGATGTGCTCGGACAGCAGCATGCCGTTGCCGAACACGTCACCCGACATGTCACCGATGCCGACGACCGTGAAGTCCTCGCTCTGGGTGTCGACGTCCAGCTCCCGGAAGTGCCGCTTGACGGACTCCCAGGCGCCGCGGGCGGTGATGCCCATGCCCTTGTGGTCGTAACCCGCCGAACCGCCGGAGGCGAAGGCGTCGCCGAGCCAGAAGTTGTACGTCTCCGCGACCCCGTTGGCGATGTCCGAGAACGTCGCCGTGCCCTTGTCGGCAGCGACCACGAGATACGTGTCGTCCTCGTCGTGCCGCACGACGTCGGCCGGGGGCACGACCTCGCCGGCCACCATGTTGTCGGTGATGTCGAGCAGGGCCGAGATGAACGTCTTGTAGCTGGAGATGCCCTCCGCGAGCCACGCGTCTCGGTCCACGCTCGGGTCCGGCAGCTGCTTGGCGACGAAGCCGCCCTTGGCGCCGACCGGCACGATGACGGTGTTCTTCACCATCTGCGCCTTGACCAGGCCGAGGATCTCGGTGCGGAAGTCCTCCTTGCGGTCCGACCAGCGCAGCCCGCCGCGCGCGACCTTGCCGAAGCGCAGGTGCACGCCCTCCACCTGCGGCGAGTACACCCAGATCTCGTACGCCGGTCGCGGCGCCGGCAGGTCGGGGATGGCCTGCGGGTCGAACTTCATGGACACGTACGCGTGCGGCTTGCCGCCCGCCGCCTCCTGGAAGAAGTTCGTCCGCAGCGTCGCCTTGATGACCGTCAGGAAGGACCGCAGGATCCGGTCCTCGTCGAGGGAGGCCACCTGGTCCAGGGCCGCGTCGACCTCTTCGAGGAGGGCGTCGACGATCTCGTGGCCCGCGCGCTGGCGGTCCGGCGACATCCGCGCCTCGAACAGGGAGACCAGCAGCCGGGTGGTGTGGACGTTGTTGCGGAGGGTGTCCTCCATGTAGTCCTGGCTGAAGGTGGAGCCCGCCTGCCGCAGGTACTTGGCGTACGCCCGCAGCACCATGGCCTGGCGCCAGGTCAACCCGGCGCTCAGCACCAGGGAGTTGAAGCCGTCGTTCTCCGCCTTGCCGGTCCAGGTGGCGGCGAAGGCGTCCTGGATGCGCTCGCGGCCGTCGTCGCCGAGGTAGTCCGCGCTCCCGTTCTGCGCCTTGGGCATGCGCAGGCCGAAGTCGTAGATCCAGGCGATGCTGCGGTCCGAGCAGCGCAGCTCGTAGGGCCGCTCGTCCATCACCTCGACGCCGAGCCGGTTGAGCACCGGCAGCACCGCGGAGAGGGTGATCGAGGCGCCCTTGCGGTAGATCTTGAACCGGCGCTCCTCGGGCGCCGCGCCCACCGGCTCGTACAGGCTGAGCGCGAAGTCCTTGCCGCTCTCGGAGTGGTCGTCGCTGAGCTGCTCCAGGTGGACCAGGTCGGCGACCGCGGCGCGCGGGGAGTGGTCGGCCTTGTAGCCCTCGGGGAAGGCACTGCCGTACCGGCGCAGCAGTTCGGCGGCCTTCTCCTCGCCGCACTCCGCGTTCAGCGCCTCGCCGAACGCGTCCGCCCAGGAGCGGGCGGCCTCGACCAGGCGGGCCTCGATGCGGTCCTTGTCGGCGTCGGACAGCTGCGGCAGCTCGGTGCCCTGCGGGACGCGGACCACGAAGTGCAGCCGGGACAGGATCGACTCGGTGTTCCAGGCCGTGAAGTCGACGCTGGTGCCGCCCAGTTGCTCCTTGAGGATGTCGATGATCCGCAGCCGGACGCCGGTGGTGTAGCGGTCGCGCGGGAGGTAGACGAGGGCCGAATAGTAGCGGCCGTACTCGTCCTGGCGCAGGTAGAGGCGCAGGCGCCGGCGCTCCTGCAGATAGAGCACCGAGGTGACGATGGACTGCAGCTCGTCGACCGGGGTCTGGAAGAGCTCGTCGCGCGGGTAGGTCTCCATGATCTGCAGCAGGTCGCGCCCGTCATGGCTGTTGGGCGAGAAACCGGCCCGGTCCAGGACCTCTTCGACCTTGCGGCGGATGACCGGAACCCGGCGCACCGATTCGGTGTACGCGGCGGACGAGAACAGCCCCAGGAACCGGCGCTCACCGATCACGTTGCCGTCCGCGTCGAACTTCTTGACGCCGATGTAGTCCAGGTACGACGGCCGGTGCACGGTCGAGCGGCTGTTGGCCTTCGTCAGCACCAGGAGCTTGTGCTCGCGGGCCTTGGCGCGCGCGTCGGCCGGCAGCCGCTCGAAGGACGGGCTGACCGGGTGGCTGTCGTCGCCCGCGTGCTGCGGGTCGGAGCGCAGGATGCCGAGGCCGGTGCCGGGCACGGCGGCCAGCGAGTCGTCGTCGCGCAGCTGGTACTCGCGGTAGCCGAGGAAGGTGAAGTGGTCGGCGGCCAGCCAGCGCAGCAGCTCGCGGGCCTCCTCGACGTCCTGCGCGCGCAGGTCGGAGGCGACGGGCTCCTTGGGCAGCTCCTCGGCCATGCGCAGTGCCGCGTCCCGCATCTTGTCCCAGTCCTCGACGGCCTCGCGGGCGTCGGACAGGACCCGCAGCAGGTCGGCGGTGATCTGCTTGAGGTCGTCGCGGTCGGTCTCGCGGTCGATCTCGACGTGGATCCAGGACTCGACGTGCCCGTCGTGCGGCAGCTCGCCGGCCGACTGCGCGGTGAGCACCTCGATGAGCTTGCCGGTGACGTCGCGACGGACGACGACCTGCGGGTGGATCACCACGTGGATACCGCGGCCCTGGCGGGTCAGTTCGTTCGTCACGGAGTCGACGAGGAAGGGCATGTCGTCCGTGACGACCTCGACGACGGAGTGGCTGCACGTCCAGCCGTTCTCCTCGACGGTCGGGGTGTGCACCCGCACGTTGGCCGTGCCCTGCGGGCGGTTCTCGGCCAGCCGGTAGTGCGAAAGGGCGGCTCCGAAGACGTCGACCGGCTCGCGGTCGCTCAGGTCCTCCGGGGCCGTGTGCAGGTAGTAGCGCTGGAGGAACGCGAGTACGGATTCGCTGTCCGGGGTGTCCGGATCGCCCTCGTCCGCCGTCCCGGTCGGTAGGTTCCCCCCGACCGGGCTGTTCTCAGCTACCCGAGCGGCCCTCTCCAGCAGCTCGGCCTTGGCTTCGTCCAGCTTGGTCTGCATTGTCCTCTGGCTCCTGTCGCGCGCCGTTGCGTGACGTAGAAGGAAGTACGGGGTCTTCCCCTGCGGCTCGACGCCACGGCCCGGGGTCTCCGGTCTGTTCCGACGCTATGCCGCAAGGTGAGAAGAGCGGGGGGTTATCAGCCAATGTTGGCGCCCCTGCCGGGTGTGACGCTGCTCTCGGCGGCGCCTCTTCCCGGGGGGTGCGCGGCGCCTCGGCGGCGCTCACGCCTCCGTCCCGCCCGCGCGGACCAGCGACCGCCGCCCGGACACGGATGTGGTCCGTGTTCACCGGGCGCAGGGCAGGGGCGACAGTGCCCCCGCGAGCTATCGCGCTGATCACGCCACCCAGGCTATCGCTCCCTGCGGGGGCCCCGTCATGAGCCGTATGTGTACAAAAGCAGGGGTGGAAGTTTGACGTTCTGCACAGGAGCGAAGTAGGCGCCGAGGGCGTATTCCGCGCGACGGCGGACGGTGCGGACGGCGCGGACAGTACGGACAGTGCAGACAGCAGTGACGGTGTGCGGTGAACTCCCCCATGAACTCCCTTCCTTCTCCGTTCGGCGCACGCCCCCTTGGCAAGCGCGCCCGACGGGGGCACGTTGCCGACATGACAGCCAAAATCCTGATCGTCACCGGCGACGCGGCGGAGTCCCTGGAGGTCCTGTACCCCTACCAGCGGCTCCGCGAAGAGGGCTACGAGGTCCACATCGCGGCCCCCACGCGCAAGCAGCTCCGGTTCGTCGTCCACGACTTCGAACCCGGCTTCGACACGTACACCGAGAAGCCCGGCTACACCTGGCCCGCCGACCTCGCCTTCGCCGACGTCGACCCCGGTCAGTACGCCGCCCTCGTCATCCCCGGTGGCCGTGCCCCCGAGTACCTGCGCAACGACCCCGAGCTGCGCAAGATCCTCAAGTCCTTCTTCGACGCGGACAAACCGGTCGCCCAGATCTGCCACGGCCCCCTCCTCACCGCGGCGATCGACAGCCTCCGTGGCCGCCGGGTCACGGCGTACCCCGCCCTTGAGCCCGACATGCAGGCCGCCGGAGCCACCTTCCAGGACACCGAGGCGGTCGTCGACGGCACCCTGGTCTCCTCCCGAGCCTGGCCGGACCACCCGGCGTGGATGCGGGAGTTCCTGACGGTGCTACGAGCGAAAACACCGGTGACCTAGGCGGTCGGCTGGGGCGGGGGTGGGTCGGCGGGGCCGGGGGTTTCTGGTCGGCGGGGCCGTTGGTTTCACCCCGCTCCCCCCGGAGGGCTACGCCGCTATTCGTTCCGCCTCCGCGACCGCTTCCGCCAGTGTGTCCACCACCGGTACGCCCACCGCCTCCAGGCTCGCCCGGCCGTGCGAACCGCCGGTGTAGAGCACGGCTCGCGCACCGACGTGCAGCGCGGCCACGGCGTCGTCGGCGGCGTCGCCGATCACCACCGTGCGCGCGGGCTCCACCAGCTCCAGTGCGCCCAGGTGGCGGACCATGTGCTCGGCCTTGCTGCCGCCGGAGGGCCCGATCCGCCCTTCGACGCGCAGGAAGTGCGGCTCGATGCCGAACCCCCGGACCAGCGGGACCAGTTCGGCGTGCCCGTACATGCTCAGGAGCGACTGACTGCGCCCCGCCGACCGCCAGCCGGCGAGCAGCTCCACCGCGCCGTCGGTCAGCCCGCACCCCACCCGGTGCTCGGTGTAGTACCGGTGGAAGGTCTCGTCCATGACCTCCCACTCGGCGTCGGTCGGCAGCCGCCCGAGCAGCCGCTCGTAGAACTTCGGCACCGGCACGCAGTACAGCGCCCGGTACCGCTCCATCGTGATCGGCTCCAGGCCCAGCTCGGCGAAGGCCGCGTTCGTCGCCCCGATGATCGCGTCGTTGTCGTGAAACAGCGTCCCGTTCCAGTCCCACACGATGTGGGCCCCTGTCTGCGTCCCCATGCCAAAAACGTACCCGTAGCCACTGACAATCAAGAGCCCGGCCACCGCCGGGGCCTTAGGGCCTGTCCGGCGGATCATCCCGGCGTCGCGGGCCTTGGCACGCACTCCCCCACTGCCTCAGAGGCGTGGGGGGGGACCCTCAGCCGCGTTGTCGTCGGTCGCCGACTCCCCCAGCCTCGGCTTCGCTCGGCCGGGGGACCCCCATCGCGTCGCCGCCCTCCTCCGCCTTGCAACCGCACGCACCAGACCCCGCTCGGCTCGGCCAAGAAGCACCGCACCTCACAGCCGACCCGATCCGCCGGACAGGCCCTAGTCCCCGAGCCCGACCAGGCTCGGGATCTCCTGCGTCGCGAACCACAGCAGCTCGTGGTCCTCGGCCCCGTCCACCACGAACTGCGCGTCGTCGTCCCCGCCGTCCGCCGCGCCGACCGCCTCGGCCGCGAGGGTCACATCAGTCTCCGCGTCGTCCGCGTCCACGTGCACGGCGGCCGCCTTGGCCAACGCCACGGTCCCGGCGACCCGCACCTCGCCCAGCGCCGCCGGATCGAGCCCGCGGTCGGGGTCGGCGACCGCCGCGCCGTCCGGCACATCGAGGGCCACGACGACCCGGCGCCGTACCGCCGCGGGATCCGCCGCCAACTGTCGCAGGGAGGCCAGCGCGGCCCGGTTCAGCGCCGCGTACTCCAGTTCCTCGATGTCGTCCGAGAGGTACCACTCGCGCAACGCGGGGGTGACGGCGTAGGCGAGGAACGGTCCGGTCGCCAACTCGCCCGTCTTGTACGCCTCGGCGAGACCGGAGAGGGTCAGGGGGACGTAGACGCGCATGGCCGGCTGCTTTCGGTCGGTGGGTTCCGCAGGGGTCCCGGGGAGGGCTGAGCGGCGCTTCCCGGAGGGCCTTCAGGATACGTGCGGGACTCGCGCCGGACTCGGTTGGAGTCCCCTTTCGAGTCCCCACCCGCACCGCGAAGGGCGTCCACCCCGGTCCTCGGAACTCACCCGGTGCACCCCGCAGATCACGGGGTTTTCCGCCCCCTCGATCACTCGGATAAGTGAACCTCCCGGCCACCCCGACCCGGGCCGACGCTTCCTTGCCCCGGCCGCCTCCGCCGCCGTACAAGATCCCCATCGCCAAAGTTACCGCCCGGTATGAACTGGGCCGAGCGAACGGGGACTCCCATGCACAAGGTCATGACCAGGGCACAGCACCGAACCGCCGGCCGCCCACCGGCCCGCCGCGACCCGAGCCGCCCCGGCGGCACCCCGCCCCGCACGCCGGGCGGAACCGCACCCCTCACGGCCCCCGACGGCGACCGCCCGCCGGGCTCCCGCGGAGGCACCCTCTCCCCGCGCACAAGGCCGACGGACGGCCGCCCACCGACGGGCCCGGGCAGGAGCACCACGACCGCCCCGGGCGCCGTCAGGGGGCCACGGGACACCACTGCTGCGGGCACGGTCACGCCCTCACAGGACACCGTTGCTTCGGGCACCGCCGCGCCGACCCGGGACGCCGTCGTGCCGAACCCGGCGACGCCGTCGCGGGACATCACGAGGGTGCCCACGGCGCGCACCGCCACCAACCCCGGCTCCGGCTCCGGCTCCGGCTCCGGCGCACGTCTCGCCACCCGCTCCGCCGCACACACCGCCACCGCCCTCCCCACGCACACCACCCCCGGCGCCGCTCCCTCCGCGCGCACCCCGGCCCACGCCCCGCCAGGCACCGTCCCCGCCCAGGCCCGGCGCCGGCCGCCCGCTCCGCAGCCCCGCCCCACCGACGTCTTCGCCGACCGGCTCCTGGCGGTGTTGAGCGGTCAGCGTCCGGTGCACTGGATGCTCCGGTACACCGCAGGCCGCGCCTACGACGAACTCGCCCTGCTCGCCGACCGCACGCCCCTGCGCACGCGTGGCGCCCGCCCCGTCGTCCGCGACATCGGCTACTTCGTCCCGCGCGAGGGCGCCATCGAGGCCTTCGCCCGGATCGGCGCCGGCGACCAACTGCGGGCCATGGCCTTCCGCCTGGAACAGGGCGCGGACCTGCGCTGGCGCTGCACGGCGGTGGAGATGGGCGGCCCGCGTCCGACACACCTCACGGACGACGACTGACCTCCGGTCCAGGGGCGCCATGCCCTGCCACCCGGCCCAGAGGCTCCTTGCCTCGCCCCCCGGCCCTGCCCTCGCCCCCGGCCCGACGCCGTGCGCCCCCCACCGCACGGCGAAGGGCCGGGCACCCTGGGGTGACCGGCCCTTCCTGCGTCACAGCGCTCCAAGCGCCGTCACATACTGCTCGTGGCTACTTCTTGCGGCGGCTGCGGCTGCGCGACTGCTTGCGGCGCTCCGCGCGCGTGAGGCCGTCCGCCTCGGAGCGCACCGGCTCGTCGTCACCGGCGAAGTCGCCCTCGATGGTGCCGCCTTCGCCGTCCACCGTCGGAGCGGAGAAGTGCAGGTTCCGGCGCGCCGGGGCGTCCAGGCCCTTGGCGCGGATCTCCGGACGGCCGTTCGCCTGGGCCGGCACCGCGTCCTGCTTGGCCATGTCGACCGGCGCCGCGTCCTCGACCGGGACCTCCTCGACCTGCTGCTCGACCTGGACCTCCAGGTTGAACAGGTAGCCGACGGACTCCTCCTTGATGCCCTCCATCATGGCGGTGAACATGTCGAAGCCCTCGCGCTGGTACTCGACCAGCGGGTCCTTCTGGGCCATCGCGCGCAGGCCGATGCCCTCCTGGAGGTAGTCCATCTCGTAGAGGTGCTCGCGCCACTTGCGGTCCAGGACCGACAGCACGACCCGGCGCTCCAGCTCACGCATGATCTCGGAGCCGAGCTGCGTCTCACGGCTCTCGTACTGCTCGTGGATGTCGTCCTTGATGGACTCGGAGATGAACTCGGCGGTCAGACCGGCCCGGTCACCGGCCGCCTCCTCCAGCTCCTCGACGGTGATCTTCACCGGGTAGAGCTGCTTGAAGGCGCCCCACAGCCGGTCGAGGTCCCAGTCCTCCGGGAAGCCCTCGGCGGTCTCCGCGCCGACGTACGCGTCGATTGTGTCGTCCATGAAGTGCACGACCTGCTCCTGCAGGTCCTCGCCCTCCAGGACGCGGCGGCGCTCGCCGTAGATGACCTCGCGCTGGCGGTTGAGGACCTCGTCGTACTTGAGGACGTTCTTGCGGGTCTCGAAGTTCTGCTGCTCGACCTGCGACTGGGCGGACGCGATCGCGCGCGTGACCATCTTGTTCTCGATCGGGACGTCGTCCGGCACGTTCGCCATCGACATCACGCGCTCGACCATCTGGGCCTTGAACAGGCGCATCAGGTCGTCGCCGAGGGAGAGGTAGAAGCGGGACTCGCCCGGGTCGCCTTGACGGCCGGAACGACCGCGCAGCTGGTTGTCGATACGCCGCGACTCGTGCCGCTCGGTACCGAGGACGTAGAGCCCGCCGAGCTCCTTGACCTCCTCGAACTCGGCCTTGACCGCCTGCTCCGCGTTCTTCAGGGCGGCGGGCAGGGCCTGGGCCCACTCCTCGATGTGCTCCTCGGGGTCGAGGCCGCGCTGGCGCAGCGCCGCCTCGGCGAGGTCCTCGGGGTTGCCGCCGAGCTTGATGTCCGTACCACGGCCGGCCATGTTGGTGGCGACCGTCACGGCGCCCTTGCGGCCGGCCTGGGCGATGATCGGGGCCTCACGGTCGTGCTGCTTGGCGTTCAGCACCTCGTGCTGGATGCCGCGCTTGGAGAGCTGCTGCGAGAGGTACTCGGACTTCTCGACCGACGTCGTGCCGACGAGGATCGGCTGGCCCTTCTCGTGCTTCTCCGCGATGTCGTCGACGACCGCCTCGAACTTGGCGACCTCGGTGCGGTAGATCAGGTCGGACATGTCCTTGCGGACCATCGGCCGGTTCGTCGGGATCGGGACCACACCGAGCTTGTAGATCTGGTGGAACTCGGCGGCCTCGGTCATCGCCGTACCGGTCATGCCGGACAGGCCGGGCAGCTCCTTGCCCGACTGGTCGTGACGCTTGTAGAGGCGGAAGAAGTTCTGGAGGGTGATCGTGGCGAGGGTCTGGTTCTCGTCCTTGATGTCCACCCCTTCCTTCGCCTCGATCGCCTGGTGCATGCCCTCGTTGTAGCGGCGGCCGGCGAGGATACGGCCGGTGTGCTCGTCGACGATCATGACCTCGCCGTCGAGGACGACGTAGTCCTTGTCCTTCTTGAAGAGCTCCTTGGCCTTGATGGCGTTGTTCAGGTAGCCCACCAGCGGGGTGTTCACCGACTCGTAGAGGTTGTCGATGCCCAGCCAGTCCTCGACCTTGGCGACCCCGGACTCGTGGATCGCGCAGGTGCGCTTCTTCTCGTCGACGTCGTAGTCGCCGCTCTCCTCCTCGCCCTTGAGGGGGTTGCCCGCCTCGCCGCGCTTGAGGCGCGTGACCAGCTTGGCGAAGTCGCCGTACCACTTGGTGGCCTGGTCGGCCGGGCCGGAGATGATCAGCGGCGTGCGGGCCTCGTCGACCAGGATGGAGTCGACCTCGTCGACGATGGCGAAGTTGTGGCCGCGCTGGACGAGCTCGTCCTTGGCCCACGCCATGTTGTCGCGCAGGTAGTCGAAGCCGAACTCGTTGTTCGTGCCGTAGGTGATGTCGGCCGCGTACTGCTCGCGACGCTGGGCCGGCGTCATGTTGGCGAGGATGCAACCGACTTCCAGGCCCAGGAACTTGTGGACGCGGCCCATCATCTCGGAGTCGCGCTCGGCCAGGTAGTCGTTGACCGTGATCAGGTGAACGCCCTTGCCGGACAGCGCGTTCAGGTACGCGGGCAAGGTGCCGACGAGGGTCTTGCCCTCGCCGGTCTTCATCTCGGCCACGTAGCCGAGGTGGAGGGCGGCGCCGCCCATCATCTGCACGTCGTAGTGCCGCTGGCCCAGGACGCGCTTGGCGGCCTCGCGCACGGTGGCGAACGCTTCGGGAAGCAGGTCGTCCAGACTCTCACCATCGGCGTACCGCTGCTTGTACTCATCGGTGAGGGCCCGCAGCTCGGCGTCGGAGAGGTCGATGAAGTCCTCTTCGATGGAGTTGACCTGGTCCGCGATGCGGTGCAGCTTGCGCAGGATCTTGCCTTCGCCTGCACGCATGATCTTTGAGAGGACGGACACGGGGGTTGGTCTCCTTGCCGGTCGGGCCTGGCAGAGTCGGTTTCCTTGGACTTACTGAGCAACGGCCATCGTATGCGAGGACACCGCCAAGCCGGGAGGCCTGTCGCGACGACGACCTCTCAGTGCTTCGCGGGCTGCTTCAAATCTTCTTCAAAGGGAACAACGGCCGGGCCCCGCCGATGGTGCCGCGCCCCGCCGACGAATTGCGCGAATTGTGATCACCCGCTCACGGAGCGCTAAAAGATGGCGCTCTCGCGGGCGTTCCGAGCAGAATCGGCCGATGGAACCCGTGACACTCACGACGGCCCGCCTGCTCCTGCGCACGGTCGGTCCGCAGGACACCGACGCCGTGTACGCGGCCGCCCAGGACCCCGACATTCAGCGCTGGACCACGATTCCGTCTCCCTATCTGCCCGAGCACGCGCGGAGTTTCACGGAACAACTGGTCCCCGACGGCTGGGCGAACTCCTCCATGTTCACGTTCGGCGTCTTCCTTCCCGAAGGCGACCTGGTGGGCATGCTCAGTCTCTCGATGCGCTCCCTGGGGGTGGCCGAGGTCGGATTCTGGGGCGCCAAGGAGCACCGCGGCCACGGCTACACCACCGAGGCCGCCCTCGCCGCCTCCCACTGGGCCTTCACCCAGGTGTCGATCGACCGCGTCGAATGGCGCGCGGAGGTGGGCAACACGGGCTCCCGCGCGGTGGCGGAACGGGCGGGCTTCGTCGTCGAGGGCACGCTGCGCTCCTCGATCAACAACAAGGGCGTACGACGGGACTGTTGGGTGGGTTCCCTGCTGCCGTCGGACCTGGGACTGCCGTCGACGGCGCCGTATCTGCCGTCGCCCGCGTAGGACCGGTGCCTTCGTCGGGGCTGTGCTGTCGTCGTGCCACCGCGACAGACCCGCAGCTCACGCCGCATTGTCAGTGCCACCATCTATCGTGCGGACCATGACGACCCCGCGTCCTTTCACCGACCTCTCGGCAGACGAGGCCCGCCGTATCGCGCTGCGCGCCCAGGGCTTCCTGGGCACCCCCGACCGCAGGGCGGGCGTCCGGGGCGTCCTGCGCCATCTCGGCGCGGTCCAGTTGGACACGATCTCGGTCCTGGCCCGCTCCCACGAGCTGATCCCGTACGCCCGCCTCGGCGCGGTGGGCCGCAGGACGGTCGAGGACGCCTACTGGAAGACCGCGACCCCCGGCACGGCTCCGGCCCGGCCGCACGCCTTCGAGTACTGGTCGCACGCCGCGTGCATCCTCCCCATCGAGGAGTGGCCGCACTTCGCCTTCCGCCGCCGCGCCTACCGCGCCCGCCCGCACTGGAACCACGACCTCCCGGACGGCACCTACGACCAGGTCGTCAAGCAGCTCCGCGCCGAAGGCCCCCTCACGGCCACGGAGTTGGGCGGCGCCAAGCGCACCAGCGAGTGGTGGGACTGGTCGGGTTCGAAGGTCGCCGTGGAGCGCGCGCTGATGTACGGCGAGGTGGTGTGCGTGGAGCGCCGCGGCTGGAAGCGGGTCTACGACCTCGCCGAGCGCGCGATCCCCGACGAGCTGCTGCACGACGACCTGGACGACGCCGAGTGCGTACGCCGCCTGGTCGCCCTCGCGGGCCAGTCCCTGGGCGTCGGCACGCGCGCGGACATGGCCGACTACCACCGCCTCAAGGGCGAGCAGGTCGACGCGGTCATCGCCGACTCGGGCCTGGTGCCCGTCACGGTGGAGGGCTGGTCCAAGCCGGCCTGGGCCGACCCGACGGCCCTGGAGACACCTCCGCGCGGCCGTCACCGCACCACGCTGCTGTCGCCGTTCGACTCCCTGATCTGGGAACGGGCGCGCACGGAGCGGATCTTCGGCTTCACCCACCGCCTGGAGGCCTACGTCCCCAAGCCGAAGCGCATCCACGGCTACTTCGCGATGCCGGTCCTCGCCGGCGGCCGTCTGGTCGGCCGGGTCGACCCGGCCCGCGAGGGCCAGACCCTGATCGCCAGGCAGGTCACCCTGGACGGCACGAAAGCGGTCCCGAAGGTGGCGGAGGCGCTCGTCGAGGCGGCCAGCTGGGTGGACTGCACGAACGTACGCGTGGAGCGAGTGGACGCCCCGGAGCTGCGCGAGCCTCTCATCCAGGAGGTGACTCGCGCACTGACCGCCGCGATGCGCTGACCGGGATCACGCGAGGCGCCGACCGGGGTCAGCGGATCTCGAGAATCTTCTCCCGCATCGCGTAGACCACGGCCTCCATCCTGGAGTGCAGCTGCAGCTTCTCCAGGATGTTGCGCACGTGGTTCTTCACGGTGTTCTCGGAGATGAACAACTCCTTGGCGATATCCCGGTTGTTCATCCCCGTGGCGACGAGCTTGAGCACTTCGAGTTCGCGGTCGGTCAATCGCGGTGCCGGCACCAGCCGGCGCTCGTCGGTGCGCTGGATCATCGACTTGAACTCGGTGAGCAGTTTCGACGCCATGGACGGACTGATCTGCGACTGCCCGTCGGCCACCGCGCGAATGGCGGTGGCCACCTCGTCCGTGGAGATCTCCTTGAGGAGATATCCGGTCGCGCCCGCCTTGATCGCGTCGTAGAGGTCGGCTTCCTCGTCGCTGATCGTCAGCATGATGATCTTCGCGCTGGGGGCCACCTCCTTGATGGAGGTGCAGGCCTCGATACCGCCCCGCTTGGGCATCCGCACGTCCATCAGGATGATGTCCGGCAGCAGGTCGGCGGCCTTGTCGACGGCTTCCGCGCCGTCCCCGGCCTCGCCAACGACCTGGATGTCCTCCTCGGCCGCGAGCACGATCTCCAGGCCGCGACGGAAGAGGGCGTGGTCGTCCACGACCAGGACCCTGATCGGCTCCTTGCGTGGTGTGCCCGCGTCCGGGCCCATGGCGACGATGCCGCCGTCGGCATCCCCGTCATGCATCGGTCCGAAGCTGTCCGCCATCGTTCCTCCCCCTGAAGGCTGTGGCCTGTGGTGCTGTGCCATCGCCAACCCAAGGCAACGGCCCACCGGTTGAGCCGCTGTGGCCATGATTCCATGCCTGGATGACAACGCGGTGACCGCGCGAGGCGCGAACTGGTCGCACACCGGTGCCCCTGGGGGCGCACACGCGCTCCAGGGGCACCGGCTCATCGGTCTGCGGGGCCGGTCAGCCGCCCAGCGTGCCCCCCGGCGCGGGGGGCTGCGCCTGGGCCACCATCGGGTCCGTGCTCAGGTGAATGACGCCGTAGTCGTAGGCGTGCCGCCGGTAGACGACACTCGGTTCCTTGGTCTCGGAGTCGACGAACAGATAGAAGTCGTGGCCGACCAGTTCCATCTCGTAGAGAGCCTGGTCGAGAGTCATGGGGGAGGCGACGTGGGTCTTCTCGCGGACGATGAGGGGGCCGTCACCCTTCACTTCCAGCGAGCCGATCTTCTTGGTGGGGATTCCGTCCGCCTCGTCCTCGTGGACGGGGTGGCCGTTCCCGTTGAGCGTCGCCGCGCCCGGGACGTGGTCGGCGACCTCTGCCGCCGGGATCCTGCGGGCACCGCGGCGCGAGAACCGCTTGTCGTGCTGCTTGCGCAGCCGGGCGTCCAGCTTCTCCGCCGCGAGGTCGAGCGCCGCGTACGGATCGTTGGCCGATGCCTCCGCCCGAATCACCGGACCGCGGGAGCGGAGCGTGATCTCCACTCGGTCACAACGGTCGGCCTGTCGGGGGTTCGGCTCCTTGGACACCTCCACGTCGAGGCTGATCACCTTGCCGTCGAGCTTCTGGATCTTCTCCAGCTTCAGCTTCTCGGCCACGTGCTTGCGGAACCGCTCGGGCACCTCGGTCTTGCGGCCCTTGACGACGATGTCCACGCAGAACTCCGTTCCCGGATAGCCCCGCTTCGCCTGCGGAGCATCTCCCTTTGCACCCGGTCCCGGTGAACCACCGGAACCTCGGACTCGGTGACTTCCACCTCCTCCTCCCCCACAGGCAAGATCTCCACCCCACCGGTGCGAGTGATTGTGCAAAAACCCGCAGCACGGCATTCCGATACGCGAGGTATGGCCTGCGCCTTTTCCTCACAACCGAACATATCTCGCCCGGACGGATGTCGTCACCCTCTACCGCCGCGTACCTCCGTTCTGGTGAATTGACCCTCTCATTACCTGCAACGATGCAAGTTTCCAGTCAGTTCCGGTTTATTCCGAAGGAATCAGGCGGCGCCGCGACCACAGCTGCGCAGATCAGGTCAACGGCGCCACTTGATCCACTCATACGTTGCCCACCGTCTGCCCGACTCAGCGCCGCGTACACGGACGAGTGCGGATCGGCGTGGGCGCGGCCCCGGGTCGCCGCCCGCACGGCCCGCGCCGCCTCCGTCAGCGAGGCGCCCGTGGTCAGGAGGTCGTCGACGAGCACGACCCGCCCTCCGCGCAACAGCCCCGCGCCGCCGGGCGCCACGGCCAGCGCGCCCGCGAGATTGTCCAGCCGCTGCCGGGAGTTGAGCCCCGACTGGTCGGCCACGGCCCGCTTCTGCCGCAGCACCGCCAGCACCCGCGCAGGGGTCCCGGTCCGCCGCAGCTCACCGGCCGCCGCGAGCGCGATCCGCCGCGCCGGGTCATGCCCGCGCGCCCGCACCGCCCCGCCCGCGGACGGAACGGGGACGAGCAGCACAGGAGAGCCCCCGCTCAGGCCGCCCCGGGCCCACGTCTGCGTACCGCCGGCCGGACGGCGCTGCGGCACGGCCCCGCCGACGCCCACCCCGACCGCCGACGACTCTGCCCCGCCGGTCCACTCCCCACCGAACCGCTCACAGCCGATCTCCCCCAACCCCGCCCGCACAGCCCCCGCCAGGGCTGCGCCCAGCGGTGCCGTCAGCGCCAGCGCGCCGCGCTCCTTGTGGGCCAGCAGCACGGCCCGCACCGCGTCCGCGTACCGGGCGGCCGCGTGCACCACGGGCAGCCCGGGCGGCTCCGGCACCGGTCGCACCCGGCACGGTGCGGCCCCGCTCAGGGCGGCACGGCACTCCGGGCAGAGCACCGTGCGAGGCCTCCCGCAGCCTCCGCACTCGGCCGGCAGCACCAGATCGGTGAGGTCCTGCCACCACCCCCGCATGCCCACCACTGTGCCAAGCCCCGAGCCGCCCGACCACCCCTGTGGATAACTCCCTGTGGACAACTCCTGGCTGTGACTGCAGCCGGGGCTGGGGCTATGGAGCGGGGCTAGGACCGGGGCCGGGGCCGGGGCCGGGGCTGGGGCCGGGGCCGGGGCTGGGGGGCTCACCCCGGATAGACCGGCGCCGTCCCGTCCGTGACCACCTTCTGCCACTGCGCCCCGGACCGGAGCCGCACGATCCCGTCCTCCGAGTACGCCACCAGCGGAAGCCGGTCGTCCTCGGCCGCCGTGAGCTCCTTGACGCCTGTCAGGGCCGCGGGCGCGGGCCCCTCCGGCGTGGAGCCGTCGATCTGGACGTACCGCATGGTCTGCACACCGCCCTGCTCCCGCCCGACCACCACGAGCCGGCTGTCCCCGGCCCACGACATGGCGGTGACGTCCTCCAACTCCGGTGTCGCGGAGCGCAGTTCCTGCACCCAGACCGTCGGCCGCTCGTCCTTGCCGCCCGTCTCGCCGGTCCGCTCGATCCGTCCGATGAGCAGCGAGGTCCGGTCGCCCTTGGCCACCACGAGCGCGATCCGCACCCCGTCGGCGGCCACCCGGACGTCCTGGATGCGTCCGTCCAGGCCGGGTGCCTTCACCACGATCGGCTCGCCCCTGCCCTGCTCCAGCAGGAGCAGGCGGGGGTCGGCGGGGTCGCGGTCGGCCACCCAGAGGTCGCCGTGCGCGTCCCAGCTGGGCGCCGTCAGCCGGTTCTCCTCCGTCGAGCCGTGGCTGGTCAGCACGGCGTCCCCGAGCGATCCGCCCGACACGAGGGAGGCGACGTACAGGTCCTTGCCGTCGTCGGCGACCCCGGCCGCGGACTGCTCGTCCCGCGACACGGCCACCGACAGCAGCGCCTTCCCGGTCTCTCCCAGCGCGCCCGGCACCGGGTCCGGCGCGGTGTTGGGATTCTCGGCCGACAGCCGCACCAGTCGCTTCTTGCTGTCGATGAAGTACAGGTAGGAGGGATGCTGCGCCGACGCGCGCGTGTCGACGAGGTCCCCCGGGTCGTCGCCGAGCGAGCACAGTCGCTTGCTGCCGGAGCGGAGTTCGACCGTGTCCACGATCGGGGTGAGGTTCTGCAGCGTGAACAGCAGCTGGGCCGCCATCTCGCCGCACTTCGCCGAACCGACCCGGGCGGCGTTCTCGTTCAGCGGCACGGTCAGCTTGTTCTGGTCGTCCGGCGTGAGCGCCTTGACGCCCTTCTTGAGCGCCGTACCCGTCGGGAAGCTCGTCCGGACCACCGGGTCGAGCCAGCGCGAGGGCCCGTTGAGCAGGGACCGCACCATCTCCGTCGTGGGGTCCACGTACCGGCGTACGTACACGGGGTCGGCGACCGCCGCCGTGTGCGCCTGGGTGTTCGCCGTGCTGTTCGACGCGAAGTAGTACTTGTTGACGGACATGTAGTTGCGCTGGAAGTCCGACTTCCCCATGACGACGCCCTGCGGCAGCCGGTCGATGCGCCACTGCTTGGTCTTCTTGTCCCGCGTCAGGTGCACCGGCGCGGCATAGGCCCCCTTGGCGGCCGCGTACGACTGCTGCTCGTCCACGGTGGCGACCTTGGTGCCGGTCAGTGTGAACGTCAGGTCGTTGGCGACCTCGTGCCCGATGGCCTCGGTGCCCGGACCGTTCTGCAGGACCGTGGTGGACAGCCCCGGCTGCCACGTCTGCGACGCCGTGCGGGTCAGGTACTGGCGCGCCGTCGAGTACCCCGGATCGTCGCTGGTCAGCGCCTCCAGGAAGCCCGACACGATGTCCGAGGGCTGAGCGTCGTCCTGGGGCGGCATGGCGAAGACCCGCACCTGGGTGTCCTGCCGGGGCGTGGACTCGACCCCGCGCAGATCCCCGCTGTCGGGCATCGAGGCGCAGCCCGCCAGCAGTACGACGCCGCAGGCGGCGTACGCCGTCGCGCGCGTGGCTCCCCGCCGAGCGCCCCCGTCGCCGTCAGCGCCCACGAGATGCCTCCCCTTGCTTGTTCGCGTCCCCCGGCCCGGCGTCCTGGCGGCCCGCGGTCTCGCTCCGCGCGCCGTCGGCGGCGGACGTCCCGTCCTGTCGTCGTGCGCCCGAGACGGGCCGGGGCACCACGCGCGCGCCGTTGCCGGGCAGCGCCGTCGGATCGGCCGTGGCCGTCGCACCGGTCAGCCGCGGCGTCATCGGTATCTGGTCCCCGGTCGGCTGCGCGGGCACGGTGGCGACCTTGTCACCGCCCGCGCGCGGCAGTCCGGCGTCGTCGAGTCCGCGGTGGCGCCGCGAGTCCTTGGGCTCCAGCGGTATCGGGGAGCCCCGCAGCGGCTCGTCCGCGGTCCGCGGCAGCGTCAGCCGGAACTGCGAACCGCCGCCCGGCTCGCCCCACGCCTGCAGCCAGCCGCCGTGCAACCGCGCGTCCTCCAGGGCGATCGACAGCCCCAGACCCGTACCGCCGGTGGTACGCGCGCGTGCCGGGTCGGCCCGCCAGAAGCGGCTGAACACGCGCGTGGCCTCGCCGGGCTTGAGCCCGACCCCGTAGTCGCGCACCGCGATCGCCACCGCCCCGCCCGCCGAGGCCAGCTTGACGACGACATCCTTGCCCTCGCCGTGCTCCACGGCGTTGACGACGAGATTGCGCAGCACCCGCTCCACACGCCGGGCGTCCGCCTCGGCCACCACGGGCTGCTGGTCGCCGATCACGCGTACGTGCGTCCCCTTGCGCTCGGCGAGCGGCGCGGCCCCGCTGAGGACCCGCCGGACGACCTCCCTGAGGTCTATCGGCTCGGCCTCCAGTGCCGCCGCGCCCGCGTCGAAGCGGCTGATCTCCAGCAGATCCGCGAGCAGCGTCTCGAACCGGTCCAGCTGGTCGGCGAGCAGCTCGGCCGACCGCGCGGTCATCGGATCGAAGTCCACGCGCGCGTCATGGATGACATCGGCCGCCATCCGTACGGTCGTCAGCGGCGTCCGCAGCTCGTGCGACACGTCCGACACGAACCGCCGCTGCATCCGTGACAGGTCCTCCAGCTGCTGGATCTTCAGCTGCAGGTTCTGCGCCATCTTGTTGAAGGCCTCACCGAGCCGCGCGATGTCGTCCTCGCCGGTGACCTTCATCCGCTCCTGCAGCCGCCCGGCCGACAGCCGCTCGGCGATCCCGGCCGCCATCCGCACCGGCGTGACGACCTGCCGCACCACGAGCCAGGCGATGGCCCCGAGGAGTACGACGACGAAGAGCCCGGCGGTCGCCAGCGTGCCCGTCACCAGACTCAGCGACTTCTCCTCCTGGGTGAGCGGGAAGAGGTAGTAGAGCTGGTACGGGTCACCGTTCGGGTCGTTGACCTGCTTGCCGATGACCAGCGCCGACTGGGACGCCTTGCCACCGTCCTTGTAGACGATGCGGGTGTAGCTCTGGGCGGCCGACGTGCCGTCGTTGATCTTCGCGCGCAGATCCTCGGGCACGCTCACCGTCGGGTCGACACCACCGGAGGCACGCGGACCGCGCCCGCCGCCGCTGTCGTCGCCAGCCGGGAGCGTGACCACGTCGAAGGCGCCCTGGCCGCCGCTGGACAGCGACGACACCAGATCGCTCATCCAGGCGATGACGTTCTGCGAGGAACGGTCGTCCGCGGTCGCCGCGGCACCGTCGTCCCCGGTCCCCGCGGCCGCCTCGTCGGCGCGCTGCTTGGCCACCGCGAAGCCGCCGGTGGCCTGGCTCTGGGAGGCCTTCACCTTGGCGTCCAGCAGACCGTTGCGGACCTGTCCGATGACGACGAAGCCCAGCAGCAGGACCACGCCCAGCGACATCAGCAGGGTGGTGACGACGACCTTGAGCTGGATGTTGCGCCGCCACAGCCGCATGACGGGCAGCAGCGGCCGGCGCAGCCAGCGCATGAACAGGCGGAGCACCGGGCTGCCCTGAACGCCGCCCTGAAGCAACCCGCCCTCCAGCAGGCTCCCCCAGCGGGAGCCCGCCGTCTCCGGGCCGACAGGCCGCCCCGCGCGGGCCCCACTGTGCCCGGACGTCGAAGCGGCACTGTCACCGGACATGTCAGCTCGGCCCTGCCTTGTAACCGACGCCTCGGACGGTCACCACGATCTCCGGTCGCTCGGGGTCCTTCTCGACCTTGGAGCGCAGCCGCTGGACGTGCACGTTGACCAGACGGGTGTCGGCGGCGTGCCGGTAGCCCCAGACCTGCTCCAGGAGCACCTCACGCGTGAACACCTGCCACGGCTTCCGCGCCAGTGCGACCAGCAGGTCGAACTCCAACGGCGTCAGCGCGATCGACTGCCCCTCCCGCTTCACAGAGTGACCGGCCACATCGATGACCAGATCGCCTATCGCCAACTGCTCGGGCGCCGGCTCCTCCGACCTCCGCAGCCGCGCCCGGATCCGGGCGACCAGCTCCTTCGGCTTGAACGGCTTCACGATGTAGTCGTCCGCGCCCGACTCCAGGCCCACGACGACATCCACCGTGTCGCTCTTCGCCGTGAGCATCACGATCGGCACCCCGGACTCCGCCCTGATCAGGCGGCACACCTCGATACCGTCCCGGCCCGGCAGCATCAGATCGAGCAGCACCAGATCGGGCTTGCTCTCCCGGAAAGCGGCCAGCGCCTTGTCGCCGTCGGCTACGAAAGACGGCTCAAAACCTTCACCACGCAACACAATGCCGAGCATCTCGGCCAGTGCGGTGTCGTCGTCGACGACAAGGACTCGTCCCTTCATAAACGACATCATCCCATTAGCTAATCGTTACCTGGCGTGACCTGGCACACAGCTCAGCAAGAGCCTCGGCCGTCACGGGCGAAACGGCGCCCTCTTCCGTGACGATCGCGGTCACCAGCTCGGGTGGTGTGACATCGAACGCCGGGTTGTACGCCTGTGTCCCCAGGGGTGCCACCGGAATCCCGCCTCCCGCTCCCATGACCGGCGCCTGGGGCGCGATGACCTCGGTCACCTCGTACCCCGGACGCTGTTCCACCTCGATGGACGCCCCGTCCGGCGTGTCCGGATCCACCGTGGTGATCGGTGCCACCACGATGAACGGCACATGGTGGTACCGGGCGAGCACGGCGAGCGGATAGCTCCCCACCTTGTTCGCCACCGAGCCGTCGGCCGCGATACGGTCCGCCCCGATCAGCACGGCGTCCACCTCACCGGCCGCGAACAGCGAACCCGCCGCGTTGTCCGTGAGCAAGGTGTACGCCATCCCGTTGCGAGCCGCCTCATATGCCGTCAGGCGAGCACCTTGCAGCAACGGACGCGTTTCGTCCACCCAGAGCCGTCGCAGCTGCCCCGCCCGATGCGCCGCGAGGGCCACCGCGAACGCCGTCCCCTCGCCGCCCGACACCAGCGCGCCGGTGTTGCAGTGCGTGAGAATCCGGTGTCCGCCACCGGGCAGCAGCTCGTCCAGCAGCGCCAGCCCGCGCTCGGCCATCCGGGCACTGGCATCGGCGTCCTCCTGGTGCAGCCGCTTCGCCGCGTCCAGCGCCGCCCGGGCGGCGAGCACGGAGTCCCCGCTCTTGGCGAACTCCGCCCGGTGCGCCGACCGGGCCCTGCTCACACCGACACCGAGGTTCACCGCGGTCGGCCGGGCTCCCGCCAGCACCGCGGCGGCCTCGTCCACGTCGTAGCCGCGAGCGGCGGCGAGCGCGACGCCGTACGCTCCCGCGATGCCGAGCAGCGGCGCCCCGCGCACGGCGAGTGTGCGGATGGCCTCCACCAGGGCGGAGGCGTCCGTGCAGACCAGTTCGACCTCCTCGGCCGGCAGCCTGGTCTGGTCGAGAAGGACCAGTACGGGGCCTTCGGGTGGCTCCTCCCATCGGATCGCCGGTAGCTCGGTGGGCCTGTGGTCCTCGCCGGTTTGCGCGTGCTGATCAGCCATGCGGTCAGTCTGCCCCTTACCGGGCCGACAATTGAAGGTGCGCAGCCCATACCGCGGCCGATACCCCGGTGACCACCCCATGGCACGATGGCTGCCAACCTGCCACCGCGACCGCGGACGGGCACCGTGAAGGAGCGACGATGAACGACACTCCGGGCTGGGCCTCGCCCGGATCTGCCCCGTCCGACGGTCATGAGCCCGGCGCGTCCGACCCGGCCGAGCCCACCGACCGTCCGCGCCCCGCGGAGTCCTCCGGCCAGCCCGGCACGGACCCGCAGGACCCAGGCGCGAAGTGGTCCAAGGAGCAGCCCCCGGCCGGCCAGTGGTCCGCGCCCACCGGCGCCCCGACCCCAGGCCAGGCCCCGCCGCCCCCACCCCCCAGCCCGGGCTGGGGCGGTCAACCCTCCGGATGGGGCGGACAGCCCCCCGGCGGCGGTTACGGAGGCCCTGGCGCTCCCGGCGGCCCCGGCGGCTACGGCGGTCAGGGCCCCTACGGAGGCGGCCCCTACGGCGGTTGGGGAGGTGGCGCCTGGGGAGGCCCACCGCCCGCGGCCAAGCCCGGCGTGATCCCGCTCCGCCCGCTCGGCGTCGGCGAGATCCTCGACGGCGCCGTCTCCACCATGCGCACCTACTGGCGCACGGTCCTCGGCATCTCGCTGACCGTCGCGGTCTTCACCGAGATCATCGTCATCCTCGTCCAGGGCCTCATCCTGAACGACACCGTCAGCACAGACGCCCTCGACGACCCCAGCGCCAGCTTCGACGAGGTCTCCCGCGCCCTGGGCGACACCATGATCAGCAGCGGCGTCGTCTTCCTGGTCTCCCTGATCGGCACGATCACGGCCACCGCTCTCCTGACGACGGTCACCAGCCGCGCCGTCCTCGGCAAGTCCGTCACCATCGGCGACGCCTGGCGCGACGCGCGCCCGCAGCTGCTCAGGCTGTTCGGCCTGATCTTCCTGCTGCTGCTCATCGCGTTCGGCATCGTCATCGTGGGCGTCCTGCCCGGACTCCTCGTGGCCGTCGCCGGAGCGGACGGCCCGGGCGCCGCCCTCGGCATCCTGGGCGGACTCGGAGCCGCAGTCGTCGCCGTGTGGCTGATGGTCCGCCTCTCGCTCTCCTCGCCCGCGCTGATGCTGGAGAAGCAGAGCATCACGAAGTCGATGAGCCGCTCCGTGAAGCTGGTCCGCGGCTCCTGGTGGCGCGTCTTCGGCATCCAGCTGCTCGCCACCGTCATCGCCAACATCGTCGCCTCGATCGTTGTCATCCCCTTCACCCTGATCGCCTCGGCCTTCAGCGGCGACGGCGTCAGCGGTTTCCTCAACTCCGCTGCCGGCGACGTCGGTTGGACGTACCTCATCATCAGCGGCGTCGGCGCCGTGATCGGCTCCATGATCACGTTCCCGATCACGGCCGGCGTCACCGTGCTGCTCTACATCGACCAGCGCATCCGCCGCGAGGCCCTCGACCTCGAACTGGCCCGCGCCGCCGGCGTCCAGGACTACGGCACCGCAGCCGGCTCGGGGAGCTGATGCGGTGAGCCTGGCGGGGGGAGTTCTCACAGCGGTGCCGGCACTGCCGCGAGCCGCCGAATCGACCGTACGGACCCTGCTGCGGGTCGGCGGCACCTCCGTACTGTCGCTGCGCTCCGGCGACGAACCGCCGGTGACGATCCCGCGTGATCCCGCGCGGGAGGCGGCCCGGCGCGAGCTGTCCAAGCGGATGTACCACGAGAACGACCCCAGCCTCTTCGAGCGGGCCCTGAACAAGTTCTGGGAATGGGTCGACAAGCTGTTCGGCACGGCCTCGACCGCCACGCCCGGCGGGGCGCTCGGCCTCACCGTCGTCATCATGGCCGTCCTCGCCGCACTGGGCGTGCTGTGGTGGCGCCTGGGCACACCGCGCCGCCAACCCGTCTCCGCCGCCGCCCTGTTCGACGACCGCCCCCGCAGCGCCGCCGAACACCGCGCGGCCGCCGAGGCGCACGCCGCCCAGGGCCACTGGAACCAGGCCGTCCAGGAACGCATGCGCGCCATCGTCCGCTCCCTGGAGGAACGGGCACTCCTCGACATCCGCCCCGGCCGCACCGCCGACGAAGCCGCGGCGGAAGCCGGCCGCACGCTGCCCTCCCAGACCGACCGGCTCCACGCCGCCGCCCGGGACTTCGACGACGTGACATACGGCGGACGCAGGGCGAGCGAGCAGTCGTACCACCGCATCGCCGAACTCGACCGCGACCTCGAACGCACCAGGCCCCACCTCACCAGCAGCAGCCCCAGCACGGCCCCCAACGCCCGCCAGGGAGCCGCCCAGTGACCGTCGAGGCCACGCTCCCCACCACCTCGGTCTCGCCCACCCCACGCCAGGTGTGGACCCGCGCGCGGGGCATCGCGCTCGGCGTCGTGCTCCTCCTGGTGACGGCCGTCGTGATCGCCGTGATCCGCTCCGACGCCCGGCACGGCACACTCGACCCGCGCTCCGTCGACCCCTACGGCAGCCGCGCCGTCGCCGAGCTCCTCGCCGACCGCGGCGTCTCCACGCGCGTGGCCACCACCCTGGACGAGGCACGCGCCGCGGCCGCTGCGGACACCACGCTCCTGATCGCCGCCCCCGACCTGCTGACCGAGCGTCAACAGACCCGGCTGCACGCGGCGACCGCCGGCTCCGGCGGACGCACCGTCCTCGTCGCCTCCGGCAGCGCCTCCGTGGAAAGGCTCGCGCCCGGCGTCACCGCCGACCCCGCCACCAGCCTCGACTCGACGCTCTCCCCGCACTGCGCCCTGCCCGCCGCACGCACCGCGGGCCGCGCGGACACGGGCGGCATCCGCTACACCACCACGCACCTCGGCGCCGACGAGTGCTACCCCAGCGAGCGCCTGGCCACCCTGCTGCGCATCCCGGACACGTCCGGGGACGGCGACACCGTGGTCCTCGGAGCGCCCGACATCCTCTTCAACGACCGTCTCGACGACCAGGGCAACGCCTCGCTCGCCCTCCAACTCCTCGGCTCCCGCCCCCATCTGGTCTGGTACCTCCCCTCGCTCTCCGACATCTCGGCCACCGACACCGACGAGAAGAGCCTGTTCGACCTGCTCCCCTCCGGCTGGCTCTGGGGCACACTGCAGCTCTTCGTCGCGGCGCTCCTGGCCGCCCTGTGGCGGGCACGCCGACTCGGCCCACTCGTGCCCGAAAGACTCCCCGTGGCGATCCGCGCCTCCGAAACCGTCGAAGGCCGCGCGCGCCTCTACCGCAAGGCCAACGCCCGCGACCGCGCGTCCGCCGCTCTCCGCTCCACCACCCGCACCAGACTCGCCCCCCTCGTAGGCGTCCCCGTCACCCGGGCGCACTCGCCCGAGGCCCTGCTCCCCGCTCTGTCCGCCCACCTCCACGGCGACGGCCAGACCACCCTGCAGTCCCTCCTCTTCGGCCCGCCGCCCAGCGACGACACGGCCCTCATCGCACTCGCCGATCAACTCGACGCCCTCGAAAGAGAGGTACGCCGTCCATGATGGACCCGACCACTGACAACGCCGGGAACACCGGGGATCCGGGCACCGCCCGAGCCTCCCTGGAAGCCCTGCGCGCCGAGATCGCCAAAGCCGTGGTCGGCCAGGACCCCGCCGTGACCGGCCTCGTAGTCGCCCTCCTCTGCCGCGGACACGTTCTCCTAGAAGGAGTCCCCGGGGTCGCCAAAACGTTGCTCGTCCGCGCCCTCGCATCCGCACTCGAACTCGACACCAAGCGCGTCCAGTTCACCCCGGACCTGATGCCGAGCGACATCACCGGCTCCCTCGTCTACGACGCCCGCAGCTCCGAGTTCTCCTTCCAGCCGGGCCCCGTCTTCACCAACCTCCTCCTCGCGGACGAGATCAACCGCACCCCGCCGAAGACCCAGTCGTCCCTCCTCGAAGCCATGGAGGAGCGCCAGGTCACGGTCGACGGCACCCCACGCCCCCTCCCCGACCCCTTCCTGGTCGCCGCGACCCAGAACCCGGTCGAGTACGAGGGCACGTACCCCCTCCCCGAAGCCCAGCTCGACCGCTTCCTCCTCAAACTGACGATCCCGCTCCCCTCCCGCCAGGACGAGATCGACGTCCTCACCCGCCACGCCGAGGGCTTCAACCCGCGCGACCTGCGCGCCGCCGGCGTACGCCCCGTAGCGGGCCCCGCCGACCTCGAAGCCGCCCGCGCCGCCGTCGCCAAGACGACGGTCTCCCCGGAGATCACCGCCTACGTGGTGGACATCTGCCGCGCCACCCGCGAGTCCCCGTCCCTCACCCTGGGCGTCTCCCCACGCGGCGCCACGGCCCTCCTCGCCACCTCGCGCGCGTGGGCCTGGCTCACGGGCCGCGACTACGTCATCCCGGACGACGTGAAGGCGCTCGCCCTGCCCACCCTCCGCCACCGCGTACAACTCCGCCCGGAAGCCGAGATGGAGGGCGTGACGGCCGACTCGGTCATCAACGCGATCCTCGCCCACGTCCCCGTCCCCCGCTGATGGCACTCACCGGACGCGCCGCCCTCCTCGCGGCCCTCGGCTCCGTCCCCATCGGCATCCTGGAGCCCAGCTGGTGGGGCCTCCTCGCGGTCAACGGCCCCCTGGCCCTGGCCTGCGCCTGCGACTTCGTTCTGGCCGCCCCCGTACGCCGCCTCGGCCTCACCCGCTCCGGCGACACCTCGGCCCGCCTGGGCGAACCCGCCGACGTGACCCTCACGATCACCAACCCCTCAGGCCGCCCGCTCCACGCACGCGTGCGTGACGCCTGGCCCCCCAGCAGCTGGCAGCCCGGCACCGAGGTCGAGGCCTCCCGCCACCGCCTGACGGTCCCCGCCGGCGAACGCCGACGCATCACCACGCGCCTACGTCCCACCCGCCGCGGCGACCGCCAGGCGGACCGCGTGACCATCCGCTCGGACGGCCCTCTCGGCCTCTTCGCCCGCCAGGGCACCCACAAGGTCCCCTGGACGGTCCGCGTCCTGCCCCCGTTCACCAGCCGCAAGCACCTGCCCTCGAAACTCGCCCGCCTGCGCGAACTCGACGGCCGCACCAGCCTGCTGACCCGCGGCGAGGGCACGGAATTCGACAGCCTGCGCGAGTACGTCCCCGGCGACGACACCCGCTCCATCGACTGGCGCGCCACCGCCCGCCAGTCCACGGTCGCCGTACGCACCTGGCGCCCCGAACGCGACCGCCACATCCTCATGGTCCTGGACACCGGCCGCACCTCCGCCGGCCGCGTGGGCGACGCCCCACGCCTCGACGCCTCCATGGACGCGGCCCTGCTCCTCGCAGCCCTCGCCTCCCGCGCGGGCGACCGCGTGGACCTCCTCGCCTACGACCGCCGAGTACGCGCCCTCGTCCAGGGCCGCACGGCCCGAGACGTCCTCCCGTCCTTGGTCAACGCGATGGCGACCATCGAACCCGAACTGGTCGAACTGGACGCCAGAGGCCTGACCGCCACAGCTCTCCGTACGGCCCCCCGCCGCTCCCTGATCGTGCTGCTCACCAGCCTCGACACGGCCCCCGTCGAAGAAGGCCTGCTGCCGGTCCTCTCCCAACTCACCCAGCGCCACACGATTTTGGTGGCCTCAGTAGCGGATCCCTACATCGCCCGGATGGCTACAGCCCGCGGCAACACCGAAGCCGTCTACGAGGCCGCAGCCGCCGCCCAGTCCCAGAGCGAACGCCACCGCACCGCGGAACAACTCCGCCGACACGGCGTTACGGTCGTCGATGAAACACCGGACGAACTGGCGCCGGCATTGGCGGAAGCGTATTTGGCTCTCAAGGCGGCAGGACGTTTGTAGCAGCTAGCAGCAGCTGGGGGATTTATGACTTGTCCCCATGCCGACCCCGAACGCAGAAAACCCCCGTACCGAATAAACGGTACGGGGGTTTCCTCAAAAATTGTTCGGCGGTGTCCTACTCTCCCACAGGGTCCCCCCTGCAGTACCATCGGCGCTGTAAGGCTTAGCTTCCGGGTTCGGAATGTAACCGGGCGTTTCCCTCACGCTATGACCACCGAAACACTATGAAGTTACGACCGGAAAAAGACACAGTCGTTGCCTCAGAACTAACACAGTGGACGCGAGCAACTGAGGACAAGCCCTCGGCCTATTAGTACCGGTCACCTCCAGCGGTTACCCGCCTTCCAGATCCGG